>CAVUVO010000021.1:0-78651 GCA_963744945.1 uncultured Alphaproteobacteria bacterium | reverse complement strand
TCCTCCTGTCGCGATGAGGACTATGCTCGCGGTCGGGTAGAACCGCTGGGGAACTCGGCACAATGTCCAACATTGCCCAAGCCGCACACGTCACTCAGATCGATGAGACGCCTGCCCACGAACTGTCTCGAAACATCAAAGAGGCGTTCGGCAAGGCTCTCAATAGCGAAAGCGAGATCGATCCCGACGTTCTGACCATGGTCGGGATGTCGGGCGGCAAGTACCGGCATTTCATCAACAACCTGATCCGCGGGCTCCCCAATCCGAGCTATCTCGAGGTGGGTTGCTGGACAGGATCGACCCTGTGCTCGGCGATCAGCCGCAACCGTGTGCGTGCCACCGGCATTGACAATTGGTCGGAGTTTGGCGGCCCGAAGGACCAGTTCCTCGCCAACGTCAACCGGTTCAAGGTGCCTGAGGCGCACGTCACCTTCGTGGAATGCGACTTTCGCAAGCTGGACATCGCGAGCCTTGGCACCTTCAATGTCTATCTCTTCGACGGCCCGCACGCCTATCAGGATCACTATGACGGGCTCGTGCACGCCGCCCCCGCCCTGACACGCCAGTTCATCCTCATCATAGATGACTGGAACTGGGAGCCCGTGCGTCGTGGAAGCCTCGCCGCGATCAAGGCGCTCAATTTGTCGCTGAAATACAGTCTTGAGATTCGCACCACCCTCGACGGCACCCACGGGCCGGTGATCGGGCATTTGAGCGACTGGCACAACGGCTACTTCTTCTCGGTGCTTGAGAAGACTTGACGTGGGGACACTTCATCAAGGCGAGGGGATGAAGTCCTCGGCGTCACGCCGGCAGGCACCGGCACCACGCGGCGGCTCTTGCTCCGCACTTCCTTCACCGGCACGCCGGCATAGATCTGCTTTGTCGCCTCGACCATGATGACGCCGGAGAAGGCAGGCCACAGCACGAGACCTAACCGCTCCCAGAACACCGGCCATTTGAGCAGCACGCGCCAGCTGAAGGGCGGCATGTAAAGCGCGTATTGCCAGTCCTCTGGAGAGAACATGGCGTCCTTGAGCAGCGTCCCGATCTGCGAGCGGCTGTAGGGACGTCCGTAGCCGAAGGGCGTGGAGTCGACCCGTGCCCACAGCCCCCGCCGGTTCGGCACGACGATGAGCAGCCGGCCGTTGGGGGCAAGCACCCGCCACAGCTCGCGGAGCAGGGCACGCGACCGCTCGCTCCATTCGAGCATGTGCACGAGGAGTATGCGGTCGGCGCATTCGTCGGGGAGCGGCAGCTCGGTCTCGTCGACAAGGACGCTCAGGCCTTTGCCCTCGCGAGGCCAGGAGATGACGCCGAGTTGGGCAGGCATCAGCGCGCCCAAGGAACCGGCGTCACCACGGAAGGCGCCGAGATAGGGCGTGGCGAAGCCCACGCCGAACAGGCTCTTGCCCCGCAAATTGCTCCAGCGCGCCCTGATCCGCGCGCCGAGCAGCCGGCGCACCACGGCCCCCAGAGGCGAGGCGTAGAAATCCTTGAGGTCGATGGCGTCGAGATGCATCGGGCCGTCATCCTGAAGTCGCGGACCCGGGGAGGATACACTTTCGTTCGACCCAATAATCAGCCGCAATTCAATCCAGTTTAAGGAGATGCTACGGTCCGGCCCGGCAATTCAGCGGAAAGAGCAATGGCAAAACTTGAAGTTCACCAATTCCCGGCGCGCAGCGACAATTACGGCGTGCTGGTCCACGATCCAGACACCGGGGCCACGGCCTCGATCGACGCTCCCGACGCGGACGCGGTGCTCGCGGCGCTCGAGAAGACGGGCTGGACGCTTACCCATATCCTCATCACCCATCACCACGGCGACCACACCGCCGGCAACAGGCGTCTGAAGGCCGCGACCGGCTGCATCATCGTCGGCCCGAAGGTTGAGGCCGGCAGCATTCCTGCCATCGACGTCGAGGTGAGCGAGGGCGACAGCGTCGCGGTGGGAAATTCCAACGCCCTCGTCATCGAGACGCCCGGCCATACGCGCGGGCATATCAGCTATCTGTTCCCTGACGACGGCATCGTGTTCGTCGGCGACACGCTGTTCTCGGTCGGCTGCGGCAAGCTGCTCGAAGGCGACGCCAAGATGATGTGGCGCTCGTTACAGAAGCTGATGGCGTTGCCACCTGAGACGCAACTTTATTGCGGGCACGAATATACCCGTGCCAACACCAAATTCGCGCTGACCGTCGAGCCGGGCAACGCCGCGCTTCAGGCCCGCGCCGTGGAGGCCGAGGAGCTTGCCAAGAAGAAAGAGCCGGCGCTGCCCACCACCATCGCCAAGGAGCTTGCCACCAATCCCTTCCTGCGTCCGTCGAGCCCCGAGATTCAGAAACGGCTCGGCATGGAGGGCAGGGAGCTCTGGGAGATTTTCGGCGAGACGCGGCGGCGCAAGGACAGGTTCTAGGCCGTGACGGAACGTCTCACGGCAGACGAGATCATCGCCCATCTGAAGCTCGGGCCGCATCCGGAAGGCGGATATTTCCGCGAGACCTTCCGCGACGAGCCAGGGCACAAGGGCCGCTCGCATTCCACCGCGATCCTCTATCTGCTCAGGGCAGGGGAAGTGTCGCGCTGGCATCGCGTCGACGCCGCCGAGATGTGGCACTGGTATGGCGGCGCGCCGCTCTTGCTCGAAGTGAAGCACGGCGAGGCGCGGCACGAATACCGCCTCGGCCCCGATTGGCTTCAAGGCGAGCACCCGCATGCGCTGGTGCCTCCCGGCGCATGGCAAAGCGCCCAGAGCCTCGGGGCCTGGACGCTGACCGGCTGTACCGTAGCGCCGGGATTCGACTTCTCAGGCTTCGAACTCGCCCCTGAGGATTGGGTTCCCTGACGGCTCAATCCATGAATTGGCCGCCGTTGATGGTAAGCGTCGAGCCGGTGATCCAGCCTGCCTCGTCGGCGGCGAGGAAGGTCACGCAGCGGGCGACCTCGTCGGCTTCGCCAAGGCGCCCGACCGGGATCTGGCCGACGATCGACTTCATCACCTCCTCGGACACGTTCGCCAGCAGCTCCGTCGCCACGTAGCCTGGGGCGATGGCATTCACCGTGATGCCCTTGCGCGCGCTTTCCAGCGCAAGCGCCCTGGTGAAGCCGATGACGCCGGACTTGGCCGAGCAATAGTTGACGAGGCCGAGCTGCCCCTTCTGCCCGTTGATCGAGGAGATGTTGATCACCCTGCCGAAGCTCCGGTCGCGCATGCCGTTGATCACCGGCCGCGTCATGTTGAACAGCGAGTTGAGATTGGTGCGGATCACTTGGCTCCACTGCTCGTGCGTCATCTTCTGGAGCATCGAGTCGCGCGAGATGCCGGCGTTGTTGACCAGCACCTCGATCGGGCCGACCTCGTTCTCAACGCTGACGATGCCCTGCTCGCAGGCGACGTAATCGCCGACGTCCCATTTGAAGACCGGGATCTTGGTTTCCTTCTTGAACGCCTGGGCGGCCTCGTCGTTGCCCGCATAATTGGCCGCGACGTTATAGCCAGCCTTCTTCAGTGCCTTGCTGATGGCGGCGCCAATACCACGCGTACCTCCCGTGACGAGAGCCACTCTCCCCATAATGCGTTCCTCCCTTTAGGCGCTCTTTACGGCGCTTGCTTCCCAATCAAGTCGAATTGGCCCCGCGCCGGTTCAAGCGGCGCGAGGCTTCTGCACGCCCTACAAACTCGCTTTAGTCACGCTCGACGCACATGGCGATGCCCATGCCGCCACCGATGCAGAGCGTGGCAAGACCTTTCTTGGCGTCGCGCTTCTGCATCTCGTGCAAGAGCGTGACGAGGATGCGCGCGCCAGAGGCGCCGATGGGATGGCCGATGGCGATGGCGCCGCCGTTGACATTGACCTTGCCGGTGTCGACGGCGAGATCCTTGTTCACCGCAAGCGCCTGCGCCGCGAAAGCCTCGTTGGCTTCGATCAGATCGAGGTCGGAAACTTTCCAGCCGGCCTTCTCAAGGGCCTTGCGCGAAGCGGGTATGGGGCCGGAGCCCATGATCTTTGGATCGACGCCGGCGGTCGCCCATGAGGCGATACGGGCGAGCGGCTTCAGGTTGCGCTTCTTCGCTTCCGCGGCCGACATCAGCACCACGGCGGCGGCGCCGTCATTGATGCCCGACGCGTTGCCGGCGGTGACGGTGCCTTCCTTGTCGAAGGCAGGGCGGAGCTTCGCCGCGTCCTCGAGCTTGGCGCCCTCGCGGATGTACTCGTCCTCGCTCACCACCGTCTCGCCCTTGCGGGTCTTGACCGTGACGGGCGCGATCTCGTCCTTGAACTTGCCGCCCTTCTTCGCGGCTTCCGCCTTGTTCTGGGAGTGGGTGGCGAATTTGTCCTGCTCTTCGCGGGTGATCTGCCACTGGCGCGCGACGTTCTCGGCGGTGGTGCCCATGTGATAGCCGTTGAAGGCTTCCCACAGGCCGTCCTTGATCATGCTGTCGACGAGCTCGAGCGAGCCCATCTTCTGGCCGTTGCGCAAATGCGCGACATGCGGGGCGAGGCTCATATTCTCCTGGCCGCCGGCGACGATGATGTCGGCGTCGCCGGTCTTGATCTGCTGCGCGCCGAGAGCGACCGCGCGCAACCCGGAGCCGCACACCTGGTTCACGCCCCAGGCGGTCGCCTCGATGGGGATGCCCGCGGCGACGGCGGCCTGCCGCGCCGGGTTCTGTCCCTCGCCGGCGGTCAGCACCTGACCCATGATCACTTCATCGACGTCCGCCGCTGCGACGTGCGCGCGCTCCAGCGCCGCGCGGATGGCGACCTCGCCGAGCGTGTGCGCCGGGACGCTGGAAAGCGTGCCGTTGAACGAGCCAACCGGCGTCCGCGCCGCGCTGACGATGACAATATCTTCGTCTTTCATTGAGTTCTCCACTTCCCCAACATATCCAAGGTCATACCCTAGTGATTCACGCTATGGAAGCCTTACGCTCCATGCGTGACAAAGGGTGCGGCAAAGGCTCTGGTGCTCCGCACAAAGATCGTGCTACTGATTTCGCAGTTGCGGCATGAAATGGCTTGGCGGAACCCGCCAAGAGCCAGGGAGTCTGGAGACACGTGGCACGGGATACCGACCAGGAGAACCGGCCGGTCATAATCAAGAAATACGCGAACCGCCGGCTCTACAATACCGACACAAGCACCTATGTGACCTTGGAAGACCTCGCCGAAATGGTGCGGTCCGAAAGAGACTTCGTCGTCTATGACGCGAAGACGGGCGAAGACCTTACCCACTCCGTTCTGACCCAGATCATTGTCGAGCAGGAGAGCAGGGGCACGAATCTGTTGCCCATCGGCTTCCTCCGCCAGCTGATCCGCTTCTATGGCGACAGCATGCAGCGGCTGGTGCCGAGCTATCTCGAGTTCAGCCTCGATTCGCTCACCCGCCAGCAGGAGCAATATCGCCGCAGATTCGCCCATACCTTCGGCACCGCGGCCTTCGAGGCGATGCAGGAGCAGGTGCGCAAGAACTTCGCCACCTTCGAGCGCGCCCTTGGCCTGTTCAGCCCGTTCACCGGCACAGGGCCGGGGCCGAGCGAAAACAAGAACGACCACACT
The DNA here is from genome assembly GCA_963744945.1 of uncultured Alphaproteobacteria bacterium. Lineage (GTDB taxonomy): Bacteria > Pseudomonadota > Alphaproteobacteria > Rhizobiales > Methyloligellaceae > Methyloceanibacter. The sequence goes on along the minus strand of CAVUVO010000021.1, from coordinate 73,087 downwards.
CCGGCGGCAGGCTCGAAGGAGCCCACGACGACCGAGACGCCGCGCAGCGATGACGAGATCGCCAACCTGAAGGCGGAGCTCACCGCCATGCAGGATCGGCTCGACCAGCTCTCCCGACGCTAATCTAGTTTTCGCCGCCGACCGAGTAGTCGCGGCGCGCCGACCTGATCGTGACCGAGAAACCGGCGATCACGTCGACCAGCGTCGTGAGCATGATCAGGAAGAACAGTGACGTTCCTGCCAGCGGCCAGACCAGGAAAAGGATTAGGCAGGCCACGAACACCATCATCGACAGAGCGTGATCGACGACCGAGTTGCCGCCCGTCCGCGTCGATTTGAGGACCTCGAAGAACAGCACGAAGAGCGAGAAGGCGAGCATCATGTCGCCGAGCGAGATATTCCACACCGCGCCGGACGGCATGGGCACGGTGAATCGCGTCAGCGTGAAGTCGGCGCCGCCGGCGGCAAAGGCCACATAGGCGATGACCACGAAGGCGAGCAGAGGAACCGACGAAAGCCAGCTCGTTCGCCGGTAATGGCGAACGACCCTCTCCTCCGGCTCCACGATCACCATGGGGTGTTTACCCTCGAACTAGCGAGAAGTTCCCCGAACGCGGCTCGCTTAGGCCTCTTCCTTGACCTTGAGCACCTGGCGGCCACGATATTTGCCGGATTTCAGATCGATATGATGCGGCCGGCGAAGCTCGCCCGACTCCTTGTCCTCGACATAGGCCGGCGCGCCGAGCGCGTCGTGGGAGCGGCGGTTGCCCCGCTTCATGCGGGAGGTTTTTCTCTTGGGTACAGCCATAATCCAACCTTCGAAAATGAACCGCGGGATGTCGCGGTGTCTTGAGTGAGCGCCCTTATAGTGGCTAACCCCGGCCCTGGCCAGAGGCCGATTGGCGTGCCGGTTTAGGCGCGACGCAGACCGAGCGCGCGGCGAGGACCGGCATCCTGCGCTCGACCGCCTTGGCCATGCGCAGCATTCGCGGGCTGGGCTTGCCCGGATTGCGCAGCCGTGGGGCGGGCAGCGATACCGCGAGCAGAAGGGCTTCGCGCCGCGTGAGCTGCGAGGCCCTCTTGCGGAAGTAATGCTGGCTCGCCGCCTCGGCCCCGAAAATGCCAGGGCCCCATTGGGCGATGTTGAGATAGACCTCGATCACGCGCTCCTTGGGCCAGAAGATGGTGAGGAGATAGGCGAGCGGCACTTCGAGGACCTTCCGCACATAGCTGCGGTCGGTCCACAGATAGAGGTTCTTTGCCGTCTGCATGGGAATGGTGCTCGCGCCACGGAAGCCGCGGCCTCGTTTCCGCGCCTCCTGGACCGCGTCCTTCACCGCAGCCCAGTCGACCCCCCAATGGTTGCAGAAGCGGCCGTCTTCGCTGGCGATCACGGCGAGCGGCAGGTCGCGCGCGATGCTCCCGAGCGGCACAAAGCGATATTTGAGCGTGGTGCCCCTGAGCTTCTCCGCCACCATCACCGGGGTGATTGGCGGGTTCACGAAGCGGAAGGCGATGATGGAGAGGAACAGGCCCACCATGATGGCGAGGACCACGAGGCCGATGCGCCTCGCCAAGGGTGCCGCCGCTTTGCTTTAGTCTTTGCCATGCGGAAGGCCTTGTACCCTCCGGTTGCCGCGAGGAGCAACGTGGTATTAGGGTCCGGCGCCGCAAACTGTTGAGGCTGCTGTCCTTCCGCGTGCTGAAGCATGGACCTTAACCAAGAGCTCGAACGCGTTGCCGGACTCATCGAGCGCCGTCTCGATGCGCTGCTTAGCTCCGAGCCTGCGCCGTCAGGCCAGGCGCGGCTGATCGAGGCGATGCGCTACGCAGCACTCGGCGGCGGCAAGCGCCTGCGGCCGTTCCTGCTCATCGAATCGGCGCGGCTGTTCGGCGTGGCGGAGGAGGATGCGCTCGACGCCGGCGCCGCGCTCGAATGCGTGCATTGCTACTCGCTGGTGCATGACGATCTTCCCGCCATGGATGACGATGCGGTGCGGCGCGGCCGCCCAACGGTGCATGTCGCCTTCGGCGAGGCGACCGCGATCCTCGCCGGCGACGCGCTACAGACGCTTGCCTTCGATATATTGAGCCGTCCGCGTACGCATAGCGACCCAAGCGTGCGGGTCGAGCTGATCGGCTTGCTGGCGGAGGCCGCCGGCGTGCAAGGCATGGCCGGAGGGCAGGCCCTCGACTTGGCGGCAGAGGGCGAGACGCTTGGCCCGATGGAGGTTGCGAAGATGCAGGCGATGAAGACCGGTGCGCTGTTCTCCTTTGCCTGCTGGCATTCACCGTGATGCCCTTGCGCGCGCTTTCCAGCGCGAGCGCCCTGGTGAAGCCGATGACGCCGGACTTGGCCGAGCAATAGTTGACGAGGCCGAGCTGCCCCTTCTGCCCGTTGATCGAGGAGATGTTGATCACCCTGCCGAAGCTCGCGGTCGCGCATGCCGTTGATCACCGGCCGCGTCATGTTGAACAGCGAGTTGAGATTGGTGCGGATCACTTGGCTCCACTGCTCGTGCGTCATCTTCTGGAGCATCGAGTTGCGCGAGATGCCGGCGTTGTTGACCAGCACCTCGATCGGGCCGACCTCGTTCTCAACGCTGACGATGCCCTGCTCGCAGGCGACGTAATCGCCGACGTCCCATTTGAAGACCGGGATCTTGGTTTCCTTCTTGAACGCCTGGGCGGCCTCGTCGTTGCCCGCATAATTGGCCGCGACGTTATAGCCAGCCTTCTTCAGTGCCTTGCTGATGGCGGCGCCAATACCACGCGTACCTCCCGTGACGAGAGCCACTCTCCCCATAATGCGTTCCTCCCTTTAGGCGCTCTTTACGGCGCTTGCTTCCCAATCAAGTCGAATTGGCCCCGCGCCGGTTCAAGCGGCGCGAGGCTTCTGCACGCCCTACAAACTCGCTTTAGTCACGCTCGACGCACATGGCGATGCCCATGCCGCCACCGATGCAGAGCGTGGCAAGACCTTTCTTGGCGTCGCGCTTCTGCATCTCGTGCAAGAGCGTGACGAGGATGCGCGCGCCAGACGCGCCGATGGGATGGCCGATGGCGATGGCGCCGCCGTTGACATTGACCTTGCCGGTGTCGACGGCGAGATCCTTGTTCACCGCAAGCGCCTGCGCCGCGAAAGCCTCGTTGGCCTCGATCAGATCGAGGTCGGAAACCTTCCAGCCGGCCTTCTCAAGGGCCTTGCGCGAAGCGGGTATGGGGCCGGAGCCCATGATCTTTGGATCGACGCCGGCGGTCGCCCATGAGGCGATACGGGCGAGCGGCTTCAGCTTGCGCTTCTTCGCTTCCGCGGCCGACATCAGCACCACGGCGGCGGCGCCGTCATTGATGCCCGACGCGTTGCCGGCGGTGACGGTGCCTTCCTTGTCGAAGGCAGGGCGGAGCTTCGCCGCGTCCTCGATCTTGGCGCCCTCGCGGATGTACTCGTCCTCGCTCACCACCGTCTCGCCCTTGCGGGTCTTGACCGTGACGGGCGCGATCTCGTCCTTGAACTTGCCGCCCTTCTTCGCGGCTTCCGCCTTGTTCTGGGAGTGGGTGGCGAATTTGTCCTGCTCTTCGCGGGTGATCTGCCACTGGCGCGCGACGTTCTCGGCGGTGGTGCCCATGTGATAGCCGTTGAAGGCTTCCCACAGCCGTCCTTGATCATGCTGTCGACGAGCTCGAGCGAGCCCATCTTCTGGCCGTTGCGCAAATGCGCGACATGCGGGGCGAGGCTCATATTCTCCTGGCCGCCGGCGACGATGATGTCGGCGTCGCCGGTCTTGATCTGCTGCGCGCCGAGAGCCACGGCGCGCAACCCGGAGCCGCACACCTGGTTCACGCCCCAGGCGGTCGCCTCGATGGGGATGCCCGCGGCGACGGCGGCCTGCCGCGCCGGGTTCTGTCCCTCGCCGGCGGTCAGCACCTGACCCATGATCACTTCATCGACGTCCGCCGCTGCGACGTGCGCGCGCTCCAGCGCCGCGCGGATGGCGACCTCGCCGAGCGTGTGCGCCGGGACGCTGGAAAGCGTGCCGTTGAACGAGCCAACCGGCGTCCGCGCCGCGCTGACGATGACAATATCTTCGTCTTTCATCGAGTTCTCCACTTCCCCAACATATCCAAGGTCATACCCTAGTGATTCACGCTATGGAAGCCTTACGCCCCATGCGTGACAAAGGGTGCGGCAAAGGCTCTGGTGCTCCGCACAAAGATCGTGCTACTGATTTCGCAGTTGCGGCATGAAATGGCTTGGCGGAACCCGCCAAGAGCCAGGGAGTCTGGAGACACGTGGCACGGGATACCGACCAGGAGAACCGGCCGGTCATAATCAAGAAATACGCGAACCGCCGGCTCTACAATACCGACACAAGCACCTATGTGACCTTGGAAGACCTCGCCGAAATGGTGCGGTCCGAAAGAGACTTCGTCGTCTATGACGCGAAGACGGGCGAAGACCTTACCCACTCCGTTCTGACCCAGATCATTGTCGAGCAGGAGAGCAGGGGCACGAACCTGTTGCCCATCGGCTTCCTCCGCCAGCTGATCCGCTTCTATGGCGACAGCATGCAGCGGCTGGTGCCGAGCTATCTCGAGTTCAGCCTCGATTCGCTCACCCGCCAGCAGGAGCAATATCGCCGCAGATTCGCCCATACCTTCGGCACCGCGGCCTTCGAGGCGATGCAGGAGCAGGTGCGCAAGAACTTCGCCACCTTCGAGCGCGCCCTTGGCCTGTTCAGCCCGTTCACCGGCACAGGGCCGGGGCCGAGCGAAAACAAGAACGACCACACTCCGGCGGCAGGCTCGAAGGAGCCCACGACGACCGAGACGCCGCGCAGCGATGACGAGATCGCCAACCTGAAGGCGGAGCTCACCGCCATGCAGGATCGGCTCGACCAGCTCTCCCGACGCTAATCTAGTTTTCGCCGCCGACCGAGTAGTCGCGGCGCGCCGACCTGATCGTGACCGAGAAACCGGCGATCACGTCGACCAGCGTCGTGAGCATGATCAGGAAGAACAGTGACGTTCCTGCCAGCGGCCAGACCAGGAAAAGGATTAGGCAGGCCACGAACACCATCATCGACAAAGCGTGATCGACGACCGAGTTGCCGCCCGTCCGCGTCGATTTGAGGACCTCGAAGAACAGCACGAAGAGCGAGAAGGCGAGCATCATGTCGCCGAGCGAGATATTCCACACCGCGCCGGACGGCATGGGCACGGTAAATCGCGTCAGCGTGAAGTCGGCGCCGCCGGCGGCAAAGGCCACATAGGCGATGACCACGAAGGCGAGCAGGGGAACCGACGAAAGCCAGCTCGTTCGCCGGTAATGGCGAACGACCCTCTCCTCCGGCTCCACGATCACCATGGGGTGTTTACCCTCGAACTAGGCGAGAAGTTCCCCGAACGCGGCTCGCTTAGGCCTCTTCCTTGACCTTGAGCACCTGGCGGCCACGATATTTGCCGGATTTCAGATCGATATGATGCGGCCGGCGAAGCTCGCCTGACTCCTTGTCCTCGACATAGGCCGGCGCGCCGAGCGCGTCGTGGGAGCGGCGGTTGCCCCGCTTCATGCGGGAGGTTTTTCTCTTGGGTACAGCCATAATCCAACCTTCGAAAATGAACCGCGGGATGTCGCGGTGTCTTGAGTGAGCGCCCTTATAGTGGCTAACCCCGGCCCTGGCCAGAGGCCGATTGGCGTGCCGGTTTAGGCGCGACGCAGACCGAGCGCGCGGCGAGAACCGGCATCCTGCGCTCGACCGCCTTGGCCATGCGCAGCATGCGCGGGCTGGGCTTGCCCGGATTGCGCAGCCGTGGGGCGGGCAGCGACACCGCGAGCAGAAGGGCTTCGCGCCGCGTGAGTTGCGAGGCGCTCTTGCGGAAGTAATGCTGGCTCGCCGCCTCGGCCCCGAAAATGCCAGGGCCCCATTGGGCGATGTTGAGATAGACCTCGATCACGCGCTCCTTGGGCCAGAAGATGGTGAGGAGATAGGCGAGCGGCACTTCGAGGACCTTCCGCACATAGCTGCGGTCGGTCCACAGATAGAGGTTCTTTGCCGTCTGCATGGGAATGGTGCTCGCGCCACGGAAGCCGCGGCCTCGCTTCCGCGCCTCCTGGACCGCGTCCTTCACCGCAGCCCAGTCGACCCCCCAATGGTTGCAGAAGCGGCCGTCTTCGCTGGCGATCACGGCGAGCGGCAGGTCGCGCGCGATGCTCCCGAGCGGCACAAAGCGATATTTGAGCGTCGTGCCCCTGAGCTTCTCCGCCACCATCACCGGGGTGATTGGCGGGTTCACGAAGCGGAAGGCGATGATGGAGAGGAACAGGCCCACCATGATGGCGAGGACCACGAGCCCGATGCGCCTCGCCAGGGGTGCCGTCGCTTTGCCTTCGTCTTTGCCATGCGGAAGGCCTTGTACCCTCCGGTTGCCGCGAGGAGCAACGTGGTATTAGGGTCCGGCGCCGCAAACTGTTGAGGCTGCTGTCCTTCCGCGTGCTGATGCATGGACCTTAACCAAGAGCTCGAACGCGTTGCCGGACTCATCGAGCGCCGTCTCGATGCGTTGCTTAGCTCCGAGCCTGCGCCGTCAGGCCAGGCGCGGCTGATCGAGGCGATGCGCTACGCAGCACTCGGCGGCGGCAAGCGCCTGCGGCCGTTCCTGCTCATCGAATCGGCGCGGCTGTTCGGCGTGGCGGAGGAGGATGCGCTCGACGCCGGCGCCGCGCTCGAATGCGTGCATTGCTACTCGCTGGTGCATGACGATCTTCCCGCCATGGATGACGATGCGGTCCGGCGCGGCCGCCCAACGGTGCATGTCGCCTTCGGCGAGGCGACCGCGATCCTTGCCGGCGACGCGCTACAGACGCTTGCCTTCGATATATTGAGCCGTCCGAGTACGCATAGCGACCCAAGCGTGCGGGTCGAGCTGATCGGCTTGCTGGCCGAGGCCGCCGGCGTGCAAGGCATGGCCGGAGGGCAGGCCCTCGACTTGGCGGCAGAGGGCGAGACGCTTGGCCCGATGGAGGTTGCGAAGATGCAGGCGATGAAGACCGGCGCGCTGTTCTCCTTTGCCTGCGAGGGTGGCGCCATTCTCGGCCGCGCCGATGAATTGGCGAGAGGAGCGCTCAAGGCCTACGCCGCCGCCTTCGGCCAGGCCTTTCAGCTGGCCGACGATCTGCTCGATGCCGAAGGCGACGAAGCTGCGGTCGGCAAGGCGGTGGCCAAGGATGCCGGCCGAGGCAAGGCGACGCTTGTCGCGCTGCTCGGGATCGAGCCAGCGCGGGGGCGCCTCAAGGCGTTGGTCGAGGATGCCGAGGCGGCGCTTGCGCCCTTCGGGGACAGGGCGGTAACGCTCAAGCATGCCGCGCGCTTCATTGCCTCACGCCGGGCCTAGAATTCTTACCGGGAGCACGACACTCATGAGTAAGGCTAGGCAGACGCGGCAAAGCAAAGCGCCAATGCCGCTGCGCGTCTTTTTCGCGCGGCCGAGGCTCTTCATCTCGATCGTGGTCGGAATCGCGGTCGGAGCGCTGCTTCCTTACTATTTCAGCGAGCTGCGCGGCGTGACTCGCCTACTCGTCGGCTGGGACATCGGCGTTGCGCTCTATCTTATGCTCGCCTTCTGGATGATCGCCCATAGCAGCGCGAGCCAGATTAAGCGCCAATCTCTCCACCAAGACGAGGGAGGTGTTGCGATTCTCATCGGTACGATCGTCGCCGCGATGGCAAGCGTCGCCGCCGTCATAACTTGGCTCGAAGCGGCGACGCGAGCGCAGACTTTCGCCCCTCAAAACCTAGCCTTCCTGTTCGTGACCGTTCTGCTCTCCTGGGCCTTCATCCACACCATGTTCGCGCTGCATTACGCGCACGAGTTCTATTCGCTACACGGCAAGCAGGGAAAGGGCGGGCTCGTCTTCCCGCATGATCCGGAACCGACTTACTGGGACTTCGTCTATTTTGCCTTTGCCATCGGCACGTCAGCTGAGGTGTCCGACGTGCAGGTCACATCGAAGAGAATCCGCCGGACAATTTGGGGACACGGCATCATCTCTTTCTTTTTCAATGTCACGCTGATCGCGCTGACCGTCGGCCTGGTCGGCGACGCGGTGCAGAGGTGAGGCGCTAAGAGGCTCACTCCGCGGCGGTGCGGCTGCGGCCCACTTGCCCGTAGCGGCGCTCGATATAGTCGAGCACCATCTGCTTGAACTCGTCCGCCGCGCCTGGGCCGCGCAGGGTCAGCGCCTTCTTGCCGTCGATGAACACTGGCGCTGCCGGCGCCTCTCCCGTGCCTGGAAGCGAGATGCCGATATCGGCGTGTTTCGACTCGCCCGGCCCGTTGACGATGCAGCCCATCACCGCGACGGTCAGCGTCTCCACGCCGGGATAGCGGCGTTTCCACTCGGGCATCGAGTCGCGGATGAAGTCCTGGATGTCGCGGGCAAGCTCCTGGAAGGTGGTCGAGGTGGTGCGGCCACAGCCGGGGCACGCGGCAACCAGCGGCACGAAGCTGCGGAAGCCCATGCTCTGCAACAGCTCCTGCGCCACCTTCACTTCCAGCGTGCGGTCGCCCTTGGGCTCGGGCGTCAGCGAGATGCGGATGGTGTCGCCGATGCCTTGCTGAAGCAGCACGGCGAGCGCGGCTGAGGAAGCGACGATGCCCTTGGAGCCCATGCCGGCCTCGGTCAGCCCGAGATGCAGCGCGAGGTCGGAGCGCGCGGCGAGCATGGCATAGACCTGGATCAGATCCTGCACGGCGCTGACCTTGGCGGAGAGCACGATCTTGTCGGCGCCTAACCCAAGCTCGATGGCGCGCTCGGCGCTGAGCAGCGCGGATTGGGTGATCGCCTCATGCATCACGGCGCGGGCATCTTTCGGCGCGGGCAGCTTCGCGTTCTCGTCCATGAGGCGGGTGAGCAGATCCTGGTCGAGGCTGCCCCAGTTCACGCCGATGCGCACCGGCTTGTCGTTCAGAATCGCGATGTCGATGATGGCGGAGAACTGCCTGTCGCGCTTGTCCTTGAAGCCGACATTGCCGGGGTTGATGCGGTATTTGGCAAGAGCTTGCGCGCAGGCCGGATGCTCGGCGAGCAATGTGTGGCCGTTATAGTGGAAGTCGCCGATCAGCGGCACGTCGACGCCGCGCGCATCGAGCTTGTCGCGGATATGCGGCACGGCGGCGGCGGCCTCGTCGCGGTCCACCGTGATGCGCACGAGCTCGGAGCCGGCGCGGGCAAGCGCCGCGACCTGGGTCACGGTTGACTCGATGTCGGCGGTGTCGGTGTTGGTCATGGACTGCACCACGATGGGCGCGGGTCCACCGACAATGACGCCGCCAATATTGACCGGAATTGTGCGCCGGCGCGCCGAACTCTCCATGGCTCAAGGATACATCAGATTTGCTTTGCCCGCGCCAGGGCAAGCTTACGCGCCAATATGACGAGCTTGGCCAACACCCCAGCGGTTAACGCTCCGGCCGCAGCGCTGAGCGCCGTCGGCAGGTCAGGGGTGCGGTCAGGGGTCAGCCCTTGCAGGGCCTCGAGCAGGGCCGAGACGGCTATCATCACACCCGCAACGATGAACGGCCGCGGCCAGGCCAAGCAGAAGATGGCCGTTGCGAGGAAATAGACGAGGAAATGCTCGACCTGCCAATGCAGCCCGGTGCGGATCTGCATGTTCGCCGGGATCAGCGAAGCGACCACGGCGGCGATGAGGACAACCGCGCCGCACGGAGGCATTCGTTTGAGAACGTCATGCCCGATCATAGACGCGATGCCATTTCGCGCGGGAAGGGAACATTGGCCCGACATGACTCGGACGCTTGTCCTCGGCCGCGTCTTCGCCATGGCCAGCCACTCCTGCATCCTGGGCAGAAGGCGCGGAGCACGCACGAGGCCGCGCAGTGACGAAGTGCCTCCGCACGCTACGACGACAGCGCCTGCGATAGCGCCTCGATGTTGTGACGGAACATGCCGAGATAGGTCGGGGCAGGGCCGTCGGGTGGGGACAGGGCGTCGGTGTAGAGCGTTCCGCCGATCTTGGCGCCGGTCTCGCGCGCGATCTGGTCGAGCAGGCGGTGGTCGGTGATGTTCTCGATGAACACCGCCGGGATCTTCTCCGCCTTGATCTGGCGGATGATCTTGGCCACGTCCTTGGCCGAGGCTTCGCTCTCGGTGCTCACGCCCTCCGGCGCGATGACTTCAATCCCATAGGCGGCGCCGAAATAACCGAAAGCGTCATGGCTCGTGATGATGCGGCGGCGGTCCTCGGGCAGCTTGCCGAGCGTGTCCTTCACCGCGGCTTCTTCCGTGTCGATGGCGTCGAGATATTTCGCGGCATTGGCCTCATAAACGGCCTTTCCGTCCGGATCGGCGGCGATCAGCCCGTCGCGAATATTGGCGACATAGATCTTGCCGTTGGCGAGGCTCTGCCAGGCATGCGGATCGGTGATCTCTTCCTGCTTGCCGTCCTCCTCTTCCATCATGTGGCGTGGCGTGACGCCCTTGCTTGCGACCACCACCGGTCCCTTGAAACCCGAGGATTTCTCCAGCCGGTCCATCCAGCCTTCGAAGCCGAGGCCGTTGACGAAAAGAATGTTCGAGGCGGCGAGGTTCCTGGCGTCGGCCGGCGTCGGCTCATAGACATGGGCGTCGCCGTCCGGGCCGACCAGCGTCGTCACCTCGACGCGGTCGCCGCCGACTTCTCTCACCATGTCGCCGAGAATGCTGAAGGAGGCGACCGCCTTGATCTTGTCGGCGGCATGGGCTCCCACGGGAAGGCCAAGCAACAGTGCTAGCCCCATTGCGATGGGCATGAAGAGACGCGTTTTCATGACATGAACTCCTTCGCTTTCAGAGAGATCAGGCTTCGAGGTGCTTGCGGTGGACGAGCTGCCAGAGGAGCCCGCCCCTCGCGCCCACCAGCATTGAGAGGATGTAGCCGACGCCGCTCACGAGGATGATCGCGGGGCCCGTCGGCACGTTGGTGTAGTAGGACAAGAGCAAGCCGGTGAGGCTCGCGGCGAAGGCGGCGAGGATCGCCACGAGAATGAGCCCGGACACGTCCTCGGCCCAGAAGCGCGCGGTGATCGCCGGCAGCAGCATGATGCCGACGGCGAGCAGGGTGCCGAGCGCCTGGAAGCCGCTCACGAGATTGAGCACCACCAGCACGAGGAAGAGAAGATGCGTCGGCCCGCTCGCCCGGCTCACCGAGCGCAAATATTGCGGGTCGAAACATTCGAGCACGAGCGGCCGGTAGATGATTGCGAGGATGGCGAGCGAGACGGTGGCAATGCCGGCGACGAGGATCAACGCTGCGTCGTCGAGGGCGAGCACGGTGCCGAACAGCACATGCAGCAGGTCGATATTGCTGCCCTTCACCGAGACGATCAGCACGCCGAGCGCAAGCGATACGAGATAGAAGGCGGCGAGGCTCGCGTCTTCGCGCAAGATGGTTGAGCGGGCGACAAGGCCGGCGGCGAGCGCCACGGTGAGACCGGCGATGAAGCCGCCAAGGCTCATGGCGGAGAGCGATAGCCCGCCGAGCAGGAAGCCGACCGCGGCGCCGGGCAGAATGGCGTGGCTCATGGCGTCGCCCATCAGGCTCATGCGCCTGAGCATGAGGAACACGCCGATCGGCGGCGCGCCGATGGAGAGCGCAAACAAACCGACAAGGGCCCGGCGCATGAAGGCGAACTCGACGAAGGGCTGGGTGAGGGCGTCGATCATGCCGGTTCGCGCTCCTTGACCTCGTCGTGCCGCTCGCAGATCCCGGCATGCTCCTCCCAGGCCTCGACCGCGTGGCGCGCCTTGGTGAGGTTCTCAGGGCTAAGCACCGTCAGTGTATCGCCCCAGGCCACGACCTCGCGGGCGAGCAGCAGAGTCTTGTCGAAATGCGCGCGCACTTGCTCGATGTCGTGCAGCGCGGCGATCACGGTGCGGCCCTCATCGTGCCAGCGCCTGATGAGGAGGATGAGGTCGGCGACGGTCTTGGCATCGACGGCGCGGAACGGCTCGTCGAGCAGGATGAGGCGGCAGTCCTGCAACAGCAGGCGGGCGAACAGCACGCGCTGGAACTGTCCGCCGGAGAGCGCGCCGATCGGCCGGTTGGCGAGATCGAGAATGCCGAGCGCAGTGAGGGCATCGGCGACCTTGCGCTTGGCGGTGGCATCGAGGCCGCGCCAGAGGCCGATCTCGCGCCACAGTCCCATGGCGGTGCAGTCGAACACGGAGATCGGGAACGATGCGGTCGATGTCGATCTGCTGCGGGAGATAGGCGATGTCGCGGTGGGAGAGGCCGTGAAGGTCGATCGCGCCGTCGAGCGGCTTGATCTCGCCCATCAGGCCTTTGAGCAGCGTCGACTTGCCGGCGCCGTTCGGACCGACAAGGGCGAGCAGCTCGCCTTGCGCCACCTCGCCCGTCACGTGATGCACGGCGGGATGGCGGTCATAGCCGAGGGTCAGATCGCGAAGCTCGATGGCGGGGGTGTTGCTCATGGTCAGGCGAGAGCCCAATAGATCGCGCCCCAAAGGAGCAGCGACAGAAGGGCGGCGATGGCGAGGCGCGCAGGGACCGACAGTCGCATCAGCGAAAGGCTCAGCGCCGGAAGCGGCCGCGCATGCTCCTCGAAATCAAGGCTGCTTCTCTGGTCCATGGCAGCGCGCGTCCTCCCTAAATCACGCGTCACGAAGACCGGCGCTTCAGGCGCCGGCGTTTCGGGCTAGGTCTCAGGCCCCTTTGGCCGGGCGGCAGGCGTCGCACAGCCCCGCGATCTCGAGCGTCACGTGCTCGGGCGCGATGTCCTTTGGCGACAGCGCCAGCAGCACCCGCTCGTCCTTGTCGCTCAGCGAAATTTCCACCACCTTCTCGCACTCGCGGCAGATGGCGAAGGCGGCCTTGCCGTTGCAGGCGCCGTGGTCGCAGGCGACGAAGGCCGAGCGCGACTGGAGCCGGTGCACCATGCCGAGCTGGATCAGCTCGTTCAGGGCCCGGTAGACCGTGGGCGGATGGGAGATGCCTGCCACCCTGACGCGGTCGAGGATGGCATAGGCGCTCAAGGGCTCCTTGGCCTTGCGCAAGGCGGACAGGACCTGCCCCTGATTGCGCGAAAGCTTCTGGTCATGGTGATGGGCGGCGTTCATCGCGATGATATAACATAACATCACCGCCTGGCGTCAAGCTGCGAGGGGGGCACAGGCGCAAAGGTCGCAGGTGATGGCCTCATCCTCGAGACGCGCGTTCCGCGGCTCCTCAGGATGAGGTGAACCCTCATGGTGAGGAGCGCTCGTAGAGCGCGTCTGAACCATGAGGCCGTCATTTTTCCTGCGCTTCGCGCGCTGGATACCGGCTTTCGCCGGTATGACGCTCCTGGAAGTCTAGCGCTCGGTGAGTTTCAGCTCGATGCGGCGGTTCTTGGCGAGCGCTTCGTCGCTGTCGCCGGCCTGAAGCGGCTGGAACTCGCCGAAGCCAGCGGCAACCAGCCGGTTCGGCGGCACGCCCCTGTCGATCAGATAGCGCGCCACCGAGATGGCGCGGGCCGACGACAGCTCCCAGTTCGAGGCGAAGAACGCGTTGGTGATCGGCCTGATGTCGGTATGGCCGTCGATCCTCATCACCCAGGCGATGTCCTCAGGGATCTGGGTCTCGAGCTGCTTCAGCGCGTCGGCGAGCTTGTCGATCTGCGGCATGGCCTCCGGCTTCAGATCCGCCGATCCTGAATCGAACAGCACGTCGGACGCGAACACGAAGCGGTCGCCGACCACCTGGAAGTCAGGACGGGAGCCGAGCACCTCCCTGAGCTTGCCGAAGAAGTCGGAGCGGTAGCGGGCGAGCTCCTGCACCTTCTTGGCGAGCGCCACGTTCAGGCGCTGCCCGAGATCGGCGATCTTGACCTGGCTCTCCTTGTCCTTGGCCTCCGACGCATCGAGCGCCTCCTGGAGCTCGGCAAGTTGAAGCCTGAGCGCGGCGAGCTGCTGATTGAGGATCTCGACCTTGGCAAGAGCCTCGTTGGTGATGCGCTTCTGCTGATCGAGCTGGCCGCTCATCTCGCTGGACTTGGCTTCGGCGCCCTCGGTCTTGCCGCTCTGATCGCCGAGCAAACCGGTCAGCCGCGCGTTCTCCTTGTCCTTGTCGACCAGCGTCGCTTGCAGTGCCGACAGGCTGTCTTCGACCGACTGCTTCTTGGAGCGCTCGAGCGCGAGAAGCTCGGTGAGCTCGGAGAGCTGACGGTTCAGCCGGGACAGCATGGTGTCCTTGCCGCTCGTCTGCGTGGTGATGAAATAGTTGGTGAGCATGAACAGCGACATGAGGAAGGTCACCACCAGGAGCAAGGTGGAGAGCATGTCGACATAGCCGGGCCAGTAATTGGTGACGCCGCCGCCGCGCCGCGTTTTCGCCAGCGCCATGGCTAGCTCCGCTCTTCCTCATGCACCGGCAGCTTCACCTTGCCGCTGATCTGCTTCAGCGCCACGGCAAGCTCATGCTGCTGCTGGGCCTGCTCGTCGGCCCATTCGCGCACCACCTTCTGTTCGGCGCGCATCTGCCTGATCAGCTTCTCCACGCCTTGCGCGAGGTCCTTCACCGCGTCTCCGGTGTTGTCGCCAAGAACGCGAAGCTCGATCTTCTCGCTCAAGTCCGACAGCGAGCGCTGCATGTCGAGAAGGGCGAAGCGGAGCTGCGGCGGCACGCTGCCGGTGACGGTCGTGCTTTCCGCCGATTGCAGCTCGGTGATGCCGGAGAGCCAATCTTCGAGCTCGTTGTAGAAGCGGCTCTGCGCGTGGCCCGCCTGAAGATCGAGGAAACCCAAGATCAGCGAGCCGCCAAGGCCGAACATCGAGCAGGAGAAGGCGGTGCCCATGCCTTTGAGCGGCGCAGCGAGGCCTTCCTTCAACTGGTCGAACAGCATCACGCTTTCGCTGCCGTTGGTGTCGAGCGCGCTGATGGTGGTGCCGACCGAGGTCACGGTCTGAAGCAGGCCCCAGAAGGTGCCGAGCAGCCCGAGGAACACGAGCAGGCCGACGAGATAGCGCGTGGTCTCGCGCTGCTCGTCGAGGCGGGAGGCGACCGAGTTCGAGCAGCGAGCGCATGGCGCCGGTCGCAAGCGACAGATGTCCGGTGCGGTCGCGCAGCATGGTCGCCATCGGCGCGAGCAGTGTCGGTGTCGTGTCGACGGTGATGCCTGGATCGGAGATGCGGAAAGAGTTGACCCAGCGAATTTCCGGGTAGAGGCGCAAGACCTGGCGGAAGGCATAGACGATGCCGATGAACAGCACGCCGAGGATGAGACCGTTCAGCCCGGGATTGGCCAGGAAGCTCGTACGGAGCTGCTGCGTCTGGCCGTCGAGGATGATGGCGAGCAGGATGGCGAGGATGACGAACAGCCCCATCCGCCAGAGAAAGACCTGCGGGTAGGTAAGCTTAGCCTTGTAAGTCGCCGCCGCTGCCATGGGTGCCGTCAGGGGGAATTGGGGGGCCGCTTTCGGGCAGAGATTAACCGAATACTAACTTTGGCAAAACGGCAACCTCAGGGCGCGAGGGCGAATTCGGCATCGCCCCCAGTCGCGCCGCCTAAGGCGACGGATCGGCGGCGGTCACCGCCTCGCGCGTGGCCGATGCCGTCTTCAGGAGCTTCAGAAGCGTCCGCTGGATGGTCTCGTTGCCGGCGACCACGCTTCCCGTCGCGAGCATCTTGTCCTTGCCGTCGGCATCGCTGACGAAACCGCCGGCCTCGCGCAAGATGACGATGCCCGCGGCGAGGTCCCACGGGCGCAAATTCCGCTCCCAGAAGCCGTCGAAACGGCCGGCGGCGACCCAGGCGAGGTCGAGGGCCGCGGCGCCGGTGCGCCTGATGCCCACCGAGTTTGCCATGACCGCCTGCATCTCCTTTAGGAACAGTTCCTGTCCTGACTTTCCACGATGCGGGATGCCGGTGACGATCACGCAGTCGGCGAGCTCGGTCCGTGCCGCCACCCTGATGCGCCGATCGTTGAGGAAGGCGCCCTTGCCGCGCTCGGCGGTGAACATCTCGTTGCTTGCCGGATTGTAGATGAGGCCGGCGACCAGCTCGCCGTCGCGTTCGAGCGCCATGGAGATGGCGAAGAGCGGAATGCCGTGCAGGAAGTTGGTGGTGCCGTCGAGCGGATCGACGATGAAGCGGTGGGTGCGGTCGGCGCCTTCCACCTCGCCATGCTCCTCGAGCAGAAGGCCGTAGCCGGGTCGCGCGCGGACGAGTTCCTTGTGCAGGATCTCCTCGGCGCGGGTGTCGGCGGCGCTGACGAAATTCGCCGGGCCTTTGAGCGAGACCTGGAGCTGCTCGACCTCGCCGAAATCGCGCGCGAGGCTGCGGCCCGCTTTTCGCGCGGCGCCGACCATCACGTTCATCAAGGCTGAAGCAGGCATTGGTCTAGACTCGCCTCACATCACTTTGTCATGCCCGGCGTTGTGCCGGGCATCCACGAATTTATGCCGGTGTCAAAGAACGTGGATGGCCGGGACAAGCCCGGCCATGACGAACCTCTGTTAGCTCAAGATCATCCTACTCGGCGCGGCGGACGTAGGTCAGCTCGTTGGTGTCGACCACCACGCGCTCGCCGGCCACGACGAAGGGGGGCACCAGGATACGCACGCCGTTTTCGAGCTTGGCAGGCTTGTAGGAGGAGGCCGCGGTCTGGCCCTTCACCACCGGATCGGCCTCGACCACGGCGAGCGTCACCTGCTCGGGAATGGCGACGCCGATCGGCTTCCCTTCATGACTCTCCACCGTCACCTTCATGCCCTCCTGGAGGAAGGCCGCGCGCTCCTCCAAGAAGTCCTTGAGGATCTCGATCTGGTCGTAGGTGTCCATGTCCATGAACACGAGCATGTCGCCCTGCTCGTAGAGGAACTGATAGTCGTTCTGCTCGAGCCGCACGCGCTCGACCGTCTCGGACGAGCGGAAGCGCTCGTTGAGCTTGGTGCGGTCGATGAGGTTCTTGAGCTCGACCTGGGCGTAGGCCGGACCCTTGCCTGGCTTCACGGCTTGCGTCTTGACCGCGACCCAGAGCCCGCCCTTGTGCTCAATCACGTTGCCCGGGCGAATCTCGTTGCCGTTGATTTTCATGAAGCCCTACGAAAGTGGAATTTGGTTGAGTGGCCCGCCTTTAAGGACTTAAGGCCTCGCCGCTGTCAAGGGCGGGCGGTCAATTCGACAAGCCCTCCTCGCGCCAGGCTTGGGCCGCCTTGTCGGCGGCGGCGCGCTGCTCCGGCGTGAGCTTGGCCAGCATGACGTCGAGGGTGAAATCGGCGACGCCGGACTCGCGGGCGAGGAGATGCCACTTGGCGGCCTGGACCGGATCGGCGGGGCCGACGGCGACGCCATTGGCATAGAGGCGGGCGAGCCGGTTCTGGGCCACCGGATTGCCCCTCTCGGCGGCCAGTCGGAACATCCGCGCCGCGCGCTTCTCGTCGACGGCCACGCCCTCGCCCTTGAACAGCATCACGCCATACTCGACTTGGGCTTCAGGGATGCCTGACTCGGCTGCCTTACCGGTCCATTCGGCGGCTTTCGTCTGGTCCTTGGTGACGCCGCGGCCGAATTGATAGAAGCCGCCAAGGTCGTATTGCGCCTGAGGCAGGTTCTGCTTGGCGGCCTTCTCCATCCATTCGGCGGCCTTCGTCTCGTCTGCAACGCGTCCCTTGCCGTCGAGATAGATGAGGGCGAGGTTGTATTGCGCCATGGCGTGGCCTTTGTTTGCGGCTTTCTCGAACAGGCCTGCCGCGACGCCGTCGTCCTTTTTCATGCCTTGGCCGGCAAGCGCAAAGGTGCCCAAGGAAAACTGGGCATTGGCATCGCCGAGATCGGCGGCTTTGCGGTAAGCCTCGGCGGCCTTGGTGTAATCCTGCGCGACGCCGAGCCCTTCCTCGTAGATTTCGCCAAGAAGCGTGTAGGCCTCTTTCGAGCCTTGCGCGGCCTCGGTCTCGGCAAGCTTCCGCGCCGTCATGTACTGGCCTTGCGCATAAGCCTTGAAGGACGGGTTTTCCGTGGCTTGCACGGGAGCTACAGCCGCCCCGAGCATGGCGGCCGCGAGCAGCAGGCGGAGGAGGGCGGCGCCGTTCACGCAGCGCTCCTTGCTTCGCGCAAAGCAGATCCGATCCCGGCAATCTGAGCGGGGGCGTCTTTGGCCAGCCAAATATCAGGAGAAAGGGCCACGAAATCGGCCCCGAGGCGCGCGAGTTGGCCTGCCTCTTCTCGAGTTTTCACGTTCCAGGCGACGCAAGGCACCACGAAAATCTCCGACCACCAGGCGATCAGCCCGGCGGGCTCCTCCCGCCCGCGGCCGGAAAGCGCGGGGGTGGAACCGAATGCAACATAATCCGCACCAAGCTCCGCCAACAGCATGGCGTCATGACGACTATCGTTGCAACCAACGCCTATGATCGCGCGTTGACCTAGGTGCTCTCGCGTCTGTCCGTACAGTGCTGCGTCCGCGGGGATATGGACGCCATCAGCGCCGATGCGCTCAGCGCGCGCGGCGTCGTTCTCAATCAGAAGAGCCACATCGCGCGCCATCGTCAGCTCGCGGAGCCTCGCATCCAAGGCCGGATCGGCCGGGGCGCCGGCGCTCAGCAGCAGGCAAGCAACGTCAGTCGTGTCCAAGGCTTCGGTCAAGGATCGCTCGATCGCGGCGGAAAGGCTCGCCGGAAGCACGAGGTAGAGCCGGCAACGCGGCGCAGTTTCAGCCATCACGCAGCCCCCACTTGCGTTTCGCTTCGCAATGATGCGGTATTGTCAGTGTTCGTCGCAAATTGCTGGCCGCGGGTTTTCATGTTGGCTGCTCGTCACTCCGCCGAAAAAGCGGAGGGCAGGGGAGAGGAGGCAACAGTTTGTTGAAGAATGTCATGGCCGTCACCACATTGTCACGCAGTCGCCCGGTCGAGGGAGCGTGTGCCAACCCGCTGGGAAACCGCGGCGAGGCCGGTACGGTGAGGGCTTCGCGATGACCCAAACTGACGCTCTGCAAAAGGCCTTGGTCCGGTTCGGCGCGGCGGTCGACGGCCTCGAGCGATTCTTAGGCCAGCTTTTCGAAGATCGGGACCAGGCGGTAAAGCTCAAAGAGCAGCTCCGCGCGCTCACCGACGAACGCAACCGGCTCGCCGCCGAGCGCGACAGGCTCGCAGCCGAGCTCGACCATGAGCGCGGCCGGGCAAGGCGCCTTGAAGATGCCAACAGCGAGGTCTCAGGCCGGCTGGAAGTTGTGATGGGCACGTTGCGGGAGATGGCGCCGGCCAAGGGGGCTGAGCACTAAGGGGCAAGACACATCAAGGGGCACACTATGGGACAGGTCAGCGTAACGCTCAACGGTCGCACCTATCGCCTCGAATGCGATGAGGGGGAGGAGGCGCATCTCATCGCGCTGTCCGAATATCTCGCCTCGCATATGGAGACCATGAAACACAAATTCGGCCAGGTCGGCGACGACCGGCTGATCCTGATGGCATCGTTGATGGTCACCGACGAGTTGTGGGAGGCGAGGCGCCAGCTTCAGGAGCTGAAAGGCAACATGGCTGAGCTCCGCCGTGACCGCTCGTCCGCGGACGAATCGTCGAAACTGCTGCGTGGCGATCTCGCCGACACGATCAGCGCCGCGGCTGACCGCCTCGAGCAAATGAGCCAGCGGTTCTCCGGCCAGGCTTCGACACGGCGATAGTTTATCAACCCGTCACCGGGTATAGTCGTAAGTGGCGGGCTGCGAGGCGCGTTAGGGGCACTATCCCCGGGCCCTATAAGATCCTAAGGGAGCTGACCCCGTCGGGGACCGTGGTCTCCGACATTCGGCGCCCACCTACATTAGTAGGGACACCAGGGATCTACGCCCCGACGGCCATCGCGGCCTCGCTACTTTCGCGAGGCGACCCGCCCGCTTCCGCGCCGCCTTTTCAAAAGGCTTAAGGAGATTGCCCCGCGAGGCTGGCGGGGAAGGGCGGGTTTAGGCTATTCACCCATTGCCGGGCGGGTGGCCCCTTTGGATTTGGATCGGCGGCAAGTATGCGCATTGTGTTTCTCGGTGACGTGGTCGGCCGGTCGGGCCGGTCGGCGATCATCGAGACCCTGCCGGGATTGCGCGAGCGTTATCGATGCTGATTTCGTGGTGGTCAACGGCGAGAATGCAGCCGGCGGCTTCGGGATCACGGAAGCGATCCTGACCGAGCTGCTCGATGCCGGTGCCGATGTCGTGACCACCGGCAATCATGTGTGGGACCAGCGCGAGACTCTGATCTTCATCGAGCGGCATGACCGCCTGCTCCGGCCGATCAACTTCCCAAAAGGCGCGCCCGGGCGCGGCGCCGGGCTGTTCAAGGCGGCCAACGGTGCAGACGTGCTCGTCATCAACGCCATGGGCAGAGTGTTCATGGGCGATCTCGATTGCCCGTTCCGCGCCGTCGATGCCGAGATCGAGGCCTGCGGCTTGAAGCGCGGGGCGGATGCCATCCTGATCGACTTCCATGCCGAGGCGACCTCGGAGAAACAGGCGCTCGGCTATTTCGTCGATGGGCGGGCAAGTGCGGTGATCGGCACGCACACCCATGTGCCGACGGCTGACGAGCAGGTGCTGAATGGGGGCACCGCCTATATCAGCGACGCCGGCATGTGCGGCGACTACGATTCGGTGCTCGGCATGAACAAGGAGGAGCCGCTGTCGCGCTTCCTCACCAAGATTCCGAACGGCAGGTTTCAGCCGGCGCTCGGTGAAGCCACCATCACCGGCGTCGGCATCGAGATCGACGACGCTACAGGCCTCGCCAAGGCCATCGGACCGATCAGGCTCGGCGGCAGGCTGTCGCAAGCAGAGCCCGCGTTCTGGGTGCGCGCCGCGACCCCGGTGTGACCAGCGCCGCTCCGGTCAGGCAGATTGCGTTTTCTTCTGTGATCCGGTGAGGCCCATGGCCCTGCCGTGGGCAGAAAGGCGCTGGAGCAGGAAGATCGCCTGGTCGAGATGATCGAGAGCGCCGTCGGTGTCGACGGCCTCGCTGAACAGCGCGATGCGGGCCTCGGCCACGTGCTTCGCGGCATCGCCACAAAGCTCGGACAGCGTCGGCGTCCGCTCCTCGGAGGCCCCTCTCATCTTCGTGGTGAACGCGCTTATCATGCTCGACATTGTTGCCCCCCAAATCAGTTCCCATGTCAGTTGTCGGACTATTAGGGTTAAGGCTCTGTTAATGGCTGAGGCAGGGCCTTGGGACCGAGCCCCTATGGATTTTGCCCGGGCGGCCTCGTATAAGCGGCACCGTCATGCTTAAGGCCGGTAACCAATAGGATTCGGAAGAATGGCTGGCCATTCGAAGTTCAAAAACATCCAGTTCCGCAAAGGCGCCCAGGACAAGAAGCGATCCAAGCTCTTCTCCAAGCTCGGCCGCGAAATCACCGCCGCGGCGAAGATGGGCATGCCGGACCCCACCATGAACCCTCGGCTCAGGACCGCGGTCGCGGCGGCGCGCGCCGTGAACATGCCAAAGGACAATATCGAGCGGGCCATCAAGAAGAGCCTTGAGGCCGGCGGGGCGAATTACGAGGACATGCGCTACGAGGGCTTCGGCGCCGGCGGCGTCGGCGTGATCGTCGAGGCGCTCACCGACAATCGCAACCGCACCGCAAGCGAGGTGCGCTCGATCTTCACCAAGTTCGGCGGCAATCTCGGCGAGACCGGCGCGGTGTCCTTCAATTTCGACAGGCTCGGCGCCATCGAGTTCGATGCTGCAAAGGCGACGGCGGACGAGATGCTGGAAGCGGCGATCGAGGCTGGCGCCGACGATTGCGAATTGAGCGAGGAGGGCCACGTCGTCTATTGCAATCCGGATCAACTGCATCAGGTGGCGAAGGTTCTCGAGGCGCGCTTCGGCGAGCCGCGCAGCGTGCAGATCATGTGGCGGGCAAAGACCGAGGTGCCGATCGATGAGGAGACCGGGCAGAAGCTGTTGCGCATGATCGATGCGCTCGAAGAGTTGGACGACGTGCAGCAGGTCTACGCCAATTTCGACGTGGCGGAGGATGTGCTGCGGCGGCTGACTGCTGCCTGAGCGCGAAGCGCCAAGATGAAGCCGCCTCGCCAATCCGAGAGCACCGAGTACAAGCATCTCCGCGAGCAGGCGGCACTGCCCGGCCGCGGCGGCATCGCCCGCATCTGGGCGGCCTTCTGGAACACGGTGGGCGGCTTGCGCGAAGGCCTCGGCACCGAGGCCGCCATCAAGCAGGAAGTCGCGATCACATTGCTCGCCTTTCCGCTGTCCTTTCTCGTCGCCACCAATCTATGGATTTGGGTCGCGCTGATCGGCAGCTTGCTGTTTCTCTTGGCGGTCGAGTTTCTCAACACGGCGATCGAGCGGCTGTGCAATCACGTGCAACCCGAGCTGCACGCCGCAATTCGGGTGACCAAGGATCTCGGCTCGGCGGCGGTGTTCTTCGCCATACTGCTCGCCGCGCTCGTGTGGATCGCGGCGCTGCTCGCCCGCTTCGGGTTCTGATCTGCGTCCGTCAATCGGAGCGTCCCCGCGATGATCGCGACAGGCTCAAGCAATTGGCAGCTTCGCCCCTCGGAGCGCGTGATCAAGGGCAACGAAGCGCTGCTCGGGCGCAAGCACTCAGCTCGTGGCGATGACGCGCATCCGCAACGAGGCGCTGATCCTGCCAGACACGCTCGACTATCTCGCCGACCAGGTTGACGCCATCGTCGCCTATGACGATGCGAGCACCGACGACACGGTCGACATCCTGCGCAAGCACCCCAAGGTGGCGCTGATCGTCGCCAATCAATCCTGGGAAAAGGACGTCGATGCGCGGAAGCGCGCAGAGGGCCGGCACCGCGGTCTCCTGCTCGACATGGCGCGCGCCGAGCTGCCGCATGACTGGATGTTCTGCTTCGATCCTGACGAGCGGGTCACCGGCGATGTGCGGAGCTTTGTCGCCGGCCTTGAGGCGGACGCCTCAGACGCGGTGCGCGTAAAATTGTTCGATGCCTACATGACGCCTGAGGATTGCGCGCCCTACCGGCCAGAGCTGCCGCTGCTCCACTTCCGCCGCTTCTATGGCCCAGAGCAGCGGGACATTCTGATGCTGTGGCGGAACCGGCCTGAGATCCATTTCGCCGAGGGCCACGGCCGGACGCCGGTCGGCATGAGCGAGGTCAAGATCGACCTCTACTGCCAGCATTACGGCAAGTCGCTTTCCGTCGATCATTGGGAGGAGACCTGCGACTACTACATCCGCCACTTCCCGTTCGAGACCTACGGGAAGAAATGGACCGAGCGCAAAGGCCAGGCCATCCACACCGAGTCAGACTTCAAGCGGCCCCTCTATGAATGGGGCGAGGACCTGTTCGCCAACGCCGTCCCGATGTAGCCGGCAGGGGATTCTCGCCCTCCTCGATGGTCGCTAGACACCCCACTCGTGATATCACGTGAGCATGGCTGGCGAAGCGATTCGCATCATCGGCATCGACCCGGGCCTCCGCCGCACGGGGTGGGGAATCATTGATTCCGACGGGGTGAGGCTCGCCTACGTCGCCTGCGGCTCGGTCTGCTCGGATGACGGCGAGGCGCTCGGCGTCAGGCTCCGGCAGCTGTTCGATGGGCTTCAGGAGGTGCTGGCGCGGCTCTCGCCGGTGGAAGCCGCCATCGAGCAGACCTTCGTCAACCGTGACGCCTCGGCCACGCTGAAGCTCGGCCAGGCGCGTGGCATCGCCATGCTGGTCCCGTCTCTGCTTGGCGTCACCATCGCCGAATATGCGCCGAACGCCGTCAAGAAGACCGTGGTCGGGGCAGGCCACGGCGACAAGGTCCAGATCAGGGCCATGGTGGCGCGGCTCCTGCCACGCGCCGTGCCCGACAGCACCGACGCCGCGGATGCGCTCGCCATCGCCATCACTCACGCCCATTGCCGCTCCTGGCGAAGGCTCGAGGCCGCGGTCGCGCTCGCCGCGAGGAGCGCGCCATGATCGGCAAGCTCACCGGTCGCCTCGACGAGGTTGGACCCTCCACTCTGATCGTCGATGTAAACGGCGTCGGCTATGAGGTGACCTGCGCCGCACGGACGCTCGCATCGCTCCCCGCCGTCGGCGAGATCGTGACGCTCGCCATCGACACCCATCTGCGCGAAGATTCGATCAGGCTGTACGGTTTTGCCTCAGATCATGAGCGCGCCTGGTTCAGGGCGTTGCAGACCGTGCAAGGCGTTGGCGCCAAGGTTGCGCTCGCCGTGCTCGGCACGCTCGATGCCGGCGACCTCGCCAATGCCGTGGCGCTCCAGGACAAGAACGTGGTGGCGCGCGCGCCTGGCGTCGGTCCCAAAGTCGCTGCCCGCATCGTGGCGGAGCTCAGGGACAAGATGCCGGCGCTCGCGCCTGCCATCAGACCAGGTGGTGGCGTGACGCCTGTCGTGATGCTCCCCGAAGGCGGGTCCGCGCGCGACGCAGTGTCGGCGCTGACCAATCTCGGCTATGGCCACGCTCAGGCCGCGGCGGCTGTGTCGCTTGCCGTCGGCAAGGCAGGGCGCGAGGCGCGCACGGAGGAGCTGATCCGCCTCGGGCTTAGGGAGCTCGCCCAATGAGCGAGCGGATGCTGGCCGCTTCGCGGCGCGACGAGGATCAGGCAGAGACTTCGCTGCGGCCGCAGACGCTTGGCGAGTTCATCGGCCAGCCGAAAGTCTGCTCAAACCTCAAGGTGTTCATCGAGGCTGCGCGCGGCCGGCGCGAGGCGCTCGATCATGTGCTGTTCGCAGGACCTCCAGGTCTCGGCAAGACCACGCTCGCGCAGATCGTAGCGCGCGAGCTCGGGGTGAATTTCCGGGCGACGTCAGGCCCGGTGATCGCCAAAGCAGGCGACCTCGCAGCCCTCCTCACCAATCTCGAAGACCGCGACGTGCTGTTCATCGACGAGATCCACCGGCTCAATCCTGCGGTCGAGGAAATCCTCTATCCGGCCATGGAGGACTTTCAGCTCGATCTCATCATCGGCGAGGGACCGGCGGCGCGCTCGGTGCGCATCGACCTTGCCCGTTTCACGCTCGTCGGCGCCACCACGCGCACCGGCCTCCTCACCACGCCGCTCAGGGAGCGCTTCGGCATTCCCATCAGGCTCGAATTTTACGGCGTGCCTGAGCTCGAGGAGATCGTGCGGCGCGGCGCGCGTCTGCTCAGCCTGCCGCTCACCGCGGAAGGCGCGCATGAGATTGCACGGCGCGCACGCGGCACGCCTCGTGTCGCCGGGCGGCTGCTACGGCGCGTGCGCGATTTTGCGTCAGTCGAAGGCTCTGACGCGGTGGACGCCAAGATCGCCGATCGCGCGCTCGCCCAGCTCGAGGTGGACGCGCGCGGGCTCGATGCGCTCGATCATCGCTATTTGCGCTGCATCGCGGTGAATTACAGCGGCGGGCCGGTCGGCATCGAGACCATCGCCGCGGCGCTGTCCGAGCCGCGCGACGCCATCGAGGAGATCATCGAGCCTTATCTGTTGCAGCAGGGCTTCATCGCGCGCACCCCGCGCGGGCGCATGCTGACCGCCGCAGCCTTCACCCATCTCGGCCTGCCGGCGCCGGCGCAATCCTCCGCCCAGTTCCGCTGTTCAACGGCAGCGAAGAACCGTGAGCGATTGCCGCGCAATCCCAGCCCTTGATGGAGGGTGCCGACAGCTTGCTGTCGGCCGGTGGTATATGGCGAGGAGTTGACGTTTCCTGCCACCCGGCACGCCAGCCAACTCGGCTTCGCTGAGATCGAGGCGTGCCTCCCTCCTCACGCTGGGGGAGGGAAGGAGCGAGCTGCATGATGAGCAATTCTGAGCGCCGGCAAGCGATTGGCCGGATCTTGCCGGGCGGATCGAAGGCGAGACGCATGTCCTGCCGGTTCGCGTCTATTTCGAGGACACCGATTTCGCCGGCGTCGTCTATCACGCCAACTTTTTGAAGTTCTGCGAGCGCGGCCGCACCGACTTCATCAGGCTGCTCGGCATTCACCACCAGGAGCTTGCGGCGCCGGATGCCGGAGACCCTTTAGTGTTCGTCGTGCGCCGCATCGAGATCGATTATCTGAAGCCCGGGCGCCTCGACGATGTGCTCGAGGTCGTCACAAGGTGCGCCGAGATCGGTGGCGCCTCGCTCACCCTCGACCAGGAGGTCCGCCGCGGTGACACCGTGCTCGCCCGCGCCAAGGTCATCGTCGTGCTCGTCTCGTCCGCTGGCAAGCCGCAGCGGATCGGCACGCTAATTCGGAGCGCGCTTGAACGGTTCGTTAACCAGGGCGCGTAAGGGTATCTCTAACAGCCGGATTTGCGCGGCCTTGGGCGGGGAAGGCCAGGGGCGTTGGGGGTTAACGGGTCCAAGTTTAGTCACATTCCCTCGGTCAAGGTCTCGCTCCCTAGCCAAAGGCGGCGCTCTCTCCGGCACGTGCATTCACCCCGAGGGCCCTCGTAGCCACGGGGCAGTCGTCGTCTCCGACTAGGCGATCCGCCCGGACGAGACGCATTGGAGCTTACGCCAAGGGGCACGCATGAATCCGCCTGATGTTGCCGTCGCCGTCGATCTCTCGGTCTGGGAGCTGTTCAAGAACGCCCACCTCGTCGTCAAGCTCGTGATGATCGGGCTTCTCGCCGCGTCGGTGTGGTGCTGGGCGATCATTCTCGAAAAATTTTTCCTGTTCGCCAAGACGCGCAAAGAGACCGACAAGTTCGAGCAGGTGTTCTGGTCGGGGCAATCGCTGGAAGAATTGTACCAGGCGCTCAGTCAGCGCCGGAACACCGGCATGGCTGCATTGTTCGTCGCCGCCATGCGCGAGTGGAAACGCAGCATCGAGCGCAATCCGAAACCGACGCCTGGCACGCAGCTCAGAGTTGAGAAGGTGATGGACGTGACCATCAGCCGCGAGATCGAGAGGCTCGAACGACGTCTCACCTTCCTCGCAACCGTCGGCTCGACCGCGCCGTTCGTCGGATTGTTCGGCACGGTGTGGGGCATCATGACGAGCTTCCAGGCCATCGCGGTCAGCAAGAACACCAATCTCGCGGTGGTCGCGCCCGGCATCGCCGAGGCCCTGTTCGCCACCGCGCTCGGCCTGGCCGCCGCTATCCCTGCGGTTATTTTCTACAATAAATTCAACAGTGAAGCGGCTCGCCAGGGCGCGCGGCTGGAAGGCTTCGCCGATGAGTTCGCGGCCATCCTGTCGCGTCAGATCGATGTGAGGAGCTGAGAGCTCGTGGGCGCTTCGATCCAGTCAGGCGGGAGCAATGGCGGACGCCGGCGGCGTCGCGCCGGGCGTCCGATGAGCGAGATCAACGTGACGCCGATGGTCGACGTCATGCTCGTGCTGCTCATCATCTTCATGGTGACGGCGCCGCTGCTCACCGTCGGCGTGCCGATCGAGTTGCCGAAGTCGGAAGCGAAGCAGCTCGAAGGCGACAAGGAGCCGCTCACCATCACCGTCGATCCGGACGGAAAGATCTTCCTCCAGGAAACCGAACTTCAAATCGACGAAATTGTGCCCAAACTCACTGCTATCGCCAAAGCTGGATTCGACGAGCGCATTTTCGTGCGCGGCGACCGCCGGGTGAATTACGGCGTCGTCATGAGGGTCATGGGGACAATCAGTGCGGCGGGCTTTCGCCGGATCGCGCTCGTCTCCGATCTCGAAGAGAGACCGCAATAAGGGGCACATGGTGCGCAAGAGCGCCGTCATCTCCATCGCGTTGCATCTCGCGATCCTGCTGTGGGCGGTGGTGGCGTTTCCCACCGGCCGCGCGCTCGATGCGCCGATGATCGAGGACGTGCCCATCGACATCGTCTCGCCGTCCGAGTTCACCAAGATCAAGGCCGGCATGGTCGATGCCAAGGACGAGGCGCCGCTCGCGCCTAAGCCCGAGGTGCCGAAGCCAAAGGCCGTGACCGAGAAGGAGCCGCCGAAGCCGCCGAAGGCTGAAGCCGTGCCACCACCGCCGCCTGCACCGCAGGAGAAGGCGGAAGAGAAGCCGGCGCCAAAGCCGGAGAAGGTGGAGAAGCCGAAGGAAGAAGAGGCCGAGAAGAAGCCGGTCCCCAAGAAGGCTGAAGCCAAGCCCGAGAAGCCCAAGGCCAAGCCGAAGCCAAAGCCAGCGCCTCAGGCCGAGAAGAAGCGCGACGTCAACGTCGATCGCATGGCAGCCCTCCTCAACAAGCTCCCCGATGCGGCGAGCGAAGCGCGGACCGAGGATGCGCCTCCGGACACGCCGCGCAAGAAGGTGAAGGGCCAGTCGAGCGGCACGCAGATGACCATGGCGGTCAACGAGATCGACGCGCTCCGCGCCAAGATCGCGCAGTGTTGGAACCCGCCGCCCGGCGGGCTCGGCGCCGACGCCATCATCGTCAAGCTCAGGCTTCAGTTGAACGAGGATGGCAGCCTGATCGGCTATCCCACGGTCGCCAATAGCGGCTTCTCGCCCTTCTTCCAGGCCGCAGCGGACAGCGCCGTGCGCGCCGTCTACCAGTGCCAGCCCTACGAGCTGCCGGCCGAGAAATACGCCGTGTGGCGCGACATGATCCTCAATTTCGACCCAAGACAGATGTATGGCAGCGGTTAGCTCCGCTTTTGCATGAGCGATTCGACACCATGACCGACCTCACTCCTTCTTCGATGCATCGGCGGCGCGTATTGCGAGTCGCAGGCCTCCTCCTGTGCGCTCTCATCGCCGGCACTACAGCGCTGGATCGTGCACACGCGGTGGTTGAGCTCAACATTACCCAAGGCAACATCCAGGCGATGCCGATCGCCATTCCGGACTTCGCCTCCGACGGCTCGATCGATGCAAATGCAGCACGCGAAATTTCCAATGTCGTGGCGAACGATCTGAAATCTTCGGGTCTGTTCCTGCCGATCGACCAGGCGGCCTTCATCGAGAAAGGTCTCGACGTCACGCGCGCGCCACGTTTCGAGGACTGGCGCCCGATCAACGCGCAGGCGCTCGTCGTCGGCAGAATCGGTAATAGTGACGGTAAGTTACGGGCGGAATTCCGGCTATGGGATGTGCTCTCCGGCAAGCAGCTTGCCGGCGAGCAGTTCTTCACCAGGCCGAAGGACGCGCGCCGCGTCGGCCACATCATCGCCGACGTGATCTATGAGCGCATCACCGGCGAGAAGGGATATTTCGATACGCGCGTCGTGTTCGTCGATGAGTCTGGACCGAAGGACAAGCGGGTCAAAAGGCTCGCCATCATGGACCAGGACGGCCACAACGTGCGGTTGCTGACGACGGGAAAGGACCTGGTGCTCACCCCGCGCTTCAGCCCGTCGACGCAAGAGATCACCTACATGTCCTTCGAGGGCGGCAACCCTAAGGTCTATCTGCTCAACATCGAGACAGGGCAGAAGGAGATCGTGGGCACGTTTCCGGGCATGACCTTCGCGCCGCGATTCTCGCCCGACGGGCAGCGCATCATCATGAGCCTCGAGCAGGCGGGGGCCGCCAACATCTACGCCATGGACCTGCGCAGCCGGCGTACGACTCAGCTGACCAACAGCCCGGCGATCAACACCTCGCCCTCCTATGCGCCGGACGGCCGCCAGATCGTGTTCCAAAGCGACCGCGACGGGCGACAGCAGATCTACGTGATGAACGCCAATGGGTCCGGTCAGCGGCGCATCAGCTCCGGCAGCGGCAGCTATTCGACCCCGGTCTGGTCGCCCCGCGGCGATCTCATCGCCTTCACCAAGCAGGCTGGAGGTCAGTTCCTCATCGGCGTGATGAAACCTGACGGCTCCGGAGAGCGCGTCCTGACCGAGGGATTCCACAACGAGGGACCGACCTGGGCGCCGAACGGCAGGGTGCTGATGTTCTTCAGGGAGTCGCCCGGCGCCGCGGGTGGCCCGAGGCTCTTTTCCATCGATCTTACGGGGTATAACGAGCGGCTCGTCGCCACCCCGTCCTTCGGCTCCGACCCCGCCTGGTCGCCGCTGATCAACTAGGTGGTAATCGCGCCGGAATCGGCCTGAAAAGCCGCCCAAGAATTGACCTCTGTGCCAATTCAAGAAACCTCTTATCCTTATGTTAACTAAGCTTGATCAGGCTCTTTCCGCCTTGTAGCGTGAGTGAGCATTGGGGTTGAGATTCGGCGTGGCATTTTGGCACCAATGACCGACAAAACGGTCTCCGGACAGCAGTCCGTTCTTGATCTGAAAGCGCCACACCGGTACATGCAAAAACGGCACTTGCCGTTTAACCAAAGGAGAGAAGACCATGCAGGGTTTGAAGGGCGTTATCGTCGTCGCCACGATCGTGGCCGCCGCCGTTGCGCTGGGCGGCTGTTTCCATCACCAGAAGGCTGTAACGCAGGAGCCCCTGAAGCTCGGTTCAGCCGACGTCGTGGTCGAGCAGGTCGTTCGCGTCTAACGCGCGCGAAACACAAGATTTGGGGCGGAGGGGGATCACTTTCCGCAATTGGATTTGGATGCCGGGGCGCCGAGGCATTAGCGGCGGCGCCCCAGGCATCCCTTCCATTTTCAGGGCAGCTCATCCCGCTGCTTTTTCACACTTTTTGACCACCCACTCTCCCGCTTTTCGCCCGCAGGCCAAGCTCTGAACAATTTCGGGGCATAGGGGTTCGTTAAGGGTTTCCGCCTAACGATTCCTAAAATGCGGCTAGCGGGAGTAACCAGTTATGAGCGTTAAGGGTGGGGTTCACCGCGCCTTTCGGATTGCAGGCGTCCTCGTCGTGGCGATCGCCCTTGCGGCGTGCTCGCGGGCCCAGCAGCAGCCAAAGGAATATGGCGTTGGCGGAGAGGGCCCGATCGCGCCCGGCACCTCCAGGGACTTTGCCGTCAATGTCGGCGACGTCGTCCGCTTTGAGGTCGACAGCTCCTCTCTGACCGGCGAAGCGCAGGGAATCCTGCGCAATCAGGCGGTCTGGCTCAACCAATATCCGCAATACACCGTGACCATCGAAGGCCATGCCGACGAACGCGGCACGCGCGAATACAACATCGCGCTCGGCGCCCGCAGGGCCACGGCGGTGCGCGGATACCTTGCTCAGCAGGGCGTGAGCGCAAGCCGCATCCGCACGATCTCCTACGGCAAGGAGCGGCCGATTGCGGTGTGCGACGACATCTCCTGCTGGTCGCAGAATCGCCGGGCGCAGACCATCCTCAACAACGGCGCGGTGGCGAGCTACTAGCCGCCGCGTATGTGGTCCTCTGAGGCCTGCGCGCGGTCGCCCGCGGCCGGAAGCGAGGTCCGGCTTCGGGCGGGCTGCCAACACAGTTTGGCCCTAAAAGCAGAAGCAAATGAGCCATGTTGCGGGCGGCTATTGGCGGCTATAGTCCCCGCGACTTAGATAACGAAGCTCTGACAAGGCTCTAATCCCGTGACCTCTTCGATGTTGATTGAGCGCAGCCGATCGCGCTTGGCGAGCGTATTGGCGGGAGCGCTGCTTCTGTCCCTCTTGGCTGCAACCCCGGTGCTGGCCCAGCAGGACGTGCCACCACAAGTGGTGCCGCAACAGGCTCCGCCGGTGGAAGGGCAGGCGCCTGCGGCTGCCGCTGCGACCCCGACCGACCGAGTCGGCAGGGTCGAGCAGCAGATCGCCGATCTCCAGGCCATGGTCGCCGCGCTCGAATCGCTGGTGAAGACGCGGCCGGACGTGACGCTGCCGCAGGAAGGCGCCGCCGGCGATGCAGGTCAGGGCGTTGGCAATGCCGCCGGCCTCACCGCCAAAATCGACGCGATCGAGACGCAGATGGGCGCGCTGACGAGCCAGCTCGAGTTGATGACGCAGCAGCTCGGCGCGCTCGAAGCACGGCTCGGCGGCGGCGGAGGCGCGCCACAACAGCTCGCGCCGCCGCAAGCCGAGGAACCCGAGACGCCGGTGGCGCCGCCGCCCTCCGGCGACGAGCCGCTGCCTGAGCTTCCAGGACGCTAGGGCACGCTTCAGACGTCCCCGCCGCAACAAACGGCCGAGGTGCATAGACAGAGTGACGACGGCAACGGCAATTTCATCGAGCGAAGCGCGGGCCGCTTTCGCTCCGCTTGATCCGCTTCCCCCGACTTGCGCTTGCGGTATCGGGGGGCGCCGACAGCATGGCTCTGTTCCACCTCATGGCTGAGTGGCGCGCCGAAGGCGAGGCAAGGCCAGACCTCACTGTGCTGACGGTCGACCACGGGCTCCGTGCCGAATCGCGCGAGGAAGCAGCGATGGTGGCGCGCATGGCGGAGAGTCTTCGGTCTCCGCCACGCGATTCTCACCTGGACGCAGGGCGCAAGTCAGAGCGGCGGCTTGCAGGAGCGCGCGCGTGAGGCGCGCTACGATCTCATGGCCGCCTATTGCCATGCGCATGACATTCCGGCGCTGGTCACCGCGCATCACCTCGACGATCAGGCCGAGACCTTCCTTATGCGGCTCAAGCGCGGCAGCGGGCTCGACGGCCTCGCCGCCATTCCCGAAGAGAGCGTGTGGTCCGGCATCGCCGTGCTGCGGCCTCTGCTCGACATGCCGAAGGCCCGGCTTGCTGCCACGCTCGTCGCGGCGGGTCTTGGCTGGGCCGAGGATCCGAGCAATCGCGATGAGCGCTTCGAGCGCGCGCGGATGCGCGCTGACGGCGAAGCGCTGGCGAAGCTCGGGCTGACGGCGGAAGCGCTCGCACGCTCGGCGCGGCGGCTCCGGCGCGCACGGGCGGCGCTCGACGCTGCCGCGCAAACATTTCTCGCCACCCATGGCGTCATGAGCGAAGCAGGCTATTGCCTCATCGAGCGCGCCGCGCTCATCGCCGCGCCGGAAGAAATCGCGCTTCGCGCGCTGGCGCGGTCCGTCAATGCCGTGAGCGGCAGAGAGAGTCCGCTTCAGCTTGCGAAGCTCGAATTGCTTCTCGAAGGCTTAAGCGAAAATCCGAAGGCCGCCCATACGCTCGGCGGCTGCCGCCTCCAGCCGCTCGGCGGACGCCTTGGCGTGTTCCGCGAGACGAGAGGAACCGGACTGCCTTCGCTCCGGCTTGCTCCCGGGGAACGCGCGCTGTGGGACAACCGCTTCGCCGTCGAACTTCCAAGTAGCGCATCAGCGCCGGTCACGGTCGCGGCCCTCGGCGAGGCGCGCTGGCGCGACCTCCGAGGCTCAGCGGCGTGGCTCGACGAGCTGCCGCGCTTCGCCGGCGCGACGCTGCCTGCGTGCATCGATGGAGATCAAATCCTGGTTCCGACTCTCGGCCAGGGCGCCGATGCGGCGGGTGGAGGAAGGTCTCAATTCAGCGCGCGCTTCGTCAATGCGCCTTCGACTTTCGGCCAACGTGCCGCATTTGAAGGAAGGAATTGAGGAACCGTGCACTTCTTAGGGGTAGCTTTACTTGGAAATGGGGTCATTCCCACCTATGTTAACAGGTCGTTGAGGTCAGTTAGGGTCCCGCCAGCGAAGGTGAGGTACCGGTACCCCCACCGGGTCCTGTCGCGCGCGGTCCAGCTAGGGACATCATGAATTCGAATTTTCGTAACTTCGCCATCTGGGTTTTCATCGGCCTGTTGCTGGTCGCCCTGTTCAATCTGTTCCAGAGCCCGGGCGTTCACGTCCGCGGCAACGAGATCAGCTTCTCGCAGCTCTTGACCGAGGTCGAGGGCGGCAGCATCCAGGATGTGACCATCGCCGGCAATCAGATCACCGGCCACTTCAATGATGGGCGGAACTTCCAGACCTATGCGCCGACCGATCCCGGCCTGGTCGACAAGCTGCATCAGAAGGGCGTGAAGATCACCGCCAAGCCGTCGGAGGACGATGTGCCGTCGCTGCTCGGCGTGCTCGTGTCGTGGTTCCCGATGCTGCTGCTCATCGCCGTGTGGATCTTCTTCATGCGCCAGATGCAGTCCGGCGGCGGCAGGGCCATGGGCTTCGGCAAGTCCAAGGCGAAGCTGCTCACCGAGCGTCATGGCCGCGTCACTTTCGATGACGTCGCCGGCGTCGACGAGGCGAAGGAAGATCTCCAGGAGATCGTCGAGTTCCTGCGCGATCCGCAGAAGTTCCAGAAGCTCGGCGGGCGCATCCCGCGCGGCGCGCTGCTTGTCGGTCCTCCCGGCACCGGCAAGACGTTGCTTGCGCGCGCCATCGCCGGCGAAGCCAATGTGCCGTTCTTCACCATCTCTGGTTCCGACTTCGTCGAGATGTTCGTCGGCGTGGGCGCGTCCCGCGTGCGCGACATGTTCGATCAGGCGAAGAAGAACGCGCCCTGCATCATCTTCATCGACGAAATCGACGCCGTCGGCCGCCATCGTGGCGCCGGTCTTGGCGGCGGCAACGACGAGCGCGAGCAGACCCTCAATCAGCTGCTCGTCGAGATGGACGGCTTCGAGGCCAATGAAGGCATCATCCTGATCGCCGCGACCAATCGTCCCGACGTGCTCGATCCGGCGCTGCTGCGGCCAGGCCGCTTCGACCGCCAGGTCGTGGTGCCGCGCCCTGACATTATCGGCCGCGAGAAGATCCTGCGCGTGCATGTGCGCAAAGTCCCGCTCGGTCCTGACGTGGATCTGCGCGTCATCGCCCGCGGTACGCCCGGCTTTTCCGGCGCCGACCTCGCCAATCTGGTGAACGAGGCGGCGTTGCTCGCCGCGCGCCGCTCCAAGCGGCTCGTCATGCAGCTCGAGTTCGAGGACGCCAAGGACAAGGTTATGATGGGCGCCGAGCGCCGCTCCATGGTCATGACCGAGGAGGAGAAGACGCTCACCGCCTATCACGAGGGCGGCCATGCGCTCGTGGCTCTGAATCAGGAGGCGTCAGACCCGGTGCACAAGGCGACCATCATTCCGCGCGGCCGGGCGCTTGGCATGGTCATGCGGTTGCCTGAGCGCGACATGCTCTCCTACACGCGCGCCAAGCTCAAGGCCGACATCGCCGTCGCCATGGGCGGACGCGTCGCCGAGGAGCTCGTGTTCGGCTACGAGAAGGTGACCTCGGGTGCGTCCTCGGACATCAAGATGGCGACGCATGCTCGCCCGCGCCATGGTCACGCAATACGGCATGTCGGACAAGCTCGGACCGCTCGCCTATGGCGACAACGAGGAAGAGGTGTTCCTCGGGCCATTCGATCGCGCGCACGCAGAACCTGTCCGACGAGACGCAGACCATTGTCGATGAGGAGATCCATCGCCTGGTCGATGAGTCGTACGAGACGGCGCGCAAGATCATCGATGAGAATATCGACGATCTGCACACGATCGCGCGCGGGCTGCTCGAATACGAGACGCTGTCCGGCGACGAGATCAAGGACCTGCTCAAGGGCAAGCCTCCGGTGCGCGAATTCGCGGCCGATATCTCGCCGCGTCCGGCGCCGGCCTCTGCCGTTCCGACCGCTGGTCGCGGCAAGAAGCCGCCTGAGCCGGAGCCAGACACCGGCGGCATGGAGCCTCAGCCCACGACCTGAGGCCGACGAATAGACACGAAGGAATGGCCGGGCTCGTCCCGGCCATTTCTTTGCCGAGCGTCGCGCCATAGCGGTGCATCGTGCTAAGGCAGGCGGCATGGCGGACGCGAAGCTCTATCTCAGGCCCATCGGGTTCCTCTACGGCGACATGGCGGCAAAGGCTGTCGCCGAAGGTGTAGCGCTCCCTCTGGCCGGCGGCGCTATCGCCTTCACCGCCGCAGAGCTGATCGAGGGCACGCCACGTGCGGCCAAGCGAAGGCTCGTCACCGCGCAAGACCTTGCCCGCTCGCGCGACGCCGATCTTGACCTGGTGCTCAAGCGCGTGACCGCACCGCGTCCTCCCTTCGCCGGCTTCGCCTTCACGCGCCCCCTGATCATGGGCATCGTCAACGTCACGCCGGACTCATTCTCAGACGGCGGTCTCTACGACACGACGGAAGGCGCCATCGTGCACGCAGCCGAGCTTGCCAAGGACGGCGCCGAAATCGTCGATGTTGGTGGTGAGTTGACCCGCCCGGGCTCCGACGCGGTGGAGGAGGGCGAGGAGCTGTCGCGCGTGATCCCGGTGCTCGAAGGTCTTGCCGGGCTCCGTGCCGCGGTCTCCATCGATACGCGCAAAGCAAGCGTGGCGCGGGCCGCCGCCAAGGTCGGCGTCAAGATTTTCAACGACGTATCGGCGCTGACCTATGACCAAGACAGCCTCGCTGCCGCGGCCGAGACCGGGCTTTCGGTCATCCTCATGCATGCCAAGGGCGAGCCCAAGACCATGCAGGACGACCCCCGCTATGACGACGTGGCGCTCGAGGTCTACGACTATCTGGCCCTGCGCATCGAAGCAGCCGAAGCGGCAGGCATCGATCGCTCCCGCATCGCCGCCGACCCCGGTATCGGCTTCGGCAAGACGCTCGCCCACACCCTCACGCTGCTTGCCAATCTCAGCCTGCTGCATGGGCTTGGCGTGCCGCTGCTCGTCGGGGCCTCGCGCAAGCGCTTCATCAGCGGGGTGGCGGGCGGCGAAACACCGCAGTCGCGGGAGGCCGGATCCTTCGCCGTTGCCCTTGTCGCGGCGGCGCAAGGCGCACAAATCCTGAGGGTCCATGACGTCGCCGGAACGCGGCAGGCGCTCTCCGTCTGGCGTGCGAGCATCGCCGGCAAAGACGGCTAATCCGCTTGCGCCGTGGAAAAAAGGGGTTAAACCCCTGATTCACCAAACGGAATTGATGTAACTTTTGCTTACACTTTGTGAACGGTGCTGGAATAGAGCAGGAGCATAATTCCATGACACGCCGACCTAATCGCAAAAGGCGGGCGGCGCCTTTGGGGGACTAGGGGGACATCGGCCCATGGCTCGCAGATTCTTTGGCACGGATGGAATCCGTGGCAGCGCCAATTCCACGCCCATGACGTCAGAGGTGGCCCTGCGTGTTGGCATGGCCGCCGGGAAGTTGTTCACCAACGGCTCCTACCGCCATCGCGTGGTGATCGGCAAGGATACGCGGCTCTCAGGCTACATGATCGAATCGGCGCTCGTGTCCGGCTTCACCGCCGTCGGCATGGACGTGTTCCTGCTCGGGCCGATGCCGACGCCTGCCGTCGCCATGCTCACCCGCTCGCTCCGCGCCGATCTCGGCGTGATGATCTCCGCCTCGCACAATCCCTTCGCCGATAACGGCATCAAGCTGTTCGGGCCTGACGGCTACAAGCTTTCCGACGATACCGAGCTCCAGGTTGAGGAGCTGATGCTCGGCGACATGTCCGACCTGCTCGCGGCGCCGGAGAAGATCGGCAGAGCGACGCGCATCGACAGCGCACGTGAGCGCTATATCGAGTTCGCCAAGCGCACGCTGCCCAAGAACCTCCGCTTCGACGGCATCAGGGCGGTGATCGATTGCGCCAATGGGGCGGCCTACAAGGTTGCGCCCGAAGCGCTGTGGGAGCTTGGCGCCGACGTGGTCAAGCTCGGCGTCGATCCAAACGGCTTTAACATCAACAAGGATTGCGGCTCGACCGCGCCAGGCGATCTCATCCGCAAGGTCAATGAAGTGCGCGCCGATATCGGCATCGCGCTCGACGGCGACGCCGACCGCGTGGTGATCGTCGACGAGAAGGGCCACATGATCGACGGCGATCAGCTCATGGCGGTCATCGCCGAGTCGTGGCTCCGGCGCGGACGGCTCGCCGGCGGCGGCATCGTCGCCACGGTCATGTCCAATCTCGGGCTCGAGCGCTATTTGCAGGATCTCGGCCTCGGCCTGCAGCGGACCCCGGTGGGCGACCGCTACGTGGTCGAGCATATGCGGCAGCATGGCTACAATGTCGGCGGCGAGCAGTCGGGCCACATCGTGCTGTCCGATTATTCGACCACCGGCGACGGCCTCGTCACCGCGCTTCAGCTCCTCGCCGTGGTGGCGCAGAGCGGCAAGCCGGTGAGCGAGATCTGCAATCGCTTCGAGCCTCTGCCGCAGGTGTTGAAGAACGTCCGCTACAAGAACGGGCATCAGCCCTTGGACAATCTCGCCGTGCGCAAGGCGATCGACAGCGGCAAGTCGCGGCTCGGCAAGACCGGCCGCCTCGTCATCCGTCCCTCCGGCACCGAGCCGGTGATCAGGGTGATGGCCGAGGGCGACGACGTGAAGCTCGTCGACACCGTCGTCTCCGACATCGTGCACGCGCTCACCGACGCAGCGGCGTAACGCAACAAACGTCATAACAGGAGGTGCTCGTGCCCGGCCTTGTGCCGGGCATCCACGGTTTCGCCCTCGCACCGTCGTGGATGGCCGGCCGGGCCTCGACCATGGCGAGGTTGGTTTCTCGGGGACTTCAGCGCTTTTCTGGCTGGACCTCAGCGTCACTCCGGCCAGACATAGGCCATCACTCGTCCCTTTGCATATTTGCTGACGCCGACTTTGCGCGCCCCTGAGCGGCCGGAATTGTTGCCGCTCACCAGCGTGACATGAGCGCCGTGCACCTCCTTCACGATGCCGACGTGATGCTTCATCACGGCGATGGCGCCGACCTGCGGCCCCGACAGCTTGCGCCCGGCATTGAGGCAGGACACGGCGGTGTTGCCGCCGCAGCCGCGCTTGCCGGACTGCTCGAGCCACATGTTCAGAGACTTGGCGCACCACAGCCGCTTCCAGCCCGTCGGATTGGTGCCGACGTCGTTCAAGGCGTGCATGAGCCAGGGTGAGGCCCCTGCGCTCATTTGCACGTCGCGCATGGCGCCGGTCAATCCGGCAATGCCGGGGCGGTCGCCCTCAAGCGGCGTTGTTCCGGCATTGGTGTCCTTCAGTTGCTCGATAGGAGAGCGTTGTGGTTTCACCTTGGCGAGTTTGATGTCGGCGCGGGCGAGGCTCGCGACGCGCGATCCTTTCGGTTCGATCTCAGTCGGTCGCGCATTGGCGCTGTCGATCGATTCGATCTTTGTCGCTTCCGCGTTCAAATCCGAGATCGGACCGCTCGCGGGGGTAAGGGCAATGTGCTCGACGAGGCCGCTCCCTTGCGGATGCATCTTCGAAGGTTGGGCCTTCAAGGGCAGTCCCGAAGCACAAACTATGATCGCGGCGAGAAAGAATACTCGCATCCATTACTCCTGATTTTTTGGGGGGAGTGCGTTTTGCGTGAGGCGAGACATGCCCGCTCAATCCGGCGCCAGTGAGATCAAACCGGGCAAGAATTGGATCAATCGTGGCAAGGACTTGCGACGACTCGCCTCAGGCGCCGGCGCCGCTAACCACCAATTCCATGCCACTCGCATTGCCTCATTCACCGCGCTATAAAGGCCCACGGCCCCGCAGTCAGACGGGGCCGTTTGTGTGTCTTTTATCCAGATTTTCAGAGGATTTAACCCGTGGCCAATGTCGTGGTCGTCGGCTCCCAATGGGGCGACGAAGGCAAGGGCAAGATCGTCGATTGGCTTTCCGAGCGGGCCGATATCGTGGTGCGCTTCCAGGGCGGCCACAATGCCGGCCACACGCTCGTGGTCGACGGCACCACCTATAAGCTGTCGCTGCTTCCCTCAGGCGTCGTGCGCAAGGGCAAGCTCTCGGTGATCGGCAACGGCGTGGTCGTCGATCCCTGGGCGCTCGCCGAGGAGATCGCCAAGATCGAGAAGCAAGGGGTCTCGATCTCCCGCGACAATCTCCGCATCGCCGAGAACGCCACGCTGATCCTGCCGCTTCACCGCGAGCTCGACTCACTTCGTGAGGCAGCTGCGGGAGACGGGAAGATCGGTACGACCAAACGCGGCATCGGTCCCGCCTACGAGGACAAGGTCGGACGGCGCGCCATCCGCGTCATGGACCTACAGGACCTGTCGAGCCTCAAGCCGAAGATCGAGCGCATCCTCGCCCACCACAATGCGCTCCGCCGCGGGCTCGGCGAGCCGGAGATCTCCGCCGACGCTCTCTGCGAGCAGCTGCAAGCCATCGCGCCGAAGGTGCTGCCTTACGTCGACACGGTATGGGCGCTGCTCGACCGCAAGCGGCGCATGGGCAAGCGCATTCTGTTCGAAGGCGCGCAAGGCGCGCTGCTCGATATCGACCACGGCACCTATCCGTTCGTCACCTCATCCAACACCGTTGCGGCGCAGGCGGCGACCGGATCGGGCCTCGGGCCTGGCGCCATCAACTACGTGCTTGGCATCACCAAGGCCTACACCACGCGGGTGGGCGAGGGGCCGTTCCCCACCGAGCTCAAGGACGAGACCGGGCGTCTCATCGGCGAGCGCGGCGTCGAGTTCGGCACGGTGACAGGCCGCCCGCGCCGCTGCGGCTGGTTCGACGCCTGCCTCGTGCGCCAGACGCGCAAAGTCGGCGGCATTAACGGCATCGCGCTCACCAAGCTCGACGTGCTCGACCAGCTGCCGGAGCTCAAGATCTGCGTCGGCTACAGGCTCGACGGCCGCGAGATCGATTATCTGCCGGCGGCGCAAGGAGCGCAGGCCCGCGTCGAGCCGATCTACGAGACGCTCGAGGGCTGGACGGAATCGACCCGCGGCGCACGCTCCTGGGCCGAGCTTCCGGCCCAGTGCATCAAATACGTGCGGCGGCTCGAGGAGCTGATCGAGGCGCCGGTGGCGCTGCTCTCGACGAGCCCAAAGCGCGAGGACACCATCCTGGTACACGACCCGTTCGTTGATTAGCTGCGGCTTGGCCGCAAAATTCGTTCTTGTGGCGCAATTGAAGCGAGGCCGGTGGTTACTGGATTCCCGCTTTCGCGGGAATGACGTAGTTTGGAATTGCTGAAGCAACGAGAGTAAGCAGTGGCGGAACATAAATTTCCCTGGAAGGTGGCGTGGATCACCGGTGCCTCGGGCGCCATCTGCGGCGAGGTGGCGAAGCGGCTCGCCGCCGCCGGCGTCAAGGTCGGGGCCACGGCGCGGCCGAGTGAGAAGCTCGATGCGCTTGCCGCCGCGAGCGACAATATCAAGCCGTTTCCTGCCGACGTGTTGCAGCCTTATGCCTTGAAGGTGTGCGCGCGGAACGTGGAGACCGAGCTTGGACCGATCGACCTCGCTTTTCTCGGCGCCGGCATGTACGTGCCCTTCGACGTCCGCAACATCGATCTCGACGGCTTCCACAAGACCATGGCGCTCAATGTCGATGGCGTGATCAATGGCGTCGCCGCCGTCCTGCCGCCGATGCTTCAGCGGAAATCCGGCCACATCGCCATCATGGGCTCGCTGTTCGGCTATGCCGGCTGGCCGGAGACCGGCAGCTATGGCGCGAGCAAGGCAGCGGTGATCAATCTCGCCGAGAGCCTCAAGCTCGAATTGGAGGGCGAAGGCATCGCCGTCACCATCATCAACCCAGGCTTCGTCGATACGCCGCTCAACGCCTCCTACGACGCCAAGAAGAAGCTCTATGTCATGAGCAAGGAGCGCTGCGCGCGCAAGATCCTGGAGAAGCTTCCGAAGAAGCCTTACGAGATCGCCTTCCCGCCGCAGGTCGCTGGCTTTTTGAAGTCGGTGCGCTCGATGCCGCGCGCGCTCTCCTTCCCGCTCATCCGCTGGTTCACCAGGCGCACGGGGTCTTAGCGCGTAGGGTGGGCAAAGCGAAGCGTGCCCACCGCGCCGCCCATGGTGGGCAGGAAAGCTGCCCACCCTACGACAGGAAGTCCCTAAAATAGGAATCGAGCAGGCGATTATCGGGATCTGCCTGGCGCCGGTAGTCGGCGAACAGCTTCAATCGCCCGCCAAAGGCCTTCTGCGCCTGCTCCTTGGTCAGGAACGGCGTCTGGTTGAACAAGGGCTCTCCGCCGCGCGCGCTACAGAAATCGTTGTAGGCGCGCAGGAAGTCCTCCCATTCCTTGCCGCCGGTCGAGGCAGGGTCGATGGAGAGCGTAGCGCCGTCCCAGCAATAAGACAGTAGCGCGTTGCGGTCGGCAGCGATCGAATAACCGACGCTCGGCAGGTCGCAGCGATACCCTGTCCGCCCTGCATAGGCGATGCAGAAATCGCAATAATCCTCGAGGATCTTGAAGAAGCCGCCTTCGCGGAAGGCCCACATGCTGAAGATGTATTTGTGGGGACCCGGGTTGCGCGGGTAGTTGATGTGCTGGGCGTGCGGCCAGGTGGCGTCGTGACGCACGATGCGCACCAATCCCTGGCGCAGAAAATAGAAGTTCAGATCGTCGGCCGCGGCGCGCAAGCGTGGCGAGCTTGTGCGGCGCCGGATCCAGTGCGACAACGCTGGCCCATATTTGCGCCAGAAGCGATTGCGGTAGGCCCAGCGCCGGCGCGACACGGGCTTGGCCTCGGGATTGTCCTTGCGGAGTTCGACCACGACGCAGCGCGCATAGGGAAAGATGTAATACATCACCGCATAGCCCTGCGCCTTGAACACCGGAAAGCGCTTGCGGAACTCTTCCAGCCCCATGGAATGGTGACGCACGCTCAAGGCGTTCGTCGGCCGCACCCTGATCGTCACTTCGAACACGATGCCGAGCAGCCCGTAGCTCGAGCGCATGACTTGCATCTCTTCCGGATGGTCGCGCTCGCTGATCGCGCGGATGTCGCCTTGCGGCGTGACGAAGCGCATGGCGGTCACGTAGGAGCTGATCTGCCCGTATTCGCCCGGGAAGGACGAGTCCTTGGTGGCGGCAGTGGCCATGGCGGCTAGCGTCACGTTGCCGATCTCGGTCATGACGTGAAATTGCAGGCCGCGCTCCTTCAGAGCGTCGGACACGGTCTGATAACTGACGCCGCCCTCCACCGTTACCGTGTCCTCGCCGAATTTGAGGATGCGGTTCATGGCCTTCATGTCGACCATGGTGCCGCCGTCGTCGCCGTTCATGCGCGCGGTCGAATGCATCGAGCCGGCAGGGCGCACGGGCGAGGGGAAGCGCACCACGCTCTTCACGATCTCGACGATGTCCTCCGGCGTCCGCGGCGTGACCAGCACCTTGGGCCGATAGGTCCAGGTGCCATCCCAGCTTTGGATCGTCATGTCGTCCTTGATGTCCATGCAAATCCCCCGCGAGGCAGCGCGACCGCCAGACCATAAGGCAAAGCCCCGCCGATTGCAGGGGTCCGCGCTCACGGCCCGGTTGCCGGCCGCTTTCGTCTGTATACACCAGCAACCGGCACCGGGTGAGCCGATGTATGCTTGCGGTGATTTGATACAGATCAATGAGCTTTCCGGCCCTCGCCTCGATTTCGGGGGGACAGCCTGTCCTGCTTCCGTGCTATCCACGGGCGGATTGGCGAGAGGGAGAGGAGCGGTTATTTGCCTGTGGAAACCGTGAAACGATACTGCATCATCGGCGCCGGGGCCTCGGGCCTTCCGGTGGCCAAGACCTTCGCCGAGCGCGGCATTCCGTTCGACTGCTTCGAGGCGCTTGCCGATGTCGGCGGCATCTGGAATCCGCAAAGCCCGCACGTGGTCTACGGCTCGACCTATCTCAACTCCTCGAAGAAATTGTCGAAATATCCGGACTACGAGTTTCCGGAGGAGTGGCCGCATTATCTGAGCCGGGCCCAGGCGCAAGACTATCTGCGTTCTTACGCGCGAGAGTTTGGGCTCTACGACCGCATTACCTTCAACGCGCGGGTCGCCTCGGCTGAGCGCGTCGATGGGCGCTGGCGCATCCAGATCGAGGGCGAGGGGAGCCCGCGCTTCTATGATGGGCTCGTCGTCGCCAACGGCCATCACTGGCACCCGAACTGGCCGAATTATTCCGGCGCCTTCACTGGCGAGATCCTCCACTCACACGATGTGAAATCGAAGGAGCAGCTCAAAGGCAAGCGCGTGCTCGTGGTTGGCGCCGGCAACTCCGCCGTCGATATCCTCGACGATGCCGCCCATGACGGAGCGCGCGCCGTGCATTCGATGCGGCGGAGCTATTACTTCTTCCCCAAGCTCGTGCTGGGCA
Organism: uncultured Alphaproteobacteria bacterium; assembly: GCA_963744945.1. Lineage (GTDB taxonomy): Bacteria > Pseudomonadota > Alphaproteobacteria > Rhizobiales > Methyloligellaceae > Methyloceanibacter. The sequence goes on along the minus strand of CAVUVO010000021.1, from coordinate 29,343 downwards.
AGCCGACCGACGCCTTCATCGACAAGACCAGCCGCTGGCCGCTGCCGCGCTCGGTCATGCGCTATCTCTATTGGTGGGGCTTGCGCATCACCGTCGGATCGCATTGGAAGTACAATCTTCCCGCTCCGGATCACAAGCTATTCGAGGCGCATCCCACCGCCTGCACCCTCTATCTCGATCACATCGCGCATGGTCGCATCGTCACCAAGCCGGACATCGAGACCGCGAGAGGCAACACCGTGCGCTTCTCCGATGGCACCGAGGAGGAGATCGACCTCATCGTCTACGCCACCGGCTTCCGGCCAAGCTTCCCGTTCATGGACCAGAGCTACATTCTGGATGAGGACGGCCGCTCAAAGCTGTTCATCCACACCTTCGACCGCGAGCATGACGATCTATTCGTCGCCGGGCTGTTCGAGCCGGCCGAAGGCGGCGTGTGGCAGCTTGCCGACTACCAGGCGAGAGTGATCGCGAGTTTCATCGTCGCCATGACCTCAGACCCGAAGCACGCCGCATGGTTCCGCAAGCTCAAGGCGAGCGCCACGCCTGATATCGGCCATGGCATACCCTACAAGGACACGCCCTGGCACAAATTCGAGATCCATCACTATCGCTTCCGTAAATATATGGCGCGGCTGCTCAGGACGTTCGGCGCGAGCGCCACGCTGCCCTTTGCGGGAAAGGACGCTCCCCCCGCGCAGGCGGACGGCAAGGCGCAGCTCAAGCTTGCCTCGTAGCGGCGTTGAAGACGCCGCAAGCCCGTCATTTTGCCGGGGCCTCGCGGTGGTAAGCTGGTCCCGATGACCCTGTGAGGGGAACAAGGCGAACATCGCAGTTTTGCGAGGAGGCTTGGCCATGCTTAGCGAAGACACTGCCGACTGTTTGGCGCTGGCAAACACCGCAATCCTCATGCGACTCATTGACGAGCTCATCGAGCGCGGCGCCATCGCGCGATCGACCACCGTCTTCGAGGATGCCGTGTGCGATCTACAAGGCTGCCCGGAACGGAGCGCGCGAATCGACGATGCCGTCAGGCTTATCCGCAAGGAGCTGATGCCGCGGATTTTAGGCTTGCCGCCCCGGTTGAGCTGATTCTGATCCGCGCCCCCGTCGGGTCGGCCAGGGCGACGATCCGGGGCCTGAGTTCCTGATCGATCGGGCTTTTATGCTCTGCCCTGTCATCTCGATCTTAATAGTTTGAAAACACAGAAGATTTTATCCTGGCCACAGCCTGGGGCGGGCTTGCCTTTCTCTTGCCTCTGTACGGGCGCAAATATTACGGGCTAACGTGTCGCAGAGCCCGAGGGAATCGCGGCGGCGCTTCGCGCCAAGCTGAACTTGCGAGGGATGAGGCGCCGCGGGCACACTGCGCATTCGGGGTGTGGCGAGTGCAATTTTTAGGGGGTTCATCGAGCATCAGGAGCGGCTTCTTGAGGTCATCCTCTCGCGCAACTCTTGTCCTGTTCTCGGCCGCGGCCATTGGCTGCCTGGCCGCGCTCTCGCCTGTCCGGGCGGCTGAGCCGGACGGCCTCGCGGCGCTGATCGGCCCCGCCGAGGCGCTACGCATCGCGATCGTCACCCGGGCCTCCGAGAAAGGCGCCAAGGGGGGCGCCGAAATGAAGGCGGTCGCGGACTATTATTCCGCTTCCGACGCGACCCTGCTGTGGGTCGACGACCACGGGCTCAACTCCCGCGCCAAGTCGGTGATGGGGGAGATCGGCAAGGCCGACGAGTATGGCCTGCGCGCAACAGACTACACGCTGCCAAAGCTCGATAGCTTCGATCGTAATTCGCCCAACGCCACGGCTGCGCTCGCCGATGCCGAGATCAAGCTTAACATCGCCGTGCTGCGCTATGCGCGCGACGCGAGGGGCGGACGGTTCGATTGGAGCAAGATCAGTCGCAATCTCGATCCGACGCTGGCGCTGCCCGATCCGCTGCAAGTGATGGAGTCGATGGCCATCCGCTCGGACCCCGCCGTGTACTTGCGCAGCTTCCAGCCAGACCAGCCTCAGTTCCAGGCTTTGCGCAAGGCGCTGATCGCCGCGCGCGGCGGCAATGTCGAAGAAAAAACAGATGACGTGGTGCGCATCCCTGACGGGCCGGTGCTCAAGATCGGCGTCGAGCACGAGCAGGTGGCGCTGCTGCGGAAGCGGCTCGAGGTGCCTGCGGCCGACCCGGCCAAGGAGAATTTGTTCGACGCCAGTGTCGAGGAGGCCGTGGACCGCTTTCAGCAGGAGCGCGGCTATCGGCCCGACGGCATGGTCGGCCCCGGAACAAGGCGCGTGCTCAATCAGCAGAACCGGCAGCAGACCTCAAGCCCGGCGCGCACGCGACAGATCCTCATCAACATGGAGCGTTGGCGCTGGCTGCCGAACGACCTCGGCTCGTTCTACGTGACCGTCAACATCCCGGAGTTCACGTTGTGGGTGATGGAGGACGGCAAGCCAGGCTTCACGACCCGCGTGGTGGTCGGCAAGCCCGACAAGCAGACGCCGGTCTTCTCCAACGAGATGCAGACGATCGTGTTCAATCCCTATTGGAATGTGCCGAACTCGATCAAGATGGAGGAGCTCCTGCCCTCCATTACGGGCGGCGGCGGCGGGCTCTTTGGCGGCGGCGGCTTCTACGATGCCTCGGTCTTCGCGCGGAATGGCCTGCGTGTCGCCATCGGCACCAGGGAGGTCGATCCCTCGCAGCTCGACTGGAGCCGCATCGATATCCGCAGCCTCAACGTCTACCAGCCGCCAGGACCGACCAATGTGCTTGGTGTGGTGAAATTCCTCTTCCCCAACAAGCACGACGTCTACATGCACGATACGACGCAGAAGAATCTGTTTGCCAAGACCATCCGCGCAGAGAGTCACGGCTGCATGCGGGTGCAAAACCCGGAGCAGCTCGCAACCATTCTGTTGCAGCAGGACCAGGGCTGGAGCGCCCAGAGGGTCGCCTCGGCGATCGGCGGCACGCCTGATTACCAGGTTCCGCTGAGGCAGAAGATTCCCGTCTACATCACCTATTTCACGCTCAAGGCGGGTGACGACGGCTCCATCGCGACCTTCCGCGATCTTTATGGTCACGACGCGCGCATGGCAGCAGTGATGTTCGGCGAGCCGATGCCGTTCGATGTCGACACGCCGATCGTGGAAGATTTTTCCGAGCCCGCTCCGGTCGCGACCAGGCCGATGCGCACCCAGCAGCGCGGCGGTGCCCGGCGTGGCAACAGCATTGCCGACGCCATCTCGGGCTTTCTCAACAACTAAGCGCGCCTAGAGCGCAAATCTCGCTGCCTACACCGCAGCGAGAATTTCCGCCTCGAGGCGAACCGGGACGGAAAGCGAGGCGGTCACCAGGCACGCCGTCTTGCCCTTCTCGAGCACCCGGTTGGCGCGGTCGGGGTCCGCGCCCTTCGGCAGCACGAGCCGGGGCTTGAGCACAATCTCGGTGAAGCGCGTCACCCCATCCCTGCGGTCGACGCGTTCCGCTGCCCGTGAGGTCAAGCGACAGGAAGTCGAAGTTAGAGCCACGCGCCACCGCGCGAAAAGTGAACATGAAGCAGGCGAGCACGGAGGCGAGCAGGAGATGCTCCGGGCTCCAGGCATCGCCCGGGCCGTCGAATTCTTTCGGCGGCGCCGAGCTCAGCGCGGGAACGCCCTCGGTCGAGAGCGTGGCATAACCGGCAGGACCGCCGGAAAGCGCAACCTCATAACTATGCGGCAATGGTTTCATCTCGACCTGCTCTGATTTCGGTGACCAGATCAACGAGAGTGGGCGACTGCCTGCTCGGGGCCTTGACGGGGATCAAGGTGGCGGCGCTTGCGACGATAGCTCGCGCACGGCTTGGCGCAAGGTCGGGAAGGCACCGATTCCGTAGCCGCCAAAGCCGCGCTCAGCTGCCCAGATGTTCCACTCGGTCAAGCGGCCGGCGGCATTGAGCCCAACGCCTCGCGCGTTGAGCGCCGTCGCGAGTTCAGTGATGGTCATGAGTCCGGTCGCATCGATGCTGGTCACCGGGAGCAGGTCGATGACGACGTGATGCAGGCTAGACCCAGCTTCGTCGACGGCTCGCAGCAACTCACGCTTGAAATAAGGGGCGTTGAAGAAGGTAATCGGAGCATTGAAGCGAAAGAGAAGGAGGCCGGGCACACTCTTCCCGTCCTCGTGCCGCACGAGCGAATGAAATCCGGGAAATCCCTCGACCTTTCCCAGGATCTCGACGCTGGGCCGCGACACCAATCTGATGAAGCGCAACAGCGCGAGCACTACCGCGAACAGGATCGCGTTGACCGCGCCGACGGCGACAACGCCGAGAGTGGCCAGCACCGAGAGGAGAGCCTCAGTGCGGTCGATCCGGTAGAAGAGACGGAGGCTGCCGAAATCGATCAGCGAGATGGCCGCAGCGATGAGCACGGCGCCAAGCGCAGCGATCGGCACGTATTGCAGCGGAGCCGTGAAGAACAGAAGCACCAGCGCCACCGCCGCCGCCGCTACGAGCCCAACCGCGTGGGTTCTACCGCCGGCCTCATTGCTCATGGCGGTACGCGAATCCGCTCCACTGACAGCGAAGCCTTGCGAGACGGCGGAGGCAATATTGGCGGCACCAAGTGCGGCGAAGTCCTGGTCGGCATCGATGTCATAGCTGTTTTTCGCGGCAAAGCTCCGTGCCGTCAGCATCAGGCTTGAGAAGCTGACAAGGGCCAAACCTGCCGCCTCTGCCAGAAGGGTCGGCAGCAGCTTTGGGTCGACTCTCGGCAGCTCCAGCTCAGGCAGTCCGGCAGGAACGTGTCCGATGGTTTTCACGCCTAGCGCGGGGAGATTGAGAAGTAGAACTGCGGCGCCAGCGAGCACCATGCCGACAAGGGCCGCCGGTAGCTGCGGCACCAAGCGTGGCACAATCAAGAGAACGAGGAACGTGCCAACCGCAACGGAGAGTGTCGGCCACTGAACGGCGTCGAGCTTGCCGGCGATCTCGGCTAGGCGCGGGAGTATGCCGCTCTCGGTGACCGGGAAGCCGAAGATCTTGTCGGCCTGACCGAGGACGATCGACAGCGCCACGCCATTGAGAAAGCCGACCAGAATCGGCCGGGATAGAAAATCTGCGAGCGCACCCAACCGCAGGAAGCTTGCGGCGATGCACAGAACGCCCGTCAGCAATGCGAGCACCATGGAAAGCGAGGCATAGGTTGCCTGGTCGCCCGCAGCGAGCGGCGCAACGCTCGCGGCAACCAACGCACAGGTGGCGGCATCGGGGCCGACAATCAATTGCCGCGAGGTGCCGAAAATTGCGTAGGCCACGAGCGGCAATATGCTCGAATAGAGTCCCACCTCCGGCCGGAAGCCCGCGAGTTCGGCGTAGGCAATGCCAACCGGCAGGGCGACGGCGGTCACCGCGAGACCTGCCTTGAGGTCGGCGGGGGCGTCCGCGAGCTTGTAGTGAAGCAGCGCGGCGAGGCCAGGGGCGTATTGGGCAACGAGCGGCATTACCCAGCATTATCAGACCGGCTCGCCCTTGGAAAAAATGCGAGACCCCGGCGACCAAAAAAGCGCTGAAACGCGCCGAGGCGGCTATTCGGCGGCGAGCATACTGCACCTTCCGGCGTAGCTGTGCGTCAGTTTTACAAAGGTCCGCATCGTTTTCCGCAGCGACAGAATGACTGTCACACGATTGTAACATTCCGGTTCTCAGCTTCACCGGGGAGCTGAAGCGAATGACAGCCCTGGAGACAAAGCCTCCCAGCGATATCGCCGAAGCGCAGGCCAAGCCCTTGGCAGGCCTTGTGCTCGCCGTTCGCTTCCATCCGGACGGGTCGTCGGAGGTGCTCAATGTCGAACAGCCGGTGTCGGCAGGGGGCGGCTGGCTCTGGCTCCATTTCAACCTCGCCGATATGCGTGCCAGCCATTTCTTGGCCACCACGCCCGAGCTTCCCGACCCGGCGCGGGCGCTTCTCGTCTCCGGCGACGAGCATCAGCAGCTGCAAGGGAGCGAAGCCTGCCTTTACGGCATCCTTGCCGATCTCGTCTGCGGGCTGAGCGGCCCCACCGAGGAAATCGGCTTTCTGCACTTTGCCCTGACGGAGCGCGTGTTCATCTCCAGCCGCCGGCATCAGCTGAACGCTATCGAAGCGACTCGCAAAGCGCTGCGTCTAGGTGCCAAGGTCCAATCGCCGGCTGCGCTGCTTGAATTGATTGCCGGGCAGATGATCGAGTTGCTCGACCATTTTGCCGATGGTCTTGCCGATCAGCTCGACCGGGCCGAAGAAAGGATCCTGGCCGATGAGCTGAATGTCGACCGCAAAGTCGTCGGCAGCGTGCGGCGCACGACGGTGCGGCTGCATCGGCAGCTCGTTACGCTCCGCTCGCTCATCCAGCGCTTCGAGCACGAAATCGAGGAGTCCGAGAATCCGGCCCTCAATCTGCGGACGAAGAAGCTCATTCAGCGCCTCGACTGGCTCGACACCGAGATCGTCGAGCTGCGCGATCGCTCCCGGCTCTTGCAAGAGGAGATCATGCTCAAGGGCAGCGAGCAGACCAATCGCAGCCTGCATGTGCTTGCGATCGTAACTACCGTCTTCCTGCCGGCGACTCTGGTAACCGGTGTCTTCGGGATGAATGTCGCCGGGTTGCCATTGACCGGGGACAAGTCCGGATTCCTTTGGGCGACAGCGCTCACTGTCGGCGCCTCGGCGCTCGTCTTTTGGCTATTGCGGCGCTTAGGCACGACTAGACGCTAAGGTCAGACCGGCCGCTTGCGAATGCTGCGGCGAAGATGGTGGGTGACGAGGTCGGGCGCGACGGCGTTGAGCAGGAAGAGCACGCGCATGATGGCGGGCTTCACCACGGTTCGTTTGCGGCGCTCGACGCCCTCGAAGATCGCCTCGGCCGCCTCCGTGGCGGTGAGCGTCGGCGCCAGCCTCGGATTTGCCCTGGGCAGATATTGGCGGCTTCCGGGATTGTGTTCCCAATAGGGGGTCTCGACCGGACCGAGCACGGCAAGCGTTACGGTGACCCGGGTGCCTCTCACTTCGCTGCGGAGCGTGTCGGTGAATCCCTTCAGCGCATGGCGCGCGGCGATATAGGCGTTGGCATTGGGCCAGACGACATAAGAGCCGGGAGAGGTGACGCAGGCGATCGCGCCGCTGCCGCGGGTGAGCATGTAGGGCAGGAAGGCGCGGGTGAGATTGAAGGCCGCAAGATACGGCACCTCGATCATGCCAAGCGCTTCCTTCGCCGTGGTCTTGAGGAGCGGCAGCCAGCGGCCCGCGCCGGCGTTGTTGATCAGCACGTCGGGAATGCCGATCTCGCGCGCGATCGTCGCGCTCGTATCTTCGATGGCCTCGGCGTCGGCGAGATCGATCGAAAAGGCGGTGGCGGTTCCGCCGCTCTCTCTGACCGCATCGGCAACGGCGGCGAGCCGCGCGGCATTGCGGGCGAGCAGCAGCACATGCGCCCCCGTCCGGCCGTAGCGCTTTGCCAGCGCTTCGCCGATGCCGCTCGAAGCCCCGGTGATCAGAACAAGCTTCGCTGCCATGGGACCCAATGTCCCCCCACCCCGCTTACCAAATCAAGACAACAGTCACCGCTTCGCGGTTGACATCATTGCCAGAGTCCCGCGTCGAGATATTGGCGTCTCGAACTGTGGCACAAACGCTACAGACCCTAGCGAACCGGTAGCATGGCGCAGGCGGGGTACTGCCAATGCACCCGCGCCGCTATATCTTAACGGCGCTCATTTTGGTGCGAAGGAGGGGGTCCTTACATGAGGTCGTTCTTGTGCGTCGCGGCTTATGCCTTGGTTGCGGTGGGGCTTTGCGTGGTTGCGGCAGCGCCGGCGAATGCCGGGCGGCTGCAACAAATTGATTGGTACCGCGGACGGTTGGGATAAGCGGGATGCGTTGAGCGGGGCGCAATCGGCGCTTGCCGAAGCGGTCGCCGAATTCAAGAAGGGCAAAGGCGCGGTGTCCGTCAGTGCCATGAAGGCGAGGCCGCAACCTTATTGGCGCGAGTCCGTGTCAGCGGAACTCTACCTCAAGCCCGATGTGGTGACGGCAAAGTCCTACACCGTGTGCTGGAGGGGCGTGGTCTCTCCGGTCGTGTGCACCTCCGGCGCCAAAGTCTGCTGGTGAGCTGACTTCGACATCGTTCGAAGCGCGCTGCTCAAACGTGCGCCGGGATGAACACGCCCGTCGTGCTCGGCCGCTTCATCATGAACACGAGCGGCAGGATGGCGAAGGTCACAATGCCGATGAACCAGAACAGGTCGATGAAGGCGAGCATCTGCGCCTGACGTCCGATCTCGAGCGCCACGACCGATACGGACCCAGGCGCCTGCGGGTTCAGCCCATGGGCCGAGAGGAAGGGTGGCACCGCCGGGTTGAACGGGGTGATGTGGGAGATGAGATTGTCCCAATGCACCTGACCTTGGCGGACGAAGAGCCAGCTTACTACGGCGATGCCGATCGAGGAGCCTATGCCGCGCATCAGCGCGTAGAGGCCCGCGGCCTCATCGAGCCTGTCTGGCCGTACGCTGCCGAAGGCCACCGCGGTCAGCGGGACGAAGAACAGGCCCATGCCGATGCCTGCGATAATGCCAGGCGACGCGATGGCCCAGGCGTCGGCCTGTAGCGACAGCCCAGCCATCATCATGGTGCCCACGGCCGATAGCACGATGCCTGCGGCGACGAGGATGCGCGGATCGATGTAGTGCATCAAATAATTGCCGGTGATGGAGAGCGCGATGGCGCTTGCCACCGCGCGCGGGATGAACAGCATGCCGGCGCTCATGGCCGGATAGCCCATGAGCCGCTGGGTGAGCAGGGGCAGAAGCGCGATTGAGCCGAACAGTGTCACGCCATAGGCGGTGATGGCGAGCAGGCCCGCGAGGAAATTGCGGTCCTTGAGCAGCGACAGATCGACGATGTTTTTCGAGTTGTTCCAGCCGCGCATGAAGAAGGCGACGCTGGAGAAGATGGTGATGGCGGTGAAGATCTGGATGAAGCGCGAGTTGAACCAGTCGCGTGTCTGTCCCTGGTCGAGCACCATTTGCAGGGAACCCACCGCCAGTATGAGAAGCACGAGCCCGGTCCAATCTGTCTTGAGATATTTGATGTCGGTCTTGGGCAAGTGGCCCATGGCGAGCAGGAGCGCAAAGATGCCGATCGGTACGTTGATGTAGAACACCGCGCGCCAGACGAAGGTGTCGGTCAGCCAGCCGCCAAAGGTGGGGCCGAGCACCGGCGCCACCATGATGCCGAGGCCGAAAATGGCCAGCGCCTGGCCGTGCTTCTCCTTGGGGAAGGCGTCGAGCAGGATGGCCTGGCTCAAAGGCACGAGCGGCGCGCCGCAAATGCCTTGGAGGAGGCGGAAGACCACCATGCTTTCGAGGTTCCAGGAGAGGCCGCACAGCGCCGAGGAGATCACGAAGCCGACGATGGAGAAGATCAGGAGGCGGCGCCGGCCGAGTTGCGCGGAGAGATAGCCGGTGAGCGGCATCACCACCGCTGCCGACACGAGATAAGAGGTGAGCACCCAGGTGATCTGATCGGAGGTGGCGCCGAAGGTGCCGAGCATGTGCGGGATCGCCACGCTTACGATGGTGATGTCGAGCACTTCGAGCACCGCCGTGAGCACGACGGCGACGACGAGGGCGACCGACGGCTTGTACTCGCTATGCGGCGGCTCGGGAGGAAGCGGCAGCTCTGGCTTGATGATCGGCGGCTCCGGCGGCGGAGCCGAAGCCTCCGATCGCCGCGGCGGCTGCGGAGGCGTTATTTCTTTTGGCCGCTTCTGCTGCGGCTTTTTTGCGCCGGGTTTGCGCCGGCTCATTTTTTATCCTTGGTGGTGTCGATCGTGACCGAGGTGCTGGCGCCGACCCTGAGCGGCTTGTCGGCCGGCGGGTTGGTCAGCGCGATGCGCACGGGGAAGCGTTGCGTCACCTTCACCCAGTTGCCGCTCGCATTCTCCGGCGGCAGCACGGAAAAGCTCGCTCCTGACCCAGAGCTGATGCTCTCGACGACACCGTCGAAGGTCACGCCCGGATACATGTCGAGATATACCGTGGCGGGCTGGCCGACCTTGATGCGGGCGAGATCGGTCTCCTTGAAGTTTGCGTCGACCCACCAGCGATTGGCTTCGATGATGGCGAAGAGCGGCTGGCCGGCCTGGACCGTGGCGCCGGGCCGCAAGGTGACATTGGAGAGGATGCCGTCGCTTGGAGCGGTGGTGTGGGTCTTCACCCGGTCATGGGTGGTCTTGGCGAGCTGGGCGGCAGCCCCTCTGAGCTGCGTGGTCGGGGTCGTTACCGTCAGCGGCTTGTCCTGCTCGGCGGCAAAGGCGGCCTCTGCGTCCTTATAGGCCTTGAGCGCGTCCTGCCAGCCCTTCTCGGCGGCATTGAGCTGCTCGGAGGGCGGCGCGTCCTGCGCCTGCGCATCCTTTGCGTCTTGGTATGTCTTGAGCGCGGCCTCAAGCGCCACGCGCTTCTCCTCGAGCGTGGTGGCCGCCTTTTTCAGATTGTCGCCCGCGGTTCCGGAGGCGTCGGCGGCGGCGTCGAACTGGGCACGGGCGCCGCGGAGCGCCGCGTCATAAAGCGTCGGATCGATATCGAACAGGGGATCGCCGGCCTTCACCGGGTCATCGGTCCGCACATAGACGCGGATCACCGGGCCGCTGACCTCCGAGGCCACGCGGACGATGTTCGATCCGGTATAGGCGTTCTCGGTGGTCGGGTAGAGCTCGACGTGGCGCCAATAGTAGAAGGCGCCGGCTACGGTTGCGACAATGACGGCGGCAAGCGCCACCCAGCGGAAGGTGGCAAAGCCGGTCGTGCTCTCGCGAACCTCGGTCGAAGCGTCTTGATTTACGTTGTTCTACCTCGGTCGCGGCGGGGGGATGGATCGGCCAGGGCTAGCCTCCAGGCCCGCAATCAAAGGTGAAGAGCGGCAGAATGATGGCGGAGGCTTAGACCGGTTAGACGCTGCTCGCAAGGTTTCCGTTATGGGACAAGGGCTCGCGGGTGGCCTGGTAGTAAGGTCGCCTTGCCTTACCGGCGTTTCGGCTTCACATTAACTGGACCATTGGCCGGGGCGCACAGGAATCTTGGCCGTCGTTTGGCGTGGCGCCCCTCAAGCATCATTGACGTCAGTTTGGTTCGGTACGGGCAAGCGCATCGGCCGTCAGGCGGCCGTTCTTTCGCGCGCGCCCGGACCGCAAGGGAGGGACGAGGCATGACGCCTTCGGCATATATCGCGCGCATCCTGGGCCCGGTGCTGGTGATCATCGGCCTCGGACTCCTGCTCGAAGGCGAGACGTTCCGGGCCATGGCCGGGGAGTTCCTGCGCAGCGCGGCTCTGATCTATTTCTCCGGCCTCATTACCCTCGCCGTCGGTCTTGCCATTCTGAACGTGCATCACCTTTGGACGCGCGATTGGCGAAGCATCATCACGGTCTTCGGCTGGCTCGCGCTTATCGGCGGCATCTTCAGGATCCTCGCGCCCAACTTTGTGCAGGAGATCGGCGAGTCGTTCATCGCGCATCGGCGCTGGCCGATCATGGGCGCCATCGTCACGCTTGCGCTCGGCGCGTTCCTCGCGGTCAAGGGCTATCAGGACATCTGGGTGACCAAGCGGCGCGTTCATCATCGCACCAGCACGGTGAAGAGCTCGGGCGCGGCCTCCCGTAGCGCCAAGCGTCCGCGCCGCAAGTCCGGCGAGACTCGTTCCTAGCGCTCAAGTAGCGCGAAGCGCGGTAGCGCAAGAACGAACGCGCTCAAGTAGCGCGCAGCGCGGTAGCGCAATCCAAAAACTAGGCCTAGACTGAAGCCAGTCCGAGGGGAGCCCCAGGGAAGGGGCTGAGAGTTCGCCTGCCTCGTCTTGAGGCCCTGGCGGAGACCCTTTGAACCTGATCCGGGTCATGCCGGCGAAGGGACAGGGAAGAGTTTCTGCCCCAATGCCAGCGCCCCCGCCCCATACGGGAGCCTGACGATGAACAAGCCAATCATAGCCAAGGACGTTCAGCCGCCGAAGGTCAGCACCGGGCCGCTTGCGGGGAGCCGCAAGATCTATTCAGCGCCGCAAGGCCATGACGATGTCATGGTGCCGTTCCGCGAGATCGCGCTGACGGACGGGACCTCTTTCCGCGTCCACGACACGTCGGGCCCCTATACCGACGCTGACGCCCGCATCGACGTCAATCGCGGGCTCGAGCCTCTGCGTGCCGGCTGGATCGTCGACCGCGACGGGGGTCCGGTGACGCAGCTCGAGCTCGCCCGCGCCGGCATCGTCACCAAGGAAATGATCTATGTCGCCCATCGCGAGAATGTCGGGCGGCAGCGCCAAGCCGAGGAAGCAGAAGCGCGCCTCGCCGACGGGGAGAGCTTCGGCGCCTCCATTCCCGCTTTCGTGACGCCTGAGTTCGTGCGCAGCGAGGTCGCCCGCGGCCGCGCCATCATCCCCGCCAACATCAATCACCCCGAATCCGAGCCGATGATCATCGGCCGGAACTTCGCGACCAAGATCAACGCCAATATCGGCAACTCCGCCGTCACGTCCTCCATCGAGGAAGAGGTGGAGAAGATGGTGTGGGCGATCCGCTGGGGCGCCGACACCGTCATGGACCTCTCCACCGGGCGCAACATCCACCTCACGCGCGAGTGGATCATCCGCAATGCGCCGGTGCCGATCGGCACGGTGCCGATTTATCAGGCGCTGGAGAAGGTGCATGGCGATCCGGTCAAGCTCGATTGGGAGGTCTACAAGGCCACGTTGATCGAGCAGGCCGAGCAGGGCGTCGACTATTTCACCATCCATGCCGGCGTGCGTCTCGGCTACATCCATCTCACCGCGCACCGCGTCACCGGCATCGTGTCGCGCGGCGGCTCGATCATGGCCAAATGGTGCCTGGCGCATCACCGCGAGAGCTTCCTCTATGAACGCTTCGACGAGATTTGCGACATCATGCGCCGCTACGATGTGTCGTTCTCCTTGGGCGACGGGCTTCGTCCGGGATCGATCGCAGACGCCAACGACCGCGCCCAGTTCGCCGAGCTCGAGACTCTTGGGGAACTGACCAAGATCGCCTGGGACCGCGGCTGCCAGGTGATGATCGAAGGCCCCGGCCACGTGCCCATGCACAAGATCAAGGTGAACGTCGAGAAGCAGTTGGCGCTTTGCGGCGAGGCGCCGTTCTATACGCTGGGTCCGCTGGTCACCGATATCGCGCCGGCCTACGACCACATCACGTCAGCGATCGGTGCCGCAATGATCGGCTGGTTCGGCACGGCCATGCTTTGCTACGTGACGCCGAAGGAGCATTTGGGCCTGCCCAACCGCGACGACGTGAAGGCGGGAGTCATCGCCTACAGGATCGCCGCGCATGCCGCAGACCTCGCCAAGGGGCACCCTGCGGCGGTCGCCCGCGACGATGCGCTGTCACGCGCGCGCTTCGAGTTCCGCTGGCAGGATCAGTTCAACCTGTCGCTCGACCCAGACACGGCCCGAGCTTTTCATGACGAAACGCTTCCGAAGGAAGCGCACAAGCTCGCCCATTTCTGCTCGATGTGCGGCCCGAAATTCTGCTCCATGGAAATCACCCAGCAGGTGCGCGACTACGCCGCCAAACTCGCCGAGAAGGAGCGCGGCATGGCCGAGATGAGCGAGAAGTTCTTAGCCGCAGGCGCGGAAGTTTATGTGGCGGAGGACGATCAAGTCCGCTCCTGACTCAAAGCAGACATTTTGGAGAGCGACCTCGGCCCGCTGACATAGGGATTGCCGGACTCGAAAAACCGACGCTTGCGATCGACTTCCCGCGTCAGGCCGATGCGCGTGCTGCTACAGATTGGACCCATGCGCCGTGCTGCCGTGCCGAGCCAAAGAGCTTCCCCCGCGCATAGATCGACACCGTCATATCGCTTGTCGACGTGCATGGCCTGGGCGAGGCGGCCGGGGCCACGCGTAAGATCGCGAAAACGGGTCGTCTTCCGAAAGCGCTGCATTATCTCAATGCCTTCGAGAGGTTCTAACGCACGCAAAAGCACGCCCGCACCGACACCTGGTTCCTCGCTGGTGACGTTCACCATGAACGAAGAGCCATAGGTGAAATAGACGTAGCAGTAGCCGGGACCGAGAAACAAAGACTGGTTACCTCGTGTCCTGCCTCGGAAGGCGTGACCGGCCGCGTCGCCAGGCGGATAGGCCTCTGTTTCAACGATGACGCCGCTCAGCCTCGCTGTCGGGAGTTCGTGGACGAGCGTCTTCCCGATCAGATACTGCGCAAGCTCCATCGTTCGCACGGGCAGATCCGCCCGGCGAAGGCGCTCGAGGCTGCCCTGAAGCGGGTTCATTGCGACCACCTACTTCCTCCAGCCAGGCAGCGCGCGGGAACTGCGCTAGGAGCGGACGGCGGTCCAAATTCCCGAGCAGTGGTCACGTCCGGCTATGGCCCTTGGGAGAAATTGACCGACAGATTATCCCCTACTTGATCTTCGAATTACTCCGCCGGGAAGATCAGTTCAAGATCTCGTGCGATCCGGGCTGGCGCGGAGGCTTAAGCAAGGCGGGCTGACGAGGGCCTTTGCCGCTGCTAAACTGACGCCTTGAGCGGCTGCTTCGCGCAGGCCTTGGGGGAAATCGCCAGGGATGAAGCCTCTCCGGCTTTTGGCCGTCACGTTGCTCGCGCTTGCGCTCGCAGGCGCGACGAACAGGCCTGCGCTCGCCAATATTCTCATCCAGATCGACAAGTCGACCCAGACCATGACGGTCTCGGTCGACGGCGCCGTGCGCTATCGCTGGTACGTGTCGACGGGAGCGACCGGCTTCTCGACGCCAGTCGGCACTTACAAGCCCTTCCGCATGGAGGTGATGCACTACTCGCAGGAGTGGGACAATGCCGGCATGCCCCACTCGATCTTCTTCACCTCGCGGGGCCACGCCGTGCACGGCTCCAACCATCCCGGCCTCGGCACGCCGGTATCGCATGGTTGTGTCCAACTCACGCTGACAAACGCCTCCACCCTGTACCAGCTCGTCGGCGCACGCGGCATGGGGGAGACCACCGTCATCGTCAGAGGGCCCGATCCGGCCGGCCGGTTTGCCCCGAGCAAGGCGCCGCAACCGAGGCCGAAGGGTTTCTTCCCCTTCGGGGGGCTGTTCGGCGGTTCGCGCTAGCTGCTGGCGGGGTGCAATTTGCCATGATTGCACCCAACATTTCAGGGTATTCTTGGGTGCGCCGACGGAATTGCATGGGGGGTTCCAGTGAGGCTAGCGCGCCAATTTGCTGCTGCTGCTGCTGCGATCGCATCGTTGCTGATCGCGTGCGCGCTTGCTGCCTCCACAACGGCTTTCGCCGCCCAACGCGCGGCCAAGGCCAAGCCTGAGCCGCAAGCGCCAATCGACACTTGCAAGGACGAGGTGGGGCTCACCATGCTCGCCTCACCCATGGCGCCGTGGAAGGGCGCGCCCTTGCGCGTGGTGTTCGCCGCGGAGAAGCCGCTCGCCGGTGAACTCTCGCTCATCGCGCCGAATGGACATGTCGCGGCCACGAACAGCAACCGTCGCGGCGGACCTCCCTATTTCTGGTTTGCCGAAGTCGCATCGCCCGCGGCGGGAACCTGGCAGGCGATACTTGTGCGCCATGGAGCATCGGCGGATTGCGCAACGGTCGTCCGCCAAATCGTCGTGCAGAGGAAGCCTGGGGCCGGCCCCCGCGCCGGCAAGGGCGTGTGGCCAATCAAGAGCGAATGGAACCGCGAGACGGAAAATCTGTACTCCGCCTGGATCGAGACATTGTTCGACGCGCCGCTCGACGAGGCGCCGTCGTGGAAGGCGATGCATGAGGTGTTGCGCGACCCGTCGCGCAATGTGCTCTTCAATCATTTGGGCCTGCGCGAGGATCAGAAAGGGCTGGTCGTTCAGCCCGACTGCGCCGACGTGCCTTACTTCCTGCGCGCCTATTTCGCCTTCAAGATGGGACTGCCGTTCGGCTACGCGAAATGCACGCGCGGCGACGGTGGCCAGGCGCCGAGATGCACACAGTGGTGGAGCATCGTGAACGAGGAACCTCCGCCTGCGCCGCCGCAAGACCAGTTGGCCGCGCAGCAGGGCCTCTTCGGCATGTTCGGTCCGCCGCCTGTCGCCGCTCAGCCGGTGCTCAGGCTCCCGCGCAAGCCGCAAGGGCTGGTGCCGGGGTTCGGATATTATCTGAGGACGACGATCGCCAACGCCGTGCACTCCGGCAACGGGCGAACCGCGGCCGACGACGACGGCACCGACTACTATCCGGTGCCTCTCACCGAAGATACGCTTCGACCAGGCACCATCTACGCAGACCCTTACGGGCACGTTCTCGTCCTCGTTAAGCGCGTGCCGCAGACCGGCGACGGCGCCGGCGTCTTCCTCGCCGTCGACGGGCAGCCGGACGGGACGGTGGCGCGCAAGCGCTTTTGGCGCGGCAACTTCCTGTTTGCGCAGGATCCGGCGCTCGGCAGTCCGGGGTTCAAGCGCTTCCGCCCGATCGTGCGGGAGAAGAACGGGACCCTGCGGCGCCTGACCAACAATGAGATCGCCAAAAATCCGGACTACGGCGACTATTCGCTCGATCAGTCGAAGCTCGCGGTCGAAGAGTTCTACGACCGCATGGACGACGTGATGTCGCCGGCGCCGCTCGAGCCGATGCGGGCGCTGAAGGAGGCGATCACGGCGCTCGAGGAGCAAGTGAACGCCCGCGTGGCGTCGGTCGAGAACGGGCGCAAGTATCTCGTCGAGGGCGGCCGCGAAGTGGCCATGCCTGACGGCGCGTCGATCTTCGAGACCACCGGCGCGTGGGAGGACTTCGCCACGCCGTCTCGCGATTTGCGCTTGTTGATCGCGGTCGACGTGGTGCGCGGCTTCCCGGACCGGGTGGCGCGGCGGCCCGAGCGCTACGCCATGCCGGCGGGGAAGAGCGCCGCCGACGTCAAGGCGGAGCTGGACGCCACCCTCGCCTCGGAGCTTTCAGCGCGGGAATTTTCCTATACGCGGACCGACGGCTCGCAGTGGACGCTCAAGCTCAAGGACGTGTCCGACCGCATGCCGGCGCTGGAGATGGCTTACAACATCAACGATTGCGCCGAGCTACGCTGGGGCGCGCCCGACGGCAGCGAGGAAGCCGCGACCTGCAAGCGGCGTGCGCCTGCGGCGCAGCGAGCGAAGATGGCGGGTGAATACCGCGCCTGGTTCAGCGAGCGCCGCCGCCCGCCGCGGGGGTAGTTCTGCTCTGGAATGTAGCCTGTGGCTGACAGTCCGCCTTGCCAATATCCCGCATAAGTTGCAGATTTGGGTGAGGGGGTGCATGATGCGTGGGGCCTTCGCGCGGTTTCTGCCGGTTGTCATCGCCTGTCTGGCCGGTGTAGGCGCCGGCTCAAACCTTCTCGTCGCTACTGTGGCAGCCGAATCTTCCGGGGATTGGCAGATTACGGCGAAGGTCGACGAGGCGGCAAAGACCAAGGTCTTAAATGTGAAGGTCGAAGCGAGGAAGACCGCGCATGACGGGCTGTTCTTGCCGCCCGACGCGCTACTTCAGCTCGTTTGCCTCAAGAACAAACCCTTGATCCATGTGATGTTCGCCTTCCAGATCGGCTCGAAGGCTGATTCCGAAATTCGCTATCGCTTTGACGAAAAGCCGATGCAGCCGGTCGAGGCGCGCATCTTGCCGCGGGCTCAAGATCTTCGTGATCGAGAAGAGACCGAGGTGAAGCAATTCCTCGACGGGCTCGCGACCGCAAATGCGCTCTACATCCAGATCAGCTCGCTGGATAAAGGCGGTACGAGCGCTGAGTTTCGCGTGGCGGCACAACAGGGGATCGACGTTCTTACCGCTTATTGCAAGCCCGCCGCTAAGAAGATGTGAGAGAGCTGGGTCCACCCGTGCTTGCCATCGCAAGATCGCAATTGGCGTGTTGAAGGGCGCGCATGGGAACCCGCATCAACTTCGCCGCAGCGATCTTGCTGAGCCTCGGGCTTGCGGCTTGCGCCAATCCCGAAGCCAAGCAGGCGAGCAGGCAGGCGGCGCAGGCCGAGGCCGACGCTAAGGACGACGCCACCTGCCGCGAGAGGGGGCTGAACCCGGGAACCGAGCCTTATGACGCGTGTCGCAACACTTTGGCGAATGCCGCCGCCGAGGAGGCCGCCGCGCAGGAGCGGCGGCGGATCGAATTTCAGAAGACGCTCGGCGCCGGCACGTCAGATTACACCGGGCGGTAAGCCGGCTCAGCGTCGCGCCGGCGCCATCGCCTCGGGGCGAAATTTCCGCACCGCGCCAAACCCAAGCCACAGGAAGGTGAGGAGCACGATGGTCTGCGCCACGAGGAAGGGCGGCTCTGAGCCGTTCGGCGCCAGCGGATGCAGGACGGCGATTTTCTGGAAGGCCTGCACCACCAGCACGAACACATTGAGATAGAGCGCAAAGAGCGCGGTGACGACATAGATCCAACGCCACGCGCCGTTGGCGTGGAACGCGTAGAGCGCCAGCAGCGCCACCGCGAGCACTACGAGCGAGATGGCGCCGAAGATGGCCGCGGGCGTGATGGTGACGGCGGGGAACATGAAGCCGGTCACGCTGGTGAGCACGGTGGTCGCGAGAAACAGCGCCGTCCACCCCGGCATCCGCTGCGCGCCAAGCATGCCGTACAGCACGACGAGGCCGGACACGATGCCGATCAGGCTGATGGCAACATGCAGCTTGGTGAAGGTGGCAATCGACAGTCCCAAGATCATGACATCTCCATTCGCATAATCGTCCCGCACCGGGCGATCCTTCAGGCTCGCGTCGCGCCGGTCAAGGCTTCGATCGGTCGCGGGCGCGTCGCATCACCGCTTGCCGGGGAAGCGGGACACGAAGTCGCCGGTGGTGTTGACCTTGGGGTAGGGCGTCGCGGGAACGGGAAGACTCAAGAAAGTCGCAAAGCGGCTCCCAGCCTTCACCGGATTCATAGACGAGCAGTCTCTCCCGCGGCACGGAGCGGCGGACGTCCCCGTTGTGCGCGTTGAAGACTTGGATGGCGTGGTCCTTGTCGAGCGAGCCGCCGAAGGTCTTCTCCACCACGATGGTGTTGACCATCTCCATGTGCCTGCGGCGCGCTTCATCGACCGCATCGGGATCGGCACGAAGCGCCTCGAACTCCAGCATGCGCGCGAAGATCGTCGCCGCGGCGCTTCGGTACCAGGCCTCCGGATCGCGCAGCGTGAGGATGATCTTCGCGTCGGGGTTCGCCGCGGCGAGTTGCTTCCAGAAATAGGTGGTCGGCCAGTCGACGGTCGAGGCGTAGCCCGTTCAGCATCGGCCGCCAATCGGAGGCTTCGCCGTTCGCCAGCGCGAGCCACATCGTGTCGTGCTCGGGATGCTCGCGCGTCTCGACCATGTGATAGCAGGGGCCAAGCCCGAGCTCATCGAGCGCCGATTTCAGCGACAGCGTGCCCGTCCGCCCGAATCCCGCGCCGATCACTTTCAGGGTCATGAGCGATGTCCAATTCGTAGGGTGGGCAACCGTAACGCGGTTGCCCACCGAACAGGAAGGTGGGCATGCTTCGCTTTGCCCACCCTACGGTCGGGGTGACACCCAAAGCTCGAGGAGAGCCGCGCGGTCGAGGCCCTCGAGGATTGGAACGCGGCGGTGGCGGCGTTGGTTATGGGCTATAATCTTCGCGCAGCGAAAGGGCGGTGAACCGCAATGGCCAAGATTGTCTATCAGATCGTGCAGCATGACGGCGGCTGGGCCTACAAGGTCGACGGCTCGTTCTCCGAGCCGTACCGAAACCACGAGGACGCGGTCGCCGCGGCGAAGCGGGCGGCGGCCGAGCAGGAAGTGCCCGGCGCCGGCGAGACCATCGAATATGAGGACGAGAAGGGCATCTGGCATGTGGAGTTCGATCCCGGCACCGACCGCCCCGCCACCGAGGTCGCCGACGACTAGGATAAGCGAGGCCGAGACGCGGGCGACGCGTCCTCACGCGGGCAGCGCCGCCGCCAGCTACCGGCGGCAAATGGCGCCTGATGGGCGAATTTCACATCACAGCCGGCGAATTATTGCGGCGTCTCCCGGCGAGCATTGCGCCGCTTGCCTTCGCTCTCTTGCTGCTCCTCCCGCTTCCGGCACACAGCGACGACGTGGAGAAGGGTATCGCGGCAGCTGCGGACATTGCCGCGAACCAGCCTAAGCCCTTCGTCGATACGGTCTGCCCGCTGATGCAACAGCAGGCGGATGCGATGGGCTTGCCGGCGATGTTCTTCGTGCGGCTCATCTGGAAGGAGAGCCGCTTCAATCCGGGCGCGGTCAGCCCCAAGGGCGCGCAAGGCATCGCGCAGTTCATGCCCGGCACCGCCTCGGACCGCGGGCTCGACGATCCGTTCGAGCCGAAATCGGCCATTGTCCATTCGGCAAGCTTGCTCGCCGATCTCAAGTCCGAGTTCGGCAATGTCGGCTTGGCGGCGGCGGCCTATAACGCGGGCGCGGAGCGGGTTCGCGCCTGGCTCGATGGGCGGTCGAGCCTGCCGGCAGAGACCGTCGGCTACGTGTCGTTCGTCACCGGACGCGACGCCGAGGAGTGGAAGCTGCCCGAGACAGATCTGCCGGATTCGTTGAAGACGCCGGCCGAGAATGTGGTCGAGTCCTGCCGCAAGCTCGCGCCGCTCGTGGTGCGCGCGGTCTACGAGACCGAGCCGCTGACCGCGAGCGGTGCGTGGCGGCCCTGGGGCATTCAGGTGTCGACGTCGTTCTCCAAGGCGCGGGCGCTGTCGACCTTCGCGCGATTGCAGCGGCGCTATGCCTCGGTGCTGTCGGAACGCGAGCCGTTCGTGCTGCCTGAGCGCAATCTCTCACGGGGGCGCCGCGCGCTCTACATGGTGCAGATCGGCGCCGATGCTCGCGACGACGCAATCAAGCTCTGCGCCGAGCTCCGGGCGCGCGGCGGCGCCTGCATCGTGCAGAAGAACTGAGGCGCAGGGGCCCAGTTATGGGGCGCAAGAGGGCTCCCCTATTTCATTAAGGCCTGCGACCAAGGCGGCGTGCCAATAGTGCCCGGCTGGGCTATGGTGCCGACGGCTGAAACTCGCGGGGAACGCGGTCGACCATGCTCACCACTTACGAGGCCCGTTCGGGCGCGCTTGAGCCGCACAAGAATCCGCGGCGGATCACCGAGCAGGCGCTATGGATCGACCTCCTCAATCCGAAGCGGGAGGAGGAGATCAAGGTCGAGCGGGCGCTCAAGATCGGCGTGCCGACGCGCGAGGAACAGCAGGAGATCGAGGCTTCAAGCCGCCTCTATCAAGAGAACGGCGCTCATTTCATGACCGCGACGGTCCTCTATCAGACCGACACGCCCGAGCCGGCCACGACGCCAATTACCTTCATCCTCGCCGGCAATCGCCTTATCACGCTGCGCTACGCCGAACCGGGCGCCTTCGCGATCTTCGCCGCGCGTTGCCGCAAGCCAGACCCAAGCCTCACCAGCGGCACGGCGGTGCTGATCGGGCTGATCGAAACCATCGTCGATCGCATGGCGGATTTCATTGAGCACATCCAGGGCGAGGTCGACAAGCTGTCGCGTTCGATCTTCGATATGAAGGGAGGAACCGCCACGCGGCAGCGCCGCTTCGACGTGTTGCTGAAAGAGATCGGACGCGAAGGCGAGCTGACCTCGCGCGCCAGAGAAAGCACTCATTCGCTCGGGCGCCTGCTGACCTTCCTCACCCAGGCGGCCAACGAGCGCAAAGAGGACAAGCTGTTGAAGGCGCGCATCCGCACCGCGGCCCGCGACGTCGTGTCGCTTGCCGATCACGTCAGCTATTTGTCGAACAAGATCGTGTTCCTGCTCGACGCGACGCTCGGCATGATCAACATCGAGCAGAACAACATCATCAAGATTTTCTCCATCGCCGCGGTCGTGTTTCTGCCACCGACTCTGGTCGCATCGGCCTACGGCATGAATTTCGAGTTCATGCCTGAGCTGAAATGGGCATTCGGCTACCCCTTCGCTATTTTGCTTATGGTGATCTCGGCGGTGCTGCCCTATCTCATTTTCAAGCATAAGGGCTGGCTGTAGTTAACGCCGCAGTGGAATCGAACCGTCTCGCCTCCGCCACGTTGGTATTGTAGGAAGAGACGGACGGCGGGGGCCGAACAAATACTTAGGAGTAAGAAGAATGATCGATCGTTCCTTGAGCATTGCCATTGCCGCGGGCGCGCTGGTCCTCACCGCAATGATGCCGCAGCAGGCGTCGGCGCTGCCGCGCGTTGGCGTCGACACGCAAGCTGCCCCTGCGCTCGTGCAGCAGGCCGGCACCAGATATTTCGCCCTACATCGCCGCACCGGAAGTTATGTGCGAGTGCCCTTCACCGAGGTGGATACGCGGCGCGGTACCTGGGTCGCTGCTCCCTTCGCGCGCGTCTATTCAGGGCGGCGCGGCACGTGGGTGCGGGCGCCGTTCGTGAACCTCAGGGTTCCGCGCGACTAAGAACTACGACACTCCGGTCAGCACGAACCACGCGAGCGCGACACCCGCGGAGATCGCCAGCGTGGCGGCAATGCCGAGCTTCAGCCTGAGCAGCAGAAGCGCTGCAAGGCAGGACAGCGCCACGGCTTCAAGGTCGAGCGTCGAGACATCGGGCAACCAAAGCCGCAATGGTCCGTGCCATGCGGGCTCGACCTTGGCGAAAAACACGTGCAGCGCGAACCACAGGCTCAGATTGAGAATGACGCCGACCACCGCGGCGGTGACGGCACTTAGCGCGCCGGTAAGCTTCGGATTTGTGCCGAGGCGCTCGACATAGGGCGCGCCGGCGAAGATCCACAGGAAGCAGGGCGCGAAAGTCGCCCAGAGCGTGATCGCCGCTCCGAGCAGTCCGAACACGAGCTTCGGTTCGCCGCCAAAGCGATAGCCGGCGAGGAAGCCGACGAACTCTGTCACGAGGATGAGCGGGCCTGGCGTGGTTTCGGCGAGGCCGAGACCGTCGAGCATCTCGGCGGCGCTCAGCCAGCCATACGTTTCGACCGCCTGCTGCGCCATGTAGGCGAGCACCGAATAGGCGCCGCCGAAGCTCACGATGGCGAGCTTCGAGAAGAAGATGGCGATGTCGGTGAGGACATGGTCGCGGCCAAACAGGAGGGCCATGATGGCTAGCGGCACGATCCAGATGGCGAGCCACAGGCTTGCCGTGCGCACCGTTTGGCCGATGGGAACGGGAGGGGTTTTGCTTTGAGGCTCGGGCGGTGCGGCGGCTTTCGTGGCGGCAAGCACATAGCCCAACAGAGCGGCGGCGGCGATCACCAGAGGAAATGGCACATCGAAGAAGAAGATGGCGACGAAGGCAGCACCGGCGATGAGCCAGTGAGCCGGCCCACGAAGCGCGCGCCTTGCAACTCTGAGCAGGGCCTCGATGACGATGACGAGAACGGCCGCCTTGATGCCGACAAACGCCGCCTCGACAAAGGGCAACTGACCGTAGAGCGCATAGGCGATGCTGAGCGCGAGCACGACAAGGGCGCCGGGCAGCACGAACAGCAACCCAGCAGCGAGGCCGCCCAACGTGCCACGCAGCCGCCAGCCGACATAGGTCGCAAGCTGCATAGCTTCGGGACCGGGCAGCAGCATGCAGAAATTGAGCGCGTGCAGGAAAGGCTCCTCGCCGATCCATTTGCGCTCGTCCACCAGCACACGATGCATCAGCGCGATCTGTCCGGCCGGGCCGCCGAAGGACAGAACGCCGATCCGCGCCCAGACGGCGAGCGTTTCGTTGAAGGTGGGTGCGGCGCTTGCGTGCTGCGGCATGAGCCGTTGGTACCGGATTCCGGGTTGCGCCGAAATGACAGTGCGGGATAGGCGCGCTCAAATCTAGGTGTTGCCTGGAGAGCGTGGTACGGAAGACGCCGAAAAGTCTGGACTTGGGAAAAGCGATGGTTTCGGCGCAATTGATCCAGGTGGCGGTGTTTCTCGCCGCCGCTGCCATAGCCGCGCCGCTCGGCCGCATTCTTGGCATGGGCGCCGTGCTCGGCTATCTCGCCGCCGGCGTGGTCATCGGCCCTTATATTCTCGGGCCGCTCTATCAGCTCGACAGTGTCGAGAGCATCCTGCATTTCGGCGAGTTCGGCGTCGTCATGCTGTTGTTCGTGATCGGGCTCGAGCTTCGCCCGGTGCGACTTTGGGCCATGCGCTCGGCGATCTTCGGGCTCGGCACCGCCCAACTCGTGGCGACATCGCTCGTGCTTGCCGCCATCGGGCTGGCGCTCGGCCTCGGGCTTGGCCAGGCGCTGTTTATCGGGCTTGCGCTGTCGCTGTCCTCGACGGCCTTCGCGCTGCAGATCCTGGATGAGAAGGGCGAGATCAACACGCGCCACGGACGGCTCGCCTTTTCCGTGTTGCTGTTCCAGGACCTTGCGGCCATTCCGCTGATCGCGCTCGTGCCGCTGTTCGCGGCGGGGGGCGACGGAGAGCCGGCCATGGATTTGCGGGCCGGCATATTCGCCATCCTCACCATCATCGCGGTGATTGTCGTCGGCCGCCTCTTGCTCAACCGGCTCTATAGGCTCGTCGCCGCGACCGGCGTGCGCGAGGCGATGACGGCGAGCGCGTTGCTCACGGTCGTAGGCGTGGCGCTGATCATGGAGGCGGCGGGTCTCAGCGCGGCGCTCGGATCGTTCATCGCCGGCGCGCTGCTCGCCGATTCCGAATACCGCCACCAGATCGAAGCCGATATCGGCCCGTTCGAGGGGCTGCTGCTCGCTGTATTCTTTATCGCCATCGGCATGTCGATCGATTTGAGCGTGGTGGCGGCCGAGCCGCTGAACCTGATCGCCATCGTCGTCGGTCTTGTCGCCATCAAGGCAGCCATTCTCTATGCGCTTGGCCGCTGGTGGGGATTGAAGAGCGAGCCTGCCCGGCGCCTCGGGCTCGTGATCAGCCAAGGCGGCGAGTTCGCTTTCGTGCTGTTCGCAGCCGGCGTGGCGCAGGACGTCATCGGCCAGCATCTGGCCAATCTCTTGACGCTGGCAGTGACTTTGTCCATGGCGGCAACGCCGGTGCTCCTCCTCGCCGACGAAATGATCCGCCGGCGCGCCGGACCCGAGACGCCCGACTACGAGATGCCGCCTGGAGGCGACGATCACGTCATCATTGCGGGCTTCGGCAGGTTCGGACAGATCGTGGCGCGCATACTGCGCGCCCGCCAGATTCCCTTCACTGCACTCGATTCAAGTGTCGAGCAGGTGGACTTCGTGAAGAGCTTCGGCAGCAGGATCTATTACGGCGACGCAGGCCGGATCGACATCTTGCGCGCGGCCGAGACCCAAAAGGCGCGCGCCTTCGTGCTGGCCGTCAATGATGTCGAGGGCTCGCTCAGGATCGCTGAGACCGTGCGGCAGAACTTTCCCGATGTGCCGATCTATGCGCGGGCGCGAGACCGCACCCACGTGCATCGCCTTATGGACCTCGGCGTCACCATCATCGAGCGCGAGACGTTCCTCTCGGCGCTGGAATTGACGCGGAAGCTGCTCAGGGGCCTCGGCCTTGGCGAGGCCCAGGTGAAGCGCTTAACCGAGACGTTCAAGCGTCTCGACGAGAAGCGGCTTTACCAGGACTATCAGTACTACACGGATCTCGAGAAGGTTCGCGCCAACGCGCTTTCGCAAGCGAAGGAGCTTGAAGAACTGTTCGCGCGCGACGTGGAAGAGCTCAAGCTTCCGGAAGAGGAGCCCGCGTTCATTGGCGCCGAGCGGCGAGATGGCCGGCGATCATCCGGTTTACCTCGGAGGGATGGGTGAACGGGCTCATATGCCCCGCGCCCTTGATCACCGTGACCTCCGCGTTGGGCAACGTCGCGCCGAGCATGTCGACCACGGCGCGGGTCGGCGCGGGCGTCTTGCCGCCGGCTATCAGCAGGGTGGGCACGGTCACGCTCGCATAGTCGCTGAGCTTCTTGTCGGCCTCGATGAGGATCATGAACTCGAGCGCGACCTTATGGATGGTCGCGGTGATGGCCGCCTTGAACTTCTCCGGCGATAACCACCAGCGCAGGCGGCCGAGCCAATAGCGCATGAAGGCGGCTGCCGCCTCCCGGTCCTTGCCGTTCGACGCGGCGGAGATCACGGCCACGCCGAGCTTCTCGATTTCGGGCCACTCCGGACGACCTTCGACGCGCAAGAAATTGAAGGACACGGGCTCGATCAGCGTCAGGCTCTGCACCTTCGGCCCAAGCTCGCGGGCGGCTTCGAGCGCCATGGCGGCGCCATAAGAATGGCCGACCAGGTGCACGTGCTTCTTGGTCTTCTTGGCGAGCTCAAGGAGCACGGCAAGGTCGGCCTTGCCGGTGAAGACCTTGCCTTCAGGCCAGGCTCCGGACTGCCCATAGCCGATGAAGTCCGGGGCGAGCACGCGCCAGTCCGGCTCGAGCGTCTCGATTAGCGGCAGCCATTCCTTGTGCGAGGCGGAGCTGCAATGGGCGATGATGACGAGAGGGCCTTTGCCCCGGTCGAGATAGGCGATCTCAACGCCGTCGGTCTTGAGGCGCTTCAGGGACATCGGTGAAAGGGACAGCAGGATGCGTTCAGAAGTGAAGGGATAGGATCAGCATACTCCACCTCTCCCCGGCGGGAAGAGGTCGCATGTAGCCGCGTCTCGCGGTTACATGCGGGTGAGGGGGTTGCAACATCACGAGCTTGATCCCCCTCACCCTTTCCGCCATGCGACTTGCGCGAGTTGCGCAAGATCGCGGCGGAAAGCCCTCTCCCCAAAGGGGGAGAGGAATGGTTGAGGGGGCGGAGATGTTTGAGCTTGAGTCAGCTCGCGGCTGCGGCTTCCGGGGCTTCGGCAGCGGCGGCAGCCTTCTGCACCGCCTTCTGCACCTTCTCGAAGGCGCGCACCTCGATCTGGCGGATGCGCTCGCGGCTCACGCCGAACTCGGCGGACAGCTCTTCCAGCGTCAGCGGATCCTCGGCGAGACGGCGCGCCTCGAACACCCGCCGCTCGCGCTCGTTAAGGCCTTGCAGCGCGTTGTTGAGCATGCCGCGGCGGCGCTCGGCCTCCTCGGACTCGGCGAGCGCGGTCTCCTGGTCCATGGTGTCGTCGACCAGCCAGTCCTGCCACTCGCCGCTTTCGCTGTCGTTGCGCACGGGCGCGTTCAGCGATGAGTTGCCGGCAAGCCTCCGGTTCATGGAGACGACGTCTTCCTCGGTGACGCCGAGCTGGGTGGCAATGCGCTTCACCTGATCGGGACGCAGATCGCCCTCATCGAGCGCCTTGAGCTGGCCCTTGATCTTACGCAGGTTGAAGAAGAGCTTCTTCTGCGCCGCGGTGGTGCCCATCTTCACGAGGCTCCACGAGCGCAGGATGTATTCCTGGATCGCCGCCCTGATCCACCACATGGCGTAGGTGGCGAGACGGAAGCCCTTGTCCGGGTCGAAGCGCTTCACCGCCTGCATCAGGCCGACATTGCCCTCCGACACGACCTCGCCGATCGGCAGGCCATAGCCGCGATAGCCCATGGCGATGCGGGCAACGAGGCGAAGGTGGGATGTGACGAGCCGATGCGCAGCGTCGCGGTCGCCATGCTCGCGCCAGCTCTTGGCGAGCATGTACTCCTCCTGAGGCTCCAGCATGGGAAATTGCCGGATCTCTTCGAGGTAACGCGTCAGGCCGCCATGCGCCCCGACACTCGGTAAACTCTGCGCCATGAGAGCTAATCTCCTGCGGCCCAATGCGGGCCACATCTTTTCACCCGTTGCCCCCCGGCGCTTCTCTATAGAACGTTTGCCCCGAGGATTAAAGGCCGGGGAACCTTCACAGTTCCTTGAGGGCCTGTACGATCATCGCAAAATCTTCAGGCAGTGGACTATTAAATTCCAGTAAGGTGCCCGAGACCGGATGCACGAAGCTTAACTGTGCGGCGTGCAGCGCCTGGCGGTTGAATCCGGCGAGCTTCGCCTGCACCTTCTCGGGAAGCTTGCGCAGCTTGGACTTGAAGCCCTGGCCGTAGACCGGATCGCCGATGAGCGGGGTGCCGATCGAGGCAAGGTGCACGCGCACCTGATGGGTCCGCCCCGTCTCCAAGCGTACATTCGAGCAGCGAGGCGATAGGCTCAGGCCCGTGACCGAAGGTCGCGACCACCTGGTAGTGAGTCACCGCTTCGCGTCCGCCTCGCGATACGGGCACGATGGCCATCTTGGTGCGGCTCGTCTTGTGGCGGCCGATCGGCGCGTCGATGGTGCCGTGCGGCCGCGGCGGCGCGCCCCAAACAAGCGCGAGATAGCCGCGCTCGAGCTCGCCCTCGCGGCCATGATCGGCGAATTGCTCCGACAGCGCGCGATGGGCCTGGTCGGTCTTGGCGACGACGAGGAGGCCGCTCGTGTCCTTGTCGAGGCGATGCACGATGCCCGGGCGCGCCACGCCGCCGATGCCTGAGAGGCTCGCCCCGCAATGGGCGATGAGCGCGTTGACCAGGGTGCGGTCGATATTGCCGGCGCCGGGATGCACGACGAGGCCGGCAGGCTTGTCGATGACGATGATGGACTCGTCCTCGTAAACGACATCGAGCGGGATTTCCTGGGCTAGCGGCTTGGCGCTCACCGGCGGCGGAACGCTGATTTCGAAGCGGTCGCCCGGTTTGACCGGGTATTTCACGTCTTCTATGGTCGCGGGCCCGAGCGCGACGCGACCCTCCCTGATCAAGGCCTGGAGGCGGGTGCGGCTCAAGCCGGGCAAGCGATCGCTCAAGAAGCGGTCGAGCCTCTGGCCGGCGTGGCTCTCATCGGCTTCTGCCGTCAGTCGTTCGGTCGAAACAGGCATGAGGTTTAAGGATGTCCGTGGCCAGCGAGCCCGAGAGTAGTAGCACGGTGCCGGGCACGGTCTTCACGCCGCGTCAGGTGCGCATCCTCAAGATCGCGGTCATCGTCATGGGCGTGCTGCTCGTCGGCGGCTTCGCCTTCGTGCTCGCGGCCATTGTCTATCAAGCCTCGCGGCCGGCACAAGATGCGAGCGTGGCGGGTGCGCAAGCCGTGCCGGGGCAGGGGGCTGTGAGCATCGATCTGCCGGTGGCCGCCGGCGCCGCGGTCAGCGCCATGTCGCTCGACGGCAACAGGCTCGCGGTGCATCTCAATGGCCCAGCTGGTCCGGAAATCGCGGTCATCGACCTTGCCACCGGCAAGGTCGTCGCCCATGTGAGGCTCAAGCCGCAATAGCGCTCAAGTAGGTCGCAATAAGCCTTGATCCCTTTCGCGCGCCCAAGCTATAGCTGTCCGCTCGCTTGGCCGGAACGGAACGCCCCGTTCGTCTAGTGGCCCAGGACGCTGGCCTCTCACGCCGGAAACAGGGGTTCGAAACCCCTACGGGGC
>CAVUVO010000020.1:0-40217 GCA_963744945.1 uncultured Alphaproteobacteria bacterium | reverse complement strand
TAAAATCAAGTACTTAGCTCCCTTTTCCGCAAAGTCGTTGCTGGCTAGTAACGATATAGTAAGGACGGCTGAGCGATTTCGCACCCTCACCGCATGACGCACCGGCAGTCGTGGCGATCAATCGCTGCATTCCGCGTGCATCCTTTCCGCGAAGCCTAGTATCAGCCCTTGGCGAGCAAGTTTGGCAGC
Source organism: uncultured Alphaproteobacteria bacterium (assembly GCA_963744945.1). Classification (GTDB taxonomy): domain Bacteria; phylum Pseudomonadota; class Alphaproteobacteria; order Rhizobiales; family Methyloligellaceae; genus Methyloceanibacter. Next base: position 40,028 of record CAVUVO010000020.1, on the reverse strand, counting down.
TTGGCGATGTTGCTGGCGATGCGCCGCGCTTCATCGAGCGTCAGCGACTTCGCAATTCCAGCATCGCGCGGGTCAGCATGGCCGTAGACATGAGCGAGATTCTGTCCGTTCAAGTCCGTCCTAGCAAGATCGCGCGCAAGGTTTAGCATCTTCAGCCCCGAGGCAATCAAGGTCAGACGACATCATCTAATGGCTTCGCCTTATCCGATGGGATAAACGTTATTTTTCAGATAGAGAGCGTTGCAAAACCCAAGCAACCGCCTTTTTTTGCTCCATCTGAAGGCGTCATACAGACCACAAAGATTGAAGTCGTTCCTCTGCATGGCGTCGTGGAATGGAGGAAAGTATTGGCACTCCCGATCATTTATGTGAAACCCCACCTCCGCGAAGATGTAGACGACGTTAGGCAGCATGCGCTTTGCACCTTCCAGATCTCTAACTCGTAACCCTGCACGTCCATCTTAAGAATGTCTATGCACTTGACGCCTAAGTCGTTGCAAACGTCATCGACGGTTCGGATGGAGACCCTTTCTTGAGCGATGTCTTGTCTCCACGCATTTGTGGCCTCAACCAGCGTTGCAACCTGCAGAGTCCGATCGGACATGAGCAATACTGGTTGTCACCTTGCTTCCTAGCGCAAAGGGAAAGCAGCGAATTTGTGGATATGATGCAGTCTTTCGCTCGAGTTCTTGGAAAGTCGCGGATACAGGCTCGAACGAATAAATAGTTGCCTTTGGAAAGTGCTTCCTGCATCCCAATGCGGTCTGTCCGACGTTAGCACCCGCATCAAAGATTGTCTCAATCACCAGACCGGGCGCAAATCGCCTCACGTCGTAATGCCATATCAGGCCACGCGGGAAAAACGGACTAGGCGGCATGCGGTTGGCGAGCCAATGAGCCGCCCTTGATACGATTTGGCCGCTAAGGAGTTTTAGGTTCATTCGGCTGGCGATCACTGACCTGTGTTCAGCTTGTCGCGTATGGCAGAGGCTTTGTCTAATGGGTCGTCACCTACCATTTTCGGGCCTCACCCGGGGGACTTGGGTCCCCCGTAATGACGAGGTTCGAGGTCGAGTTCCCGTTGTATGTGTCGCGGCCCCCCCCGGTAGGCTCAAGGTCCTCGATGACGGGATTTCAATGAACCTTGCATGAGAAAGCCTGCTCGCCGCGGCGTCATTTCCCGGGGAACTGGTTCCTCGGGAGTCAGCTCGATTTCGTTGGCTGTCGGCTGGCCGTCGAGCGATCGCTCCGCAAGAAGAATCATTTCTTCTTCGACTCCTCACTAACCCGAACGCATGTCGCAACGACCTCGTACCTAACCAGGCCTTCCGAAACTATGCGCTCCGTTAGAGTCTCAAGTTGTCGTTCGGCGATGAGGCAAAGATGCTGCGTGGCGAACTCTAGCGATGTCACGGTGCTAGATGCTGGGCCAGTTGTTGCAATAGTGAAAATCACCAGTGCCCACATTCTGTATCCTTTCGTGGTGGTAGTTGGCCGGGAGACGAGAGAGGATCGACCTTTGACGCTATTGTGTATGCCGCCGGTCGTAGCGTGCTTGCAGACGCGGGGCGATCAGCCACGCGAAAGGCGCGGCGAGAACAAGGCTCGCTACGACCACAACGGGAATCCAAATGTAGGCGTTGGTGCTGAGTGCGGGCAAATTCAGCACCGCAATTATTCCCGCACCGAAAATGACCGCATTAGTCATTGAGTAAATCAGAGCAGCAATTCTCAGTCGGTTTCTCGTTCCCGGTTGCACCACGCAGCGACCTTCTTCGACCTAGTCGGCAGAAGCTGATCATGGCGCTTCAGCCTCCCCGCAAACATAGAAACCTCGCTGCAACAAGAAGCCCCGGCTCAACGTTCACACGACTGCCGGGGCTCCTGCCAGCCTTGGGGCTGATTTCCAGTCCTTTAGTAGCGCCAACGACGATAGCCATAGCCATAATATGGGCGTCGGTAGCCGTAGCCATAATATGGGCGGTAGCCATACCCGTAATATCCATGGCCATAGTAGCCACGACGGTAGCCACGGCGATAATGTCGCCGGGCGTATCGGTGGTAGTAGGCAACTTCTTCAGTCGGGGTATAGCTTTGCGTTAGAGGGAACATCGGTCTTGGTGCCGCCTCGGCTTTCCCAACAATGGAACCAGCGAGAAGTATCGTTAATGTCGCGACGAGGGCAGTGATCAGCTTGCGCATGTTTCCTCCTTAAGGACCCGATGCCAGTGCTGCGACTTAACGTTCGATAGGATTTGTGGGTTCCAGTGGCGCTCGCCCCCTGACCAATTATCTGGGCGTGTACCCATAAACCGATAGCCAAATGCTGACTTGGATGCGGTAGTGTCCGGTAGGGGTCACAGGCGAACGTGATCGTTTATGCGAGCGGAAATCCTGCGGTAAACGCGATCGGGCGTTTGTGGATGAGGATTGTCGCGGTGCTGACATAATGTCAGTTAGCAACATCGAGCCTGTAGCTGAAGAGAGTGCCCGCGAGAGGCATGCGCTCGCCTTCCGGATCGCCTTTGCCACGGCGATCAGTTTCACTCTTGGGAATGTTCTTGGCTGGGACTTTCCCTTCCTGCCGGCCGTGTTCGCTCTTCAGATCCTGACCGGAAGCAGGTCGTTGAATCTTCGGCAAGCCGCCGGCTTTGCCATCCTGATGACGGCCGGCTGCATTGTCAGCGTCCTCATTGCTCAGATCTTCATACAGACGCCGCTCGTTCTTCTCCTCGTTGTCGCGCTTCTGATCTTTTTTGCCTTCCTGCTGCTGGCGCGAGGCCAGGCGACTGCCGTGGCAAGCATTCTGCTGATTACCGCCTCTGTGGTTCCTCTGGTGGCGATCAGCTCTCTCGAGATCGCTGTTGGCCTTGTCGAAAGCTTGATAGCCGGGAGCATCCTCGCGGCGCTCTTGGTCCTTGTCGCTTACGCGTTTTTCCCGTCGAGCGGTGACACAAGCGAGGTCGTCACGCGGCCCGCGGAGGCTTCGCCAGTGGCGGCTGCGCTCGCCAATTCGGGGACGCTCGTCAGCCTTGTCATCCTGTTCATGTTGAGCGGGTCGCCGGTGACTCCAATCGTGATCATGACCGCTATCACGATCCTGCAACAGCCTATCTCGGCCGGATACGGAACAGCTTATGCGTTTGTGATGGGCAACGTCGCCGGTGGCTTAGCCGCGACCGCCGCCTACCTGCTCGTTAGTCTGTTTCCGGTGCCGGCTGTCCTCCTGCTCCTCATGCTCCTTTTCGGACTCATCTTCGGCGGCAGAATTGCGCAAGGAGCGGCCTTAGCGCCGGTCTACATAGTCGCGCTGACGACATTTCTCATCGTACTCGGCCTCGGCCTTACGCCCGTTGCCGACAGCGGTGAACTGTTTATTGAACGGGTCTTCAATGTGATCGTGGCCGCCGCCTACACAATTGGCGTAGCGAGCGTCCTGCGGGCACTCTTTCGAGCGGCCTGAACGGAGATCGCGGACGTGGCTACCTCGACGACGCCGGACCTCGTAAAGGCACCGCAACTGCGGTGGATGCTGGCGGTGAAGTTCGCGGTGTGCCACAGCGGCCTGATCACTTTGGCACCAGCGGTTATGGCAACGAAACCGCTAACGTGAAGGGCCGTAATCGGGACGCGGGTTTCGACACGACTCTCCGAGAGACTAGCTGGTCAGGTGCACCGCCAGGGCAGCTGCAATGAGGATGCCAAAGGCGAAGGCAAGGACTTTCAGACAGAATCGGAAAACATCTTTCAGTGCCAGAACCGTTGGCACCATGGCGATGTTGGTGGCCATGTCCCGCGCCTCATCCATGGTCAGCGGAGGCCCAGTGTCAGCATCAACTTGGGTCTCGCGTCCATAGACGGAGACGATTGACTGGCCGTTGGCGTCAAGCACCTCAAAGCCGCCTGTTATGTGCTTGACGGTCCAAGGTGACGGGAAGTCGCGGATCCTGTGTGCGGGCATGACACAGATTTACAAAAAAGAAACAGCCCCATTTCTACGCCCATAGACCGTTATTTGGAAAGCCCGAAGCTGTGGGGGCGCTGCCGCGGGAAGATCGCGAACCTCTTCCATTGCGAGGTATCCGCGCCGCAAGGGGGCAGAGGAGACCCGTCAGAGCGGGACGCGGATCCCGAACACCATGGCCAGGATGAGCCAGGCATAGACCACCACTGTCGGGTAGAAGGTGAGCCCGAAACCGAAGGCGCGCACATACTGGTTGATGTGGTAGCCGACCCAGAACAAGACACGCCCGAGCACGAAAAGTATGGTGAGGATGATCAGGGTGCGAGCTTCCTCGAGCGGGGAATAAAGCGCGAGCCCCGCATTGCCGATGAAATAGAGCATGAACTGCTCGAACGTGTTGAGGATGAAACGCGTGTTAATGTCGAGGGCCGAGTTGGGCTTGATCGTGCGCCCGACCCACATATTGGGATCGAGGCGCTGGGCGGCAATGATGCAGATGCCGATCACTGCCGGCAATATGGCGAAGACCGCATCCTTGATGACGAGGGCGAGGCGGTCGCCGACAGTCCAGTCCTGCGGCTGCCAGTGCCATAAGAACTTGGCGCCGAAGAAGAAGAGGAGCGCGAAGAGCCAATTCCCGAACAGCACGTAAAGAAAAGGCCATTGCCGCGACGTGAAGCCCAAAAACCGCGCGCCGGGGTCGCGCCGCTTGGCCATCCGGCGCTTCACTTGGAGCTCTGCGGACCGCTGCATGTCTCCCTCGTCCTAGACGAGCCATCCTCTCAAGCCGGACGCGCTGCCAGAAAAACCAATCTGCTTTTGTCTTCTAATCTGCTTTTTTCCTCTTAAGGCATGGGGGCCCGCCTCCGCTAGTCTCAAAATAGCGAGGGCGACGTCGGGCCCTGCCCAAGCGGCATTTGTACATTCTCAATGCGCTGACGAATGTCCGCTTTTGGGGGCAAAGCGGACAGTGACTAACCGCTGCTTACCAATCTCGATTTATGAGTACACGGCCTATGCACGCCTGATCGTTGAACTGATCGCGCCTTGGAGGCTTTCAGTGTGGCCTACAGTGCCGATTTGAGGCTGATGGGGCACCTCGACTGACATGTCCGCAGGGTATTGGCTGTCGGCTGGCCGAGCGATCGCTCCGCAAGAAGGATCATTTCTTCTTCGACTCCACACTAACCCGAACGTATGTCGCACACGACCGAAGCTGTTCGCCTCTCGGGGACGTTCTGATGGTTGGGTCAGATAAAGAAGCGGCCCCGGCGACCTTGGCAGCAATCACCGGAACCGCATCCCAAGAGGGGTCTTTAGCAGTGTTTGTGGTCTGGCCCATCCAGCGGGAGGACCAATGAAGAGCCGATCATTCAAACCAGGCAAGACCTAGAACACAAAGAGGCCATTTGAAGTCATGCTGCGAATTGAAACTGCCAAGGTTTTCCAGCCTTTATCGGCCCCCCTCGCTACGAAAGCCGCTCTTTCCGTTGATGACCGTTTCAACAATCTCGATCTCGCCGTTGCGCACTTGCTCAATCATTTGCTCGACGCAATCCGCAAGGCCACATTGCTCCGCGACCATCGACACCATAGCTCTGAGATAGATTTCGTCCTCGTCTTTGCTGATCTCAACCATTTTTACTCTCCCTTCAATTGCCGCACACATCGCCGTCCCGGCTTGGGCGTGTGCCCCCACAATCAAACCTCATTGAGATCGCTGCCATCTGCTTCACTTGTTAGTCGCCGCCTTCATCGCGTTACGTTGCGTTACATCAGCGTTACGGCGTAACGGTCCGTAACGGTGCCTCGTTGCGTTACGTTACGTTACACACCCCCTAAGGGGGTGTAACGCGTAACGCGTAACACCGCGCCGTTTCCAATGGCCGGAGACGAACCAGCGATCGTCAAACTCATAGACAAGCTTCCTGCTCTTTAGCTCTGCTCTGCAATTGACGAGATCGGCACGCCTTGCCTTGCCGATACCAGCCTCGCGGCATTTCTCGTTCCAATCCTCTTTGGTCATGCCGCCATGCCCCGCATCCCGTAGGATGTTGAGCATTGCTTGCTCGTTGGCTGTCAGCCGCTTTTGTTGGAAAGTCTGAGGCGTGATCTCGGCTGGCGTCACAACACAAGACGTGATCGGATCACCATCCTCATCCACGCCAACCTCGACTTGCTCTAGGCGGCTGGCGATCATGTCGCCTTCGCTGTCGCCGTCCTTCATCCACTCGACGGAAACAACGATGTTCTTGAGCGCATCGCGCTTGACGGCTAGCTGCGCGTCAGTGGCTCCGGTCAAGCTTGTGTGACCGCGTGGCCGCGTGCCATCGACGCCGCAGTGATGGACAATCACAACAGCGCAATCGAATGCCTCGCGGATTGCATCAGCGGCTTTGACGTAGGCCGACATATCCTCGTCGCTGCTTTCCGATCCTTTCAAGCTTCGGTTGAGAGTATCGAGCACAACGACGATCGGCTTTGTGTCGCCTAGCGTGGCGCGGATCGCGGCGATTAGCTCTGCGCAATCCTTCACCAAGTCGAGGCTAGTAGGCTGGAGGTAGAACGGAACGCCGATATCGGTTTGCTCCGAAAGGCTCTGTTGGCGGAAGGCTTCAACGCGGCGCTTGATGCCGTTTTGACCTTCAAAGGCGCAATAACCGACCGGGCCTTGTTCGACGCGCCGCCCGCGATAATCCCAGTCGAGCGCAACATGCATCAAAAGATCGAAGGTAAAGAAGCTCTTGCCCGATTTTGGCGGACCCCAAATCACGGTAAGGCCGTTTCGTGGGATCAATCCCTTGACGATGTAGGGGCGGGAAGTGTCGAGTGTGATTTCGTCAAGCCGCACCAGCTTGATGCGGTGATGCTCTATCGGCGCAGGCCCGTTTGACTTAGGCGGATCGCGCCGCCAATCTTCCGGATGCTCGTGCCAGCGTTTGGCAACTTCTTCGAAATCGATCGGTCATCGGCGTGCGCTCCGGGCGAGCCTCAAGGCAAGTCGAAGCCGCGCCCATTCGGTTTTGAGATCGTCGAGAAAGTATGAGGGGCCCAATTCCAGGCGGCCCGCGTAAACGACAAGATTGGCAGTGGCGTCGAGATCATCTCGTGCGGCGGCAACGCGCTGCATGAAATCGATCAACCAAAGGAGAAGTTCAGTCCGATCGTCGCAATGATGTCTTGCCGCTGTCAGCTTGGCGCCAAGAGCGGCGCCAGAGGGTTCGGCGCCGAAGGGCTGGGCGCCAATGGCGCCGAGAGGCGTGGCGTGCACTGTCATGCCGCCTCCTTCACGCGCTGGCGTGCGAGGCGATCGACAATGACTAGCGCGGGAACTCCGATATGAATCCAGCAATCAGGTTCTTGACGGGGCGGCTCGTGATCAGCATCATGCAGACGCGCTGGGAGGCGCACTTTGCTGATCTTCGTGAGAGGCCTGCCGTCAGTGGCAGGCCTTCTCATTTCGTCGCCGCCCTCCCGGCCCGCTTCAGCTTGATGACGCCGTATTCGTGACCCTCGACCTTGCCTATAGGTCGCCTGTCGAGCCACGCCTCGACCTCTGCCGCGTCCCACGCACGGATACGCGGCGACAGCAGACGGCTCTGCGGGAAACCGTGATCTCGGATCAGATTGTCAATCTGCGTGAGACTGTCGGCAACGCCAGCTTCCTTAAGGTCGGAAGCACGGACCCACGTTCTCAAACCCATTTTGCGGCCCTCCTCGGCGGAGGCCGCCACACGCAACAAGGCGCACGGCGGCCATCGTTTCAGATGGTCCGCCGCGAGGATTGGTGCCAATCGCTCGACCGGCGCGATCTCGCCGAAGCGGCGCTCTCCTGCGCCGTTGCTTATTGAACAGCACCCGGCTGCTACCTAGGGCCTTTTCAGTTGGCCGCCGCTATGATCCCTTCCACCTGAGTGTCGCCTCAAGGGAGCGCCGGCGTGCGCGACGTGGAAGACCATACACTGATCGTGCTGCTCGTTGCGGTGTCGCTCGCTTTTGCCTGGATCCTCTGGCCCTTCTCGAGCGCGATTCTCTGGGCAACCGTTCTGGCAATCGTCTTCGCGCCGCTCTATCGCCGGCTGCTGACCTCCATGGGCGGGCGGCAGAACTCTGCCGCCATCGCCGCGGTGCTGATCATCGTCACCATGGTGATCATTCCCTTGACGTTCACCGCCGGGTCGTTGCTTCAGGAAGCAACAAATCTGTACGAGACGATCGAGGCGGGCCAGACGGACTTCGGTCAATTCATTCAGCAGGTCATCAATGCCCTGCCGACATGGGCAACCGACCTCCTGAATCGCCTCGGGCTGACCGATCTCGGCGAGATGCAGCGGAGACTGTCCGCGGCCCTCGTGCAGGGCAGCAAGACCATCGCCACGCAGGCCCTCAGCATCGGCAAGGGCACGGCCAACTTTGTCGTCAGCCTGTTCGTCATGCTTTATCTCCTCTTCTTCTTTCTGCGTGACGGGGCGGCGTTGGCGAAGCGCATCAAGGACGCGATTCCGCTTCCCGCCGAGCAGAAGCGCGCGCTCTTCACCAAGTTCACCGTCGTCATCCGCGCCATGTTCAAGGGCACGCTGCTGGTGGCTGCCCTGCAAGGCGCACTCGGCGGCTTGATCTTCTGGTTCCTGGGGATCCACGCTCCGGTGTTGTGGGGCGTGGTGATGGGGTTGTTCGCGTTGCTGCCGGCGGTTGGCGCCGCAATCGTCTGGCTGCCGACCGCCATCTATTTTCTGGCGACGGGCGCCATCTGGGAGGGAATCGTCCTGATCGCGTTCGGCGCCTTCGTCATTGGCCTCGTCGACAATTTGCTGCGTCCGTTTCTCGTCGGCAAGGACACCGAGCTGCCCGATTACGTCGTGCTGATTTCCACGCTCGGCGGCATCTCGATCTTCGGTCTCAACGGCTTCGTCATCGGACCGGTGATCGCGGCGATGTTCATCGCCGTGTGGGATATCTTTTCGGAACAGGCGACGGAGGATGGCGGCGCCAGCCGGTGATGGCGCTATTTGTTGAACAGCACCCAGGCCGCGTAGCACAGCATGATGCCGAGCACGGGCCGCAAGATCCAGTCGGGGGCAACGCCGGCGAGACGGGCGCCGAGCAGGATCCCTGGGATCGAGCCAATGAGCAGCACGCCAAGCAGCGCGAGATCGACATGGCCGAGCCCGAGGTGGCCCAAGCCGCCGACAAGGGTGAGCGGCACGGCGTGGGCGATATCGCTGCCGACGATGCGCTTTGCCGGCAAATGCGGGTAGAGAGCGGCGAGCACCGACACGCCGATGGCGCCGGCGCCGACCGAGGTCAATGTCACGAGAAGGCCCAGCGCAACGCCGAACAGGACCGTGACATCGGGTGCGGCGGGTCCTTTCCGTCGGCTTCCCGCTCGGGTGTCCTGGCGAGAATAGGATAAAGAACGAGGGCGAGGCCGCTCAGCGGCAACGCCACGACGAGACCCATGCGGATCCAATGGGCGAGCGCCGCAGTGTTGAGCGGGATGAAGGCGATGGCGGCAAGCAGGATGAGCGAGGCCGGGATGCTTCCCGCCGCGAGGCGGAAGACGATCGGCCATTCGACGTGATCCGACGACGTGATGGCGCCAGCTGCCGGCCGTCTTGGTGATGGAGGCATAGAGCAGGTCGGTGCCGACCGCGATCTGCGGGGTCACGCCGAAGCTCGAGATGAGGAGCGGCGTCATCAGCGCGCCGCCGCCGACGCCTGTCAGCCCAACGAGAAAGCCCACGCCGAAGCCAGCAACGATCAGCGGCAGGAAACCTGCCGCCCAGCCAAGATCGATCATTGGACCTGAAGTCTCCCCCTGGCGTTTCCGGGATTTATATTCCCGTGCCAGCCAGTTGTCGGAATTTTTTTCGTCCTCAGATTTCGATGAGGACTGGAATTCCAACGGAGCGCAGCAAAATTGCGGCTTCCTGCGCACGCCGATGGAATTCGGCGAGGTCCGCGGGGGAATCGCCGAGATCGGAGCAGAGCCCCCTCGACAGCAACTCCCGGTCGAGCACGAAGACATTGTCGCCGACGGTCGCGGCACCGGCCTGGGCCCAGCTAATGACGCCACCGGCGACGGTGGTGCCGTCAACGGCGCTGACCAGGATGAAATTCCCGGTGGCGGGCAGGTCGGCAAAGAGGTCGAGCGATGTCGGCCGCCCGAGCAGGATGCGGCAATCGGCAATATCGTTGGCGGCGCAAGCATGGGCCGGCGTTGACGCCAAAGTCTCGAAATCGACGAGCGCCGAGACGCTCATGCTCGTGACCGGCGTGAGGTCCGTGGCGGTGCGCAGCAGATAACCGGCTTCCGGGTCGAAGGGCGCTTCGGCGAGCCAGACGAGACGGGCCTCGAGCACGTCGGCGTTGATCGGGCGCCGCTGAACTTCCGACAGCACCGCGCCGCGCGAAATGTCGAGGTCGGTGTCGAGCTCGATGGCCACCGCATCGCCTTTATGGGCGAAGGTGAGGTCGCCATCCATGGTGGTGATGCGGCGCACCGTGGCGCCAAGCCCGCTCCGTGCATCGACGATGCGGTCGCCTGGCCTGATGCGCCCAGAGGCAACCGTGCCGGCATAGCCGCGGAAGTCGCCGTGGCGCAGCACGAGCTGCACCGGCATGCGGAACGGCGCGTCGCGCCGCTCGGTGTCGACATCGAGCGTTTCCAGATGGTCGAGCAGCGTGGGACCGCCATACCAGGGCATGGCAGAGGAGCGGCGCACCACATTGTCGCCGGGCAGCGCCGCCACCGGAATGGCAACGATGCGGGCGAAGTTGAAGCTCTGCGCCAGCTTGCGGAACTCCGCCTCGATGGCGCGGAAGGTAGCTTCCGAGTAGTCGATCAGATCCATCTTGTTGACGGCGAGCACCACATTCTTGATGCCGACGAGATCGCAGATGGCGGCGTGGCGGCGGGTCTGGCGCTTCACCCCGTGGCGCGCATCGACGAGCAGGATCGCGACGTCGGCGTGCGAGGCGCCGGTCGCCATGTTGCGGGTATATTGCTCGTGCCCGGGCGCATCGATGACGACGAAGCGGCGATGCGTGGTCTCGAAATAGCGCCAGGCGATGTCGATGGTGATGCCCTGCTCGCGCTCGGCCTGAAGGCCGTCGAGCAGCAGGCTGAAATCGACTTTCTCGCCGTTCTGCAGGCGGTTCTGCGAGGCGTGGATGATTGCCGCGCGCTGGTCCTCGGCGATCGAGGTCGCATCCCACAACATCCTGCCGATCAGCGTCGATTTGCCGTCGTCCACCGAGCCGCAGGTGAGGAGGCGCACGATGGCGCTGCTCTCAGCCGCAGGCGCGGGTGAAGGCAAAGGGGCAATGGCGATCTCTTCTCTCAGCGCAGCGACATGCATCAGAAATAACCCTCACGCTTTTTCATCTCCATGGCGGCCGCCTGATCGTGGTCGATCAGCCGCCCTGCCCGCTCCGAGTTCTTGGCGCTCAGGACTTCCGCCGTCACCGCATCGAGGTCGCGCGCCTCCGACTCGACCGCAGCGGTGAGCGGCCAGCAGCCGAGCGTGCGGAAGCGGATGGTGCGGGTTTCCGGCGTCTCGCCGGGGAGGAGCTTCATGCGCTCGTCGTCGACCATGATGAGCTGGCCGTCGCGCGACACCACCGGCCGCGGCGCGGCGAAATAGAGCGGAACCACGTCGAGCTTCTCGAGCGCGATGTAGCGCCACACATCGCCCTCGGTCCAATTTGACAGCGGGAAGACGCGCACCGTCTCGCCCTTGCCGAGCCTGCCGTTGAGCAGCGTCCACATCTCCGGCCGCTGGCGGCGCGGCTCCCAGCGATGACCTGCGGCGCGGAACGAGAACACGCGCTCCTTGGCGCGAGAGGCCTCCTCGTCGCGCCGCGCGCCGCCGAAGGCAGCATCGAAGCCGCCGGCATCGAGCGCCGCGCGCAGCGCCTGCGTCTTCATGATGTCGGTATAGACCGACGGCGGGTTGTCGAAGGGATTGATGCCGCGGGCGAGCCCGTCATGGTTGGTGTGCACGATCAGATCGAGGCCGAACTCCCGCACGGTCTTGTCGCGAAAGGCGATCATGTCGTGGAACTTCCAGGTGGTGTCGATGTGCAGGAGCGGGAACGGCGGCTTCGCCGGCCAGAAGGCCTTGCGCGCCAGATGCAACAGCACCGTCGAGTCCTTGCCGATGGAATAGAGCAGCACCGGCGCGCGGAATTGCGCCGCCGCCTCGCGGAAGATGTGGATGCTCTCGGCCTCGAGCAGCTTCAGATGCGAAACGAGCGCGGTCATGCGGCCTTCCCCTCACGGCGCGGGTTCATGTGCAGCCCGCACTCCTTCTTCTCCTCATTCTCCCACCACCAGCGGCCGGCGCGCGGATGCTCGCCGGGCTGCACCGCGCGGGTGCAAGGCTGGCAGCCGATGGAGATGAAGCCGCGCGCATGCAGCGGATTTACCGGAATGTTGTTCTCGGCGATATAGGCGGTGAGCTCCTGCGTCGACCAATCGGCGATGGGGTTCACCTTCATGAGCCCCCGCTCCTCGTCCCAGGAGGCGAGCTCGACGTCGGACCGCTCGTCGGAATGCTCGCGGCGAACGCCGGTGATCCAGCCTTGCGCACCTTTGAGCTCGCGGTTCAGCGGGCGAACCTTGCGCACCTCGCAGCAGGCCTTGCGGTTGTCGACCGAATTGCGGAAGCCGAACACGCCGTCGCGGGCGACGAGCGCCTCGACTTCGGAGGCTTCCGGCGTCACCAGGCGGATGCGCAGGCCGTAGCGGATTTCGGAGAGCTCGACGGTCTCCAGCACCTCGGGGAACAGGCGCCCGGTGTCGAGGGTGAAGATGTCGATATCGGCGCCCGACTCGGCGATGGCATGGAGGATGGCCTGATCGTCGAGGCCGAGGCTGGTCGAGAAGGCGATGCGGCCCTCGATCGACCGCCGCACTTCGGCGATGCGCTCGGCGAGGTTCTCGATCTTGGCGAGCCGCGCGTTCAGCTCCTCTGCCTCGCGCTTCGAGGCATCGCGGCGGAGCGGCTGCGGGTTGCGGAAGCCCGGCTGATAGAGATGGCGGATGCGGTTGAGCGATCCCTTCCAGGTCTCGACGTCGTTGGCATCGGTGATCTCGGCGGTGTCGAAGCCAGAGCGGAGCAGGAACGGCGCGAGATCCGGGATCAGATAGCCGACGGCCCTGATCTCGCCCTTGAAGCCGTGACGCTCGCGGAGCAGCACCGAGAGCGAATGGCCGCGGCCGTCGCCGAAGGTCGGAAAGCGGATGGCGACCACGCCGCCATTGCGCCGCAGCCGCGGCAAGGGCAGCGGCATCGGCGGTCGGCTCGAGCACGACGGGCGGCTCGCTCCGCTTGGCAGCAGCTCGCCGTTGGCGAGATCAAGCAGCGCCATAGAGAGCCTCCTTGAAGGGCGCCGCACCGATCCTGCGCCAGGTGGCGAGGAAGTCCTCGCCGTCGATGCGGTTGGCAAGATAGGTCGAGACGATGGTGTCGATGGCGTCCGGCACGGCTTCCGCCCGGAAGCCGGGGCCGATGATGGTGCCGACCGAGGCGTCGTCCTTCGGATTGCCGCCGAGCGAAATCTGGTAGAGCTCGGTGCCTTTCTTGTCGACGCCGAGAATGCCGATATTGCCGGAATGGTGATGCCCGCAGGCATTGATGCAGCCCGACATGTTGAGACGCAGCGGCCCGATCTCCTCCTGGCGCTTCAAGTCTTCGAAGCGCTTGGCGATCTCCTTGGCGATCGGGATCGAGCGCGCATTGGCGAGGTTGCAATAGTCGAGGCCCGGGCAGCAGATCATGTCGCCGAGGAGGTCGCTGATTTCCGGTGGCGAGGCCGGCGCGGCGAGCTCGTCATAGAGCTTCGGCAGATCGGCGCGGGCGACGTGGGGCAGGATCAGGTTCTGCGTGTAGTTCACCCGCGCCTCGTTGCGGCTATAGCGCTCGGCGAGATCGGCGACGAAGTCCATGGTGTCCGAGCTTGCGTCGCCTGGCGTGCGCCCAGGCTCCTTCAGCGAGATCACCGCGCTCGACATAGCCAGGCACGCGATGCGGCCTGACATTGTGCTTGAGCCAATTGGCGAAGGCCGGATCGGTGATGCGGCGCTGCTCGACGCCCTCGTCCTTGATGGCGCCGGGCACGAGGTCCGGCGGCGCGAAATAGGAGGCAATGCGGGCATATTCCGCTGCCGGCAGATCGACGGCGTCCTTGCGGGTCGCCTCCCAATCGGCCTCGACCTCCTCGCGGAATTTGTCGATGCCGAGCTGGTTGACCAGGATCTTGATGCGCGCCTTGTTGATGTTGTCGCGGCGGCCGTGGAGATTGTACACGCGCAGGATCGACTCGATGTAGGACAGCAGGTGCTCCTTCGGGAGGAACGGCCTGATCTCCTGGCCGACATAGGGCGTGCGGCCCATGCCGCCGCCGACGAGAACGCGGAAGCCGTTGCGGCCCTCCGGTCCGCGCACGATGCGGAGGCCGATGTCGTGGAAGGCGGTGGCGGCGCGATCCTCGGCCGCGCCTGACACGGCGATCTTGAACTTGCGCGGCAGCCAGCTGAACTCGGGATGCAGCGTCGACCATTGGCGCAGCACCTCGCACCAGGCGCGCGGGTCTTCGAGCTCGTCATTGGCGGCGCCGGCGAAAGGATCGGCGGTGACGTTCCGCACGCAATTGCCGCTCGTCTGGATGCAATGCATCTCGACCTCGGCGAGCGCGTTCAGGATCTCCGGCACGTCGACGAGCTTCACCCAGTTGAACTGCAAATTCTGCCGCGTGGTGAAGTGGCCATAGCCGCGATCCAATTGGCGGCCGATCATGGCGAGCTGGCGCAGCTGGCGCGGCGAGAGCACGCCATAGGGAATGGCGATGCGCAGCATATAGGCGTGCAGCTGGAGATAGAGTCCGTTGCGAAGCCGAAGCGGACGGAACTCGTCCTCGGTCAGCTTGCCTGCGAGCCGGCGTCCGACCTGCTCGCGGAACTGCGACACACGCTCATGCACGAAAGCGTGGTCGAACTCGTCATAGCGGTACATCGTACCAATCCTTGGTCAGAGTGGTTCGGTGGGAGGCGCGGATGCGCTCGCGCACGAGACGTGGCAACCGGCACGCCGTCCTGGAGCACGACCTCCATGGGATAGACGGCGACGACCCGGCGCTCGGCGACGGCCTTGGCAGCTTCGCTTTCCAGCGCCTTGGTCTCCTCCTCGGTGTCGGCGAGCTTGGCGCGGGCAAGCTCCTCGACCCAGCCGCCGTCGGGGGCGAGGTAGACGACGATGCCGTCGATGAGGCGGTTGGCGGTGACGACGTTAGGCATAGGCGCGCCTCACCTCGGTGAGCGACAGCACGTCCTCGACGAGGCCCGCGGCGGGAAGTCCGGCGACCTCGCCGAAGATGAGGATCGCGGGGCTCTTCAGACTGCAGGCGCTCAGGCTCGGCGGCGAGCTCGGCAAGAGTGGTGGCGACGCGGCGCTCGTTGTCGCGGCTCGCATTCTCCACGGCGATCACGGGGCAGGCGGCTTCCAGCCCGCATCGAGCAGCCGGCTGTGCGATCAGCCCGGCGGTCGACGACGCCCATATAGACGAGGAGCGTGCTCTCGCCCTTGCCGAGCGCTGCAAGATCGAGATGGTCGAAGCTCGGCTCGTCGCCGCCGGCCTCGTGGCCTGAGACGAAGGTCACGCTGTGCGAGATGTCGCGATGGGTGAGCGGGATCTGCAAGGATGCAGCGGCGGCAAGCCCGGCGGTGATGCCGGGGATGATCTCGACCTCGATGCCGGCATCGCGGAGAGCGGCGATCTCTTCGCCGGCGCGGCCGAACACCAGAGGATCGCCGCCCTTGAGCCGCACCACGGTCTGGCCGGCGCAGCGCGCGCTCGATCATCAGCTCCTGGATCTTCTCTTGCGGGACGCTGTGGTCGCCCTTCGACTTGCCGACCGGGATCAGCTCGACCTCGCGGCGGGCGTGTTCGAGCACGCCGGTGCCGGCGAGCCGGTCGTAGAGGATGACGTCGGCTGCCTTCAGCGCGCGCACGGCCTTGAGCGTCAGCAGCTCAGGATCGCCTGGACCGGCGCCGACGAGGAGCACGCGGCCTTGCGCCGTCTCTGCCTTCACCGCGGCTTCGATCGCTTCGCCCATCAGGCGGCGGGCTTCTTCGTCTTCACCGGCAAGGGCCGCTTCGCTCGCCGCGCCGTCGAACACGCCTTCCCAGAACTTGCGGCGCGCGCGTCCTGCCGGAAGCTTCTCGGCGACCGCCTCGCGGAACTCTCCGGCAAGTCGCGCAAGCGCATCGAGCCTGGGATGAAGCTCGCGCTCGAGCCAGGCGCGCAAGCGCTGGGCGAGCACGGGAGAGGCACCCTCGGTGCCGATGGCGACCGTCACCTCGCCGCGATCGACGATCGCCGGCATGACGAAGCTGCACAGCGCAGGCTTGTCGGGCACGTTGACGGGCACGCCGAGCGCCCGCGCCATCGCTGCGACGCGCGCATCCTCATCGTCGTCGCCGGTGGCGGCAATGACCAAGGGACGGCCGCGGATCTGATCGATCCCGGGACGCGCGGGATCAGCGTGACACGTCCGGCGCGCTCGAGCTCGGCAAGCTCGGGCACGAGCTCTCCGGCGGCAACGTCGACGATCTCGGCGCGCTTCAACAGCAGCCGCGCCTTGACGGCGGCAAGCTCGCCGCCGCCAGTCACCAGAGGAGGCTTGCGCTCGACATTGATGAAGATCGGGAAAGTGCGCATCTGTCCTTAGGTCCCAACTGCAAGGCGCGCCTGCGGCGCATCGGCAAGGCTCTCTGGCGCAAGCTCAAGCTCGAGCCCGTCAAGCTCCGGCGACATGATGATCTGGCAGCACAGGCGCGAGCGCTCATCGACATGAAACGCGCCGTCCAGCATTTCGAGCTCCTCATGCGGTGGGAGGAGTGAGTTTCGGCAGCCACTTTGCGTCCACCCACACATGGCAGGTGGCGCAAGCACAGGCGCCGCCGCATTCGGCCTTGATGGGGAGGCCCCAGTCGCGGATCACCTCCATGACACGCCAGCCCTCGAGCGCCTCGAGGCGATGGGAGGTTCCATCCGGCATGCGCACGACGACAAACATCGTCAGGCTCCTTCAACAACAGCCGCTGGTTCAACAGACGCTGTGCACTATCGAGGCCAAGCTGGGACACCGCGTAAAGGCCACCCGGCTGAGCGCCAATAATAGTGACATCGGTCGAAGCGCCGCCTGCCGTCATCGTTCCTCTGTCCCGCCTGAGATTGCCTAACGCGGTATGTGGGGGAACCTACTGGAAAATCATTCTGTCAGGAAGGTCCACAGCACAAAAGAACGCAAAATCATTCCTATGAAACAGAAAATAGAGGAAATTTCTTTCAAAACGGCGCAATGCGCGTAACGGCCGTAGCGCTCTGCCGCCGTCGTGGGCAAAGCCTTCTTCCCGGCCAGCTTGGTGACCGGCGCGACCGCTAGCCGCGCTTGACCAGAGCGTCGCGGATTTCCTCGAGCAGCTGCACCTCGCGCGAGGGCGGCGGCTCGCTCGCGGGCTCTTCCTCCTGCTTGCGGCGAAGCTGGTTCATGGCCTTGATCGCCATGAACAGGACGAAGGCCACGATCAGGAAGCTGATCACATTGTTGATGAAGAGGCCGATATTCATGGTCGGCGCGCCGGCCTGCCGCGCCGCGGCGAGCGAATCGTAGTGCTCGCCGTTCAGCGCGATGAAGATGCTCGAGAAATCGACGCCGCCGGTGACGACGCCGATCGGCGGCATGATGATGTCGTCGACCAGCGATCTGACGATGGTGGAGAAGGCGGCGCCGATGATCACGCCGACCGCCATGTCCATGACATTGCCGCGAAGCGCAAATTCCTTGAATTCCTTCAGCATCGCCGCATTTCCTCTCAAGACTTTCAGGGCCTTATCGGCGGGAAGCCTCCAGCTTGCCATGTTTGGGCGTCAATCCAAACCACCGCCCGTGACGGCGCTTCCCGTATGCAACGGGCGCCTCAACTGGTACCTCGTTGGCGGCGCGCCGCTTCTTGAAGGGGGGAGCTACGGTGTCGGAACAGCCCGGACGCGATCGCCACCGCTGGAAGACGCTTCTCCTTGCCATTTTCACTCTTCTTGTCGTGTTCGGTTCCGTCTTTGCCGTCGTGGCGTTCGTGCGGCCGCTCGACGAGATCGGCTTCTTGCGCTTCCCGCTTGGCTTCTTTCTCCTGGCGCAGGGGCTCCTGATCGGCATGGTCGCGCTCGCCTTCTGGTCGACCCGCATGCAGGAGCGCTTCGACCGGCGCCTGAACGAAGGCGAGGACCTTTGATCGCGCCATGACCCCCTCGCGCCGCCGGCAGGCAAATCCGAATCTTGGCGCCTATTTCGGCATCGTCGCGAGCGCCTTCGTGTCGCTCGTGGTCGGCCTTGCCATGTTCGAGCAGCTCGGCTGGCAGCAGACATCGCTTGCCCAGGCCATGATCCTCGTGCCGCTCGTGCTCTATCTCGGTATCGCGTTCGGCGCGCGCACGCTTAATGTCGAGGAATTCTTCGTTTCGGGCCGGCGCGTGCCTCCCGTCTATAACGGCGCCGTGCTGTCAGCGGTGCTGATCGGCGGCACCGGCTTCTTCGGCTATACCGGCACGCTGTTCTTCCTCGGCTTCGACGCGCTCGCCATCGGGCTTGCCTGGACGACGGGCCTTCTCGTCTCGGGACTCCTGTTCGTGCCTTACTTAAGGAAGTCCGGCGCCTACACGCTGCCGGGGTTTTTCGGTCACCGCTTCCGCTCGCGCTCAATCCGCGCCTTGGCGAGCGTGCTGCAGCTTCCTCCCGTGGCGCTGCTGCTCGCCGCCGAGATCAAGATCGCGGCCCTGATCGCTGCGATGTTCCTGCCGCTCTCCTACACGCTTGCCGTCTTCGCCGTGGTCATCATCATCGCCGCCATCACCATCGTCGGCGGCATGCGGTCGCTCACCTGGAGCGCGAGTGCCGCGTTCATCGTGAGCGTGATCGGCTTCGCCGTGCCTCTGATCATCGTCGCGGTGATGCTCACCAATCTGCCAGCGCCGCAGCTCACCTATGGCGAGATATTCGAGCCGCTCCAGCGCTCCGAGACCGTCGCCGGCATCGCGCCGTCGGCGCCGGGCGAACTCGCGACCGCTCTCCCCACCGAGCAACCGCGGCCAAGTGCCAAGCCCTTCCTGCAAGCCTTCGGCGCCATCGACCGGACGGATTTCCTGACGCTGTTCCTCTGCCTCACCCTTGGCACCGCGGCATTGCCGAGCCTGCTTGCTCGGAGCGGGGTCACGAGCTCCGTCGGCGACCAACGCCGCTCAGTTGCCTGGGCCGCCTTCTTCGTGGCGCTGTTCGCCATCAGCGCCCCCGGGCTTGCCGCCTTCGTCAAGCTCCTCATGTTCCAGGACATCGCCCAGGCGCAGGCGAGCGATCTTCCAGCTTGGCTCAACGATCTCATTGCGCGCCGTCTGCTCTTGGCCCAAGACGCCAACGCCGACGGCGCCATCGAGGCTTCGGAGCTCCTCGTCGCACGGGACGGAATCGCGCTCGCTTTGCCAATGGCGGCGCGACTGCCTTACGTCTGCACCGTGCTGATGGCCACAGCAGGCATGGCGATCGCGCTTGCCGCAGCGGCCTCCCACCTCTTCACCCTCGCCGGCAGCGTCGCCGATGACGTTCTGCGACTGATCGATCCGCGGAACGAGATGCTGCCGCGGCTCATGGTGGCGTGGGTGGCGATCGCCGCGACTGCGCTCGGCGCCGGTGTCTTTCTCGCGCTTGCCGATATCGACGTGATGCAAGTAGGCATCAGGGCCTTTGCCTTCGCCGCGGCGACCTTCTTCCCGGCGCTGCTCCTTGCCATCTGGTGGCGGCGCTGCTCGCGGCTCGGCGCCATGCTCGCGCTTGGATTCGGCTTTGCGGCGATGGCAGCCGAGGTCGCCTTCGGCGGCACGGTCATCGCCGGGCAATTCCGCCTCACGCCGGTTGCCGCCGCGCTGATCGGCGTCGTGCTCGGGCTGATCGCCGGCCTCATCGGCAGTCTGCTCGGACCGAGACCGTCGCCGGCGGCGCAAGCCTATTTCGACGAGCTGCGCGACCCGACCGGCGATTCACTTTACGAGCGCGCTCAGCGGCGGGCCGCGGCGGCTGCAAGCCAATAGTCTTTTCTCCCAACAGGCGCGGAAGTCATGCAAGATCGCTTCGCCATGAACGAGCGTCAGACACAATCGGGCGGCCGCTTGGGCCTGTACCCTGAGATCGTTCCCTATCGCACGGGACGGCTCAAGGTCTCCGCGCTGCACGAGCTCTATTACGAGGAATGCGGCAACCCGGACGGCAAGCCCGCCGTGCTGCTGCATGGCGGACCCGGCGGTGGCTCGACCGCGGTGATGCGCCGCTATCACGATCCGTCACGCTACCGCATCGTGCTGTTCGATCAGCGGGGCTGCGGCCGCTCCACGCCGCATGCCAGCATCGAGGAGAACACCACCTGGCATCTCGTCGACGACATCGAGCAGCTCCGCGAGCATCTTAAGATCGAGCGCTGGCAGGTGTTCGGCGGCTCATGGGGCTCGACGCTCGCGCTTGCTTATGCCGAGACGCACCCCGAGAGGGCGAGCGAGCTTGTGCTTACGCGGCATATTCACGCTCAGGCGCGCCGAGCTCGAATGGTTCTATCAGGAGGGCTGTAGCTGGATCTTCCCGGAAGCCTTCGAGGATTACCTTCGTCCGATTCCAGCTGCCAGAGCGCGACGATTTGATCTCAGCCTATCACCGGCGGCTGACCCACCCGGACCCCGACGTGCAGCTCGAGGCCGCGCGCGCCTGGAGCGCGTGGGAGGGCAAGACGCTTTCGCTCCTGCCTGATGCCGAGCGCGTGCGCCGCTTCTCAGAAGACGCTTACGCGCTCGCGTTTGCGCGCATCGAATGCCACTACTTCATGCATGGCGGCTTTTTCGATGCCGACGATCAGTTGATCCGCGCCGCGCACCGCCTGCGGCACATTCCCGGCGTGATCGTCCATGGTCGCTACGATGTGGTGACACCGGCGAAGATCGCCGTCGACCTTGCCCGCGCCTGGCCAGAGGCGGATTTGCGCATCGTCGCCGATGCCGGTCACGCCATGACCGAAGCCGGTATCGTGCATGAGCTCATCACCGCCACGAACCGCTTCGCCTGGTGAGGCAGGGCCTCACAGGATTCGCCACCCTTCGAGACGGGCCTTCGTCCCTCCTCAGGGTGAGGATTGATTTGATCCGATAAAGCTCAGAGCGATGTTGCGCTCATGCGGCGCGAAGCGATGCTCGATGAGATAGACCCCCTGCCAGGTGCCGAGCGCCATGCGCCCGCCCATCACCGGAATTGAAAGGCTCACCTCGGTCAGCATCGTCTTGATGTGACTCGGCATGTCGTCGGGCCCCTCCTCGGCGTGGGCATAGTTGGCATCCTCCGGCGCGAGAGCTTCCAACGTCGTCATCAGGTCGCGCAGCACGTTCGGATCGGCGTTCTCCTGGATGGTGAGCGACGCAGAGGTGTGACAGACGAACACGGTGAGAAGCCCATCGCGCGCTGAGACACCGCGGAGCCAGCGGCGCAAGGCCTCGGTGATGTCGATGAAGCCCTTGCCACGCGTGGTCACGCGCAGCATGTGGCTAGCTTGGCTGAGCTCGGCCATGGATCAGGCGCGCAACTCGCCGAGGCTCACAGCGCCTGCCCCGGCTCGTCCTGTTTCATATCCTGCACCATCTCCTGTAGCCGGCGGATCATGGCGTTGACGAAATCGGTCATCTCGTCGAGGGCGTGGTCGGGAAACTTTGCGTACGGGCTTCGCGGCGCCGGCTCCTTGCCAGGAGCCACCTCGGCTTCCTTCTCTTCCGCCTTGGCGAGCTTGTCGCGGAGCTCCTGGTTTTCGCGAGCGAGGCGATCGACCTCCTCTTTCAGCGACTGCGCGTCGTCGGCGACAGCCTCACAGGCCCAATGGTCGAGCTTCCGGCCGCAGACCGACATCGCGCCAGTCGCGCTGTCCAAGCGCCAGACGCTGCCCTCGACGGTGGTCATGGTGTAGGGGCCTGGCGCCTCGGCGGCGAAGCCGGTCGAAGCTGCGGCCGACAGAACGAAGGCAAGAGCGATGAGCTTTGCGATCATGGCATGGTCCTCTCTCACGACATCGTCCTCCTGTCGCGTACGCATAGCAAGTCCGCGCGATTCCCGCAGAAATGTCCCACAACAGGGCGGGGCTTAACCCAAAATTTACCGCAAACCGCCACGGTGGTCAGGACCGTTCGGTGGCGTGTCTCCCTCGAAGACGAACCCCACGATTGGGCCCATCGAACAGGGCATTTACCTTCGTCAGGGAAACGGGATGGCTCCGGAAGTACGTTGGCAAGCGAGCGAGCCTGCAAGGAGCAGCGGCAGCGATTTCCGCGCGCCCCGAGAGGACAGCGTCGAGACCCTGCTGCGCGGGCTGATCCGGCGCATCGAGGAGAGCGAGCGCCGCTACGCAGAGGCGCTTGACGAGCTGCATGCGCGGCTCGGCCATGTCTCGCAGACCGCCGGCGTCGCCGAATCTCTTGCCTCACCGGAAGAGAGTGAGACGCTGGAGCGGCTGCGGCTTCAGTTGAGCGGGCTCGCGCGGCGGCTCGAGCAGCCGCCTCCGCCCGAACGGCCTCAACCCTTGGACAAGGCCCTGGAGGAAGTCCGCGCCGTGCAGGCCGGTCTCGCCGGCGCCGAACCAAACTGGTTCCAATCTCGCCATTCACTGGCGGAGCGAGCGTTCGCCTCCCCCGAGCGCGCCTCTTTCCTGTCCGGGGACGAACCGAGCTACGCTCGTCCATCCTTCGAGTTTCCGCCTGCCCCCGAGAGCGATGCCGATTTCGACCGGCGCCTGATCGAAATGGCGCAGCGGCTCGAGCGCTCGATCGGCGATGCAATGCCTTCCACGGCGATCGACAGGCTGAATGCGCGCATGGAAGAGATATCGGCGCGCTTCGAGGCTGCTCTCGCTGAGACGCCCAAACTCGAGAATTTGCGCCACGTCGAGCGGCAGGTCACCGATATCGGCCAGCAGCTAGGCCGCGTTGAGCGGCACGCCGCCCGCATCGGCGCGGTCGAGGGCGAGTTGCAGCGTCTGATCGCGCGCATCGAGGAGGCGCCGGCGCAAATTGAACTGGCGGCGAGCAAGGCCGCGCAGGAGACGGCCCGCCTCGTGAGCGAAGCGGCTGCCGGCAAGCCAAGCGCAGCAGAGCGGCTCGATGCCCTTCACCGCGACATCGTCGCCATGAATGAGCGGAGCCTCGCCACCGACGACCGTCTCGTCGACACTTTGGCGGCGATGCATGATTCCGTGAAGGGGCTCGTGCAGCAGAGGGAGCGCGATAGAGCCCGGATCGCGGCTGAGCCCCAACCCTCGCCGATAAGAGAAACTGTTTCTGAACCTGGCCTCGCGAGCGTCATTCAGCCTGAGCCGCCTGCGCCCGCGCCGCAAGCCCCCGACCCGCCGCGGAGGGGGACTACCTTCATTCGCGATGTTCCGTTCGACTCTACCGAAGATTTGGTTGCCGCAGCGAGACGCGCGGCGCAAGCCGCCGCGGCGCGGGCAGCACAGCGCGACGCCGCTCGCCGGCAACCGGCTGCGGCCGAGGTGACGAGACGCGTCACGGCGGAACCTGGACAGCACAAGATGTCGCTGCTCATGGTGGTCGCCGCTCTCTTGCTCATGATCAGCGCAGCGTTGCTCTTCACCAGGCTCAAATCGAAGCCGGACTTCGACGTGCCGCCACCAGCGGCCGAACAGAGCATCCCAGCGCCGGCGGCCGAAGCTCCGCCGCTCCCGGACCTGCCGTACCAACCCGACGTGACGCCGAACCCGGACGCCGACTTCGCGCCTGCGACGCCGGACTCAGCGCCGCGGCCGCCGCACGCCATCGCCCCTGGCCCGATCGGCATGGGCAATCCGCCGCCGGTTCGCCTGGGCGAGGATGACGTCGATGCCGAAATCATGCCCGCATCGCTCAGCTCCGGCGGCACGAGTGTTCCCCCCGGGCGTCAGCGTGATGGTCGTCGCGCCGAACTAGGCTCTCCCGACGCTGACTTTTGCGAGCCGCGCGATGTGACAAAGTGGTAAGGGCCGGCCTCGCGCATTGACAGAGGCGTTCCCGGCGAACACCTTGCAAATCACGCGAAAATCAACCCTCCGGCCCAATGTTCCAGGTCTATCTGCCTGTCGCCGAGATCTCGGTGAATCTCCTCGTCATGCTGGGCCTTGGCGCGGCCGTCGGGTTCCTCTCCGGCATGTTCGGGGTCGGCGGCGGCTTCCTGCTCACGCCGCTTCTGATGTTCTCAGGAATTCCTCCGGCCATCGCGGTGGCGACCGGCGCCAATCAGATCGTCGCCTCCTCGGTGTCGGGGTGCTCTGGCGCAATGGCGGCGGGGCAATATCGATTTCCGCATGGGGCTGGTGCTCACGATCGGCGGTGTCGTCGGCGCCGTTGCCGGCGTGCTCCTGGTCGGGCTGTTGAACAGGCTCGGCCACGCCGATGTCTTCATCTCGCTGCTCTATGTGTTCTTTCTCGGCGTCATCGGCTCGCTGATGTTTGTCGAGAGCTTGCGCGCCATGTGGCGCACGCGCGGGGGCAAGCCCGCCAAGATGCGCAAGCCAGGCAGTCACACCTGGATCCACGGGCTGCCGTTCAAGATGAGGTTCCAGCGGTCGCGCCTGTACATCAGCGCTATTCCGCCGCTGATCCTCGGGGCGATCGTCGGCCTGCTCGCGGCGGTGCTCGGCGCCGGCGGCGGTTTCATCATCGTGCCGGCGATGATCTATTTGTTCCGCATGCCGACCCATATCGTCATCGGCACATCGCTGTTTCAGATCATTTTCGTCACCGCCATCGTCACCGTCCTCTATGCGGTGCTGAATCAGACGCTCGATGTCCTGCTTGCCCTGCTGCTCGTCATCGGCGGGGTGATCGGCGGACAGTTCGGCGCCAATGCCGGCCAGAAGCTGAAGGGCGAGCAGCTGCGGGTATTGCTTGCCTTCATCGTGCTCGCTGTAGCGATCAGGATGCTGGTCGGCCTGCTGGTGACCCCCGACGACCTCTTCAGTCTTTCGCCACTGGTGGGAGGGTCGTGATGCGTCCCGCGCTCTCCCTCGCTCTCTGCGTGCCGCTCCTGTTGCCGGTCGCACAGGCAATCGCGGCCGAGGCTGAGCGGCCGGAGCAGGTCCAATCGGACATCTCGACCCGCGAGATTTCGATCCAATCGAACTTCACCGGCATCGAGATCGTGCTGTTCGGCTCCGTCGATTTCAGCCGCGCGCCGTCGCCGGACGAGGGGCCCTACGATGTCATCATGACCATCCGCGGCCCGAACCGGCCGATCGTCGTGAGGAAGAAGGAGCGGATCGCCGGGCTGTGGATGAACGGACGCGTCGAAGACCTTCCCCTCGGTGCCGGGCTTCTACGCCGTGCTCGCCTCGCGGCCGTTCCGGGCGATCGCCCCGGACGAAACCTTGCAGAAGCTCGGCATCGGCTTCTCCAATCTCGATTTCGGCAAGAGCGTCGACGGCGAGCCCGCCGATAACGGGTTCCGCGCAAACCTGATCCGCTTGCAGCAGGAGCACAGGCTGTTCCAGGAATCCGACGACGCGATCGGCTTTCATCGGCCGCAGCCTGTTCAGGGGAAGCGTCGATCTGCCGGTCAACGTGCCGATCGGCCGCTACACGACGCAAGTCTTCCTGTTCCGCGACGGCAAGCTGTTAAGCCAGAGCCAGAGCAGCCTCCAGGTGCACAAGGTCGGCTTCGAGCGCGTGGTCTATATGCTCGCCTTCCGCTATCCCCTCGCCTATGGGCTGCTTGCCGTGCTGATGGCGATGAGCGCCGGCCTCCTCGCCTATTCCGCCTTCCGGCGCCAGTAAGCTCAGTCGGGAAGCAGCATGCTCGCTTGCAGGGGATAGACGCCGGTCCGGCCGGTCAGCCACGCCTCCAATCGCTGCCACTGGAAGAGCGAGGAGAAGGCCTCGTTGAGCACGTTGAGGCCGCCGGTATAGGCGCCGAAGGCCGGCATCACCAGGCGCTGGCCGTCGGTGGCGAAGCATTTGCGGCGGAAGACTTCGCCCTTTCGGGCGATGCGCGCCACCGGGTGAAGATGGCCGGCGATCTCCGCCGAGCGGCCGAAAGAGGGCTCGTGGCAAAGGGTCACGCCGCCAATGGTCAGCGACCGGCAGATGAACCCGCCGATGCTTTCGGGCAGATCGGGATCGTGATTGCCGAGAATCCAGTACCATTCGCGGCCCTGCTGCGAGCGCCGCCAATTCGTCGCGGTCCTCCGCATGGAGCCGGCCTGCGAGCTCGCTCCGGTGAAAGCTGTCGCCAAGCGCCACCACGCGGCGCGGCCTGAAGACATCGATGCAGGCAGCGAGCCTGCTAAGCGTGCTCCGCGTATCGTAAGGCGGCAGCATCATGCCGCGTGCGGCGAAGGCAGCGCCCTTCTCAAGATGCAGATCGGCGACGAGGAGGGTGTCTTCCGCCTCCCAGTAAAGGGCGCCGGCGGCGACCGGAAGGAGCGCGTGGCCGGCAAGCTCGATGGGCTGTCGGCGTCCGGCGAGACCTTCAACTCTCAAGCGCAGCATGCCGCCCCATCGCCTCTGCTATCAACTCCTCGACCGCCTCGCGCAGCAAGGCTTCGCTCGCATCGCCTGGAACGCTCTCGCGGCCGATCTCGAGCATGACCGGCACGGCGAGCGGCGAGACTCGCGTTAAGGGAATATGCCTGATTCTTCCGCGGATCCTCCGCAAAAAGCCGCTCAGGCGTCCAACGTCGATCAGGCCGGTTGCGGCATCGGCGAAGGCAGCTTGCAATAGAATATGGTCCGGCTCGTGCTGGCGGAGCACGTCGTAGATGAGGTCGGAGGAGACCGTCATCTGCCGGCCCGTCTTCTCCTGCCCCGGATGGCGGCGCTCGATCAGCCCAGAGATGATGGCGCAGACGCGGAAGGAGCGCTTCATCAGGCTCGAATTCGGCGAGCCAGGCATCGAGATCGTCGCCGAGCATGTCCTCGTCGAACAGTCTGGCGAGGTCGAGCCGCCCGTTCCTGATCATCTCGCCCATGTCGGACAGGCCCCAGACGCAGAGCGCATATTCATTGGCGACGAAGCCGAGCGGCTTGGCATGCGCGCGCTCGAGCCTGCGCGTGAGCAGCATGCCGAGGCTCTGATGCGCGAGCCGCCCCTCGAAGGGATAGCACACGAGATAGTGCCGCTGGCCACGCGGGAAGGTCTCGACCAGGATCTCGTCGGGACCAGGCACGACGGAGACTTCGCTCTGGATGCGCAGCCAGTCCGACACCTGATCGGGGAGCCGCGTCCAATGGCGCGGATCGGCGAGCAGCCGCCGCACGCGGTCGGCGAGATAGGTGGAGAGCGGGAACTTGCCGCCGTCATAGGACGGCACCTTGGGCTCTGGTGCTTGGGATCGCGTGACGATGGCGTCGGTCTCGCGCAAGCCCTCGAAGCGGAGCACTTCGCCGGCGAACACGAAGCTGTCGCCGGGCACGAGCTGCTCGATGAAATATTCCTCCACCTCGCCGAGCACGCGCCCGGCGGCGAGCAGCGACGAGGGCTTGAGCGCCCCACCCTGGCGGCGCGCAAGCCGCACGCGCACCATCGGCGCCTCGACGATGGTGCCGACATTGAGCCGGTATTGCTGCGCGAGCCGCGGATGGGAGATGCGGTAGCGCCCGTCAGAGGTCTGCTTCAGCTTGGCGTAACGCTCGTAGTTGGCGAGCGCATAGCCGCCGGTCGAGACGAAGCGCACGATCTTGTCGAAGCCTTCGCGCGTCAGTCCCTGATAGGGCGATGCGCTCGTCACCTCGCGATAAAGCGCGTCGGGATCGAAGGGCTCGGAGCAGGCCATGCCGAGCACGTGCTGGGCGAGAACGTCGAGCGCGCCTGGCCGCGACGGCGGGGTGTCCTGCGCGCCCTCTTCCGCCGCCTCGAGCGCCGCCTGGCACTCGACCACCTCGAAGCGGTTCGCCGGCACGAGCAGCGCCTTGCTCGGCTCGTCGAGCCGGTGATTGGCGCGGCCGATGCGCTGGGCAAGCCTGCTCGCACCTTTCGGCGCGCCGACATTGATGACGAGATCGACGTCGCCCCAGTCGATGCCGAGATCGAGCGTCGAGGTGCACACCACGGCGCGGAGCTTGCCCGCCACCATCGCCGCCTCGACCTTCCGCCGCTGGCCGACATCGAGCGAGCCGTGATGCAGCGCGATGGGCAAATTCGCGTCGTTGTAGCGCCACAGGGCATGAAACAGCATCTCGGCCTGCGAGCGCGTGTTGACGAAGATGAGCGACATGCGGTGCGCCTTGATCGCCTCGTAGATCTCAGGCAGCGCATAGCGCGCCGAGTGCCCGGCCCAGGGCAGCTCGGCATCCGAATCGAGGATGGCGATGTCGGCCTTTGGTCCCGCGCCGGCCTCGACGATCTCGGCAAGCTTGGTGCGCGCCTGCCCGTCGTGGCCGACCAGGAAGGCGGCAAGCTCGGAGGGCCGCGCCACCGTCGCCGACAGGCCAATGGCAACGAGGTCTGGCGACAGCGTGCGCAGCCGGGCAAGGTCGAGCGCGAGAAGATCGCCGCGCTTGGTCGAGGCGAGCGCGTGCAACTCGTCGATGATGACCATGCGAAGCGAGCCGAACAGGCTGGCGGCATCGCGATGCGACAGCATCAGCGCGATCTGCTCAGGCGTGGTGAGCAGAATGTCGGGCGGCTTGAGCCGCTGGCGCTGGCGGCGCGAGGCAGGCGTGTCGCCGGTGCGGGTCTCGAGCGAGATCGGCAGCCCCATCTCGGCGACTGGCTCGGCCAGGTTGCGGGCGATATCGACGGCAAGCGCCTTGAGCGGCGAGACATAGAGGGTGTGGATGCCGGAATGCGGCTTGGCGCCTCGCCCGTTGAGATCGACGAGGCTCGGCAGGAAGCCGGCAAGCGTCTTGCCGCCGCCGGTCGGGGCGATCAGCAGCGTGTCGCGCCCCTCTCGCGCCAGGTCGAGGAGCTGAAGCTGATGGGCATGCGGGCGCCAGCCGCGCGAGGCGAACCACCCGGCGAACGGCTCCGGCAGCCCTGCCTTGGGGGCGGCCTCAGGCCTCTTTTTCAGCGCAACCATGGGAACGCCTGCTTGACCTTGCCTTTTTCCTTCACCAATTCTGGGCATAGACTAACCCGCAGCGCGATTCTTCGATCTCGTATAGCGGGCAAGCGGAGCGAAAACATGGAGCGGTTCTTCGGCGGCAATCCGGGCCTGGTGATGGTCAGGCTGGCGATCCTATCCCTCGTCGTGGGGGTGTTGCTCGCCGCGCTCGGCTTTAGTCCGTTCGATATCCTGGACAGCATCCGCGAGCTGATCGTCCGCATCTACGATCTCGGTTGGACCGCGGTGGAGAAGGCCGGCCGCTACTTCCTGCTCGGCGCCGTCATCGTCTTCCCGGTGTGGTTCATCGCGCGGCTGCTCAAGATGCTGGGGCGCGGCACCCGCGGCGATCTCATCGACGTCAATTCGCGCAACCGCGAAGCTTGATTTTAGCGCTACCGCGCTTCGCGCTACTTGAGCGCGATGCTCAGAGAATCTCCAACACACTCTCCGGCGGGCGGCCGATTGCCGCCTTGCCGCCGCTCACCACGATCGGGCGCTCGATGAGGATGGGGTTGGCGACCATCAGTGCGATCAGCGCATCGTCATCCAAATCGCGGTCCTTCAAGCCAAGCTCGGCATAAAGCGGCTCGCCCTTGCGCATCAGATCGCGAGGGCGAAGCCCGAGCTTCTTGAGGATGGTCTTGAGCTCCGCGGCGCTCGGCGGCGTCTTCAGATAATCCACGACGCGTGGGCCGATGCCTCTCTCTTCCAGCAGCGCCAGAGTTTGGCGCGACTTCGAGCAGCGCGGATTGTGATAGATGGTCGTGCGCAAATCGGAACTCTGCGGTGCCGCTTACAGCATCAGGGCTTCATTGTTTATTGCCTGGCCTTCTATAAATCACCAATTCCCCCGTCCGGCATCGCCGTAAGGATTGGCTTCTCTTGCGCGCCTCTCCTCGTTGCATTCTTTGCACAGCCCGTCCTCAACCGCTTGGTGGGGACATTTGCCGGGCCGATGGCCATGGGCACTCGATTGGCACTCACATTTTTCTTCATCCGCCATCATTCAAACTCCGTGCATTTCTCAAACCCAGCGCCGACGCCAAAGTATATATCGGCTTCGCGCCTGTAAGTTTATCAAACCAGGCGTCATGAGGCTGCCCACATCCAGACGCCTATCCACTCTACACTTCTTCCCAAAGCGTGGTGATGCTCAAGCTCAGAACTCGCGATCGGTCCAGCGCGCGGCGTCGCGGCCGACGAGCGCGCTAAGGTTATCTGCTCTTGCTTCCTGCATCGCCATCAGCAGCGCTTGCTTGATGTCGGCGATCAGCCTCGGCCCTTCGAACACGAGGCCGGTATAGAGCTGGAGCAGCGAAGCGCCTGCCTTGATCTTGGCGACGGCCGCATCGCCAGAATCGATACCGCCAACGCCGATCAGCGGCAGCTTCCCCTCCGTGAGTTTGTAGACACGGGCGAGCATGCGCGTGGCGCGGGCGAACAGCGGGCGCCCCGAGAGGCCCCCGGTCTCGGCGGCGAAAGCCGCGGTCCTTCAGCCCGTCGCGGGAGAGCGTGGTGTTCGACACCACGATGCCGTCGACGCCATGCGCCTGGATCACGCGCACAATGTCGGGAAGATCGGAATCGGCGATGTCGGGCGCGAGCTTGACCAGGAGCGGCGGGCGCTTCCCCGCCGCACCCCGCGCCTCCTGCACCCGCGCGAGCAACGCAGCGAGAGCCTCCGGCGCTTGCAGATCGCGCAAGCCTGGCGTGTTGGGCGATGAGATGTTGATGGTGAGATAGTCGGCGACCGGGCTCATGCGGGCGATGCCAGACACGTAATCGCCGATGCGATCCTCGCTGTCCTTGCCGGCGCCGATATTCACCCCGACCACGCCGGCGCGGCGTCCCGACAGACGTGCGAGTGCAGCGGCCTGGCCCTCATTGTTGAAGCCGAGGCGGTTGATGATGGCGCCGTCGGCGGCGGAGCGGAAAATGCGTGGGGAGGGATTGCCGCTTTGCGGCTTCGGCGTCAGCGTGCCGACTTCGACGAAGCCGAATCCCGTGGCGAGCAGCGGGGCAAACACCCGCGCGTCCTTGTCGAAGCCAGCAGCCATGCCGACCGGATTGCGGAAGTTGAGGCCCCATAACGTCTGCTTGAGCCGCGGATCGTCAGGCGACGTGGCGCGGGGATAAAGCCCAAGCTCAAGGCTCTTGATGGCAAGATCGTGCGCCCGCTCAGGATCGAGCGCGTGCAGCAGCGCCTGGCCAAGGCCGTACAGCGCGTTCATGGAGCGACGCCTTCAGGCAGGCGGTGCGTGCCGTCCTCTTGCAGTACCAGCGCCTCGACCGAGATCACATGATCGAGGTCGAGCGGCCCATAGAGATGCGGGAACAGCTCGCCGCCGCGCGATTCTTCCCAGCGCAGCCGCTCTCCAAGCCGGCCGGGGTCGACGGCAAGAAGCACGAGATCGCGCTGGCCGGCGAAATATTTGGCCAAGGTGCCGGCGACCTGGTGCCGAGCCGACAAATGGATGAAGCCGTCGCGGGCATCGTCGGCCGAGCCCTCGAAGCGCCCACGCCCCCTCGCCTCTTGGAGCATGGCGCTCGAGCAGATTTTGTAGACCGGTTCACTCATGGAGCAGCGCGACAGTAGCCCGGGGGTTGGCCGGGCAACAAGCCGGCAGGCGGATTGAAGGGGTGGACAAACCTCGAAAATAAGCCATAATTCCTATTATGGGTATAAATTCCGACCCGTATTTCCGCGCGTCGGGGGCCGTCATGCTCACCCACGGCAAGATCTGGACCGCGATCGACGCGCTCGCGCGCCGCTATGGCTTGTCGCCTTCGGGCCTCGCCAAGCGCGCCGGCTTGGACGCGACCGCCTTCAATCCATCGAAGCGCGTGACCACCGAAGGGCGGCCGCGCTGGCCGACCACCGAGAGCCTCGCCAAGGTGCTCTCCGCCACCGGCGCCACGCTCGACGAATTCGTCGACCTGCTCGAGGCGGAAGCCGCTGGCTTGCGCAAAGCCCCACAGCCCATCCCGCTCATCGGTTTCACCCAGGCCGGCGCCGGCGGCTTCTTCGACGACGGCGGCTTTCCCGTAGGCGGCGGCTGGGATCAAATCCGCTTCCCCCGCGTTGACGACGAGAATGCCTATGCTCTGGAAGTGACCGGCGACAGTATGCAGCCGCTCTACCGCGACGGGGATATCCTGATCGTCTCGCCCAACTCCGCGGCGCGCAAAGGAGACCGCGTGGTGCTGCGCACGACCGATGGCGAGGTCATGGCCAAGATCCTGGTGCGGCGCACGGCGAAGACCGTGGAGCTTGCCTCGCTCAATCCGGACCATCCCAATCTCGTGTTCCCGGTCGAGCGCATCGACTGGATGGCGCGCATCGTCTGGGCAAGCCAATAACCCCTCGAGGATCGGCATGAAGATCCTCTCCCTCCTGTTCTCGTTGCTGCTTGGCGCTGGGGTGCTCCTGTTCTTTCTCCAGCCATGGGACAAGATCGAGACGATGTTGGGAGGCACCGGCAGGCGCGAGGCTGCTCCCCTTGAGCCCACCGCCGCGGTCGAGGCAGCGCCTCCGAAGCCTGCCGAAGCCGCCGCGCCGCCTCCGGTCGCGCCCGAAGTGGCGCCCAGCGCGCCTCCGGGCACGGCGTCCACCGATCCCAAGACGCACATGCTGGCAAACGAGAAGGCTGAAGCCGAACGGAGCGCCGCCCTGCAACAGAAAGCTGCCACGCCCGCCCCACGCGAGACCAAGCGCTATTTCAAGGTGAAGGTGCTCGATGCAGGTACGCTCGAAGCCGGGCCACCAACAGAGGCGGTGGTGATCAGGCTCGAAGGCATCGATACCTACGAAGCCGACGAGACCTGCAAGACGAAGAGCGCCAAGACCTGGCCCTGCGGCGCCAAGGCGCGGGCGGCGCTGACCCTCTTCATCCGCTCGCGGGCCGTGACCTGCGCGGTGCCGCAGGGGACCGCAAGCAATGACTTCGCAGCCCGTTGCAGCGTCATGGACCAGGACCTTTCCACCTGGCTCGTGCGCCGCGGCTGGGCAACGCCGCAAGGGAACAGCGAAGCGGAGCTCGCCAAGGCGCTCGACGCCGCCAAGACCGAAAAGCTCGGGCTTTGGCAGGCGGAGTAGCCGCCCATTGTGATGATTCTGTCATATACCGAGGCTAGTGTTCGGGTCTCCTGAACAGCTTCCCAAGCCCCGGTTCGCCCCAAACGGCCGGGGCTTTTCCTCATTCGCGCCCCGCCAGCGCCGCCTCAACAAGCCGCCATGGCCTTCAAGCTCGTCCATGCGAAATACGATCGGGAGACCGAGCGCGCTTATGTCGAGCTAAGAGACGAGGACGACGACGGCGGTGACGTGCTGGTGGTCGCGATCTTCTCGTATCGCACGACGGCACGGCTCTCCAAGGCTCAGATCGAGCAGGACATCGTGCGCAAGGCGCGTCACATGATGAAGCGCGCCGCGGTGGCGATTTAGCCCTTTGCGCTTCCGACTGGCGCGCCGCCAACCAGCCAGGACATCGTTCCGCTCTTCGACCTCGATAGACCCTTGGGCAGAATTGGGCCCTCAACGCCATCGGCCACTTCCAACGCCGGATCGAGCTCATCTTCCAGCCAAAATCCGGGCCTGGTGAGATGCGGCGGCAGCTCGGTCATGGCATCTCCCATGGCGTCATCGAGCTGGATTTGCGTGAGATTGCGGGCTTCCAGCAGATTGGCGCCATCCAGTCTCGCGCCGGCGAGCCTGGCCCCGGCTAACTCCGTGCGCGCCAACGCGGCATTGCTCAAATCAGCATTGGCGAGATTGGCGCCGTCGAGCCGCGCATCGGTGAGGTCGGCACCGGCGAGATTGGCGCCTGCAAGATTTGCTCCGGAAAGGGTGGCGAAGCGCAGATACGCGCGGCGCATGCGCGCGGAAGCGAGATTGATCGGACCGCCATTCATGACGCCCATCTGCCGCTCGCTCGCGCTCAGGCGGAGGCCGGTCAGGTTCGGCAGGGTGGTTGGATTCTGCTCGCGCCAAGCATTCCAGGAGCGCGGTCCGCGGCGCAACATCTCGACATGTTCAGCGTCGGCCGAAACGAGCTGCAAAACCGGCAATCCTGGAGTAGAGCGGGGTCTAAGAGCGAAAAGCTACGCAGAGTGTATGACAGGTGGATGAAGCAGGAAATTGTACGAAAGCTCGATGAAGCGGGAAGGTGTGCACAAACGTCCGCCCTATGCTAGGATGCGGGGTCAGTTCGGCGGCCTATCATCATGAGCGACACTTCCGATCTCACAGTCCGTGTTCTCGACGACCGCGACATCGTCGTGGTCATGGCTGGCACCGGATTCGAAGTGACTTACCGCAAGGACGGGCAGCTTCCGATGCTCGTCGCCACCGATCAGCTCCGCGGCGGCGTGACCTCGTCGAAAGCGAAGTTCCTGGCGCAAGCCTGGAAGGTCGCCTACCAGAAAGCCAAGACCCTCGGCTGGCTGGCGCGCTGACGCCGGCGGTCGAATCGAAACAAGGTTCCCCCTGCAAAGCTGTGGAGTTGGCTGCCGAAATATGCACGGCTCCACGGTCCTGCCTTGTTTGTGGTGAAGGCTCATCATTAGCGGGTAGGTCAGTGGCTCGTTCTGCGTATGACCAGCCTGCTGGCGGCTCCGGGTCCCTCCGCACCCCCCTCCGCGCTCCGCCGGAGCCGCTCCATGAAGCCGGGGATAAATCCTCGCATATCGCCGTAACTGGCGCTTAATGGCGCGCAATTCCCCGCAATTGGCAGGCAATTGGCGCGTATTTCCGCGCTGAATTGAGCGCCGGACGCTAAGAGAGCCCGGCTTGGGGCCAAGCCAGGCTCTCATCAGTCGACGCCAAGTCGTCTCGTAGCCGGCGCGGGGGGCGCGAGGGCAGCGGGGCTGCTGCCGTTCCCGGCCACGGTAAGACGACAAACCCCCGCCCTCCCCATTTGGTTCCCAATCTCGACATAATTTTTTCGCCAGGGTGAGGTTGCCATGCGGCCAAGCCATCGAGGAGACGTGGCATGAGGATGAGACAAGGTCTGGCTGGACTAGCTTTTGTGACAGCCATCCTCTTCGCCGGCGGCCAAGCCTTCGCCGAGAGCGCCGGCGACCCGGCATCGGCGGTGGCACCGAAATGCCTCAAGGCCGAGGTGAATCCCGTCACCGGCCATGCGCTCTGCATCGATCCGATTGGCGTGCCGGTCGACCCGCCGCCGGCGGCCGAGCTTCCCCCCTGCAAGCCGGATGAGCGCAGCAACGAAGCTTGGAGCTACGGCCCAAAGTGCAAAGGCTGAACTACGCTTCGCGGACCTAGAGCGGATTCTTTTGATGCGCTACCGCGCTTCGCGCTACTTGAGCGCTTTCTGGATCAGCGCGCGGGTCTCGGGGATGCCGTAGAGCTCGACGAAAGAGCCGAAGCGCGGGCCTTGCGTCTGACCGAGCAGCACCTCGTAGAGCGCGGAGAACCAGGCGCGCAGCGGCTCGAAGCCATGCTCCTTGCCGACGGCATAGACCTCCGCCTGAATCTCTTCCGACAGCGCGCCGGCCGGCAGCTTCGCAAGCCGCGCATCGAGATCGACCAGCGCCGCCCGCTCGCGCGCATCCGGCAAGCGGTAGCGCTTGGCCGGCTTCACGAAGTCATGGAAGTAGCGGATGGCGTAGCCGACGAGCTGATCGAGCAGCGGATGATCCTGCGGGGTGGCATCGGGCGCATAGCGGCGGATGAAGCCCCACAGCACTTCCTTGTCCTCGGAGTTCGAGGCCGAGGCGAGATTGAGCAGTAGCGCGAAGCTGATGGGAAGCTCGGCCTTCGGCGGCACGCCTGAATGGATGTGCCACACCGGGTTCATGAGCTTCGCGTCCTGCTCCTCTTTCGGATAGGCCGCGAGGTGCCCGACATATTCGTCGACCGCGCGCGGGATCACGTCGAAATAGAGGCGCTTCGCCTTGCGCGGGCTCTGATACATGTAAAGCCCGAGGCTCTCGGGGCTCGCATAAGTGAGCCACTCCTCGATGGTGAGTCCGTTGCCGCGCGACTTGGAGATCTTCTCGCCCTTCTCGTCGAGAAACAGCTCGTAGATGAAGCCTTCAGGCTGCTGCGCGCCGAGGATGCGGCAGATATGGCCGGCAAGGCGCACCGAGTTGATGAGGTCCTTCCCCGCCATCTCGTAGTCGACGCCGAGCGCGGCCCAGCGCATGGCCCAGTCAGCCTTCCATTGCAGCTTGCAATGTCCGCTGGTCACCGGGACCTGGGTGAGCTTTCCGGTCTCCGGCTCCTTGTAGAAGACCGTGCCGGATGCGACGTCGCGATCGATGATCGGAACCTGGAGCACCTGGCCGGTGACGGAAGAGATCGGCAGGAAGGGGCTGTAGGTGGCGCGCCGCTCCGGCCCGAGCGTCGGCAGGATCACGTCGCGGATCGCGTCGTAATGCTGGAGCACCTTGAGCAGCGTCTTGTCGAAGCGCCCGCTGGTGTAGCATTCCGTCGCCGAGAGGAACTCGTAGTCGAAGCCGAACGTGTCGAGGAACGCCCTCAGCCGCGCATTGTTGTGGTGGC
The DNA here is from genome assembly GCA_963744945.1 of uncultured Alphaproteobacteria bacterium. Classification (GTDB taxonomy): domain Bacteria; phylum Pseudomonadota; class Alphaproteobacteria; order Rhizobiales; family Methyloligellaceae; genus Methyloceanibacter. The sequence goes on along the minus strand of CAVUVO010000020.1, from coordinate 3,372 downwards.
CGAAGCTCGGGTGATCGCCGAAGGGATCGGGAATCTGCGTGAGCGGCTTGCCGAGATGCTCGGCGACCATCTCCTTGTTGGGGATGTTGCCGGGCACTTTGCGCAAGCCGTCCATGTCGTCGGAGAAGCAGATCAGCCGCGTCGGGATCTTGTCCTCGGTGAGCACGCGGAAGGCGTGGCGCACCATGGTGGTGCGGGCGACCTCGCCGAAGGTGCCGATATGCGGCAGGCCAGAGGGACCGTAGCCAGTCTCGAAGATGATGGCGCCGGTCGGCTTCGGAATGCGCTTCAGCCGGCTCAGGACCTTGCGCGCCTCCTCGAAAGGCCAGGCCTTGCTCACATGGGCATGGGCAAGCAGCTCCGAATTGATCTCGATCTTGGCCGCACGCGCCTTCTTGCGCGCGGCGAGGTCGGCGAGCGGGATGCTGGCCTCGGACTGCTTCTCGGCCCTGCGGCGCCTCGGCTTTGCCGGCTTGGCGCTCTGCGTCTTGGCGCGGGGCGTCTTTGAGCGGGAGGGCTTACTCGGGACTGACATGGCGGGCCGGGCGATCGGAACTCATGACGAAGTATTCACCGACAGATTTCACAGATTTGTTAAACCCGCAATCTTTCATCGAAATAGAACGAGTTTGACCACGAACTGGCACCGGGTTGGGCGGGTCGCTTAACCCCCAACCCGTCATGCACGCATCTGCGCTGGCGTTTCGCCGACATTTCAGGCGGCGCGTTCTAGTGTCTGGTTCCTGACCCTTCTTTGGACGTCAATACCTTCGTGGTGTATGTCGCACAATGACCCATAGCGGACGTTCGAGCGCGTCGCCTAGCGCGCAGTTCGCTTGGCGTCGCTCCGTACATCGTCGACGACCTCGCGAATGGCATCGATGACGAGCTGCGGCGAATAGGCATAGATGTTGTGACCGCTGTTCGTCTTTGTGACGAATTTGGCGTTGAGTGACGTCGCGAGCAGCTTCTCCGACGCTTCCCAGTCCGCGAAGGTGACGCCGCCAACCGGATCGCTCTCCTTTTGGGCTGATGGCGGTTGCCATGGCTTATCGGCACTCAGCACCACTGCCGGCAGTTCGCGCAGTGGAGAAGCGGCGTCAATCTTAGCGAACGCATCGATGAGCATCACGGCCTCCGGAGCTTCCGGCACGGACCTCCGGTTGAACTCATCCCACTTTGCCACAGCCTCTGGACTCGCTACCTGACGCATGAGCTGTGTCACGGTGTCGACCATCACGAGACCGTCCACTTCTTCAGGCCAGGTCCGAGCAAAGAGTGTGGCGATTAAACCCCCGTAGGAATGGGGGACGAGCACGTAAGGGCCGGGTTCGCCAGCGGCCGCCAGCAGGCGATGGAGGTCGTCGGCCGCCTGGTCGACCGGGTGCGGCTGTGCGACCGGAGTGGACTGATCCGGTCCGTCGAGCCTTGTTCCGGGTCGATCATAGGCGCACACGCGGGTGAACCGGGACACCATCGGAAATACCGCCGAGTTGCTCTTATGCAGGTTGCCCTTGCCCCAGGCCATGGCGTCATAATCCGCATGGTGTTCAGGGTCGGCGGGGTCGAGAACTTCGCTCCAGTCGGCGGCGCCATTTCCTTTGCCGGAAATGAGCACGACTGTCGGCGATCCCGTGCCGCTGCATTCGAGATACATCTTTTGCCCACTGCCGATATCGACGAGGCCAGCGACGTTACCGCTTTCTGCAAAAGCGGCGCTTACCTCCAGCGCGATGACGGCAGGAGCAAGCAGCAAGAGAACGCGAACTGCGCGGAGGATGACCACGTTCTCCCTACTCGCGTTTAAAATCGTATGCCTGTCCGTCGCCCGCTTCTGGCACATCTGCGACATGCTCCGTCCCACCAAGCATGTCTGCAACACGGTCGAAAGCGGACGGGCTCACCAGGGATATTCATGACCGTCGTGGTTGAAGAACCGGCCCGATTGCGCTGGTCCTAAGGTTTCGATCAAATCTCTCATCTTCTTGACGCTCTCAGCCGGGGTCATTGTGGCCTGTGGCCCACCCATCTCGGTCAGCACCCAACCGGGATTGACCACCACGCAAGTGATGCCGCGTGGTGCGAGATCGATTGCGAGACTGCGCGTCACCATGTTCACCGCAGCCTTTGAACTGCGATAGGCGATTGAGCCGCCAGAAGTATTGTCGGCAATCGATCCCATACCGCTCGTAAGGGTGACGATGAGCTTGCGCTTGCTTCGTGCCACGTGGTCAACAAACGCCTCTGAAATCCGCATCGGACCCATGGTGTTGACGTCAAGCACATTGGCCCAGGCCTTATAATCGATATTTCCGATGCTCTGACCCCGCGCTCCCATGACGCCGGCGTTGTTGATGATCACGTCAATGGCTTGCCCATCGAGTTCGCCGGACGCTACCCTGATACTCGCAGGATCGGTGACATCCAGCGCCACTATCCGGATCTTGTTTTCGCTCGTATTGGCCAATCGGCGCAGCTTCGAGGCGGAACCTAAATCACGGCAGCCTGCGTAAACCTGCCAACCCTCGACGGCATACTGTCTTGCGAACTCAAGCCCGAGCCCACGATTGGCACCGGTGATCAAAACGCTCGGCATCGCTTACTCCATAAGCAAAGGATCCTCAGTTTGAAGGGCCGCGACGTTTGGAACCAATTCAAAATTGGTCCGACAGAATGCGCCCACTGCGGTATGGTTTGAGCCATGCTCCAGGCTTGGCTGTCCATCGGTTACATCGTCCTGCTCGCGATTCTCGTGCTCGCCTTTCTCTTATGGCGCAGGGGGGCTCCCGTTTTGGCAATCGCTGCACTTGCGATGGGTATCCCCCTCTGGTTTGGATGGGAATACGCACGTCCAACATGGACAACCGGCGTCATCACGGGAACGGAAGTGCGCCGCAGCGATCCCGACGCCCGCGGCAATACGACTGATATTGAATATATTTACATGCGCAACCGATCCGACAGGGGGCTCGAGCTGATCAACGAAGATTCCTGGTGGTGGTTGAAGCGCAACAGCGAGCGCGTCTTTAACGACGCCAAGACAGCGCAGTCTCGTAACACCGAAATGACCCTCATGTGGAACCGGTGGCGTTCCACGCTCTTCACTTGGTACCCCAACGTGATCGCCATCGGCCCCGCCGGCTACTGGCCGTTGTGGTCGCTGCGAACCATTATCTTCTATGGCCTCTCAGTCGTTCTCTGGCTCAGTTATTTCTACGCCTTCTTCAGGCTGCGCAAATCGAGTACGCCGCTGCGTGATCGCAACCCCGATGGGTAGGCTTCTCGAAGAGGAGGAGGCGCCGTCATCAGGCGGAAGGCTTCTGAGCGATACCACGACCGGGGGCCGTCGCAACTACGGCGCTCAGCATTTCC
>CAVUVO010000019.1:0-34471 GCA_963744945.1 uncultured Alphaproteobacteria bacterium | reverse complement strand
CGGCCTAAGCTGCGCTTCATGGCGCTATTGAAAGAGGACCTTTGCTGCCTACGCATGTGGCGCGCCGAGAGGCGCCCACCCTGATCCGAGAGGATCGCGGATCCATAGGATTTTGCGCTTTTCGGCGCGCCGCCCCCTCAAAGCCCGGGCGCGATTCGCGTCGCGGTGAGGAAGAGGCGTGTCCGTAGGGTGGGCAATGACATCGCCGTTGCCCATCGCGGAAGCATTTGTGGGCACGCGACCCTACGGTCTCAACGTCAGTTCGGCACTCACTCTCAATTTACGGAACGGACGCCTGCGCTCTTGCGTTAGCGAAAGGTCGGGAACTGAGGGTTAGGAGGGGAGCTTCGTTGTCGGACGTTGGTCAGAAACACCACGCGGACGAAAGCGCGCCTGAAGTCGTTGCTCGGTCGAAGGATGTCGTGACGACGGCGGCGGAGGAGCTGAAGGACTATGAGCGCTGGCTCAAGGACTTCGTTGCTTCTGAGGAGCAAAGCCGGAAGCGGCACGCCCGCTCGCTCAAGCGCGAGCAGGCAAGACATCGCCGGCGGCTAAAGCGCGAACGCAGGGCGCGCGCAGGCAAGCGCGCTGCCCTTGGCGTCGCACGCGCGGTTCGCTCCGCTTCAAGGTCCACGGTTGGTGCGATCGTCACAGCGCAAAGGCGTTCGCGTGACCTCACAATGGCCGGCGCCGCATGGAGCGCTGCGACAAGCAGAGCCATTGCCGCATCGACATATGAGGGGCTCTCTCTTGGGTCTGCGTGGGTGAGCGCCAAGTGGCGCGCTGTGACGCGGGCGTCGCGCGAGACAGCCGCGACAGGATGGTCCTGGGTTTCCGCGAGAACGCGGGTGCTCGCCCTTAAGTCAGCGAAAGCGGGTGGTGCTGGAGCGACCTGGGTTTCTGCCAGGGCACATGACGCAAGAAGGGTGTCAGTCGCGGCGGCTTCGGCCGGCTCTGCCTGGACCAAAACCAGGGGAACCGCGTTCGCCGCCAAATCGCGGGTATTCGCGCTCAAGTCCCGTAAGGCGGCTTTGGCCGGCACGGCCTGGACCAGAGCCAGGGCTGAAGAGGTGGCGCGCGCGACGCGTAAAGCAGCGGTCGTCGGTGGGTCCGCACTCGCAGCCAAATCGCAGGCGCTAGCACTCAGATCCCGCGAGGCGGCTTCGGCCGGCTCTGCCTGGAGCAGAACCAAAGCTGAGGATTTTGGCCCGTGTAACGCGTAAAGCAGCGATCGTTGGTGGGTCCGCACTCGCAGCCAAATCGCAGGCGTTGGCGCTCCGATCGCGCAAGGCTGTTTCGATCGTGTCTACCTGGACCGCTGCAAGAACCCGCACTATCGCGGAAGCCTCCTCGGAACTCGCTTCGAGCGGTCGCGCCTGGACACAAACCAAGGGCCATGCCCTTGCAATCTCATCGCGCGACGCAGCGTTGGTCGCCTCCGTTTGGACAGCCGCGAAGTCCGGCGCCCTTATGCGCAGCGCGTCTGTAGGGTCTTCAAGCGCCTTTGCTTGGGCACTGACCAAGGGTCGCGCCTTGGCACTTCGGTCTCGCGAGGCAGCCTTGCTTGGTTCGAGCTGGACTTCGGCTAGGCTCGGCGTACTCGCTGCGGGCTTCGCTCGCCACCAGGGTCAGCACTACGTCTTGGATGCGGGCGAGGGCGGGAGACCTTGCGCAGATAGTTCAGGATGGACACGCGACGGCGTCTCCCCGGATCAAGGCGGCTCTCGATGCGGTCTATACCAAGCTCTGGACGTTGAGCGCAGAGGCGAGGCGGATCGCCGAGCGTCAAGGCGAGCAAGCAGCCTTCCTCGCTATAAGGCTGAATGCGCAAGCAAAGGGCGAGATCGATGCGTTGAAGCGAGTGGTACGCGAAGGCAAACTGACGCCGCAATGGCACAAAGTGGCGAGCGTCGCCTTCTTCCGGAACGGCGGCGCCAACGAGCATCAAGGGGGAGGAGGGGCCAAGCGAGCCGGCAGCAGGGAGCGGGTCCTCGCGAAATGCCCTGATTACTGTCGAACCCTGGCGTTGCCGGTTGCCGGTTGTGCGAGGGAACGGCTCAAGATGCGCTCGCCCGCTGACTTGTCCTCAACGCACGCGCCTTCGCTATACTGATGGCAAATATGCCGGGATCAGGTCTTGATGGGAGCCGTCAGGCGCGCGCCGACGGAGGCGAGCAGGAGCTCGTGAGCGCGGTCGACGATCTCATCCAGCGACGACGTACGCGCAAACATGGCCTTGGCCTCGCGCACGAATTCCTCGCGGGTTGGGATATGCGGCACATGCAAGATCTTCAGCATTTCGCTGGTGCGGTGATGCGCCCTGGTCAGGGTGTCCTGGAGCGCGGACAGCTCAGGGGTGTGCAGCGCCGCAGCGATGGCGGCGGCGATCCGCTCGGAATTGAAGCGCGCCGCGAGCTCCTCGGCGGCACGATTGATGACCTTGGCGCCGAGCCGCTGCTCATTGCGCAAGACCGGCTCAGGCGGCGTCTTGAGGTCCCAGACGAGGCCGGTCCAAGACAGCGCGCGCAAGAGGTAATAGGTCGGATCGAATTCCCACCATTTGAAGCCCTGCCGGACGCTCGACTGATAGGCGTGGTGATTGTTGTGCCAGCCTTCGCCCATGGTGAAGATGGCCAGGAGCCAGTTGTTGCGCGAATTGTCGCCGGTCACGTAGCGCTTGCTTCCGCTCACATGAGCGAGCGAGTTGATGCAGAAGGTGGCGTGATAGACGAGCACCGTGCTCCACAGGAAGCCGACGACGAGTCCGGACCAGCCCGCCAGGAGAAAGCACAGCAGAGCAAGAGCGATTGCCGGAACCTGCTCGTTCCTGTGCAGCCACATCAATTCGGGAAAACGGGTGAGGTCGGTGACTTTGGCCAGGTCCGGGGTGTCGTGCCTTCGCGCGAAGATCCAGCCCAGATGGCTGTAGATGAATCCGTGGTGCCGAGGCGAATGTACGTCCTGCCCAGTGTCGGAGTGAAAATGGTGATGCCTGTGTTTGGAGGCCCACCAGATGACGCTCTTTTGCGTGGTGGTCTGGGACAGGAAGGCGAGGACGAACTGAAACGCCCGGCTCGTCGAATAGGCGCGGTGCGAGAAATAGCGATGATAGCCGGCGCCGATGGCGAAGATGCGCAGCCAATAGAGCGTGATGCAAATGGCCAGCGCCTGCCAGGTGACGCCGGTCCAGATCGCCGCGAAGCAGCCTAGATGGACGAGAACGAAGGGAATGGCGGACGGGTAGATGATGTCGTCATGGACATCGTCAGCATCGGTCTCAGCAGTCATCGTCAGATCCGTCGTGGCCGGCCGTTCGTGGGGAGCATGTTGCCGGCTTCGCCAAACGGAGCGCGGGTCCCAGCTTGTTCAAATCACCTTATAAGGCGATATGCCCGGAGCGCCTATAGCTCTTTGGCACGGACACAGCCGCGCGAACGCGGTCGGCGACAAGCGTCACATTCTGGCAACGGCCACGATCTGGCGGGGCAGCGGCGCGCTCGCATCCTTGCCGGGCCAAACGCCCTCCACCTTCCGCGTCGCGCCAGAGCCTGAAACGCGCACTTTGGCGAAGCCCAATGCGCGAAACTTTCTGGCGATGAGCTCGTTGTCGGCCAACCGCTCGACCGACTTCAGCGAGAGGGTTGCCCGGTAGCGCTTGCCTTGCTCGACGGTAAACTCGCCGGCGAGGCTCGAGGCACTGACGAAACTGGCGGCGATGGCGAAGGCCGCGAGCGCTTTCGGGAATTTGCGAGCAATCTTGTCGGTCATGCAAACGTCCTCTTGCTTCGGGTCCTGAAGCCGCCTTCAGGAGCATCAAACTGAACATTTGGTGGAGGTTGCTAAGCCTCGGCCTCAGTCGCCCATTCATGGCGATGAAGGGATTGTCAGGCGCTCTAGCCCGCCAATCAGACCCAAAATAAGGCAGCGGCGGGACTTGTTCTGCTGGACTTTAGGCGCATTGAGCCCTTGAAACCTGTAGATATGACCATCCATATACCATCCATACAGATGGTGGAGGACGCAATGGCCGCCGAAATTCATCAGCTCCGCGACAGGGCTGGCGAGACGGAAAAGATCACGATCAACCTCGGTTACGTCGACCTCGGCCACATCGATCTCCTGGTGCAGGAAGGATTTTATTCCAACCGCACCGACTTCATCCGGACCGCGATCCGCAACCGGCTCGCGGCCCACGCCGAGGAAGTCAAGAAATCGATCGTGCGCCATACGCTGGAGCTCGGTCTCCGCCATTTCACGCGATCGGATTTGGAGGCGGTCAAGGCTGCCGGTGAAAAGCTGCACATCAAGGTGGTTGGCCTGACCAGCATCGCGCCAGACGTATCGCCGGCGCTCGCCTTGGAGACGATCGAATTGATCACGGTGCTCGGTGCATTGCACGCGACCAAGGAGATCAAGAGCGCGTTGGCCGATCGCATTCGCTGACGCCGTCCCTCATCTCTTCCAAAGGACTCAAAACATGAAAATGGATCTTGCCGGCGCCATGCGCGCGGCGACGAAACTGACGCGCGCCCAGAAGCTGATGGAAGCCACGCGCGTCATTCAAAGCGCCCTGCTGCTGGGTCGAGGACCGACCGCGCCAGACCACGCACAGGCTGTCGACGTGCGGGCGATCGAGCCGCCCACGATCGACATCACCCCAAACGCGGCAACGACGGGGGCCGTTCAGCCGGAGCTGGCGAATTGGCCAATGGGAGACATTGCTGCGACGCTCGACCGGGCGAGACTTCCAAGCTTCGGGCTCGATGGCTTGGCGCGCGTCAAGCCGCGCAAGCCTCTCGAGATCCCCGAAGGCGCTCAGTACTTGAGCCGGTCCTATGCCTGCGCTGCCGGAAGGCGAAGCTACAAGCTCTACGTTCCGAGTCGTCATCATGCCGGCGGACGCCGCCCATTGATCGTCATGCTGCATGGCGGCACGCAGGATGCCGATGACTTCGCGGCAGGGACCCGCATGAACGCATTGGCCGAGGAGCATGGATTTCTCGTCGCCTATCCAAGCCAGTGCAAGAGCGCCAACCCATCCCTCTGCTGGAACTGGTTCAAGCCGGAGGATCAAGGTCGCGGCGCCGGCGAGCCTTCCATCATCGCCGGGATCACGAGTGAGATCGTTGCCGAACACGACATCGATCCGCAGCGCGTGTTCGTGGCAGGCCTCTCCGCCGGAGGCGCCATGGCAGACGTGATGGCAGCGACCTATCCCGAGGTCTACACAGCCGTCGGCGTCCATTCCGGTCTGCCGTACCGGTCAGCCACCGACGTTGTGTCCGCGTTTGCGGCGATGCGTGGCGATGCGGGTCTGCCAGGCCGCCAGCGAAGAACGCAGTCTTCGCCAGATCACGCCGTCCGCCCGCGGACCATCGTCTTCCACGGCGATGCGGATCACATCGTCCATCCTTCGAACGCGGCAAAGATCACTGATGGGTACGCGACTAGCGGTGACAGCGTAGAGCGCGTGAAGGCGAGATCGTCCGCGAGCCGGACCTATACCCGCTCGGTCACACGCGACAAGACCGGGACTGTGGTGGTGGAGCAGTGGCTCATCCACGGCAGCGGTCATGCCTGGTCAGGCGGAAGTCCTGACGGCACCTACACGGATCCACACGGCCCCGATGCGTCACGGGAGATGCTGCGCTTCTTTCTCGAAGAGTCGCCGCGATCGAGGGATTGGCGCTAAGCCTTGCCGCTCCCGCTCAGCGAGGCGCGGGCGGCTTCAAGTTCCTTCAGGGCCTCGTCGCTGAGCTTGGGGTATTGCGGGTCGATGGCTTCAAGGCGCTCGACGATGGCAGCGGCGATGACGAGGCGGGTGAACCATTTGTGGTCTGCGGGCACCACATACCAAGGCGCAACCTCGGTTGCGGTGGCGCGGATCAGCGCCTCATAGGCCTCGATATAGGGGTCCCACAGCTTGCGCTCCTCGATGTCGCCGGCGTTGAACTTCCATCTCTTGTCGGGGTCGTCGATGCGGGCGAGGAGGCGCTTCTTCTGCTCGGCCTGTGACAAATGCAGGAAGAACTTCAGCGGCACGGTTCCGCTCCGCGCCAAATGAAGCTCGAAGGCGTTGATGTCCTCATAGCGCTCCTGCCAGATATTCTTGGTGATGAGCGAGGGCGGCAGGCTCTGGTTCTCGAGCAGCTTGGGGTGCACGCGCACCACCAGAACCTCCTCGTAGTAAGAGCGGTTGAAGATGCCGATATGCCCGCGCTTGGGCAGCACCAGATTCGCGCGCCATAGGAAGTCGTGGTCGAGCTCGAGCTGGCTCGGCGCCTTGAAGGGGTGCACCTCGCAGCCTTGCGGGTTTACCTCCGCCATCACGTGCTCGATGACGCCGTCCTTCCCCGCCGTGTCCAATCCTTGCAGGACGACGAGGATTGCCCAGCGGTGCTCGGCATAGAGCCGCTCCTGAAGGTCACCGAGGCGCTTGGCGCTTTGGGCAAGCAATTCCTTGGCGTCGTTCTTGCCGATGTCGAGTCCGGCAGTGTCGCCGGGGTCGATGTCGGCGAGGCGGAATTTGCGGCCGTCCTTGATGCGATAGCGTTTGATGATGTCGGCTGGGAGCATGGCGGGGCCATCCTATCGTCGCGCTTTACGACTGGCGACCCCGAAGTCGTAGGGTGGACAACGGTGATTGCCGTCGCCCACCCCCTTGGCCTTAGACGCGGAACACAGCACCGGAGACGGATCTTGGCCGCTCGCGCACCCTGCCGCCGTCATTGCCCGACTTGACGATCCACTGTCCGCTCGCGGTCCGTCCGGTGATCATGCCGACATGGTGGGACCACACCACGACCGCGCCGACGCGCGGGCCGCTGGGACGACCCCAGTTCTTCCAGTTGCGGGCGAGGTTCAGCTCGGGGCCGCCGCCCTTCTGCGTGCGCATCCACCAGCCGCACCAGCGCGCAGGCCTTGCGCCGGCGGAATGATGCGAGCGCGTGCTATGACCGCGGCTTGCATGATGCGAGCGCGTGCTGCCGCTTCTCGCGTAGTGATGATAGCGAGAGGTGCGGTGTGCCGATCGCGAAGCGCGCGACTGATAGCCGGACGCTGAGCTCGATTCGGCTGAGCCTTGGTAAAGGGGCCGCGCCAGGGTGGGAGTCGCTGAAGCCGTCACAACAAAAATACTCGCGACGGCGAAAAGTATCGCCTTCATCAGACTTCCTTCGTGCTGTTTTGAGGAAGGCGCCATTCTCTAAGATATTGAGGCTAAACAAGGATATGGCTGAGGCCATATGCGGGCCTCAGCGCCTCATTGCTGACGCGGTTCGTTAAGGAAGGAGATGGGAGCCGATTACTCGGCGGCTTCGTGGAGCTGGTCGAGACCGGCGAGATAGCGCTCGGCGTCGAGCGCGGCCATGCAGCCAAGCCCTGCCGCGGTCACCGCCTGGCGATAGATGTCGTCGGCAACATCGCCCGCCGCGTATACGCCGGGGATGTTGGTCGCGGTCGAGTGGGGCGCGGTCTTGATGTAGCCGGAGGGCTTCATCTCGATCTGGTCCTTGAATAGCTCGGTCTGCGGCACATGGCCGATGGCGATGAAGACTCCGTCGGCGGGAACGTTGGTCATGTCGCCGGTGACCGTGCTTCTGAGCCTCGCCCCGGTTACCGTGCGCGGATCCTCGTGACCCAGCACCTCGGCGAGCTCGCTGTTCCACACCACTTCGATCTTCGGATTGGCGAACAGGCGCTCCTGTAGGATCTTCTCAGCCCGCAGCGTGCCGCGCCGGTGCACGAGCGTCACGCGCGCGGCGATGTTGGCGAGATACAGCGCCTCCTCGACGGCAGTGTTGCCGCCGCCGATCACGATCACGTCCTTGCCGCGGAAGAAGAAGCCGTCGCAGGTGGCGCAAGCCGACACGCCATAGCCCTTGAAGCGCTCCTCAGAGGGCAGGCCGAGCCAGCGGGCTTGCGCTCCAGTGGCGATGATAAGCGCGTCCGCCGTGTATTCCGTGCCGCTGTCGCCCTTGAGCCAGAAGGGCTGCCGCTTGAGATCCACGGCGTCGATATGGTCGGCGACGATCTCGGTGCCGACATGCATCGCTTGCACCCGCATCTGATCCATCAGCCACGGGCCCTGGATCACGTCGGCGAAGCCCGGATAATTCTCGACATCGGTGGTGATGGTCATCTGGCCGCCTGGCTGGATGCCCTCGATGAGGAGCGGCTTCAGCATGGCGCGCGCTGCGTAAATGCCCGCCGTATAGCCGGCGGGACCGGAGCCGATGATGATCACCTTGGCGTGACGCGATTTCATGGGTTTGCCTTGGAGCCCTGATTTGGGGCCTGAATTGGAGCCAACAGGTAAGCTCAAAGGCCGCGTTTCGCAACCCGGGGGCTCTGTTTCCGCCGGTTTACCCAGTGGTTTCAACGCCAAGGGCGCGGCGGATGACGCTCGCCACCATTTCGGTGTCGTTGATCGGCGCGTACCACCACGATTCGAGCTTGCCGGCGAAGGGGCGGGTTGCGCCACGCTCCCGCATCAGCTCGTGGAACTGGCCAAGCCGCCGGGACTTGCCCTTCAGCCGCTGGACATAGACCGGCTTGCCGGTGCCCGCCGCCTCGGTGACCATGTTGACGGAGTCTTCTGTCACGACGATGGCGTCGGCGCTGGCGAGGAGGGCGTAATAGGGATTTTCGCCGGTGCCGTCCCAGACGAAATGGGGAACGCTGCCGATCGTCGCCGACAAGCGCACGCAACGCCTCCGGCGATGTTCGTCGCGACGGGGTGACGAGCAGCGATCCGCCGCTGTCGCGCGCGGCCTCGGCGAGCGTTGCGCCGAACGAAGCGGCAAGCTCAGGCGGAAAGGAGAAGGCCTGAGCTCTCGCCGCCGAGCAGCACGGCGATGCGCGGGCGGGGAAGCGGATCGATTCTCGCGGCGAAACTTTGCGCAGCGCCGGCGAGGCGCTCCGCCGTGACGCTGTGCACGGCGCCGAAGGTATTGACGACGTTGTCGCCGGTATAGCCGTCATGGATCGGCGCCGCGATCAGGTCGAAGCGATGCTTGGGCACTTTCGGGTTCTGGATGTGAAGGGCGTAGGCCTTGGCCACGTCTTTCAGCGCAAGCGCGATGGCAACGCTGCGACGGCCGATGGAGATGATGAGGCGCGGCCAGGGTGGGACAAGCGACTCATTGGAGGCGACGAAGCCGAGCAGGCGCGCCGGCGGCACATGGATTTGCAGCCGTGCCGGCACGAGGCGCATGGCGCCTGACACCCTTACCCGCTTCAGGCTGTAGGGAAGGCCGACGGCTTCAGCGACCGCAATGCCCTGCGCCTCCATGCCGACCGAGCCGTCGGTGACGATCCAGGTCGTGCCGTCTTCCGCAGCCGATTGGCGGTCTTTGGGAATTTCCAGAACGTTGGAGGGTCAATTTCTTTTCGATTCTTTTCCCAATAGGACCTAAAATTGCGCGATAAGCACCGCCATCTGCCTTCCGCGCTGCCGCTTCTAACGCGCCCGCGCCGCGATCGTCCAGGAGCAACGCCATGCGGTCAGCCCGCCTCGATCAAACCGACTGGCGCATTCTGCGCGAGCTACAGGCCGACGGCCGCATCACCAATGTGGAGCTCGCCCGCAAGGTCGGCATTTCGGCGCCGCCCTGCCTGCGGCGCGTCCGCGCGTTGGAGGAGGCGGGGTTGATTCGCGGCTATGCGGCGCTGCTCGACGACCGCGCGCTCGGCTATGACGTCACCGCCTTCGCCATGGTCGGGCTGCACAGCCAGGCCGAGGCCGACCTCATCGCCTTCGAAGAGCGCGTGCGCGGCTCTCCCATCGTGCGCGATTGCTATATGCTTTCGGGCGAGATCGACTTCATGCTGAAATGCGTGGCGCCGGACCTCACTGCGTTTCAGGATTTCATCATTCACGAGCTTACCGCCGCGCCGAATGTCGCCAGCGTCAAGACCTCTCTCGTCATCCGCGCGTCGAAGCACGATCCCGGCGTGCCGATCGAGATCGCGCCGGCGGGCAGCCGCACGGCGCGGGCGGGGGAACGCGCGCGACCGTAATCTTCCTCCTGAGCATTGCCGATAAGAGGGAAGCGGTGCAGGACAATCCTATTCTGGTCGAGGTGACGCGCGGAAGCCTGGTGGAGAGCTGCCACCGCGGCGCCGTCGCCATTGCCGATGCCGATGGGCGCGTGCTGCTTGGCGTCGGCGACATCGAGCGCCCGGTCTATCCGCGTTCCGCCGTCAAGGCCATGCAGGCGATGCCGCTGATCGAGAGCGGCGCCGCCGACGCCTTTCGCCTCGGCGACAAGGAGCTCGCCATCGCTTGCGCCTCGCATAGCGGCGAGGAGGCTCATATCGATGCGGTGCGCTCGCTGCTCGCCAAGGCCGGGCTCGATGAGTCACAGCTTGCCTGCGGGGCGCATTGGCCGATCGGCGAACGGGCGTCACGTGAGCTGATGCGCGCCGGCAAGAGCCCGACCGCCATCCACAACAATTGCTCGGGCAAGCACGCGGGCATGCTGGCGGTGGCGGTGCATCGGGGGCTCGATCCGGTTGGCTACGAGCGGCTTGACCATCCCGTGCAGCAGGAGATCAGGCGAATCCTTTCAGAGACTTGCGGAATCGCGTTGGAAGCGGATGCGATCGGTATCGACGGCTGCTCGGTGCCGACCTTCGCCCTGCCGCTCGCCGCGGTCGCCACAGGGTTTGCCCGGCTCGCGAGCGGGAGGGGACTTGAGCCCGGGCGGGCAAAGGCAGCGCGCCGGCTCATGGACGCCTGCTTCGCCGCGCCGGATCTCGTGGCGGGCGACGGCCGCTTCGACACCATCGTCATGCGCGGGCTCGGCGAACTTGCCTTCGCCAAGGGCGGGGCCGAAGGCGTCCACTGCGCGGCGTTGCCGGCGCTTGGTATCGGCATCGCCGTGAAGGTCGACGACGGCACCAAGCGCGGCGCGGAAATGGTTCTCGCCGTGCTCCTCGCCAAGCTCGTCGCGAACGCGGACCAGGTCCTTGCCAGTCAGCTGGCCGGAGAGATGCGCACCTGGCGTGGGGTGAGGGTCGGCGTGGTCGAACCTGCGCCGGCGCTCAAGGCCGCGGTCCGCGCGCTGCCCAGGCAAAGCGCTGTCGCCGCCGTGGCGCAGCGCTGACGAAGGGACGGGCTCAGCTCATCGTGTGGCGATCTGCAAGATCGGGCCCAACCGGTGTGGGCCCGTTCATGGCGCGAATGGCGCCATCCTTGACGCCGGAGATCCTGTTGCCGGCGATCGGCGCGGTCTCGGCGATCGCCGTCGGGATACCGATGCCGATGTGAGCGTTGCGGATATCATTCTTGGCGATGCTTACGTCGCGCACATGGCGACCAACGAGGATGCCGAAGCCTGACGCGTTCTCCACCACATTGCCGGTGACCATGGCGTCGGCCTCAACCAAAATTCCATTGCCGTGAGAGGGGGCGATTTTGCGGAAGAACAGGTTGCGCACGAGATTGTCCTTGATGAGGGCAGGCTTGCCAAGCTGCGCGATGTTCGTCACGGCGATGCCGGTCGCTGCGTTATCGACGAGGTTGCCGGCGACAATGACGTTCTCGGAGTGCGAGACGAGGATGGCGCCTGAGCCTGAGCGCAGGAAGCGGCAGTTCGAGAGCTGAAGCCCCTCGACCATCGTGGCGGCGAATAGCGCCCCGTCGATGCCCATGTCCCTCCCGCCGCCGTCAAGCACGAGGCCGTCGAGACGAATGTCCGCCGCGTGCTCGACGCCGATCAATCCGCCGCCGTCGCGACAGCGCAGGATCGATTTGCCGGGCGTGCCGGCGAGATGCGTGCCGGATCTGAGCTCGAGGCGGCGCGTCGAATAGATGCCGGGTGGAAGATAGACAGGCTCACCAGCTTTTGCCGCTGCGTCGATAGCCTGTTGCAGCATGGCCGTTTGATCGACGGTGCCTCCCAGGGGCGCCAAGCCGAAGGTGCTTGGGGCTGCCCAATTGGCGCGCGCCAAGCGCGGGCCTGCGGCAAAGGCGATGCCGAGCCCGAGGCCTGACAGGATCATGTCTCGGCGGCTGATCCTCATGGGCGTCCTGCCGCGGCGGCGAGATCGGCGGCGCTCTCGCCGGCGAAGCTCTTGGCCTGGTCGCGTTCCTGCGCAAAAGCCAAGAGGTAGGAGAGGATCAGTCCAGCGCCGCGCAACAACTCGGCCTCGCTCAACCGGCCGCCGGCGCGGGGGCCGGGCGGGATGTGCACGAAGGTGACGTCGCAGGGCGTCTCCTGCGTCCTCGCCCAGTGGAGCGAGAGATAATAGAGGTAGTTGCAAAGATAGGTCCCGGCCGAGCGCGAGCCGCTCGCCGGCAGGTCTTGCGCCCGCAAATGCCTGGCGAGCTTGGCGGTGGAAATCGCCGTGTCGAGACGAGCATCGCCAGACTCGAGCACGCTACGCTTGTCAGGTGTCGCGCCGCGCGCATCCTCTCTGAAGTCGATCACATTGTGCGCCGAGCGCTCGATGCGGAAGCCTTTGGCGGTTCTGCTCAAGCCGAGATGCAGGATGACGCGCGGGCGATGCTGTTGAAGCAGGCGAGGGCCCCGCGCCGCAACCTCGGTCCATTCCGTCGGAAGCACTTCGGTATGGAGCGTGCAGCCGGGAGGCGCTTCCACGTCGGCGAGCGCTTTCGCGAGCCAGGCCGAGGAATTCTCGGCGGCGCCGGGAAAAGGGCCGAACCCGGTGATGAGGACGCGCGGGCGAGCCATGATGTATCGGGCTTAACCGGCTAACACATCTGAGGGAAGCTCAATTTCGAGGGGCGCGAGACTAGCCTTCGCCGATCCCTGCGAGGCGGCCGAGCTTTTCCGCCGCTGCCGTCGGCGTCATCTCGCCGGAGCGGACCTTTTCTTCCATCTCGCTCCAGCGGCGGCTCACGTCCTTGCCGCCCTTGAAGGCAGCGAGGAGCCTTTGCTCGAAGATCTCGCGCATCCAGGCCACCCCTTGCTCGGCGCGCCGCGCGTGCAGTGCGCCTGAAGCTTCGAGCGCCGAATGCCGCTCTTCGACCTTGGTCCACAATTCATCGAGACCGGCATTGTCGCGTGCCGACACGGTCAGCACCACGGGAGACCAGTTGGGATTGCCGGCGGCGAGAATATGCAGCGCGGTGCGATATTCCATGGCGGCGCGATTGGCCCGTTCGACCTGGTCGCCGTCGGCCTTATTGACGGCGATGACGTCGGCAAGCTCGAGCAGCCCGCGCTTGATGCCCTGCAACTCGTCACCGGCGCCCGGAATGCCAACCACGACGAAGACATCGACCATGTTTGACACCGCGGTCTCGGATTGGCCGACGCCGACGGTCTCGACCAGGACCACGTTGTAGCCGGCGGCCTCGGCAAGGGCGATGGTCTCCCGAGTTGTCTTGGTGACGCCGCCGAGGCTATCGCCGGCGGGGGAGGGGCGGATGAAGGCGCCCTGCTCGGAGGCGAGCCGGCCCATGCGCGTCTTGTCGCCGAGGATCGAGCCGCCGCTCCGCGTCGAGGTGGGATCGACGGCGAGCACCGCGACCTTCTTGCCCTTGGCAACGAGGTTGAGCCCGAGCTGGTCGATCAGGGTTGATTTGCCGGCGCCAGGGACGCCGCTGATGCCGACGCGAATGGCCTTGCCGGTGCGAGGCAGCAGGTTTTCGAGCAGAATTTGGGCGCGCGCCTGATCCTCTGGCTTGGCGCTTTCGATCAAAGTGATGGCGCGGCCGAGCGCGACCCGGTCGCCGCCGACGATCGCCTTGGCGGTCGCGTCCAGATCATTCTGCTGGGCGTGTTTGCCGCTCATGGGATGCGGCGTTAAGCGGAAACAAGCGGAAGCGCAAGATGGATGTAGATGAGTTGAACGTTATGTGTTACGTACTATATACAATTTGCGCGGGTTGGAAACGTGATCCGTACCTTTGCTGATCGAGATACGGAGCGACTGTACCACCGCGAGAGTGTGAGCCGTTTCCGCGCATTCGAGCGGATAGCACTCCGGAAGCTCCGTATGGTCGATGCAGCGGTGAACTTGGCGGATTTGCGATCACCGCCAGGCAACCGGCTAGAAAAGCTGAAAGGTGATCGAGAAGGTCAGTGGAGCATTCGCATCAACGATCAGTGGCGCGTTTGCTTCAGCTGGGAGGGCGGCGATGCCTTCGATGTTGAGATTGCGGATTATCACTGAGCAGGGTGAAGCATGACCAAGCTGATTGCCCCGGTCCACCCGGGCGAGATTCTCAAAGAGGAATTCATGGTACCGCTAGGCTTAAGCGCAAATGGGCTTGCGCGCGCAGTGCGGGTGCCCCCGAACCGCATCTCGGCCATTGTCAACGGCGAGCGGGGTCTAACCGCAGATACGGCGCTACGGCTCTCCAGGGCGTTCGGCACCACCGCTGAGTTTTGGCTCAACCTGCAAAAGCAGTACGAGCTCGATTGTGCGCGCGATGGCGCAACCGATCTTGCGCGCATCGAGCCTATCCGGGCTAGGGTTTGATAGACTGCCGAACGCTATCAGCGGCGCAAGACGCCGATCACCTTGCTGGCAAAGCTCAGGCGCTCGGTCATCACGGTCACCACATAGCTAAGCAGCGCCTGGTGCAGCGGCCGGTTCTCGGATTTGAGCCGCTCATAAGCCTCGACGCTGAGGGCATAGAGCACGCTGTCGATCTCGGCCTGGATGGTGGCACTGCGCAACTGCCGCGTGATCAGCCCCATCTCACCGATGGTGGTATGCGGACCGAGGCTGCGTACGCGGACCGAGCGTCCGTCGTCGAACGCGACGATGATGCCGACGCGTCCTTCGAGGATGAAATGCATACAGTCCGCCGGCTCCCCTTGCGAGGCGATGATCTCATCCTGGAGCACATCGAGCCGCTGACAATAGGCGATGAGCTGCTCGGCGTAGTCGCCACTGCCGAGCGCCTCCGTGAACCATTCGCGCAAGCCACGCCCGTCGCTTCCCTCGCGCGAATGGGCCAGGATCACTTCCTTCTCGCAAGCCTCCAAGGCCCGGTCGAGATCTTCGGCGACACTCACGTGCTTCGAGATGAGGGGGCTGAACCTCGTGCGCAGCTCCGGCGACAGGTTCACCAGCACAAGACGGGCGCCGAGCTCGTCGGAGGCCCGCTTGATCTGGGTGAAGCTGTGTATGGCAGAGGAGTCGATGCCGGTGACGAGGCGAAAATCGAACAGCAGAAACCGGGTGTCAGGCCTCGCCGCGAACAGCGCTTTCACCTGCTGATAGAGCCGGTTGGCCGACCCGAAGAACAAATAGCTTTGCAGGCTCATGCCTTGGATCTCGCGGCCATGCACTGCAAGGATCGCAAGCTCGCTCGGCTCGCGGTCGAGCGTGGAGCGGTATTCCGAGCCATCGAAGCTGAACTTGATCGCATTTACCCGGCTCGCGCTCACGGCGAACGTCGCGCAGCCGATGATCACGCCGATGAACACGCCGGCGATGAAGCCGATCTGGAGGATGAGCAAGGCGATGGCGAGGAGGGAAATGTATTCGATCGGCGACAGCCGCCGCGCCGATTGAATAAGCCACTCATAGATGAGCGCGCCGCCGAGATAGAGAAGGAGGCCGCCGAGCACGAATTTCGGCACATAGGCGAGGAAAGCAGGGTCGACCAGAAGCATGAGCGCCGCCACGCCAGCGGTGGTGAGCCCGGAGAGCCGCCCGCGGCCGCCGGCGGCATAGTTGAGCGTGGTCCGGTTCAAGGAGATGGTGGTGGCGTAGCCGCCGAGCGCCGCGGCCGTGAGATTGGCGGCGCCGATGGTGGTCAATTCGCGCTGCAGGTCCGCCTCCCGCTTGGTCACGAATTCGACACCGGTGGTGTTGAGCAAGGTGCCGACCGCGGTCACGAACATGACGGCAAACAGATCGCCGGCGAGCGAGGGCAGCACTTGCCAGGGAAACTGGCTGAGATCGTCGAAGTCCCAGGTCGGTGTCAGCCCGACCGCCGCCGGGGCCTTGAACGTCCAGCCGGCCGCCCGGGCTTCGGCAAGCGTCATCCCGCTGAGGGCAAGAACGATGTGGGTCACGGCAATTCCGGCGAGGAGAATCCCGGGCACCACATAGGGGTTGTTGCTGCGCCCGCGGAGGCAGAGATAGAGCGCAATGGCGATGACGGCGCCGGCGCCAAGCTTGGCCAGGGCTAGCGGCTGAAGGAGGCTATCCATGCCGGACAGATTGAGCCCGTGATCGGCGATCACGCGCGCGGCCCCGCTCATCATCAGCCAGCCGGTGGCGCCGAGAAAACCACCGATCACCGGGTAGGGGATGAAGCGGATGGCGCCGCCGGCGCGGGCGACGCCAAGCCCAAAGAACAAGAGTCCGGTGAGCGCCGCCGAAAGCCCCATGACGATCATCACCGGTGCGAGAAGATCGTCGGGAACACCCTCGGCGCTCAGCCGACCGAGCAGGGCCACGACCAGAGTCGCCGTGACGGCGACGGTGGCGCCGTCAGGTCCGGCGATGGCGAAGGGCAGGGAGCTCCGCGCCGCGACGAAAGCGGCGCTGATGGCCGTGGTCAGGAAGGTCGCGGCGATGCCATAGGCGATCCATGGCGTCAGCGGCGGGGCGAAGATCAGCGCGGCGAAGGAGAGGCCATAGGCGACCGAGATGGTGCTGGTAATGAGCCCGGCAAAAACGTCTCTGGAGAGAGCCGCAACCTGTCCAGTTACCGGGCTTCTGTTGGCTCCGGCTGCATCATTGATGGACATGCCAGCGAACCCTTCAACGTCTCGACGCTCATCGTCTTCACGCTGTTATGGCGCGATTCAGCGGCCGACGCATAGTTTCGTGACATGACAGTTTTCTGACTATGAATGCCCATCGAGTGGGCCGCTGGCCAGCGTCTACTCCGCAGCCTGCTGCGACTTGGCGTCTGCCTTGGCGCCGAGCTTCTGGAGAAGGTCGATTGCGGCGTCAGCGATGGACGTGCCGGGGCCAAAGATGGCCTTGGCGCCGGCCGCATAGAGCTCGGGATAATCCTGGGGCGGGATGACGCCGCCGACCACCACCATGATGTCGCCGCGCCCAAGCGCTTCGAGCGCCTCGCGCAGCGCCGGCACCAGCGTCAGATGACCTGCGGCCAGAGACGAGACGCCGACGACATGCACGTCGTTCTCCACCGCCTGGCGCGCGGCTTCGTCCGGCGTCTGGAACAGCGGACCGATATCAACGTCGAAGCCGAGATCGGCGAAGGCCGATGCGATGACCTTCTGCCCGCGGTCGTGGCCGTCCTGGCCCATCTTGGCGACAAGAATGCGCGGCCTGCGGCCGTGCTCATGCTCGAAAGAGTTGATCAACGCTTTGACGCGGGTCAGGCTTCCATCCATGCGACCCATCTCCGCCTTGTAGACGCCGGTCACCGCCGAAACCTCGGCGCGGTGACGGCCATAGACCTTCTCGAGCGCGTAGGAGATCTCGCCGACGGTCGCCTTGGCGCGGGCGGCGCGAACGGCGCCTTCGAGAAGGTTGCCTTTGCCTGTCTTGGCAGCTTTCGGTGAGCGCGTCAAGGGCAGACTGCACTTCCGCCTCGTTGCGCTCGGATTTGAGCCGCTCGAGCTTGTCCAGCTGCTGGCGGCGGACGGAGCGGTTGTCGACTTTGAGGATGGCGATGTCGGCATCGCTGTCCTGCCGGTATTTGTTCACGCCGACGATGGTCTGGCGGCCTGAATCGATGCGGCCTTGCGTCGCCGTCGCGGCCTGCTCGATCATGCGCTTGGGAATGCCGGCCTCAATGGCCTTGGCCATGCCGCCGAACTTCTCCACCTCCTCGATGTGCTTGAGCGCGCGGGCGGCGAGGTCATGGGTCAGCCGTTCGACATAGAAGCTGCCGCCCCAGGGATCGATGATGCGGGTGGTGCCGGACTCCATCTGCAGCATGAGCTGGGTGTTGCGGGCGATGCGCGCCGAGAAATCGGTCGGCAGCGCCAGCGCCTCGTCCAGCGCATTGGTGTGCAGCGACTGGGTATGGCCTTGCGTCGCCGCCATGGCCTCCACGCAAGTGCGCACCACGTTGTTGAATACGTCTTGCGCCGCGAGGCTCCAGCCGCTCGTCTGGCAGTGGGTGCGGAGCGCGAGCGAACGCGGGTCCTTCGGCTTGAACTCCTCCGCCATCAGCTTCGCCCACAGCAGCCGACCGGCGCGCATCTTGGCGATCTCCATGAAGAAATTCATGCCGATCGCCCAGAAAAAGGAGAGGCGAGGCGCGAAGCTATCGACGTCCATGCCGGCTTTGACGCCGGCACGCACATATTCGATGCCGTCGGCGAGCGTATAACCGAGCTCGAGGTCGGCGGTCGCGCCAGCCTCCTGCATGTGATAGCCGGAGATCGAGATTGAATTGAACTTCGGCATCTTCTTCGAGGTGTAGGCGAAGATGTCGGAGACGATGCGCATCGATGGTGCTGGCGGATAGATATAGGTGTTCCGCACCATGAACTCTTTCAGGATGTCGTTCTGGATGGTGCCGGACAGCTCCTCGGGAGGCACGCCCTGCTCTTCGCCGGCGACGATGAAGAGGGCGAGCACCGGAAGTACGGCGCCGTTCATCGTCATCGACACCGACACCTTGTCGAGCGGGATGTGGTCGAACAAGGTCCGCATGTCGTAGATCGAGTCGATGGCAACGCCGGCCATGCCGACATCGCCGGTGACGCGCGGATGGTCGGAGTCGTAACCGCGATGGGTGGCAAGGTCGAAGGCGATGGACACGCCTTGCTGGCCGGCGGCGAGGTTGCGGCGATAGAAGGCGTTGGAATCCTCTGCGGTGGAGAAGCCGGAATATTGCCGGACGGTCCACGGCCGCTGCACATACATCGTGGGGTAGGGGCCGCGGAGATAGGGCGCGACGCCTGGCATCCCATCGAGGAAATCGAGCCGCGCGATGTCGTCCGCGCCATAGACCGGCTTCACGGCGATGCCTTCAGGGGTCTGCCAGGCTGAAGCCTCGCTCGCTGGGACCACAGTCTCCTCTCGCGCGGCGAAGGCGATGTCAGTGAAGGCGGGGATACGCGTCGTCATGCACCAAGTCTCTCATATGCGTCCTGCAACAGGCCAAGCGTATCACAGCCCTGATAAAGGAATGTTCCAATCCCGGCCTCTTCCCAGGCTTTCGCATGATCGCCAGGCTTGCCGGCGAGATAGATGTGGCTTGCGCCCGAAGCGGTGAGGGCTTTGGCCGCGCCCACGGCCTCACTCGCATAGACCTTGTCCGATGAGCAGAGGCAGGCGAGCTTTGCGCCGGATTTCGCGAACGTCTTGCCTAAATCTTCGGCGCTCTTGATGCCTTGGGCTGCGACCGCCTCGATGCCACCCGCCTCGAACAGGCTCTTGGCGAAGCTCGCGCGCGCGGTGAAGTCGGAGGCGCGGCCGAGGCAGGCGAGCAGCACTTTGGGCCGTTCTCCGGTGCGGGCGAGGTAGTCATCGCTCCGGTCGCGCAAGCGCTCGAAGGACTCCGCGAGCCGGAAGCGCGGGAGCTTCTCGATGGGCCGCCCAGGCGGAGCCTCACGCGGCGTCACCCGGAAAGTCCCAAGCACGGCGACCGGCTCCTCGGCGAGATCGGGGAAGTCGCTGGTGCCGATCAGCGCCTCCTTCCGGCTCGCGACATTGGCTTCACGCTGCGTCCGGATCTTGGCGACCGCCTTCTGGATCAGCCCGGACTCAAGCGCCTTGGCCGAGCCGCCGGCCCGCTCGATCTCCTGAAACAAGCCCCACGCCTTTTCGCAGAGTTGCCCGGTGAGATATTCGATGGCGCCGGAGCCCGCTGCGGCATCGGCGACGCGATGGAGATTCGACTCTTCCACTAGGATGGTCTGCGTGTTGCGGGCAACACGTCTGGCGAACGCATCGGGGATGCCGAGCGCGGCGCTGAAGGGCAGGACCGTCACGGCATCGGCGCCGCCGACGGCAGCGGCAAGTGCTGCGATGGTGCCGCGCACGATGTTCCCGTGAGGATCGCGCTTGGTCATCATGCGCCAGGCCGTCTCGGCGGTGACGCAAGCGCATAAGGGCTCAAGCCCGGACGCTTGCTCGACACGCGCCCAAAGCTTCCGGATCGCCCGGAACTTGGCGATGGTGAGAAACTGGTCCTGGTCGGCGGCGAGACGGAAGAAGATCAGCCGGCGCGCTTGGTCAAGCGACATGCCTTCCGCTTCGAGCGCGCGAAAGTAGGCGACGGCATTGGCGAGCGCGAAGGCAAGCTCCTGCGCCTCAGAGCCGCCGGCGGCATGCACGGGTCTTCCATCGGCGACGAAGAAGGGGCCGTTGAAGCCCTGCTCGACGAACCCCGCGATGAGCGAGGTCACGGCTGGCGCGAGCTCGGTCCAGGGTTTGGGGACCACGCCACGCGTCGCCATGGCGCCCAGCGGATCGAAGCCGAAGCGGATATTGACCGCGGAGGGTGGGAGCCCCTTCGTCTTCGCGTAGTTGGCGACGATGCCAGCGGCCTGTCGCGACGGCGGACCGAAATCGAGCTCGATTGGGACGCCCCAATCGAGATGCACGCCCTTTAGCGCCGTCTCGATCGCAGCTTCCGTTGCGGGAAGGGCATAGCCGTAATCGCCGACCGCACCTTCGAACACGAGCACGGCGCCGCTCGCGGCATGATTCAGATCGTCTAGGATCTGGGCGTTGGCGGCATCGGCGTCGGGGAGATCGATGCGCTGCATGACGCCCCAAGCCTCGCCAGCTTCGCGGCCAGGGATGACGGTAGCGTCCTTCGCCCGCGCATAGAGCGGCTCGATGACGATCCCGTCATAGCTCACCGAACGGAGCGAGGAGACCGGCGCGCCCTTCAGCGCCTCTTTGACGAGAGCCTGCCAGTCAGCCTCTTGGGCGGGCGGAAAGTCGCGCGCCAAGGATAATTCAGCCATTGTCATCCTAGCCTTAGCCCCCCTATCCCCTCCTAGCACGAAGCCGAAGGGCCAAGAAAGCATGCAGGGCCTTGGCAAATAGGCGATATGTCGCCGTCTTTGCCTGAGTTGCCCGGGGCCATTAGAGTGCGGAGGCGAGGTTCGAGGGAGCATGAGACATGGCCAAGCGCAAGGCGGCGCCTAAGGACGATGCGGTCGAGGGCGGCGCTCCTCAGGAAGCGCCCGACAATAGCGTCTATATCGGTAAGAGCGTCAGGCCCGAATACATTCTGCTGAGGCTCGCCAATCGGCACGGGCTGATCACCGGCGCGACCGGTACGGGCAAGACCGTGACATTGCAGGGGCTGGCTGAAGGCTTCTCCGATCATGGCGTTCCGGTGTTCTGCGCCGACGTGAAGGGTGATCTTTCCGGCATCGCCGAGAAGGGCGAGCCCAAGGGCTGGATCGAGGAGCGCGCAAGCGCAATCGGGTTCACGCCGGAGTTCCGCGCCTATCCGGTGATCTTCTGGGACCTCTTCGGCAAGCAGGGTCTCCCGATCCGGACCACGGTTTCGGATATGGGGGCGCTTCTGCTGTCACGCCTCATGGATCTCAGCGACGCGCAGGAAGGCGTGCTCAATATCGCCTTCAAGATCGCCGGCGAGGAAAACCTGCCTCTCATCACACTCAAGAACTTGCAGACCTTGCTCGAAGGGTTGGCGGCGCGCGCCGACACGCTCACCACGAAATACGGCAACATCACCAAAGCCTCGGTCGGATCGATCCAGCGTTCGCTGCTCGTGCTCGAGCAACAGGGCGGCGAGTATTTCTTCGGCAAGCCTGTCCTCGACATCGAGGACCTGATGCAAAGCAAAGGGCGGCAGGGCTATATCAGCGTGCTCGCGGCAGACAGGCTGATGGACTCGCCGCGGCTCTACGCAACCTTCCTGCTGTTCCTGCTCTCGGACCTGTTCGAGAAACTGCCGGAGGTCGGCGATCCGGAGAAGCCGAAGCTCGTGTTCTTCTTCGACGAGGCGCACCTCCTGTTCAAGGATGCGCCGAAGGCGCTGCTCGAAAAGGTCGAGCAAGTGGTACGCCTGATCAGGTCGAAGGGCGTCGGCGTTTATTTCGTGACGCAAAATCCGCTCGATATTCCCGACACTGTCTCGCGCCAGCTCGGCAACCGCGTGCAGCACGCGCTCCGCGCCTTCACGCCGATGGAGCAGAAGGCGGTGAAGGCAGCGGCGACGACGTTCCGGCCCAACCCGGCTTTCGACACCGAGAAGGCGATCATGGAGCTCGGCATCGGCGAGGCGCTGGTGTCGACGCTCGACCAGAAGGGTCAGCCGACCTTGGTCGAGCGCACGCTGGTGCGTCCGCCGAATTCGCGGGTTGGACCGATCACCGGCGCGGAGCGCGCGGAGGCGATCGAGGCGAGTCCCGTCGAAGGCAAATATCCGGAGAAGCCGCGGGATGACACGGCCGACCAAGCGCGCCTGCAGGAGTGGGCGGACCAGCCGGCCGAGGCCAAGGCAGAGGCCAAGGCGGCGAAGGCCAACAAGACCGATGATGGTGACGACGCAACTCCCAGGTCGAGCGGCGGCTCGCGCAGCGACAGCTTCTGGACCACTGTCGGCAAGACCATCGTCAGAACAGGCGTGCCCTTAGCCACGAAGATGCTGACGGATGCGCTTAAGGGCCGAAACAGAAGGAGTTGAGGCTTCACAGGATGAAGCTGATGGGCGCTGTTTGTGTGGGGCAGTAACAGTCATGCGGGAGAGTTTGATGGTGCAGACGCGAGTGGGTGGGGTTGTTGTTGTTGCCGCGATAGCGGCGATGGCCGGGTCTGTACACGCGGCACCCTGCGGCAACACAAGTGCCGGCTTCGAGAGCTGGAAGCGCGTCTTCGCCCAAGAGGCGCAGGCCCGGGGCGTGAAGCCGAAAGCGATCTCGGCGCTGATGACCACGAAATACTCGACCGGAACCATCAGGGCAGACCGCGGCCAGAAGAGCTTCAAGCTGTCGCTCGATGCCTTCATGGCAAAGCGCGGCGCGGCAGGCATCGTTTCCAAGGGGCGGCAGCTGAAGGCGGCAAACGCCGCACTCTTCGCCAATATCGAGAAGCGCTATGGCGTGCCACCCGGGCCGCTGCTTGCCATCTGGGGCATGGAGACGGGGTTCGGCGCCTTCACCGGAAACCAGAACACGCTGTCGGCGGTCGCCACGCTTGCCTATGACTGCCGGCGGCCGGAATATTTCACCGAGCAGCTCTATGCCGCGCTGAACCTCATCGACCGCGGCTCGCTCGGCGCGGCGACGCGCGGGGCCATGCATGGCGAGGTCGGGCAGACACAGTTCCTGCCCAAGAGCATCCTGCTCTACGGCGCCGACGGTGACGGCAATGGCAGCGTCAATCTGAGTTCGAAGGCCGACGCGCTCGCCTCCACCGCCAATTTCCTGAAGGGTCATGGCTGGGTGCGCGGTGCGGGGTATCAGCCGGGACAGCCGAACTTCGTCGCCATTCAGGGGTGGAACGCCGCCGGCGTCTATCAGCAGGCAATCGCCATCATCGGCAAGCGCATCGATGGCTAGCCAGGCCGCAGCTCCGGTTGCTGCTGCTACGCAGGCTTATGAGCGCTGGCTCGGCAAGCGCCTCGATATTGTCGAGGCCGACCTCGCGCTCAAGCATAAGCTGATGCAGGGCTCGGTCTTCGTGTTTTTGCGCGGGACGTTCTATCGCTGGGCGGCGCTGTGGCAGGAGGCTGTGCCTGACCTTGCCAAGGCCCCCCGCGTGCTCGCGGTCGGCGATCTGCATGTCGAGAATTTCGGCACGTGGCGCGACACTGAAGGCAGGCTGATCTGGGGCGTCAACGATTTCGATGAAGTCGCCCGCATGCCCTATGCCGTCGATCTCGTGCGGCTGGTCACGAGCGCTATGTTCGCCAAGCGCGAAAATGGGCTTACCATCGACGACAATGCTGCCGCGACGGCGGTGCTCGAAGGCTATTCGGCATCACTCGAATCCGGCGGCAAGCCGTTCGTGCTCGAAGAGAGCCATCCGGATTTGCGGGCGATGGCCATGGGCGCCGAGCGCGATCCGGTAAAGTTCTGGGGAAAGCTCGTCAGCCTCGCGAGCGCTGTGCCGCCGAAGCGCGTTCAGCGGCTGCTCAATGGATGGCTGCCCGAGGGCGCGGCTGAGACGCTCTTCTATTCCCGCATCGCCGGGGTGGGGAGCTTGGGGCGCCCGCGCTATGTCGGCATCGCCCAATGCAATGGCGGCTTGGCGGCGCGCGAGGCGAAGGCCTGGCTTCCCTCGGCCTGGGGCTGGGCGGCGGGCCGTCCGAAGGACCAACCTCTTGCGGTGCGGCTGCTGAAGCGCTCGGTGCGGCAGCGCGATCCCTTCTATGTCGTCAAGGATGGGTGGGTGGTGCGCAGGCTCGGTCCCCATTGCGGGCGAATCGAGCTTGCCCAGTTCCCCAAGCACCGCGACGACAAGGCGATCCTCAGGGCCATGGGCGCGGAGACTGCGAATCTGCATCTTGCGACCAACGGCGCGCGCGAAGAATTGTTGCGCGATCTTGGGCAGCGGAAGCCCGGTTGGCTGCACGATGCAGCGCAGGCCATGGCCACGGCGACCGAGCGGGACTGGATGGCTTACCGGTCGGCAGGCGAGGGGGCTTAGCGCAAGGTGCCGCAAGAACCTCGCGGAACAACGCCATGGAAGCCGATCGCCATCGTCCTTGCGATCGCTCTCCTCGTGGTCCTCGTTCTCGCCGCGCTTGTCGTTGCCGGCGTGATGGACCTCGGATGGTCGCTGCTGTGAGGAGGAACCTAACGAGCCGAGCCCGCGTTTAGCACCCAACACCCCCTACAAACAACGCGAGGACTCATGCGGGATCAATCCGATCGTTTCACATGCGCGGTGGCCACGGCCAATGGATTTGCCATGCCCTTCCGGCGCTCAACGCCCTCGGTTCGCCCCGATTGGACGCACAGGGACGCGCGGCCTCCGGCAACGCGCGCTCCGGAGGCCGACGCTTCCTCAGTTCACGAGGACTAGCACCGCCTCATCTTGACGCTTTGGGTCGAGTGCATGCCGATGGCGCGCGCGGCCCCATGCGACAGGTCGAGCGTGAGACCGGCGGTGAACGGTCCGCGATCGTTCACGCGAACCGCGACCGACTTACCGGTCTTGGGATTGCTCACCACAAGGCACGTGCCGAAGGGCAAGGACTTGTGCGCCGCGGTCAGCCCGTCGGGATTGAACATTTCGCCTGACGCGGTGCGGTTTCCGCGAAGCTCATTGCCATACCATGTCGCGCGCACCTGCTGCTCCTGTGCTGCGTGTGCGGCGCCCGCAAGACATGCGAGGGTCGTTGCGACAAACGCGATTCGATTCATTGTTGAGTCCCCTTCTTGATCGATGGCGCGTGGCCTTGGGGTAAACGCATCGCCTCCGATTTTGTTCTTTTGTCGGAGGCGTGACGGCAATCGCGTGGCAGCGTTAACATCGGCAGAAAACCGCCAATTTTCTCTGGGCGTGGCGGCCTAGCCCGCTGTAAGGTCCGCGCCCATGATCACCTTCGACGGCATCACGCTGCGTCTCGGCGGCCATCTCATTCTCGATCGCGCGTCGGCCGCGCTGCCGCCGAAGTCGCGCGTGGGCCTTGTCGGCCGCAATGGCGCAGGCAAATCCTCCCTATTGAAGCTGATCGCCGGGCTCTACGAGGCCGACGACGGAACGATCGAGGCGCCGTCAGGCGTGCGGATCGGCTATGTCGCGCAGGAAGCGCCCGGAGGGGAGGGAACGCCGTTCGAGACCGTGCTCGCCGCGGCGACCGAGCGAACGGCTCTGCTCGATGAAGCGGAGCACGCAAGCGATCCCCATCGCATCGCCGAGATCCACGAGCGGCTCAACGCCATCGACGCCCATGGCGCGCCGGCGCGGGCCGCGCGCATTCTTGCCGGTCTCGGTTTCGACGAAGGCGCGCAGCACCGCCCGCTCGACACGTTCTCCGGCGGTTGGCGCATGCGCGTGGCGCTTGCCGCGCTGCTGTTCTCCGAGCCTGACCTGCTGCTGCTCGACGAGCCGTCAAACCATCTCGATCTCGAGGCGGCGCTGTGGCTTGAGTCCTTCCTCAAGTCCTATCGCGCGAGCCTCATCGTGGTGAGCCACGAGCGCGATCTGTTGAACAGCGTTCCGGATCACATCCTGCATCTCAATCGCGGCAGCCTATCGCTTTACCCCGGCAACTATGACGCCTTCGCCAAGCTGCGGGCGGAGCGCGAGGCGCAGACGGAAGCCGCGCGCGCCGCGCAGGAAGCGAAGGCCAAGAAGCTGCAAGCCTACGTGGATCGCTGGCGCTACAAGGCGCACACCGCGCGCCAGGCGCAGAGCCGCCTGAAGGCCCTCGCCAAACTTCAGCCGGTGGCGGCCTCGGCCGAGGATGCCTCCGTCGTCTTCGATTTTCCAAGCCCGAAGGAGCTGCGGCCGCCGCTCATCGTGCTCGACGATGCCGTGGTTGGCTATGCGGAGGGCGCCCCGGTCTTGTCGCGGCTCAATATGCGCATCGATCCCGACGACCGCATCGCTCTGGTCGGCCGCAACGGCAATGGCAAGACCACATTGGCGCGGCTTCTCGCCGGCCAGCTCCAGCCGATGAGTGGTGCGCTCATTGGCAGCGGCAAATTGCGTGTCGGCTATTTCGCCCAGCATCAAATCGAGGAGCTTGTGCCCGACGAAACTCCGCTCCAGCACATGGAGCGCCTGTTGGCCGGCGCGAAGCCCGGCGAGGTGCGCGCCCAGCTCGGGCGCTTCGGATTCTCCGGCGACAAGGCGAACGTCGCAGTGCGGCTGCTCTCGGGGGGCGAGCGGGCGCGGCTGTCGCTCGCACTGATCACACGGGATGCGCCGCACATCCTGATCCTTGACGAGCCGACCAACCATCTCGACGTCGAGGCGCGCGAGGCGCTGGTCGAGGCCCTCGCCGGCTTCGGCGGTGCGGTCGTTGTGGTCAGCCATGACCGCCATCTGCTCGGGCTCATCGCCGACCGGCTCGTGCTCGTCGATGGCGGCACGGTGCAGGACTTCGCCGGCAGTCTTGACGAGTATCGCGCCATGGTGCTGCGGCCAGGCAATAACGGCGCCGAGGATGGCGACGCTAACGGCGCCAAGCGTGCGAGCCGCAAGGACGAGCGGCGTCGTCTCGCGGCCGAGTCCCGCGAGACTTCGAAGACATTGCGCAAGCAGGTTGCCCAAGCCGAGGCAGAGATGAAGCGTCTGTGGCAGCAGCGCGCCGAGATCGACGAGATGCTGTCGCGACCGAACGCCAATGGCGCGTCGGTCGCCGAACTGATGAAGAACCGCTCCGAGGTCGAGCGCCGCCTCGCGAGTGCTGAACAGAGTTGGATCGAGGCGAGCGAAGCTGTTGAACGAAGTGTTAGCTAGAAGCCAAGCTTAACGTCGCCATGGCGTCCGGTTGATAGTTTGGCCGAGGGAGGCACCAGCGCAGGAAGGTGGTCTAGACTCCTCCTTGCGATGATTCGCTTCAAAAAGGCTTGGCCTAGGATTGTCGCTCACGCCGACATGGACGCGTTCTATGCGGCGATTGAGCAACTCGATGATCCCATGCTTCGAGGCAGGCCGGTGCTCGTCGGGCCTCCAAGCAGTCGGGGGGTGGTGTTAACGGCCAGCTACGAGGCTCGCCCATATAGCGTCGGCAGTGCGATGCCGATGGCCAGGGCGCGGCGCCTGTGTCCAGACGCCGTGATTGTTCCGCCTCGCTTCGATCGGTATCAGGAAGTTTCCGCGACAATTATGGAGGTATTCTCCAATTTCTCGCCCGACGTTGAGGCGCTGGGCCTCGATGAGGCTTTCCTGGATATGACCGGCTCCGAACAACTCTTCGGCGATCCCGAATCCATGGGGCGTCAACTGAAGAGCGCGATCCGCGACGCCACGGGCGGTCTGACGGCATCCGTCGGCCTATCGGCAAGCAAATACGTGGCCAAGGCCGCCAGCGCCTTTCAAAAGCCGGACGGTCTGACTGTGGTGCCACCGGAAGACGCCAAGGCCTGGCTCGCCCCGCTTCCCGTGTCTCGCCTATGGGGCGCAGGGCCGAAGACCCAACGCCGTCTTCACGATCTCGGCCTGTATACGATTGGCGACGTGGCGAACGCCGATGTGCGGTTCCTTTCGGCGAAGCTCGGAAGGGCGGGTGCTCATTTCCACACGCTGGCCCAGGCGGACGATCCGAGGCCAGTCATCGGACAGCGATCATCAAAGAGCGTTGGGTCAGAACACACCCTCGATCGGGACGTATGGCAGAAGGCGGACATCAAATTGCACCTGCACCGATCGGCCGAGGCGATCGGCAGGCGGCTGAGAAGAAAAAACTACGCAGCCTTCGGCATCGGGATAAAGCTCAAGACCGCCGACTTTCAAATTATCAGCCGTCAACATCGGCTCAATGAAGCGACCGACATTGCCGAGGCCCTGTATTCAGTCGGTGTTTTTCTCCTCGAGCATGTGGATCATCCGGGGCCGTTCCGCTTGGTTGGCATGGTCGCGTACGACCTGGTCGGCATTGACGATCGCGTGCAGCTAGAGCTTTTCGGCACGCCAGCCCGGCGACGCCGATTGGAAGTGGCGATCGATCAACTCGCAGAGCGGTTCGGTACGAATGTTGTGCAGTGTGCCAATGATCTCAACAAGCCGGCAGAAATGCGCTTGGCGCCGACACTTGATTTCCTGGCCGATCGCACGGCCGACTAGTCGTTACGGGAAACGGCGGGTGTGCTGCTCGCATGATCTTTTCATCCCGCGGCGTGCTTCAATACGCGATGCTCCGATATTGCTCATCGTTCAAGCGCCCAAATTCTTGTCTTCAGCGAAATAGCGGATGACCTCTTGCGCGTTGATCGGCGATGACCTTCGTCGTGTGGTCGTAAGCAAGTTCGGCAAGCTCGGCGTGGCGGTGCCAGTCCCTCACGCTCGCGTCGTCAGGGAGCGGGGGGTTGATAAGCAGGTCGTCGCGCTCGAGCGAGTCTGACAGGCGCTCGCGCCGCACCATCAGGCTGCGCAGGAGCACGGTAGCCACGCCTGGGGCGCGGGGGAGCTGGCGGCGCGCAAACGGGTTGAGCAGCTGCCGCAACATCCGCCCGCGCGAGGGCAACGCCGCATAGTCTACGGTGTCGCCGCGCAGCTCATCCGACTTGAGGCCAATCACCACGTTCGGCCCGGCCGCTCGCCCTCTCCCGCTTCGGCCAAATTGAACGGCCCGAGGCGACGAGATAGAGCGCATCCGCAGCGTCGCCTTGGCGCATGAGAACCTCGCCGCGGGAGACGGCTTGCGTGATGAGCAGTAGCTCAAGCTCAGTGAGGTGCTCCGCCAGCAGGTCGCGAAAGGCTTCGACCAACGCAAGCGAGGTTGCCCGAGTGGCATCTCCTGCCTTCGAAGACTCTCCGTTGCGCACGGCAGGCCCTCGCGTACCGACTGGTGGCGTTCGGCGAGAATAGCGCGGAAGTGAGCCCGACCGTGAGTGGCAGGTGGAAATGAGAACCGGAACGCTTTTTTCGGCCATCCCTTGCACGGGGCATCTGCACGTCCGATTCGAGCGCATGTTCCATTCGCGACCCTGGACTTCCATTCCGCGCGCTGACCGCGTTTGCGGCGCGAATGTCGCGATTTCCTTCCCGAAAAATTCCGTCAACTACCGTACCGACTTCCCCGGCGCAGCAGCTGCGCGTGAGGTTCCGGAACACCAAATCCGAGGGTCTATGGGAGAAGCAACTAAGGTAGACAGCGGAAGATGAAGGCATACATCGTCGCAAGCCTGTTGACGGTTGGATTGGCTATGCCGGCATTTGCGGCAGAAAAGTACTTCATGACCGTGGACACGGTTGGGAATTGCTCCGTCATCCAAGGAAATCCGAGCGCGGGACAAACGGCTTTCGGTGAGACTGCCGGCTACGATAGCGCGGAGGCCGCTGACAAGGCGCTGGCGGAGGCGCGCAAAGATACCGAGAAGTGCAAAGGCGTCGTCGAATAGGCGGGCCTTGGGTGCCCGGCCTTTGTGTTGGGCACCTTCTCCGCCCCCGGCGAGCGATTATTCGAGAGCAAGAAGAAGGAACGGCAATCCGAGGAACGGAAGCCGCGCGGGCCGAAATCTTGGCGGGTCGCTCTTCTCCTCGACGCGAAGGCTCCGATAGCAGCGGCAGGAAATCTCCTGCAGACGATCCCGGTCGCGAATTTTGATCAAGCCGCGCATCCGGGCGAGAATGCCACGGCCCTCGAGCGATTTTATGGTCTCCGACACGGTCGCACGCCGCACGCCGAGAATGCGCGCGAGCAGCTCCTGGGTAATGCGAAACTCGTCACGGTCGCTGCGATCCTGCGCGGTGAGCAACCAGCGGGCCAGGCGTTGGCGAAACGAATGGCTGAGGCTGCAGGCGGTGGATTGCGAGCTGCGCAGCAGCGTGGTGTGAAGGTCGTCGAGCAGAAGCGCGCGAAGCTGTGGCTGGTCGGCCATCGCCTGGCGAAGGTCGTCGACGCCGATGCGCAAGGCGCTGCCGCCAATCTGTACGAGATAGCGAAGCGGCGTGCTGCCTAAGCCAAGGACGGCAGCACTGCCTACGACACCCTCACGCCCGACCAGCCAGACCTCGACAGCATTCCGCGTGTCGGTGCTCGCCAGGACCGAAACAAGTCCCTCCTCGACGAAATAGACGTGCTTTATCGGCACGTTGGCATGTTGCAGAGTCCGGCGAGGCGCAAGGGTCACCGGCTCCATCAGGTGAGCGATTTGCTCGAACTGCCGGGCGGGCATCGATTGCAGCAGGCTATTTCGAGGGCTTGCCATCTCTCTCCTTGCCGGACCTGTCGTCAGCGACTCCTAGGCGATTCTTAACGCAAATTCCAGGACAATGCGCCGGCTCCTTGTGAGAGGATAAATCACAACTGTGGCGAGGGAAGTGCCGTCATCGAAAAAATGCAAAGCGGGCGGCCTGCTTGGGCCACCCGCCGGGATCATTTCAGGTCGCGTCGGTCGGCGCTATTGCGGCGCGCGCGCGAACATCTCCTCGACGTAGTCCCAGTTGATGAGATTGTCGAACCAGGCTTCGAGATATTTCGGACGCAGGTTGCGGTAGTCGATGTAGTAAGCGTGCTCCCACACGTCGCAGCCAAGCAGCGGCCAGCCGCCTTGAACGAGCGGGTTCTCGCCGTTCGGGGTCTTGGTGACTTCGAGCTTGCCGTTCTTCATGGTGAGCCAGCACCAGCCTGAGCCGAACTGCGTCTTGCCCGCCTCGATGAACGCCTCGCGGAACTTGTCGAAGCCGCCAAGGTCGCGGTCGATCAGCGCGAGCACCGATCCCGGCACCTTCTTGCCGCCGCCGCCCTTCTTCATCCAGGGCCAGAAATTGTTGTGATTGAAGTCCTGGCCGGCGTTGTTGAACACCGCCTGGTTCTTGCCGTAGCTCGCCTTGACGATCTCTTCGAGGCTGAGCCCCTCGAAACCAGAGCCGGGAAGCAGCTTATTCAGCATGTCCACATAGGCCTGGTGATGCTTGTCATGATGATATTGGAGCGTCTCGGCCGACATATAGGGCTCGAGCGCGTCATAGGAATAAGGGAGCTTCATAAGATCGAAGGCCACGGCATCTCTCCGGAGGTTTCGCGTGAAGAAGTCGCCGGAAAGCTAAAGGTTCCCTGAAGCCCGCGCAAGCAAGCCGATGATTTTGCCTGAACGCGCTAAGGACGCGAGGGGCCGATCGCAGCGCGAATGAAGCGAAATGAAGGCGTTGGGAGAGGGTGGACGCGGAGCCCCTGAACTCCGCGCCCGGTGCCGAGGAAGGTTCGCTTCATCAGTTACAGGGATCTGACGCTTTGGACTTTGCAGGGGCGCGGCTGAACCGCACATGAACCAGAGATGCAGGTTCGGTTCAGGAAGAGAGCGGAAGGCGCAGGCTATTTCACGAGAGACAGCAGCTCCTTGAACTCGGGCGTGCCGGCTTTGCCGAGCCATTCGAACACGACCATCTCGCTGTCCACGACATCGACTCCGGACCTGAGCATGCGGGCGAGCGCAAGGCGGCGGCTCGACTTGGCCCGCGACGACGTCGCGTCGGCGACCACGAAGGCCTCGAAACCTTGATCCTCGAGATCGATAGCGGTCTGGGTGACGCAGACATGAGCCTCGATGCCGCCAATCACCACCTGCGGCCGGCCTTTGCGGCGAAGCTCATGCAAATGGTCGCGCAAGGCATCGTTTTTCAGGCAGGAGAACTCGATCTTCTCGATGACCGCTCCGTCATTGCCAAGCGCGTGGCGAAGCGGCGCCACGGTCGGTCCGATCCCGCTCGGATATTGCTCGGAGACTGTTATGGGGATCTCAAGCGCTCGCGCCGCGCGCACGAGCCGCACGCAGCGCTCAACGACGCGCTCGGGGTCCGACATCGCCGGGAGCAGCTTTTCCTGGACGTCGATGATGAGCAGTTGTGACTTGTCGCGAGAAAGAAGCATGGGAACTCACGCTCTAGGATGGGACGGGAGCGGCACCTTTGCACACCTTAGGTCGAGCCGCCTAGCCCAGCGATCTTCAGCGCGAAGGCATAGGCGAGCGCCACCTCCTTCAGCCGCTCGAAGCGGCCCGAGGCCCCGGCGTGGCCCGCCTCCATGTTGGTGCGCAACAGCAGGAGATGGTCGTCGGTCTTCAGTTCGCGCAGCCGCGCAACCCACTTCGCCGGCTCCCAATAGGTGACACGCGGGTCGGTCAAACCGGCGAGGGCGAGAATGTGCGGGTAGGATTGCGCCCGCACATTGTCGTAGGGCGAATAGGCGGCGATGGTGCGATAGGCATCCGCGCTTTCGATCGGATTACCCCATTCCGGCCACTCCGGCGGGGTGAGCGGCAGGCTCGTGTCGAGCATGGTGGTGAGCACGTCGACGAACGGCACCTCGGCAATCACGCCGAGGAACAGGTCCGGCGCCATGTTGGCAATGGCGCCCATCAGCATGCCGCCGGCGCTGCCGCCATGGGCGACGATGCGGCCGCGCGCGGTGAACTTCTCGCGCGCGAGATATTCGCCGACGGCGATGAAGTCGGTGAAGGTGTTGACCTTCTTCTCGCGCTTGCCGTCCTTGTACCAGCGATAGCCCTTGTCCTGTCCGCCGCGCACATGAGCGATGGCATAGACGAAGCCGCGATCGACGAGGCTCAAGGCGGTGGTGGAGAAGCTTGCCGGGATCGTCATGCCGTAGGCGCCGTAGCCGTAGAGCAGAAGCGGCGCTGAGCCGTCGAGCGGCGTCTCCTTGCGGTAGAGCAGGGTGGCGGGAACGGTCTCGCCGTCGCGCGCCGGTGCCATGACGCGGCGGGTGACGTAATTTGCAGGATCGTGGCCGCTCGGAATCTCTTGCGTCTTGCGCAAGGTGCGCTCGCGCGTCTCCATGTCGTAGTCGAACACCTGCGCCGGGGTCGTCATCGACGAATAGGTGAAGCGAAGCGTGGTCGTGTCGTACTCGTAGCCGGGCGAGATGCCGAGGGCGTAGGCTTCTTCGGCGAAGGCGATCTCATGCTCTGCGCCGTCGGCGAAGCGGCGAATGACGATGCGTGGCAACCCGTCCTCGCGCTCGAGCCGCACGAGATGGTGCTTGAAGGCCACGATCTCGAGAATGAGACGGCCGGGACGATGCGGCTCGATCTCGCGCCAATGCTCGCGGCCTGGGGTCTCGATCGGCGCTTCGACGATGCGGTAGTCCTCGGCGCCATCCGAATTGGTGAGGATGATCAGCCGGTCGCCGTGATGCTCGACGGAATAATCGTGCTCGGGTTCGCGCGCGCTGACGAGACGTGGCGCAGCCGATGGGTCCTTCGTGTCGACCAGCCTGATCTCGGCCGTCTCATGATCGGAGGCGTTGAGCAGCAGGAAGCGCCGGCTCTGCGTCTCGCTCAGGCCGAGAAAGTAAGCTGGATCCGGCTGCTCATGGACGAGGGCATCTTGCCCGTCCGCGCCGATGGCATGGCTCAGAACTTTGCGCGGACGGTGCTCGTCGTCGAGCCAGACATAAAGCAGCGTCCTACTGTCGGACGCCCATTCGAAGCTTCCATTATTGTCGGCGATGCTGGAATTGATGACGGTGCCGGTCGTGGCCTCGACGACATGCACGGTGCAGAATTCCGAGCCCTTGGTATCGACGGCATAGGCGATGAGCCTGTGGTCGGGGCTGTGCGCGACATTGGAGATGCGGAAATAGGCGTGGTCCTTGGCGAGAGCGTTGCCGTCGATCAGAATTTGCTCATCGCCGCCGCCCCGCGGGAGCCGGCAGAACAGAGGGTGCTGACCGCCGGTCACGAAGCGCGTGTAGTAGGAGAACGAGCCGTCAGGCGCCGGCACAGACGAATCGTCTTCCTTTATGCGTCCCTTCATCTCGGCGAAGAGCTGTTGTTGCAGCGCTTCGGTGTCGGCCATGATGCCTAACGTGTAGGCATTCTCGGCTTCCAGTTGAGCGCGGATATCCGGAGCAAGCGCACCAGGATCGCGCATCACTGCCTGCCAGTTTGCGGCACGCAGCCAGGCATAATCGTCGACGCGCGCGATTCCGTGCTGGATTGAGGTAAGCGGGCGGCGAGGGGCGCGGGGAGGAGTTATC
>CAVUVO010000018.1:0-115765 GCA_963744945.1 uncultured Alphaproteobacteria bacterium | reverse complement strand
GTCTCGCGTCGCGGCGGCCGCACCCATGCTTCCAAAACTGGCTGGAGGTTGTCCTGATGTTCTATTGGCTATATGACATTCCCGTGCTTGCTCTTGTTTTCCTGTTTGCAGTGATGTTCGTGGGTTTGTGCTGGCTGGGCACGATGCTAGTCAGTCCCATCCTGGCCCCTTGGTTTCAAGGCAAGGCGCAACTCAACGAAGTTCTCGGAGACTATCTCCAATATTTTGGCGTGATCTACGGCCTGCTGCTCGGCTTGCTCGCAGTCGCCACTTACCAAAATCATACTGACGTTGAGAAGGCGGTCGCAAGCGAGGCTTCATCGCTTGCAGCGCTCTATCGGGATATCAGCGCCTATCCCGAACCTGATCGCGGGGAATTGAAGGCGCTCATCAGAGAATATACCCGCTCGACTATCGAGGATGCTTGGCCACTACAGCGAAAGGGCATAGACCCCTGGAAGGTCAACCGCGCTGCACCGCTGCATGCAAGGTTAGCACTAATCGAACCTCAGACCGAGGGACACAAGGCCCTTCACGATGCGGCGCTACGACAATTTAATGATTTTTTTGAAGCGCGTCGGTTGCGCCTTTTCTATGTGACGGCCGGGATCCCACCAATCATGTGGTACACGGTGGCGGTTGGAGCGCTCGATCAACATGTTCCTGATTTGGATGTTTGACCTACGGCTACGAACGCATTTGTTGCTCGGCGGAGCGATCTCGTTCTTCACAGGCACTATGATCTGTTTGATCGTCCTGCTCGACAATCCTTATCGGGGCGAAGTTGGTGTATCGCCATACGCCTTCGAGTTGATTTATGGGCAAATGATGAGTGAGTAAAGTCCGACTTTGGGTCATTGGCGGACGGGGCAGATCGCCCTTGAGACTTTGTCGCGCCCTACGCAAACCCTGGCGTAGTTCGATTTGCGAGCTTGACGGCGTAAACGAATGAGAGGGCTTCGAGCTGCTGGCCAAAGTTCGCGGCATCCTTAGACGAGATCTGCGTGATAAGGGCGTGGACAGCTTCCTCGCCTCTCTTCTTCTCGACCCCTTGCGCAACGAAGCGCTTCACTTGGCCGGCAACGCAGTCCCAGCGTCTTCTTTAATACATCGGGCGTGACTTTTCCACGTTCGGCGCGGATGTCGAATTGAAAGCTTTGATTGCGCGCACCATAGGCTTCTTCCAAGGGCTTCACACCGGCGAGAATGACAAGAATGATCAGTATCGAAGCGATCCCCGCGAAATAGAGGCCGCCGCCGATTGCGAGACCGATAGCAGCAACGGTCCAAATACTTGCAGCAGTGGTGAGGCCGCGGACGACAGAGCCCCGCAACAAGATGGAACCGGCACCGAGAAAGCCGATGCCTGATACCACTTGTGCCGCAACGCGCGAGGGATCTAGTACGACATGCTCGTTGAGCACGTCTTCAAAGCCGTACGCCGAGACGACCATCACTAGGCACGCGCCGACGCAAACGAGCATGGGGTGCGGATCCCCGCCGCCCACAACAGGCGCTCGCGCTCAAACCCGATGAAGCTGCCGAGAAGCGGCAGCCACGACGAGGCGTGCGGCAACTTCCCAATCAGGCAACATCGATCAACCCTTGGCGATGCCCAAACGTGGCAGAAGAGTTTCGTTCCTTCCGGACACGCCCACAAAAGTGCGACCAAACTCGCAAAGGCACTCTCTAAGTAAGGCTGGACGGTGCCCACGTTCCCGAAGCACGGGGGCACAAAAGGCAAACCTCATCAAGTCGGCCAGCGGCACCAATGTGGCTAGACCTTTGGGGCCGCGCGAGAATAGGGTCTAGTGTCATGGTCACGGAGTTCACACCTCTTGCATCCACCCTCGGCGGCGCGCTGATCGCAATTTCCGCCGTCATGCTGATGCTATTCAACGGCCGCATCGCCGGTATCAGCAGAATCCTTGGGCGACTGTTTCCGCCCTATGACAGCGCCGATCCCGGCGGTGCGGCTACCTTCATGATCGGTCTTCTCGCCGCGCGCTCCTCTATGCAGTCGCGATCGAGGTACCCTTTGCGCAGACCGCTTACGGTAATGTGAGGCTTATGGCGATTGCCGGACTTCTCGTCGGCTTCGGCGCGGCCTATGGCGGCGGGTGCACCAGCGGACACGGCGTGTGCGGAATGGCGCGGCTCTCACTCCGCTCCCTCATCGCCACGGCGATCTTCATGACGACCGGCTTCATCACGGTCTTCGTCATGCGCCACGTGGTGGGAGGCTGACCATGCGCACCGTCATCAATGCGCTCGCCGGTCTCATCTTCGGCCTTGGCCTTCTCATCTCAGGCATGGCCAATCCTGCGAAGGTGCAAAATTTTCTCGACCTCGCCGGCACGTTCGATCCGAGCCTCATCTTCGTGATGGTCGGCGCGATTGTCGTGACCTTCCTCGGCTATCGCTTCGCTTTCCAGCGGCCTAGGCCCATCCTGGCCGAGCGGTTCTCGCTGCCGACAGCGAAGGATATCGACGCGAGAGTGATCATCGGCGTGGGGCCTGTCGGCATCGGCTGGGGTCTGTCGGGATTTTGCCCTGGCCCCGCCGTCACCTCGCTTCCCCTGCTGCGAAGGGCACACTCGTCTTTGTGCCCTCGATGCTGATCGGCATCGGATTGGCGCGTCTCCTGGTGCAGGGAAGGCCATCGGGAAAAGCCCTCTCGGCTGGAACGAGCAGCTAGCAATCAACCCGAAGTCTGCGGGCGCCTAGTCCGCCGCTTGACAGTGCCATCATTCTTGATAATTCTATAGGATCAGTCGTGTAACACGGAGCGTCAGCCGTTCCAGTCGGACACCCAGGGCGGGGCGGCCTCGCTGTAGATAGACCCCGGTCACCCCCGGGCTTCTTTTTGCTTTGGGCTCGCTGTAAATTCGCAGCGGCGCCGGTACGCTGGCGTCGTACTCATGGAAGCCGTCCGCTCCTCACTAGTTAGGGGGCTTCTTTTTGCCCAGCCGCGCGGCCCTCGCTCCGTACAAAGAATATCAGGCGTTGCAGTCGGGTCACAGTGCCCGGCTATAGGTGGTGATATTTTGGATTACGTAGGTTGCCGTGCCTCAACTGGCAGCCAACGCCCCGAAGCCCCGGCGCTCCCCTGTGCCGGGGTTTCTTGGAACTAGAAGACACGGAGACCATGGTGACGGGGACAAGGAGGCGATGGCAACGAAGCTTATAGTGCTTGGCAAGGCCTGGCTTTGGGGTGGTGCTGCCTTGACACTCTTAGCCTACGGCTACGTCTGGTGGACTGAGGGATTTTGGCAAATGGAGAAATCAGGCGTATTCAGCTTCTCAAATGGGCTGGAGGTCTTCCTCGTTCTCGCACCGGGTATCCTCCTATTGATCTTCGGGAGACGCCTCCGAGCCAGGCATGAGAAGTTCATCAGCAGCTTTGCTGCGTCAGCCGGAGTTACTGATCCACGAGATGATAGTCGGGGAGCGAGGTGGCTCACCCACCCCTGATCGACGCTAAGACCGTGAACCTCTACCAGCAGCGGCGACCATTCTACCGCCACTGAAATTCTACGGCGCTTTGGGCTGAACAGCGGGTGGCTCGTCGGGCATGGTTGCTATTATTTTGTTAGTGGCATCCTCGTTGCTTTCCTCATCCCTGGGTAGAAACCCTGGACTTGTACCCTCAAATTCGAGTGGAACATTTGGCGATTTGGCATGCTGATCGCCTGGCATGAACTCTAGCTCACGACCTACGAATTTAAGCGATATAAGGGGCTCGGTCGAGTGATGCCCAACCGAGTTGTAGCAGGAGAATTGCAGGAAATAGCCAGACAGACCCCGTACTGGTTATTTGATCGGCGTTGGCGGCAACGGCTCCTGAACAACGGCTTGTTGATGGTGAAAACAGCCAGCTAAGCCAAGCGCAGTCGAAATAACTATGGCGCAGGCGATAAGGAAACGCATCAATTCAACTCCTTTGACTTTGATTTTGAGCATCTAAACATAAAGTCAGTGCAAGGACGAATTGGTGACATTTCGGGCACACCGTGAATATTAAATCCGATAGGAGTGGGGCGGGAATCTTGAATAATTCCTATCGGTCGGTGCGCACCAATTCGACGCGGCGGTTGAGCGCGGGCCCTGTAGCGTTGCGTTATCGCCTTTCGGTTGGTTGGGCCGAGACCCGCTGTCTGCAGGCGACGCGCGGCAATGCCGCGCTTAATTAAAGCAGCGGCTACAGCCGTGGCGCGCGCCACGGAAAGTTTTTGATTGTAGGCCTGATCTCTGATCGAGTCGGTGTGACTGTTGATCTGAAGGGTCCAAGTCGGATTGTGCGTGCGTAAGCGCTTCAACGTGAGCTTGAGAAGGCGGCCACGCAATGACTCGCGCCGCGCACGTCGCTCGGCGCTGGAGCGCTGAGCGTGCTCGCGCATGGCGAAGATTGTCAGGACCTCCAACATTGAGAAGAAGCTGCTATTCGTCAGCGCATTGAGCATGTCTGCTTCGTGCCATCAGCAGACTTCGGTGAGCGGAGTTAGGATGCCATGCCTAGCGCCTTGGAGATGTCGCGAAGTGTCGCCGTCTCTGCATCACTTACTCGGACACCACCAAAGCCAAGAAAAGACCCCTCCACGGCAGCTTCTGCGACCTTCTGGCTGATCTCGCGGAGCCAGGTTTTGAAGGCTGCTGCCTCGTCAGGGGCCTTGGCATCGACGATGGCGGAAACCTCCCGCAGGCTCGCTAATGAACGCTGTACACATTCCGTGGGCTCCGCCTGGGC
The DNA here is from genome assembly GCA_963744945.1 of uncultured Alphaproteobacteria bacterium. Taxonomy (GTDB): domain Bacteria; phylum Pseudomonadota; class Alphaproteobacteria; order Rhizobiales; family Methyloligellaceae; genus Methyloceanibacter. The sequence goes on along the minus strand of CAVUVO010000018.1, from coordinate 111,018 downwards.
AAAGCGTTCACGCATTGCAAGAATACTTCCATCGTCGGATCTTTCAAAAGCAGCAACTGCTGCCTTGATGAGTTCGTTAGAATTGGGATCGCGCTTAGCTGCAGCGAGCGCCGGGGTGCCTGCAGCGGCTTCCTTAAGAGTACCCCACCAGCCGCTTGGATCGACTGCCGAAACGGCAATGCCGGCAGCTATGATGCTCTCTAACACCTTGGTCCATTCTTCCGGTGTGAAGTCATTTTTATTAGCCATGGCAGTTTCCAATGAGAGGAGTGTCCTTGCTAGTATTTCTGCTTCTTAATTGCGTCGAAATTTGCGCCCGAAGACGTGATCGCACTTACTCGCGATGAGGGGGACTCAGTGCATGATCGTCCGGCCGAGCTTGATCATCGAGCACAGAGTAGAAGCTCCGTTCCGTAACACAGTGCTCTTTGGTTCATGAACTAGTACGGGAGAACGTTTGGGCCTGCATTGATATCGCAGGGGTCACTGTTCGATCCCAGTCGCGCCCACCACACAAATAGCTGAAATACAATCAGAAATGGTCGATTGCCGGAGCTTATCGCTGCCAACATCTGGTGCATTTTGCACTAGGGCGATTTGGGCAAAAGCCCCTATGGTTAAAGGAATGGGAGCCGCAGCACGCAGGGGGCCGGCAAATGCTTTCAAGCAAGGCTAAGCGGAGAGGTGTGTTTTGCTCATACACGCGGCTCGCCCTAGCGGGATTCGCCGTGGGGTTCATGTTTTTTGACGCACCAATCGCGAGCGCCGGACCCTTCTCGTGGCTTGCCGGCAAGAACCAACAACAGCAGCAGGCGCCCGCGCCAGGCGGCGGCCCCGGTACCCTCCCGTTCTTTGGCGGGAGGAGCGGCGCCTTTCGCAACCAGCCCGACGTAACGGCGGTGCCGCGCGCCAGCGACCTTCCGGTCAACGACCCGGAAACCTACATGATCACCAACCCGCCGCTCGGCACGCCGACGCTATCCTCGCGCAATATCGATGCGACCAAGGCGGCGATCCAGCGCTATCAATCGATCGTGGCGCAAGGCGGCTGGCCCATGGTGCCGGCCAAGGCGATGCATCCCGGTCAGCGCGGCCAGGAAGTCGCGGCTCTGCATCGGCGCCTAGAGGTCAGCGGCGACCTCGTCGGCATGAGTGTGCCCGGCGAGTACGACGCCGCCATCGTGCAGGCCGTGAAGAATTTCCAGGCGCGGCATGGACTGCCGGCAACTGGCGTTATAGACAGCAAGGCGATGGTCGAGGCGTTGAATGTCCCGGCTTCCATCAGGCTTGCGCAACTTCAGGCAAGTCTGAGGCGGTTGCAGAGTTTAGCGCCAAGGGCTAGCGGGCGCTACGTCGTGGTCAATGTTCCCTCGGCGCAGGTTGAGGCCATCGAGGGTGGTCAGGTGGCCTCGCGCCACGCCGCCGTGGTCGGCAAGCCGGAGCGTCCTACGCCTGAGATCACCAGCAAGGTCATCGAGATCAACTTCAATCCCTATTGGTACGTGCCGCGCACCATCATTCACAAGGACCTAATCCCCAAAGGGCGTGCGTTTGCCGCGAGAGGCCAGGACATGCTCGCTGTCTATCGCATGCAGGCCTTCGATGCGGCCGGCAATCCGCTCGACCCAGGGCAAATCAATTGGAACGGGTCGGAGGTCTACAACTACAATTTCCGCCAGCTTCCTCAGGGCGAGAATTCACTCGGTTTCGTGAAGATAAACTTCCCGAACAAGGACAGCGTTTATCTGCATGACACGCCGCTCAAGAGCCTGTTCGGAAAGGCGGCACGCTTCGAAAGTTCGGGCTGTGTGCGCGTGCACAACGTCGAGCAGCTGGTCGAGTGGATCTTGCGCGATACGCCGGGCTGGAATTACGACCGCATCGTCTCGATGAAGCACAACGGCGAGCGGTTGGACGTCAAGCTGTCGAAGCCCGTCCCGATCTATCTGGCCTATATCACTGGATGGGGCACGCCTGACGGCATAGCGCATTTCGGCCGCGACATTTACGGGATCGACGGCGCCTCCACCACGGCCTCGGCCCAGTGATGCAAGTCAGCTGATGTATGCTCCAGCACCATTTTCAGATAGTTCGTCAAGTCTACGTTGTCGACAGTGTCTCTTGGTTCGACTTGCGACGCTCTTGGTTGGCGGGGTCCAACGGAATGCGCCACGCAGTCATTTGCAAATCGGCGCGGGCTGCGGCGGCGGCGGCGGGTGATCCTTCTTGTATTGAACGAGGACTGGTTCGAGAGTTTCCCTCGGCCAAAAGTTCGGAAAGCGGATTTCTTTCAAACAGGAAGCGTTCCAATATAGTCCCGCGCGCGACGGCGACCGGCCTGCCTTCACCGCTCGCGTGACGGCGACGATGTCTGTCAATTCGGGATAGATGTAGAGCGTCGTCGGCTTGTTTTTCACCAAGGCCAAAATTCGCTCGGAATCCGATGTGGACCAACTGGTGCAGCCGTTGCTGCGGCCGGCGCTGTAATCCACCAGCTTTCCAAACGGGACATAACCCTCGCGGTCCGCGTAGGGATTACCCGGAGCTTTTCGTCGACAGAGTTCCGTCACCACCACGGCCGGATGGCCGCCGATGGCGCGTGGTCTGGCGTTCGCCGCGTCGCCCTCGCCGTCGAACTGGACGAACGAGCGCATTAGGGCCACGCTTTTTACCTCCGAGACACGATAATAACCTTTGAACGACGTTCGAATTTCGGCCGTCACATACGGCCCGCCGGTCGTCAGCTTGGAATCCATCGCATTGCTGAATTCTTTGCGCAGCGAATGCCGTTTGCGAAATCCGCGATGCCTTTAAGGTCGCGACCGCTGCCATGGCCGGACGGTACCGCGCGAAACATCCGGTTGGCTTCGCAGATGACGTAAAACCGACGCCCCAACCCGCCGGGGCGCGTGGCGTCCATGGCGAAGTAGCAGGGATTGTTGACTGCGCCTTCGCTCACTTTCTTCAGGTAAAGCGCGCGTCCCCTCTGCAAGATGACTGGGGCGATTTGGCCTTCGCCTTCGCCGACATGGGCCTGCAGCCAATCGGGAACGACCCACGGCCGCTCCGCCGCAAACGACCGCGGCAAGCCCGACAATGCCACGCCGAGCAAAATGAGGCCGGCGATGGCGACGATAACCAAAAGGAGCGGTCTCAACGGCAACGCTCAATTCTCCTGTCGAAATGCCTCATGCAAAGGGCGCGGCGACGAGGCCGAAAAACCACCCACCTTGGTCTGTCGATGAACTGGCGCAGCGAAGTCGTCATTATCCATAGCGGAGAAGAATCCATCGATTAAGCTCCAGCGCCTTCTCCCGGCATGCAGGCAAGAAACTGTGCCGAGTGCTTACTTTGTCGGCACCGCTCGTCTTCTGTGCCGGAATTGTCACGGTTACGCAAAACCTCTTGCAGGCTCGAACTGGCACGCAGCACTCGAGGTATAGTAGATCGTGGTGAGTGCACACGGCTCGACTAAAACGTGTAGTCGAGTGCGTCCCGATTGTGTGGGGGGTGGAGTGCGTCGAGTACGCAGCGCGGTCGAGTTCTCAACTTCGCGAGACAAATCGTTTTTGTTAGTCGTGCGCGACATCGCGCGCCTTTCGCGGTACATCGAGACATCGTCTCTCAACTACCTCTCAGCCGACCCCTCGACGTCATTAGCTAAAACCGCTTTTTTCTCGCCTCCTCGAGAGTTGGCCCTCACGCTCTTAAGGCTACGAGCGCAGCTTAAAGGGCTCGCCAAATTTCTATTGCCTATCCTGTTGCTCGCGCCCGGTATGGCGCAGGCGCAGACGACGGAGCAGCCCTCAGCCGACATCCAGCAACGCGAGCGTATCGAGCAGCAGCTGAAAGAGCTGCGCGATCAGCAGCAGGCGCTGTTGAACAGCATGCAGCAGCAAGTTGCCGAATTCAACGCGCGGATCGCGGCGATGGAAGCGGAGCTAGGCGTCACTCCACCGAAAGATCAAGCCGCCCAGGCGGAGTCGGGCGCCGAAAGCTCGGCACCGCTTCCGGCCTCCGCACAGGATGAACCCGCCCAAACCAATCCCGATGCCAACGGCTCCACCGTGGCGCTAGCCACTCCGGCGAACAGCATAATGGACGTCAGGGGCGTCCGATATTTGAACCCAGGACAACAGTTTCCCTACGAAGCCCCTAAAGGCTTCGTTCTCGCTCGCGGACCTAACGGGGAGGTCGACTTCTCCACAAAAGGCTATGTGCGCTACCTGAATCAGTTGGGACTGGATCGCTTCTACACGGATGCGTTCGGTCGCACCACGGAGCTCGATCTGAGACAAGACATCCAGTTGAATCGACTTCAATTCATTCTTCACGGATGGCTGTTTGACGAACGATTCCGCTACTTTTGGTACGCCTGGACGCAAAATGTGAGCCAGGGTGACGCTGCCCAGGTCGTCGTTGGCGGCAACATCAGCTATAAATTCGATGACGCCTTGACCGCAACGGCCGGTATCTTCTCGTTGCCTTCGACGCGATCAACCGCTCAGTCATTCCCGAACTGGCTCAGGATCGACCATCGGTCGATGGCGGATGAGTATTTCCGCGGATCGTACATCCAGGGATACATGGCGAACGGAGAGCTTACGGATACCCTGGATTACAAGGTGGCCCTCGCCGGCAATCTCAGCGCCCTTGGCGTCAGCGCAAGCCAGCTGGACAACTGTCTGTGTACGATCACCAGCATGCTTTACTGGATGCCGACCACAGGCGAGTTCGGGCCGGGTTCAGGCTTCGGCGATTATGAGTATCACGAAAAGCTTGCGACGCTGCTCGGCGTCCATTTCACCTATAGCCGTGAGGATGCGCAGGAGCAGCCAGGGGTCAACGCTTTCGAAAACAGTCAGATACGCCTTTCGGATGGGACGCTGCTCTTCGCCCCTAATGCTTTCAACACTGGTGGCCAGGTCAACAAGGCGACATTCAGCATGCTGGACCTGGATGCTGGGCTGAAGTGGAGGGGTTGGTCGCTTGAAGGAGAGTATTATTTTCGATGGTTGGATGACTTCCAGGTCATCGGAAGCATACCTGTAACCAGCCTGTTCGATCATGGGTTCCAGGTGTACGCGTCGACAATGCTCAAACCGAACTATTGGCAAGCCTATTTCTCAGGATCAAAGATTTTCGGTGAGTACGGAGACCCATGGGACGCGGCGGTCGGATTGACGTACTTCCCGTTTGGCCGCAAGGAAGTGCGCATGAACGCTCAGGCTCTCTACATGGACCGTTCGGCAGTCGGCTACACGGCAGTTCCGTATGTGGTAGGCGGCACCGGCTGGGTATACACGATCGACGTTGGCACCTGGTTCTAAGCAAGCGGAGCCGTCAAAGCTTTCGTTGACTTGCCCACTGCAGCTAACCCAACGTGATTGTTGCTGCGTCGCAGCGTTGTCGTAAGAAGTGCGTCAGGCGAACTAGTTCGCCCGCCTAGTCGCAAGCCGGCTTTAACGGAAGAGAGTAAAGCATGCAGTACGACCACGAGATTCTGCTGCTACAGGGTGGTGGTGCGCTCGGAGCCTACCAAGCCGGTGTGTATGAAGGCCTAGTCGAAGCGGGTGTGGCGCCTACCTGGGTCGTCGGCATCTCGATCGGCGCAATCAACGCATCGCTGATCGTCGGCAACCCGCCTGAGCAGCGGGTCGAGCGACTGCGTGAGTTCTGGCAGCGGGTCTCAAGAGATATTGGGCCTCCCTTGCCGGCATGGCTCGATTCGCTGCGACCCACCGTAAACCACATGGCTGCCATGTCCGCCGCCACCTTCGGCATACGAGCCTTCTTTACACCTCGAATGCCACCGGCTTCGTTTGCTGCGGATGGCACCGAAGGCGCCCTCAGTGTGTACGACACAACTCCGCTCAAGGCGACTTTAGAAGAGCTCGTAGATTTTGATTTGATCAATTCCGGACAGGTCCGCCTCTCGTTGGGTGCCGTGGACGTACGTAAGGGCACCTCCGTCTATTTCGATACGAAGTCTACCCAGATCCACGCAGATCATGTCCGGGCCAGTGGCGCTCTGCCACCCGGATTCCCGCCGGTGACGATCGATGGGGAACACTATTGGGACGGCGGCGTGGTGAGTAATACGCCAATCACCTATGTGTCGGACGCAAAGACCTTTGACCACAGCCCGCATCATTCAGGTCGACGTCTTCAACTCCCAAGGAGAACTGCCGCGGAATTTAAGCCAGGTATCAGAGCGGGCAAAGGACATCCAGTATGCGAGCCGGACTCGGCTCAACATCAAACAGATACGGGAATTTGGCGAGCTTCGTGCCGCCTGCCGGAGGTTGGTGGGCAAACTGCCCCCAGCGCTGAAGTCTGATCCGGACGCGATAAAGCTGGCTGCCGCCTGTGATGACAGAAGCTGGACGATCATTCGCCTGATCAATACGCGCCTCTCAAGATCCGGCCTCGTCAAGGACTACGAGTTTTCCCGCACGACGATTAGCGAGGCTTGGGCAGCCGGTCTTGAAGACGTGCGCCGTTCCGTTTCTGGCTGGGACAAAATCCGGCCCGCGGCCGGCCCTGGGGTTCTCGTTTACCGCCCCACCGAAGCTTTGCCACCTCCTGGGCCCGTTACTCAGAAAAAGGATAAGTCGGAGCCAATTCGTTCGTGAGGGACTTGAGCCCCTTTCCACAGCTCGCCCAAGCATCACTTTCTTGAGATTGCACGCATAGTTAGGGAGGAAACAGATGAAGCGAATTAACTCACTCGTCTGCACCGCCGCCTTCATGCTGATTTTGGGAACTGCCGTCTCCTACGCGCAGTACGGCTCGGGACGAGCATTACTTGCTTATCCTATGAATGGGCAAACATTGGAGCAGGAGAACGCCGATCGCGTAGCCTGCCATGATTGGGCGGTGGCTCAGACCGGATACGATCCCACGCTTGTGTATGCAGCCCAGCAGTACTGGATCACGGTTAGGCCTAACGCCGCAGGCGCCTCATACGAACACCCGCGCTACCCAAACAAACCGGCAGGATTCTTTGGCGCCGTGGGAAACGCCGAGAAACGCCGTCTCAATGAACTCTACTTCGCTTACCTTCGGGCCGGACAGGTCTGCTTAGAAGCCAGAGGCTACCAAGTTACAAGATAGGAGCCAGCAATGCGAAACTCGATCTCTAAGGCTTGTGTAGGGCTTGCCTTTCTATGCATGACGCCGGCGACTGGCTTCGCCGAGGAGAAGTCTTACGTCTGTGCGATCAACGAAGTGTACGAGTGTGTGACCGTCACCGGGTGCAGCCGCGTCTCTCTCGAGGACGCAAACGTCGCGGGGATCATGGTGCTCGATGTCGAAAAAAAGCAGCTTCGCTCGGCGCCCCTTGGCGGAGAACCTCGCGCGGACGACATCGAGGGTCTGATCGCGACCGATAAGGCAATCCTGATCTATGGTACGGGCAAGAGAGAGAGCGACAGGACCGTGAGCGCCATCATATCGTTGGAGACGGGCAAGTTGACCGCTGGCATATCCACCCTTGATTCGTCGATTTCCCTGTTGGGGAATTGCTCAGCCCGACCTTGATGGTCTCCCAACACTTTCGCAGCTGCGCTTGGTGCTCTTTTCGCCGTGCGAGCGTGGCCAGTAACGGCTGAGGAAGGTTCCTACGTCCGCTGTTGGCACTATCAGACGAAATCGGAAGAGCGGTTCTGCGTCCGCTTTTACCCATAGCGGACATTTACCTGGCCCCCATGACGCAGCGTGGCAGACATCGTTTGGCGTGATAGCCTAGCTCTTGAGCTGGCGCTTTCCGGAAGTTTGCCCTCCCAACCGGCATTGCCGCCTCACCCTCGCGAGTGGCGCGAGACGGCGGCGCTAAAACATCACCAAGCCGGGAGCAAAATCCTTTGCCAACTCTTGCCCATCGCACTTTGACCAGAGAGGAGGTCGAGCGCCTATTCGGTTGCCGGTCGCTGCGGCCGCTCTCATCAGCACTCCAATACTTGGGCTAACTTATAAGCATTTGGGTTGGCGCTTATGGCGTCGCCGGCTCAGGCTGACTAGGAGGCGTCGCCGGGGCCGCCTTCTTCTGCTCCTCTTTGGCCGCCTTGTTTGCTAGCTCGATCTGACGCTGACGGAATTTCTCCATCATCTGCCGCCGGGCCTCCTCATATTTAGCGTTGTCGACCGGGGGTCCGTCGAAGGTCTTGCCGAAGTCGGTGAGCTGAACCGGGAAGGCCATGGCCTTCTGCTGCATGTTCATGGCAGCGACGACCATCCGCTTGCCTTTCCGCATCTTCTCTATCATGTCCTTCATCAGATCCATCTGGACCTGACAGTATGTCAAAAAGCAGACGGCATAATCCAAGGAGATTGGTTCGCCATCGTCGATCTTGATCTGCACCCCAGCCGGGATCACCAGCGAAGAGGTGGTGGGCAGCCTGACAATCAAATCCCGCTTGTCTTCGCCTTCGATCGAGCGCACCTCGGCGGCGACCAGCACCATGCCGGTGTTGGGGTCAAGCCCCTCGTGATTGACGAGACAGACCTGCTTGTTGGCAGTCTGCTCGTTCTTCAGGCAAAGTTTAACCCAGGCAGGCTCTTCCGCTGCCGGTCCAACTCCCGGTGGGGCCGGAGCCGCCGCCGCGGGGGCTCGCTTTGGCGCCGTGGTTTCCTGCGCAACCGCCAAAGTCGTTCCGAGCGCCAAAGCACATGTCGCAAATAATGCCGGCCCCGCCAACCGGTGGATCTTGTTCCATCGATCACTCGACGAGTTCACCACCGACCCTTCCTCGTTTTCGGCCGCTGCTCATCCGCACTCACCTTAGTGGTTAGTGCGCGCATTTCTCCGGCTTGAGACGCCAGTTCGCCGGCCTGCTTGCGCCAATAGGTCGTCTGCAATTCCATGGCCTCAGCAACGTTCTTCGCCCCTGCCAAACTCTCCGCAAGACTGAAGCCGTTAGTGATATTGCGGCGAGTGATGTCGATAGCCTTACGGTTGAGCGCTACGGTGCCCTGGCCAGCCGCGACGACGAAGCTCTCCCAACTCTCTAGTACAGCTTCGAGAGAGAGCACATAAAGCTCGCGCGCCTGAGCTACGCTTTTCTCGGCTAGGGCGCGCATCGACTCTGGCATTTGCGCGTCGTAAGCGAACTCCTCAAATCGAACGGCGCTCTTGCGATACGTACCGCGCGGGCTCTCGGCCACAGCTTTAGAAGCTATCTTGCGATCGCTACTATGCGCTTTCCCAGCGCCAACACTGCGAGTGGTCTTGCGATACGTACTTCTTGCCTTCTCGGCGACAGCTTTGCGAGCTGATGACTTGGTCATGGTATTGCCTCTTGGGTTTAGCAGTGCAGTGCTGGAAGATCGAGCCGGTACCTTTGCGCCCCGGAGGGGCTGCCAGTCACAAAGGGGTAAGACTTTGATGGGCGGCTTTGCAAGCTCCGCGCGATGGCACTCCAGGATGATACCCGCGTAAACTAAACTCTAAGACCGGGCAATTTATCCGGTACAGCTACAAAAAAAAGCGCTAACCGCTTCGGCGAGTTAGGCGCAAGAAAAGCCCTTCCGCGCCATGCACCGGGAGAAAAGCCGGTGCGGCGGGTCACGTCTCGGCTAGACGGGGGCACTACCGATTAAATCGACGTCACCCGGTGAATGATCGGTAGCAGGCTGTGCGTGCAGTACCCAGTGCACGGAGGTCTAGGAGCCAGGTAGACCAAGGTCTGGATTAGCGACCGTCGCCTTATTTGGACGGGATGGCAGAGTACAGTTCTCCGCAAGTCGCCTCTAGTGCCAGCGGCCGCTGCCATCCCCAAAAGCTACAGGACGTCCGCGATGACCAACAAGACCTTACGCATTTTGCTGAAAGCGATTGTGGCTTTTGCCATCACTGCCGCTTTTGCCAGCGCTAGCTTCGCAGGGGAATTTACTGTTCGCGAAGGTAAGCGATACCGGGCGACCCTCGCCCTGAATTCGGTTGAGCGGTTGGCTGACAACGGGCTGATCGCAAGAAGATTTCGCGCATTGGGCTTTTCTAAAGTGCGTGTTTCAGGGGCAGGAGCGATGCGTCGGGTCGAAGGCTTCTGGCCTCGCAAGGATGCCACTGCACCCTTGCCTCGCCAAATCGTTGCAGTTGCTAGACTGTAATGCGAGGTTGTCGTCAGACTCAATGTGAGCAATTCCTATGCTCATCATTTTGTCAGCGTCAGTTCTGTTTTTGCTGCTAGTGCATCGTGTGTTCTGGCCGCAGTTTATGGGCGAATTTTCCCACGCCTACTGCCACCATTGAGGTGCGGCGCGACGGAGCATGGGGACCAACAGCCAGCAGCTTGCCGCAAAGGCAACGCTGATTGCGACCACGGTGCTGAAACCGTCTCGTCCTTGTAATTTCGCGGCTTCAAATAGCCATCCACCAAATGCTTCAGACGCTGACCCGGCAAAGTTGGTCAGCGCCATAACAATTGCGAACAGCGTCGCCGCAGCCCTCGGGGGAATGATGCGCGCGATTAGGTCCAATTGAATGAGAGTTCCGGTCATGTAGGCGGCTCCGGCGAGCACGGAGATGCCATAAGCCGAGGTCAAGCTACCCAATTGCCAGTAGACGGCGTTCGACACGATAGCCGCCAAAATCGAAAGATGTAGCAGTGTTGAAAGCCGCACCGATCGACAGTAAATGCCGTAGCCGACGCTGCCGATCAGCGATCCTGCAAAAAAGGCCGAGGTGACATTGCCGAAGTCCTGTTCGGAGAATCCGAGGCCTTCGGTCATATGCAGATAGAGCACCGAACCCCAGACCGGATTGAAGCTCCACAGGGTTAATAGCGCGCAGATCGCGAGGAACAGCGGATCTCGAAATACGCGGAGGAGCGCGGACCCAGTTTCGTGCAAGCTCGCCGTATCGAGATGGGCATCTTTGCGGTCATTGGCGTAACGCCACGCCGCCGTGAAAGCGAATAGCCACAACGCCCCGCAGAGAGCAAAGGCAAGCGATTGGAGCCTCTCCTCTGCGATATAGCCACCGAAGACTCCCGTCAGCAAAAGAGCGGTGTTCGCTGCGGTCCACTGGATTGATTGAAAGCGTCCAGTCAACCCGAGGGGCTGACCTTTCTCGACCATGAGCGCATCGACGATCACATCGCCTAAGGCTATGGCCATCGTGGTTGGTAGTAGAAGGGCGAACAGTAGCCAACGACTTCCTGGCGCGAGCGGGACGAATGCCAGCAGAAGCAAGCTCGCTGCCGCCAGACCATTGGCCAGAAGCAAATAGCTGCGACGTCGCGAGCCGAACAGCGGCACGAAGTCCGACAAGAGGCCGAACGCGGGTTTGATGGTCCAGGGCAATGCCAGAAGCGCCATCAGCGCCCCGAGAGCAGCTGGCGATTCTCCCCAGCTCCTGAGCAAAGAGCGGACGGGCTGGGCGATGAGTCCTGAGGTCGGATCTCCGACGCTCTGCACAAAGTAGAGTGCCGCAAAGAAAATGTAGGCGCCCGTTACATTTGCCTGAGATTTTCGCCTGTCGTTATTCGACACTGGCGGACCCGAAACGCTAATGCTCGTTCAACGTCCTAGCTGGATTTCAGATTGTCTCAATTTGTCTGCTTGGCGTGAGGGGACGATGTCCGGTTTTAGCACCAAGTCGCTCGGCGTCGATACCTATGAGCACGACCCAATTTCCCATTTTTTGCTCGAAAGCGGGGACTTCTTGAAAGTGGGGGCGGCGGTCGGAAAACTGGACAGCCCGGTCTTGTTCGTCATGGAAGGCGGTTACGCCGTAGACAAAGTCGGGCACAATGTCGTCAACGTTCTCACGGGCTTCCTAGATCGACGGGCCTGAGGATTTAGAACGACGGCAATGTCTGCTATTGGCACTAAGCGGACGATGCTTGTCGCCCAAAGCAGACATCGGTGGGGGCCTAGACGTGCGCATAAATCACCAATGCGAACGCAAGAGCGATCACGATGCGGTAGATACCGAAGGGAATAAAGGTGCGTGTCCGGACAAATGCCAGCAGGAATTTGATGCTGAGCAGTGCGACAACGAACGAAGCAATGAGACCCGCGGCGAGTACGCCAAACTGCTCAGGTGCGAAAGAAGAAGCATTCCGAAACAGGTCGTAACCGGTGGCGGCAATCATTGTCGGTACGGCGGGAAGGAACGAAAACTCTACTATCGTAGTGCGGCTTAGCCCCAGAAACAATCCGCCGAGGATGGTGGCGTCATTTGGGCATCTCGTATCGTGGGAGGTACGCGGATCTGGTGAGCGTTTATGCGCGGTAGAATTCTATTCAGTTGATCCATGCGCATTACGCTATGACCGTGTAGCTTCCAATTTGCAGGCAGTGGACGACCTCCGCGATGTCCCCTGGTAAATCCATTGAATGCCGCATTGGACCTCTAACGGCGTGCATCGAGAGCGGGAGTAGTGGCGATCTTGCAGTAGGGGTGACTTTGGCATCGTCGATCCGTAGTCATTGATGTGTGTCCAGTGTTATTCTGTCCAGACGCGGCCGTCGTCTAGTGCAGCGCTGCGGCGGTTCCGTGGTTAGGGCACTGGCAACAGGCCGCCCGCTCAATCCGGGGACGACTTAATGAAATCGATACTCGTTAAGTCATTCAAAAAGGCGCACGTCATTGGCATGTTTGTCCTTTCGGTTGGCCTGCTTGCAACTCCGGTGCTTGTCCCAAGTGTTGGCAATGCTCAGGATGCAAGAGTCACGAAATCGATGGCCGCTTTGAAAGACCAAACCACGAAATTGGGAGCGCCAAAGATTGATGGAATAGATGAAGTCGGCGGCAGGGATGCTCCTGCGCTCTATTTCGGCTCGACCAAAATGAACAACAACTTTTCCGTGGTAGACGCTGTTGCGGAGGAAGGCGGACGCGGGACGGCGGCGACGCTATTCGTGAAAAGCGGCGATGATTACATTCGCATCGCGACGAACGTGTCGACGCGAATAGGAAGGCGTGGGCTTGGAACTATTCTGACCGGCGCGGCCCTCAAGTCCATCAAAGCGGGCAATGCGTACTACGGAAAAACGTCCATTCTCGGGACGCCCTATGTCAGCGGCTATGAGCCGATCAAAGACGCATCCGGTGCGACTATCGGCGTTTATTTCGTCGGCTACACGAAGTGACGCGGCTGACTAATGACCCAAAGCGAAAATGGATGACTTACGCGCCTGCGCCCGCGGGAAGCCTAAGGTCGGCGCCGCGCAGGGTTTCGGCGGATCCGACGCCAATGTGTTTCACGATCGCCATGGCCTGGACCATCGTGATGTCCAAAGGCCGGACCCGATCCGCCGGCAGGTACATCACGTTGCCCGACATAGGGGTAGGCGCCTGCGGCACAAATACAGTAACCCAGCCATTCTCTAGCGGTTCGAGCAGGTATGCGATCTGCCAGCCGTCCTCGATGCTGACGAGTGCCGGCTGCACGCTTTCCGCACTTTCTACACGTGCAAGGCCCTCGGCCATGCTCTTTACCAGTTGATACTGAGGGAGACCGCCCAGAAAGGAGTTCTCGCACCAGCGTATGAAGCGCCTCCCCGCATTCGTTTTGGCGACGAGGCCGGCGATCAACGAGATGAAAATTAGCAGCAGTACTGCGAGGAAAGTCTCTCGCCGGATGCCGAGTACGGCCTCCACGGGCAGCAAATCCGAAATGGGTTTTGTAATTTTTACGGCCAGCTTCATTGCGTGGCGCAGGACGATCAGGATCAGAACTACCGGCAGGAGAAACAACAGCCCACCTGCGATCGTCGCTTTAAAAAATTCTCTCAAAGAGGTTTCTATCCCGTGCTTCTGCAGAGCCATCTAAAACCTCCTCTTGGTCCACCCGCAATCCTCTAATCGGTTTGTCCGGTCATGCCACTAAGCGGAAGTGTGTGTTGCCTCCGCATGATACGTCCGGTCTTCGATACAACGGACCCTCGCGAGCTTCGCACCGGTGTAGCGATCAGCATTGAGCATCAAGCGGAGATCGATCCGCGAGGGATTCTCGGCAGTAGTTAGTTGCGCTTTTGGCACTAAAACGGACAAACGTAATGCCCTAAAGCCGGCATCGCGCTCGCGACTAAGGAGCAACCACTGACCCCCCTTAGCGGACGAGACCTTTTAGTGAACGGCATAGCCCGCCGACTGTGCGAAGCAAATGACCGCCAGGTTATCGATTATTTGGGCGTTCGGCGAGGGGCTCAAGCAAGTTCTCGCATTCGGTCGATTGAGGTTTGTCTTCGATCTTGCCTCCCCGCCTAACACACTGACTCGGTGGCGGAGCAATGCCGCGCTCGACCCAATCCTCGAGTAGGTCAAATGCTTTCTGGGCATGGGGCTGGATCAATTCCAGGTTTGGAAGTTGTTGCCCGGCCGTAGCGCCCATAAGAGAGTCTACGTGGTTCCCATTCTGGATCTCATATAGGCGATGGTTCTGGCCGTATCCTTTGGCCTCAATCATGGCCTTGTATGGCCGGGCATGACCCTTAAGGGTAATCAAGGCGTCGAGCGTACCGTGTACGCTGATCAGCGGCTTGCGAACGATGCCACTGTTTGCGAATGAATCGATGGTTTTCCTTACGCTCTCAGGGCGGGTTGCATAGTCATAGTCCGCAAACGCGGCGAAGCCAGGAAATTGCTTGTGGTAATCTGGGTCAAGCTTGCGGACATACAGGCATTCGGTGACCTCCCACAATTGAGAGCGATTCAGGGTCCAAAGAGAGGTGCCATTCTCGACAAGGTCCGGCGGAAATCCGGCGGCCTGGATGGCTCTAGCCTCATCGCTGTTTCGATTAAGGCCCTTGTCGTAATATGAGGGGAACTGTTTCAAGCCGACCGGCAACTCCCCAATGAAGTTCGGGCCGTCGCGTTGCCACAAAACCGCTTCCCACGCGAGGCCTCCATCGAAGGTCTCGGGGTGGTCTTCAATGGCCTTGCGCACCTGGTAGCCACCATTCGATACCCCCATGGCATAGGTACGAGAAGGTTTACGTGAGTAGTGCGCTCCGATGAGTGCCTTGGCGATCAGAGCAGCCTGATTGATCCGCTCACCCCACTCCGCTAAGGAGTTTTCGTTGTCCAAAAGCGGGAAGTAGATCAGTGGATTGGACGCGGATCCAGGAACGGAGTCCGAAACGGGGCTCAGTGGACAGGCATTCGGGTCACTCTTACTAGTCAGCCTCGAGTTCAGCGTCCCTTTGTTTTGCGAGGCGAAGGCGTAACCTTTCTGCAAAACGTAGTCGCTGATAACGAGGTCACCGTTAAATTCGCTGCGCGTTCCGGAGGCTCCCCCCACCACAAGTTTTCCGTTCCACACCATGGGAAGTCGGAGCAAAAATTGCCCTTGGTGGTCATCTTTGAAACTTCCTCTGATGAGGATCCCGGGGACGGCCCGAGTAATTGGTGTCCAATCCGCTGGTTCGGCAGGCGCAATTGCCAAGGCGTCACGCCACTGAAGAGTGGTTGGCATCGTGATGCGTTGAGGAGCTGTGGTTAGATCTGGAAGAGTCTTGATCGTAAAGTTTACAAGCCACTCGGAAATCACTTTACTTTTTTCGTCCAGATCTGCCTGCGCGGGGCTCATAATTGCAGTCGAACCAACGAGCGCGAGCATCAGTCCAAACTGATATTTGGTCATCCTCCTGGCAGCATTTGACCAATTCGACTTCATAGTCTCGGCCTCAACGAGAGCCCCCACTAACCGACCACGCAATTGTTGACCTACGAACTCGGAGCCGTCCTTGATGGTACAATGCAGACCGATGCTCATCGAGCCTCAGTGTCTGTTGTTGGCACAAAGCCGACGGACCCAACAAATCGCTTCGGCGCCCGCTCCTGCCCCAACGGACATACCCTCTCAATTGGCGCCGGTGCTGACAGTGCTGCGCCTCTTCGAGCCGCCCTTGCGACTAACCTTGCGCGTACCGGACGGCTTCGGGTTGGCGACGCCGCAGATGGCGTCCTTCAAATGCGGTGGCCCATCGGTCAACGAGGCTTGCTGGATCGCCAGCCCATCGATGCTAGTGCCGAATAGCGACTTCCAGAAATAGCGCTTAAAGCCGTTCTCCAAGAGATCGGTCGCGCGCTCGCGGCGCATGGCTCTCGATTGCTCGCCGAGCACCACGGCGACCAACCTTCGGCCGTCGCGGGTGGCGCTCGCCACCACGTTGTATCCGGAGTCGCAGATGAACCCGGTCTTCATGCCGTCGGCGCCGGGGAGACTCACCAATAGGCCGTTATGCGTGCGAATTATCTGCTTGCCGACCTGAACCTGGACGGTGGTGAACAGATCGGCGTGTTCGGGGAACGCGATGATGATGGCGCGCGCGAGCTTGGCAAGGTCGCGGGCGGTTGTGACTTGGCGGTCGTCGGGCAGGCCGTTGACGTTGGCGAAATTGGTCCGGCTCATGCCGAGATGCTGTGCCGTCTCGTTCATGCGCTGGACGAACGCCTCCTGACTGCCGGCGACTCCCTCGGCAATCATGACGGCGACGTCGTTGGCCGACTCGACGATGAGGACCTTGAGCGCGACGTCGAGCGTGATCGACTCGCCCACTTTCAGCCATAGCTTGCTTGGGGCCTGCTCCGTCGCCTCCTTGGAGCATATTAGCTTGGTGTCGGGTGTGACGGTGCCTGCCTTCAGTGCCTGGAAGGCGACATAGGCCGTCATCAACTTTGTGAGGGATGCCGGGAACCACTGGGCGTCGGGATCTTCGGCATAGAACACCGTGCCATTATGGGGCTCGAAGACAAGTGCTGGACCGGCAAATGCGGCCGTCGACGCCATCAAGACCGCTCCGACAAGAAGGCCTGGACCGGCACGCCGCAGCATCATCCCTATTCCTCGTCTCTTGTGACGTCAGCTAATGACCCTTAGCAGACATCACGCCTCGCGACTCAGGGCATAGGATGAGCCGATCAGCGCGTTGTTCACCGACATTCAACCCGGCGGACGGCTCAATGCTGGGACGTAGCAGAGGCCTCTCTCGGGGCAGATCCTAAGGGTCCCCTGTTATGAGTACCACGAGGAGCTGGCAACGCCGGTTGGGGCGCAATGCCCCTACCATGTCCCTCACCGCTACCCTAAATTACTGTGTCAAGAGGCACCCATGGTCAAGGACGTTCCACAAGGGCAGTGGTTTTTAGGGCGGTGGGAAGAGGGTGCGGCTACTATTGATGCCGCCTCCTTTCGAGACAAGAAGGGCCGTTGGTGGCGGGCTGAGATTGACGACCTTGGCCACCCAGTTTTTCGCATCGTGTCCGAGCCGCCCGTGGCATGGGCACGCCCCCTTCCGCTCGATAAGCGCATGGAGCTTGGCGTGTCTTACGGTGTGAAGAAGGTGGCAGTGGCAATTGCCCAGAAATTCAAGGCGTCAAAGCTCTGAGGTTAGCTGAGCGAGGTGATGGCGTCGGGTGTCACCGCCATTTCGCCTTCTTGCTAGCCTGCTTGGTTCGGCAGAGAGGCTGGCGAGGTTCTAGTCCGTCAGACGGCAGGGCGCTAGCGAGCTTCCCACACAGTGAGATGGTGCATCGCACGCCCGGTCATGGTGCACCGCTCGAAGACAGCGTCCGGCCAGACTGTTAAACTATGGCATCATCGGACTTTCCCCCAGGCAACCGATGACTGAGAGTTTCAGGAACTCCCGCCCGACCTCCATGTGGGTATCGACAGTGCCTTTCCAACAGTACGCACCCTTTTTTAAGCCCGAGGAACTCGACACTCTAACGGCTGCCTTCGAGGCCACCTGGCAAGAGTTGAGCGCCTCCGGTCTTGACTTGAGCAGTGAAGACAATATCGCGCTGCTAAAGCGCAAGCTAGCGCAACGCATCCTCGTGTCAGCCACCGCAGGTGGCGTCCGAGACGTGGAAACGATGAAAGAGCAGGCGATGCGAAGCCTCGGCGGCGGCGTTTGTCCCGGTGGTGAGCAAACCTTTGCTTCAGAAGCAGCCTGAAGACACTGGCTGGCGAGGCGCAGAGGCCTCGAGCTCTGGATCACACTGCCACACACCCTGCCCAGCACCTTCGAGGCGGACGAGCACCTTCAGGCATGTACCGATTGAGTCCGCTTCTGAACGCAGACGGACATAAATTGATCTGAGCGCGACGTCTGCTTCTGACCCAAAGCGGACATGTCAGATCGGGGAATGTGCATCAGCGGGCCGGGCGGACTGCCCGCCAAAGTGGTGTCAGGACGGGCACTATCGCGAACGCCGCGATGGCGCCGATGAAAAGGCCCAAGATTGCCGAAGTGATGGCTCCAGCCAGCCATGGCAGCAGGCCAACAATGGGGGGAATGGCGGCGCGTGCGGCGTCGCTGATGACTTGGACCGTGTGCTCCGGGCCATCGATACCGTAAGCGTGAAGGCCGTGAATGATGATGCCGCCCCCGACCCAAAGCATGGCAACCAGGCCAACGAAACTCAGCGTCTTGAGGAACGGCGGCATGCCATAGGTGATGGCCTGGCCGATGGCGGTTGTAATCGTTCCGCCGCGCTGAGCAAGGTAAACGCCGAAATCGTCTGCCTTTACGATGATCGCTACCACGCCATACACGCCGGCCGTTACTAGGACGCCTACCGAGAACAGAACGATTGCCTGCGTGAGAATGTCAGGAGCGGTGATGCTGGCCAGACTGATCGTCATGATCTCAGCAGAGAGAATGAAATCGGTGCGGATCGCCCCGGCCACCTTCTCCTCCTCGAGCGCCCTGGTGTCGACGGCGTAGGACGCCACATGCGTGGCATTTGCGTGCGCATCGTGCGGCGCCAGCATCTGATGCACCTTTTCGAAGCCCTCGAAACAGAGAAACACGCCACCGATCATCAACAGAGGTGTTATCGCCCACGGAGCGAAGGCCGAAAGGAGCAAGGCTACCGGCAGCAAGAACAGGATCTTATTCTTCAGCGAGCCCCGCGCGATACGTCTGACGATCGGCAATTCGCGTTCGGCTGCGAAACCCACCACGTATCGGGGCGTAACGGCGGTGTCGTCGATCACGACACCGGCTGCCGTTCCACTCGCTTGGACGACCTGCCCGGCGACATCGTCGAGTGAGGCTGCCGCCACCTTCGTAAGGGCGACAACGTCATCTAGAAGTGCCAGCAGACCGACCATTTCTGAGGACGCCTAACAATTCGGAGCTTCAGCAGCCTACTAGGTGCGAGCCGCCAAGTACGAAGAAAGATGCTTATTCGCGACGACGCCGGAAATGAGCAGCGGAACCGCGAGAAGGGCGCCCAAGGCGCCCCACATCCAAGCCCAGAAGGCAACCGACAAAAAGACGAGGAAAGGATTTAGAGTGAGGCGGTGTCCAATGATCATGGGTGTAATGATTTGCCCCTCCAACGTCGTCACGACGATCCAGAGAATAGGCGCGACGAGTGCGTCCGTGAGACTCGGAAGGCTCAAGAGGCCAATTACAAACAGCGCGGCTACTATTACCGCGGGACCGAGGTAGGGAATGAAACTCAGCGTGCCTGCGAGCACCCCCCAAAGGAGCGGGTTAGGTAACCCCACTGCCGAAGCCAGTCCCATCGCAAGAGCCGCGAGACAGAGATTGACCACGACAAGGGTGCCGAAATACTGACTGACCTTCTTTTCTGCATCATCCAGGATCTTATGCGCCACCTGGCCCACCCTGTCGCCAGCGAAAAGGTGAGCAATGCCGCCCTTGATTTCGTTCGCGTAAAGCATCCAGAAAATCATGGCAAAAAAGAAAAGAAGGAACTGCGTTATGACCGGGGTAAGGGTCGATACGATGCCGCGGATCATCGTCGAAGTATCGTAGTTCACCATAGATGCTGGCGCTGGCTTCCCGGAAATTCCAGAAAGTGCGTGAGCGAATTCATCAACAATCGCCAGGGGTTGATTTAGGAGTTGTAGTTTCTCTTTTATCAGCTGCGCGAGTTCTGCGGTGCGTCCGATCCAATAGGCCAAGGGCGTAGATAGAAGTCCTACGATTGCGAGCAAGACGAGAAGCGCAACCGTCGCCGTAGCAATAACCGCCACGACTCTCGGCACGCCGTATCTCTCTGCCGATTCGACGATCGGACGTAGGATGGCACCCATCACCCAGGCTGTAACGACGGGTACGAATAACTCGTGCACGACAAATAGGGTGTAACCGACCGCGAGAACGAATAGTCCAATCATTGAGATGCGCTCTGCCCAGACCCATGCGTCAAGCGACTCCGACGGAACAGCGTTGCCGTCTAATTGAGGCGCACCCGCCTTGCGGCGACGCTCGAGCTTGAGATTGGATCTCTGCATTGGAGCGAGTACATCCTGAGTTATAAATCAATATATCATCGGGTGGTGTTAAGGGTGCAGAGTTCGCTGAGAGTCTGCCAGCGACGGAGTAGCGCTCCGCAAGGAAACAACAATCCGACAACCGACGGTGACATTGATCTAATCTCGAGCAAGCCCCATTGTCCTCATGAGGTCGTTGACGGTTTCGTATACCCCTCTTGCCTCCGTTTGAAGATTGACACCGGCTGAGTTGGCAGAAATGGCCAGCCCCATGAGATTTGAAGTTACCTCCTCATACTGAGAAAGCACGGCCTGCCTAACCCCCTCCAAATCGCCACGCGCATTCTTGAAGGCGAGGCTCTTCGCAGCGAAGGCATCTACTGAAAGAACAGCCTTATCTAAGTCCCCTTCCACCCCGGCTTCATCACAAGCATGCCTAAACTTGTTAAGGTGTTTGATCTTGTTGTGCAGGACTGACACGCCCGACATTACATCGCTGGTTGCGTCGAGCTCTTTGGCGGAGTCAGGTGGAGCGGATTTTGAGAGTTTGGCCAATATCCTCTTCAATGAATCGAATATCATTCGCTGTTCCTTCGCAAATGACGTCGCGTCGAAGACTTGACCTTATCAAGGCCGAGCAACCAGTCCGCCACAACTCCATCTTGTGAGGCAGCGCCGCTCGCAAGTCGCGAAGCCATCGCTGCACTTGGCGTTGCACCTGTGCCAAGCCTTGTCAGGAAGCCCACCGAGGTCGCGAACTAGAGCGCATCGATGCAAACAGTGAGATTGCTCGTGGTGACATTTCTTGTGTTCCGCCCATGCGAAGGCGCACATTGCAATAAGCAACAACAAGGCCAGAGCCACTAGGCGCATTTTAATAGCCTCTTGCCGAATACGGCGAAGTCTCAGGTCTGAGAGACTGTGACGCCCAACCAGACAAGGATCGCAGCGACAACGCAGGCAAACCAGCTAACCCATATTGGAATTGAAGTGGAGGCAATCGTGACGGGCCAGCCTTCGACGGCACGCATTAATTGCAGCACTGCAACGAGTGCAAAATTGCAGGCGGAAAGAGTGGAGTAGTTTGCCGCAGTCATAGGGCTCCTGACAGGACTACCGCCAACTTTTATTCGTAGCTTTGAACGTCGTTTTTGCACGTCGCGGACAACGCGCTTACTCAGGCCGTTGCGCTGCGGCGTCGCTGCCAAACGTAAACTGGAATACCAAGCACGAGCATGATCGTGCCGTAGAGGACTGGCTTCGCTCCACACCCATAGAGAATGAAGACGGAAAAGAGGAAGGCGATTACCTCGATCAGCC
This sequence comes from uncultured Alphaproteobacteria bacterium, assembly GCA_963744945.1. GTDB lineage: Bacteria > Pseudomonadota > Alphaproteobacteria > Rhizobiales > Methyloligellaceae > Methyloceanibacter. The sequence continues at coordinate 89,494 of CAVUVO010000018.1, read as the reverse complement.
CCAGTCGCGGCACAGGTCCGCCTCCCGCCACATAGACCGCAACTAACCCGGTCGCCAGCGCGCAGAATGCGTAGGGAATGATAGCTGCCATGGTGCTGAGGCCAACGACGAGATCGTAGAAGGCTTTGACGCCAGGTGGCCCCGCGACTTGTGACAAGACCAACAGGGTCGCGAAGATTGCCGAGATGATGATTCCGAACGCAGGTACACCTTGTGATGAGATTCGTCGGAAAATCGGCGGAAACAAGTCGTCACGCGCGGCGGCCATCGGTACTTGCCCCATGAGCAGCGTCCATCCATTGAGTGCACCAATGGCGGAGAGCATAATTGCGATGGAAATTATTGCAGCTCCCCAATCACCCCAGATCACACGTGCTGCATCGGAAAACGGCGACACCGACTGGACGAGCTGCCCGCGCGGCACTAATCCCATCACAGCTACTGTGCCGAACACGTAGAGCAGTGCGGCAACTGTTATGCCAAGAACGGTCGCGCGCGGAATGGTACGTTTCGGATCGATCACGTCTCCGGCGGGAATCGTCGCCGATTCCAATCCCAAGAAAGCAAACATGGTGACCGGCGCGAGCGCGGCCATCGAACCCAACAGCGAATTGCCACTCGGATTAAATTCACTAAGGTTGGACGTGTCGATGAAGAATAGCCCAATCAAGGCAACCGCAGCGAACGGGACCAATTTTGTGTAGGTCGTAATTTGGGAAAATAAGCCCGCTTCCTTAACGCCGCGCAAATTCACGAGAACCACGGCCCAAATAGCGCTCAGTGTGAGCACCGCCGCCATAGGGCGATTGTGCATCGAAGGGAACAGGTCCATCACGGCGCCCGCGAAGGCAAGCGCTATGACTGGCAGCGAACTCCACATTGAAATCCACAAAGCCCATGCCATGAGAAATCCGGCGAAGTCGCCGTAAGCCATGCGCGTGTAGGCATAGGGCCCCCCCGTCGCCGGTGCTAGCTTTGCGAGCTTGGCAAAAGTTAAGCCAAGGCAGATAGCGCCCGCTCCCATAATCACCCAAGTGAGGATTGCGAGATTGCCGTAAGGCGCGAGCAACGCCGGGGAGAGGTAGAAGCCGGATCCCACCATGTTACCGATGACGATGGCGGTGCATGCCGCGACGCCCAGACTTCTCTTGGTTACTGGGCTACCGGTTTCTGATGCCGAACTTGCAAAGTCCTTGAGAGTAGTCGTGACCATCAGTGCACGCGGAACAGTGCCGACCATGTGGTGTCGAGCGAAATTGTTCCGACGACCCGAGCATCGCAGCCGTCGCTAAATCCGCTTCGAACGACGCACTCGTTGTCGCTGAGATCAGTATCCCAATAGCGGACGTCGAAGGTGAATGATTTCCAATAGTAGGAAACGCCGGCAGTCCAGACCAGCTGTTCGAATGCATTAGGATCTTCGAAGAACTGATAGCCAGCGCCAGCGTAGACCCCAATGTTCTTCCACAACTTGACCCTCCCACCTCCTGCGATATAGGTGCCGGTAAAGCCGCTTTGATTGTAGTCGGGAGCGAAGAAAATGAGACCGCGAAGGGTAAACTTATCGTCCGCTCCGAACGTATAGTCCGTTTTGGCGTAGATTTCCCCATAGTCCGGACTAACATTTTCCGGTGCATAGAAATAGTGCACGTAGCCAATATTCGGTGACCATTTCGGACCGAGGAATTTCGGCTTGATCCCACCGGCAACGTCGATCTCGGCGCCTTGACCAGTGCCAAAATCGACACTTGAGGAGGACCATATGTTCACGAATGCATCACCTAGCACTGGTCCTAAACCGTAGCTCGGTTCGACGTATCCTTGGATGGCAGGCTCGCTATCGCTCTGGGTAATGCCACGGGATTGGTAATCGGTGGTGCCTGACACACCAATAGCCATATCGAATTTTCCTGTAGCAGCCGGCGGAGGTGGCGCCGGGACAGGTTCGATTTCATCTTCTCGCGCCCAAGCGCTTCCCACCGACAATACTGTTATTGCGACCGCGGCCGTACCAAGCCGGATTGCCCAGTTCACGGTCATCAGTTCCCCCCTGCTGTTGGCCGCCGCTCTAACGCGTTCCGGCGTTACGTTGGCGCGTCCGCAAACGTATTGCCGAGGCGACGGGGACCAGGACTAAACTGGTTGCAACGAGAATAGCACGCGCTGTAGGATTTCCGGTAGGGACATCGAGCGTGATAAGAAGAAGAGCGATCTGACCGTGGCTTAATTACTACGGGCATGGCGAGGCGTGGAAAGAAAGGGAGTTCCACGAATTGCTCACCGAAATTCTGGCCGATCTTAAAAGCGCGTTCGTGGATTCCTGACGACTGAATCACGCCAAGGTGTGATCCTGGGCTTTGGAGGAGGCAGGACCATCATGACGACGGCAGAAGCAACGGCCGATAGAGCTTCGTCTGCATCACAGAAATTGACGCTTCTACCTCTCATCGCCCTCGTCATGGGATCCATGATCGGCGGCGGCGTCTTCAACTTGCCGTCTGACATGTCGCGAGGGGCATCGCCAGGCGCGATCCTCATAGGCTGGATCATCACCGGCGTCGGCATGCTGATGCTCGCCTTCGTGTATCAGAGTCTTGCCGTGCGGAAGCCGGAACTCAATGCCGGGCCCTATGCCTACGCCAAAGCGGGCTTCGGCAATTTTGTTGGCTTTAACAGTGCGTGGGGTTACTGGCTAAGCGCCTTCCTCGGCAATGTCGCGTACGCCGTCGCAATATTCTCTGCGCTCTCGTATTTCTTTCCCGTTTTTGGAGACGGCAACAATCTACCCTCCATTCTAGGCGCGTCCGTTTGTTTGTGGCTCATTCATGCCCTCGTACTAAAAGGGATAAAGCAGGCGGCCTTCGTCAACGTCGTAACGACCATTGCCAAGCTGGTTCCCATTTTCCTCTTCATCCTGATTGCGATCATTGCCTTCAACTGGGACAAGTTCACCCTCAACTTCTGGGGGCAAGGCGATGGTCAGGAGGGAGGTAATCTCGGTTCGATCCTTCACCAAGTGAAGAGCACGATGCTGGTAACTCTCTGGGTGTTCATCGGCATCGAGGGTGCCAGTGTCTACTCAGCTCGTGCAGCTCGACGCTCGGATGTAGGCCGCGCCACATTGATTGGATTTGCCGGCGCGCTCGGCATTTATGTTCTCGTTTCGCTTTTAGCGACGGGCATATTGACCCAGCCGGAACTCGCCGGTCTGAAGGTTCCCTCGATGGCGGGAGTGTTCGAGCCGCTTGTAGGTAAATGGGGTGCAGCCCTCATCAACCTCGGCCTTATGATTTCCGTGGGCGGGGCGTTTCTGTCATGGACGCTTCTGTGTGCCGAGATTCCCTTTACCTGCGGGCGCGACGGCACGTTTCCGAGATGGTTCGGTGTGGAGAATAACAACGGCTCGCCGGCCAATGCACTATGGGCGACGAACCTCCTGATACAGTTATTTCTTATTCTAAGTTTCTTCTCGAAGAGCGCGTATCAGTTTTTCTTCTTCATCGCCTCTGTCGCGATCCTGCCGCCCTACGTTCTTTCGGGCGCCTACGCTTTAAAGCTTGCCTTGAGTGGCGAGGGCTATGGCGCCGGTGACCACAGCCGCAATCGCGATCTATTGGTTGGCGGGTTGGCTACAGCATACGGATTGTGGCTCGTCTACGCGGCAGGCCTCAATTACCTCCTCATGTGTGCTGTTCTATTCGCACCTGGCATTCTCGTTTACATGCAGGCGAGACGAGAACGCGGCGAAGTCCCCTTTGTCGGTTTTGAGTTGGCCCTCGCAATTTTCATCGCGTTGGTTGCCATCGTTGCGGCCTATCTAATGTGGACCGGCGTAATCAGCCCGCTGTGAGACCTAAATAGAGCTGACTAAAAGAGCTTAGGCAGGGAGGCTTGGCATGAGTGAGGTCGGTGTCCATTCAGAGGTTGGCAAACTTCGGACCGTCATGGTGTGCAGGCCATCGTTGGCTCATCAACGACTGACCCCTGGCAACTGCCGCGATCTACTCTTTGATGATGTCATCTGGGTGCATGAAGCGCAGAAGGATCACTATGACTTCACTTTAAAGATGAAGGAGCGCGGCGTTGAGGTGCTCGAACTCCACGATCTGCTCGCGCAAACACTGGATGAGCCGGATGCTCGTAAGTTCGTACTTGACCGGCGGATAACGGAGAACGCGCTCGGCATCCAGAACGCTGCACTAGTCCGCCCTTGGCTCGATGAAATGGCTTCCGCTCAGCTCGCCGCATTTCTGATTGGCGGAATTGCCATCTCTGATCTTCCGGATGCGACGGCGAAGCGATTGCTCAGCGATGCATTTGGGCCCACTGAATTTGTGCTGCCGCCGATTCCCAATACCCTCTTTCAACGCGACCCGTCATGCTGGATCTATAATGGCGTGACCTGCAATCCAATGTTCTGGCCAGCTCGAAGGCCTGAAACACTACTGCAACGCGCAATCTACAAATACCATCCACGTTTTAAGGCGGCCCAATTCAAGATCTGGTGGGGCGACTCCGACCAAGAGTTCGCAAACGCGTCTATGGAGGGTGGAGATGTTATGCCAATCGGCAAGGGCGTCGTCCTTGTTGGAATGGGCGAACGCACCACCTACCAGGCCGTCGGGCAAGTCGCGCGCGAGCTCTTTAGGAACAAGGCTGCAACGCGAGTGATCGGCTGCCTGATGCCGAAGAGCCGAGCCGCCATGCATCTCGACACGGTGTTCAGCTTCTGTGACCGCGATCTTGTGACGATCTACGAAGATGTTGTCAGCCAGATCAGATGCTACAACATGCACCCCACCGGAGATGACGGTAGTTTTGACGTTCATCTGGATAAGGCGCCCATGCTGGAGGTGGTGCGCGATGCCCTCGGACTTAACGAGTTGCGCATTGTCGCCACTGGCGGTGATGCCTACGAAGCCGAGCGCGAGCAGTGGGACGACGGCAACAATGTCGTGGCAATGGAGCCCGGCGTAGTCGTCGCTTACGACAGAAATACCTACACGAATACTCTCCTACGAAAGGCCGGCATCGAAGTAATCACTGTGAGGGGCTCGGAATTGGGTCGCGGGCGTGGCGGCGGACACTGCATGACATGTCCCGTCTCGCGTGACCCGGCTTATTGATGACGTCCAGAATCCTGCACGCGGGAGGCGCTCCATGAGTTTCAATCTGCGCAATCGCTCACTGCTGACTGTACAAGACTATACTCCTCGTGAGTTTCGCTATCTCCTCGATCTTGCCCGCGATCTGAAGCGCGCAAAGTACGCGCGAACTGAACAGAGGCATCTGGACGGAAAGGAGATTTGTCTGATTTTCGAGAAGACATCGACACGAACACGCTGCGCCTTTGAAGTGGCTTGCTATGATCAGGGAGCAAATGTCACCTATCTCGATCCATCAGGATCGCAGATCGGACACAAGGAGTCGTTCAAAGACACCGCTCGCGTGCTAGGGCGCATGTACGACGCCATCGAGTATCGCGGCTCGGCTCAGAAGGGCGTCGAGACGTTGGCGAAGTATGCAGGCGTGCCCGTCTACAACGGACTCACCGACGAATACCATCCGACACAGATGATCGCTGATGTCATGACGATGCGTGAAAACAGCGATAAGCCGATCACCGAAATCAAATACGCTTATGTCGGCGACACGCGATCGAACATGGGTCATTCGTTGCTCATCGTCGGCTGTCTGCTCGGTATGGACGTGCGGATCTGCGGCCCAAAGTCGCTCTGGCCTTCGGACGAATACCGCAAGATCGCAGACAATCTTGCCGCAAAATCCGGAGCTCGAGTACTTATCAATGACGACCCGACCGCCGCAGTCAAAGGCGTGGACTTCATCCACACGGATGTCTGGGTGTCCATGGGTGAGCCCAAGGAGGTGTGGAAGGAGCGCATCAAGCTGCTTACGCCCTACCAGGTTAACCCGGCCTTGATGAAGGCTGCCGGCAATCCGCAGGTCAAGTTCATGCACTGCCTGCCGGCCTTCCACGACACTGAAACAGTGATGGGCAAGCAGATCGCGGAGGACTACGGCATGTCTAACGGCCTTGAGGTTACAAACGACGTGTTCGAGTCTGAGGCCAACATTGCTTTCGAGCAGGCCGAAAACCGCATGCACACCATCAAGGCGCTGCTCGTGGCGACTTTGGGTGATTGATCATGAGGATCGTCGTCGCCCTCGGTGGAAACGCTCTGCTGCGTCGTGGTGAGCCGATGACTGCGGAAGCTCAGCGTGCCAACGTCAAGACCGCGGCAGCAGCACTCGCGGAAATTCAACCCGGCAATGAGCTTGTTATCACACATGGTAATGGACCACAGGTCGGTCTATTGGCCCTACAGGGTGCTTCATATAAGCCTGACGAGGCCTATCCACTCGACGTGCTCGGTGCCGAGACCGAAGGGATGATCGGCTACATGATCGAACAGGAGCTCGGCAATCTCCTGCCCTTTGAAGTGCCCTTCGCCACCATATTGACGATGGTCGAAGTCGATCGTGATGACCCTGGATTTAAAGATCCGACGAAGTTCGTTGGACCAGTTTATTCCGAGGCTGAATCGAAGTCGCTCGCCGCGGAGAAGGGCTGGACAATGAAAATGGACGGCGACAAATGGCGACGAGTCGTGGCGTCGCCACTCCCTAAGCGAATATTTGAAATTCGCCCGATGAAATGGCTGCTTGAGAAGGGAACGATAGTCATTGCCGCGGGTGGTGGCGGCATCCCAACCGTGTATGAGCCAGGACGTGTGCTGCGCGGAATTGAAGCTGTGATCGACAAAGACCTGTGTTCCGAGCTTTTAGCCCGAGAACTCGAGGCAGATGTCTTCATTATGGCCACTGACGCTGATGCTGTATTTCTCGATTGGGGCAAACCAACTGCAAGGGCATTTCGTCGAGCGAGTCCGCAGGCAATGCGCGACTTCAAATTCCCGGCGGGTTCGATGGGACCGAAGGTTGACGCGGCTTGCCACTTTGCCGAAGCGACCGGCAAGAGCGCTGCTATTGGTGCACTAAAGGACTTGCCGGCGATCCTGGCCGGAAGGGCGGGGACGACTATTTCGTCAGCTGCATCGAGCATCGAGTGGGCGTCCTAGGAAGGGGTCTGCTTTGCCGGCCACTCCCAGCCGGTGTGGACGTCTGCCTACCGCACTAAGCCGACATTTTAGAATCCTTGGAGCAATGTCACCTAGTGACAGCCACGGTGTCGCTCACTGCGCTACTCAGCGATGCGGGTTTCAGGCGAAGCGTGGAAAGTGGTTTACCGGAACCACTTCTAGATCAAACAGCTCGAGCCTCTCCGTGCCCCCCGCTACGATCTTCCTTGCCTCCTCGACGCTCGGCGCGTTGAGGACCGCGATGAAGCCAGGTTCATCACCTACCTTATAATAGATGTTGGATAGCACACCGTGGCGGATCAGATCCCAGGTGGTGGGATCTAGTCGGCGTGGCAACGAGTTGCTCCCGTGTTGCCCCGGCCCTGGGCCGACTATTCACCATGAAGAGCATCCTTACCTCCTTTAGGCAGCCGCTCTTGATGGGACGCACGTTTCCACAACAGATTCGTGACAACCCCTATATTCGTTCAGGGCTGGCCAGGCTTGGATCGGCTTAATTCTGCTTAGTAAGAGCGCCAGGGACGCCATGGATGAGGCGCCCATCACTCTTCGCAAGCCTTCAATGTCTGAAAAGCAAAGGGTTCAGACTGCTCGTTGGTTGGAGCACGGGACGTTCCAAAAACGTCCAAGTTTGAGAGCTGATTTCGGCGGTCCCGGTCAGGATGCAAAGCGGATAGCGAAAGGAGCCTCAATAGAGCGTCGGCGCTTACGTCGCCGCTGTATTCACGAATGCAGCGTAACAAGGCTGCTTTCGTGCTGCAGAAACAGCGATCGCTCCAGCCGGAGTTCTTTGCTCTCTGGTTGCCCTTTCTCCGCTTCAGCTTCCATTGCACCGGGTCGTCCATAACTCTCCAGTTGGTGTTGAGCTGGGCTACAAGGTGCTTAGGAGGGTGCGCCGGGCGCTTTGGATGATGGCGGGCTTTCGCGCACCCCAGAAACACGTACGGGCTCGCTGGCACTTACCTTTGAGGCTGCGCTTCCATCGCGAACCCCGCTGGTCGGTCCGGGCGAACCTCCAGTGAACAGATTACGCGGACATTCTGCGGACACGCACTCCTGATCGAGGCGCGGAGAGGACGTTAATTCATTGAGGTAGCTGGCGCACCCGACAGGATTCGAACCTGTGACCTCTGCCTTCGGAGGGCAACGCTCTATCCAGCTGAGCTACGGGTGCCTCGTTCAGCGAAACGTAGTCAAAGCCAGGCCAATAAGCAACGCGGGAGCCTTAGGCGGCGGCGAGGCGACCATGCGCGACCGGAGCTGTCCGCAAGGACCGTGCGCCAAAGCGCGACTTGACGGGGCCTTCTATCGGCGTAGGTATGCCCATTAAATGCCATAACGGCAGGGGTCGTTTTTCCATGGAAAAGAAGAAAATTCTGGTCATTGGCGGCGGCTTTGGCGGTGTATTCGCCGCCAAGGAGCTTGCGCGCCGCGGCCGCGACGAGTTCGACATCGAGCTGATCAACAACAACAATTACTTCGTCTTCCAGCCGCTGCTGCCCGAAGTCGCCGCCGCCACGATACACTCCTCCGACGCGGTGGCGCCGCTCCGGCTCCTGCTGCGCGGCATTCAGATCCGCCAAGCCGACGTCATGGGCATCGACTTCGCCAAGAAGACCGTGACCGTCGTGCAGGGCTTCCGCCGTGTCCCCGTCGACCTTCCTTATGACGAGCTCGTCATCGCGCTCGGCATGAGCGTCGACCTCAATCGCTTCCCGGGGCTCCCCGAGCACGCGCTCACCATGAAGAACCTCTCCGATGCGCACCGCTTGCGCACCCACGTCATCAGCTGCCTGGAAATGGCTGACGTGGCCACGGAGCCGGAGCTGAAGCGCGAGCTGCTCACCTTCGTCGTGGTCGGGGCCGGGTTCACCGGCGTGGAGACCGTCGCCGAGGTCAACGATCTGATCCACCGCGCGCTGAAATATTATCCGAACATCAAGCACGAGGAGATCAACGTCTATCTCATCGAGTATGCCGACCGCATCCTGCCCACCTTCCCGGCGGACCTTGCCGAATATGCGACCAAGCGGCTCAGGATAAATGGCATCGACGTCAAGACCGGAGTCGGCACCAAGTCGGCGACCTCGACCGCGGTCGAGCTTGGCGATGGCAGCCTCATCCCGACGCGCACCATCGTCGCCACCATCGGCAACGGTCCGAATCCGCTCGTCGCGTCGCTCGACCTCGACATGCAGTGGGGACGCGTCAAGACCGACCGCTTCATGCGCGTATCGGGGCGTGACGGCATCTGGGCGGTGGGCGATGCGGCGCTCATCCCGCTGGTCGAGCAGCCGGCAGAGGATCCGCTGCATTACGCTCCGCAAACGGCGCAGTTCGCCGTGCGCGAAGGGCGCCAGCTGGCGCAGAATCTCATTGCCAAGGCGAAAGGCGAGGAGCTCAAGCCCTTCGCCTATACGTCGAAAGGCTCCCTTGCCTCGCTCGGCATGAGCAAGGCCGTGGCCGAGGTTTACGGCATCAAGCTCTCCGGCTTTCTCGCCTGGCTGCTGTGGCGCGGCTTCTACCTGTCCTTCCTGCCGGGATTCGCAACCAAGGTACGGGTGCTGGTGAACTGGATCCTGAACGCGTTCGTGCCGCCGAACATCGTGCTGGTGCAATCCTCGATGCCGGGCACGCGCTATATCCACTACCGCAAGGGCGACAAGGTTCTGGAGCCCGGCATGCTGATCGACGGCTTCTATACGGTGGTCAAAGGCTCGCTCAAGCTCACCATCGACAATCCCGAGACCGGCGAGCATTTCGAGAATGTGTTCGGGCCTGGCGACCATTTCGGCGAGCGCGTGCTGGTCAAATCGTCGCTCCGCACCGGCCTCGTGGTGGCGCTTGAAGACTCGGTCGTCTTGTGGATCTCGCAGCGCGACTTTACGCGGCTGGCACGCGCCTTCCCGCACATGGAGACCTACTTCAAGGATTACATCGAGAAGACCTTCGGCGGGTCCGACATGGTCTTTGCCCCCGGCAGCGCCGAGCGCAGCCACGAGCTCGAACGCACGCATTAAGGCCTGGGGAGAGGCGGCAAGGCGGTGCTGACGGGAGCCCCGCCAATCCCTATATTTCCCCCATCATGACAATGGCTGACACGAAACCCGAGGCCGCCGGCAGGCCGGTGGCAAAGGGCGACCACGTCTATCTGATCGACGGCTCGGGCTACATCTTCCGCGCCTTTCACGCCCTGCCTCCCCTCACCCGCCCCTCCGACGGGCTCCCGGTCGGCGCCGTGCATGGCTTCTGCGGCATGCTGTGGAAGCTGCTCCGCGAGGCCGGCGAACTCGTCCCGCCGACCCATCTTGCGGTGATCTTCGACCTTTCCGAACAGACGTTCCGCAACGAGCTCTATGCCGACTACAAGGCGCACCGCCCGGACATGCCAGAGGACCTTGTCCCTCAGTTCCCCCTCATCCGCGATGCGGTGAGAGCGTTCAACGTCGCTTGCCTCGAGCAGAAGGGCTACGAGGCCGACGACCTCATCGCCACTTACGCGCGCGAGGCGCTGGAAGCCGGCGCCGACGTGACCATCGTCTCCTCCGACAAGGACCTGATGCAGCTCGTGCGCCCTGGCGTGCGCATGTACGACACCATGAAGAACAAGGTGATCGGCGAGGACGAGGTGATGGAGCGCTTCGGCGTGCCGCCAGCGAAGGTCATCGAGGTGCAGGCGCTGATCGGCGACCCCACCGACAATGTTCCCGGCGTGCCGGGCATCGGGGTCAAGACGGCTGCGCTCCTCATCAACGAATATGGCGATCTCGACACGCTGCTCGCCCGCGCCTCCGAGATCACCCAGCCGAAGCGGCGAGAGAGTCTCATTACTTTCGCCGACCAGGCGCGGCTGTCGCGCACGCTGGTGATCCTCGATACCCACGTGCCATTAGACGTGCCGCTCGCCGAGACGCTGGTCCGCCAGCCGGAGGCAGAGACGCTGCTGAGCTTCATGCGCAGGCTGGAGTTCAGCACCTTGCTTCGCCGTATCGCCGATGGCCTCGGCGTCGAGGCTCCCGCCGGCGCGGCGCCTGCGCCCAAGCAACCGCGCAAACGCGGCGAGGTCTACGACCACCCGTTGCGCAAATTGCCGGCGGGAGGCTTCGTCGCCGAGCGGACCGAGCCGGTTTATCCGGCGAAGGAAGGCTCGCCTTTGCATCTCGCCGAAGAGCGTGCCGCCATGCTCTCCGCGCTTCCCTTCGACCGCAGCAAATACGAGACGGTGGTCCATCCGGAGCGGCTTGCCGCGCTGCTCGATGCGGCGCGCGAGCAGGGCCATGTCGCCTTCCGCGCTAAGGTCACATCGTCTGACCCCATGCAAGGCGAGCTCGTCGGCATCGCGCTTTCGCTCCGTCCAGGAACCGCCGTCTATATCCCGCTCGGCCATCGGGTTAGCGACGGGCTCGACCTCGGCGGCGAGGGCGATGTCAAGCAGATGAAGACGCGCGAGGCGCTCGATCTGCTCAAGCCTCTGCTTGAAGACGAGAGCGTGCTCAAGATCGTGCAGAACGCCAAGTTCGACATGGTGGTGCTCGCCCGCTACGGCATCGCGCTCACCGGCTTCGACGATCCCTGCCTCATGTCCTATGCGCTCGACGCCGGCCGCGCCGAGCATCTGCCCGAGCAGCTTGCCGGCGCGCTCCTCAGTCCTATACCTGCCTCACGCCAGAAGGAGATCATGGGCACCGGCCGCGCCGCCGTGACCTTCGAGCGCGTGCCCGTCGCCCGCGCCACCGAATTCGCCGGCGAGGAGGCGGACATTGGCCTCGGCTTTGGCTCGTGCTGAAGCCGAGGCTGATCGCCGAGCATGTCGACACCGTCTACGAGACCTTGGAGCGGCCGATCGCGCCGGTGCTGGCGCTGATGGAGCGGACCGGCATCAGGGTCGAGCGCGCGACGCTCGCCAGCGCTCTCCGGCAGCTTCGCCCAGAGCCTCGCGCGGCTCGAAGACGAGATCAGGGAGCTTGCCGGCGAGGACTTCAATATCGGCTCGCCGAAGCAGCTCGGCGAGATCCTGTTCGACAAGATGAGCTTGGCCGGAGGGCGGCGCACCAAGACCGGCGCCTGGAGCACGGATGCGAGCGCGCTCGAGGAGCTTGCCGCCGAGGGCCACGAGCTGCCGCGGAAAGTTCTCGATTGGCGCCTGCTCGCAAAGCTCAAGAGCACCTATACCGACGCATTGCCCACCTATATCCACCCCGAGACGGGCCGCGTGCACACCTCCTACGCGCTCGCCGCCACCACCACGGGCCGGCTCTCCTCGCTCGAGCCGAATTTGCAGAACATCCCGGTGCGCACGAGCGAAGGCCGCGCCATCCGCAAGGCCTTCGTCTCCGACAAGGGCAAGCGGCTGATCTCGGCCGACTACAGCCAGATCGAGCTTCGCGTTCTCGCCCATATGGCCGACACGCCGACCCTGCGCCAGGCCTTCGCCGACGGGCTCGACATTCACGCCATGACGGCATCCGAGATGTTCGGCGTGCCGATCGAAGGCATGGACCCGGCCATCACGCCGCCGCGCCAAGGCGATCAATTTCGGCATCGTCTACGGCATCTCCGCCGTCGGGCTCGCCGCCCAGCTCGGCATCCCGCGGGGCGAGGCCGGCCGCCTATATCAACACCTATTTCGAGCGCTTCCCCGGCATCCGCGACTACATGGAGGCGACCAAGGCCGAGGCGCGCCGTCAGGGTTATGTGAAGACCCTGTTCGGGCGGAAGGTGCATTACCCCGAGATCAACACCAAGAACCCGTCACTGCGCGGCAACTTCGAGCGCGCCGCCATCAACGCGCCGATCCAGGGCTCTGCCGCAGACATCATCCGCCGCGCCATGATCCGCATGGTGCCGGCGCTCGCCGCCGCCGGCCTCAACGCGCGCATGCTGCTCCAGGTGCATGACGAGCTCGTGTTCGAGGCGCCTGAGGAGGAGGTCGACAAGACCATGGAGGTGGCGCAGAGCGTGATGGAGAAGGCGCCGGAGCCGGTGCTGAAACTGAGGGTGCCGCTGAAGGTCGACGCCCGCGCCGGCGACAACTGGGAAGCCGCGCATTAGGGACTTCGTCCCTCCTCTCCTTCGCTTTGATGCGTGGACCTCCAGCGACAGACTGCGTTATGCTTCCGAGAGGATCAGCCGGAGGACATCGCCATGGGCAAATGCGCGCAATGCGGCAACAACTACGACCAGAGCTTCGAGGTCACCATGGGCGGCCGCACGCTCGTGTTCGACTCATTCGAATGCGCCATCGCCGCGCTCGCGCCGGTCTGCCCGCATTGCGGCTGCCGCATCATCGGCCATGGCGTGCAGCATGGCGACACCATCTATTGCTGCGTCCATTGCGCCAAGCATGAGGGCGTGAAGGGCCTCGTCGACCGGGATTGATGGCTGCCACAGCCTCACCCTGAGGAGGCCGCGGCACGCGGCCGTCTCGAAGGGTGGCCTCTGCTTCGAGACGCGCCGTCGGCGCTCCTCAGCATGAGGGCTAGCTTATTTCTTCACCGGACGCACCACGGCGATGATGTTGGTCTGCACCACGCCATCGACCTTGGCGATGTTGTTGAGGATCGCCTTGTCGCCGTCGGTCGAATCCTTGCAGTCGAGCTGGGCCACGATCTTCTCCTCCGACAACACCACCACATTGGCGAACTTGCAGTTGTCGAGGCTGAGCGCCTTGAGGGTGTCGACGGTCGTGACGGCGCTCGCGGTGTGCAACAGCTCGATGAAGAGATAGATGTTGACCATGGGTTTCCTCGCCTCGTTGAGACTAATTGTCCTTGCAGCATAGCAATTTAGGGTTTGCGCGGGATGAACGGCCCGTACACCATGCGGTTCCCCGATCCCGCCTGCCCGGCCAAAGGATTTCCTCATGTTTCGCTACGTCTTGGCTTTGCTGACCATCCTCCTCGCCACGCCTGCGCTCGCTCTGCCGGCGCCGATGTCCGAGCAGGAGCTGATGGACAAGAGCGACCTCGTCGCCGTCGTGCGCGTGCTGTCGGTGAGCTGCATCGCCATCACCAAGGACGACAAGACCGGGCAGGATCTGCCGGCCTATCTCGCCAAGGTCAGGCTGATGGAGGTCAAGAAGGGCGAGGCGAAGAAGGGCGACGAGATCCTGGTGACCTGGCGGGCGATCCCCAAGGACGTGCTCGGGCCGTGGACGGTCTACTACTATCCAGGCGAGGTCGTGCTCACCCATCTCACCAAGAAGAGCGGCGGCGCGAGCTACGGGTCGACGTGGTGGAACGCCAAGGGCGACGACATCAAGGCGCCGGAAAGCACCGAGCTTCCCGAGACGCCTGGCGAGACCTTCGACGCGCCGAAGGACCCTGCGGATCAGCATCCTTTATAGCGCTAAGCCTTACAGCTTGTTCCTCCTCTCCCCGTTGGGGAGAGGGCTTTCTGCCGCGATCTTGCGCGCGGAGCATGCGCAAGTCGCATGGCGGAAAGGGTGAGGGGCCGGCGCTCATTGGATTCAGTAACCCCCTCACCCGGTTGCTCCGCCTAACGGCGCAGCAACCGACCTCTCCCCTAGGGGAGAGGTTAAGAACAATCAGCCTTGCGTGAAACTACTGCGTGGCGGGTGCTGCCGCGCGCGGCGCCGCGACGCCGACCTGATCGAGCCAGTCGTCGAACAGCTTCCGGCTCGCTCGCTCGAGGCCCGGCCCGTGCCGCTCGGTGTCGGCGCGGAGCTTGTGCAGGTCGATGCCGGCGGTGGTGAGCTCGAGCGTATGGCCGATCAGCCAGCGCTCCATCCCCTTGGCGTGCTGCTCGACATGGAACTGGAGCGCCAGCACCTTGCCGTTGTTGATGCTGAAGGCCTGATGCGGCGCGATCGCGGTTTCGGCGAGCCAGGTCGCGCCGCGCGGCAGATCGAAGGTATCGCCGTGCCAATGCAACACCCTGCCCTTGTTCTCAGCGAGCGCAGCGAGCGGCGATTTGCGCCCATCGGGCGTAAGCCCGACCAGGCCCCAACCGATCTCCTTCTCGCGCGCCGGATAGACGCGGGCACCGAGCACCGCGGCGATGAGCTGGGCGCCGAGGCAGATGCCGACGACCGGCTTGCCGCGGCCCATCACCGTCTCGATCACGCCGAACTCGGACTTTAGAAACTGGTAGCGGTCGAGCTCGTAGACACCGATCGGGCCGCCGAGCACGACCAGGATGTCGGCGTCCTTGGCCGGTGACAGATCGTCGACGCCGGCTTGCAGGTAGCGGAACGACAGCCCGCGCGCGGTGATGGCGTCTTCCAGCGTGCCGGCGTCCTCGAAGCAAACATGACTGATGGCGATGGCTTTCTTCATGGGTTCACTCATACCACAATCGCCACGCCGCCGCGACGCGGGTCGCCAGCACCTTCCACGCCGCCATCGCCGAAGCGTCGCGCGGCATGCACGCCGCCGAAGAACATGCTCGACTGAGGCCAGGCATGTGCCTTGTCCTCGAGCGCGAGGAACGCTGTCTGCGCCGCCTCGGGCAGGCCGGGCTCGAAGCTGAGCGTTCCGCTTTTCTCGAGGTGCAGCCGCGGCGCCGTCACTGCGTCTTCCAGGCTCATGCCATGGTCGAGCAGATTGACGGCGACTTGCAGGATGGCGGTGCGGATACGGTTCGATCCGCCGGTGCCGAGCGCAATCGCCGTGCCGTCGGGTTCCAGGATAATGGTGGGCGCCATCATGGAGGACAGCCGCACGCCTTCGCGCCAGTTGCCCAAGCCCTCAGGGGTGAGGTCCTCCTCGCCAAGCATATTGTTCAGCATGAAGCCGAAATTGCCGACGATCGAGCCATTGCCCTCGCCGTTCGAGAGGCTTGCCGCAGCGGCATTGCCGTCGCGGTCGATGACGCTGATATGGGTCGTGCCGCGAGAGGCCGCGGGATGACGCGATGCTGCGCGCATGCTCCTTGCCAGACGCCATCCGCAAGCTTTGCCGCTAACCCGTCACCGTGCGAGGCACGTGCCGCGTTGGTCGCTTCCATCGTGTCCTTGAGCGCGAACGCGTCGAGCGCGCGGCCTTCATCGGCAAGCGCCTGCACATAGCCGAGGCCGAAAGCGATCAGCGCGCCGCTTGCCGCAGGCGGCGGATTGAGCGCGACGGTCGCGCCGTCGTGTTGCCAGAGGATCGGCGCCCGCCGCGCCACGCGATATTCGGCGAGATCGTCATATGTGAGGTAGCCGCCGCCGTCGTGCTGCTGCCGCACGATGGCCTGACCGACATCGCCGTCGAGGAAGAGCCGCGCGCCGTCCTCCGCGAGCCATTCGATGGTCTCGGCGAGATCGGGGTTGCCGAAGGTCTCGCCGGCTTTGAGCAGCGTGCCGCCGGGCGCGAAGATCTTGGCAACGCCGGTGGTCGCGTTGAGGATCGGGGCGATGACGGTGAAGAGGTAAGCCTGGAACGCTGAGAGCGGAAACCCGCCGCGCGCGGCGCGTACCGCGGGCTCCACTAGGCGCTTCATCGGCAGGCGGCACAGCGCCTCATGCATGGCGAAGATGCCTGGCACCATGCCGGGCGTGGCGCTCGAGCCCAAGCCGATATGGAACTCCTGCTTGGCCGGTCCAAAGTCGGCGTAGATGGGATAGAAGTCGATCTGGCTTGAAGGCCGGCGCTTGCGCGGCGTCTCGGCGAAGAAGTCGAACAGGGAGACGGCGTCGCTTCCCTCCCGCCGCGCCATGAGAAAGCCGCCGCCGCCAGGCGAGGCGAACACCGCCTCAGCGACGAAGGTCATGAACAGGCCGGCGACGCAGGCGTCGAAGGCGTTGCCGCCGTCTTGCAAAATTTCCGCCGCCGCCTTGGCGGTCAGCTCATGACCTGCGGCAACGACGCTCTTTGCCCTTGCTCATGGGCTTGGCTTAAGGCGAAGCCGGGATGTGGCAAGAGCGGCGCGCGTCTCTCTCGCTCAACTGCTCTCGCTAGAATGAGCCGGTGCCCGATCTCTGATACAGTCCGGGCGTCGCAGCGGCAACTCATCAGGGAAACAAAATGAAATATGCCAGTCATCTGCATCGCGCTCGCCCTGATCGTCGCGACTTGCTTCCCAGGACAAGCGACGTCCGAGCCGAAGCAGTCTGACGCCAATTCCGCCGCCCAGCTCTTCAAGGCTGGGAAGTTTACCGAAGCTGGCGACATCTACGCACAAATCGTCGCTCAAGATCCCAAGGACTATTCGGCGGTCCTCCAACTCGGCCGGGTTGCCCTGCTCGCCAACCGGCTCGACGACGCGCAGCGATGGTTCGAAGCGGCCATAGCTCTGCGGCCAGGCGACGACGATGCCAAAGTCATGCTGGCCGAAACGTTTTATCGCCGCGACGACTTCCAAAAGGCGGCGGCTGCGCTCCACGGCGTCGAGGTCGGCAGCAACAAACTGATCATCGAGCAATATCCGACCCTGAATGTCGCCAAGTTGGAGAGCTTCAAGGGCCAGACGCCCTATGAGCTGCACGGGGACGGGCAAACAACGCGTCTCAAATTCTTGAAAACCCCTTCGCTGCCGGTCGTCAGCGTGCGGATAAACGGCGGCGACGAGGTCAATTTCTTCATCGACACCGGAGGCTCCGAGCTCGGGCTCGACACCGACTTCGCCAAGGAGCTCGGCCTTCCGCAATTCGGCGACGTGCAGGGCACGTTCTCCGGCGGCGAGCAGGCCAAGGTCGGGCAGTCGCGCATCGAATCCTCAAGCTCGGCGACTGGACCGTTCGCAACCTGCCCGTCATGACGCTGCCCTTTCGCCAATTCTCAGCAGGACTTGGCGTGAAGCGCATCGACGGCGTGATCGGCACCACTCTCTTCTACCATTTCCTGGCGACGCTCGATTTTCCGCGCGGCGAGCTCGTGCTCCGCCGCAAAAACGCGGAGAGCCTCAAGGCGTATGCGGCAGAGTCATCCGGGCAAAAGCGTCGCGGTTCCGTTCTGGATTGCGAGCGATCACTTCATGGTGGGCTGGGGCCGCGTGGAGACGATGCCACCTGCGCTCCTGTTCGTCGACACTGGGCTTGAGGGTGCGGGCGTAAAGCTCGCGGAGCCGGTCATCAAGGAGGCGGGAATTAAGCTTGAGGAAGACAAGGCTTCCGAAGGTGCTGGAGCCGGCGGAACGCTGAAGATCGTGCCCTACACCGTTTCCACGGCTTTCCTTTGGAGACGTCCAGGAAGACAACGTCGCCGGCCTCTACGATGGGCCGTTCCCGTGGGAAAACATTTTCGGCTTCCATCTCGCAGGCATGGTCGGCCACGACTTCTTCAAGCCCTACGCGGTGACCTTCGACTTCGAGACGATGCGGATTTTTCTTAACCGCCAATCGACCTCGCCGTGACGCTGCGAGCGTTTTAAGGTAGTCGCGAAGGCTCTATGTCATTGCGGCAAGGTCCGCTGGACCTTCGAAGGGGTCCCTGAGTCGGCCACGGCCTGCAATTGCACGATCTGCCGACGCTACGGGACGCTCTGGGCGTATGACTACGAACAGGGGATACGAGTATCTGCGGCCTACGGCCTATGTCGAGCAGCACATCGGCTTCCATTTTTGTCCCGATTGCGGGTGCGTTGCTTATCATCGAGCGCTCGAGACTGATCAAGGACGGTCCGCCGCCGTATAGTCGTCAATCTGAGGCTGGCGGACTGCCAGCGGCCGTGGGCGGCATCGCTCATAGACCACTTCGAGGGACTGGAAAGCTTTGAGGACTTGCGCGTGACAGCCGATGCGTCGCGGATTACTCTGGGTCTGACACGTGATGCGAGAGGACTCGTCGCAACGCGGGTCAGACCCGGCCAGTCGGTGCAGAGCCGCCTCGAACTAGCAATACCCCAGCCGCTTCTCGAGCGAAGCGAGCTCGTCCTTCAGCGCTTGCGGCATCTTGGCGCCGAAGGTGGCGAAGTGCTCCTTGATCAGCGGGATCTCGGCCTTCCACCCTTCCTTGTCGACGGAGGTCATGGTCTTCATGTCGGTGGGATCGACCTTCACACCCTTGACGTCGATGGCCCCTTCTGCGGGAACCTTGCCGATGGGCGTATCGACTGCCTCGGCCGTACCGTCACAGCGCTCGAAGATCCATTTGAGCACGCGGCTGTTTTCGGCATAGCCGGGCCACATGAACTTGCCGTCGCCATTCTTGCGGAACCAGTTCACGTAGAAGATCTTCGGCATCTTGGCGCCGCCCTTCTCGCCCATCTTCAGCCAATGGGCGAAATAGTCGCCCATGTGGTAGCCGCAGAAGGGAAGCATGGCCATGGGATCGCGGCGGATATCGCCTCTTGACCCCGGACGCGGCCGCCGTCTTCTCCGAGGCCATGATCGAGCCTAGGAAGGTTCCGTGCAGCCAGTTGAGCGCCTCGGTGACGAGCGGCACCACCGTGGCGCGGCGGCCGCCGAACAGGATGGCGTCGATCGGCACGCCCTTGGGGTCCTCCCATTCCGGCGCGATCACCGGGCACTGGCTCGCAGGCGCGGTGAAGCGCGCATTCGGATGGGCGGCCGGCCTCCCTGACTTCGGCGTCCAGGAGCGGCGCATCCAATCGACGGTGTGCTCGGGCGTCGTGCCCATTTGCTCCCACCACACGTCGCCGTCGTCGGTCAGCGCGACGTTGGAGTAGATGCAGTTGGCGTCGAGCGTCTTCATGGCATTCAAGTTCAACTCATTCGAGGTTCCAGGCGCCACGCCGAAGAAGCCGGTCTCTGGATTGATGGCATAGAGCCGCCCATCCTCGCCGAACTTCATCCAGCAGATGTCGTCGCCGATGGTCTCGGCCTTCCAGCCCGGAATGGTCGGGTTGAGCATGGCGAGGTTGGTCTTGCCGCAGGCAGACGGAAACGCCGCGGCGATGAACTTGGACTTACCCTCCGGATTGGTGAGCTTAAGGATCAGCATGTGCTCGGCCATCCAGCCCTCGTCGCGCGCCTTCACGCTTGCGATGCGCAGCGCATGGCACTTCTTGCCAAGCAGCGCATTGCCGCCATAGCCGGAGCCGTACGACCAGATTTCGCGCGTCTCTGGAAAGTGCGAGATATATTTCGTCTCGTTGCAAGGCCAAGGCACGTCGGCGGTGGCCGGCGTGGAAAGCGGATAGCCGACCGTGTGCATGCCGCGAACGAAATCCTCGCTGTCGCCCAGCGCCTTCCACACTCTGTCGCCGACGCGGGTCATGATGTGCATGTTGGCGACGGCGTACGCCGAGTCCGTGACCATGACGCCGATGCCGGCGATCGGCGAGCCGACCGGGCCCATGGAATAGGGCAACACGTACATGGTCCGCCCGGCCATCGCCCCGTCATAGAGCTTGCGGAGCGTTTCCTTCATCGCCTTCGGGTCGAACCAATTATTGGTCGGGCCTGCATCGTCCTTCTTCTCCGAGCAGATATAGGTCTGGTCCTCGACGCGGGCGACGTCCTTGGGATCGGAGCGCACCAGGATCGAGTTCGGCCGCTTGTCAGGATTGAGCCACATGGCCGTGCCGCCATCGACCAGCGACTTCAACAGATGCTGATATTCTTCCTTGGAGCCGTCGCACCACACCACCTGTTCCGGCTTGAACAGAGCCTTGGCCTCTTCGACGAAGGCCAGCACCTTGGGGTTGGTGGTCTTCGCACCTTCGGGCACAATCTTCGACTGAACGCTCATGCGGCAGGATCCTCTAGCTAGGGCGATGCGGCGGTAGGGTGAATTTCTTTCCCTTGCTAGCCCGATCTTGCAAAGCTTTCAAGGCGACGTGTCGAGCGCCGTTGCCGGCTTTAATCCGGCTCCCGCGCCTCGTTGGCGAGGCGAACGAGCTCTGCCCGCGCCTCGCCGGGCGTGGAGATCGGGGCGCGGAAGCGGATGCGGCGGGCGTCGCCCTCGAAGATCAGATCGCAGCCCTCAGGGTCGATGGCGCTCATGCGCCAGAAGCCTTCGGGCGCACCTGCCAGCCGCGTGGCATAGAGGCGGACGGCATCGGCGTGGTCCTCGTTCATATGCTCGATGATGCCTGGTTCGGCCGCGAGCAACTCGCCCGCGCCTTCCGTTGGAACGAGAAGCTCTGACGGCGACAGGTCGACGATGCGGCCGAAGCCGCCGATATAGTGGGCGCCTTCGACCTCGAGCCGCCAGAAGGCGAAGTCGGGGAAGTCGGCATAGAACGCTGCCTCTGGATGACGGGCAAGAAACCGCCGTCTCGCTGCCTCCTCGCCGGTCTTCTCGGCTCTGCCGAACAGCGTCACCCGCGCGCCTTGCAGTGGATCGCCGGCGGCGCCCGTGCCGTCGAACAGAATCGAGGCGCGGGGGTCCTGGGCAAGGTTCTTGGTGTGCTGAGCGAGCGTTGAAATGAGAAAGACCGGAGCGCCGGACGCCTCGGTCGCGACAGTGATCAGCGAGGCATAGGGATGGCCGCTACCTGCGGCGATCGTGGCGAGCGAGGCCTTCAGCGCGCGCCTCACCAAAGCCCTCGCATCGGCGGCCAATTCGGCCTTCGTCGGCATCTGCGATTGTGTCATATTTACTTGCGCCACAAGGATAATTGCTGCATTGCACTATTAACGGGCTGCGCGATGCGCCCCCATGCTGCCATAATTTGCGTCAGCTTGAACCCCCCGACCCCCAAGACCCGCAAGGTGCCGCTCAATGCCAACCATCGCACTTGTCGACGACGATCGAAACATCCTGACCTCACTTCGTATGGTGCTAGAGGCGGAAGGCTATAAGACCCAGACCTACAATGATGGCGCAAGCGCCCTTGACGGCCTTTCCGAGAATCCGCCGGACCTCGCCATTCTCGACATCAAGATGCCGCGCATGGACGGCATGGAGCTTCTGCGCCGCCTCCGCCAGCGTACCGAGCTGCCGGTGATTTTCCTCACCTCCAAGGACGAGGAGATCGACGAGCTGTTCGGCCTGAAAATGGGCGCCGACGATTTCATCCGCAAACCTTTTCCCCAACGGCTTCTGGTCGAGCGGGTCAAGGCCGTGCTGCGCCGGGCCGCTCCGCGCGACGGCGCTGCCCCGGTCGAGGACAAATCCAAGGTTCTGGAGCGCGGCAAGCTCAAGATGGACCCAGAGCGCCATACATGCGTGTGGGACAACCGCCCGGTCACCCTGACCGTCACCGAATTCCTCATTCTCCAGGCGCTTGCCCAGCGGCCTGGCGTGGTGAAAAGCCGGGACGCTCTGATGGATGCCGCCTATGATGACCAGGTCTATGTCGACGACCGGACAATCGACAGCCACATCAAGCGCTTGCGCAAGAAGTTCAAGGCTGTAGACACGAGCTTCGACGTGATCGAGACCCTTTACGGCGTGGGGTATCGCTTCAAAGAGTAACGGGTCAGGAGAGTCATGACCGCCGAGGCCGACAGGTCCTGGCAGGAAGCCGAGGCGACGAGGCTCAAAGAGCGCCTCCGCCGACGCCTGACAGCGGGCTATGTCCGCGTGCGCAAGGGGGCACGCTGGCTGTGGCAGCGTCTGCCCTTCCGCCATGGCTTCTCCAGCCTGACAAGGCGCATCGTCATCCTCAATCTGATCGGCCTTGCCATCCTCGTTTCGGGCATTCTCTACCTCAATCAGTTCCGCGCCGGCCTGATCGACGCCAAGGTGCAGAGCCTGCTCACGCAAGGCGAGATCATCGCCGGCGCCCTCGCAGCGTCAGCCGGCGTCGACACCGACCAGATCCAGCTCGACCCTGAGAAGCTGCTTGAGAGCGAGGCCGGTCAGTCGGGCAATGCCGACGACGATGCGCTGGCGAGCAGCCTGGAATTCACCATCGATCCCGAGCGCGCAGCACCGATCCTTCGCCGCCTGGTCAAGCCGACGGGAAGCCGCGCCCGCATCTACGGCCGCGACGGTGCGCTGATCCTCGATTCGGACACCTTCTATTCGCGCGGTGAAGTGCTCCGTTACGACCTGCCCCCGCCGGATGCCGAGCCGCCAGACGCGCTCACCTCCTTCTGGCAGGCGATGAAGACGCGCATGCGTCAATACGACCTGCCGCTCTACAACGAGATCGGCGGCGACAACGGCAAGGCCTATCCGGAAGTGGCCTCCGCCCTTACCGGCACGTCGGTGCCCATCGTGCGCGTCAACGAGAAAGGCGAGCTCGTGGTCTCCGTGGCAGTGCCGGTGCAGCGCATGCGCGCCGTGCTCGGCGTGCTGCTGCTCTCCACTCGCGGCGGCGACATCGACAACATCGTGGCGGCGGAGCGCTGGGGCATCGTCCGCGTTTCGCTGTTCGCGGCGGCGGTGACCGTCGTCTTGTCGATGATCCTCGCCAATACCATCGCGGGCCCGGTGCAGCGGCTCGCCTCGGCGGCCGAGCGCGTGCGCCATAGCGTGAAGGCGCGCGCCGAGATCCCTGACTTCACCGACCGCACCGACGAGATCGGCCATCTCTCCGGCGCGCTTCGCGACATGACGCAGGCCCTTTACCGGCGGATCGACGCCATCGAGAGCTTCGCCGCCGACGTGTCGCATGAACTCAAGAATCCCCTCACCTCCTTGCGCAGCGCGACCGAGACCTTGCCGCTCGCCAAGACCGACGACGCCAAGGAGCGGTTGATGGAGATCATCCAGCACGACGTGAGGCGGCTCGACCGGCTGATCAGCGATATTTCCGACGCGTCCCGCCTCGATGCGGAGCTTGCCCGCGAGGATGCGAAGCCGGTAGACACCGCCGATCTATTGCGCACCACCGTGTCGCTGTTCAACGACATCCATCGCGACGACACCCCCGAGGTGGTGCTCGATGTCGCCTATAGCAGCGGCGCGCGTCCCTATCGCTGCATCGGCCATGACAGCCGTCTGAGCCAGGTGATCGTCAATCTCCTCGACAACGCCATTTCCTTCTCGCCGCCTGGAGGACGCGTGTCGGTCAAGGCGAAACGCGTCGGCCATGAGATTCAGATCGCGGTGGAGGACGAGGGGCCGGGCATCCCGCCGGAAAATTTGGAGCGTATCTTCGAGCGGTTCTATACCGACCGGCCACAGGAAAGCTTCGGCCAGAATTCGGGGCTCGGTCTCAACATCTCGCGGCAGATCGTCGTCGCCCATGGCGGGCGGCTGTGGGCGGAGAACCGTCACGACGAGGGAGATGGCGCAAGCGGCAAGAGCGCGGGCGCAGCCGAGCGCTTAAGCGGCGGCGCCCGTTTCGTGATCCGGCTGCCGGCGGCGTAGGGGCTCATCAAAGAGGCATGTGTGAGTGAGGCCCGCGAGCTCATCCATGGCACCTGCGTGGCGCTCGGGCCCCACGCGGCCCTCATCCGCGGACCCTCCGGCAGCGGCAAATCCGACCTTGCGCTCCGTTTTCTCGCGCTGGCCGCGGAACCTGGGCTCGAGCCGCTCCTCGTCGCCGACGATCAGGTGTGGATCGAGAGGCAAAAGGATGGAAGCCTTGCCGCTTCGGCGCCTCCAACCCTTGCGGGCAAGATCGAAGTGAGAGGGCTCGGTATCGTGGAGGTTCCGCATCGTGAGCCGGTCCGGCTCGCCCTTGCCGTCGACCTCGTTTTGCCGCAGGAAGTACCCCGCATGCTACCCGACCCACTCGATCGAATCACCCTCGCGGGTGTCACCCTTCCGGTTGTAAAACTTGCGCCTTTCGAGCTTTCCGCGGCGCTTAAGCTCCGATTGGCGCTTCTTTCGGCAGTATCCCAATCGCCTCATCAACAGGCATAGGTTCGGACTTGCGCGTGATCGCGGTCGCGACAAAGATAGCGGCCTTTAACCGGGCGGACCAAATTTGCGGGGCAACATGATCGGTGTCGTCATCGTTACGCATGGCAGGCTCGCCCATGAATTCCGTGCGGCGCTCGAGCATGTCGTCGGTCCGCAGGAGCAATTGGAGACCATTTCCATCGGTCCCGACGACGATCTCGATGAGCGGCGCGCCGACATGCTCTCGGCGCTCGCCCGCGTCGACAATGGCGGCGGCGTCGTGGTGCTGACCGACATGTTCGGCGGCACGCCGTCCAATCTCGCCATATCGGCGATGGAGCGCGACAATGTCGAGGTGATCGCCGGCGTCAATTTGCCGATGCTGGTCAAGCTCGCGAGCGTGCGCGGCGAATGCGGGCTCGAGGAAGCGGTCAATCAGGCGCAGGAAGCCGGACGGAAATATATCAGCGTGGCGAGCCAGATCCTCGCCGCCAATTGAGGGATTCGTGGGTGGCCGGGACTTCGCCCGGCCATGACCAAGTCTGATATTGAACGAGCATGGATGCTTCGCCGAACAAGCGCGGCGCGAAAGCAAGAGGAACCGGAACCGGCCTCTATTTCGCCGAGGTGACCATCCCCAACAAGAAGGGGCTGCACGCGCGCGCCTCGGCGCAATTCGTGCGCTGCGCCGGGGGCTTCGACGCAGAGATCCGCGTGACGCGGGAAGGTCACACCGTCGGCGGCACCTCGATCATGGGTTTGATGATGCTCGCCGCCGGCCAAGGCCACGCGATCCTGATCGAGGCGGAAGGCGCCGATGCCCGCGCCGCCCTGGAGGCGCTGATCGTGCTCATCGAGTCGGGCTTCGGCGAAGAGGATTAGCGTCGAACGTCGCTCAAGGCCGGCCGAGCTGCTCCAGGGCCGAACGCAGCGGATCGCTTCTGATCTTGATGAACCCGCTATACGGCTGGTCCATCTCGAGGATGAGAAAGATCGAGCCGGCGACTGAAAGCGCGGCGACGAAAAGAGCGGCCACCACGATCGTATTGCGCGGCGCGAACAAGCCGAAGCTCGCGAAGATGACGGCAAGCCAAAAGATAAGGACAACCAGGAACGGCCAGCGGAGATTGCTGGCAATCTGCTGCGCAATCAGCCAGCGGCGCGCGGCGATGGTGTTGGTGGTCTGCAACGCGGTCGACTGAAGCCATCGCTGCGCATCCGTCTTGGGAGTAAGCGCGAGCAGCGCTTGCTGAACCCCCTCGATGCCGGCGCCTTCGCCGATCTCTGCCGGCGTGACGGCTTCCCCGCTGCCTGGCCATAGTTGGGCGATCCGGGCTGCTATTGCCTGCTTCAACAGCTCGCGCGCTCCGTGCGCTTCCGGACCGTATTGGGCAAGCGTCCGGTCAAGCAACAGCGCCTCCGCGGCCCAACTTCTCACTGCGTTCTCCTTGTCATCGAGCGAGCTCTTCGCCGAAGCCGTGAGCAGGCCGAGCACCAGGGCCGCGAGCGTCGCGAGCATAGCCATGGTCACCTTGATCACGTCCTTGGCGTTTTCGCTCAGGTGCTCCTTGGGCAAGACGCTGCTTAAGAACATGCCGAACAAGGCGCCGGCGAACACGCAGGCAAACACGATGGCCGCAACCCCAAGGGCAGTCATGCGGCGCTTCCTAGCAAAATGTTGTCTCAGGCATGCGCGCTACTTGGCCGACTTGCATTGCTTGCTCTCGGCGTTCCACTTGCAACCGATGGTGAGG
The DNA here is from genome assembly GCA_963744945.1 of uncultured Alphaproteobacteria bacterium. Taxonomy (GTDB): domain Bacteria; phylum Pseudomonadota; class Alphaproteobacteria; order Rhizobiales; family Methyloligellaceae; genus Methyloceanibacter. Next base: position 63,031 of record CAVUVO010000018.1, on the reverse strand, counting down.
TCGGTATCGCAGGTCTCCTGGTGGCTATGGGCCGCGCAGGCATCCTCCTGCTGCGGAGCCCCTTCGTAGCAGCCGCGCCGCTCATAGTCCCAATGGCAGTTGGGGTCCGAGAGGCAGAGCGCCGAATCGCCCGTGCGGCAATTCTCAACTGCTGCTGCCGCTAACGTGCCTGCGGCTAGCATGGCGAGCGCGGCAATCAGGGTGATGCTCATGCGTCGCATGGACCGTCGCCTCCGTGTTGACGAATAACCAGATCAAGCCGTGGCGACGTTAGCCGCTAAGGCAACGGCAAGGAAGCGCCGCGAAATGATCGAATTGGGGTTTGAGATCGGTGTGATCGCAGCACCATCCGCGCACCAAACAATAGGCGCCCCTTCGCCATTCGCCTCTTTGTAGAACAAAGCGACGCCGTCCTTGCGCAGTGATGGCATGCGAGTCCCCTTCAATCCGAAGAAACTGGAGTCTTGACTCCTGGGCTCGGCGGCAAGATATAAGGACTTCTTTATATCTTTATCAGGTGGATGCGGAGCGTAACGGCATGAACTACCACGTCAAGGACATTGGCCTCGCCTCCTGGGGCCGCAAGGAAATCGACATCGCCGAGACCGAAATGCCAGGGCTCATGGCGGTGCGCCAGGAATATGCCGCGAAGAAGCCGCTCAAGGGCGCGCGCATCGCAGGCTCCCTGCACATGACCATCCAGACCGCGGTGCTGATCGAGACGCTTGCCGCGCTCGGCGCCGATATCCGCTGGGCCTCCTGCAACATCTACTCGACGCAAGACCACGCAGCAGCCGCGATCGCCGCTGCCGGCATCCCCGTGTTCGCCTTCAAAGGCGAGAGCCTCGAGGACTATTGGGAGTACACCCACAACATCTTCGAGTGGACCGACGGCGGCACGCCGAACATGATCCTCGACGACGGCGGCGACGCCACCCTCCTCATCCATCTCGGGGTGCGCGCCGAGAATGGCGATACCGCCTTTCTCGACAAGGCGACCAATGAGGAGGAAGAGGTCCTGTTCGCCGCCATCAAGACGCGGCTGAAGACCAAGCCCGGCTGGTACTCGGAGATCGCCAAGAACATCCGCGGCGTCACCGAGGAGACCACCACGGGCGTGCATCGCCTCTACGAGATGCAGAAGAAGGGCACGCTGCTGTTCCCGGCGATCAACGTCAACGACAGCGTGACCAAGTCGAAATTCGACAATCTCTATGGCTGCCGCGAGAGCCTGGTCGACGGCATCCGCCGCGGCACCGACGTGATGATGGCCGGCAAGGTGGCCATGGTCGCTGGCTTCGGGGACGTGGGCAAAGGCTCCGCCGCCTCGCTGCGCAACGCTGGCTGCCGCGTGCTCGTCGCCGAGGTGGACCCGATCTGCGCGCTACAGGCGGCGATGGAGGGCTACGAGGTCACCACCATGGACGACGCCTCTCCGCGCGCCGACATCTTCGTCACCGCCACCGGCAACAAGGACGTGATCACCATCGACCACATGCGGGCGATGAAGGACCGCGCCATCGTCTGCAATATCGGCCATTTCGATTCGGAGATTCAGGTCGCGGCTCTTGCGCAACATGAAATGGGAGAACGTCAAGCCGCAGGTCGACGAGATCGAGTTCCCTGACGGCCACCGCATCATCCTTCTGTCTGAGGGCAGGCTGGTGAATCTCGGCAACGCCATGGGCCATCCGAGCTTCGTGATGAGCGCCTCCTTCACCAACCAGACGCTGGCGCAGATCGAGCTGTGGAGCAATCCCGGCGCCTATAAGAAAGAGGTCTACACCCTGCCGAAGCAGCTCGATGAGAAGGTGGCGCGGCTGCACCTCGCAAAGGTCGGCGCCAAGCTCACCAAGCTCACCTCGGAGCAGGCGGACTATATCGGCGTGCCGGCGGAAGGCCCCTACAAGCCCGACTACTACCGGTACTGACAGTTAGAGACCGGGCTCCCCCACTCTTGCCATCGAACTGTCATCGTCGTTGCAAGGTTGCGGCTCAACATGCGTACCGCAGTGGGCAAGAGTTGCCGATGTGTTTAATCTAGTGTGATTCGCCTTAAGGGCTCGCTGGGGCACGCGCGCCGTCGCCCACTCAAGTCTGTGGCAGCGTTCAAGCAAGATGGAGCGCGGGGGCCATGGGCGGAGGGGGAGCACGGGGAATCATGCGGACCTGCGGATGCAAGCCTACGGCGGGTGCAAGGCGGCCGCTTGCGCTTCTCCGGCTGCCGGCGCTCCTCATCGCCGCTTTTGCCTTCCCGGCCTGCGCGGCCGAGAGCCTGATCCCACTGAGCGGGGTCTACGATACCCGCATCCTCCTCACCCTCGGCATCACCCTTGGCATCATCGCCTTCTCCATCGGCAGCGCGCTCGCCTGCCTGCGGGCGACCCAGGCCGCGCTGAAAGCCCGCGACGCTGCCACGCTCGAAGCTGAGCGCTATCGCGCGAGCGAGCGCATGCTGGAGACGATCCTCGCCGCCGAGCCGCAGGTTCTGCTCACCTGGACGGCGGAGGATGGACCGCGCGTGCATGTTGCCAACCTTCCGCTTGGGCTCGGCGTGCCGAGCGACCCCGACCGCCTGTTGCGCTTCGAGGAGTGGCTCGACACGGCCTCAGCCGAGGAGCTGACCCTCGCCATGCAGGCCTTGGCCGATCGCGGCGAAGCCTTCAACTTGATGCTCAGGACAGAGCGGCAGAGGCACGTTGAGGCCGACGGCAGGGCCGCCGGCGCGATGATCACGCTGAAAGTCCGCGACCTTGCCGGCCAGCGCCTCGAGCTTGCCGGGCTTGGCGAGGAGCACAGGAAGCTCGACACCGAAATCGCCTCGCTTCGCGCCCTGCTCGATACGCAAACCCGCGAAGCCAAGGCGGGACCTTCGGTCGAGACGCGCTTCCGCAGCTTCGACCGTCTCGCCACGGCCTTCGCCGTGTTCGACGCCGATCAGCGGCTCGCTCATTTCAACCAGGCCTATGTCGATCTCTGGCAGCTCGATGCCAAATGGCTCGCGACCCATCCCCGCGACGGCGAGATCCTCGACCGCTTGCGGCAATCGCGCCACCTCCCCGAGAAAGCCGACTACCGCGACTGGAAGAAGAGCTGGCTTTCGGCCTATGGCACGAACTCGCAGCGGGAAGACCAATGGCATCTGCCGGACGGGCGCACGCTGCACGTCGTCGCCGACAGCGCGGCGGAAGGCGGGATCACGTACCTCTATGAGAACGTCACCGAGCGGCTCGCGCTCGAGAGCCGATACAACGCCCTGATCCATGTGCAGCGAGAGACGCTCGACACGCTGCGCGAAGGCGTTGCGGTGTTCGGCCCGAACGGGCGCTTGCGCCTGCACAACCGTGCCTTTGCCTCGATCTGGCGCTTGAGCCCGGCGCTGCTCGGCAGCGAGCCGCATATCGACGACATCATCTTCGCATGCCGCCCGCTCTATGACGACGCGCAGGAATGGGAGCGTACCAAGGCCGCGGTCACCGCCATCTTTTCCGAGCGGCGCCCTTACGAGAGCCAGTTCGACCGGCCCGACGGCAGCGTGATTACGAGCGCCGCCCTGCCGCTGCCAGACGGCGGAACGCTCATCACCTATAGCGACGTCACCGACTCAAAGCGCGTCGAGCGCGCCCTGATCGAGCGCAACGAGGCGCTGGAGACCGCGAGCCGGGTCAAGAGCGCCTTCGTCAGCCACGTCTCCTACGAAATGCGCACGCCGCTCACCAACATCATCGGCTTTACCGAGCTGTTGGCGAGCCCCGTTACGGGTGTGTTGGCCGACAAGCAGCGCGAGTATTTGAGCGACATCCGCTCCTCCGGCCAGACGCTGCTCGCCATCATCGACGACATCCTCGACCTCGCCACCATCGATGCCGGCACCTTCGAGCTCAAGCTCGCGCCGGTCAAAGTGCGCGGCGTGATCGACGCGGCGGTGCTCGGGCTTCGCGAGCGGCTGAAGCAGAACCGCATCGACCTCGACATCAGGATCGAGCCTGGGGTCGATGAATTCGTCGCCGATGGCCCCAGGGTGACCCAGATCCTGTATAATCTCCTCTCGAATGCCATCGGCTTTTCAGCCCCAGGGAGCAAGGTCGTGCTGTCCTGTGCCCACGAAGATGCCAAGCTTGCCTTCACCGTCGAGGACGAGGGCTGCGGGATTCCGGCCGAGTATCAGTCCACCGCGTTCGACCGCTTCGAGAGCCGCTCGAACGGATCGGGCCATCGCGGCGCCGGGCTTGGCCTCTCCATCGTGAAGAGCCTGGTCGAGCTGCATGGCGGCGAAGTGGCGCTCTTCTCGACGCCGGGGCGCGGCACCAAGATCAGCGCGCGCCTGCCGCTCGCTCACGAAGCGGCGGCCGAGCCGGAGCGGCGGCGCTACGGATCAAGCCGCGCCTGATGAGCGCGAGTTGGAGCCTTGACGGCGTCGACCTCGTCGAGCTCGATCGTCTCGCCCAGCGCCTCGCTCTTGTCCTGAAGCCTGGAGATCTGATCGCGCTCTCCGGACCGCTCGGCGCCGGCAAGACGAGCTTCGCGCGGGCATTGCTGATGCGGCTCGGCGTTGCCGGTGAGGTGCCGAGCCCGACCTTCTCTCTGGTGCAGGCCTATGCGAGTTCGCGCTTTCCGGTGCAGCACTGCGATTTCTACCGGCTCGAGGAGCGCGACCTTGCCGAGCTCGGCCTCGACGATCTCCTGCCAAGCTCGGTGACCATCGTAGAGTGGCCCGAGCGTGGCGGCGGCTGGCTCCCCGCCGACCGGCTCGATATCGCCATGGACGAGACGGCGGAGCCCTATCGCCGCCGCATCGTGCTCACCGGTCATGGAGGCTGGACGGCCGCGGCTCGAGCGTCTCAAGGCGCTCTCGGCCTTCATCGACACCACGCCTTACGCCGACGCCGCCGCCGAATATCTGCAAGGCGACGCCTCGGCGCGCTCCTATGCACGGCTCGTGCTGCCGGACCGCAGCGCCATCCTGATGAACTCCCCGCGCCAGCCTGACGGACCGCCGATCCGCGACGGCAAGCCTTATAGCGCGCTCGTGCATCTTGCCGAGGACGTGACACCCTTCGTTGCCGTCGGGCATGAGCTCAGGCGGCGCGGGCTTGCCGCACCCGCCATCTACGCCTTCGATCTCGACCAGGGCTTTCTCCTGATCGAGGACCTGGGCGACAGGGTGTTCGGCGCCGAGCTCGCCCGCGGCACGAAGATGGACGCGCTCTATGCGCCAGCCGTCGACGTGCTGCTCGCCATCGCGAGCGAACCGACGCCGCCGCTCCTCCCGGTCGAGGGCCACGCCCCCTACCGGCTGCCCCCTTACGACGCCGATGCCATGCTTACCGAGGCCCTGCTGCTCACTGACTGGTTCTGGCCGGCGCTCAATGGCCGCCCTACCCCTGAGGAGGTACACAAGGCCTATGTGGACCTTTGGCAGCCTTTGCTGACCCGGGCGGTCGCGGACGATAACACGTTGATTCTCCGTGATTATCACTCTCCGAACCTGATGTGGCTGCCCGAGCGGGCTGGCCTGCAAGAGGTCGGCATCCTCGATTTCCAGGACGCCCTGCTCGGGCCCGCCGCCTACGATCTTGTGTCTCTTTTGCAGGATGCCAGGCTCGACGTGCCCGAAGCGCTTGAAGCCCGGCAGTTCGCTCGCTACTGTGCGGCCCGAAGCGCGAGCGATCCGCAATTTTCGAGCGATCAGTTCAGCGTGCTCTACGCAACGCTCGGCGCCCAACGCAACTCGAAGATTCTCGGCATATTTGCGCGGTTGGCGAAACGTGACGGCAAGCGCGGTTATCTCGCTCACATCCCCCGGGTCGCCCGCTATCTTAAGCGCAACCTTGCGCATCCGGCGCTGGCGCCGCTCAACGACTGGTATCAGCGCGAGCTGCCGCCTCTGGACAGACTTCCCTCCCTCTCGATTTGAAGGCGAAACTCATGGCTAAGGCTAAGACGGCAATGGTGCTTGCCGCGGGTCTTGGCGAGCGCATGCGCCCCTTGACCTTGCGCATGCCGAAGCCGCTCGTGCCGCTTGCCGGGCGGCCGCTCATCGACCATGTGCTCGACCGGCTCGCCGGCGCAGGCGTCGACACTGCCGTCGTCAATGTGCATTACCTTCCCGATCTCCTCGAGGAAAGCCTTGCCCGCCGCGACGGGACGAAACCTGCGATCCTCGTCTCCGACGAGCGTGGTGTGCTGCTCGACACTGGCGGCGGCGCCAAGCGCGCGCTTCCCATGCTCGGCGCGGGCCCCTTCTTCATCCAAAATGCCGACACGGTGTGGAGCGAAGGCCCGAGCCCGGCGCTCGTGCGCATGCTGAAATTGTGGAACCCGGAGATCATGGACTCCCTGCTTCTGCTCGCTCCGCTCAATTCGAGCATCGGCTATGGCGGCAAGGGCGATTTCTCCATGGCGCCTGACGGGCGGCTGAAGCGCAGAGGCGAGCGTCAGATCGTGCCCTTCGCCTTCGCCGGCGTGTCGCTCTGCGATGCGAGGCTGTTCGAGGGCGCCCCTGACGGCAAATTCTCGCTGAACCTTCTCTGGGACCGGGCGCTTGCCGAAGGACGCCTCTACGGCATGCGGCTCGACGGGCACTGGATGCATGTCGGCACACCGGCAGCGCTGGCCGAGGCCGAAACCTGGTTCGAGACCGAAGGTGCCTGACGCGGGCGGTACGCGCCCGCGGCTCTACACCATCCCGCCATCGGCGCCCTTCCTGTCAACGCTCGCAAGCGCTGTGCTCAGCGGCGACCTGCCGGTGCCTGGCGGCGCCAAGCCTGATGCGCTCGAGCTGCCCCGCGCCATCATCTACCTGCCCACCCGCCGCGCGGTCAGAGCACTCCGCGATGCTTTTCTCGAAGCTGCCGGAGGGCGTGCCGTGCTGCTGCCCTCGATCCGGGCGCTTGGCGATCCTGACGAGGATGCCGCGATCATTTTCGGCGGCGAAGGCAATGCAGAGGAGGGCTTTGCCGGCGCCGGCGGTGCCCGCGGTATCGGTCCGCTTGAGCGGCGCCTTGCCCTGATGCGGCTCGTGCTTGCCTGGAGCAAGACGCTGCACGAGAGCGGCAAGGCGAGGCCAGACCAGGCCGTGCCGCCTGTCGCGACACCGGCGCAGGCCTCTTATCTTGCCGCCGACCTCGGCAACCTCATGGACTTCATCGAAAGCGAAGAGGTCGACCTCTCCGCTCTCGAAGAGCTCGCGCCGGAGGAGCACGCCGTTCACTGGCAGCACACGATCGAGTTCCTCAAGATCGTGACCGAGCATTGGCCGGCGCATCTTGCCGAGCATAGGCTCGTCTCGCCGACCGCGCGGCGAAACGCGCTCATGGATTTCGAGGCTGACCGCCTCCTTGCCGCGCCGCCGGCTGGACCGGTGATCGCCGCTGGCTCGACCGGAACGGTGCCGGCCACGGCGCGGCTCCTGAAGGTGATCGCCTCGCTGCCGAACGGCGCCGTGGTGCTGCCCGGACTCGATTTCTCCCTCGACCCCGAAAGCTGGGCGAGCCTGTCAGAGCATCCAGAGCATCCGCAAACCGGCATGGCGGAGCTGCTCACCAAGCTCGGCGCCACGCGGGAGGATGTCGCCTACGTGCCGGGGAGCGAGCCAAGCGAAGCGCAGCAGGCGCGCCTCGGCTTCGTGAGCGAAATATTGCGCTCAGCCGGCGAGACGGATCGCTGGCAGGCGTTCTTGCATGACGATGCCGCGCCGGCAAAGCTCACGAGCGGGCTTGCCGGCCTGCAAACGCTCGAAACACCGACCGCCCATGACGAGGCCGAAGCCATCGCGCTTGTGCTGCGCGAGACCATCGAGACCCCGGGCAAGACGGCAGCGCTGATCACCCCAGACCGGACGCTTGCGCGCCGAGTGGCGGCTAGGCTTAAGGCCTACGATCTCGTCATCGACGATTCGGCCGGCGTGCCCGTCGCGCGCACTGTGCCCGGCGGTTTTCTCGATCTCGTGATCGGCGCAGCTTCAAGCGACTTCGCACCGCCCGAGCTGATGGCGCTGCTCAAGCACCCGCTCACGCTGCTCGGCCGCGAGCCGGCAAAAATCAGGGAGGCTGCGCGCATCCTCGAGCGCATCGCCTTCCGCGACATCTATGTCGGCCAGGGGCTTGCCGGCGCGGCAGAGGCCGTCAGGGCTGCTCGCGAACAAGGAAGGGCGCACCGGAGCGCCGTCAGCCGGGACGACGAGCGCGTCGCGCTCAGGCTCGTGGAGGATCTGCAGGCCGCCTTCGCGCCGCTCTCAGCCCTCTTCGCCGATGCATCCGCCAAGACAGCCGCGCAATTCGCCGAAGCCCATGGCGCCGCCGCTGAAGCGCTGGCGAAGGATCGCGCCGGGTCCTCTTCGCATCTCTGGCAGGGGACTGCCGGCGAGGCCATGTCGGTGCTGCTCGCCGAGCTGATCGCCGAAGGCGGCAGCGTCCTGCTTGCGCCCGCTGACTACGCGCCCTTCTATCGCAGCCTGCTTGCCGGCCGCGTGGCGCGGCCGCGCCGGCCAGCTCATCCTCGCCTCTTCATCTGGGGGCCCGCTCGAAGCGCGCTTGCAGCAGCCTGACGTGGTGATCCTCGGCAGCCTGAACGAGGGCATCTGGCCGAGGCCGCAAGAGGCAAGCCCGTGGCTCAGCCGGCCGATGGCGGCGAAGCTCGGGCTGCCGGCGCCCGAGCGGCGCATCGGCCTTTCCGCCCACGACTTCGCGCAAGCGCTTGCCGCGCCAACGGTCTATCTCTCCCGGGCCGTCAAGGTCGATGGCGTGCCGACGGTGCCCTCGCGCTGGCTGCAACGGCTCAACGCCCTGGTCGAGGCGGCGAAGGCCACGCCCAGGATCGCCCCCAAGCAGCCCTTCGCCCAATGGGCGCGGGCCCGCGATGCGGCGCCTACCTTCGCGCCGGTCGATCCTCCAAGACCCTGCCCTCCCGTCGAGGCAAGGCCGCGCAAGCTCAGCGTCACCCGCATCGAGAAGTGGATTGCCAACCCCTATGAGATCTTCGCACGGCATATTTTGAAGCTCGAGGCGCTGAAGCCGCTCGGCGAGCTTCCCGACAACGCCATGCGCGGCCAGATCGTGCATCATGCCTTGCACGAATTTGCGCTTCGCCATCCAGATAGCCTGCCCGACGACATAGCCGCCGAGCTGATCGCGAGCGCCGACAATCTGCTCTCCGCGCTTGGTGGCTCGCCGCGCGTCGAGGCTTTTTGGCGGCCAAGCTTCGCGCGCTTCGCCAAGTGGTTCGCGGAGACCGAGCCGGCGCGGAGAAGCGGCGTCGTAAAGGTCGCTGCGGAAATCGAGGGCAACCTTGACCTCGCGGTAGAACGCGGCTTCCGCCTCAGCGTGCGCGCCGACCGCATCGATCTCTGCGAGGACGGCAGCGTCGTCCTCTATGACTACAAATCGGGGAAGCCACCGACACCGAGCCAGGTCGACAAACTGTTCGCGCCGCAGCTTCCCCTCGAAGCCGCGATTGCCGCGGGCGGCGGCTTCGTCCCGCTCGGGGCGCGCGAGGTGAGCGGCATGCACTACATTAGGGCGTCTGGGCGCGGCGACGGCGGCGAAGAACAGCCGGCAGCGAAAGCCGCTCCGGCCGGTCTTGCCGAAAGGGCCCTCGCCGATCTCATCAGGCTCATCGAGCGCTTCGACCGCGCCGACATGCCCTATGAAGCCCAGCGCCGTCCCGGCACCGCCTTCAACCGCATCTACGACTATGACGATTACGCCCATCTCGCGCGTCTCGCCGAGTGGGAGACTTTGGGCCTCGAGGAGGAAATCTGGTGAGCGCGAGCCCGGAGCCTCTTCCCCACGCCGCCGATGCCAACCAGGCGCGCGCCTCCGATCCCGCGGCGTCCTCCTGGGTGTCGGCGAACGCAGGCACCGGCAAGACCGAAGTCCTCGTCAGGCGCGTCTTGCGGCTGCTGCTTGCCGGCTCGGAGCCTCAGCGCGTCCTCTGCCTTACCTATACCAAGATGGCGGCCGCCGAGATGCAGAACCGGCTGCTCGGCGAGCTCGCTTCCTGGGCTACGCTTTCGGACGAGGACTTGCGGGTAAGAACTCGCGGCGCTTCTTGGCCGCGCCGCTGGCGATGCGGAAATGCAGGCGGCGCGCCGCCTCTTTGCCCAGACGCTTGAAGCCAAAGGCGGCCTCAAGATTTACACCATCCACGGCTTCTGCGAGCGGCTGTTGCAGCGCTTTCCGCTCGAGGCGCAGGTCACGCCGCATTTCGCCGTGCTCGATGAGTCGGAGGCCTTGCGGCTGAAGGGCGCCGCGTTCGACGCAACGATGGCGCGTGCCGCGGCAGATCGCGACGGCCCGCTTGGACGCGCGCTCGACAAGATCGTGGCGGTGACGGTTGAGGACTATTTCCGCAAGATCGTCGACACGGTCCTCGGCAGGCGCCGCGCGCTTTCTCGCATGATGGCCTTACATGAGAGCGACCCCGACTGGACCAAGTGCGAGGAGCGCTGCCTCAAGCGTCTGTTCGGACTTGGCGAGGAGGTGAGCGAGGCGGAGCTCGCCGAGCAGCTTGCCGATGTGCTCGCCGATAGCGACATCGACGCGCTGCTCGCAGCGCTTGAAGGCAACGGCGCGGAGTCCCGCACGGACCAAGAGCTGAGAGATGGCTTGCGGGCCGCGAGGGCGGCTGCGGGCGCGGCAAGGATCGCGGCATTGAAGCCGATTTTTCTCACCGACAAGAACACGCCGCGCCGATCCGTGTGCAGCAAGGACTTTCGGCAAGCGGAGTCACAGCTTTGCGCCACTCTCGATCTCGCGCAAACCCGCTTCGACAGGCTCGCGACCCAACGCGCGCAGCTCGCTTGCGCCGAGGCGAGTGCGGCGGTGCTCCTGCTCGCCGACACCATCCAGGCAGAGTATGCGCGCGCCAAAGAGAGCGAGGCCGTGCTCGACTATGACGACCTCATTCTCAAGACGCAGGCGCTCCTCTCGCGCGCCGGCGCCGCGGCGTGGGTGCTGTTCAAGATCGACGGAGGTGTGGACCACATCCTCGTTGACGAAGCGCAGGATACCAACCCTGAGCAATGGTCGATCATCGAGCGCTTGGCCGAGGAGTTTTTCGCCGGCGAAGGCGCAAGCGAGCAGAACCCGCACCCTGTTCGCGGTGGGCGACGAGAAGCAGTCGATCTACAGCTTCCAGGGCGCCGATCCCGTCCGCTTCGGCGCGGTCGGGCGGACGTTCCGCGCCAAGGCGATGGCGATCGAGCATGTCTGGAACGATGTGCCGCTTACCCTCTCGTTCCGCTCGACCGAGGCGGTGCTCGCGGCGGTCGATGCGGTGTTCAGCAAGCGCCCCGCGGCGGAAGGACTCATCTTCGATGAGGCGAGCGTCATCAAGCATCACGCCTTTCGGACAGGACAAGCAGGTGTGGTCGAGCTTTGGCCGGTCGTGACTGAAACGAAGCTCGAACCGGCTGAAGCCTTCGAGCCTTGGAACGAGGGCGCCGCACCGCCTCATGCCGTCGATGTGCTGTGTGGGCGCATCGCTGGGCAGATCAAGGCTTGGCTCGACAAGGACGAAAAGCTCGAATCCGAAGGCCGCAAGATCACCCCTGGCGACATTCTGATCCTGGTGCGCCGCCGCGATCCCTTCACCGCGCCGATGATCCGCGCCTTGAAGCGGGAGAAAATTGCCGTCGCGGGCGCCGATCGCATGCAGCTCCTGCAACAGATCGCCGTCATGGACCTCGTGGCCCTCGCCGACGTGCTGCTCATGCCGGAAGACGATCTGTCGCTCGCCGTGGTGCTGAAGAGCCCGCTCTTCGGGCTCGATGACGACGACCTGTTCGATCTCGCCTACAAGCGCGACACGTCGCTGTGGAATGTGCTGAAGCGCAAGGCCAAGGACAATCCGCGCTACCAGGAAGCCGCCGAGCTTCTGCCGCGTCTTCTCTCCCGCGTCGATCTCACGCCGCCTTACGAATTCTTCCTCGAGCTTCTTGGCGAGAATGGGCAAGAGATGCGCAAGCGCATGCTCACGCGGCTTGGGCCGGAAGCCGCCGAGTTGCTCGATGAGTTTCTCGATCTCGCGCTGTCGTTCGACCGCGAGTTCCCGCCATCGCTGCAAGGCTTCGTCAATGCGCTGCGCTCGACCGATGTCGAGATCAAGCGCGACATGGAGCAGAAGCGAGACGAGGTCCGCATCATGACGGTGCATGGCGCCAAGGGCCTTCAGGCGCCGATCGTGTTCCTGCCGGACACCTGCATGCTGCCGAGACGCCAGGGCGCCAGCATCTATTCGCTCGTCCGGCACGGGGTTCCGCCGGAGGAGATCGGCCATATCGTGTGGCCCGCAGGCGGCAATACGCTCGCCCATATCGAGGAGGCCAAGGCCGTCTTACGCAAGGCTGAGATCGAGGAATATCACCGGCTGCTCTACGTCGCCATGACGCGGGCGCGCGACCGGCTCTATATCTGCGGCTGGAGCCAGAAGGACGCTCCGGAGAAGGCGTCCTGGTACGAGCTCGTCGATCAGGGACTGCAAGGCCTGCTCACCGAGGAAGCGGGCTATGACGGCAAGCCCGTGCGCAGACTGGTCAGCAAGCAGACCGTGGCCGCGAAGGTGCCGGTTGCTGCCGCGGCGGGGACAGAAACAGCGCCCCTGCCCGGCTGGGCCTCGAAGCCTGCGCCACCGGAGCGCTCGCGCGAGCTGCTCACGCCGTCGGGGCTTGGCGCGCTCATGGGCGACGCGGCCGATCCTTACGCCGAGCAGCCCCCGCTCGGGCCTAAGCAGCTTGCCGACGACCGCCGCTTTGTCCGCGGCAGGCTCGTGCATACGCTGCTCCAGCATCTGCCGCAGATCGTGCCCTCTGAGCAGGAGCGCGCGGCGAAGGCCTTCGTCGCCGCCCGTGGGCACGACCTGTCCGAAGCCTTGCGGCAGGAGATCGTGAGCGAGACGCTCGCCATCGTGCAGGACCCGCGCTTTGCCCCGCTGTTCCAGCCGGGCAGCCTCGGGGAGGTTCCCATCGTGGCGCGATTGCCCAAGGGCGACCTGTCGGGCCAGATCGACCGCCTGGTGGTCTCGGATGGCACCTTGCTGGTGCTCGACTACAAAACGAATTGGCCGCCGCCAGAGACGCCAGAGGAGGTGGCGCCGGCCTATGTCGCGCAACTCGCAGCCTACCGCGCGGCGCTCAGGCTCATGTTCCCTGGCCGGTCGTTGCGGGCGGCGCTCGTGTGGACCGACGGCCCCAAGCTCATGGAAATCCCATCAAACCTGCTTGATCGCGCCGAACAGCGCATCCTGGCAGAGGGCGCCAGCCTTGACGTTCCGGGGGTGCGCACCTAGGTTCGGACATGACGACAAGACCGGCCATTTTCAGGGGTCGAATGCCGGCGCACTAGGAGAAGCAAATGGCAACTGCAACTGTTTCCGACGACACCTTCGAGGCCGATGTCTTGAAGTCATCCACGCCGGTGGTGGTGGACTTCTGGGCCGAATGGTGCGGCCCCTGCCGCCAGATTGCGCCGGCGCTCGAGGAGATCGCCAAGGAGCTCCACGGCAAGGTCAAGATCGTCAAGCTCAACATCGACGAGAACCATCGGACGCCGTCGCGCTACAATGTGCGCGCGATCCCGACGCTGATGATCTTCAAGGACGGCCAGCTCGCGGCAACTCAGACGGGGGCGCTGCCCAAGGGCAGGCTTGCCGACTGGATCAGCGGGACGATCGGCGTCGCCGCAGCCTAGCTTCCATGCAGCTTGAGAACGTGGCCCGCTAGATAGAGCGAGCCGCAGATCAGCACGCGTCCGGGGCGGCCGAGGGCCGCCTTGGATTGCATGAGCGCGTGCGCGACACCGCTCGCCGGCGTCACGTCGAAGCCTTCGCTCACGGCGATCTCCGCCAAGGCCTCGGCCGAGAAAGCATTCGCCTCCTCCAGGATCGGCACGGTGTAGACGCGCTCGACGAGGCCCTTGAACGGGGCGATGAAGGCATGCGCGTCCTTGGTCTCCATCATGCCGAAGACGAGATGCACCGGACGCGGCACCCGCTCGTCGAGCTCGGCGAGCGCATGGGCAATGGCCTGGCCGCCGGCGGCGTTGTGACCGCCATCGAGCCAGATCTCGGTCCCCTCCCCGACATATCCGTAGAGCGCGCCGTCGCCCAGGCGCTCAAGCCGCGCCGGCCATTCGGCATGTGTCAGCCCTTGCTCGATGGCGCCGACCGTCAGGGCATCGCCAAAGGTGACGCTCGCCGTGGCGATGGCAGCCCCCGCATTGTCGATCTGATGCCTGCCGTTGAGGCGCGGCAGCGGCAGGTCGATCAGCCGCGATGCGGTCTGGAAGATCAGCCGGCGATGCTGCTCGAACACGTCGAAGTCGCGGCCGAACACATGCAGCGGCGCGCCGATCTCTTCGGCGCGCGCTTCGATCACTTCGAGCGCTTCCCTCTCCTGGCGGCCGACGACGCAGGGCACGCCAGGCTTGAGGATGCCTGCCTTCTCACCGGCGATGGCCGCAAGCGTGTTGCCGAGAAACGAGACGTGATCGATGGAGATCGGCGTGATCGACGTGGCGAGCGGCTTGTCGACCACATTGGTCGCGTCGAGCCTGCCGCCAAGGCCGGTTTCCAAGAGCAGCAGATCGGCAGGCGTCTCGGCGAAGGCGAGGAAGGCCGCGGCGGTGGTGATCTCGAACAGGGTGATCAGCTCACCGTCATTGGCGGCCTCGGCGCGGGCGAGGCAATCGACCAGCATCGCTTCGCTGATGGGCGCCGCACCAGCGGGGCCGGCAAGCACGACGCGCTCATGGAAGTTGACGAGATGCGGCGAGGTGTAGACATGCGCGCGCTTGCCGAGTGCCTGAGCCATGGCGCGGACAAAGGCGATCAGCGAGCCCTTGCCGTTGGTGCCGGCGACATGAACCACCGGCGGCAGGCGCCGCTCGGGATGGCCAAGGGCTGCGAGCAGCCGCTCGATGCGGCCAAGCGACAGATCGATCGATTGCGGGTGCAGCGCCTTGAGGCGCTCGAGCAGCGTGACGCTCGCCGAGATGGAAGGCAGTGGAATGCGGCCCTCGTCGCTGTGGGGCAGAGTGGTCAAGGGGGATAGCCTTTAGACGCTTCGCGGCGGACGGGATTCGGCATCTCTGCCGAACGGCTCGCTTATACGATCGTCCTCCTCCTCCTCAACCTCGACATCGACGATCTCGCCGTTGCCGCCAAGGCGCGCCAAAGTCGTTGCCGGGGCGGGGTGCGAATTCATGCCGTCGAGATGATCGGCAACCGCGATGTCGCGCCCCGGGCGGCGATGGGTGAGCAGCCGGCAGATGCGGCCAAGCGTGTCGCGAAGCTGATGGCGATGCACCACCATGTCGACCATGCCGTGCTCGAGAAGATATTCGGCGCGTTGGAAGCCGTTGGGGAGCTGCTCGCGGATGGTCTGCTCGATGACGCGAGGCCCGGCGAAGCCGATCAGCGCGCCCGGCTCGGCAATATGGATGTCGCCTAGCATGGCGTAAGACGCGGTCACGCCGCCGGTGGTCGGATGGGTCAGCACCACGACGTAAGGAAGCTTAGCCTCGCGGAGCTCCTGCACTGCGACCGTGGTGCGCGGCATCTGCATCAACGACAGAATGCCCTCCTGCATGCGCGCGCCGCCGGAAGCGGCAAACAGAATGAACGGGTTCCGCCGGTTCACCGCCGTACGCATGCCGGCGATCACCGCTTCACCCGCGGCGGTGCCGAGCGAGCCGCCCATGAAGTCGAAGTCCTGCACGGCGGCAACGATCTTCTCGCCTTGCAATTTTCCGGCGCCGACCAGCACGGCATCGGCGAGGCCGGTCTTGCCGCGGGCATCCTTGACGCGGTCGGTGTAGCGGCGCTCGTCACGGAATTTGAGCGGGTCGATGGGCACGTCGGGGAGCACGACGGTCTCGTATTCGCCACCGTCGAACAGACCCTTCAGCCGCGCCGGGGCCGTGACTCGCATATGGTAGTTCGAGCCCGGAACCACGAATTGGTTGGCTTCGAGATCCTTGTAATAGATCATCTGCCCCGTTTCGGGGCATTTGACCCAAAGGTTGTCCGGCATCTCCTTCTTGCGAAGGATGCTGCGGATCTTGGGCCTGACGACGTTGTTGATCCAGTTCACGGGTCTACCAAAAGTTCAAAAGCAACAATCACCTAAACTCGAAATCGTGCCTAAAGCGCGGCGGCTGTGGCCGGCTCACGGAGCGCCGAAGCGAGCTCTCCGACAAGAGCCAAGACGTTTGGGCCGGTATCCGGTGTCGCCTTGCCCTCAGCATCGAGGCTTTGGGCGATGGCGCCGACGAGCGCGGAACCAACGACCACGCCCTCGGCAACCTTGGCGATCGCGCCGACTTGCTCCTTGGTCTTCACGCCGAAGCCGACGGCGACGGGGAGCTTGGTTGCAGCCTTGATACGGGCCACGTGGGCGCCGACATCGGCAAGGTCGGGCGCAGCCGTGCCCGTGATCCCGGCGATCGACACGTAATAGACGAAGCCCGAACTATTGGCGAGCACGGCAGGCATGCGTTTCGCGTCCGTCGTCGGCGTCGCCAGGCGAATGAAGTTCAGCCCCGCCTCGCTTGCTGGCGGGCGAAGCTCGGCATCCTCCTCGGGCGGCATATCGACCACGATCAAACCATCGACTCCGGCGGCGACCGCGTCCTTCAGGAAGCGATCCACGCCGTAAATATATATGGGGTTGTAATAGCCCATTAACACGATGGGGGTGATTTCGTCCTTGTTCCTGAAGGACTTAACCATGGCCATGGTCTTCACCATGGTCTGGCCGGCGTGGAGCGCCCGGGCGGACGACGCCTGGATGGCAGGCCCATCGGCCATGGGATCGGAGAAGGGCATGCCGAGTTCGACGATGTCGGCGCCGGCCTTCGGCAGGCTCTCCAGGAGCTTGAGCGAGGTGGCATAATCCGGATCGCCGGCAGTGATGAAGGTGACGAGGCCGGCGCGTCCACGCTCTTTCAGCTCGGCGAAACGGCGTTCGATGCGAGTTGTGCTGGTGGTCTTCGTGCTCAGCTTGCCCCCCGCTTCTTGGCGCTCAAATAGCTGGCAACGGAATCGAGGTCCTTATCGCCGCGGCCGGAGAGATTGACCACCATCAGGTGATCCTTCGGCTTCTTCGGCGCGAGGTCGAGCACGCGGGCGAGCGCGTGCGCGGGCTCAAGCGCCGGGATGATGCCTTCGAGCTTGCTACAGAGCTGGAATGCGGCCACCGCCTCGTCGTCGGTGGCCGAGAGGAATTTCACCCGCTCCATGTCGTTGAGCCAGGCATGCTCAGGCCCGATGCCGGGATAGTCGAGACCTGCGGAAATCGAATGCGCCTCCTCGATCTGGCCGTCGCCGTCCATCAACAGATAGGTGCGATTGCCGTGCAGCACGCCGGGCCTGCCGCCGGCGATCGAGGCCGCGTGCTTGCCGCTGCCAAGACCGTGGCCCGCAGCCTCGACGCCGTAGATTTCGATGCCGCGCTCGTCGAGGAACGGATGGAACAGGCCCATGGCATTGGAGCCGCCGCCAATGCAGGCGATCAGCGAATCCGGCAGCCGGTTCTCTGCCTTGAGCACCTGCTCGCGCGTCTCACGGCCGATGATCGACTGGAAATCGCGCACCATCGCCGGGTAAGGATGCGGGCCGGCTACGGTGCCGATGCAATAGAACGTGTCGTGCACATTGGCGACCCAGTCGCGCAACGCCTCGTTCATCGCGTCCTTCAGCGTCTTTGATCCCAATTCGACGGCGCGAACCTCGGCGCCGAGGATCTTCATCCTGAGCACGTTCGGCTTCTGCCTCTCGACGTCCACGGACCCCATGTAGACGATGCAGGGCAGGCCGAACTTCGCGCACAAAGTCGCGGTGGCGACGCCATGCATGCCTGCGCCGGTCTCGGCGATGATGCGCGTCTTGCCCATGCGCCGAGCCAGCATGATCTGGCCGAGCACATTGTTCACCTTGTGCGCGCCGGTGTGATTGAGCTCCTCGCGCTTGAAATAGATCTTCGCGCCGCCGCAATGCTGCGTGAGCCGCTCGGCAAAATAGAGCGGCGACGGCCTGCCGACGTAAGTCGCAAGATGGAAGTCCATCTCGGCCTGGAAGGAGGGATCGGCCCGCGCGGAGGTATAGGCCTTCTCCAGATCGAGGATGAGCGGCATCAGCGTCTCGGCGACGTAGCGGCCGCCATAGAGACCGAAATGGCCGCGCTCGTCAGGCCCGGTGCGATAGGAGTTGAGCGGTGGCGGCGTGAGGGGTGCGGTCATGAGGCTCTCGCCTTAGGTTCCGGGCGCGGCGCTTTCGCCGACTGGATGAAGCGGCGCACCAGATACTCGTCCTTCTCGTTGGCGAGCTCGACGCCAGACGACACATCGACCATCGAGGCGCCGGTGATGGCGAGCGCCTCCCACACATTGTCCGGATCGAGGCCGCCCGAGAGCGCGAAGGGGCGCTCGGCGGAGAGGCGGCTCAAGACACTCCAATCGAAACTCCGGCCTTGCCCGCCGGGGAGGTCCGAGCCTTCCGGCGCCTTGGCGTCGAACAAGATCAGATCGGCAATGCCGCGATACTCGGCAGCCTTCGCCGCATCATCGGCGGACGCGACGCCAATGGCCTTGATGATGGGTAGGCCGAAGCGGGCCCTGATCGAGGCGACCCTGTCCGGCGTCTCGCTGCCGTGAAGCTGGAGCAGAGTGGGCTGAACCGTGGTGACGAGCCGGTCGATAAACGCGTCGTCTGGATCGACGGTGACCGCAACCGTCTCGATGCGGCCGAGCGCTGCCTGGGCGAGCGGCTGCGCCGCCTCCAGCTCGAGATGGCGCGGGCTCCGCGGAAAGAACACGAGGCCGACATAGTCGGCGCCGGCATCGACCGCCGTGTCCACGATCTCTCGCGTGCGAACGCCGCAAATTTTCACCTTCACCGGCATCTCAAATGCTTTCTCGGGCGGAGGGGTGCCGGGCTTCAAGACAGCCCCAAGCGGGCGTCACCCTATGCAATCTGCGGGCCCAAGTCCATCGCAGTGCAGCATTTGCCTGATACCGGGCCTTTGGAGGCCTGGTCAGTCGGCGGCGAGACGCACGCGGCTAGGCCGGGCCTCGCGGCCCTCCAGCTCCTTCTCCAGCCGGTCGGCCTGGCGGCGCCAGGTCGAGGCCTCGCGCGCCTCGACCCTCGCAGTCTTCCGCCATTTCCCCTGGCTGAGCCAGGTCGCGAGCCCGCCAATCAGCAGTCCAAGGGCAAAGGCGCCGAGCAGGAACAGAAAGAACGGGGCTTCGATAGCAAAGCCTGAACTGGCGTCGAAGGGATTGAGGCCGAGGGTCACCGGCTTGCGGTTGACCACGGAAAGCGCCACGAGCAAGACGCCCAGCGGCACGATAATGAGGGCAGCGACGAGTTTACGCATCACGGCCGCTCCATCAGGATCGGGCCTTACGCAGCCCCATCCTCGCGGTTCAGGCGCTCGCGGAGTTCCTTGCCGGTCTTGAAGAAGGGCACGAACTTGTCCTCGACGAACACCGTGTCGCCGGTGCGCGGATTGCGCCCCTGCCGGGCCGCCCGATGCTTCACCGTGAAGGCACCGAAGCCGCGCAGCTCCACCCGGTCACCTCGCGCAAGCGCGCCAGTGATCTCATCGAGCACGATGTTGATGATGCGCTCGACGTCGCGCTGGAACAGGTGCGGATTGGCCGCAGCCACGCGCTGAATCAATTCCGACTTGATCATGATCGCCCCAATCGCCGGATCACCGGCTAAGCCCCCGCTAGCTACTGGCAGGGTGCCAAAGCGAAACTAGACCGTCAAGCCTAAGTCCTTCCGAAACTTGACCGAATAGGGATGCGAAGTTGGCAGCCGAGATGCCAAGTCCTGAGGCGATCGAGCCGAACAGCCAGCTCAAAACGCCGCCGCTTTCGGTCTTCGGCTTCCATTCGACCACGGAAAGCCCGGGCGCCACGGCGCGCTCCTTCTGTAGCCACCTCTTCGCGTCCTTCTCGTCGCCGATCTCGTCGACGAGCTTGAGCTCAACCGCCTGACGCCCGGAATAGACCCGCCCGTCGGTCAAGCCGGGCACTGACGAAGGCTCGATTTTGCGCCTTTTGGCCACGAGATCTACGAACCACACCTTGGCTTCCTGCACCATCTCCTCGCCAAGCGCGCGCGCCTTCTCGTCGGCCGGTTGGAACGGGTTCGGCACCGCCTTCAACGGTCCGCTCCTGATCTCCTCGACCTTGACGCCGAGGGTACGCATCAGCTCAGAGACGTCGGCCCATTGGAAGATGACGCCGACCGAGCCGGTGATGGTGTTGCCGTAGACGAAGATGCGGTCGGTGGCGAGCGCAACGATATAGGCGGCGGAAGTGGCAAGAGTGCCACAGACCGCGACCACCGGCTTTTTCTCGGCAAGCCGCCGGATCGCGTCATACATGGCTTCGCCGCCGGTGGTGGTGCCGCCGGGGCTGTTGACGTCGAGGATCACCGCCCGCACCTGGCTCGACTTGCCGACCTTGTCGAGGAGCTCGAGCATTTTCTGGTCGTCGGTGATGAGGCCGCTGACCGACACCCGGGCGATATGCGGCAGGAAGCTGCCCGAGCCGGCGAAGCGCTGATTGCCGGTGGCGAGAAGCGCGATGAAGAATACGGCGAGGACCACGGCAAGCAGCCGCCACAGGGTGAGCCGCCGCCTGAGACGGCGGCGCTCGATCACGGTCTCGGCTTCGATCACGGTCTGGCCTCTTTAGACGGTCGGCAGCCCGGAACCGCGTGCGGAGGCACGCGGGGTCAAGCGCTTGCGGCTAGTCCTCGGCCTCGTCCGACTCTTCGGTCTTGGCTTCGCTCTTCGCCCGGCTCTTGCGCTTCGGCTTCTCGGCGGTCTCCTCGCCGTCCTCTTCCTTCGCCCTGCTCAAAGCAGCACCAAGGATGTCGCCAAGCGAGGCACCTGAATCCGTCGAGCCATATTGGGCGACGGCCTCTTTCTCCTCGGCGATTTCCAGCGCCTTGATCGACACCGATACCTTGCGGGCCTTGGCATCGACCTGGGTCACCACGGCGTCGAACTTCTCGCCGACGCCGAAGCGATCAGGCCGCTGCTCGGACCGGTCGCGAGAGAGGTCGGAACGGCGGATGAAGCTCGTCAGGTCGTGGTCGACAAGCTTGACCTCGAGCCCGCTGTCCTTGACCGCGACGACTTCGCAGGTCACCCGCATGCCCTTCTTGAGCTTGGCGCTCGGAGCGCCAGCGGCGAACGGATCGGGCGTGAGCTGCTTGACGCCAAGGCTGATGCGCTCCTTCTCGGAATCGGCTTCGAGCACTACGGCTTTGACGGTATCGCCCTTGTTGTAATCCTTGAGGGCGTCCTCCCCAGACTTGGACCAGTCGAGATCCGAAAGATGCACCATGCCGTCGATGCCGCCGTCGAGGCCGATGAACAGACCGAATTCGGTGATGTTGCGGATCGGGCCCTCGATGTTGGTGCCGGGCGGGTGATTGGCGGCGAAGGCGACCCAGGGATTCTCCTGGGTCTGCTTGAGCCCGAGCGAAATGCGGCGCTTCTCGGGATCGACCTCGAGCACCTGCACCTCGACCTCCTGGCTCGTCGAAATGATCTTGCCGGGATGGATGTTCTTTTTTGTCCAGCTCATCTCCGACACGTGGATCAGGCCTTCCACGCCGGGCTCGAGCTCGACGAAGGCGCCATAGTCGGTGATGTTGGTGACGGTGCCCTTGAGGCGCGCGCCGACCGGATATTTGGTGGCGATGCCCTCCCAGGGATCGGCTTCGAGCTGCTTGATGCCGAGGCTGATGCGCTGCGTTTCGGGATTGATGCGGATGATCTGCACCTTGACGCTGTCGCCGACGGTCACGACCTCGCTCGGATGGGCGACGCGTCTCCATGCCATGTCGGTGACGTGCAGCAATCCGTCGATGCCGCCGAGATCGATGAAGGCGCCGTAGTCGGTGATGTTCTTGACCACGCCCTCGATGACCTGACCCTCTTCGAGCCGTGCCACGATCTCGCTGCGCTTCTCGGCGCGCGTCTCTTCCAGCACTGAGCGGCGCGACACGACGATGTTGCCGCGGCGGCGATCCATTTTCAGAATCTGGAAGGGCTGCGGCTGGTTCATCAGCGGTCCGACGTCGCGGATCGGACGGATGTCGACTTGGCTGCCGGGCAGGAAGGCCACGGCGCCGTCGAGATCGACGGTGAAGCCGCCCTTGACGCGGTTGAAGATCACGCCCTCGACGCGCTCGCCGGCTTTGTACTTCTCCTCGAGCCGCGTCCAGCTCTCTTCGCGCCGCGCCTTCTCACGCGACAGCACGGCCTCGCCCATGGCGTTCTCGACGCGCTCGAGATAGACATCGACCTCGTCGCCGACGGCGAGATCGGACGTACGTCCGGTGACGCCGAATTCTTTCAGGGGGATGCGGCCTTCGGTCTTCAGACCGACGTCGATGACCGCGACGTCCTTTTCGATTGCGACGATGGTGCCCTTGACGACGTTGCCTTCCTGGAGGGCCGTGGCGGTCAACGACTCTTCGAGCAGTGCCGCGAACTCGTCGTGGCTCGGATGGCTTACGCTAGCCTGCGGTTGGTTCATCAAAACTGTTTAGTCCCTTCCAATCGGAATGCCCGTCTTGCTGCCGGCTCGGATTGCTGGCGAAAGCGCGGGATCAGGCATGTCCACGGCTGACGCGCCGCATGAGGTCTACCGCCAGAATTTCGCGGAAAACTTCGGAAATGGTGGTGCCAATGCGAAAGGGGCGCTGCCTCACTCGGCGTACCCTGCACGGCCCATCGCAGCGTCGATCAGATCGATGGCAGCCTTGAATGCGGCGTCTATAGCCAAATTCGTGGTGTCGAGCAAGTACGCGTCGGGCGCCTTGCGCAAGGGCGCCGCTTCACGGTTTTTGTCCCGTTCATCGCGACGCCTGATATCGGCGAGCACATCCGCCTCTTTTATGGCAACTCCGGCCTGCTTCAGCTCAAGATAACGGCGCCTGGCGCGCTCCTCAGGGGTCGCTGTCACAAATAGTTTCACGTCGGCATCGGGGCAGATCACAGTGCCAATGTCCCTTCCGTCGAGCACCGCCCCTGACTTGGCGCGGGCGAAACTCCGTTGATAGGCGAGCAGCTCTTCCCGCACCTCCGGATGCTTGGCCACGAGCGAAGCCGCTTCGGCGAGGCCAGGTCTTCGGAGGCCTGGGTCGCCGAGCGTGGATGGGTCAAGCGCCTTGGCACTTTTGAGCGCCTCGACGGCGTCGGCCGGATCTTCGCTGCGCGCCAAGGTGTCGCGCGCCACCGCGCGATAGAGCGTGCCGGTGTCGAGATAGGCGAGGCCGTAATGCGCGGCGACGCGCTTGCCGATGGTGCCTTTGCCTGAGGCCGCCGGCCCGTCGATGGCGATGATCATCGGAACTGACCACCGAGCTTCGTCATCAGCGGCACGAAGGCCGGGAAGCTCGTCGCGATCATGCCGATGTCGTCGACAGTCACCGGCTGCTCGGCGCCAAGTCCGAGCGTGAGAAACGCCATGGCAATGCGGTGGTCCATGTGAGTCTCGACAACGCCACCGCCGGGTACGGTGCCCTTGCCCATGACGATGAGATCGTCACCGTCGATGGCCGTCTCGACGCCGCAGGCCGCGAGGCCGGCGGCAGTGGCGGCGAGACGGTCGCTCTCCTTGACACGAAGCTCGGCAAGTCCGCGCATGCGCGTCTCGCCTTGAGCGAAGGCGGCAAGCACGGCGAGCACCGGATATTCATCGATCATGCTCGGCGCACGCTCCGGCGGCACGTCGACGCCGCGCAGAGCGCCCGCACGCACGCGGAGATCGGCCGCGGGCTCGCCACCTTCAAGGCGAAGGTCGAGCAGCTCGACGTCTCCGCCCATGTCGCGGACCGTCTCGATGAAGCCTGCGCGCGTCGGGTTCATCAGCACGCCTTCGAGCACGATGTCGGAGCCCTCGCAGATCAGGCCTGGCGGCGATGGCGAACGCGGCCGAGCTCGGGTCGCCGGGAACGGTGACGGGAACGCCGACGAGCTCGGCATCGCCGCGGACGGTCACGGCGCGGCGTCCATCCTCCTCGTCCTTCACCGAGATCTCGGCGCCGAAATGCGTGAGCATGCGCTCGGTATGGTCGCGCGTGGGAAGAGGCTCGACCACGGTGGTGCGTCCGGGCGCATGCAGCCCCGCAAGCAGCACGGCGGATTTCACCTGCGCCGACGCGACGGGTAACGTGTAGACGATGGGGACGAGGTCTGGCGTGCCCCTGACGGTGAGCGGGAAGGTCGTGCGCTCTTCCTCGCCGGTGGAGAGGCCCATGCGCTGTAGCGGCTTCAGCACGCGGGCCATGGGACGGCGGCAAAGCGAGGCATCGCCGGTGAAGCGCGCCTCCATGTCGTGGCCAGCAATGACGCCGAGCATCAGCCTGGAGCCGGTGCCGGAATTGCCGAAATCGAGATCCTCGGAGGGCGCTTGCAGACCGCCGACGCCCTGCCCCGTCACCTCGACCGAGCCGTTGAGGTGGCGGACGCTTGCGCCGAGAGCCTCGAGCGCTTTCGCGGTCGCCATAACGTCCTCCGCCTCGAGTAGGCCGGAAATGCGGGTGCGGCCAGTGGCGAGCGCGCCCAGAATGAGGGCGCGATGGGAGATCGACTTGTCGCCGGGAACCCTGATCGTGCCGGCAAGGGCCCGCGTGGGAACGGCGGTGAGAGGCTGCGACATGGACCTTGGATTTTGAGCCTTTGGGCGCTTTCGATAGCTTTTGACAGCACCAGACAAGCGTGGCAATGGGGGGCGAAGCACATCAAGCATCGAGGACGTCAATGTCGAAACCCGCGAGAGGGAGCAAGCGCGTTTGCCAAAGCTGCGGCGCGCGGTTTTACGACTTGGGCCGGACGCCGATCGTCTGCCCCTCCTGCCAGGCCGTCTATCAGGTGACGCAGCCGACGTCGCGGCGCGGAGAGCGAGCGCCGGTGCCGGAGGTGAGGGAAAAAGTCGAGCCGGAGGTCGAGACCGCGGTGCTCGAACCCGAGACCATCAGCCTCGAAGAAGTCGAGGAGCCCGGCGAGGACGTGGTCGTCGAGGACGAGGAGATCGTCGATCTCGGCGAGGACGAGGCGGAGATCCCAGCCGCCGGCGACGACGACACCTTCCTGGAGGAACCTGAGGGCGACGAGGAGGCCGATGTCTCCGGTATCGTCAGCGGCCCGGGGGCGGGCGAGGAAGGCTAGGCCTGCGGGGGAAGCCGGAAACCAGGGTTCCGGTTTCCACGGCGTGGTTCGCATTTCTCTTGAACGCCGATCGAGACCGACCTAATTCAAGTGCCCCGGAGCCGGCCACCCGATTGCTGGCTTCCGGCGGTTAGATTTTCGAGTTCTGATCGGGGCCATAGCTCAGTTGGGAGAGCGCGTGAATGGCATTCACGAGGTCGGCGGTTCGATCCCGCCTGGCTCCACCAGATTCCAAAAAGCATAACGCTGGGTAGGTTCGCGATCACGGTCGTGGAGCGACCAGCGTCCGCCGGTCGTTCCACACCGCGATTGCGTGCCGGCTAGTAGCGCCAGCGATAGGGACGGCGCCAGCCGTAATAGCCGTAGCGCGGCCCATAATACCGGCGGCAGGCGCAGCGATAGGGGCCGCACCAACAACCGACCGTTTCGACGGGCGAAGCGCCCTTGGTGATCGGCGACAGATCTCCCAAGCCGCCCATTGGCGCTGCTTCGGCCCTCATGAGGGCTGAACCGGCCAAGAGCAGGAGAGGGGTCGCTTTAGTGGCCGCCTAGCACCGAAACCACGACGTTGGCGGCGCGCAACGCCGAGATCTGCTTCGGCAGGCTCTGGTCGTAGGCGCCAGGGGCGATGAGCACGGTGTCTCCGGCCTTCGCCGCATGGATCACGTGCTGAACCGTCTTGAAGGCGGTCTTTGGCCCGCTTCCGTCATTGGCGTCGTCGCCAGTTCTCGAATTGACATACCACTGCATGACCCCACAACATCCGAAGCTGCCGATCGAGGTCAAGGATTAACCGGCGATCGCGGCCTTGGCCCTTCGCACTAGGCAATCGCCTATTCGTGACCGGGCACTCCTCCCCGCAATTCTTGAATCCGCCCGCCAATTTCCCCATATGCGAGCAGTTAAATGGCTGAAAGCGCCGCGACGGGCTTGGCCGTTTACGTTCGAAGGGCGCCGAGAAGGGCCCTTAACGACGCTACGACATGTCGCAGCCGCTTATGTGGAAGGGCTTGGCAGAATGTCGCGCATGACGCTCCTCCAGGGGGAGATCTGGCTCGGTAGCGGGCCGGAGAGTGGTTTACCCCGTTTCGTCAGAGCGCCGGAGGCCGGCTACCCTCCGTTCAATGTCGAGCTCCTGCCGGAGGGCGACGGCACGCGAAGCATGCTTCGTATCACGCTCGCCGTCGCGGGCTTCAGCGTTGATGAGCTTGCCGTCACCGTCGAGGGCGGCCAGCTGATCGTACGCGGCAAGCAGACGGAAGACGGTGCGCGCGATTATCTCTACCGGGGTATCGCGGCGCGGCGCTTCAAGCGGAGCTTCGGCCTCGCCGATGGGGTCGAGGTGCGAAGAGCTGAGCTGCACGATGGGCTGCTCGCCATCGAACTCGAGCGGTCCCTCAAGGACGCGACGGTCAGGACGGTGCGGATCGCCGATGGCGAGGCGGCCAAACTGGGCCAAGCCATAGTCTACGATGCGGAGTGAGTGAAGAATGAACGAAGACATCAAGTTTGACAGCGAGGCTCCCGGCCCCATGAGCCGGAACGAGTTGAAGCAGCTTGGCGACGGCGAGGTGGCCTATATCAAGCAGCTCAATCTCGATGTCGCACAGAAGCTGTTCCCGGCCTTGCGCGACAAGCTCGAAGGCATCGATCTTTATGCGGTGCTCGGCGCCGACGGCACGCCGCTTGCGCTCACCGACAGCCGCAATGCGGCCATCGCCAACGCGATCGAGAATGATCTCGTTCCCTTGAGCGTGCACTGACGCTCCTTCAACCTATTTCGATTTGAGGCGCAAGACGCCGCTCAGGCGGCGTGGGACGTGGCGCCCTCGGTCAGAACCGCGTAGATCGCCGCGGCATCGCGCGAGGCCCTGAGCTTGTCCACGGCATGGGTCTCGCGCAACAGCCGCGAGATGCGGGCAAGCGCCTTGAGATGATCGGCGCCGGCGCCTTCCGGGGCGAGCAGCAGAAACACGATGTCGACGGGCTGCCCGTCCACCGCCTCGAAGTCGACGGGCTCGGCAAGGCGCGCGCAGATTCCAGTGATGCGCTTCAGCCCGGCGAACTTGCCATGCGGAATGGCGATGCCCTGGCCGAGGCCGGTAGAGCCAAGCCGCTCACGCTGGAGCAGGGTGTCGAAGATATAGCGCTCCTCAAGCCCGGTGAGCCGCGCCGCGCGCGCCGACAGCTCCTGGAGAAGCTGCTTCTTGGTCTTGACCTTGAGGGAAGCAATGACTGCTTCCGGGCCGATGAGATCAGCTAAATGCATGTGCCAACCCGCCTGATGAATGAGCGCCGTAGCGGAACGAGCCGCTAGCGCCGTGCCCGCGTTTTCTGTCTGACCGCAGGATCGATCCAACCGATATTGCCGTCGTCGCGGCGGTAGACCACGTTGATCTCACCGCTCGACGCATTGCGAAACAGAACGAATTGCTGGTCGGAAAGATCCATTTGCATCACGGCGTCGCTGACCGCCATTTCGTGGACCACAGTCTCGGCTTCGGCAATGATGATCGGGTTGTCCTCATCGCTCTCCTCCTGTCCTTCCTGCCGCGCCTGCAGCACGTAGGACGCTGCGGGGGTCTCCTTGCGGGCCGAGTGCCCCCCATGCCGCTTGACCCTTCTTTTGTAGCGCCGAACCCGCTTCTCCAGCCGCTCGCAGGCCAGGTCAGCGCTCTGATAGGCATCGGCAGCCACGCCATGGGCCTCAAAACTCATGCCCTGCCACAAATGGATCGTGCAGTTGGTACGAAACTCGCCGTGCTCTTTCTCCACGCGCACATGCCCGGACGGAACTCGTCCGATATATTTCTCGACGGTTTGCGAAATGCGCTCCTGGACATATCCGCGTAGCGCCTCACCAACGTCCAGATTCTTTCCGGTGACCTGTATCGTCATCGCCCGCGGAACTACCGACAGACCAACTTTCCCTGTCCCCCGGGACGCATGACGACGCCGCATGTGGGGCGGACACCGAACACGGCATTTGGCCTGGCTATGATTGGCTTGGCCTCCCACCCCGCAATCCGGAAGCTAGTCACTCTCCCCGGAGGTGTCAAATCCCGCCCGGCAAGACGCTATTCTCGTTGTGAAATCAGGCTTTTGTTGGCCGCATCAGGGCGTGGCGCCGGCAGCGATTCGCTTTTGCCTGCGGCGCTGCACCGAGGAGGGAATCCGTAAGGCCTCGCGATATTTCGCAACCGTGCGCCGCGCGATGTCGACGCCATCCTGCTTCAAGCGCTCGACGATCTTGTCGTCGGAGAGCACGTCGCTCGCGGGCTCTGAATTGATCATTTCCTTTATGCGGTGACGCACCGACTCGGAGGAATGTGCGTCGCCGTCGCCGGAGGCGGCAATCGCCGAGGTGAAGAAATATTTCAGCTCGAACAGGCCGCGATTGGTCGCCATGTATTTGTTGGCGGTGACCCGGCTCACCGTCGATTCATGCATCGAGATGGCATCGGCCACGGTCTTCAGGTTGAGCGGCCTAAGATGCCGCACGCCATAGGTCAGAAACGCGTCCTGCTGGCGCACGATCTCCTGCGCGACCTTGAGGATGGTGCGGGCGCGCTGGTCGAGACTCTTCACCAGCCAGTTGGCGGTTTGCAGGCAGTCGACCAGATAGCTCTTGTCATGCTTGCTGATCGCCGACTTGCAGACGCAGGCATAATAGGTCTGGTTCACGAGCACGCGCGGCAGCGTGTCGCTGTTCA
The DNA here is from genome assembly GCA_963744945.1 of uncultured Alphaproteobacteria bacterium. GTDB lineage: Bacteria > Pseudomonadota > Alphaproteobacteria > Rhizobiales > Methyloligellaceae > Methyloceanibacter. Next base: position 34,120 of record CAVUVO010000018.1, on the reverse strand, counting down.
GCTCGACATGCCAGCTGCCGTCGGGAAGCGGGCGGACGAGCACGTCGGGAACGATCGGCTGCGAGGGGCTTGAGCCGTATTTGAGCCCGGGTTTCGGGTTGAGCCGCTTCACCTCCTGGATCATGTCGCAGAGATCTTCATCGGACGCGCGGCAAGCGCGCTTCAGCGCGACGAGGTCATGGGAAGCGAGCAAATCGAGATTCTCGATCAGCCCCGCCATGGCGGGGTCGCAGCGGTCGCGCTCTTTCAGTTGCAGCGTGAGACATTCGCGAAGATCGCGGGCGAAGACGCCGCAAGGCTCAAAGCCCTGCATCACCTTCAAGGTCTCCTCGATGAGGTCGAGGGGCGCGCCGAGAAGCTCGCCGAGTGCTTCGAGATCGCCCTGGAGGTAACCGGCCTCATCGGTCATGTCGATGAGATGATGGCCGATCAGCCGCATCGCCGGGTCGGTGAAGGCAAGCGCGAGCTGGTCGGACAGATGGTCCTTCAGCGTCCGCTCTTCCGCGACATAGGCTTCGAGATTGGGCGCCTCATCACCGTCGATGCGCGGACCCTGGCTGAGGTTGGCCCAGTTCGTGTCCTTCAGCGTGCCGGCGCCGTAGCCTTCGCCGTCGGGAAGCGCGTCCTGAGGCTCGGTATCGAGATCGTCTCCTCGCCCGCCACTGTCGTCGGCCTGAAGGTCGAGCCATTCGCCCTCGTCGCTGCCGGAAGCGTCGGCGTCGCTTACCTCGGCGCCGTCAACGGCATGGCCATTCATCTCTTCCTTGGCGGCGGCCTCGAAGAGGTTGGCGGCAGCTTCCGGCGTATCGGCCGCGAGCGGACTGCCGGTCTCGTCTGCCTCCTCGCGCTCGAGCAGAGGGTTCCGCTCAAGCTCGGTCTCGACGAAGGCTGCGAGCTCCATATTTGAGAGTTGCAGCAGCTTGATCGCCTGCTGCAGCTGCGGCGTCATCACCAGGCTGTGGCTTTGCCTAAGCTCAAGCTTTGTGGTGAAGGCCATACTCACTCCGGTCGGGCAGTCGGAAGCCCGCCCTAAATCCTGAACTGATCGCCGAGATAGACGCGCCGCACGTCCTCGTTGTTGATGATTTCCGTGGCGGAGCCGTGGGTCAGCACCATGCCGTCATGGATGATATAGGCGCGGCCGACGAGGTCGAGTGTCTCGCGCACGTTGTGGTCGGTGATGAGGACGCCGATGCCGCGTTGGGTGAGATGGCGCACGAGGGCGCGAATGTCGCCGACGGCGATCGGATCGATGCCGGCGAAGGGCTCGTCGAGCAGCATGAAGGAGGGACGGCTCGCCAGCGCGCGGGCAATTTCAACGCGACGCCGCTCACCGCCGGACAGACGAATGGCGGGGGAGGATCTGAGCCGCGTGATGCGGAACTCCTCGAGCAGCGCATCGAGCTGTACCTGGCGCTCGGCCTTGTCGGGCTCGACCGTCTCGAGCACGGCGAGGATATTCTCTTCAACGGTGAGACCGCGAAAGATCGAGGCTTCCTGCGGCAGGTAGCCGATGCCGAGCCGCGCGCGGCGATACATCGGCAGCTTGGTCACGTCGCGCCCGTCGATGCGGATCGCACCCTCGTCGGCCGGGATCAGGCCGGTGATCATGTAGAACACGGTGGTCTTGCCGGCGCCGTTCGGACCGAGCAGGCCGACGGCCTCGCCGCGGGCGAGTTCGAGGCTCACGCCGCGGACCACGACGCGCTTCTTGAAGGCCTTGACCACGGAATGGACGGTCAGCCACCCGGCATATGGGTTCGGCTCGGCCTCCTGCTCGTAGCCAGGCTCTTCGGGCTGGGCAACCCCGCGCTCGGCAGCCGACTTGCGGCCTGGGAACGATAGCAATTTGCCCACTACCCTTTCTCTCCTCGGTTGAGGGACCGGCTGGCTCACGCTCGATAAAGGGCCGCCTCGGCCCTATTGCCGTGCGCCCGGCAGGAGCGGCATAGGCATGCCTTCCGCAGGGGGAGCAGCCTCCGCCGGCTGCGGAGCAACAGCCTCACCCTTGCCAGGGGCTTTTTCGCCGGACTTGTCGGCAGACTTCTTACCGCCGGATTTGCCATCCTTGGAGCTATCATCGCCAGGCTTGGCGTCCTCCGGCATGAACAGGGCGCGGATACGGCCTCCGGCCTCGGTATTGCCCTTGTTCTCGAACCTGCTTTCACCAGTCTTCAAATCGATGACGAGCCGGTCACCCTTTAGCACATTCTTGCCCTGCATTAACACCACATTGCCGCCCACGGTCACCATCTGGGCGGGCACATCGTAAAGGGCCCAATCGCTCGTGGTGGTCTGATCCTGGTCGCTGGTGATGACGACCTCGCCCCTTGCCTCGATCTTGCTGATCTGGGTGCCCTTCTGGCCGCCGATGCCGCCGCCTGCGCCTTCGCTCTTGGTGTCGGCGGCAGGGGTGGCTCCGGTCGTGTCGGGACCCTTGGTGAGGCTGTCGCCCCCGCCCCCCACGTAGTGCACGTCGAGCTCCGTGGCGCGGAGCGTGGTCGAGCCTTGCACCGCCTTCACGTTGCCCTTGAAGGTCGCGTATTTCTGAGCGTCGTGCACCACGAGCACGTCCGACTCGATGTCGATCGGCTGGTCTGAGTTCTTCGAAAAGCCGCCGAACGTGTTGCTCATGGTCTGCGCCTCTACCGGCGCCTGGCCAAGCCCACAAAGCGCGATTGCCACGGCGGCGAGGAGAACCGCGCGCAAATTCCCTCTTGAGGTCATGCTCATTGTGGTGCCGCTTCCGTAGCAACTGGCACCGCCGCTTCCGGCGGTATGCGCGCCGGAGCGTCAGGTGCCTTGATCTGTGGCGGACGCGGCGCTTGACCGGCGGCCGTCTGCTTGTTGTCGACCCTGATGATGCGCACGCGCACCTTACCGCGGAACAGGAGCGTCTTGTCGGCGGAGTTGAGCGTAAGCGCGTTGGCGCGCACGGTGCCGCTCGGCAGGTCGAAGGCGACAGGCTGATGCGAGCGCAAGGTCTGTCTCCTCATTTCGAGGCTCGCGTGGGTGAGCTTGCCGGTGACGCCGGAGCTCGTCGAGACGCGGATATCGTCCTGCATGATGAGCCGCTCGGATTCGCTGTTGAACAGCCCGCGCACCGCCTGCATGCGCGACCAGCCCTTCTGGTCGGTGGTGAGCTCGGCCTTGATGGCATGCAGCTTGATCAGCTTGGGGTTCTTCATGTCCTGATCGGCGTAGTCGGCGCTCACCACATAGGCGCCGTTCTTCTTGTCGACTCCCTTCAGCGTGGGGTTCGTCATGCGCAGATTGCCGTCACTGACCTCTACGCCGCTGACGCTCGCGGTCACGCCGCCGACGGTGACGCTCAACCGCGTCGAGATGAAATAGGTAGCGAGCACGACCACGGCCACGACGGGGAGCACTTTGCGCAGGATGGCGACGTTGCGGCTGTGCCGCTCGGCGCGCGAGAAGGCTCGCTCGTGCTCCTCGGCAGAGCGCACGCGATACCGGTCGCTGCCCGGAACCAGTTGCGCTTCGAACGTCACGGAAATGTTCCTCCGAGCCGGTACGGCCCGCCCCAATTCTAAGTTAGCCGCAAGACTTTGATGACATTGCGACCGCTAGGCCTGGCGGGAGGCGCCATTACCGCCCTTTTCCGGCCCCTAATGGGCAAAGGGGTCGATCTCGGACCAGCCTTGCAGATCGAGCTCGACCCTGGTCGGGAGGAAGGCGAAACAGGCGCGCGCCAAGCCCTCTCGGCCCTCGCGCACAAGCATGGCTTCAAGTTTCTCTCTTAGCGCGTGCAGATGCAACACGTCGCTCGCCGCATAATTGATCTGTTCCTGGGTGAGTTGGTCGGCCCCCCAATCCGAGGATTGCTGCTGCTTGGAGAGATCGAGGCCGAGCAGCTCCTTGGCAAGGTCCTTGAGGCCGTGCCGGTCGGTGAAGGTGCGGGCGAGGCGCGAGGCGATCTTGGTGCAGTAGACCGGCCGCGGCATCACGCCGAAGCTGTGCTTGAGCACGGCCATGTCGAAGCGGGCGAAATGGAAGATCTTGAGCACGCTCTCATCGGCGAGGAGCCGCTTCAGCTCTGGCGCCTCGTAATGCCGGCGGAGCTGAACCAGCTCGGCATTGCCGTCGCCGCGTGAGAGCTGCACGAGGCAAAGCCGGTCGCGATAAGGATTGAGCCCGAGCGTCTCGGTGTCGATGGCGACGGCGTGGCCGAAGTGGCTCCCCGGCGGCAGGTCGTCTCTATGCAGCTCGACCGTCATCGGCGGGGCTCATGGGATTTTCGCTTGAGGCGGCGCTGATGCGCCGATCCCGATTCGTGATGTGGTGCCCAGGAGAAGACTCGAACTTCCACGCCCTTTCGGGCACTAGCACCTGAAGCTAGCGCGTCTACCAGTTCCGCCACCTGGGCTTGAGGTCCTTTGAGGTACGATTGGGCCAAGGCAAAGTCAATCGCGCCGAGGCATGGACCTCGGGCGCCTCCTTCCCTTCGTGCCTACCTTAGCTAGGCCTTCCCAGAGTTCGACGCGGTCGTGTATTGCTGCTCTCCCTCGCATCGGGTCATGCACCTGTCATAGCGGGGCATCATGCAGGACGAACCGTGGGCATTTCCTTAAGCAGCACGACCCTCATCGCCATCTATGGCGGCTCTGGCTTCATCGGGCGCCATGTGGTGCGGGCGCTGGCCAAGACCGGAGCGCGCATGCGCATCGCCGTGCGCAGGCCGGAGCTTGCAGGCTTCCTCCAGCCGCTCGGCGGCGTCGGCCAGATCATCCCGGTCCAGGCCAATGTGCGCTACCCGGACTCGCTGCTCGCTGCGGCGAACGGCGCCGATGCGGTGATCAATCTCGTCGGCATTCTTAGCCCAAGCGGCAAGCAGACCTTCAACGCCGTGCAGGACGAAGGCGCCCGGCATGTGGCCGAGGCGGCGCGCGCGGCCGGGGCGAAGGCGTTCGTCCATATGTCGGCGATCGGCGCCGACGCCAACTCGCCTTCGGTCTACGCCCGCACCAAGGCGGCCGGCGAGGCAGCGGTGAAGGACGTCTTTCCTGACGCCGTGATCTTGCGGCCGTCGGTGGTGTTCGGCCCCGAGGACGAATTCTTCAACCGTTTCGCCGCACTTGCGCGCCTATCTCCGGCACTGCCCCTGATCGGCGGCGGCAAGACGCGGTTTCAGCCGGTGTTCGTGGGCGACGTGGCCAAGGCGGTGATCGCGGCGCTGACCGGCAAAGCGCAAGCGGGCGCCATGTACGAATTGGGCGGACCGGAGATCCTCTCGATGAAAGAGGTGATGGAGCGCGTGCTCACCTACACCATGCGCAAGCGAATGCTGGTGACGCTCCCCTTCCCGCTCGCCAAGCTGCAAGGCGCGATGCTCCAGCTCCTGCCGAACCCGCCGCTCACCCTCGACCAGGTGCGGCTTCTGGAGAAGGACAATGTGGTGAGCGAAGCCGCCAAGCGCGATCGCCGCACGCTCGAAGGGCTCGGCATCGTCGATCCCGTCGCGATCGAGGCGGTGGTGCCGGACTATCTCGAGCAGTATCGCCCCAAGGGCCAGTTCTCGGATTACCAGCCTTGAGTCCAGCTCAACCGTAGAGCAGCACGAGCAGGAACCCGCCGAGCGCCATGCGGTAAAGCACGAAGGGCAACAGGCTCACGCGCCGAAGCATCGCCATGAGGAAGGCGATTGCGGCGAGACCGGCGAGGAAGGTGAGCCCGGCGCAGGCGAGCGTATCCATGCCGATCTTTTCGCCGCTGCCGAGCGCCTCGATCAGCTTCAGCGCGCCAGCGGCGCCGATCGCTGGAATGCCGAGAAGGAAGGAGAAGCGCGCACAGTCAGGCCGGTTGAAACCGAGGAAGCGTCCGGCCGTTATGGTGACGCCCGAGCGGCTCGTTCCCGGAATGAGCGCAAGCGCTTGAGCCACGCCGATGAACAAGGCCGCGCCGAGCGTCATGTCGGACATGCTCTTGGTCCTGCGGCCTGAACATATCGGCGATCAGCATGAGAATGGCGTAAAGGATGGTGTTCCAGGCGACGACCGCGACGTTCCGCTCGAGGTCGGGCATGTTCAGCTTCTCGAGCACGAGGCCGAAGGCGATAGCCGGAATGGTGGCAAGCGCGATATAGATCGCGAGCTTGCCCTCCGGCGTCACCTCGCGCTTGAGCAGGAGAAACGCGCCTTTGGTGATGGCGAGCACGTCGCGCCAGAAATAGATGAGAATGGCGAGAAGCGTGCCGAGATGCACCATGACGTCGGTGAACTGGCCTTGGTCAGGCCAGCCTGTCAGGGCGGGAACGAGGATGAGGTGTCCGGAGGAGGAAATGGGCAGGAATTCGGTGATCCCCTGCACCACGGCAAGCACGATGATTTGCTCTATCGTCATTGATTCCCCCGGCCCCCTCGATGGCCGCTTGTTCGGCGCGCTGGCAGGTTCTATACCGAGGCGCAATTCCGCGCGATTCTTTTCGCGGCTTGAGACCGCCTAACAGGTCGATGGCGACACTCCTCCATTATCCGCTCTGCCCGTTTTCCCGCTCGATTCGCCTTGCGCTCGCCGAGTGCGGCGTCGAAGTGACGCTCGTCGAGGAGCGGCCCTGGGAATGGCGGCAGGGCTTCCTCGAGATCAATCCTGCCGGCTCGCTTCCGGTGCTGATCACCGACGAGCATGGGCCGATCTCAGGCGCCTACGCCATCTCCGAATATCTCGACGAGACCGCGAAGGGCGACGGCGAGGCGCGCGGCTTCAGGCTGTTTCCGGGCGAGACCCTGCCACGCGCCGAAGCGCGCAGGCTGGTCGACTGGTTTCATCGCAAGTTCCACGATGAGGTCACAGCCTATCTCGTCGAGGAGAAGGTCTATCGCCGCCATGGCCCGAATAGCGGCTCGCCCAATATTGCGGCGATCAGGGCGGGGCACGAGAACCTGCGCTATCATCTCGCCTATATGAGCCATCTCGCCGAGACGCGGCCCTGGCTCTCAGGTGAGGCGCCGAGCTTCGCCGACCTTGCCGCCGCCGCGCACCTCTCGACGCTCGACTATCTCGGCGAGGTTTCCTGGGACGACTACGAGCCGGTGAAGAGCTGGTATGCGCTTCTCAAGTCGAGACCCTCGTTCCGGCCCTTGCTCGCCGATCGGGTCGCCGGCTTCATCCCGTCGGGGACGTATGCCGATCTCGATTTCTGACCCATGTCGGAGATTGTCATGGCGCTTTCGCTGAAGGAACGCATCGCGCAGGAAGCCAATGCCTTGGGCTTTCAGGCGGTGCGCTTCGCCGGCGCCGATCCGCCGCCCGGCGCAGGCGCCGCGCTCGACACCTTCCTCGCCGATGGCCGTCACGGCGACATGGCGTGGCTCGCCGCCAATTCCGAGCGCCGCAAATCGCCGCGCGCCATCTGGCCCGATGTCAAAAGCATCATCATGCTTGGGATGAGCTACGGGCCCGAGCGCGACCCGCTTGCCGCCCTCCTCCAGCGCTCGCGCGGCACCATCTCCGTCTATGCGCAGGGCGCCGACTATCACGACGTCATCAAGTCGAAGCTGAAAGTGCTCGCTTCGCGCGTGCAGGACGTGGCGCAAGGCGAGGTGAAGGTCTTCGTCGATACCGCGCCGGTGATGGAGAAGCCGATCGCGGCGAAGGCCGGTCTCGGCTGGCAGGGCAAGCACACCAATCTCGTGTCGCGCGATTTCGGCTCATGGCTGTTCCTCGGCGCGATCTTCACCACCGCAGAGATCGACCCGGACGCGCCGGAAGAGGATCATTGCGGCGCCTGCCGCCGCTGCCTCGATGTCTGCCCGACCAATGCGTTCGTCGCGCCCTACCAGCTCGATGCGCGAGCCTGCATCTCCTACCTCACCATCGAGCACAAAGGGCACATCGCGCCCGAGTATCGCGAAGCGATGGGCAACCGCATCTTCGGCTGCGACGACTGCCTTGCCGTCTGCCCCTGGAACAAATTCGCGAGCGTGGCGCGCGAAGCGAAGCTGAGCGTGCGAGCGGAGAGCGACAACCCTCCCCTTGCCGAACTGCTCAAGCTCGACGACCCGGCGTTCCGCGCGCGCTTTCGCGGCACGCCGATCAAGCGCACGGGGCGCGACCGCTTCTTGCGCAACGTGCTGATCGCCGCGGGCAATTCCGGGGATGAGACGCTTGTGCCGCAAGTGGAAGAGCGTCTCAGCGATGCCTCGCCACTGGTACGCGCCATGGCAGTGTGGGCGCTGTCGCGCCTTGCGCCGGATTGGGCGGCGGCGGTGCGCGAATCGGAGGCGCCGGCCGAAGCCGACCCAGCCGTGGCCGATGAATGGGCGAGGATCGGTGCGTGAGCCGCCTGTTCTGCTTCGGTCTTGGTTATTCGGCGGAGACACTGGCGAAGCGCTTGGCCGCCAAGGGCTGGAGCATTGCCGGCACGGCGCGCGATCTCGCAAATATCGAGAGGCTGCGCGACGAGGGTTATGAGGTCGTGCGGTTTACCGGCGAAGCGGGCAATGCTCAGATGACCGAGCTTCTTGCTGGCGCCACCCACCTCCTCCACTCGATTCCGCCCGGGCCTGAGGGCGATCCGGTGCTGCGCCACTATCGCGCCGGGATCGCTCGTCTCCCGACGCTCGACTGGGTCGGCTATCTCTCAACCGTCGGCGTCTATGGCAACAGCGCAGGCGCCGTGGTCGACGAGAGCGCCCAGCCGCATCCCAACAATGAGCGGACAAGGGCGCGGGTGGTGGCCGAGAGCGCATGGCTCGCGCTTGGCGAGGAGATGGGCCGGCCTGCGCAGGTGTTTCGCCTCGCCGGCATCTACGGACCTGGGCGGAGCGCGCTCGACAAGCTTCGCGCCGGAACGGCGCGGCGCATCGTCAAGCCAGGGCAGGTGTTCAACCGCATCCATGTCGAGGACATCGCGAGCGTGCTCGAAGCCTCGATCGCGCGGCCGCGGGCGGGCGCCATCTACAATGTCGCCGACGATGAGCCGGCGCCGCCGGAGGACGTCGTCACCTATGCTGCTGAGCTGCTGGCGATCGAGCCGCCGCCGGAGGTGCCGTTCGAGGAGGCCGATCTCACGCCCATGGCCCGCAGCTTCTATGGTGACAGCCGCCGCGTCTCCAACGCGCTGATCAAATCCGAGCTCGGGGTGCGCCTCGCCTATCCGAATTATCGCCAAGGTCTGAAAGCGCTCGCAGACGCCGCGCGATGAATGCAAGGTTGAAGTTCGTCTGGGGGCCGCGGTACGCGAGGATGTCTCGTTTTTCCATCTCTGCTCGAATCGTCGCGCTGACGTTTGTCATCGCCGGCATGAACGGGGCTTCGGCCGAGGAACCGGAGAAGGGACCTTGCACCGAAGACGCCATGATCGTGTTCGACGCCTCGGGCTCGATGTCAGGTGACGGCTGGGGCTACGGCAGCGAAAGTGCCGGCAGCGTTCCCCGCATCGACAAGGTGCGAACGGCGATGCGGGAGATTCTGCCGAGCGTGACCCGCTTTCGCCGGGTCGGACTGATCACCTACGGCTCAGGCGCCTGGAACCAATGCAGCATCCGTCTCGATCTCAAGCCGACGCCGAATGCCGCAGATCGCATCATGGCGGCGATCGACGCCCTGAGGCCCGCCGGCAGAACGCCGCTCACCGACGCGGTCGCGCAAGCGGCCGATGTGCTCGACTTCCGCCACAAGCCAGGTCTCATCGTGGTTCTCACCGACGGCGAGGAGACTTGCGGCGGTTCGCCTTGCGACACCTCGGAGAAACTTCATGCCGAAGCCAATCAGCTGACCATCAACGTCATCGGCCTCAGGGTGAAGAACTACGCCTGGATGGGGGATCAGGGCATTATCGACGCCAAATGCCTTGCCGAAAAGAACGGTGGCCAATACCTCCCGGTCGATACGTTGGCAGGGCTTCGGGAGGCGCTGGAGAAGACCCTTGGATGTCCGATGGTGACGCAAGCGTCACCTATCCGGCACGCCGAGCCAAGGTCGCGATGGTCGCGGTGAGCCGTTTCAGATCTTGAGGCGCCGAGAGGCGATGATCGCCCTCCTTGATCAGAGTCAGCTCGACATCGGCGCCGGCCAGCAGATCGACCAGCGCCAGGGAATGCCGCCACGGTACGTCTGGATCGCGCATGCCTTGCAGGATGCGCACCGGGCAGCCGGGATCGAAGGGCTGACCTTCGAGCAGATGCGAGCGGCCCTCCTCGATCAGATGTCTGGTGATGGGATAAGGGTCGGCATAGGCCGAGGGCACGTAGGTCACGCCGGTCCGCGCGATCTCGTCCTTCGATGCTTGCGGCAGCTCGCGCCACATCAATATCTCGGTCATGTCGAAGGCTGGCGCGATCAGCACCAAGCCTGCGAGCTCATTGCTTCGGCGTACGCGCGCGAGATGCCGCGAAAGCAAGGAGCGCAATCCAGCCGCCCATGGACGAGCCGATGACGATGCGGGGTCCCTCGCCCATCAGCTCCCACACCGCAATCGACTCTTCGAGCCAATCGCCGATGGTGGCGTCAAGCAAATCGCCGCCGGACAGCCCATGGCCTGAATAGTCGAAGCGCATCATGGCGAGGCCTTCGGCCGCCGCCCACTCGGCCACGGCGGCAGCCTTGGTGCTCGTCATGTCGGAGAGAAAGCCCGAGAGCCAAAGGAGCGCAGGCCCTTCGCCTCCTCTCCGGCGATAGGCAATGCGACGGCGGCGAGCAGCCGCCCCGACCTCCAGGAATTGCGGTTGACTGTCGTCCATCCTAAGAGACTGATGACCTTTTGCGGCAATAGCGGGAAGTGAAGCCCCCATTCATGGTGACCATACTTCAGGTCGTGCCTCGCCTCGATACCGGGGGAAGCGAAATGGCGACCATCGAGATTGCACAGGCGCTCGTCCGCGCCGGGGCTCAGGCGCTGGTCGCCACCGAAGGGGGCCACATGGCCGAGGAGGTGACGAAGGCCGGCGGCGAGATCGTGACGCTTCCGGTCGCGAGCAAATCTCCGTTCACCATGCTCGCCAATATCCGCCGCATCGCCAGCCTTATCGAGGAGCGAGGCGTCGATCTCGTGCATGCGCGGAGCCGGGCGCCGGCCTGGAGCGCGTTTCTCGCGTGCCGGCGGACGAACAAGCCCTTCGTCACCACCTATCACGGCGCCTATGGCGAAGCGGGTCCATTGAAAGCCGCCTATAACAGCGTCATGGCGCGAGGCGAGCGCGTCATTGCCAACTCCCGCTACACCGCTCGGCTCGTGCGCGAGCGCTACGGGACGCCGGTCGAGCGAATGCCGGTGATCCCTCGCGGAGTGGACGTCGCGAAGTTCGATCCGAGCATCGTGAGCGAGGAGAGGCTAAACGTCCTGCGAAAGTCATGGGAGCTCAGCGCGGGGGACCTCGTCGTGCTTCATGCCGCTCGCATCACGCGCTGGAAGGGGCAGCGCTATCTCGTCGAGGCGGCTTCCCAACTGTTGCGCACCAATCGGCTAGGTCGGGCGGTATTCATTCTGGCCGGCTCTGTACAGGGCCGCGACGGCTACTGCCTCGAGCTGAAACGGCTCATTGCAAGTTCGGGGCTCTCGGCAGGGGCTCGAATCGTCGGACATTGCGATGACATGGCGGCGGCCTATGCGCTCGCCCACGTCTCGGTCATCGCTTCTGTGGAAGCGGAGGCGTTCGGGCGGGCCAGCATCGAAGCGCAAGCCATGGGCTGTCCGGTCATTGTCACTGCGATCGGCGCGGCACCTGAAACAATTATTCCGGCGCGGCCGGGACACGACGACTATACAGGCTGGATTGTGCCGGCAGCAGACAGCGAGGCGCTCGCAGAGCGGCTGGCGCACGCGCTCGCTCTCAGTCGCGAAGCCCGCGCCGTCATCGGTGCCCGGGCCAGAGCACACGTGGCGCGGCAGTTCTCGCTGGCTTCCATGCAGCGCCGTACCCTCGCCGTCTATGACGACCTGCTTGGCACACGTCTTGTAGCCGCATCCGACAGCGCGACCAAAAGCGAAGGATAGTTGGGCGAATGCCTCGTTCGAGTTGGAGCCTGTGGCAGAGCTGGCCGATGGCGCTCGACGGCTTGGCCCGATTAACGGACCGCTTGCCTGCGCGGCATCTTTCGGATGCGGCGTTTAGACCGTGACGAGCGCGCCAGCGACAGATGACGGCCACAGTGGCGGTGGCGCGTTCCGAAGGGGCCTAGGCGAGTGGCGCGCGCCTCACCAGCAGAGCTTGGCGCCTGAGGTACAGACAACCGGCGACACCACGCCCTTCCAGCAGAGTGTGTAGGCCGAGTCGGAAACCGTATCCGGCGGCAGGAACAGATGCGACGAGATCTCGCTCCGCCAGTAAGGATGCGGCCTCGGCTTTTCGGCGATCTCGCTTGCCGGGCCGGTGACGCCGTTCTCCGCCTTGTACTTGTCGATGGCCTCACGCAAAGCCTCCAGCGACTCCTCGACGGCGTTCGGTTTGACGAGCGCGTCGGCAGTGCCTGAGAAGAACATGCATCGGGAGAAGGCGGCGGAAGCCTGAAAGCTCATGCCTGAACAGGCGAGCACTACAATGGCGAGCAGCAGGCTTCTCAGCATGTAATCCCCCGGTGAAGTCGAGCGTCAACCATGCCAAATTTGCCGGAAAAGTACAAAGGCCGGCGCCGCGTCACCTTTGAAGCTTTTTGATCGCTCCGGTGCAATAGCCACCGGCTTGACTTGTCAGCCCGGCTGCCGATCCTATAGAAACCTTAGACTCGCATCTTCGGAAGTGCCTAATGGGCTTCCGAGGTGGCGGGCTTAGCACGTGTCACAACAGAGGAGACCGACACATCGCAAGACGGCCGATGAAACTCACTCCCGACAAGGGGGGCCCACGTATCAACGAGGGCATTGACACTCCGAACATCCAGCTCATCGACGCTACCGGTAACAATGTCGGCGTGGTCGCCATTGCCGATGCCTTGGCGCGCGCCGCCGAGGCAGGGCTCGATCTCGTCGAGATATCGCCCAATTCCGAGCCGCCGGTGTGCAAGATCCTGGATTTCGGCAAGTACAAATATCAGGCGCAGAAAAAGGCCGCCGAGGCGCGCAAGAAGCAGCGCACCGTCGAGATCAAGGAGATCAAGATGCGGCCGAACATCGACATCCACGATTACGATGTGAAGATGCGCTCGATCGTCCGCTTCTTCGAGGAAGGCGACAAGGTGAAGGTCACCTTGCGGTTCCGTGGCCGCGAGATGGCGCATATGGAGCTCGGCGCCAAGCTGCTCGATCGCGTGAAGCAGGATACCTCGACACTCGCCAAGGTCGAATCCGAGCCGAGGCTCGAAGGCCGGCAGATGGTGATGGTGCTCGCCCCGCGCTAGGATTTCTGCGCTGTTTCCCTTGCCTTGAGGTGCCGATCCACCTTATAAGGCGCGGTTCTTAGGAGCCGCCCGGCGGGGCATGCCGTGGCGGCTTCCATGCTTCAACCATCGAACTCAAGGCTCCGGGGACACCCATCCCTTGCAGGGCCTGCCAAAAAGGAAGCCAAATGCCCAAGATGAAGACCAAGAGCGGTGCCAAGAAGCGCTTCAAGGTCACGGCCGGAGGCAAGGTCAAGTGCCAAGCCTCCCGGAAACGTCATGGCATGATCAATCGTACCACCAAGTTCATCCGCAACGCGCGGGGCACGATGGTCCTGTCGGACGAAGACGCCAAGATCGTGAAGTCGCATTTCCTGCCCTACAGCCGCTAGGCTTAGGCAGCGTCATTCTTAGGAGGCACCAATGTCACGTGTAAAACGCGGCGTTACCAGCCATGCCCGCCACCGCAAGGTGCTGAAGCAGGCCAAGGGCTATTACGGCCGCCGCAAGAACACCATCCGCGTCGCCAAGCAGGCGGTGGAGAAGGCCGGGCAGTACGCCTATCGCGACCGCAAGGTTCGCAAGCGCACCTTCCGCGCACTGTGGATCCAGCGCATCAACGCCGCCGCGCGCCTGCACGGGCTCACCTATGGCCGGTTCATCGACGGCCTGAACAAGGCCGGCATCGAGCTCGACCGCAAGGTGCTTGCCGATATCGCCGTGCACGAGCCAGCAACCTTCCAGAGCCTGGCCGAGGCCGCGTCAGCTGCGGCCAAGGCTTAAGCTTTAAGCTCCCGTGGCCGAGACGCCCACGGCTCAGACTGCTTCGCTCGAGGGCATCGAGGGCGAGCTGCTTGGCGCTATCGCCAAGGCGGCAGACCTCGGCGCGCTGGAAGAGGTGCGCGTCGCCGCGCTCGGCAAGAAGGGCCGCGTCTCGGAGCTGATGCAGACGCTCGGGCGCATGGCGCCGGAAGAGCGCAAGAGCTTCGGACAAGCTGTCAATCAGCTGAAGGATCGCGTCGGCGAGGCGCTTGAGGCCAAACGCGAGGCGCTTGGCCGCGCTGCGCTGAGCGCGCGGCTCGCGGCTGAGCGTGCCGACGTCACGCTGCCGGTGCGCGAAGGCCCTCTCGCCGAAGGCCGCATTCACCCGGTGAGCCAAGTCGCCGACGAGATCACCGAGATCTTCGCCGATATGGGCTTCTCCATCGCCGAAGGGCCGGACATCGAGACCGACTTCAACAATTTCACCGCGCTCAACATTCCGCCGGAGCATCCGGCGCGGCAGGATCACGACACCTTCTATTTCGCCGAAGGGCCTGACGGCACGCGGCCGGTGCTGCGCACCCATACGAGCCCGGTGCAGATCCGCACCATGCTGAAGCAGAAGCCGCCGCTTCGCATCATCGCGCCGGGACGCGTTTACCGCAGCGACTCGGACCAGACCCACACGCCGATGTTCCATCAGGTCGAGGGCCTGGCCATCGACGAGGAAACGCATCTCGGCCATCTGAAATGGGTGCTCGAGGAATTCTGCAAGGCGTTCTTCGAAGTGCCAAAGGTGAAGATGCGCTTCCGCGCGAGCCACTTCCCCTTCACCGAGCCGTCGATGGAAGTCGATATCGGCTACGCCAAAGTCGGCGACGAGATCAGGATCGGCGAAGGCGATCAGTGGCTTGAGATTCTCGGCTGCGGCATGGTGCATCCGAACGTGCTCAAGAATGTCGGGCTCGATCCCGCGCGCTATCAGGGCTTCGCCTTCGGCTTGGGCATCGATCGCATCGCCATGCTGAAATACGGCATGCCTGACTTGCGCGCCTTCTTCGCGGCGGACCTCCGCTGGCTCAAGCATTACGGCTTCCCCTCTTACGCCGTGCCGACCCTCGCCGGCGGACTCGGTCAGTAGCCATGAAGTTCACGCTCTCATGGCTCAAGGACCATCTCGACACCAAGGCGAGTGTGGCGGAGATCGCCGATACGCTCACCCGCATCGGGCTCGAGGTCGAGGAGGTGTTCGATCCGGCGACCGCGCTCGCGCCCTTCAAGGTGGCGAAGGTGCTCAAAGCCGAGAAGCATCCGAACGCCGACAAGCTGCAAGTCTGCGAGGTCGATACCGGCACCGAGCGCCTGCAGGTCGTGTGCGGCGCGCCGAACGCGCGTGAAGGCCTCAAAGGCGTGTTCGCGCCGGTCGGAAGCTACGTGCCCGGCATCGATCTGACCCTCACCAAGGCCAAGATCAGGGGCGTCGAGTTGAACGGCATGCTTCTCTCGGAGCGGGAACTCGAGCTCTCCGACGAGCATACCGGCATCATCGAGCTCAGCCCCGACGCCAAGATCGGCAGCCCAGCGGCAAAGGCGCTCGGCCTTGACGATGCGGTGATCGAGATCGCCATCACGCCCAACCGTCCGGATTGCCTCGGCGTGCGCGGCGTCGCCCGCGACCTTGCCGCCGCAGGCCTCGGCAGGCTCAAGCCCGACCCGTTGAAGCCGGTGAAGGGCAGCTTCCCCAATCCGGTTCCGATCAAGCTCGATTTCGACAAGGAGACCGCGAGCGCCTGTCCGGTCTTCGCCGGACGCGTGGTCAGAGGCGTGAAGAACGGCCCGAGCCCTGAGTGGCTCCAGCGCCGCCTGAAGGCGATCGGGCTACGGCCGATCAACGCGCTGGTCGACATCACCAATTACATTTCCTACGACCGCGGCCGGCCGCTGCATGTCTATGATGCGGACAAGCTCAAGGGCGCGATCCGCGCGCGCCTTGGCAGACAAGGCGAGTCCTTCAAGGCGCTCGACGCGAAGACCTATGAAGTCGATGGCGACATGTGCGTCATCGCCGACGACAGCGGCGTGCTCGGTCTCGGCGGCGTGATCGGCGGCGAGGACACGGGCTCGACCGACGCGACCACCAACGTGTTCATCGAGTCTGCCTATTTCGATCCGAAGCGCACGGCGCGCACGGGCCGCAAGCTCAACATCCAGTCCGATGCGCGCTTCAGGTTCGAGCGCGGCGTCGATCCGGATTTCGTGGTGCCTGGGCTCGAGCTTGCCACGCGCATGGTGCTCGACATTTGCGGCGGCGAGGCGAGCAAGATCGAGATCGCCGGCAAGCCGCCGAGACCGAATGCGCCCTTCCCCTTCGATCCGAAGCTCGTCAAGCGCCTGAGCGGTCTCGACCTCAAGGGCGGCGAGATCAGGAAGCTGCTCAACGCTCTCGGCATTGAGCTGAAAGGCAATCCTCCGAAGCTCAAGGCCGCGCCTCCGTCATGGCGCCCTGACATTTCAGTCCCCGTCGATCTCGTCGAGGAGGTGGTGCGGCTCGTCGGCGTGGATCAGGTTCCGGCGACGCCGATGCCCCGCGAGGCCGGCGTGGCGCGTCCGGTGCTGACCGAGATGCAATCGCGGACGCGGCGCGTGCGGCGCGTGCTTGCCGCGCGCGGGCTGGTCGAGGCCGTCACCTGGTCCTTCATCCCGCCTGATCAGGCGAAGACTCTTCGGCGGCGGCGCGGCTGAGCTCACTTTGAGCAATCCGATCTCGACCGAGCTTGCCCAGATGCGGCCAGGCCTCCTGCCCGGCCTCGTCACTGCGGCACAGCGGAACCGCGACCGCGGCTTTGCCGACGGCGCGCTGTTCGAGCTTGGCCAGGCCTATCGCGGGCCCCTGCCCGAGGATCAGTACGTTGCCGCAGCCGGCGTGCGCTTCGGCCATTCGGCGCTTCAAGGCTCAGGCCGTGACTGGTCCGGCGAAGCGCCTGAGGCGGACGTGTTCGCCGCCAAGGCCGATGCAGTCGCAGCGCTTGCCGCCCTCGGCATCGACCAGGGCAATCTCGCCGTGACGCGGGAGGCGCCTTCCTGGTTTCATCCAGGCCGCTCGGGCGCGCTCAAGCTCGGACCAAAGGCCACGCTCGGGGTGTTCGGCGAATTGCATCCTGACGTGCTGGCGAAACTTGGCGTGGATGCGCCGCTTGCGGCCTTCGAGCTTTACCTCGACGCTATCCCACCGGCCAAACGCAAATCCCTGACGCAAGCCGGCGCTCGACGCTTCGGACTTGCAAGCTGTGAAACGCGATTTCGCCTTCCTGCTCGATACCGATGTTGCCGCGGCGGAGGTGCTGCGCGCCGCGTCTAGGCGCCGACCGCGCGCTGATTGCGAATGTGGGCGTGTTCGATGTCTTCACCGGGCAAGGCGTGCCGCAAGGCAAGAAGTCGCTCGCCATCGAAGTGACGCTTCAGCCGCGGGAGAAGACGCTGACCGACGCCGAGATCGAGGCCGTAGCGGCGAAGATCGTCGCCGCCGTGCAGAAGGCCACAGGCGGAGAGCTGAGGGGCTAGCTTCAGGTCACCTCGGCAACGCGAAGCGGCGCATCGTCGAAGCCGAGATTGTGGTCGCGGGCGAAATGGATCATGGCCCGCTCGGTCAACGCGGTGATGGTGAGCAGCGGATTGACGCCGATCGAGCGCGGGATGATGGCGCCGTCGCACACATAAAGCCCCGCGTGCACGCCGCCCTTTCCGCTGTACACCCGGCATTTGTGATCGACCACCCCGCTTGCGGCGTTATCGCCCATGCCGCAGCCGCCGAAGGGATGCGCCGTGGCGGGCTTCTTGCCCATCGAGGTCGCCGCGAGCGGGCTCTTGATATAGCGGGCGCCGACGGCTTCCGCCGCCTTGCTCAGGGCGTCATCGACGCGGGCATAGACCGGCTGATCGGCAACGTTCGGCCATTCGATCTGCGCGCGGCCATTCTCCAGCCTGATGCGGCCCTTCGCCTCGTCGTGGGAGACGACGAAGAAGGTGTAAAGGCTCTGCAACGGGCCCTGATAGACGCCCTTGATCAGGCTCTGGGCGGCTCCGAGCAGCCTGCCCCCCGAGACGAAGAACACGGGCAGAAGAGGCGCGAGCGCCGACGGCAGCACGCCCTCCTGGATGAACATCGAGTGGTCGAGGCGGCCATGGTCGTGCAGCTCGATCTCGCCGGTGACGCAGGCGCCGATGGCGGCGCCGACGAATTTCGGCGGATGGCCGACGCCGATACCGTTTACGCGTTGCTCGCCGCCGAGCGCAAAGGCGATGATGTCGCCATTGGCGGAGAAGCGCTGGCCGAGACTGTCGGAGACCGGCAGCCCCTCTTCACGCGAGCGGAGCAGAATTTCGGTCGAGCCGAGCGTGCCGGCGGACAGCACCACGGTTCTCGCCTCCACCGAGCGCAAAGGCGCGTCGGGTTCCTCGGTCGGCGCGAAATGAACGCGCCAATGGCGGTCCACCTTCTCGACGTGACTGACGGTCAGCTCGGTGAAGATCTCAGCGCCGTGGGCCTTGGCGTCGGGAAGATAGGTGAGCGCCACGGTGTTCTTGGCGCCGACATTGCACCCCGAGCAGCAATCGCCGCAAAGCGTGCAAGCAGGCTGCTCGACGCCTGCGGGATTGAGCGTCGCCTCGAAGCTGACCACGACCGGCGCCGCAACCGGCTCCTGACCGAAACAGCCGCTTGCCGTTTCGAGCGCGCGATATTTGATGAGGTCGGAGGCTTTCGCGTAGCGGGTAGGCCGCAGCATGGTCCTCGCCCTGGCGAAGCCCTGATCGAGGAGCCCATCCTCCCTCACCTCGCCTGGCCAGGCGGCATCGGCAAAGACGCGGGCGTCGGGCCGCAATCCCACTGCGGCATTGATCAGCGAGCCTCCGCCGAGCCCGCAGCCGATCAGCACGTGGATGTCCGATCCGAGCCTGAAGTCGAACAGGCCGGTGCGGCGGCCGCTCCGCATCTTCTCGCCAACGATCTGAAGCTCGCGGCGAAGCTCGGGCAGGCGGGCGGGGAACTCGCCGGTCAAGAACTCGCGGCCGCGCTCGATGACGCAGACGCGCAAGCCGGCGCGTGCGAGCCGCGAGGCGGCGACGCCGCCGCCATAGCCTGAGCCGACCACGACCACGTCATAGGCCGGCTTGAGGGCGTCGAGGGGTGAGGAGAGCCGCTGCATTGCGCCTTCCATAGCGGAAAAGTATTGGGCGCGACAAACTGTGGCTGGCATATCCCTAAATCAATTCGTTTCACGGTCGCGCGAGAGGCGGTTTCTATGGGGAAAGCCTCTCCATATGGTGAGGCGAACGCTTCTTTGGAGACAACCCATGCCGAGATGGATGAGCGCGATTGCAGCCGTGATGCTGGCGGCTCTGGCGATGAGCGGCGGAGCGGGCCCCGTCACCGCCGCGGTGGAGACCAAGACCGCGATCTTCGCCGGCGGCTGCTTCTGGTGCGTCGAGGATGCCTTCGACGCGGTCGACGGCGTGACCGAGACGGTCTCGGGCTATGCCGGCGGCACCAAGCCGAACCCCACCTATGGCGACCATGAGGGCTATCAGGAGGCGGTCAAGGTCACCTACGACCCGGCCAAGGTGACTTACGCCAAGCTGCTCGACACCTATTGGCACAATATCGACCCGTTCGACGCAAACGGTCAGTTCTGCGACAAGGGCAACGCCTATCGCAGCGTGATCTTCGTCGGCGATGACGAGGAGAAGGGCTTGGCCGAGTCCACCAAGCAGCAAGTCGCCGATCGCTTCAAGGAGGCGGTGGTGACGGAAATCAAGCCGGCGACGACCTTCACCGCGGCCGAGGACTACCACCAGAATTATCACAACACGAATCCGGTCAGTTACAAGTTCTACAAATGGAATTGCGGGCGCGCGCAGCGGCTCGAGCAGCTCTGGGGACCGAAGCCGTCGTGATGTCGCAGCCCTGCATCCATGAGCGGCGATCGACCGTATATTCGCCTGGATGCAGATGATGAGGCGGATGGCAGATGGCGGACGCGGATAGCTCGAAGGAAAAGCGCGAAGTCGTCTACCGCCATTCAGGCGCGGTGCGCGTCACCCATTGGGTGAACGTCGTCGCCCTGCTCGTGCTCCTGATGAGCGGGCTTGCAAATCTTCAATGCCCACCCCGCCCTCTATCTCGGATCGAAATCGAATTTCGACGATCCGGTGATGGCCATGCGGCCGATGAAGCATGGCGAACAGGTGGTCGGCGTGACGACCATCGCCGGCTGGAACATCGACACGACCGGAATATTCGGCCTCGCCTACGACGAGGCGGGGACTATCAGATCAGAGGATTCCCCTGGTCGGTAACGCTGCCGGGCCATCGCGACCTCGCCACCGGGCGGCGCTGGCACTTCTTCTTTGCCTGGCTCTTCGTCATCAACGGGATCGCCTACCTCATCTATAGCCTGGTGAGCGGGCATCTCAGGCGCGACCTCGCGCCCGGGACGAGCGAGCTCAAGCATATCGGCGCCTCCATCTGGGAGCACATCAGGCTCAAATTTCCGCAGGGCGAGGAGGCGAAGCGCTACAACGTGCTGCAGAAGCTCGCCTATCTCATCGTGGCGCTCGTGCTTCTGCCCCTGATGCTGGCGACCGGCCTCGCCATGTCGCCAGGAATGGACGCAGGCTACCCGTTTCTCCTCGACATGTTCGGCGGACGGCAATCGGCGCGCACCATCCATTTCATCGCTGCGAGCGGCATCGTGCTGTTCGTGGTCGTTCATCTCGTCATGGTCCTGATCACCGGTGTGTGGAACAACCTCCGCTCCATGATCACCGGCCGCTATGTGATCAAGGTGCCGGAGGGCCAGTCATGAGCGCGAAGGCGAAACTCGACCGGCGCGGATTCCTCACGCGCGGCCTCGCCATTGCCGGCGCGGCGCTCGCCGGCGGCTGCGACAGCGAGCTGTCCGAGCAGCCTTGGGTCAAGCGCATCCTCGATAAGGCCGAGACGCTGACGCGCGTCACCCAGAGGGCGCTCATTCCGGCAAATGCGCTCGCCCGCGAATATAGCGAGGCCGACATCTCGAAGGACTTCAAGGCGAACGGGTCGACGGGCGTTGACGACGACGCCTACCGGGCGCTTGCGGCGAACGGATTTGCCGATTGGAAGCTCAAGGTCGGCGGTCTCGTCGAGACGCCGCTCGAGCTCTCGCTTGCCGAGCTGCGCGCCATGCCTTCGCGCACGCAGATCACGCGGCACGATTGCGTGGAAGGTTGGAGTTGCATCGGCAAATGGACCGGCGTGCCGCTCAAATCCCTGCTCGACAAGGCGGGGCTCAAGCCGTCAGCGCGCTACATCGTGTTCTATTGCGCCGACGATCTCGCCGAGACCGGCGACGACAACGGCAAATATTATGAATCGGTGGGGCTCGAGGACGCGTTCCATCCCCAGACCATCCTCGCCTATGAGATGAATGGCGCGGCGCTGCCCGTTCCGCACGGCGCGCCGCTCAGGCTCAGGGTCGAGCGGCAGCTCGGCTACAAGATGGCGAAGTATGTGATGGGCATCGAGGCGGTGGAGAACGTCGCAGGCATTCGCGGCGGTCGCGGCGGGTTCTGGGAAGACCGCGGCTATGAATGGTACGCCGGTATCTGAGCCAACGAACGAGACGCTGCAAAAGCAGAGAGGGACCCGTGATGGCCACGGATCCCTCTCTAAACCCAAGAACGCTTGGAAAGCCTACGCGGCCTTCCTGGCGGCCCTCTGAGCAGTCTTGTAGGCCTTCCAATGCGCCTTGCATTCCTTGCGGTACGCGTGGCGCGACTTGTGGTCGCCCGGGAACTTCGCCTTGGCGGCCTTGAAGCACCCGCTGGGAGCGGCCTCTGCCGAGGTCGTGTGGACGGGGATCGTTGCACCAGCCACGAGACCCGTGACGGCGGCGGCGAAAAGCATTCTCTTCAGCATGGCTTACTCCGTTTCGTTTTTTGGGAAACTCGGTGTGCCGATGAAGGCAAGGGCTTCAACGGCTCCGCGGCGGTCTTGTTCCACCGCGCCGAGACGACAAGAAGCCACGAAATCCGTCATTTTTGGGGCGCTCCGAGGGCAGGTCGATCCTTATTGCCGGGGCAAGAAGCCGCGCACCAAAGAGAAAGGGATCCGCGGGGCCCCGCGAATCCCTTTCGAAAACCGCTGACGCCTGACTAGGCGGCCTTCTTGGCGGCCTTGTGGTGGGCGCGGCACTCCTTACGGAACGCCTTGCGCTCTTTCATGGTGGAGAGATGGGCGGCTTTTGCGGCCTTGAAGCAGCCGTGACAGGCCATCGCCGAAGTGGAGCCGACCGGAATCGTGGCGGCGGCAAGGATCAAAGTGGCAGCGGCAGCGAGAAACACATTCTTAACCATAAGGTTACTCCGTTTAGATGTGACGCAACGTTACGCAGGTGCAATAGGCATCATGTGGCGCCGCGCCGTCAACCGTCTTGTTCCGCATAGTGCCGGATTGGCGAAGAGAGGTCCGTCAACCACACACTTTCACGCAAAGCGCTTCTTTTGAAAGGCACGTAACGGCACGTAAAGGCCCGCAAAGGCCCGTGTGCCTTGCAGCGGCATCGCGCGACGCGCCATGCGCCGGGCCCGCTTGACCCTAGAAGCGGCGCTCTCTACCAAGCCGAGCATGAGTCATTCCGAGGCCCCGCCGCTTTCCCGCATCCGAAATTTCTCCATCATCGCCCATATCGATCACGGCAAATCCACCCTCGCCGACCGGCTGATTCAGCTCTGCGGGGGCCTGTCCGCGCGGGAGATGAAGGAGCAGGTGCTCGATTCCATGGATATCGAGCGGGAGCGCGGCATCACCATCAAGGCGCAGACCGTGCGCCTCGACTATCGCGCCAAGGATGGGCAGCTCTACGAGCTGAATCTCATCGACACGCCTGGCCATGTCGATTTCGCCTATGAGGTGAACCGCAGCCTCGCCGCTTGCGAGGGCTCGCTGCTGGTGGTCGACGCGAGCCAAGGCGTCGAGGCGCAAACTCTCGCCAACGTCTATCAGGCGCTCGACAACCACCACGAGGTCGTCCCTGTCTTGAACAAGATCGATCTCCCGGCGGCAGAGCCGGAACAGGTGCGCCAGCAGATCGAGGACGTGATCGGGCTCGACGCCCATGACGCTCTCGAGATCTCTGCCAAGACCGGGCTCGGCGTCGCAGAGGTGCTCGAGGCGATCGTCACCCGGCTTCCCGCGCCCAAGGGCGACGTGACGAGGCCACTGAAAGCTCTGCTCGTCGACAGCTGGTACGACGCCTATCTCGGCGTCGTCGTGCTGGTGCGCATCATCGACGGCACGCTCAGCAAAGGCCAGCGCATCAGGCTGATGCTGACCGGCGGGTCCTACCAGGTCGACCGCGTCGGCATCTTCCGCCCCAAGCAGGAGATGCGGAATTCGCTTGGGCCCGGCGAGATCGGTTTCTTCACCGCCTCGATCAGGCAAGTCGCCGATACCCGCGTCGGCGATACGGTGACCGACGAGAAGAAGCCCGCGGCGGAACCGCTGCCGGGCTTCAAGCCGGCGCAGCCCGTGGTGTTTTGCGGTCTCTTCCCTGTCGATTCGAGCGAGTTCGAGAGTTTGCGCGAGGCGGTCGGCAAGCTTCGTCTCAACGATGCGAGCTTCACCTACGAGATGGAGACCTCGGCCGCGCTCGGCTTCGGCTTTCGCTGCGGCTTTCTCGGCCTCCTCCATCTCGAGATCATCCGCGAGCGGCTCGAGCGCGAATTCAACATCGACCTGATCGCGACGGCGCCAAGCGTCATCTATCGCGTCTATCTCACCGACGGCACCATGAAGGAGCTGCACAATCCGGCGGACATGCCGGAGACGCAGAGGATCGCCAAGATCGAGGAGCCGTGGATCGAGGCGACCATCCTCGTCCCCGACGAGCATCTCGGCTCCGTGCTCAAGCTGTGCGAGGACCGGCGCGGGCGGCAGAAGAACCTCACCTATGCAGGCTCACGCGCCATGCTCGTCTACGAGCTGCCGCTGAACGAGGTGGTGTTCGATTTCTACGACCGGCTGAAATCGGTGTCGCGCGGCTATGCGAGCTTCGACTATCACATCATCGGCTATGAGGAGGGCGAGCTCGTCAAGATGGCGCTGCTCGTCAATGACGAGCCGGTCGATGCGCTGTCGGTGATCGTGCATAAGAGCCGCGCCGAGGCGAGGGGCCGCGCCATGGTGGAGAAGCTGAAGGACCTGATCCCGCGGCACATGTTCAAGATCCCGATCCAGGCGGCGATCGGCGGCAAGGTGATCGCGCGGGAAACGATCAGCGCGCTGCGCAAGGACGTGACCGCCAAATGCTATGGCGGCGACATCACGCGCAAGCGCAAGCTGCTCGACAAGCAGAAGGCCGGAAAGAAGAAGATGCGCTCATTCGGCAAGGTCGATATCCCGCAGGAAGCCTTCATCGCCGCGCTGAAGATGGACGGGAATTAGCTCTAACGGCTCGCCCCTGCGACAGTCGGACCGTGTGCGGGAGGCATAGTGTAGCAAAAGGCGTGGATGGCCGGGACAAGCCCGGCCATGACAAGTGAGGGTTCGTGCACACGAACGCCGGCTTCATTGTTGAACGAGGCGAGGTTCTTGGTCCTCACCCTGAGGAGGCGCTTTAGCGCCGTCTCGAAGGGTGAGGCCACCTGCGGACCTCATGCTTCGAGACGCGGCTTTGCCGCTCCTCAGCATAAGGACTTCTTCTCAGCTCTCGCGGATGCGCCAGGCGAGGTAGGTGAGCGCCGCGCCCTCGACCAGGAGCTGGATGCCGAGCAGGAAGCCGAGCACCCATTCCGATATCCCGGCGAAATTGGTCCAGAGATAGAGCGCAAGCGCGATGCTGACGAGGCCTGCCGCCAGCACCCAGCCCCAATTGGGGAACGGCCTGATGGTCAGCGCGAAGCTTACCTTGGCCATGCCCTCGACCATGAAATAGACGATCAGCAGGGCGCTGAACACGAGCAGTCCCGCGTCTGGCTGGCGCAACAGCAGGAGGCCGACGACGATCGACAGCACGACGGAGATCAGTTGCAGCCAGAAATGCGGCACCTGGCGCGCGCCGATCAGGCCGATGCCCTGCACGAGGCCGCTGACGATCAGGATCCAGGCGAGCAGAAAGACAATGCCAACCGAGGCGATCACCGGATAGATGAGGGCGAGAACGCCGGCGGCCACCATCAGAATGCCCTGGAGCAGATACCAGAGCGAATAACGCTTCACCGTCTCACGCATCGCTTCACGCATGGCCGCTGCGGCGGCTTCGAGCGGAATGGTAGCCATGGGAGCAACCTCCTTGTGGACGAATCGCGGTAGGAGAGTATGCGGGGAGCTTTGACGCACTTCAATCGGCGGCTAGGGGAACAGCCATGACGGGGACTCCCGCGGAAAGCGCCGTCCGCAAGGCGAGCCGCCGCCTGATCCCGTTCCTCGTCCTGTGCTACGCGGTCAATTTCCTCGACCGCGTCAATGTCGGCTTCGCCGCGCTCGCCATGAACGAAGATCTCGGCTTCACGCCGGAGATTTTCGGCTTCGGCGCCGGTATTTTTTTCGTCGGTTACATCCTTTTCGAGATTCCAAGCAATCTCGCTTTGCATAAATTCGGCGCGCGCATCTGGATCGCGCGCATCATGATCAGCTGGGGCCTGGTGGCGACCGCCATGGGCTTCATCACCGACGCGACGAGCTTCTATGCACTCAGGTTTGCCCTCGGTGTCGCAGAGGCGGGATTCTTCCCTGGCATCATCCTCTATCTCACCTACTGGTTCCCGAAGTCAGAGCGCGCCCGCATCGTGTCGCTGTTCATGACGGCGGTTCCCATCGCAACGGTGTTCGGCGGTCCACTCTCCGGCGCTCTGCTCGGCCTGCATGGCTTTCTGGGTATCGACGGCTGGCGCTGGCTCTTCGTCATCGAGGGCGTCCCCGCGGTGCTGCTCGGGATCCTCGCCCTCAAGCTCCTCACCGACCGGCCCAAGGACGCCGAATGGCTCACGGCTGAAGAGCGTAATGCGCTCGATCAGCGTCTCGCCGCCGAGGCGGAGGAGACGCGCGCCCACGGCTATGCGGGAATTGGCGAGGCGCTTACCAATCCGCGCGTGATCCAACTCGGCCTGGTCTATTTTTGCTTGGTGGTCGGGCTTTACGGCATCGGCTTCTGGATGCCTCAGGTGCTCCAGACCTTCGGCCTCTCCAATCTCGCCATCGGTTTTCTCACCGCCATTCCCTATCTCGTCGCCGCCATCGGCATGGTCATCGCCGGGCGCCACTCCGATGCGAAGGGCGAGCGCATCTGGCATGTGGCGCTGCCGCTCTTTCTGTCGGGCGCGGCCTTCGCCTGGTCGGCCAATGCCGGGCCGCTTCCCCTCGTCATGCTGGCGCTCTCGCTTGCCGCGCTCGGACTTTATGCCGCCATCGGCACCTTCTGGTCGCTGCCCACCTCGATCCTGACCGGCACCGGCGCCGCGGCGGGGCTCGCGCTCATCAACTCCATCGGCAATTGCGGTGGATTCGTCGGTCCAGTCATCGTCGGGCAGTTGAAGGGGGCAACGGGAGACTTCACCGCGGCGCTTCTGTTTCTTGCCGGCGCACTCGCCTTGGCCGGCGCTCTGGCGCTCCATTTCGGGCAGGTGGAGGACCGGCGGCGGCGGGCAAAAGGCGCCGCATAGGCAATATTGTCCGCAAGACCAATATGTTAGGTCGCCGCCTCAACCTGACTTGGCGAAAGGCCCCTCATAACTTCAACAAATAGCAAGTTGTTCTCATTACGGGACACGGTTCTTCTCGCCCTAACCTTGGCAAAGTCAAGGAAATCGGAGCAATTTTGTGGCACATTCGTGTTCTTTCTGTGTAGTTCCCCGCTAAATCCTTGACAGTGTGGTTAATATCACGCTCAATTGCTTCTCAGAGGAGCAATAGCGGCAATCGACCAAGTGGGAGCTGGTCGCGCCAGCCATCGTTGGCGGGCGATTTCTCTCCCTATCTTGGAACAATGAAACCCGCTGGAAGTTTTCCCGGCCACGGGACGTTCAGTAGTCAGCAGTAAACGCATAGTGGAGGGGTAGTAATGCGTATCGCCCTCGCGGTTGGGTTGTGCTTGATCGCCTTTGCCGCCGCGGCAGCACCTCGCGGCAAAACCGACAAACCTCAAGTCGAAAATCCGGCTCCGAGCCACAGCCTGCGCGAGAATTATCGGTCGCGGCTCAACGAGAACGTCGTCACCATCATGGCCGGCAGCGCGAGCGGCACCGACCTCTTCATCGCCACGGACATCGCCCAGGTGGTGGACGACGGCGACAATCTCCGCGTGCTGCCCATCGTCGGCAGGGGCGTGGCGCAGAACGTCAAGGACGTGATGTTCCTGCGCGGCGTCGACATGGGCATCACCCAGGCCAACGTGCTGAAGCACTACGCCAAGACCGGCGAGCTCGGCTCGGACTTCGTGGAGCAGGTCGTCTACGTGGCGAAGCTGTTCAATGAAGAGGTGCACATCGTGGTGCGCCCCGATGTGACGGACATCAAGCAGCTCAAGGGCAAGGTGGTGAATCTCGGCGAGCCCGGAAGCGGCACCGCCATCACCGGGCGCCTCTTGCTCGACGATCTCGCCATCAACGTGCAGGAGTTGCATCTCCCCGATGCCGACGCCATCGAGAAACTGAAATCCGGAGACATCGCCGCCGCCATGTTCATGGCGGGCAAGCCCGCTCCGGTCATGGCCTGGCTCAAGGGCTCAGGCCTGAAGGTGCTGCCGATTCCTTACGCCAAGATTCTCGAGGACGCCTATTACCCGGCCACCCTCACCCATGACGACTATCCCGACCTCATCGCCGAGGGTCAGAGCGTGGACACGGTCTCGGTCTGCGCCGTGCTCGTGGCCTTCAATTGGAGCGGCGACAACGTCCGCTACCGCAAGGTCGCCAAGTTCGTCGACGCCTTCTTCTCGAAGTTCGACGAGCTGCAAAAGCCGCCACGCCACCCGAAATGGCGCGAGGTGAACTTCGCCGCCACGCTTGAAGGATGG
The DNA here is from genome assembly GCA_963744945.1 of uncultured Alphaproteobacteria bacterium. Classification (GTDB taxonomy): domain Bacteria; phylum Pseudomonadota; class Alphaproteobacteria; order Rhizobiales; family Methyloligellaceae; genus Methyloceanibacter. The sequence goes on along the minus strand of CAVUVO010000018.1, from coordinate 6,038 downwards.
CACCGGTCGCCTGCGGCGCAAGCTTGGATCAACCGCGCCAAGCAGGGAACGAGCACCGCGTCGAAATCGAACTTCGACACCTTCCTTGCGCAAAACGCGGGAAGCAACGGCGCGCCGGTCTCGGACGAGCAGCGCGCGGAATTGTTCAAAGCATTTTTGGAGTGGAACAAAAACCAGCGGTAGCAGTTCAGCACGACAGCCAAATTGGATGCCCGCGGGGAATGTATCGCGTTGGAGGGTGCCATGGGCAAACCGGAATTCAGTTCATCTGAGCATTTTTTGCCGCCAAAGACCTTGGCCGAGCGCCTGAAGGCGCAAGCCAACGGCCAGGCGGAGATCGAAGCCGCATCGTTCATGGCGGAGCGCTTTGCGCCCGATCTTCCGGCTAACACGAGTGAGCCGGAGCTCGATACGTCGCCGGAGCCGGCGGAGGAAACTCCCACGGCAAGATTGGCCGATCCACCGGCGTCGGGACCTTCACGGTCCAGCGGCCTGATCATGCTGACCTTCGCGCTCGTTGCGCTTGTGCCGGTCATTGCCTTCGCCGCTCTTTATTCTCGCGGGGCGCTGAGCGTGACGGCACTGACGGCGGTGGTCGGCGACGACAACACCAAGCCATCGGCTCAGCCGGCCGAAGAGACCAAGCCATCGTCGGCCGAACAGCAACAGGCGGAGCAACCGCAAGTGCAGCAAGCTGCCGTCGCCGAGATGCCGGCGCCGGAGACGATCCTTCCCAAGCGTGCCATCGAGCTGCCGTCGGTGGCGGTCAGCGTGCCTGATGCCATCGCAGCCGAAGCCGGCAAGGAAACCGCCTTCGCCATCACGCTCGACAGCGAGGACGGCTTGCCGCCGCGCAGCATCATCACCATTCGCGGACTGCCTGAGGGCACAAGCTTCTCCGCCGGCCGTCCTTTCGGCGACACGGAATGGAGTCTCAGGCCTGACGAGACCGACAATCTGCGCGTGACCCTGCCGACTGGCGCAAGCGGTCAGCGGGCGCTCAACGTCGCCGTCGTCGCGGCCGACGGCAGCGTGATCACGAGCGCAGGCACGAGGCTCGACATCGCTGCGGATCCCAAGATGGCGCTGATCTCACGCCCGGGCGACGCCGCGCGTATCGCCGAGCTGATCGAGCACGGCCGAAAGATGGTCGATGTCGGATACTTCCCCGGCGCCCGTGCCTATTTCCAGCGCGCGGCGGAAGCCGGTAGTGCCGAGGCGGCCTTCTCGGTCGGCTCGACCTACGATCCCTCCTTTATCGAGGAGATCGGTGCGCAAGGCATCAAGCCGGACACCAAGCAGGCGCGCGTCTGGTACGAGCGGGCGAAGGCGCTTGGCCACAAAGATGCCGACGCTCAGATCAGGGCGCTGGCCAAGGCCGAAGCGCTTTCCGCGACGCCCGCGGTCGAGGCGCCGAAGCAACCTGAGCCCGCCGAGCCCGCTCCGGCGCCAGCCGCCATCACGCCAAAGCCGGTGATCGCGCCTGTGTCGCCTGAGGCCACCAGAACCGGCGATGCCGGTCTTGAATGGGTGGAGATATCGAGCCCGGTCAATGTGCGGTTGGCGCCGACGCCGCAATCGGAGACCATCAAGATCGCCGTGCCAGGTAAGCGCTACCAGGCCACCGGCAGGCAAGGGAGCTGGGTACAGGTCACCGACCCAGCAACGTCGGAGGTCGGCTGGGTCTATGCCCGTTACGTCGCCGCCTCCGAGGCTCCGAGGGAGTAGCGGTCCCGGCCGAGGTACCTAAGCGACGCGTGCTGGCGGCGCCGGCTCGCCCTTTGCTGTCTTCTTGCTCTTGGGCGCTGGCGCTTTCTCATCCTTCGCGGAAGAGTCCGCCGGGGAAGGCGTTGCCTTGCTCTTTTCCGCCTCTTGACCGCGGGCCGCATCGACGCAGAAGCGCGCGGCCTCCTTCAACGAGGTGACATAGGCATCGGCCTCGGCGGTCGCTTCGAGCGCCTTGATCCCGGCGCCACTACCTTCATCGCACCAGAATCCGACCAGCACTGTCGCGCCCTCGGGCAGGATGCGCCGCAAGCGCCGCACGAGATAGCGGACATGCGCCGCGTTTGCGCCCGCGCCGAGATAAGAGAGGCAGACGAGCTTCGTCTTCGAGGCCTCGAGCGAAACGATATGGGCGGCGGAGATGGCGTCGCTCGGCAGCGCGCGAGCCTTCAGCCCCTGTCGCTGCAAGACGCCGGCAAGCATGCGCCCGGCTGCCTCGTCGAGCGGCGTGCGGGCGCCGATGCACAGCACCGCATCCTCGACCTCCCAGCCGGGTGCCAGAGCGCCTTCGAGCATAGGAAGCTGATCGATCTCCTCCTCCTGCTCGATGCTGGTGAGCGACGCCAATCCTCCGGGAGCTTCCTCCACCTCGACCTCAACCTTCCTGAACCAGCGGCGCGGCTCGAAATCGGTGAGGTTGTCCATCATCTCGTCGACGGTTTCCTCGATGCTTTCCAGATTGTCGGCATCGAGCGAACCGCGTTCGGCGTCGCGTTCGGCAAGCTTCAGACCGCCAAGCGCCACCTCATCGAGATAGTCGACGAGGGGCCGCCCTTTCTTCAGGCAGACTTCTGCCTGATAGGTGGCCTCCGCCGAATCGCCGATCAGCGCGCGCTGATAGAAGCTTTGCGCCGGCGTGAGCGCAGGCTTGTCGCCGAGCAGCACCTCGAGAAAATTCAACGCCTCGACGTGACGTCCGAGCACGACGAGGCACACGGTGAGCGGCATGGCGAGCAGGAGTCCGAGCGGCCCCCACAGCCAGGTCCAGAACACGGTGGAGAGAATGACGGCGATCGGCGAAAGCCCGGTGCCATGACCGTAGACCAGCGGCTCGATCACCTGGCCCATGATGAGCTCGGAGACGAGGAACAGTCCGCCGGTCAACAGCACCATGGTCCAGCCAGGCTCGACCACCGCGGCGAGCAGCACGGGAGGCGCCGCGGCGATGAACGGGCCGACATAGGGCACGAAGCGCATCAGCATGGCGAGGATGCCCCACACGATGGGACTCGGCACGCCGATTGCCCAAAGGCCGAAGGCGATGAAGGTGCCATAGGCGGAATTGATCAACACCTGACGCAGGAAGTAGCCGGAGAGCCGCGTCGCCGCGTCATTCATGGTGGCGGTGGTGCGCTGCATGTCGGCGGCGCCCATCAGGCGGACCAGCCGGTCGCGCAGATCCTCGCGCTGCAGCAGGATGAAAATGACGAACAGGATGACGATGCCGGCGGTGGCGAGCGGCGGCAGCACCGTGCCGAGCACGCTCTGCAGAATCTCGAAGGCCCGCGGCTCGGGCTTTCTGATCTCGACGGGGATGGGCTTGTCGGGAGCCGGCTCTTCAAGGCTCGGCGTCGCGGCGGTGCCCTCTGGCACCGGCCCTGCCCTCTGGGAGATCTCGTCCTCGATGCCCTTGAGCGCGCCCGCGATATTGTCGAAGGTGCCGGACGATTCCGCCGATTTGCGCAAGGCCGAGATCTTGCCTGCAAGCACGTGCTGATAGCGCGGCAGGTCGCTCGCAAGTTGCGCGACCTGGTGCGAGAGCATCCAGCCAAGTCCGAAGATGATGGCGAAGGCCAACGTCACGACAATGCCTACCGCCGGCAAGCGTGGCACTTTGATCGTGCGCAGCAGCAGCAAGAGCGGCGTCAGCACGAAACTCAAGAGAATGGCAAGCGCAAGCGGCAGCAGCACCTCGCGCCCGATATAGAGCCCGCCGATGACGATGGCCCCGATCATCAGGCCCTGGAGCAGGGCCGCGCGGCTGTCCGAGCTCGAGCCGAACATCGGAAAGGGCGAGCGAGGCGGCATGGCGGTGCTCCGTCACGCCAAGTCGCCCGAAGCTCAAAAAGGGGCCCGGCCGGCGCTTGGCTTCTCTCCCAGCGGCATAGCATTGCTGCCCGGGCGGGGCCATAACCTCGGTGCGGCTGGAAAGTTTCCCGAAACGATGAGCCGAGTAGGCTATGGACCGGACGGCGGCGCTTGGGATAGACCGCTAGGGTCAGCGTTATACATTCGAGAGGAGATTCCAGCGTGATCAAGACGATCTTGGCAAGTTCATTTCTGGCGGCCGGGCTGTTGCTCGCAGGTTCGAGCCAGCCGGCGAACGCCGTTTGGGTTTGCGGACCCGTGCAATGCGTTTGGGACCCGACGCCCGACGTTGGCTATGTGGTGCCGGGCTATGCCACGGCCTGGGCGGCGCCGGTCTATCCGGGGTGCTTCTGGAGGCGCGGCTTCTTGGGCCGCTGGCGGATGGTCTGCCCGTAGGCTTCAGAATAAGCAATCGGCCAGCGGGTCGCTAGCCCGCTGGCGATTGGATTTATCCCTACTTCCCGGCGACGAAGCTGGTCGAGGCGTTGCCGATGGTTTGCGTCGTGCCTTCCATCTCGATGGTGCGCATCTCGCCCTTGGCGGCGGCGACCGCCTCCTTCAGATCGACCATGCGGATCGACTGATCGGCGAAGGTGCGGAAATACCAGCGCAGATTCTTGAGATCGGCGACGCTCGTCCATTCGGTGATCTCATCGACCGTGCCGCCGACCGCCGAGCTCTGCACCGAGCCTTTCGGGATGTCGAACTGGTTCAGAATATGGAAGAGCGAGAGGACAGCGTCCTCGGCGGTGTCGTTCGGCGCAGCCGACTGACCGTAGATCGCGGCGCGCACGAAGCGGGACGGCGGCGTGAAATCGCCGGGCATCCCCTTGAGGCCGGTACCTGAGCCGAAAGCCGGCAGCGTTACGGGGCCAAGCTTGGCACTTTCCACATCCTTGACCGAGAGATTGATGTAGTTCTGGAGATTGGTCATGTGCCAATCGTAGGTCGGCGCGTTGGTCATGATGCCGAGCGGCGCGTCATGCACCTTCAAGGTGCCGTCGACGGGCTCGACCGCGATCGACTTGCCGCTTCTGTCCTGAATGAAGAAATGCGCGCCAGCCACGATGCCTTGCGGGCTGCCGAGCCCGCCGCCGGTGTCGGCACCACGACGATGTCCTTCACGCCTTCCTTCACCTCGTCGACGCTGGCGAAGTTCGCGAGCACCCACAGTCCGAATTCATGCGGCGCGATGGCGCGCTTGGCGTTCTCCGGAGTCACGTCGGTGTATTTGGCGTAGTTCGGGAAATAGAACAGGCCGACGGAGAGACCCTGGTCGTTGATGCCGTCGAGGATCACCGGAAGCTTGAGCGCGTTGGCGCCGACGACGGCGTAGCGCGAGGTGTAGATGAGGCCTTTGCCGCCGTCGGGCAGCGTGCCGCTCATCTCCTTGCCTGCCGGGATGACGATCACGTTCGACTGCATCGGAAAGCCGAATTCGAGCGTGCGGCCGCGAATGGCGGCGCCGTCCTTGGCCTTCAGGCTGATGCCGGTGCAAGCGAGGCCTGGTGTGGTGGCCGATGCAAACGCGGCAATCAACGCCGCGATGGCGGTTTTGCGGATCATTGGGGGGACCTCTCTGGACGCGATTGCCGAGAGTGTCCGCGCAACCGGTGAAGGTCGGATTAAGTGTCGCGTTTGCCTACAATTTATCTTGAATTTTGGGAGATTTGGATCTGCTTCGCGCTGGAAAACGCTGAGCGTCAATCCGTCATGAGAGCATATTCACTTTACCCGTGGCGATGTCGTAGACGCCGCCAACCGCGGCGATCTTCTTAGCGGCAAGTGCCTCGGAGAGAATCGGCTCGTCCTCGTACATCCGCTTGACGTTGAGCTTCACGTTCTCCTCGATGCTCGCAGCCACGAGGTCGCTTGGATGCCGTGCATGCGCGGCGACCACGGCAGGCTCGATGGCCTTGATCAGCTCGGGCAAATGGCCGGGCAATTCGACGCGCTCCGTCACCACTTTGACGGCGGCGGCGACCGCTCCGCAATTGGTGTGGCCGACGACCACGAGCAGCGGCGCGCCGAGGAATTTCACGGCATATTCGAGGCTCGCAAGGCCGTCATCGTCGAGGAAATTGCCGGCGAGCCGCACCACGAACAGATCGCCAGGGCTTTGATCGAAGACAAGGTCCGGGACAACCCGGCTATCGGAGCAGCTC
>CAVUVO010000017.1:0-141935 GCA_963744945.1 uncultured Alphaproteobacteria bacterium | reverse complement strand
GGGATTGCGCGCGAAGAACCCGCGCGGCACCAGTCGAAAGCCGATGGTCTCGGCGGGCATCACTGGAAAATCCTCGGGCCGCGCCACGTGCGTGTAGCCCGTGGTGTACCAAACCACCACGTCTTGCTTCGCCAGGCTGGCTGCGTCCTTCACAAACTCAGGCAAGCCCGCGACTGTCTTACCCTGATTGGGGAAGGGTCCCGCAGCGTACAGCTCGCCTTCCTGATACTGCGTCACCCAAAGCTGATGCCGAGCAAAGGCGGCACGCTCGAGCCCGGGGAAATCGGGCGCCGAATAGGGAACCGCCACGCCGCCCGGCTCAAGCGCATAGCTCGTCGGTTTACCGAATGGGTTTTTGCTGCTGCCTTCCACGTGCCAATGGCGCAGCGTGAATGGGTTTGTGTCGCGAAAGCCCTCCTGCTCGATGTGTTGCATAGTGGTCGCGAACGAGTTCTTGAAGCCGGTGTCTGGTAGATGCGCGACCTCCATCTCCATGACACGATTGAGCGGACCGTCCACGTCGAGGTCCAGGCGGAAGTTCAGAAAGTGTTGATGGTTGGGTGCGGCGACGAGCACCCCCTTGGTGTCGATGCCGACCTTTGGCGCCGAGGCTTCGGTCGCGGCGTTGGTGCCGCGATTGAGCGTGGTGCCGGTGAGCACGACGCGGATCTCGATACTGCCATCGAGCTTAAAGATCCAGTCGAAGCCGTAGATGTAGTTGCCGATCCAGCAATTCCAGGTGACCACCAGCTCGCGCCCATACCGGGTGTCGCGAGCAGAGTTGCTGGGGTCGGTGCGCGACCAGAGAATACCGCCATCACGCTCATACAGGGCCACCGTGGTCGGCAAGTCGCGCGTGCCGGTCTCGTTCTCGGCATCGGGTCCGGTGTCGATGAAGAAAACCGCGTCGAGTAGTTGAGCGTTCTCGGGGATGTCTTGGTTGACTTTGAGGGCCTGCGCCAACGTCCCGGCGTTGTACTCGCCCACGTCGAGGGCGCCGCGCCACACCCAGTTCTCTTCGCCCAAGCCGTAGTAGACGTAGATCTCGGACAGCGCCATGCGATAGGCGATGGGCCGCAAGGTGCCCCGATCCGCGAAGCGGACATCGTATAGCACCAGGCCTTCGCGGGGATGTAGCGCCACGAAGAACTGCCAGTTGTGCCAGCGCACCAGTCGTCCTTGTCGATCGATGTCGGAGCCCTGAGGTTGCTCGCTCAACAGTGGCTTCGGCGTCACCGTCGACGGCGCGTTGCCGCTCTCCGTAATGATCGGGTTCACGACCGTATTGGTCATGTGAACTACCGCGCCCGCATTCATATCCACGGTCACCACCACGCCTTCGACGGGCCGATCGTACGGGTTCTGCGGCGCAAGAGGATCAAACGCATCGAGAGGAGCCCCACGATCGAAACTTAGATAGCGCAACAGTCGTGTGTTCTGTCCGTATGGAAGCTTCGCAGCCACGTCGTCCGGCAGCGGCGCGTCACCTGGGGCCCAGATGTCGAGGAAGGCCAAGTCGGGGTTGACGCCGCGTGCGCGCATGGCGTCCTGCCACGGTTTGTATGCGCGAATGATGGCGTCGGCTTCTTTATTTTCGGTGTCGGTCAATGCGGGCTGCGCGCCCTCGGCAATCTGCTCGAGGCTCACCAACTTCGCCTGACGCAGGTCGACCAGGGCCACCCAAGTTCGGTTGCTTTCGTTGTTTAGGATCTCAACATGAGCTACGCGCGGGAACGTGTCTCCGGTCTTCCACGCGAGCACGGTCGGCTTGGGCGGCTCGCTCAGCACCAGCATCGGAAAGCGCAACTTATCCGGCAGGTTGGGGTCGTTCGTGAAGCGAGCCTTCACAATCTCATAGACAGCCTTAATCTCCAGCGCGCTGAGGGGCTCGAGCGGATGGGTCGCGGTGATCTGGACGTAATCTGAAGCGTGGGCAGAGGGTGCAAGCGCTGGAAAGGCAAGCACGGCATAGCCTAGGCAGACAAGCAAGCTTCGCTTCATGGCGGGACTCCCCGAGCCGAAGAAAGCCTGGCGGCTAGTCTAGCGCATGCATTGATAAATGTCCGCTTTTGGGTCAGAAGCGGACATCCAGCTCGGCGAACAGATTGTCCGCAAAGTGCCACTGGCGGACATGGCATAGGAGGCCATCGGTTCACTTGATCTCGGTCTGCGGGCTAATCCGAACCGTGGCAACTCCGTCTAAGATCATGCCCAGACCTTTCGCGGCGGCTTTCGAGACGTCAATGATCCTCTCACCGACAAACGGCCCTCGTCATTTACCCGAACAGTGACAGTGCGACCATTATCGAGATTTTCGACCTGAACCTGTGTTCCGAATGGTAGGGACGGATGAGCTGCGGTCATCTCTTCCGGGTCCATGTGTTCGCCATTGGCGGTCTGAGAGTCGAGGGCGTACCACGAGGCTCGACCGGTTTGACTTTCTGGCTTGTCGGCTGCGGACTTGACTTTGAATCGATTGACGCGGTGGACGCCTTAATGGTTGGGCTTTTCTCGGATTTCGGCGGCGGCGCAATCAGACCGCGCCAGACCACGAAGGAAATAAGGCTGCAAAGGCAGGGCAACGGCCAAAAGTAGAACCGCGTTGCGGGGCCGCTTCAGAGCGATGCTATACACGGGCGTCCCAATATCCTTTCGATATTAGAACCGCCCGCTCGGCGCCTCGTTCCAGTCGTCGGGGTCGCGCCCCCAATTCTAGCGCTATGATATTCGATCCCTCGGCCAAAGCTGGCCAAGGACTATTGCGAGCAAAGATGCCGCCATCGAAATCCAAGCCAATTCAATCCAGCGCGCGTGACCTGTGATGATCGCGAGTACGGCTCCGATAGTTGCTATGAAGAGAGCCAAAGCCGCAAGTGCGCACGCGATCAGTATCAGCGATCTGATCACCACCTTTATTCCTTCCCGACTAGCGTAAGAATCTCTTCGCCGCTCAACCTACCCTTTTCAGCAAGAGCGTTAGCAATGGTTTCGATTTGCGACCAATGCTCTTCGATGCGCGCCTTGGTTCGTTCCGTAATAGTCGATAAGAGTGCAGAAGCTGTATCGAGATCACCTCTTGTGATCCACAGCGCTAGGTCTGCAGCTCTCACTCTATCATCCTCATCGCGCCAAATGTCCGTCTCTCCAGTTCGTTTGGCCTCAGCAATGAAGGAGGCGATCAGCAACGACAAAGCGTGTTCTGCTGGTTCATCACAAACCGCCTTGCCCCCATCCTCAATAGCTAACGAGTAGCAGCGGTAACCCAACGCCAGCGCAACAACCGCGTAGCCCGCTTGGTGATAAGCCAGAACTTTCGGGTCGTCCCCCATCGCCATTCCATCCTCTCGAGCCTCCTGCAAAGAGTGCTGTAAGCGGACATCCCTTGGCAAGGCCAGCATCTAGAGAAGGCGGCCGAGCATAGGAAGTTCGTGTTTAGTGCGTGGTTGCTTGTTGTGCGTGAGTGGTTGGACGACGTGCGGGCTGGAGTGCGTCGCGACCGTCGACGGCTATCGGACCCGGATCCGCAGCGGGATCGTTGACTTCGAAGGCGAGCAATCGCTTGCAGACCTGAACGGTCTCCTCGAGTTTGATCGCGGTGGCATCCTGGATAGTGGAAATAAGAACTTTAAACGCCCTGGGCTCACACCCTCCCGCTTCGGTCCATTTGTGCTCGGTGAGAAGGAAAGCATAAATCTGTGCGACGTCCGCAGCAAGAGAGGGACCAAGGGTAGCTAATCTCGGCGAGTTGGCGTCGTAAGAAGGTGTCGCCACACGTTGAATCTCGAATGGTGTAGGAAATCGGGTTAGGCCGTTCCTGATGATGTCATCGAGGACATCTTGCACGCCTTCGAGCCAGATCAGTCTGTTGTTGAGTTGATAGGCGGCAGCCATCAGATCGCCCCGCAGGGCCGCAGCTAATACAACGGCGTCTTTTCGTTCGAGAGCGTCTCGAACAACGCCTTCCATTCGCGCCTGATGCTCTCGAGCGTCTCTCTCGAGTTTGGCTGCCTCGCGCAACGTGTCGCGCTCTAGCGCCGCTTGCTGAGCGTGAGACGCAGCAAGAAGGCTGAAGCCCATCCGCATTTGCCATGCAATGATGCTGACGCCGATAACAATGCCAATCAGGGTCGCCCATCCAATTGGAAGGTCACTGATGCTAACCAGGCTTCCGAGGTCGGCTTCGTACACCCCCGCAAGAGCAGTTTTGACATTCTCGGTAGACCAGAAAAACCATCGCTGGAGCGGATCGAATGCATTCACTACGCCCACGCTGGTAACAAATACCGCGAGACCGCATAGCAAGATCAATAGCTTCTTGAGCTTTCCCTCACGCATAGATGCGCATCACCTTGCCCTAATTCCGATTGAAATTGAGGATTGCGGTGAATTTTGGTCGGGAAGCCTGGTAACAACGGCCTTCGGTACCGCGCAACTCTGCCTGGGGCGCTGATGCACAGTCCGCAACGCAGAGTAATGACCATGCGCTGCTCGCTGGCAAGCGAACGACAAAGCGCGCGAGCTGGCGCGGATTCATTCTTGATAGGGTTTTGCCTGGTCGTTCCCTGGAGCGGTATAGACAAGCCGTCCATCCAAATAGGTCGCAAGCACCTTTGTATCGGCAACGGTATCGGATCGACTGAGAAGATGTCGCGGTCAAGCACGACCAAACTTCACGCCGGCAAGGCTGCATTTGGCGCCGTTGAGGGCACCGATGATCGGGTGGGTGTGGGTATCGATGAGCCCCGGAAGCACCAGCTTCCCACCGAGATCGATAACCTTGGTCCCGCTTCCGATCAGCGGCGTCATGTCCTTGTCGTCGCCGACGATGGTGTTGCGCTTGAGGGCGATCGACTGCCGTATAGAGCGCGCCGGGTCTGCCGTGTAAATCTTTCCATTCCGGAGCACCACATCCGCCTTTCCATCCTCGGTGGCACGGACATCGTCAATGCAGAGACAGGAAACGAGGCTAACAATAACCACCAGCATTTTAACTCTTAGGGCCAACCATCCCGGCATCATTTTTGCCTCCCCCATCACCCTCGGCCAATTGAACTCGCCATTGAAGTTCAGGCGCTTTTGTGTGGCGGCGCATTTTACACCATTGCTTCCTGTACACTGCCGACTAGCTGGAAAGTGACGCTGGTGCCAAAGCCGGACATCCGAGCGGACATGGGGACCAGCAAAACCCGACGCTCGGCTTAGTCCCCATGACTGACATTCGTCCTCCACTGGTATCGGCCAGGCCCCGGCTTCCGCTTCGGGTCATTAGCGGACATAACAACAGCAGACGGATTGGTCCGCTTTGTGCCAGAAGCAGACGTGCCGTAGTTTGCCACTAGCAGCTTAGTGTGCCGTCGATTAGCATCCTAAGCGAAGGAACTCGCCGCGGGTCCACAATGAGCGACTGGTTGCTCAATCTTCCTGTGCTGTGGATGGCGGCCGTTGTCTTTGCGGCCACTTACCTCCTTACCGCTGTTGTTTATTGGGTAGTGACCAGGCTCGCAGTTAATGATCGCGCACGGGCTTTTAAGGCGGTCTCGCCCGGAATGCTACCGCCATTGGGCATCCTTTTCGCCCTGCTGATTGGCTTCATCGCTGTCGAGGTCTGGAACAATTACGATAAAGCAAAGGGAGCGGTTGCGACCGAGGCCAGCGCGCTGCGTGCTGTCGTTCTCCTCGCCGGAACTTTCCCCGAAGAACAGAAGATGCGCATTTACGCGCTGATTGACCGTCACATAGAGGTGGCCGTGAACGAAGGATGGCCGGCGATGGCGGGACGCAGATTGACCCTCTCGACCTTGCCAACGTCTCTGATCGCGGCATTGCAGGAAACGCTGACCCTAAAGCCTGCCGATGACAGCCAGCGAATCGCACAGACTGAGATGGTGAAGGCGATCCATGCCGCGGCGGATGCAAGGCGCCAGCGTATTGTTATCAGCGAATCTTCCGTCGGCAGGGTTAAATGGGCCGGGATTCTACTTCAGGGAATCTGCACGTTGATCGCCATCGCCATGGTTCACAGCGACAACCGGCTCGCCTGCGCTATAGCGATGACCCTGTTTGCGACGGGCATGGCTCTGTCGCTATTGTTGATCGGCGCTTATAGCCGGCCATTTGTCGGTGAAATTTCCGTGCGACCGGACCTCTTAAAGCAGGTCATTACAAAAACTACAGCCCCACCGCCATAGGCCCCTTTTAGTCATAGCCCGTCGCGGCGTTTTCACCGTGTTCACGGACTGCGTTCATTCCTTATAGTAGCCGACACCGCAGTCTTGATCTCCGACCCTCGTGTAGAAGGTGATCTTTTCCAGCGGCTTGTCTAACCCAGGACGGGGCCACCAATAAGTAAGCTCTTTTATCGTTCCCTCGGTGGCGTTCTGCATAATCTCTTGCCCGAGCGGGTAGCCCTTCTTGCCCTTGATGTCTTGTAGATGTTCACCCTTGAGGTAGGGATGCGCCGTAAGTATGCCGTCCGAAGCGTTGGCACAGAACACATAGAGGTCGCGGTCCTTAAACCCGCCTTCGCCCTTGTTGAACATGTCTAGCGCCTTCGCCTTGCTTTCTTTCACCCAAACAAATGGGGGGCGCTTGCCATGTTAAGTGCCGGGCTCATCATTAGCGCCGCATGGGTCGGGATCGCGGTGGAAGGCTGGTCCGCTCTACGACGGCACGCCGATCTTGCCGGCACTTTCGCTTCGGACTGCTTCAAGCACCTCCCTCCGTTCGCAGAGAGCATATGCAACCGGGCGCAAACTAGGCTGCACCACCTTGTCTTGTTGGTGATTGCGGTCTTCGTGCTCATGTATCTTGGGTTGGGCTTTGTGCGCTTCTCGTTAGCCTAGAGCCTTTAGACTGACAGCGCCGGTATGACGGCACGACAAGTCGACTTTGGGTCATTAGCAGACGATTTTCCCGCTCCAACAGCTTGATGTTGGCGCTCGGATCACCCTCACGAGCAGCAGGTCATCGCAAGCCAAGCCTCGTTGGGAACCGCCGGTGCGTGAAGGGAGGCAGACATGACCATATCGCGCAGGACTTTCAGCAAGCTCACTCTCGCAGCCTTCGGGGCGGGGGCGTTAGGCTCAACAGCCGGTGCCGGCAGCCTGCCGGCCCCGTTCGATAAACCGGGCAGCGTCAGAATGGCACTGGTTCGCTACCTTTCGACCGGCGATTTCTTTGACTCCTATCTCGCCGGCGCCAAAGAGCAGGCGGAGGCACTCGGCGTCGACTTGCAGGTGTTCGACAGCCGGCAGGACGCCGAACGCCAAGCCGAAATGGTCGACCAGGCGATCGCGCTTGGTGTCGACGGCATCATCATACAGCATGGCCCAACCGACCCCTTGAAAGCGGCCGCACAGCGCGCAGTGGATGCTGGCATCAAGGTGGTCGCCTTCGACGTCAACGTCGAGAACGACAAGATCCCGCAGATAGAGCAGTCCGACCGGGACCTCGCCCGCCTCGTCCTTGAGCAAGCAATCCGGGATAATGGCGAAAGCTTCAAAGCCGGCTTCGTCTACGTCGCGGGCATCGCCCCGTTCGACCGCCGCAATGAGACCTGGAAAGCATTCAAGGTAAAGTATCCGGGCATTCAGGAAGTAGCGACGTTCGGCACCATGGATAACCCGATCGCCGGATCGGTCGCCGCGCAGGCGCGCCTGGCGTTGGCGGCGCATCCGGACATCACCGTGATATTTGCTCCTTACGACGAATTTGCCCGCGGCGTGAAGATGGCCGTCGACGACGCGAAGCTCTCATCGCAGATCAAGATCTACTCGGCCGATATTTCCACTCCGGATATCGTCGCGATGCGCGAGCCAGGGAGTAGTTGGGCCGCGACCGCCGCCACCAATCCGGCCGTGGTCGGTCGCGTATCGGTACGCGCTCTGGCGATGCTGCTGGCAGGCGAAGACCCGGGCCGCAACATCATTGTACCGCCCACGCTGATCACGCAGGCGCAGCTGAGGGACGCCGACATCAAGGACATGGAATCGCTCGGCACCAAGCTACCTCAATTCTACCGCGCTGATGTCGCGCTGCCGGCATGGATGCCGCTGCCGCATGATAAGTGACTCACGTGGTCCAGCCGGAGGGGTTGGCCGAGCTTTGCCTTTGAAACAGCCCGGAGGTCAATATCGAAGTCGGTACGCATCGGCCCCGCCGCGCCTCGCAAAGGCAAGTACATGGGTGAAGTCTGCTTTGGGTCAAAAGCGGAAATGGCCGTTGGCCTAAGCACATGTCCGCTAGGTGCAGATAGCAGACGTTCTGCCCAACTTTTGACTTCCGATTGGCGCTTCTCGGAGGCAATTGCGGGCAAGCCACCGGGGGCCCGGGGACGGTGCAGCCGCCGACCTGGTAACTACTCCTGCCGAGTTGCAGGGTCGAACCGATGCGCCACACCAAACAAACCAGCTATGCTGTCCGCATCCTGCTGCGCTGCCCGAAGAACGATGAGGGATATGTCAGGGCCAGCGACATTGCGCGGCTGGAAGGGATAACCGGGTATAACGTCCTCAAGATTATGCCGCGCCTTGCTCGCGCTGGCTTCATCACCACAAATCGCGGCAGAACTGGAGGCGTCAAGCTTGCTCGTCCTGCTTGCGAGATCGATCTTGGCGACGTTTTCCGCGCTACCGAGTTGACCCATATCGAGAAAGAATTTGCGGAAGGGGGGTTACGGTCCTTAAAGAGCAAACGACTATCGCCGGTCAGTATGATGTTGGACAAAGCGATGCAGGCGTTTATCGGTGCGCTCGAAGGGAACTCACTGGCAGATCTTATGGAATTGCGCACGCCGGGAAAACGCCAAGACGGCGGAGCCAGATCAAGAACGCAGTCCGCGCGTAAACTATGACTCTCCGGAGTTCCCAAGTCGGACGACCGACTAACGGATCAATCCTAAGCCCGTCCGGTGGCTATTAGGATCGCCCCAATGGTGATCAGGGCGATGCCTATTGCACCCCGTGGTGATAGGCGCTCACCAAGAAAGATCACGGCGAAAATTGCGACCAAGACAACGCTAAGTTTGTCGAGCGGGGCAACTTGTGCTGCATCACCTAACTTGAGTGCTCGAAAATAGCATAGCCAGGATGCGCCGGTTGCGATCCCGGATAAAACGAGGAACACAAAGCCCCTTATCGAAATCGCCTCGATTCTTTGCCCGCTGACAAGGAGCAGCACGCCGAGAAAGATTATGATTACGAGCGTGCGAATGAACGTCGCGACATCAGGATTCACTTCCTCCACGCCGACCTTGGCCAAAATCGCGGTCAACGCGGCAAACACCGCCGAAAGCAACGCCCAGAACTGCCAGCCTATCGTCATCGTCGCTCCTCCCGATCGGATACTCTGTGACAGTTGACCGCGGCCACTCACCTCAGCAAGCCGAGTACCTTGCCCTTCATGCTGCAAACGGTGGGCACTCCGACCCCGAGCAAAGTTCCCGAGGTTACTCTCGGCTTCTGGCTCATCAAGATTCTCGCAACTACCCTCGGAGAGACGGGCGGTGACGCGGTTACTATGAGCTGGCTTGAGGCCGACGTGATGGCCAACAATGGCTATCTCATCGGAAGTGCGATATTCATCTCAGCTTTGATCGTGCTCGTTGCCGTCCAAATCTCTGCCAAGCGATTCCACCCATTCCTCTATTGGTCGGTCATCCTAGCCTCCACCACGGCTGGCACTGCGATGGCAGATTTTGCGACCCGCTCTTTGGGCATTGGATACACCGGCGGATCAATGCTCCTGTTTATGTGCCTTATGGCTGTGCTTGGCGCCTGGTATCGATCAGAAGGGTCTATCGCGGTCGAGACAGTCAACACTCCGAAGGTTGAAGCCTTCTACTGGGCTGCCATCACTTTCTCACAAACCTTGGGCACTGCACTCGGAGATTGGGCAGCGGACACAGGCGGCTTAGGCTACGAAGGCGCTGCGCTTGTGTTCGGCGCGGGATTGGCGGTTACCGCCGCACTCTATTATTGGACTAGCGCGTCTCGCGTCGCCCTGTTCTGGGCGGCATTCATTCTCACGCGGCCACTCGGAGCGACGCTCGGAGATTTCCTCGACAAACCTCTCGACCATGGCGGCCTCGCACTGGGCCGTCCGATTGCCACTGCAGTCCTTGCCGCCCTGATGATCGGACTTGTCCTACTGTTGCCGCAGCGGGCGGGCGGTCATCCGCGTTCGGCTTAACAACCTTCACACAATCCACCCTAGCTCGCGCGCCTTGGCGTTCGCTGCCTCAAAGGCCCGGGCGCGAAATTCGCTTACCGCGGGGGAGTGGTGTGGGGATCGACCCAGCTTCGCGTGACGATCAGGCTCGGGCGGTCGATCCTCTTGCGATAGGCAAGTAGGAAGTCCGTCTTAGGCCTGGTGACCACTATCTCCTCGCCGAGGAGTTCGACGTGAAGGTCCATCCAAAAGCTGTACCACAGCTTGGCCGCTGCCGGATTTCTTAATAGGCTGCGCCGCAATGTCCGAAATCACCACCCCTTCCTGCCGAATACGCATGCGACCGCGCTCACCCAAATTGACAGTTGCGGAGAGACTCTGCGCCAATGCGAGGTGCCAAAAACAGAAAAGGCTAATAGGTACCAATTAAGGGGCCAACGGCGGATCCAAGTCAGTCGGAATACCAATGAAGTGCCGATAGAACGCGACCGCGCGGTTCACATATGAACGTTGGCTGACGCCCAGCAAAGATGAGAGGTCCTCGGACGTCCTTGCCAGCACGTAGTAGCGCCAGACACCTGGCGAATCTCGGTTTAGGAAATGTAGAGTCTGTAGGCCGCCAGAATCGACGAGGGTCAACATGAATTGTCTGACGGGGCTTACATTTTCGGTTGCGACCACAAGTCGATCAGACGCGAGTTCTCGGATCTCAAGGCGGTAGATGATTTCGCCGGCTGTGCGGTTATCGTCGTGTGCAAAATACACGATGCGAGCCTTTTTCAATTCGGCAGCGACAAAATCAGGCCGCCGCCGGCTTAGGTCAGGCCCTTCGAGAGCGCTTGCGTGCTCGATAAGCGTTCGCCACTCGTTGTCGGACACTGACCAATAGCGGATGCCCCGCAATGCGGAGACCGCGCCCATACGCGTAAGAAGATCGTCAGCGCTCCCTTCAAACCGAAATTTTCCAGCGAGCGCCACAAGCGTTCCGGCCGCAGGAGCCCATCCGGTGCAAGCGGGCGGGCGCCAGTGGTCACCCAACGCGCTGCTCGCCCAGACGCGCACGTTTGGAGGCGATACCTCCGGCCCGAAGGATGGTTTAACTGAAGAGCCATCACAGGGTGGCTGAGGAGCCTCTCCTGCATTGGCCGTCACAACAAAACCCAGCAGTAAGCCAACGACGCTAAGCGACTTCACAAGTCAGTAGCCTTGCGTGCGGGCGCGATCATGCTCTTGGAAACGACCTGAAAGCGCCAAGAAGTGCCCCTGCTCACACCTTGACCTGATCCCGCTCTGAAAATCCAGCGAAAGCCGTGTCTAGATAGCGTTCGGGATCGCTCATTCCGTTAAGCAAAGCGATAGTGAGTAGTTCGCAACGCAATGCGGCTTCAAGCTTTTCATCGCTGTCAAGCTCATCCGCTTTGAGTACAGAACGCACAGCGTCAAAAGCCCTCTGGAAAAGTTCTCGATCGAGCGGGTCTAGCGAAGCCATGGATTACCTCGATTTTGCCAATCGTGTTGGGCTTCGCATAATGAATAGCGATGACGATTTGGCGACTGTGGACTGCGACCGATGGGCCTAGGCTGCGATATCGATGTCGCCGCGCCCCCTCTTCGGCGGCGCAATGTCCGCTATGGGTCACTGGCGGACATAACCAACACACCGGACGGATTGGTCCGCTTCGTGCCAGAAGCGGACGTAATCACGAATTAGGCAATCCAACCGAGTTCCCTCGCCTTTACGTTTGCGGCCAGCCACGCCTTTGCGAGGAATTCCACATGCGTCATAGGAGCTCCGACATCAATCTTTGGCACGCAATTCTTGGCGACTAGGTTCGGTGAATTGCCTGGCTTAAAGTAGGTCACGCCGTAACTGGTGGCCGGTAAGATGACGATGATCTCGTCTCCCAGCACTTCGACGCGAAGTTCGCTCGAAGTGGACATTGTTGGTGGCGTTAGCAAGAAGGCCCGCCGACCGACCTCTGAGCGGGTCGATTTGATAACGCGCCCTCGGCCTTTCCTTTTGGTTGATTTACGCCGTATCAAGTTGAAGCGCGCCGTATCAATGAGTGCGGCCGCGAGCACTGATGGGTTCCGCTCGGTGGTTTTCGGGACCGCGTTTCCTTCGTGCTTCGACCCGTCGTGCAATCTGAGCTAAGCCGTCGATTTCCTCTAATGCCTTTCCTGCAATCCCTTGAAGATCACCATACATGCCAACCGTCGACTCAATCATCCCCCTGATCTGCCCCTCGCGTCTGGCGCGAAGACGCATCATCGTCTTCCGCTCCCTTTCGAGGTCGGTTTGCATGAAGGAAAATTTCTCGACAATAGCTTCAATTCGTTTGCGAAAGCGCGGGCCTGTCAGGTACTGAAATAACAGATTCAGCTCCTCTAATTGGCGCTGCATGGAGGCGATCTGCTCCTCTTTCTCCAATATCTTTAGGTTCATCGCATCTTCGGCTTCCTGCTTGGCTTTGTGCCGAATATCAGACAGCGACTCTTGAACCCTCGTTTCAATCTGAAGGTCCATCTTTCGGAGCAGCTCGGCTTGAGTTTTTTGCGCCTCAGCAAGGTTGCCGTCGCGTTCTTGAATCTCCCGTTGTAGGGCAGCAATTTCCTGTGACCTACTTTCAAGATCTGCCACCGACAGAAGTTGTGCCTTCGTGGCCTCCTCTGCCGCAATCCTCTCTCGCTCGGTCTTGAGTTTGGTAGTGAACCGCTGTTCGATTGAGTCAACGGCCCTAGCGAGCTCACCGCGTTGTGCGCGGATCGCTCTCTCCCTTCGAGCGATCTCGGCCTCTTTCTCAGCAATCTTTTGGCGTAACTGGATCAGTGAAGGAGTTCGTGATTCGGTAAGCGTTACCTCGGCGTTGCAGTGCGGACAGGAAATCGTTGGTTCGTTCATGTCGAAAGTCCCCCATACAATGCGTGCTTGGCCCTGCTAGGCTGCACGCGGAAGCCCGCCCACGTTTGGTCGTTGATCAGCGCACGGCGGTGATATTGGAAGCATGAATCCAACCACGCTCCGAAGTCGCGGGGTTGGAGACCTGCAGCCAACCTTTTTTCCGTCCCAGCACGCGGAGTTTGGCGCCCTTTGCAACCACGCTAATAGCCGGCGCTGATCGTGTAGGTCTTTGCCGAAGGTTGACAAAGGCCAAGGCCTTGATCCAGTCCGCACCATCATCATTCGCGCGTGGCACGGGACGCCTCGACGGTAGTGGGACCGAATGCCCTGAGACCGTCGTTGCGGCGTCTACGTTCGCGACTTTATCCCCTCCACCAGCTGACCCAAGTCCTTCGGCCTGCACATCCCTGACTTGCGGCTGTGCGAGTTCGGCTTTGATATTGGGAGCGGAATCGGTTGTTACCTTTAGGACGGTTGTCGCGTCCGCGATTATGGCGCCATCTGGCGCGACCAGCTGGATTATAAGCTTGGCCTCGCTACTCCCGTTACCAGGTAATGCGAGTTGCAAATCGCCGATCTCGTCGGGTTTTAAGTTCCACTCGGTCTCGTCATAGGGGCGCCCAGACGACAACTTGCTCCCTTGTGGCAGTCCCCTTATAGCGATGATGCTCCGGGCGGGCACTCCATCAGTACCATCGAGCGCAATTGGGAACGTTATGTTCCCGCCGGCCTTGGCTTCGAGCATCTCAGGCGACGAGAGGACTGGCGACGGACCTGCCGAGCTTTCGTTGGGCGGATGTGTCGAGGGCCTTGACCAGGGCGAACCGATGACGCCTAGCCAGAAGATTGCTCCGAGGGTCAGGTTTGGAACCAGCGCGACAAGGATAAGACCCGCGACAAGCGCGCGTATCCCAGGCAAAAAAGCGAGGAATGGAGTCAGTGGCCACTGGTCAGCAAAACGCCGCGGTATCCACGCTTCAGCGGGGTCCTCGCCTATGTGAAAGTGGTTTTTCGCGTCTACGTTGACTTGCGTCAGGTAGCAATTAGTTTCCGCCTTCGGCAGCCGATGAGCGATTGGTGATACAATGTTGCTAGCAGGACCCAGCTTGAGTTGAGCCAGACCCCTTGGCGCAGGCCACTCAATTGGGGTGCTGACCCTTGCGCTACGATTCCCACGAGTCAGTCGTGACCTTCGGGCTAGGTGCCGTCCAAAGCCACCCAGACGATTAGAAACAGAACGAGCTAGGGAGATCATCGCTTCCCCTTCCTCGACTGTCAGTCACGAGATTTTCCCAAACGCGCAGAAAGCAACACAGAAGGGAAGGCTTGGGGGCCTTCACCAGCGCTGCAATCCCTCTAATTTCCCCCAACTATGTTCGGCTCACGCGGTTCCGGTCAGCCCAAGTTAATAGTGCGTGCTGCGACAAAAAAGTCACATTCCCCGAGCGGCAGAAACCGACCTAAAACGGGCGCAGAGTCACAAGTCGATATTGGTAGAGTCCACGTTGGGTCAACAGCGGGCATTACAGCTTTGTACCCGCAAGCGGGAGCCCAGCTGCGATAGGAGCGGCTGGCCGATGAGGTGGACGCACCAATCTTGTTGAGCGCAGACCGCTTGTTATCGGCATCTACTCACTAGCAGGCGAGAGGGGTCAAGCACGATGAAAAGAAGGGCACCTAAATGCCTAATCTAATACCTGTTCTTTTTTTTAGTCACGTTTATAGGATGTTTTTCAGGGAGATATGGCTTTTTCTGGTTGGAGGTTCGAGCCCTCCCGGGCCCACCATTCCTTCCGAAGCTTGAGGGCGCCGGCCTCGGCCAGCGCCCTTGGCGCCTTACGACTTGTCTTGTTGCTTCAGCCATTTGAAGAAGCGGCGCTGCTCCTTTTTCGTGGCGGCGTCATGCTTCTTGGATTTTCCGGCCCTCTTATAGACGGTCGTCTTCTTGGTGCCCTTCTTCGTCTTGACGATCTTGGTGACTTTTTTCTCGCCCTTCTTGAGCCCCCGCTTCTCCTTTTTCTCCGGCGCGACGACAGTGGCCGCGGCTGCTGCCGCTGCTGCTGGAGCGGCGGCGGCGTCTTGCGCGCTGCCGCAAACATTCGTCGAGTCATTCCATTGCATGCTGGCCTTTTCGCAATCGGTGCGGGTTAGCGGTTGGGCGGCGACGGCCATGGTCTCCACGCCGCAGACATTGTTATTGTCGTTCCAGGTCATGCCGGCGGCGTCGCAAGCGGCGCGGGTCAGCGGCTGAGCTTCGGCAGATGCGTCTTCGCTGGACTTGGCGGCCGGCGCAGCGGCCTCGGTGGCATCTTGAGAGCTGCCGCAAACATTCGCCGAGTCATTCCACGTCATGCTGGCCTTTTCGCAGTCCGCGCGGGTGAGCGGCTGAGGATCGGCAAAGGCGTATCCGCTGAAGGCGACAGCAAACACAAAGGCAAAGGCAAATGCGGGCGATCTCATGGGAAGGTCCCTCAAAGGGTTGATGGTGGCTCGACCATATAGCGCACTCTGATTGCGGCTCACAGTGGCTCGTGAGTGGCGCCGGACGCGCCGGGGCGCTAGGAAGTGCTTGGGATCAAGCCGCGGAAGGCTTAGCGATGGGCTTTGTTCGACGGGGTGGAGTGCCGGTATGCGCTTTGATCCTGGGCTTTTTGCTGCTCCTGCCGGTTGCTGCGCGCGCCGCCGAGCCGGCGGTTGAGGTCGAGGTCGGCGCGGAGAAGCGGAGCTTCACGAGGGAAGAGCTGCTGGCGCGGCCTGACGCCGCCACCATCGAGATCCCGAAGGAGGTTACCTCCGGCGCGCCCATGACCTACCGCGCCGTGCCCGCCGCGGCGCTGCTCTCAGGCCTGATCTTTCCGCCGGGCAGCGTCGTCGAGGCGGTCGCCGTCGACGGCTTCGCCGCGCAGATCCCGCTCGACCTGATGCTCAACACGGACACGAGCAAATCGGTCGCCTGGGTCGCCATCGAGCCTGAGGATCAATCATGGCCCAAGGTCCCGGGCAAGGACTATAGCGCCGGACCGTTCTACGTCGTGTGGACCAAGCCAGAGGCGTCGAACATCCGCAGCGAGTATTGGGCCTATCAACTGGCGAAGTTTCAGAGCCAGCTCTCGCCCGAAGCGCGTTGGCCTTCTCTGATCGTCGATGACAGCCTTTCTCCCGACGATCCGGCCCGCGCCGGTCAAACGCTCTACGTCGCGCAGTGCCTGCCGTGTCATAAATTGAACGGCGGCGGCGCCTCCGATGTCGGCGGCGATCTCAACCTGCCGATGAATGCCACCGAATATATGACCAATAAGGGACTGCACGCGCTGATCCGCGATCCGAAATCGGTGCGCAGCTGGCCCGGGATGAAGATGCAAGGCTGGTCGCCGGATTTGCTCAGCGACCAGGAGATCGACCACATCATCGCCTATCTGAAGCACATGGCCGGGCGGAAGGTCGCGCCATAGGGCTACGTCAGAACCTGTATTTCAACAGCTCGATCTCGGGCGCGTACCACTCCGCCACCAGCGCCTTGGTGCGGTCGGTGTAGTAGGCCCGGTAGTCGGCTTCGGGGTCGCGGGTCGGCGTCTTGTTGGTATGCGGCACCTCGATCCGCTCTGTCACGCCGACCTGTTGCAGGATCATGGCAAGATCCTCTTCGAGATGCTCGTAGCGGCCGACATAGTCCACGGCCAGGTCCGACCCGTCGCCGTAGATCTCGAAATTCCACACATAGGCGCGCTTGCGGCTGTTCATGAAGCGGTCGAAGCGCGGCCGCCACAGCTTGGTCTTGGTCTTGTAGAAGTACCAGGAGATCTGCCGGTCCCAAGGGTTGCGGTCGAAGGCGAACTTGAAATAGCGCGACCAGACCTGCTCGCCGAGATAGGCGCGCGCCCGCCATGCCGGCATGTGCTCGTAGAAGCCGACGGTCGGATGATAGTAGCGCTCGGGGCGCCCGAGCGCGCGCCGCCACAGCGGCGCCTTTGGCACGAGCGGATGCTGGAAGCGGAAATTCTGCGGGCCGCGGCCCTTACGATCCTTCTCGCTCGCCTCGCGATAGGGGGTGATGATGTCGTCGGGACCGCAGATTTGCGCCAGCGCCGCCTCGATGCTCGTGCCGGCGGTCTTGATGGTCTTCAAGAAAATGAACTTATGTTCGTGTGAGACGATCATGGCTTAGCGAAAGCTGTAGTCGAGCAGGCCGATCTCGTTCCGGTACCAGTCCGCCACGAGAGCTTCAGTGCGCTCGTCATAATACTCCTGATACGACCTCGGCGGGCGATGGGATGCTTTGGCCCTCGGCAGCTGTAGCTTCTCGTCGATGCCGACGGCCTTGAGCGCGCGTGCCAGATCCTCGGTGAGATTCTCGAACCGGCCAAGGAAGTCAACGCAGGGGGTGCCGCCGAGACTGTAGATCTCGTAATTGTTGAGGCGGGCGCGGCGGTCCTTGTCGAGGAATTCGGCGAAGGTGGGTGGTCGCCGCCAGCCGCGGTGGCGGAAATGGTAGTGCGACACCTGCCGGTCCCAAGGATTGCGGTCGAAGGCGAACTTGAAATAGCTCGACCAGATCTCCGGACCGATATAGTCCGCCACCTCGGCCGCGACCATATGATTGTAGTATCCGTAGTCCGGGGGGCCGAGCTTGAACCAACGGCGCTTCCAGATCGGCCGCGGCGATCCCCACCAGCTGTGGCGGCGCCAGTTCTGCGGACCGAGCCCGTCGCGCAGCATCTCATCCTCGGGGGTGACGGGGGTGATGATGTCCTCAGGCCCGCACAGCCGGCACAGCGCCAGCTCGATGCTGGTGCCCGCCGTCTTCTTGGTCTTGAGGAAGATGAAGCGGTGCTTGTGAGAAACGATCATCGCTGTCGATCACGGCGTCCACGCGCCAAGGCTCTACGATCCGGGGGGACTTGGCGGCGGTTTTTCTCTATGAGGATGCGGCAGGCAACAGGGGTCGGCATCAAGGAATGGCAAAGCTGTTTCGTAATCTCATCAGGTCCGTCGCTAAGGACGTCGCTCACGGCCAAGCCACTTTGGGCTTGTCGCGGCCCGAGCTTGCGCTGCGCGAGGAACTCCAGCTCCGAGCCATGAACGAAGCCGCGGACTTCGTCAAGGCGCGCATGCCGAACGCGCTCTACTGCGACGACCGGCTGACCCATCTCGGATATGCGCTCTCGCTCAGGCCGTCGGGTCCGATCCTGGAATTCGGCGTCTACAAGGCAATCACCACAAACTTCATTGCAAAGCGCTGCCCGGACACGCAAATCTACGGCTTCGACAGTTTCGAGGGCCTGCCCGAACATTGGACCGGCAATCGCTTCTCCCGGCGGAATTTCAACCGGGAAGGCAGGCTGCCCAAGGTGGCGAAGAATGTCGAACTCGTCGTCGGCCTGTTCCAAGATACGCTGGAGCCGTTCCTCAAGCGCGTGCCGGGGCCGTTCGCCGTGGTCCATATCGATTGCGACATCTACAGCTCGACGCGCTACGTGCTCACCCGTCTTGCCGGGCGCCTGGCCGAGGGCTGCGTGCTGATCTTCGATGAGTTCTTCAATTATCACGGCTATCAGCTGCACGAGTTCAAGGCGTTCCACGAGTTCCTGGCGGAGACCGGCGCGGCTCCCGACTATCTCGCCTTTTCCGGCCAGCAGATTTCGGTGAGGCTCAGCCTTCCAGGGTAAGTGGGCGACCGTCAGATTCCGCTGCCCGGCAAGAACCCGCTGATCCTTGAGAATCACGCTTCGTCTCTGCTCGGCGTCTACGGGTCGGACAATGGGCTGAAAGACTGGACCACGCGCTGGGAGGAATACCTCGAAACCGTGCGCCGGGATCGGAACGATGTGCGCCTCGTGTATGTGGCACCCGAGCCGCTGCAAGAAGGCCCTCCGCGCTTCTCGACTCTTGCGCAGCATCTGACGAGGAGCGTCGGATGGCATGAGCATAGCGTGGTTCATTCGCCGTGCTGCTAGCGATCTGCATTGCTTCGCCGTCGGCATCGAGGCATCGGATTGTATGGCTGTCGGCGAGCTGTCGCGGCTCTACGATCGGGCGGAGCGCATGGCGACCATCAGATCATTCGTCGGCCCGAAGGACCTTCTTGCCTTGCCGAAGTTCGATGCCGTGATCTGCATGTCGGTCGTCCACCACATCATCCGTGCCTATGGCCTTGCAACCGCGGGGGAATTTGTCACCGCCCTCGTGTCTCGCGTGAACAAGGTCCTGATCTTCGAGGTCGGCACGGCAGAGGAAAGTTCGTGGACCGAATTTCTGCCTGAGCTAAGTCAAGGTCACGAGGTCTTCGTCAGAGATTTTCTCGAACGCTGCGGCCTGCGCGACGTGCGCGTCATCGCCGAAAGTCCGTCCTACCATCGCGAAGTTCAGCGCTTGCTTTTTGTAGCCGAGCCCCGGCAGACGGGCGACACGAAGCTTGCAGGATCCGAACTTCACCTGAAGCCGGTCTGAGCGCTAAGACTTCTGCTCCTCGAGCCACAGGGCAAGATCTTCCAGGATCGCGCCGAAGTGAATCTCCGGCACACGCAGTGCCATGGCAATGTCCTGGAGCTTCTTGCGCTCCTCCGCGGCGATGCGGCCGTCGGCGAGGAGCGTCAGATAGGCGGCGCGGATGATCTCCTCCTTGGTTTCCCGATCGAGCACGGGAGAAGCGGCGGAGAGCTCGGCAAGCAGCCCGTCTCGCGTGCTCGCTTGCGATACCTCGGCGATCTCCTCCCGCGTGATCGGCCTTTCCGCCTGGTCCTCGTAGACCTGCTGAATGAGGCTGACCTCACGGTCCTCCAGCCCACCGTCGGCGGACCCGACCGCGATCATCGCCTTCAAGATGAGCTCGGCCCGTAAATTTGCCGCCCGTTCTGGCACGCTTGCCCTCCTGGCCCGTTTTCGCGCCGATTGTGCCGGGGCGGCCTCGGTTTGCCAAGCTGGCATACTGCCGCGAAATCGGGATTCAATTGGGATCGATTTCCCTTTATGACGCGGGCGACACCTCATTCATTCCGCCACAGCCCCGGTCAGCCAGTGACGCCGCTCAAAGTGATCTTCCTCGCCGATACGAGGCCAGGCCATTACCACCTCGCCGAGGGCGTGATCGCCGCGGTGAAGCGCCTGCGCCCGGTCGAGGTGACGCGCATCGAGGTGAAGCGGAAATGGATCGTGCCCACGCGGTGGCTCCGCAGGCGCATCAACGCCGAGAGTTTCTATCCGCCGCGCATGTTGCGCATGGCCTACAGCATCCAGGCCGACGAATTGCCGAAGGCAGACCTCGTGGTCTCGGCCGGCGGCGAGACGCAGATGCCGAATATCTGCGTGACGCGCTTTCTCGGCGTGCCCAGTGTCTTTTGCGGCTCGCTGTTGCGCGGGTTGGGGGCGGAGAACTTCAGTCTCGTCATCTCGTCATACGACCGCGACGCCGGAAGCCCGCGGCATATGGTGCTGCTGAAACCTTCCGCCATCGATCCGGACGCCCTGGGGCGGCCGGCGACAGTGCCGCGCTACGGGCCCGATCGTCATCCGAAGCTTGCCGGGCTACTCATCGGCGGCAATGCCGGGCCGTTCCGCTATCGCCCTGTCGAGTGGGAGAAGCTCTTCGAGTTTGCGAAGCGCTTGTCGCAGGCCTGGGGCACGCGCTGGCTCGTCTCCACCTCGCGGCGCACGCCAGATCACGTCGCCGACAAGGTTGCCGCACTCGCCAAAGACGAAAGCGCTATCGCGCGCTTCATCGACTATCGCACCGCCGGCCCGGGCACGCTCCCTGAGATATTCGGCAAGGCCGAAATGATCGTCTGCACCGAAGATTCGAGCACCATGGTGTCGGAGGCTGTGTCGGCGCGCCTTCCCGTCATTGGCGTGGCGCCGGAATCCCACCGCTTCACCGACGAGGAGTCGGCCTATCGCGCCTTCCTCGTGCGCAACAATTGGTGCCGCGTGCTGCCCATCGCGGCGCTGACCCCTGAGACCTTCGCCGCGGCGCTCGCCGAGATCGAGCCGATCAAGCAAAACCCGCTCGACGCTCTTGCGGCTAAGCTCAAGGAGCGCCTGCCTGCGCTGTTCTAGCCGTTGAGTTACGCGCCGCAATTCGCTAGAAGCTCAACTAACTTCCAACACCAAACCCACGCGACCTCGGGAGACCCATGGCCAGCCCGCAATATGTCTATGTCATGAATAAGCTGTCCAAGACCTATCCTGGCGGCAAGCAGGTCTTGAAGGACATCACGCTCGCCTTCCTGCCCGGCGCCAAGATCGGCGTGGTCGGCTTGAACGGCGCCGGCAAATCGACGCTGCTCCGCATCATGGCGGGCGACGAGAAGGAATTCCTCGGCGAAGCCTGGGCCGCCGACGGCGTGAGCGTCGGCTTTCTGCCCCAGGAGCCGCAGCTCGATCCCGCCAAGGACGTGACCGGCAATGTGATGGAAGGCGTGGCCGAGAAGAAGGCGAAGCTCGACCGCTATAACGAGCTCGCCATGAACTACTCCGACGAGACCGCCGACGAGATGGCGAAGCTCCAGGACGAGATCGACGCCGGCAACCTCTGGGATCTCGATGCGCAGGTGGAGCAGGCCATGGACGCGCTACGCTGTCCTCCCGGCGACGCATCCGTTGACACGCTGTCAGGCGGAGAGAAGCGGCGCGTTGCGCTTTGCCGCCTGCTGCTCGCCAAACCCGACATCCTCCTGCTCGACGAGCCGACCAACCATCTCGACGCCGAAAGCGTGGCCTGGCTCGAACATCATTTGCGCGACTATCCCGGCACCGTGGTCATGGTCACCCACGACCGCTACTTCCTCGACAACATCACCGAGTGGACGCTCGAGCTCGATCGCGGCGCCGGCATTCCCTATCACGGCAGTTATTCCTCCTGGCTCGAGCAGAAGCAGAAGCGGCTCGCGGTTGAAGGCAAGCAGGACGCGGCGAAAGAGCGGACGCTCGCTCGCGAGCTCGACTGGATCAGGGCAAGCCCCAAGGCGCGCCAGGCAAAGTCCAAGGCGCGCATCAAGGCCTATGACGAGCTTGTGGCGGAGGCCGGCCGCGATACCAACGGCAAGGCGCAGATCACCATTCCGCCGGGACCGCGTCTCGGCAACGTCGTCATCGAGGCCGAGCATATCGGCAAGGGCTTCGGCGACCGTCTCCTCGTCGACGATCTCTCCTTCAAGCTGCCGCCAGGCGGCATCGTCGGCGTCATCGGTCCGAACGGCGCCGGCAAGACCACGCTGTTCCGCATGATCGTGGGACAAGACAAGCCGGACAACGGCACCATCCGCATCGGCGACACGGTGAAGCTCGGCTATGTCGATCAGTCGCGCGATACGCTCGACGGCAAGAAGACGGTGTTCGAGGAAATCTCCGGCGGCGGCGACGTGATCAAGCTCGGGACCCGCGAGGTGCCATCGCGCGCCTATGTCGGCTGGTTCAACTTCAAGGGACCTGACCAGCAGAAGAAGGTCGGCCAGCTCTCGGGCGGAGAGCGCAACCGCGTTCATCTCGCCAAGATGCTGAAATCAGGCGCGAACCTGATCCTGCTCGATGAGCCGACCAACGATCTCGATGTGGAGACGCTGTCCTCGCTCGAAGCAGCGCTCGAAGACTTCCCCGGTTGCGCCGTGATCATCAGCCACGACCGCTTCTTCCTCGACCGCATCGCCACCCACATCCTCTCCTTCGAGGGCGACAGCCATGTCGAGTGGTTCGAGGGGAACTTCGAATCCTACGAGGAGGACAAGAAGCGCCGCCTCGGCGAGGATTCCGTTCTACCGAAGCGCATCAAATACAAGAAATTCGCGCGGGCCTAACTCGCTGGCTTCACGAATTTCAGCGTCATGCGGTCGCTTTCGCCGATCGCCGAGTACTTCTCGCGATCCTCGTCGCCGAGGCGAAACGAGGGTGGCAGCGTCCACACGCCCTTCGGATAGTCCTTCGTGTCCTTCGGATTGGCGTTGATCTCGGATTTCTCCGCGAGCTCAAATCCCGCCTTCTTGGCCAGCCCGATCACGTAGTCCTCGTTCACGTAGCCTGTGCCGGCTTTGGGATCCTGCTTCACGTTGGGATCGCCTCGATGCTGCACGACGCCGAGCACGCCGCCGGGCTTGAGCGCCCTGAACATGGCGGCGAAAGCCTCGTTCTCGGTGGCCGATCCCATCCAGCTATGCACGTTGCGGAAGGTGACGACGAGGTCGGCGGAGCCTGGCGGCGCGATGTCGCCGTCCTTGGTCAGCTTTGTCCGTTTTACTTCGCCGTAAAGCTCGGGCGCGCCTTTCACTGTCTGATCGAAGGCTTCGAGGGACTTCTGAACCGCCTCGTAAGATGGATCGCCCGGGTGCTCGGCGGCATACAACGTGCCACTGCCCTTGAGATAAGGCGCGAGGATTTCCGTGTACCAGCCACGGCCCGGGTAGATCTCGACCACCGTCATGTCCGGCCTGATGCCGAAGAAAGTGAGCGTTTCGAGCGGATTCCGATATTTGTCGCGCGCCTTGTTTTCCACTGATCTGTGATCGCCGGCGATGATGTCTTTCAGACGGTCGTCCTGCGCCGGCGTCGCTTCCGCGTGGCGATGCGCGGTGCGAGCGCGAAAAATCCGAGCATCAAAAGCAAAAGGGCTGGGCTCCTGAGCATCGCGATCATGTCTTCCCCGAAACTGTTGAAACGGCCGATTGCAGGCAGCGTATCAGCAAACGGCCGCCTGCAAACCCCTGCGCCAATTCAAGATTGGTTGAAGGCGAAAAATCCGGAACGTGCCAAGCCGCTGGATCGGGACGTGCACCCGGCCTGCTCCCTCGATAAGAGCGTAGCGGCGCTACGGTCCGGTGGTGTAGCTGATGGAGCCGTAGAAGCGCTTGCCGTAGTCGGCGATTTGCGGCGCCTTGTCGAGCCGGTTGATGATCCTGCGCGCGTTGATCCAATCCTCTTTGGATTTGTTGAAATAGTCGCCGAGCTTCTTGCTGGTGAACAGCCCGGACTCCATTCCCGCGAAGAGGATCTTGCCGGCGATGGCAGGGTCCAATGCCAAGTCGGCGTTGCTTACCAAATCGGACCCGACGAGTTTTCCGGCCTTGCCATAGTTGCTACGGCCCGTGAGCTGGACGTAACCGCGGCCGTGGAAGCGAACGCCGTCGCCTTTCTGGGTGTTGCCGAGATCCTTGGCGACCTTGGGCCGCTCGCCGTCTTTATCGTACATGTCGAAGAAATACTTTGCGCCGCCCCTCTCGTGAATCGGCCGCATGGTGAACCCCGTCTCGTGATAGGTGGTGGCGAGCGCGTAAGCGAGCCAGCGGTCGTCCTGCTTGGCCCGTTCAGTTTCCCAAAGATCGAGGATGGTC
Source organism: uncultured Alphaproteobacteria bacterium (assembly GCA_963744945.1). Taxonomy (GTDB): domain Bacteria; phylum Pseudomonadota; class Alphaproteobacteria; order Rhizobiales; family Methyloligellaceae; genus Methyloceanibacter. The sequence goes on along the minus strand of CAVUVO010000017.1, from coordinate 117,554 downwards.
TCGAGACCCTTGACTTGCGAGGCCGAAAGCCTGCCCCCAAAAAGCCGGTGCCGAACTTGGTCGAAGAAGAATTTGCGATTGATCTTGCTGGTCATGTCCGCTCTCCACCGCCGAAACCTCGCGAGGCTACAACCACACGCGTAGGTGGGGATAAAATACACGTTACACGTGTATAGAGCGAGAGCGCACATCCGGCGCGCGACGTCGGGTCAACTCTTGCTAACTGGCGTCGAAACGCATAAACATATCTTTATGTCAGGTGTCGACCAAGCGCAGCCCCACTCCGGAAATCTATCCCGCGCCCATGCCTTGAGCGGCCTTCGCGCCGCCGGAGAGGCCACGCGGCTGCGTATCCTGGCGCTGCTCGCCGGCAGCGAGCTGAACGTCAAGGACCTGACCCAGATCCTCGGACAAAGTCAGCCGCGCATCAGCCGTCACCTGAAGCTGATGGCCGAGGCCGGGCTGATCACGCGCTTCCGCGAGGGAAGCTGGGTGTTCTTCCGCCTGGCCGAGTCAGGCAGTGAAGCCCAGCTTGCTTCGGCCATCGTGGCGAGCCTCGATGCCGCCGATCCCGTCTTCGCCCGCGACCGCGCCCGCGCCTCGGCGGTGAAGAAGGCGAGGGAGGACGCGGCACAGAGCTATTTCCGCGAACATGCCGGCGAGTGGGACAAGATCCGCGCGCTGCATGTCGCCGAGGGAGACGTAGAGGCGGCGGTTGATGAAGCGCTTGGGCCCGGGCCCTTCGCGCTGCTGGTCGATCTCGGCACCGGAACGGGGCGGATGCTCGAGCTGTTTGCGCCGCGCGCCGCCCGCGCGCTCGGCTTCGATCTCAGTCACGACATGCTGACCTACGCCCGTATGAAGCTCGACCGCGCAGGGCTTGCCCACGCGCAGGCGCGTCACGGCGATCTCTACAATGTGCCGCTTCCCGACGGCGCCGCCGATGCCGTGATCCTGCATCAGGTGCTGCACTTCCTCGACGACCCGGCTGCCGCGGTCGCCGAGGCCGCGAGGGTGCTCAAGCCAGGCGGCAGGCTGCTCGTGGTCGACTTCGCGCCGCATGAGCTCGAATTCCTGCGCGAGCAATCCGCGCATCGCAGGCTCGGCTTTGCCCCCGACCAGCTCAAGCGCTGGCTGAAAGAGTCGGGGCTTAGCGTCGAGCGGCAGCGCGACCTTGCGCCGGCGGCGAGCGGCGCGCCGGAGAAGCTCACCGTCTCGCTTTGGGTCGCGACCAAGCCGGGCACTCCCCGCGAGAAAAAGAAGCGCTCAGTGGAGTACGCTGCGTGATGCTCGTTGCCTCCGACCGCAAGAGCCGCTTCCTCGGCCATGGCGACATCGACGTGTCGTTCGAGTTCTTTCCGCCGCGGACCGCGGCCATGGAAGAGACTCTGTGGCGCTCGATCCGGCGGCTCGAGCCCCTCAATCCCACCTTCATCTCGGTGACCTACGGCGCCGGCGGCTCGACCCGCGAGCGCACGCACGCGACCATCGCCCGCGTGCTGAAGGAGACGCAGCTAAAGCCAGCAGCGCATCTCACTTGCGTCGACGCGACGCGGGAAGAGGTCGACGCGGTCATCCGCGATTATTGGGACATCGGCGTGCGCCATATCGTGGCGCTGCGCGGCGATCCCGCCGGCGGCGTCGGCGCCCGCTACGACCCGACGCCCGGCGGCTACGTCAATGCCGCCGACCTCACCCGCGGCATCAAGGCGATCGCGCCCTTCGAGGTGTCGGTTGCCTGCTATCCGGAGAAGCATCCGGAATCGCCGTCGGTCGATGCCGATATCGACATGCTCTGGGCGAAGATCGACGCCGGCGCCACCCGCGCCATCTCTCAGTTCTTCTTCGATAACGAGGTGTTCTTCCGCTATCTCGACCGCGTGCGCGATCGCGGCATCACTATTCCCATCGTGCCCGGAATCATCCCCATCCATAATTTCAAGCAGGTGGGAGGATTCGCTGAGAAGTCAGGCACGCGCGTGCCTGACTGGCTCGGCCACCGCTTCGAAGGCCTGGAGAACGACGAGCAGACCCGCTACCTCGTAGCCGCCGCGGTCGCCGCCGAGCAGGTCATGGGTCTGGTCGATCGCGGGATCACCGAGTTTCACTTCTACACGCTGAACCGCGCCGACCTGGTCTACGCCATCTGCCATCTGCTCGGTCTGAGGCCAGCGACCACCGCAGCGAAAGTCGAGGCCGCGCAATGACCCGCGAGCAACGCATCGAAGCCCTGAAGCAGGGCGCCAAGGAGCGTATCCTTATCCTCGACGGCGCCATGGGCACCATGATCCAGCGCTACAAGCTGGACGAGGCCGGCTATCGCGGCGAGCGCTTCAAGGATCACGGCCACGATCTCAAGGGCAATAACGACCTCCTGGTGCTGACGCAGCCTCAGATCATCAGCGAGATCCACAACGCCTATCTCGAAGCCGGCGCCGACATCCTCGAGACCAACACCTTCAATGCGCAGGCCATCTCGCAGAGCCGACTATGGGCTCGAAGCGATCGCCTACGAGATGAATGTCGCGGCGGCGAAGCTTGCCCGCGACGCCGCCGATGCCTGGACCGCGAAGACGCCGGAGAAGCCGCGCTTCGTCGCCGGCGCCATCGGCCCAACCAACCGTACGGCGTCGCTGTCGCCGGACGTGAACAATCCCGGCTTCCGCAATGTGAGCTTCGATGCGCTGGTCGATGCCTATTCGACGCAGGCCCGCGGGCTGATCGAGGGCGGTGTGGACGCCATCCTCATCGAGACCATCTTCGACACGCTGAACGCCAAGGCTGCCGGCTTTGCCGTCGAGCAGGTCTACGACGAGATGGGGGTCGAGTTGCCCATCATGCTCTCCGACACCATCACCGATCTGTCGGGGCGCAATCTCTCCGGCCAAACGCCCGAGGCCTTCTGGTATTCGCTCAAGCATCTGCGGCCATTCTCGGTGGGGCTCAATTGCTCCTTCGGCGCCGAGCAGCTTCGTCCCTCTGTGGATGAGATTTCCCACGTCGCCGACACGCTGGTCAGCGTCTATCCCAATGCCGGGCTTCCCAACGAGATGGGCGAGTATGACGAGACGCCGAAGCACATGGCAGGGCTGCTGGAAGAGTGGGCGCGCGACGGGCTGATCAACATCGTCGGCGGCTGCTGCGGCACGACGCCTGAGCATATCAGCGCCATCGCCGCTGCCGTCGCGAAGTACCCGCCGCGCGCCGTGCCTGAGGTCGAGCACAAGATGCGCCTGTCCGGCCTCGAGCCCTTCGTCCATGGGTGAATGTGAATGAGTAACGCGGCGCAAGATTTCGTCATGGTCGGCGAGCGGACCAACGTCACCGGGTCCGCCAAATTCCGCAAGCTGATCGAGGCCAACGACTATCCGGCCGCGCTCGAAGTCGCGCGCCAGCAGGTCGAGAACGGCGCCAACATGCTCGACGTCAACATGGACGAGGGCATGCTCGATTCCGAAGCCGCCATGGTCACCTTCCTCAATCTGCTCGCCGCCGAGCCGGACATCTCGCGCGTGCCGATCATGATCGACTCATCGAAATGGTCGGTGATCGAGGCGGGGCTGAAATGCGTGCAAGGCAAGTCCGTGGTGAACTCGATCAGCCTGAAGGAGGGCGAGGGGCCCTTTCTCGATCACGCCAAGAAGGTCCGCCGCTACGGCGCCGCCGTGGTGGTGATGGCCTTCGACGAGCAGGGGCAGGCCGAGACCGCGACGCGCAAATTGGAGATCTGCAAGCGCGCCTACCAGCTCTTGACCGAGAAGGTCGGTTTCCCGCCGGAAGACATCATCTTCGATCCCAACATCTTCGCCGTCGCCACCGGCATCGAGGAGCACAGCAATTACGGCCTCGCCTATATCGAGGCCACGCGCCGCATCAAGGAAGAGCTGCCTTACGTGCACGTGTCGGGCGGCGTGTCCAATCTCTCCTTCGCCTTCCGCGGCAATGAGCGGGTGCGCGAGGCGATGCATTCGGTGTTCCTCTATCACGCGATCCAGGCCGGCATGGATATGGGCATCGTCAATGCCGGCCAGCTCGCGCTTTACGACGACATCGATCCTGAGCTTCGCGAGCTGGTCGAGGACGTCATCCTCAACCGGCGCGAGGACGCCACCGACCGGCTGCTCGAAGCCGCCGAGAAATATCGCGGGGAGGGCGCGCAGAAGCGCGAGGTCGATCTTGCCTGGCGCGAGAAGCCGGTCGAGGAGCGCCTGGTCCATGCGCTGGTGCATGGCGTCGCGACCTATATCGACGCGGATACCGAGGAGGCGCGGCAGCAAGGCGAAGCGCCCGCTCCATGTCATCGAAGGCCCGCTGATGGCCGGCATGAGCGTGGTCGGCGACCTGTTCGGCTCAGGCAAGATGTTCCTGCCGCAGGTGGTGAAGTCGGCGCGCGTGATGAAGCAGGCCGTCGCCTATCTGATGCCCTTCATGGAGAAGGAGAAGGAGGACCTTGGCCTTGCCCAAGGCGAGCCCGCCGGGCGGATCGTGATGGCGACGGTCAAGGGCGACGTGCACGACATCGGCAAGAACATCGTCGGCGTCGTTCTCCAATGCAACAATTACGAGGTCATCGATCTCGGCGTCATGGTTCCGGCGCAGAAGATCCTCGACACCGCGCAAGGAGCGGAAGGCCGACATCATCGGGCTGTCCGGCCTGATCACGCCGTCGCTCGACGAGATGTGCCACGTCGCGGCCGAGATGGAGCGCGAAGGCTTCGACCTGCCGCTGCTGATCGGCGGCGCCACCACGAGCCGCGTGCATACCGCGGTGAAGATCAGCCCGAACTACCATCGCAGCCAGGCGATCTACGTCACCGACGCAAGCCGCGCCGTCGGCGTCGTGTCAGGCCTGATGTCGCCGGAAGAGCGGCCGAAGGCGATCGCGCGGGTGCGCGAGGAATATGCGCGCATGGCGGAGTCGCATGCCCGAGGGCCGGGCCGAGAAGGCGCGCACCTCGATTGCCGACGCCCGCGCCAATCGCCTCAAGCTCGATTGGAAGACCTACCAGCCGCCAAAGCCGACCTTCCTCGGCACGCGCAGTTTCCGCGGCTACGATCTCGCCGAGCTTGCCGGATATGTCGACTGGACGCCGTTCTTCCAGGCCTGGGAGCTGAAGGGCGCTTTCCCCCGCATCCTGCAAGACGACAAATATGGCGAGGCGGCGCGTAACCTCTTCGACGACGCGCAAGCCATGCTGAAGCAGCTGATCGCGGAGAAATGGCTCAAGGCGAATGCCGTAGTCGGCTTCTGGCCGGCGAACAGCGTCGGCGACGACATCGAGCTCTACACCGATGAGAGCCGCAGCAAGGTGCTCGCCACGCTGCACACGCTTCGCCAGCAGATGGCGCGGGACGGCGACAAGTCCAACCTCGCGCTCGCCGATTTCATCGCGCCGAAGGACTCAGGCGTCGCCGATTATATCGGCGGCTTTGCCGTCACCGCCGGCATTGGCGAGGAGGACGTTGCGCGGCGATTCGAGCGCGCCAACGACGATTACTCCAAGATCATGGTCAAGGCGCTCGCCGACCGCCTGGCCGAGGCCTTCGCCGAGGCGCTGCATGCGAAGGTGCGCCGCGAGCTGTGGGCGCTATGCGCCTGGCGAGACGCTCACCAACGAGCAGCTGATCGCCGAAGACTATGCAGGCATTCGTCCGGCGCCCGGCTATCCGGCGCAGCCGGACCACACCGAGAAGCGGACGCTGTTCAAGCTGCTCGATGCCGAGAAAGCGACCGGGCTCAAGCTCACGGAATCTTGCGCCATGTGGCCGGCCGCCGCCGTCTCAGGACTTTATTTTTCCCACCCCGAGAGCCGCTATTTCGGCATCGGCAAGATCGGCCGCGACCAGGTGCAGGATTACGCCGCCCGCAAAGGCTGGACCATCGATGAGGCCGAGCGCTGGCTTGGGCCGATCCTCAATTACGATCCGAAGCGGATCGCCGACGCTGCTGAGTAACCTTTCGCGGCGTCTTGCCCGGCCTTGTGCCGGGCATCCAGGGCAACAGGCTCGGAGCTGGCGGCCTGGATTGCCGGGTCAAGCCCGGCAATGACGTAAATCCTTGAGGATGAAAGCTCGGGGTGCCGCGGTCAGATCATCCCGAGGATGATCGCGGCGACGAACCCGAATGACACCAAAGCCAAAATGGCCGTCACGGTACCGGTAAGCTCCATGGGAAGCCTCCTTTCCGATCGATGCGGGACCTTGGCTCTAAGGGGCGATTTTAGGGCTTCTTGCTTGCCCCCGCCAGGGCTCTTTTCTCCGCAACGAATTCCCAGTTTCCCTCGATAACCTGCACCCAACGCAAGTCGGACAAAGCCGGTTCCCGCCTCAGGCTGAAATAGTGGCGGGTCTTGCGGACCTTGGGCGGGAGCGTGGTAAATTGCGGCAGACGCGGGTTCGCGCATTTTTGCCGCGCCGGTAACACAATGAAGGCGCTGTCTTCAGCTTAAGGATCAACCGGCGTTGCCGGAATTGATTCAACGGGAGGAAACAAAAATGAGAGTTGCCGGCCCTGTCGCCTTTGGCGCGCTCGTCTTGCTCTGCACTGTCCCGGCGCAGGCGCTTACCATCTCCAACATCGATTCCAAGCCCCACAAACTGACGGTGATCGCCGGCGGGTCATCCAATGAGTTGACCGTGGAGCCGGAGAAGCAAGTCGACGCGGCGTGCAGCAGCGGCTGCAAGGTGAAGCTCGAGAATGGCGATGAGTACGAATTGAAGGGCGGCGAGACCGTCTCGATCGAGGACGGTGTGTTGTTTGTCGATCATTCGCCGGACGCCGACGTGAAGGACATCCCCGACATCGATCCGGACGCGCCGCCGCCGGAAGAGAGCGCCGAGTAAGCCTTCGCGCTACGGCTGCGGGCCAAGCGGAAATTTGCGCAGCAGAATTTCGTCGTAGCCGTCGGCGACGAGGCCCGGCAGCGTCGCCGCGTGCGCAAAGCCATGGCGCTCGTAGAAGTCTAAGGCGCGTGCGTTGAACGACGAGGCGCAGACCCAAAGATTGCGCGCCCGATGCTTCAGGCCTGCGGTCTCGAACCAGGCCATGATGCTCGACCCGATGCCTTGGCTCTGCGCTGCCGGCAGAAGCGCGAGCAGCTCGAGATAGGGTCCCTTGAGCCACGGGTGGCGCACCGACACGACGCCGGCTTCCGCACCCCTCACGCTCACAACATAGCGCGCGGCGCCTGCGTCGGGCCTGGCGAGAAACGCCGCAAGCTTGTCGGCCGGATAGTTCATCACCGACCACGGCTCCATCGCCACGATGCCGGAGGCAAGGCTCGCGCAGGAGCGTTGATCGAGCGGCAGGAGGCGCGCGGGCACGCCGCCCGCGGCCGCAAGCTCAATTGGAGCGGCCGAAAACGGAGAAGAGGTCATGGTTGCCGCGCCGGGGAGTAGTCCTGGCAATACGCGTCATGTCGCCGGGGTTGTTCTGATAGCAGCGCGCAGCGATCACCGGCTTGCCCGCTTTGAGCAACTCGCTCACCGTGACGAAACTGTAGCCCTGCTCCTTCAGCTTGGGCAGCGCGATGGCGAGCGCCGCCGCAGTGTTGCGGCCGCGCCCATTGGCATGCGCCACGACGATGGCGCCGGGATGGGCCCTGGTGAGGATGGTGTTGGCGATGGTCTTGGCTGAGACGCGCGGGTCCGGATCGCCGGTGACCAAATCCCATTGCACGGCGATGAGCCCTGCGTTGGCTGTCGCCGCTAGCGCCTTGTCGTTGCAGCGGCCGTAAGGGAAACGGAACAGCGTGAGCCGCTCTTGTGGTTGCTGTGGCGCGCCGGCGAAGCACTGGCGCGCGTTGAGCGCGGTCCTGGCGCGAGCATAGGCGGCTTCGGTCAGGGTGATCTCCTCGGAGAGCGTCTGCTCCTTGGCGTGGGACAGATCGAGATGCCGCAAGCCATGGCTGCCGATCTCGAACAGCGGATCGGCGATCAGTTGCTGCGCGCGCTCGGGATGGGTCTCCATCCATTTGCCGCCGGCGAAGAATGTCGCCTTGATGCCTTGCGCGCGCAGGAGATCGACCACGCGGCCGTCATACCCCGACACATAGCCGTTCTCCTCGCAGAGATCGAAGGTGAGCGCGATCAGCTTCTCGCCCGGCGGCAGCGTGACGCCGCGGATCGAGCCGCGAAGCTCCGTCGCGATCGGAGTCGCGGGCGGCAGCGTCACCTGCTTGAGGGGAGTGAGGTCTAGCGACTGACGCGAATGAACATGCTTCAGCTCGGCTTCGGTGCCGGCGAGCGCGGCCGGCGTCCAGCATTGCGGCGCCGGCGGCCCCTCCGCCGAAGCGGGAATGGTCCCGGCGAGCCACAAAAGAGTAAGAACAATGATAGAAGCCCGACTCACCAGGCAACCCCACCTATGGCCTTCGGCCAGCTAGACCATGAGGATGGGGCGGGTCAATGACCTACCAAAGCACGCCTCGCGGCCGACAAAAATTCATGCTCCCTTGTCGCCGTTTCCTGCGTCTCCCGCGTTTAACCATCGCGGGTCAAGATACTAAGGAGGAAATCATGCCCAAAGCGCTCCCTATCGCCGCTTTTTGACGGTCCTGGCCCTGTCGCCTGCCTATGCCGCGAGCGATGAGTGCACCGACGCCCATATGGCGCAAATGGATAAGATGATCGGCGAGATGACCGATGCCGCCGCCAAGAAGTCTGCGGCGATGCATCTCGACATGTCGAAGGCTGAGATGAAGAAGGGCAACGAGGCCGGGTGCATGAAGCATATGGCCGAAGCCCACAAAGCCATGGGCATGTAGCCCCGGTCAGCGACACTTGAACGCGGGGTCGGCTCCCCGGCCACAGTGGCCGGGACGGCCGATCTATGCCCGAGGCCGACAGCGCTCCTTTCATCATGAGGAAGATCGATGGACCTTGGGCTGACGTGCCCGCCGGTTGCTAAGCTCTTTACGACAATTCGAAGGAGCTCGGGTTACCGGCAGTCAGAACCGCTCCCGAAGTTGTATAATGGCGGTGGAAGCTTGTTGGAGGAGAAGCCCCTATGAACAGAGTCGGAAAATTTGCGGCAGCGCTGTTGGCGTGCCTAGGTCTCGCCATGGCAAGCTTTGCCAGCTTCGCGGCGAGCGAATTCGAAGGAACCTGGGCAGTCAAGAATACCAACGGCGAGCCGTTCGAGATCGCGCTCGCCGCCGACGGAACGGCGAAGTCAACCCTGCCGGAGGCCGACAAGGGAACCTGGAAAGAAGAGGGCGGCGCCGCAGTGATCAGTTGGGAGTCAGGCTGGACCAGCAAGATCGCAAAAGAGGGCGACAAGTTCGTGAAGACGGCCTTCAAGAAAGGCGCGGCCCTCGACGGTCCGCCGACCAACACGTCCGACGCCGTCAAGAAATAGCGCTCAAGCCCGCTTGATCATCGCAGTTTCGAAAGCCCGCGGTGGTCGGCTGCCAGCGCGCGTGGCACGATCACGGTCAGTGCCCCTGGGAGAAGCTCGAATGTCGCCGGCGTGGCGGCATCGAGCTCCCCGTCGACATTGATCCGCCTGGGCGTCGCCGTGCGCAAGCTCACGCGCGCAGCGGTGCCACGCTTCAACAAGTCGGGCTTGGCAAAGCCGAATCTGAGGTGGGTGGCGCAGGCTAGCAATTGCCAAACCGCGCCGGGGCGCACGAGATAGAGATCGAACGTGCCGTCATCGATCGTTGCGTGCTCAGCCACGGTCAGGCCGCCGCCGTGAAAGCGTCCATTGCCAACGCTCACCTGGTAGACGGCGCCTGACCAAGCCGGTGCGCCGTCGAGCTCGACCTCGAGATAGAACGGCCGCGCCTCCCACACCGCGCGCCAAAGACTGATGAGATAGCTGAGGACGTGCCAGCGCCGCTTAAGCTTCGTGGATTGCGCTTCCGTCACCTTGGCCGCCAGTCCGACGCTCGCGACATTGAGGAAAGGCCGCCCGTTGACGCTGCCGATATCGATGCGATGTTCGCGCCCGCTAAGCGCGACCTCGGCTGCTTTCATGGCATCGGCCGGCACGCCGAGCGTGCGAGCGAAGTCGTTGGCTGTTCCGAGCGGCAACACCGCAAGCGGCTTGTCTAATCGGAGCAGCTCCGGCAGCGCCGACGAGATCGTGCCGTCGCCGCCGCCGATGACGATGCGATCCGCGCTCGCGCCATGCGCGGCAAGCGCCTGCTTCAAGTCTTCGATTGAGTCGGTGCAAACGAAGGTCGACGTGGCATGCTCCGAGAACCATTGCGACAGCTCCCGCCTGGCGGCTTCGGCGCGGGACGCTCCCGGATTGACGATCACCAGCACATGCATGACTTCTCCAGTGAGAGCCCATAAGACAGGACTCGCTGCTTAGCGTTGAGGTTCCGCAAATTCGGGAAGTTCGCGGAACGCCTAATCCTGGGTGGCGGTCTTGGCGATGTTGTCGGCGCGCTCGATGCCGGTCGGGTAGTAGGCGCCGGTCGGCTTGGTGCCGAAACTCAGCATCGTCTCGCGCGCGGCTTCGATAGCCTCGGGCTCATGCGTGGCTTTGAGCATCTTGACCGCGCACGTATCGGCATCGAGCTCCATCTGCTTGAGCTGCGGCCGGATGTAGTAGAAGGGCTGCGGCCCCAATTGGCCGATCCCGTCATAGAGCTTTCGCACATGGCCGAGCGTATGGTGGCAGCATTCATGCGCCATCAGGAAATGCCCGTAGGCCGGGCTGCGGGATAGTGTGCTGGGGTCGACCACGATCAGGGGGCGCCCCCTGGAATCCATCATGGAGGTCGCCTGCTCCGGAAAATCCGGCAAGAGACGGGTCGAGATGGCACAATAGGGATTGTCCACGCTCGGCAGCCGTGCTCTCCGTGTCGGATCGCTACCGGCATTGACGGCACCGCTCAATAGCCCGAGCCCCAGCAATGCAACCCCCGCAAAGATCGACAGTCGGATGATGGAAAGCCTCCAATCTTTTCAAGTCTTGCCGGTAAGTCTAGCCCCGCCGTCGTGGCTGGGCCAAAGCCCTTTTTCCGCGTCCGCCATCCTTAACGCAATCGTGATTGAGCTGGGATGAGGCCGATGCGGCCCGGTGCCTCTCTGGCTCAGCCCTCCCGCCCGAACTAACATCGCCGCAAGGCCGCGCCGATTCGGCTCGGCCCCCATGAAACGCCTAAAAGGCCCGAGCGCATGACGCGCCAACGACTTCTGCTGATCGTGCTCCTCGCCTGGGCGCTCGCGATGATCGTCCCGGATGTCTTGCGCGTCGTGCAGCCTTTGGGCTCGTTCGGCTTCTACGTCGACAATGACGGCGTGATCTACGACATCACTGGGCCCTTCGACGAGGAGCAGCAGTCTCCGGCCTGGAATGCAGGGATACGCCAGGGCGACAAGCTCGCTCTCAGCAAGCTTCGCTGCTTTCCCTACGACCCCACCACCTGCGGCAACGCGCTGATGGTGCTTGGCGGACATCAGTACGTTCTGAAAGGACAGCAGGCGGCGTTCAATCTGAAGGCGGCCGGCGACCGCCCAGCGCGGCAGATCACTCTGATCGCGGCGCAAGTGCCGGCCAACCCGTTCGAGCGCTTCATCGTGCTCATGGATCAGATCGCGGGAATTCTGGTGGTGGTCGCCGCCGCATGGCTCGTGTGGACGCGACCAGGACGCATGAGCTGGGGCTTCTTTCTCTACGTCATGTGGTTCAACCCCGGTCAGTACTACGGCTTCTACGCGCTCCTGGCGCAATGGCCGTTGGTCATGCTCGGGCAGAACATCGCCGGCGCCATCGCCGAAGCCGTCGGCTATACCGGGCTCCTCCAGTTCGTCCTGCGCGCCCCCGACAACGAGCCTGACCGCAAATGGCGACGGCTCGAACGCCTCCTGCCGGCCATCGCGATCGTGCTCGCGGCCTTGATGCTGCTCACTTACGGCAACCTGACCGGATACCGCACCGAGACGGGGACGCGCTTTGCCATCCTCGCCGGCTTCGCCGTGGCCGTGTTCGCTGTCGGTATCCTGCTCGAGAGGACACGGCGCAAACCGCCGGAGGATTTTCAGCGCATGCGCTGGGTGGTGTGGGGATGCTTGATCGGGCTCCCAGCCTTTCTCATCGCCGAGCTCGCCTCGAGCACCACGATCTTCGAGACGAGGTGGGAGAACTTCACGCCATCGGAAGATGTCATTGGCCTGCTTTACCTCGTGAACGGCATCCTCTGTCTGTTCGTGTTCGAGGCGGTGCGGCGGGAACGTGTGGTGAGCGTGTCGATTCCGCTCCGCCGCGTCACCATTCTCGGCCTCACCCTCAGCATCCCGGCGCTGTTGCTGCATCACGAGGTCGAGTACATGCAGGAGCATCTCGCCATCCCCAACTGGGCGTGGATCGTGATCGGCGCCGGTGCGCTTTATCTCATCACCCGCCTGCACGAGGGCGCCACGCACCTCACCGACCGCTACTTCAACCGCGACCTTGACCATGCGGAGCGGAGCATTTCAGGGGCGATCCTCAAGGCGAAGGAACCCTTGGAGGTCGACCGGATTCTGGCCGACCGGCCATACCGGGCCCTGAAGCTGTCCTCCGCCGCATCCTTCCGCCGCAACGGCGCGGGGTTTCAGCGCGACAGCGACGGCCATGGCTGGGGCGAGAAGACGACCCGAACGCTGTTGCCGGATACGCCGATGCTCGCGCCCTTGGCGAAGGGAGCGCCGTTTCCCGTCGAAGAGGAATACGAGACCGAACCCGGACTTCCCTCTGGGTTCAGCCGCCCGGTGCTTGCGGTCCCGGCGGCAAATCCGCTCCGCTGCTTCGCCCTTGCGCTGTATGGACCACACGCCTCCGGCGCCGACCTCGACGCCAATGAGCGCGCCATGCTGAGGCGCATCGGCGAGAGCGCCGCCGCGGTTTACGCCGAGATCGAGAACGACGAATTGCGGCGGCAAATCTCGGCCCTCGAGCGGAAACTGTCCAAGCCGGCCAAGACCGCTTCGGGCTCAGCGAAGCGTCCAAAGCGAGCCCCTAATTCCTGACCGCTCCGCGGGTGGAGAGGGCTTGCCGGGGCTCGGCCGAGCCCTCATTTCTATGTGGTCCCGCACCAAGACGGGGCGTTGCGATTAAAAGGGAGGTTCGTGTGGCTGGCAGGCGGCAGAGTTGGGATGGCGAGGCAGATCGTCTCAACCCACTGAGATTTTTGCTTCTGCTGGGGTTCGTTGGCGGCATCGTCGCGCTGATCTGGTGGGCGTACGCCGCCGGCCACATCAAGCACGTGGAGGATGTGCCGCCGCCGATCACGGCGCCGACGGCGTCTTCCGCGCCCACACCGCAATAAGGGCCGAACCGGTTCGAATTTGACAGCAAGGATCGGAGTGCGGGCGGCCGGGGAGGGGCGTATCTCGGGGCCAACGCCAAACCATCCTCAAGGACTTCGACGATGATCCGTACGCTCGAAAAGCCGCTGCCAGCTTCGTCCCGCGACCAGGCCCGCTGGGAGGCTTTCGTCGCCCGCGACGCCTCCTTCGAAGGCCAGTTCTACATTGCGGTGAAAACCACCGGCGTCTATTGCCGCCCTGGTTGTCCTGCGCGCCTCCCCAAGCGCACCAATGTGCGCTTCTTCGACACGCGGAACGAGGCAGAGCGGGCAGGCTTCCGCCCCTGCAAGCGCTGCAAGCCCGACCAGCCTTCGCTCGGGGAGCTCCACGCCGGGAAGATCGCGCAAGCCTGCCGGCTGATCGAGACCGCCGACGAGGCGCCGAAGCTCGACGATCTTGCCGCCGCCGTGGGCTTGAGCCCCTATCACTTCCACCGCATCTTCAAGCAGGCGCTCGGCGTCACGCCGAAGGCCTACGCCACGGCGCATCGGGCGAACCGCGTGCGCGAGGGTCTGGGAAGAAGCGGAACTGTGACCGAGGCGATCTACGATGCCGGCTTCAACTCCAACGGCCGCTTCTACGCCAATGCTTCGGAGGTTCTCGGCATGACGCCCACCGACTTTCGCGCGGGCGGCGCCGGGCAGGCGATACGCTACGCAATTGGCACGTGCTCGCTTGGCTCGGTGCTGGTTGCCGCGAGCGAGAAGGGGGTCTGTGCAATTCTGTTTGGCGACGAGCCGGAAAGCTTGGGGAAGGAACTGCAAGTCATGTTCCCGCGGGCGCGGATCATCGGCGGAGATAAGGCCTTCGAGGAGCTCACTGGCAAGGTCCTCGCCTTTGTCGAAGACCCCGCCAAGGGCCTCGATCTGCCCCTGGATGTGCGTGGCACCGCCTTCCAGCATCGCGTTTGGGAGGCGCTCCGCCGTATCCCGGTCGGCTCGACGGCGAGCTATTCGGAGATCGCCAAAAAGATCGGCGCGCCGCAAGCGGTGCGCGCCGTGGCGCGGGCTTGCGCCACCAACCGCATCGCCGTGGCAATTCCCTGCCACCGCGTCGTGCGCAGCGACGGCGGCCTCTCCGGCTACCGGGGAGGGGTGGAGCGCAAGCGCGCTCTCCTCGCCAAGGAAGCCAAAGGATAAGCGCTGCCGGTCGCCAGTCGGGCAGCCGAACTAGAGGGCTACTTCCTGCTCCATCGCGAGCTCCGCCTCCAGGCTTTCGAGGTCGCGGAAGATCGTCGCGACCGCGAGCACGCGTCCCTTTTGCATGAAGCGCAAGCTACAGTCCTTGCCGGCGATATCGCCGTCGATCACGAGGTCGTCCCATTGCTCGGCATGGCCGACATAGTTGATCGAGACGTCGTAGTGCTGGCTCCAGAAGAAGGGGACGGCGGTAAATTTCTCGCTTGTGCCGAGCATGTTCAGCGCCGCTGTTTGTCCTTGGCGCTCGGCAACCACCCAATGCTCGACGCGTATCGCCTGGCCGCTATAGGGATCGGGCCAGCGCGCGATATCGCCGGCGGCGAAAATCGTCGGCTCGCTGGTTTCGAGATAGGCGTTCACGGTGACGCCGCGATCGATCGTGAGCCCGGCAGCCTCGGCGAGCGCGAGCCGCGGGCGAACGCCGATCCCGGCGACCACGAGATCAGCCTCGATCGTGCCTCCGCTCTTGAGCTTCACCTGTTTGCCGTCGATGGCGGTCGCCATGTCCTCGAGGTGGAACACCACGCCGTGCTCCTCGTGCAGCGCGCGGATGAAATCGCCCATTTGCGGGCCGAGGACTCTTTCCATGGGCCGTTTGTCCGGCGCCACCACATGGACGTCGAGGCCGCGAGCGCGGAGCGACGCCGCCACCTCGAGCCCGATAAAGCTCGCACCCATGACGACCGCCGTTCGCGCCGTTTTGGCATTGTCGATGATCGATTTGCAGTCGGCGAGCGAGCGCAGCGTGTGCACGTGCGGCTGGTCGGCGCCTGGGATGGTGAGACGAACCGGTTCGGCGCCGGTTGCCAGCAGCAGCCGGTCGTAGGCAACCGTGCTCCCGTCGGCGAGCTGGACCTTCCGGCCCTGCACGTCAATCCCTGCGACCTTCGTCTTGAGCCGGAGATCGATGCCCTTCTTGGCATAGAAGCTGTCGGACCGCAGCGGGACCCAATCCTCCTGAGCACTTCCGGCGAGGTAGTCCTTGGAGAGGTTCGGCCGGTCGACCGGGGGCGCATCGTCGTCGCTCAGCATGACGATGCTTCCCTGGAAATGCTCGCGCCGGAGCATCTCGGCTGCCGCGAAACCGGCCGCGCCTCCGCCGACGATCACGATGCGGTCAGGCGCTACCGTCGTAGGCTTGCCCCGCGGCTCCGGCTTCGGTTGCGCGCGTTTCTCTCCCACGAAAATCCGCCCGTCACGCTGCTCGACGGACCAGCACGCGATGGGACTCAAGGCGGGCGCGCGCAAGGCTTCGCCGCTGCGCAAGTCGAAACAGGCGTGGTGCCAGGGACAGCGCACGGTATCGCCAACCACGAGCCCGTCCCCCAACGGGCCGTTGTAATGCGTGCATTGAGCGCCGACCGCGAAGATCTCTCGCCCGCTGCGGACGAGCAGGATGGGTTCGCCGCCGGCATGGCCGACGAGCTTGCCGCCGTCGGCGAGCTCGCCGAGGGCAACGCCTTGGGTGAGATCGGGGCCGCTAGGCTCGGCTGAAGCTTCCGCCATCAGGTTCTCCCTTGCCGCGGACTTTATAACGATGTGCTAGGCCCGTTCCGCGCTGCGCGTATCACACGAAGCTGTGTTAGCCCTTGCCCTTGGTGCGGGTGTTTCCGTGGGGGGCGTTCCGCTCCAGGAACTCGATCATCAATCCTGCCACATCGACCCCGGTCGCCTTTTCCAGCCCCTCGATGCCGGGGGAGGAGTTGACCTCGACCACCAGCGGGCCACCCTTGGAGCGGAGCATGTCGACGCCGCACACGTTGAGGCCAAGCGTGCGCGCGGCGCGCACCGCCATGTTCCGCTCCTGCGGAGTGATGCGCACCTTCTCGCTCAAGCCGCCACGATGCAGGTTCGAGCGGAACTCGCCAGGCGCGCCTTGCCGCTGCATGGCGGCGACGACGCGGTCGCCGATGACCAGGGCACGGATGTCGGTGGCGTCGGCCTCCTTGATGAATTGCTGTACCAGGATGTTGACGTTCGCGCCCTGAAACGCCTCGATCACCGACTTCGCCGATTTGACCGTCTCGCCGAGCACCACGCCGATACCCTGCGTGCCTTCAAGCAGCTTGATCACCACCGGCGCGCCGCCGACGAGGTCGATAATGTCCTCGGCCTGCTTTGGATCGTTGGTATAGGCGGTGACGGGCAGCCCGATGCCGCGGCGGGCGAGCAATTGCAGACAGCGGAGCTTGTCGCGGCTCCGGCCGATGGCAACCGACTCGTTCAACGGATAAACGCCCATCACCTCGAATTGGCGGAGCACGGCAAGGCCGTAAAAGGTGATCGAGGCGCCGATACGCGGGATCACCGCGTCGAAATCCTCGAGCCGCCGCTTGCGGTAATAGAGCATCGGCTTGTGTGAGGTGATGTTGATGGAGACGCGCAGCGTGTTCAGCACCTCGATGTCGTGGCCGCGCGCGCGCGCCGCCTCGACGATGCGCCGATGGCTATAGAGATGCGGATTGCGCGCGAGCAACGCGATCTTCATTGGTCTGTTCGTCCCCGGGGGATAAGGGTCTAGGGCAGCGCCTTGCTCGGCTCAAGCGCGATCCATGCGAGCCATTGGCGCAAGCGCGGCGGCCGGTGCCCGGCGAGGAATGAACGGCCCGGCTCGATCAGCGCCCGGCCTTCGAGCGCCGTGCGCCCGAGCAGCATGCGGAAGCCCATCTGATCGCGGTTGGCAAGGGCAAGCTCGATCGGCCAGGCGCGGTCGCCGAGCATCAGGCGGGTCTCGATGATGTAGCGGCGCTCGACCAGGCCGCCGGAATTGCGCACGGCGCGCTCGTCGACGGCCTTCGCCTCGCATTTGATCTTCACCGAGCTCGAGCGTTGGAGGGGATGCACCTCGAAGCGCACCCAGAGCGCGCCGGAGCGCCGGAAAGGCTCGATGGCGAAGGCGTGCAGCGCGCTCGTCCGGGCGCCGGTGTCGATCTTGGCCTTGATGGCGGCGACGCCGAGGTCGGTGAGCCGCACCCATTCGCGCCATCCCACCCGCAACGCTTCGTCCGCGTTTCCGCGCCGGTCCGTCATGACATTGAAATGCTCTTGTGCACCGAGGCGCACTCTAAGGCTCTGGAGGCTGTTCTGCCAATGGGTTCGCTTGCGCACCGAGGGTTCGGTCTTCACTATAGACGACGCTCCGGTCGCCGGGGGCCATGAGGGCAGGCCATGGGCAAGAACCAGCACGTGGTGATGCATGACGATCGCTGGGCGGTGAAGGAGGAGGGCGCGGCCACGCCGATCGCCACCTTCAAGACGCAAGGACAGGCCTGGGAGAAGGCCAAGGCCATTGCGAGGCGCGAGCGATCGGAGGCCGTGCTGCACGGCAAGGACGGCCGCATCCGCGAGCGCAACACCTATGGCGCCGACCCGCGCAGCTCTAAGGGCTGAAAATCAGCGCGATATAGACCACGAACAGCAGGAGATGCACTGTCCCCTGGAGCACGTTGGTGCGCGCGCCGCCGAAGGTCAGCGCGCTCACGAACAGTGTGAGCACGAGGAGCGCGGCATCGACCCGGTCGAGCCCTAGATGCACCTCCTGCCCGGTGATGAGCCCAATGCCGAGCACGGCGGGGATGGTGAGCCCGATGGTGGCGAGCGCCGAGCCGAGACAGACATTCACCGCCCGCTGGAGCTGATTGGCGAGCGCAGCGTGGAACGCCGTCAGGCCTTCCGGCGACAGCACCAATATGGCGATGAGGATGCCGCCGAGCGGCGCCGGGGCTCCGAGATGCTCGATGCCGAAATCGACGATGATGGCGAGATAGGTCGAGAGCGCCACGATGGGCGCAAGCGTGAGCACCAGCATCAGCACGTGGAATTGCAGCGAGCCGATATCGCGCACGCTATGCGCCACGAGATAGGCGGGCGCCTCGCCCTTGCCGTTGACCGGCTCGGCGAAGAAGGCGCGGTGGCGCATGGTCTGAATGGCGAGGAAGATGGCGTAGAACAGAATGGTGATCGCGGCGAAGAGGCCAGCCTGGAAGGGCGACAGGCTCGGGTCAGGCTCGGTCTTGGTGAGGTCGGGCATGATCAGCGCAAACACGGCGAGCGAGGCGATGACCACGAGGAAGGCGCGCGCACCTTCGAGATTGTATTCCTGCTCCCAATAGCGCAGCGCGCCCATCAACAGCGCCGTGCCAACCATGCCGTTGAGCACGATCATCAGGGTGGCGAACATGGCGTCGCGCGCGAGGGTCGGGTTGTTCTCGCCATGCAGGATGATCGCCGCCATGAGCGAGACCTCGATGACGATCACCGAAATGGTGAGCACCAGCGTGCCGTAGGGCTCGCCGAGATGGCGGGCGATGGCGTCGGCATGGCGCACCACGCCGAAGGCGCAACAGAGCATGGTCCCGAAGATCCACAGGAAGGCGAATAAGATGACCGGGTAGTTGTGCAGGTCGCCGAAAAGCTGCGGCGCGAACACGTAGACCAGGGCCGTGGTCAGCAACCCAGCAAGCGTCGGCGCGAGTGACGAAAGACTGTACCAGCGCCCGCGCTTACGCGCCGACAACGGCTCGCCAATCGCTTCCCGCTGATTTATGAGACCCTCATTCCGCCGACCCGTGTCCGATGTCAGATCATTGTTACGCGGCGCGGCTGAGGCGATCGCGGCTCGGGCGTCAATTGGCCGCGAGGCGACCAGTCTCGAAAACGGCACGCAGCAACGGCCCGCGTCCCAGGGTCGCGGCCGTTATGGCGGCGTTAGGCGCTTTCATGTAAAAGCCCTTCACATGGGCTCAGACGACCGGCGCTGGCGAAGGCCGCGCTCCTATCATCACGGCAATCTGAAAGAGGTCCTGCTCGAGGCGGCCCGCAAGCTGATCGAGCAATATGGACCTGCCGGCTTCAGCCTTACCGAGGCGGCAAGGCTCGCCGGCGTAAGCCCCGCCGCGCCGTACCGGCATTTCCGCGACCGCGATGCGCTCCTTGCCGAGCTCGCCCGCAACGGCTTCGAGCGCTTTGCCGCGCGGTTGGATCTTGCGTGGAACAACGGCATCCCGACGCCGCTCTCGGCCTTCGAGAATCTCGGCCGCGCCTATCTCGCGTTCGCCCGCGAGGAGCCTGCGAGCTATGCGGTCATGTTCGAGGCGGGACTCGACCCAGGTCATGACGAGCAGCTGAAAGCCGCGGCGGATCGCGCCTTCGATGTGCTACAGCGCGCCGCCTCGGCGCTTTGCCGGTCGTTGCCTCCCGACCGCAGGCCTCCGGTGCGACTGATGAGCCTGCATGTCTGGGCATTGTCTCACGGCGTCGCCGATCTCTTCGTCGAAGCGCGTCCAGGCGCGACGAAGCTGCCGCTCACCTCCGAGGAGATCCTCGAATCGGCGATGCTTATCTATTTGCGGGGGCTCGGCATCTTGCAGCCGGACGGCGAGGCGCGAAGCTAACGGGGGCCACGCGTCCTACTGCCCGACATAGAGCCGGTCGAGGATGCCGCCATCGGCGAGATGCTCCTCGGTGACCTTCTTCCAGCCGCCGAACACGTCCTCCACCGTGACGAGACGAACCTCGCCGAAGTCCGATGCATGCTTCGCCGCCACGGCCTTGTCGATCGGCCGGTTGAAATGCGTGGCGATGATCTCCTGCGCCTCCGGCGTGTAGAGATATTGCAGATAGGCCTCGGCGAGCTTCCGGCTGCCGCGCTGATCGACCACCTTGTCAACCACCGAGACGGGAAAGTCGGCGCGCAGGCTGACGCTCGGCAGAACAAGATCCACTTTGTCTTTCCCATATTGCTTGCCGATGCTCTGCACCTCAGCCTCGAAGGTGACGAGCACGTCGCCGATGTCGCGCTCGACGAAGGTGGTGGTCGCCGCGCGGCCGCCGGTGTCGAACACCGGCACATTGGCGAAGAGCTTGCGCACGAAGTCCTGCGCCTTCTCCTGGTCGCCCTTGAAGGCTTCGAGCGCATAGGCGTAAGCCGCGAGATAGGTGTACCTGCCGTTGCCGGAGGTCTTCGGGTTAGGGAAGATGACCTTCACGTCCTCGCGCACGAGGTCGTTCCAGTCCCTGATGTTCTTCGGATTGCCGGCGCGGACGAGGAAGGCGGGGAGCGAATAATAGGGCGAGGCGTTGTTGGGCAGCCGCGACTGCCAATCCGCTGGGATGAGATCGCCCTGATCGTGCAGCACCTGCACGTCGGTCACCTGATTGAAGGTGACCACGTCGGCCTTCAACCCCTCGAGCACCGCGCGGGCCTGCTTGGAGGAGCCGGCATGCGACTGATTGATGGTGATGTCGGTGCCGGTGTCGGCCTTGTATTTAGCGGCAAAGGCCTTGTCGATGTCGGCATAAAGCTCGCGCGAGACGTCATAGGAGACATTGAGGATGTCGGTCGGCCCTTCAGCGCTCGCCGGGCTGAGCCAAAGGATCGCGGCTGCGGTCGCGATGACAAAAAGCTTGGTCATGGTCGGCCCCTTAAATGCGTGTCGTATCTGCTCACCTTGGCGTACAGGATCGAACACGCGGTGACAAGCTAACGCATTGAAAAAACAGTCTTATTTCAATCGGCGGCGCGGCCTTGGAATTTCATGTCGCGCGGCGGTCGAGCCGCGACAATGCCATTCCCGAATCCGGCCCGACATTTTTCGGTCGGAGCCTTGTCGTAACCGGCTGCCGATAACATTTTGTGTCGTCTCTTGACTCTGGACAGGCGGGCCCCACCTATGTGAATGTGAATAACATTCACACCGAGGAAGGTGCGCATGACATGCAACAGGTAGTGACGACCTTGGACGATTACGGGAGGCCCGCGTGGATCATCGCCACGGTCTTGGGCTTCATCATCTGGTGGCCGATTGGCCTTGGGCTCTTGGCCTATCTGATCTGGAGTGGACGCATGGGTTGCGGAAACAAACTGCAGTGGAAGCAGCACTTTATGCAGGAGGCAAAGCGCTTCGGCGGCGGGTTCGGCGGCTTCGGTCCGCTGCGCACGACCGGCAACGCTGCCTTCGACGCCTATCGCGAGGAGACCTTGCGGCGCCTTGAGGAGGAGGCTGACGAGTTTCAGACTTTCCTCGATCGTCTGCGCAAAGCCCGCGACAAGGCCGAGTTCGATCAGTTCATGGCCGAGCGCGGACAGGGTCCGAAGCCCGCGAGCGCTTAACGCAGAGTAGTAGTAGAGAGGCAACGCGTAAGAGGGCGCGGGAGCAATCCCGCGCCCTTTCTATTTGTCCGGCGCGCCGAAGCCGCCGCCGGTCGGCGTCTTGATGATGATGGCGTCGCCGGGCTCGAGGGTCACTTGCGCGCAAGCCCCCAGGCTCTCCATGCGCCCGTCCTTGCGCCGGACGGAATTCGCGCCGGGCTCGCCGGGCTCGCCGCCCTTCGTCCCGAAAGGCCGCATGCGGCGGAAGCCTGACAGGATAGCGCACTCCATGCGTTCCAAGAATTGAATGACGCGAAGCGTCCCGTCGCCGGCGCGCCATCTGCCTTTGCCGCCGGACCCGCGCCTGATCTCGAAGCGCTCGAGCAGAACTGGATAGCGAAGCTCGAGCACCTCGGGGTCGGTGAGCCGCGAATTGGTCATGTGCGTCTGCACCGCCGCCGCGCCGTCGAAACCTGGGCCTGCCGGCGCGCCTGAGCAGATCGTCTCGTAATATTGCGCGCGCTGATTGCCGAAGGTGAGGTTGTTCATGGTGCCCTGCGCCGAGCCCAAACGCCCAAGCGCGCCATAGAGGCAATTCACGATGGTCTGGCTCGTCTCGACATTGCCTGCGGCGACCGCGGCGGGATAGCGGGGGCTCAGCATCGAACCGTCCGGCACGACAATCTCGATATGCCGCAGGCAACCTGCGTTGAGTGGAATGTCGTCATCGACCAGCGTGCGGAAGACATAGAGCACGCAAGCCCGCGTGATCGGCTCAGGCGCATTGAAGGTATCCGGCTGTTGCCCGCTCGTTCCGGTGAAATCGACGATGGCCTTGCCGCGCGCGCGGTCGATGTCGATCGCCACTTTGATGCGCGCGCCGGTGTCGGTCTCGACCTCGAAGCTCGCGGGTTCCAGCTCGTCGATCACCCGCGCCACGCTCGCCGCGGCGTTGTCCTGCACATGGCCCATATAGGCCTGCACCACGCCGAGACCGTATTGCGCCACCATCTTGCCGAGCTCGTCCACGCCTTTGGCGTTCGCCGCGGCCTGCGCTTTCAGGTCGGCGATGTTCTGCGCCGGGTCGCGGGCAGGGTAGGGGCCTTGCGTGAGAAGCTGGAGCACCGCGTCTTCGCGGAAGCGCCCGGCCTCGACCAGCTTGAACGGGTCGATATAGACACCCTCCTCCTCGATGCGCGTGGCCTTGGGGCTCATCGAGCCTGGCGCGATGCCGCCGATATCGGCGTGATGCCCGCGCGCCGCCACGAAGAACAGAATCTCGGCGCCGCTTTCGGCGAACACCGGGGTCACCACGGTGATGTCGGGAAGATGCGTGCCGCCGTTATAGGGCGCGTTCAGCATCCACACATCGCCGGGCTTGAGATCGCCGCCGACCTCGCGCCGCACGGTCTCGACGCTCCGGTCCATCGAGCCGAGATGCACCGGGATATGCGGGGCGTTGGCGACGAGCCGGCCGTCGCCATCGAAGATGGCGCAGGAGAAGTCGAGCCGCTCCTTGATGTTGACCGAGCGCGCGGTGTTTTGCAGCGCATAGCCCATCTGCTCGGCAATCGCGGTGAAGCGCTTGTTGAACACTTCGAGCAGCACTGGATCGACGCTGGTGCCGAGCGCGGTCCGCGTCTCGCGTTTCGCTGACGCGCGTGAGCAGCAAATGGTTCTTCGCCGTGACCTCTGCCTGCCAGTGCGGCTCGACCACGACGGTCTGATGCGGCTCGATGATGAGGGCAGGGCCCAGGATGCAATGGCTTGGCTCGAGACCGGCGCGCAAGAAAACTGGCGCGTCGTGCCAGGCGCCACCGGTGAAGAGCCTCGTCATGGTTTGCGGTTCCGGAAGCTCGTCGATCGAAAGCGGCATGTCTGGCTCGTGCGGATGGTCGCCGCCGCCAAGCGCCTCGACCTCGATCGCCTCGATCTCGATTGGCTTATCCGGACTCGTAAAGCCGAAGCGCTGGCGGTGCATCGCCTCGAACACGTTTTTGAGCTCGGCAAGAGTGCCGAGTGGAACCGGCAGTGCGCTGTCGGTGCCGAGATAGCGGAGATGCGCCAGCACGCTGACGCGGATGCCGGCGCGCGCAACGCCCTGGCCCTCCAGCTCCTCCTTGGCATCATCGGCGAGAGGCGCAGCCAAGGCTTCCGCGGCAGCCAGGCCGTCCGCATCGAGCGGGCGCAAGACGGCGCGACTCCGCGTCGCCTTCAGTTCGGCCAAGCCCCATGCCGTAGGCCGACAGCACGCCGGACAGCGGATGCAACAGCACGCTGCCGATGCCGAGCGCGTCGGCGACCAGGCAGGCATGCTGCCCGCCGGCGCCGCCGAAGGAATTCATCACGTAGTCGGTGACGTCGTAGCCGCGCTGCACCGAAATGCTCAGGATCGCGTTCGCCATGTTCTCGACCGCGATGCGGATGAAGCCGTCGGCCACTTGCGCAGCCTCGCGGCCATCGCCGATCTCGGCGGCGAGCGCGGCAAAGCGTTCGCGCACGACCTCGGCGTCGAGCGGCTGGTCCTGCGCTGGGCCGAAGATCTTGGGGAAGAACTCAGGGACGAGCTTCCCGACCATCACATTGGCGTCGGTGACGGTGAGCGGTCCGCCGCGCCGATAGCAGGCCGGCCCCGGATTGGCGCCGGCAGAGTCAGGCCCGACGCGGAAGCGCGCGCCATCGTAAAAGAGGATCGATCCGCCGCCCGCCGCGACGGTATGGATCAGCATCATCGGCGCGCGGACGCGCACGCCTGCGACCACGCTCTCGAAGGTCCGCTCGTACACGCCGTCGAAATGGCAGACATCGGTGGAGGTGCCGCCCATGTCGAAGCCGATGACGCGGGTGAAGCCCGCAAGCCGCGCCGTCTCCACCGCGCCGACCACGCCGCCTGCCGGGCCCGACAGGATGGCGTCCTTGCCTTCGAACAGATGCGCCGAGGTCAGGCCGCCCGAAGACTGCATGAAGAGGAGTTTGGCTTGCTAGCCTCCCCTCGTGGGGAGAGGGCCGGGGTGGGGGGTTCCCAGACGGTCGCTCCCCTCCTCGGCTGCTCGCGCACGAGGAGCCGACCTCTCGCAGGGAGGGCGAAGCGCGCGCACCGATCGACATATCTTCGGAGCAGGGGCGAGAGATAGGCATCGACCACGGTGGTGTCGCCGCGCCCGACGAATTTCACCAGTGGGCTCACCTCGTGGCTCACCGAGACTTGCGCGAAGCCCATTTCGTGGGCGAGGCGCGCTGCCTGGCGCTCATGGTCTGGATGCGCATAAGCATGCATGAACACGATGGCGACGGCGTCGATGCCCTCAGCGCGTGCCGCGTCGAGCGCGGCGCGCGTGGCGGCAAGGTCGAGCGGCGTCTCCACGCTGCCGTCGGCGCGCAGGCGCTCGGGCACCTCGGCGACGGAGGCATAGAGCATCGACGGCTTTTCGATCTTGCGCGCGAAGATCTTTGGCCGCGCCTGATAGCCGATCTCGAGCGCGTCGCGGAACCCTTCGCTCACCAGCAACAGGACGCGATCGCCCTTGCGCTCGAGCAGCGCATTGGTGGCGACCGTGGTGCCCATCTTGACGCTGTGGATCAGCTCGGTCGGGAGGGTGACGGCCGCGCGGCATCCCAAGCAGATCGCCGATGCCTGCGGTCGCCGCGTCCGCATAGGCCTCGGGATTCTCCGAGAGGAGCTTGTGGGTCAGCAACCTGCCGTCAGGCGCCCGCGCCACGATGTCGGTGAAGGTGCCGCCGCGGTCGATGCAGAACTGCCAGGTGCCCAACGTCATCCGAGCCGCATCAGTCCCGCCGCGTATTGCTTCCAGCGGCGCACATAGACGCCGGCCGCACGCGCCGTCATCGCTCGCGTCTTGTCGTCGGCCTCGCGTACGAGCTTGGCAGGCGCGCCGACGATCACCGAATTGTCGGGGAACTCCTTGCCTTCGGTGATCAGGGCACCCGCGCCGACCAGCGAATTGGCGCCGATCTTCGCGCCGTTGAGGATGATGGCGCCCATGCCGATCAGGCTCGCGTCGCCGATGCTACAGCCATGCAGGATGACGTTGTGGCCGATGACGCAATCCTTGCCGATGCTGAGCGGAAAGCCTGGGTCGGTGTGCAGCGTCGCATTGTCCTGAATCTGCGAGCCCGCCCCGATGTCGATCCACTCATTGTCGCCGCGGAGCACCGAGCCCCACCAGATGCTCACATCGGAATGAAGCCGCACGCGCCCGATCACCGCGGCAGACTCGGCGACCCAATAGAGGCCGTCGGCCGGAAGCTCCGGCGCCTCTCCGTCGAGCGCGTAAATGGCCATGGCGACGCTCCTTCCCAATAGCGAGCATGTGGATAAGCCACCCGCTTAACATTGTCATGCCCGCGAAGGCGGGCATCCAGTAAACACAAATCCCGCAAGTGAGTACTGGATCGCCCGGTCAAGCCGGGCGATGACGAGGGAAGGGCGAAGGATGAGCGTCGAGGGGGCAGATCGCAAGGAAGAGAACCCGCCAGTCGAGCCATCAGGGCTCGCGGCCACGCTCGACCGCACTTTCGGCCTCACCGCCGCGGGCTCGAGCGTGCCGACCGAGCTCAGGGCCGGCCTCGCCACGTTCCTCACCATGGCCTACATCATGTTCGTCAACCCGGCGATCCTCGAGAAGGCCGGCATGGATCATGGCGCGGTGTTCGTCGCCACCTGCCTCGCCGCGGCGCTCTCGACCGCCATCATGGGGCTCTACGCCAACTACCCCATCGCGCTTGCTCCCGGCATGGGGCTCAACGCCTATTTCGCCTTCACCATGGTGCCCGAGCTCGGCGGCAATTGGCAGCTCGCGCTTGGCGTCGTGTTCCTCTCCGGCGCCCTGTTCCTATTAATCTCGGTGACGCCGATCCGCGAATGGCTGATCAACGCCATACCGCTCAATCTCAAGCTCGGCATTGCCGCAGGCATAGGCCTGTTCCTGGCGCTGATCGGCTTGCAGAACGCGGGGCTCGTGGCGGCGGACGCGACCACCCTGGTCAAGCTCGGCGACCTCACGCAAGTGAAGGCGCTGCTCGCCATTGCAGGCTTCCTCATCATCGCCGGGCTTGCGGCGCGGAAGGTGCCGGGCGCCATCATCTTCGGCGTGATCGCCGTCACGCTCGCCGCGGTGTGGCTCGGGCTAGAGCCGTGGCATGGGCTCGCCGCCATGCCGCCCTCGCTCGCGCCGACCTTCCTCAAGATGGATCTCGCCGGCGTCTTTCAGCTCGCGCTCCTCACCATGGTGCTCACGCTGCTCCTGGTCATGCTGCTCGACACCGCAGGCACGCTGATCGGGGTCGCGCGCCAGGCTGGATTTCTCGACAAGGACGGCCGCCTGCCGCGCCTCCGCCAGGCGCTGCTCGCCGATTCAGGCGGAGCGATGCTCGGCGCTGCGCTCGGCACTTCGACCACCACCGCCTATATCGAGAGCGCCGCGGGCGTGGAGGAGGGCGGCCGCACCGGGCTTACCGCGCTCGTCGTCGCTGCGCTGTTTCTCGCCAGCCTGTTCCTGGCGCCGCTCGCCCAGACCGTGCCGCCTTACGCCACGGCGCCGGCGCTCCTCTTCGTCGCCTGCCTGATGGCGACGAGCCTCGGCGCGATCCAATGGGACGAGCCAACCGAATACATCCCGGCGCTCACCATCGCGCTGATGATTCCCTTGAGCTACTCCATCGCCACCGGGATCGGGCTCGGCTTCATCGCCTATGTTGCGCTGAAGCTAATGTCGGGTCGCGTGCGTGACATCAACGGCGCATCGGCGGCGATCGCCGGCGCCTTCCTGCTCAAGCTGATCTTCGCCTGATCCTGCGAGCGCAGTGGAAGGGCGCACAAGCTTCAACTCGCAACCGGTCCCTTCATCTCTTTCAGCGTGTCGCGAATGCGGCGCCAGTCCTCAGCTTCGCTTCTATCGCCGCGCTTCTCGCATTCGAGCACCCTTTGGGCGGCAATCAATTGGGCTTTGTCGCCGTGCTCCCTCAGAAGCCGGGTCGCATAGTCATGCACCTGTGAAGCTTGCATCGGGATGTCTCCTGGTTTTCATGGTCGGGACCACTGGGAATAATGGGGCAACGGGAAACCCGATCGGTTCCAAGCCAATTTCGCGTGATGGCTGACCCATTGTAGACTTTTGCGCCGCGACAGGGGAGCGTCTGATGCCAAGCTTCGTTCTGCTTACAAACTTCACCGATCGGGAGTCCGCAACATAAAGGACACGATCGGCCGGGCCGAGGCCTTCCAGGACATGGCAAAGAAGAGCGGCGTTACGCTGAAGGAGCTTTGCTGGACCATGCGCCGCTACGATGTCGTCGCCGTGTTCGAGGCGGCGGACGATGAAAGCGCGGAAGCGCTTGCGCTCAGCGTTTCCTCTCTCGGCAATGTAAGGTGCGAAGTGCTGCGTGCCTTTTTCATTCCCCGAGATGAAGCAGATTCTCGGCAAAATGGTCTGACCTTGAGGCGGTCACAGTCGGCAGCTAGGCTACGCGCCGTACAAAGGGGGATTGCGATGCGACGCGAGATACTGAGCTTGTTCGCGGGATTGGGGCTTTGCTTGACGGCAGGGGCTGCCGCAGCGGCCGGACCGCTGATCGGCAAGCCTCACGCGCCTGAGCTCGTGCTGCCGGCATGGAGCCTCACCGGCGAGTGCTACCCCATCGATTTCACCGGCATCGACATCGAATATTACGCCGGCCGGGGCGTCTATCAGCTCACCGTCACCGGTGTGAAGCCCTACACCAATATGGAGGTCTCGCTCAGCCACGAGGCCTATAGCGGCCGCCCGGCCTATTGGCGGACCGTGGTGGTCGGCTGCGTCAAGAACGGCCTCCTGATGCCGCTTGCCTCGCCCTATTACGTGACCATGAACCTCGACAAATTCGTCGGCTCACAAGGCATCGAGATCGTGGGTGCCTCGCGAAAAGTTCGCCGCGCCGTCCCCAGGTCCTAAGGATTGCCGCCCGCATCCTTCGGACGCGCTCTTCCAGCGCTCCTCAGGATGAGGGTTTTCATGGTGAGGAGCGGCCGAAGGCCGCATCTCGAACCATGACGCCCCTTGTGCTTTCCACGGCGTCTCCGCTATTAGGTCGCCCATGGACACGGAAACCAACCCTCGTTCCCGCCACGGCGGAGAGCACCCAGTTTCGATCTTCATCACCTCGCTCAGTGCCGCGATCGTGGTCGCCGGCGGGTTCGGCATCATCATCGAGGCGTTCATCGTCGCCGGCGCCGACCTGTTCCTGCTCGGTCAGACCTTCGTTCTGGTCGGCAGCATCATCACCGGGCTGATCACCTTGTGGCTGTTCGCTTGGACTTTCGCCCGCTCCGTCCATGTCGAGCGGCGCCTTGCCGCCGGGCTCGAAATCGACGAGCCAAAGCTTTCAATTCTCGCCAATCTTCGCGATTCAGGACCGGTTCCGTCGCGGTCCTGACGCCTCACGCGACAGGGCGATAATCCGCATGCGGGACACGGCAAAAGACCTTATGCTTTAGCCGGTATTCGTTGGGGGGTCTCACGATGTCGATTTGGGGAAAGTTGGCCGGCGCCGCGGCGGGGCTCGCGATCGGCGGGCCAATCGGCGCTCTGCTCGGCGGCGTCGCCGGGCACTACGTCATCGACCGCGATCAGGAGCAGGACGGGCCTGCCGAGAACCAGGTGGCCTTCACCGTCGGCGTCATCGCGCTCGGCGCCAAGATGGCCAAGGCCGACGGCGTCGTCACCATGGACGAGGTCAACGCCTTCAAGGAAGTGTTCAAAGTCCCGGAAGGCGAGATGAAGAACGTGGCGCGGGTGTTCAACCTCGCCAAGCAGGACGTCGCCGGCTACGAGGCCTATGCCGAGCAGCTCGCCGCCATGTTCAAGGGCAACCGCAAGCTGCTCGAGGACGTGCTCGAGGGTCTCTTCCACATTTCCAAGGCCGACGATTCGCTGCATCCGCGCGAGGAGAAATTCCTGCACGAGGTCGCCAAGCGCTTCGGCATCAGCGACACCGAGTTCGCCTATATCAAGGCGCGCCATGTCACCGCGGCCAAGCGCAATCCCTATGACGTGCTCGGCATCGAACCTTCGATCAGCAATGAGGGCTTGAAGACCCACTACCGCAAGCTCGTATCCGACAATCACCCGGACAAGCTGATTGCTCGCGGCGTGCCGAAGGAGTTCGTTGCCATCGCCACGGAGAAGATCGCCGTGATCAACGAGGCCTATGGCCAGATCGCCAAGGAGCGCGGGATTTAGCTTCTGTTCGGCACACTTGCGCTTAGCCCTCATCCGTGAGGAGGCCGTCGGCACGCGGCCGACTCGAACGATCATGCTTCGAGACGCGGCCTTGCGGCCGCTCCGCCAGCATGACGGAATAAGAGACCATGACCGCAGCCCCCGACAGCGCGCTCGCCACGCTTTGGTGCCCGGCGCCGAACCGCGAGCCGCGGCGCGACGGCCGCGCCGCCGATATGCTCGTGCTGCATTACACCGGCATGGAGTCCGCCGAGGCGGCGCTCGACTGGCTGACGCGGGAAGAGTCGAAGGTCTCCTGCCACTACCTCGTCGATGAAGAGGGTCGCATCGCCCAGATGGTGCGCGAGTCCGAACGCGCCTGGCATGCCGGGCAGAGCCTGTGGGCCGGAGAGACCGATCTCAATTCCTGCTCGATCGGCATCGAGATCCACAATCCGGGCCATGAGTTCGGCTACCTCGAGTTTCCCGATGCGCAGATGCAGGCGGTCGAGGCGCTTTGCCTCGACATTCTGAGCCGCCATCTCATTCGTCCTGAGCGCGTGGTCGCGCACTCCGATATCGCGCCGGGACGAAAGCGCGATCCCGGCGAGAAATTCGATTGGGCGCGGCTGGCGCGCGCCGGCGTCGGGCTCTGGGTCGCGCCGGCTCCGCTCCGCGGGGATCAGGGCTTAGGTCCCGGCGACGAAGGTCCCGACGTGCTTAAGCTCCAGCAGGATCTTGCCGCTTTCGGCTACGGCGTAGAGCTCACCAGCACCTACGGCACGGGACTTGAGAAAGTGGTCGAGGCCTTTCAGCGCCACTACCGGCAAGAGCGCATCGACGGTTACGCCGATGCCTCGACACGCGACACGCTCACGCGCCTGATCGCGGCAAAGGACAGCCGGACGGCGTGAAGGACCGCTCCTTGGCGGAGCGGTCCTCCAGAGATCGCGCGCTACTGCTTCTTGCTTGAATAGTAGGCCTGCGCCTTGGCGAGATTGCCAGCCGGGTCCTTCATGAACATCGTCTTGGCTTCCTCATTGCCGAAGCAATACATCTTGCCCTGGAGAGTCGCGTTGATCGAGCAATCGGTCTTGATGTCTTTGCCGAGCGCGAGGCCCATGGTGCACATGTTGTCGTATTCGCCGGTGGCGGCGAAGGCGGCAGTGGCAACGCCGAGCAGCATGGCGCCAGCCAGCACAGATTTGAGGATGGATCTGGTCATGGTCGTCTCCTTGGGGATTGTTGTTATCGGATCTTCTTCGAGTCTCGGCGTCTTGCGTACGGTCGCCTGACGCTGCCGAAACCGGAATGCCTCGATCCCTATCACCGTTATGAGTCAATCGTTGGTCAGGCTTTGACACATTATCGTTACCTAAGCGGCGGAAAGCGTGGGGGAAATCGGGCAGCGATCACGCAGACGGGATTGGACAGCGGCGACTTCAGTCCCATAGGAATGGCGATAATCCCAACGAGTGCGGGCATTCGAGGCAAGCGCTTGGGCAAAATTCAAAATGCCTACGAGGAGAAACGCCATGATTAGGGCCCCCATCCTGTCCGCCGTGGCGGCAGCTCTGCTGCTCGGCTTCGCCGCTTCGATCCCGGCGGCGGCGGAGGACGCCCAGAGTTCCCCAGCGCCGGCTGTCACGCCGGCCCCGTCCGCTCCGGCCAAGGGTGAATTCGACAATTCTTGCGCCATGGGGCTTGCCGAAGGGCAAACGCTGAAGACCGATTGCTCGGTGAATTGGACCGCCCCTGACGGCAAGGTCTATTGCTTCTCGTCGGAGAACTCGAAGGCGACCTTCCTCAAGAATGCCGAAGCCAACATCAAGAAGGCGCAAGACTTCCGCGCGTCCAAGGCGGCTGCGGCGGCGAGCGGCAAGACCAAGAATTTCACCGAGGAGGACGTCAACGCCGCGGTGAAGACGGCGATCGACGGCCGCAGCAAGGACGGCGCGTTCGTGTTCCGCGATCCGAAGCTCAATGCCGATCTCAACCTCATCTACGAGCAGATCAAGATCGTGCGCGGCATGGAAGGCTATGGCTGGTTCGCCAACACCATCTTCCACGACAAGGACAATCCCAAGAAGCAATACGCCCTCGACTTCTGGTTCAAGCCGGAAGGGCAGGACCTCAAATTGATGGACATCCGCGTGCAGAAGGGTCCGAAGCAGGACGGCGACAGCTACTACATGATCACCCGCATGCCGGTCGCCTGGTGGTGGCTGCCGGTGCAGGAGCATCCCGGCGACATGGAGATCACCCGCGGCTGGCACGTGATGAGCGCCATCCACAATTACATCGCCAACAACAAGGACAAGGACGGCAATCTCGTGGTCAAGGACGACAAGACAGGCGAGAGCGTGCCGCTCGAGTTCGTGGAGATACACCAGCCGGTGCGCCACATGAAGAAGGACGGGCAATATTTCGTGTGCACCGACTTCCGCAAGCCGGGAAGCCAGGACGAATATTACGACATCGATTTCTGGGTGGATGAGAAGACCGGCAAGCTCGAGGTCAAGGACGTGAAGATGCACAAGGTTCCGGTGCAGGAAGATGGCGTGTGGACCCAGGTGCCGCGCTACACCTTCGACAAGGACACGTTCGACGTCACCAATTGATTGCGACGCGCCGAGGCGAAGACCGGCCTGGCTAGCCCAGCTACGCCGTCGGCGCGCTGAACTTCAGTCCCGGAAAGCGCGCATAGTCGCGATCGAGCGTGACCCATTCGCAGCCCCACTCGATGGCGAGTGCGGCGTACCAGGCATCGGTGACTTTGGCACCACGCGTGCCCGTCTCTACGCAAAGCCGTTTGAAGATGTCGAAATGCCTGGAGCCCGGCTCGACGATCTGGCAATTGGGCTGCGCCAGCAGATTGTCACAAAACCTAAAGGCAGCTTCGACCGAGGTGGGCGGTGCGTAGGTTCGCGCGTTTGTCGTAATGCGCACGACGGCGGCAAGGGCTAACGGCGAGATGCCGAAGCGCGTTTCGTCCCCGACGACGCGATCCAGCCACCGGCGGCAGACTTCATGCTGGGGGACACCTTGGCGGAAGGCATAGATGAGGACGTTCACGTCCGGCAGGATCATTTGAAATGCTTCATACGCTCGATATATTCGAGGTCGTCCATCTCCTGAAGCGCCGCGCTGTCGCTGATGTCGATTCCGGGCCGCGGGCCACCGGTCGCGTCGCTGTAGGGAGGCAGGACTCGCTTTGGCTTTTTCTTCGGCTTTTCGAACACGACGAGCCGCAGGCCTTCCTCGATGAGCGCGGTCAGCGTGCTGCCTTCGGCGGCGGCCTTGCGTTTGGCCCGCTTGATGAGGTCTTCGGGGAGTCTCACTGTGGTGCGCTCTGCCATATGTCAAGACATATGCAATCGGCGTCTATATGTCAAACCGGTCGAGCTTGACGGCACGCTCCCCAGGCCCCTTATTACCCCTGTCAGCAGGCCGGATGGCCGCTCTGCCAGTTGCCAGCGTATCGGCAGGCAGGGAGGAAAGTCCGGGCTCCTTGGAAGCACGGTGCCGGATAACCTCCGGCGGGGGCGACCCCAGGGACAGTGCCACAGAAAGCAAACCGCCCTTCGAAGCCCTCGGGCGAAGAAGGGTAAGGGTGAAAGGGTGCGGTAAGAGCGCACCGCGGTCCTGGTAACAGGGCCGGCACGGCAAACCCCACCGGGAGCAAGACCGAATAGGGGCGGCGCGGCGGCCTCAAAACCGCCAGTCTCGTTTCCAGATGAGCCGCCCGGGTTGGTCGCAAGAGGCGCCTGGCGACAGGCGCCCGAGATGAATGGCCGTCGCCGCGCCCCCATGCAGGGCGCGGTACAGAACCCGGCTTACAGGCCTGGTGACATGCCTATGACTGGCGCGTGGAGAGGCCTCCACGCGCCAGTCTCCAAACCCTTCCGCCAATTCATGCAAAAAAGAACCGGCGCGTGGGAGAGGGTCTGCCACGCGCCGGTCTTGGGTCGAGGCCTACGCAGTTACTCGGCGGCCTCGACGCCTTGCGGCATTTTCTGTTGCTGCGGGCTCACGGTGATCAGGTCGAAGCGATCGGCGTTCATCACCTTGTTCCAGGCCGCGACGAAGTCCTTCACGAACTTCTCCTTCGAGTCCGCGCACCCATAGACCTCCGCGAACGCGCGGAGCTGCGAGTGCGAGCCGAAGATCAGGTCGACCGAGGTGCCGGTCCATTTGGGCGCGTTGGTCTTGCGGTCACGACCCTCATAGACGCCCTCGGTGCCGGCGAGCGGTTGCCACACCGTATCCATGGTGAGCAGGTTGACGAAGAAGTCGTTCGTCAGTGTCCCAGGCTTCGTGGTGAAGACACCGTGCTTGGAATCGCCGGCGTTTGCACCGAGCACGCGCAGGCCGCCGACCAGCACCGTCATCTCCGGTCCCGTCAGCCTCAGCAACGCGGCCCGATCCACCAACGCCTCCACAGGCTCCATGAACTGCAGCTTCTGGCCGTTGACATAGTTGCGGAAGCCGTCGGCACGCGGTTCGAGCGGGGCGAAGGACTGTATGTCGGTCTGCTCCTGCGACGCGTCCATCCGTCCCGGCGTGAAGGGGACCTTCACATCGACGCCGGCATCTTTCGCGGCCTTCTCGACCGCGGCGGCACCGCCGAGAACGATCAGGTCGGCGAGCGACACCTTCTTGCCGAAGTCCTTCTGGATCGCTTCGAGCTTCTCAAGCACCTTTGCGAGCTGAGCCGGCTGGTTTACGTCCCAATCCTTCTGGGGCGCGAGGCGGATGCGTGCGCCGTTCGCCCCGCCGCGCTTGTCCGACCCGCGGAACGTCGAAGCCGACGCCCATGCCGTCGAGACCAGTTCGGAGACGGAGAGGCCAGAAGCAAGAATCTTCGCCTTGAGCGCGGCGATGTCCGCTTCACCGATCAGCGGATGATCCACAACCGGGATCGGGTCCTGCCAGATCAGCGTCTCCTTCGGTACGAGCGGGCCGAGATAGCGCACGCGCGGGCCCATGTCGCGATGGGTGAGCTTGAACCAGGCGCGGGCGAAGGCGTCCGCAAACTGGTCCGGATTCTCCATGAAGCGCCGCGAGATCTTCTCATATTCCGGGTCGTACCGCAGCGAGAGGTCCGTGGTCAGCATGGTCGGCACATGCTTCTTCGTTTGATCGAAGGCATCCGGGATCGTGGCTCCCGCACCTTTCGCCTTCCACTGTTTCGCACCGGCCGGGCTCTCGGTCAGTTCCCATTCGTAGCCGAACAGGTTCCAGAAGAAGTTGTTGCTCCACTTCGTTGGCGTCGTGGTCCAGGTGACTTCCGGGCCGCCGGTGATGGCGTCGGCGCCGATACCCGTGCCGTGCTTGCTCTTCCAGCCGAGACCCTGATCCTCGAGCGCGCCGCTTTCCGGGTCCGGCCCGACCAGCGACGGGTCGCCGGCGCCGTGGGTCTTGCCGAAGGAGTGGCCGCCGGCAATCAGCGCCACCGTCTCTTCGTCGTTCATCGCCATGCGGAAGAAGGTTTCGCGGATGTCCCTCGCCGCCGCGACCGGGTCCGGATTGCCGTTCGGCCCTTCCGGATTGACGTAAATGAGACCCATCTGCACGGCGCCGAGCGGCTCCGAGAGCTGGCGCTCGCCGCTATAGCGTTCGTCTCCGAGCCAGGTGCCTTCGGGACCCCAATAGAGCTCTTCAGGCTCCCAGACGTCGGCGCGGCCGCCGGCGAAACCGAAGGTCTTGAAGCCCATCGACTCGAGCGCGACGTTGCCGGCGAGGATCATCAGGTCGGCCCAGGAGATTTTCCGGCCGTATTTCTGCTTGATCGGCCACAGCAGCCGGCGCGCCTTGTCGAGATTGGCGTTGTCGGGCCAGCTATTCAGGGGCGCGAAGCGCTGCTGGCCTTGGCCTGCGCCGCCGCGGCCGTCGGTGATGCGGTACGTGCCCGCGCTGTGCCACGCCATGCGGATCATCAGTCCGCCGTAATGGCCGAAGTCGGCCGGCCACCATTCCTGCGAGTTCGTCATCAACGCAGTCAGATCCTTGATCACCGCGTTGAGATCGAGAGTCGCGAACTCCTTGGCGTAGTCGAAATCCTTGCCCATCGGATCGGACAAATTGGAGTTCCGATGGAGCATCTCGAGGCTTAGCGCGTCCGGCCACCAGTCGCGATTCGTGCGTCCGCGGCTGCCGCCCATGAACGGGCAAGCGCCCGCGCTCTCGTCGGTCTTTGCGTCCATTCTCGTCCTCATCCCAGTATGGCCGGACCCGACGCCCGGCGTCTCAACGGTAAGCTTGAGTGCGCTGCACAATCAGGGCAAATAAAAATTCCCGATAGGGACGATAAGGAAAACTTATCAGCTGCCGGGTTTGCCGAGGAATTGGCGGATTTGCAGCATGGTCGCCTCCGGCTGCTCTTCCTGCGGCATGTGTCCGCACTCATCGACAATGCGGAAAGAGGCGTTCGGCATCTCGCGCGCGAGCTTGAGCCCGATCTCGACCGGCACGATCCGGTCGTGGTCGCACCACAGGATGAGGGTGGGAAGCGCGATGGTCGCATAGCGTGCGGTGATCTTCTCCGCGTCGGGCGGCATGATCTGCCGGGCGCTATGGATCAGCGCGTGCTTGCCGGCCGCCGTCTTCATCGGCTCGGCATAAGCCTCGATCTCGTCGGCGCCGATCTTGCTGTTGTCGAAATAGGCGATCCTGAGCGCCATCTGGATCTGTACCGAAGGCGGCGCCATGCGCACGCCGACCTGGGAGAGCACCGGCCGGTCGAGCAGCTTGAAGAACACCGGGATGGCCTGCGGATAGGCGATGGTGTCGAGCAGCACGAGCTTGGCGATCCGTCCCTTCAGGCGCGTGTCGGCCTCGAGCGCCAGGAGCAGCGCGACCCCGCCGCCGAAGGAGTGCCCGACGATGGTGAGCTTGCGCAGATCGCGCTCGAGGATGAGCTCGGTCAGAAGCTCGGCCTGATCGCTCGCCGCGTAACGCTCGTCGAAGGGCTTGTCGGAGCGGCCGAAGCCCTTGAGGTCGACGGCGATGACCTTGTGGTCGCGGGCGAGGTCCGGCGAGATATGCCGCCAAGTGAAGGTGTTGGTGCCGAAGCCGTGGATCAGCAGGACCGGCGGGCCTTCGCCGCGCTCGACCGTGTAGAGCTTGACCGGCGCGTCCGGCGGACCAAGCCGGGCGTAGGGGAACTGGTTTGCCTCGTTGGCGGCGAGCGCAAAGGCGCTAGCCGCGGCAAGGAGCGCCGCGAGCGCAAGCGTCGCTGAGTGTCGCCTCAAGAGCATGAACGCCGACGCGAGCCTCTGTTTGGCATTCCCCGTGTCGTGGCGTGCTGAAAGCCGCCCCGTTAAGTCTTCATTTGTAAACCGCTTCGCCGCACTCCGCCAATTCAAAGCGAATGGGAGAGAGGGCAGGCGGCCTCTGATGGTCGTCGCAGCGGAGAACACGATTACCCACAGAAAATCCCGCGCGCATTAACGCTATTCCCATCTGATTCCTTGACCACCCATAATATCCCATGCTATCCCATGATTTGCCCGTTCGGTGAGTGGTGGGAGAGGCAGGCAGCGCTCCTTACGAGGCCACGGGGGGACCCGCGCCGCCTCTCCCACGATCTTCGATCATCGGGCGACGAACTCGCACCTTTGCCTTCGCTTCAGTCTTCCGGTCAGTCAGGTGCCTTGAGGGGGAGATGGACCAGTTTGTCTCGGCTTTCACAAATAAGATCGACACGAAAGGCCGAGTGTCTGTTCCGGCATCTTTCCGCACAGTCCTCGCCAAGGACGGCCTTGACGGCATTTATTGCTATCCGTCGCTCGATGCGCCTGCGCTCGACGCAGGCGGCCAGCGGCTGGTCGACAAGATCAACGGCCTTGTCGAAGGTCTGGCGCCCTATTCGGACGAGCGCGACCAGCTCGCCACA
Organism: uncultured Alphaproteobacteria bacterium; assembly: GCA_963744945.1. GTDB lineage: Bacteria > Pseudomonadota > Alphaproteobacteria > Rhizobiales > Methyloligellaceae > Methyloceanibacter. Next base: position 79,847 of record CAVUVO010000017.1, on the reverse strand, counting down.
GCCCTGTTCGGCACAAGCGAGATCCTTTCTATCGATCAGGATGGGCGCACCATTCTGCCGGAGCGGCTCAGGGAGCACGCCGGCATCACTACGCACATTACTTTTGTCGGCCTCGGCGAGAAGTTCCAGATGTGGGAGCCAGGCCGATTTGAAGCCCATTTGGCGGAAGCGCGCCAAAAGGTCCGCGATCTCCGCAAATTGCTCGGCGCGGGGCGCCGCGGAAGCGGCGGGCCAGAGGGAGCACGGGAATGATGGCGGGTCGCGGCGCGGGTTTGACCGCCGCTGGCGGACCGGCCCGCCACATTCCCGTGATGCTCTCCGAAGTCATTGAGGCGCTCGACCCCCGCGACGGCAAGCATTTCATCGATGGAACCTTCGGCGCCGGCGGCTATAGCCGCGGCCTGCTCGAAGCCGCGCGCTGTACCGTGCTCGCCATCGACCGCGATCCTGCCGCGGCTCAATTCGCCCAAGCGCTCGAGGAGCGTTTCCCCGGACGCCTGAAATTTGTCCTCGGCCGCTATGCCGAGATGCGCGAGATCGCCGAACGCGAAGGCATCGCCGCGGTAGACGGGGTCGCCCTCGATCTCGGCGTCTCCTCCATGCAGCTCGATGAGGCCGAGCGCGGCTTCTCTTTCAGCCAGGACGGTCCGCTCGACATGCGCATGGGCGCCGAAGGTCCGACCGCAAGCGACCTCGTCAACGCGCTCCCCGAACGCGACCTTGCCGCCATCATCGCCACGCTCGGCGAGGAGAAGCGTGCCCGCGCCATCGCCCGCGCCATTGTTGGCCCGCCGGGCGGAAGAGCCGATCACGCGCACCGGCGAGCTTGCCGACATCGTCGCCCGCGTGCTTGGCCGCAGGCATGACGATCCCAAGCACCCGGCGACGCGGACCTTTCAGGCGCTCCGCCTCTATCTCAATGACGAGCTTGTCGAGCTTGCGCGGGGCATGAACGCCGCAGAACATTTGCTCAAGCCCACGGGTAGGCTGGCCGTCGTCACCTTCCATTCGCTCGAAGACCGCATCGCCAAACGCTTTTTCGCCGCGCGCAGCATGCCCGCCCCGAAGGGCTCCCGCCATTTGCCGGAGAAGGGCGGATCAAATTTTTTACCAAGCTTCCGACTTCTTAACCGTCGTCCGTTATCACCATCGAAGGACGAGATCAGGCTGAACCCCCGTGCCCGCTCTGCGCGCCTTAGGGCTGGCGAACGCACGGATGCTCCGCCGCATGCTCTCGACCTTGCAAGCTTGGGGGTGCCGCGCATCGCGCTTCCTGCCTAACGCGCGATTTTTTGGGGGGTGACGGGTCAGTCCATGTTGCGTTTCGTCAATATCTGCCTGGTGCTGGCGCTCGTGGCGCTCGCCTATGTCATCTACGAGGGAAAATACGAGGCCCGCGCTCTCGATGAGGATATCGGGGGCTTGCGCAAGGCGATCGAGACGGAGCGGGATGCCGTCGCGGTGCTGCGCGCCGAATGGAGCCTGCTCAACCGGCCCGAGCGTATCGAGCGCCTCGCCAAGAAGCATCTGAAGCTCAACGCGGCGCGGCCGCAGCAGCTCGTTACCATCGAAACGGTGTCGGACAGCGACTTCGAGCGCGTCCGCATGGAGGCGGCTGTCGATTCGCTGCCGGCCGGCTCGGCGCCGCCCAGCAAGGTCAAATCCGTTGCCATGCCCGGTGTCGCGGCTCCAGCCGCTCCTGAGAATCTCGACGACCTGCCGGCCGCGACCAAAACGGTCACGGTCAAGACCGTCCCGATCAAGGCGGATCCCACTTTCCAGCCCGCCTTTCCGCCGCCCGTGACGGTTTCACCGCCCGAGCAATAGGTCGAGGCTTTGGCTCGCGAACCCCATATCAGCGTCACGGCGTCGCCGGCCGAGCGCGCCTCGCTGGCAAAGAGCCGCAACCGCTATCGGCTAGCCTGCCTCGCCTTTGCCCTGAGCTTCCTTGCCATCGCGGTGCGGCTCGTCACCCTCGGCTTCGCCGCCGTCGAGCCGGGCTATGGCGGCATCCACGACATCTCCACCACGGTGCATCGCCCCGACATCCTCGACCGCAACGGCAGGCTGCTCGCCACCGACATCAAGGGCGCCACCCTCTATGCCGATCCGGCCAAGGTCATCGACCGTGACGAGCTGGTCGAGCAGGTGGCAAGCGTGCTCCCCGACATCAACACCGCTGAGTTGCGCGAGAAACTGAAGAATGGAAAGAGGTTCGTCGCCATCAAGCGCGAGCTCACGCCGAAGCAGCAGGCCGAGATCTACGAGCTTGGTCAGGCCGGCCTCGGCTTCATTGAGGAATATCGCCGCGTCTATCCGATGGGCGCCACCGCCTCTCACGTCGTCGGCCACGTCAATGTCGACAACAAGGGCCTCGCCGGCATCGAGAAATTCATCGACGACAATCCGCAGCTCGCCATGTCGGCGCCTGAGAACGCCGTCGGCGGCGAGGCGGTCACTCTGTCGCTCGATCTCGGCGTGCAGCACGTGCTCCGCGAGGAGCTGGTCAACGCCATGACCACCTATCGCGCCAAGGCGGCTGCCGGCGTGGTCATCGATGTTGAGAGCGGCGAGGTCGTCGCCATGGTCTCGCTCCCAGATTACGACCCCAATTACCGCGAGCAGGCCCTCGACAAGGATCGCCTGAACCGCATGACCTCCGGCGTCTACGAGCTCGGCTCGGTGTTCAAGGTGTTCACCTTGGCGGCAGCCCTCGACGGCGGCAGCGCCACGATGCGCTCGAGCTACGACGCGAGCCAACCGATCCGCGTCGGCAAATTCACCATCGAGGATTTCCACGGCAAGAAGCGCCGGCTCACCGTGCCGGAGATCTTCATCTATTCCTCGAATATCGGGGCGGCGAAGGCGGCGCTCGATCTCGGCATCGAGCGGCACAAGGCCTTCCTCGGCAAGATCGGGCTGCTGGGCCGGCTCTCGACCGAGATTGGCGAGACGGCGGAGCCTCTCATTCCCTCGCCTTGGGGTCGGCTCAACACCATCACCATCGCCTATGGTCACGGCCTGTCGGTCACGCCGCTGCAGCTTGCGACCGCGACCGCTTCCTCTGGTCAACGGCGGGTTCGCCGTGAACCCGACCTTCCTGCCGCGCACGCGTGCGGCGGGGCTCAAGCAGAGCCCAAGCGTGCTCAAGCCAGCCACCAGCCATTCCATGCTCCAGCTCATGCGCCTCAACGTGTTGAAGGGCACCGGCAAGCGCGCCGAGGCGGAAGGCTATCGCGTCGGCGGCAAGACCGGCACGGCGGAGAAGGTGGTCGGCCGGAGCTACGAAGGCTCGGCTCTGCTCAACTCATTCCTCGCGACCTTCCCCACCGACGCTCCGGAATATGTCGTGCTGGTGACGCTGGATGAGCCGAAGCGCGTGCCCGAGAGCCACAACGAAGCCACGGCCGGCGTGAACGCTGCACCCACCGTCGGCAAGATCGTTGCCCGCATCGCGCCGATCCTCGGCGTTCAGCCGAAGCTTCCTGGCGACCAGCCCAAGTTTGACGCGAAAGTGCTCGCCTCCTATTAGAGGGACGCCGGTCGCGGGCGCCATCGCGTGGCGCGTGGATATGCATGTGATGACCCTTGGTGAGTTGATGGGGCCTGAGGCGGCGCTGCCGGGCCCTTGGCGGCACGTGCCTATAGTAGGGCTGACCGCCGACAGCCGCGCCGTGAAGCCAGGTTATCTCTTCGCCGCGCTGCCAGGATCGCGCACCGACGGTTCCCGTTACATCGCCGAAGCTTTGCAGCGCGGTGCCGCTGCGATCCTCGTGCCGCAAGGCGCCGCGCAGGCGCTGAACGGCACCCCCGTGGTCGAGGATGCCGATCCGCGGCGGAGATTGTCGCTCATCGCCGCGCGCTTCTTCGGCGCGCAGCCGGACGTCGCCGTCGCCGTAACCGGCACCAACGGCAAGACGTCGGTCGCGTCCTTCGTCCGCCAGCTGTGGGAGCACATGGGCTACCGCGCCGCGAGCCTCGGCACTGTCGGCGTGGTCGGACCGTCAGGCACGCAAGTTCTCGCCCACACTACGCCTGACCCCATCGAGCTTCACCGCATCCTCGCCGATCTCGCCAAATGCGGCGTGACCCATCTCGCCCTCGAAGCGTCGAGCCATGGGCTCGAGCAGCGCCGCGTCGACGGCGTGCGGCTTGCCGCCGGCGCCTTCACCAACATCTCGCGCGACCATCTCGACTATCACCCGAGCTTCGAGGCCTATTTCAACGAGAAGCTCCGCCTGTTCGGCGAATTGCTGCCGCCTGGCGCCGGCGCCGTCATCGATGTGGACACCAAGGCCGGTGAAGAAGTCGCGGCGCTTGCCAAATCGCGCGGCCTCTCAGTGATCTCTATTGGGCGCTCAGGCCAAACTCTAAGGTTGATCTCCGCCGAGCAGGACGGCTTCGGCCAGCGCCTCGTGGTTGAGCATCAGGGAGGCAAAACGGCCCTCCGCCTGCCGCTCGTCGGCGCCTTTCAAGCATCGAACGCGCTCGTTGCCGCTGGCCTCTGCATGGCGACGGGAGCGAAACCCGAAAAGGTGCTGCCGCTCCTTGCCAATTTGCGCGGCGCGCGCGGACGCCTCGATCTCGCCGGCACCACCAGAACCGGCGCGCCGATCTTCATCGACTACGCGCATACCCCTGACGCACTCGCCAAGGCGCTCGATGCGCTTCGGCCCTATGTGCGGCAGCGGCTCCTCGTGGTGTTCGGCTGCGGCGGCGACCGCGACAAGGGCAAGCGCCCCGAAATGGGCGCGGTTGCCGTGGATAAATCCGATGTCGCCATCGTCACCGACGACAATCCGCGGAGCGAGGAGCCCGCGGAGATCCGCCGCGAGATCCTGGCTGCGGCGCCGGGGGCGATGGAGGTTCCCGGCCGCGGCACCGCCGTCGCGCAAGCCATCGCCGGGTTAGGGGAGGGGGATGTGCTGCTGATCGCCGGCAAGGGTCATGAGACCGGGCAGATCGTCAAAGGCACGATCATCCCCTATTCTGACCATGACGCGGTTGCTGCCGCGCTGAGGGGAGACTGAAAATCGTGGCTAAGCCGCCTCTTTGGACCGTTGGCGACATGGTGAAGGCCGTGCGCGGCAAGTGCTCGTTATCGTCGGGCACGACCGTGAGCGGGGTTTCCATCGACAGCAGGAGTCTCGCCCCGAGCGAAGCCTTCATTGCGCTGCGCGGGCTGAACCGCGACGGGCACCTCTTCGTCGAGGCGGCGCTGTCGCAAGACGCCTCCTGCGCCATTGTCGAGCAGGACTTCAAGGCACCGCGCGGCGAGAAGCGGCTGATCCGCGTCGCCGACACGCTTCAGGCCCTGAACGACCTCGGCAGCGCCTCGCGGGCCCGCGCCAAGGACACGGTGGTGATCGCCGTCACCGGCAGCGTCGGCAAGACCGGCACCAAGGAAGCGCTGAAGCTTGCGCTCACGCCATCAGGCCCGGTGCATGTGTCGCTCAAGTCGCACAACAATCATTGGGGCGTTCCGCTATCGCTCGCCAACATGCGGCAGGACACGAGCTTCGGCGTGTTCGAGGCCGGAATGAACCACGCCGGCGAGCTGAGCGAGCTCACGCGTCTGATCAAGCCGCATATCGCCATCATCACCACCGTGGCGCCGGTGCATCTCGGCTTCTTCCGCTCCGTCGATGCGATCGCCGACGCCAAGGCCGAGATCCTTCAAGGGCTGGTTCCCGGCGGCGCCGCCATCCTCAACCGCGACAATCCCTATTTCGAGCGGCTGCGGCGTCACGCGCTACAGCGCAAGGCGCGCATCGTAAGTTTCGGCGAGGCGCGCGGCGCGGAGGCGAGAGTGGTGAGCGTCGAGCTTGGCCCCGAGAGCTCAGAGGTGAAGGCCGACATCCTTGGCGAGACCGTGAGCTACCGCATCGGCGCGCCCGGTATCCACCTCGTGCAGAACTCGCTCGCCGTGCTCGCCGCGGTGAAGCTTGCCGAGGCCGACCTGAAAGCGGCGGCTAAAGCGCTCGCCGGATGGCGGGCGCAGACCGGACGTGGCGAACGCATCGTCATCGGCGACAAGGGCGCGCGAGTCGCCATCATCGATGAAAGCTACAATGCCAACCCCGCCTCCATGCGTGCGGCGCTTGCCACGCTCGGGCTCACCCCGCGCGATGAGTTCAAGCGCCGGGTGGCCGTGCTCGGCGACATGCTCGAGCTTGGGGGATTGGGGCCGAAGCTGCATAAGGAGCTTGCCGAGGTCATCGACGCCGCCGATGTCGATGTGGTCTACGCCTGCGGCGAGATGATGCGCGGGCTTTACGATGCGCTGCCGGCGAGCCGCCGCGGAGCCTACGCCAAGACCTCGGAGCAGCTTGCGCCGCTCCTCACCAAGGGGGTGGGGGCCGGCGACGTGGTCATGATCAAGGGCTCCTTCGGCAGCCGTATGGCCCCGCTGGTCGAGGCCCTCCAGCGCCATTTCCAATCGGACGGGGCCGCCGTCCGCGCCTGATTTTCACGGATTCCTAGGGTTTTCTCGCTCCAATGGGTGGGAAACCCCGGCTCCGGCGCGAATTCCCAATTCCCTCCGGGACACTTTCGCCCTAAACGAGCCGCCAGGGGGAAGACCATGCTCTATTGGTTGTCCAGTCTCGCTGGCGAACTCAGCGCCTTCAATATCTTCCGCTACATCACGTTCCGCACCGGCGGAGCCTTGATCACGGCGCTGCTGTTTGTGTTCCTGTTCGGGCCAGCCATCATCAGGTCGTTGCGCATTCGCCAAGGCAAAGGTCAGCCGATCCGCACCGACGGCCCCGAGCGTCACCTGCTGTCGAAGCAGGGCACGCCGACCATGGGTGGGTTGATGATCCTCTCCGGGGTCACCGTCGCCACGCTGCTCTGGGGCAATCTACAGAACCCTTATGTCTGGGTGGTGCTCACTGTCACCCTCGTCTATGGCGCCGTCGGCCTCTATGACGACTACCTCAAGGTCACGCGCCAATCGGTGGAGGGCTCCGGCGGGCGCATCAGGCTCCTCATCGAGGGTGCCGTCGCGCTCGTCGCCGCCTATGTCATCGCCTCGGTCGGCACCGCACCGCTATCGACCGCGCTCGCCATTCCTTTCTTCAAGAATGTGCTCTTCGATCTCGGTTGGCTGTTCGTTCCCTTCGGCGCCTTCATCATCGTCGGCGCCGGCAATGCCGTGAACCTGACCGACGGCCTCGATGGGCTCGCGATCGTTCCGGTCATGATCGCCGCGGCCACGTTCGGCTTCATCGCCTATTTCGTCGGCAATGCGCTCTTCTCCGAATATCTCCAAATTCATTTCGTGCAAGGGACTGGCGAGCTTGCCGTGATCTGCGGCGCCCTGGTCGGCGCCGGGCTCGGCTTCCTCTGGTTCAATGCGCCGCCGGCCCAGATCTTCATGGGCGATACGGGATCGCTTGCGCTCGGCGGCGCGCTTGGCACCATCGCGGTGGCCACCAAGCACGAGCTGGTGCTCGCCATTGTCGGCGGCCTGTTCGTGCTCGAGGCGGTTTCGGTGATCGTGCAGGTGGCGAGCTTCCGGCTGACGGGCAAGCGCGTCTTCCGCATGGCCCCGCTGCATCACCATTACGAACAGAAGGGATGGGCGGAATCCACGGTTGTGATCCGCTTCTGGATTATCGCCGTGGTGCTTGCGCTCCTTGGCCTCGCCACGTTGAAATTGCGGTAAATTCGGCAAATGATTCCCGTGACCACCTTCCCCGGCCGCGACGTTGCGGTGTTCGGGCTGGGCTTGAGCGGCATCGCCGCCGCCCACGCGCTCGCCACGGGCGGCGCGCGGGTGCTCGCCTGGGATGACACGCAAGCCTCGCGCGACAAGGCCGCGGCGCAAGGTGTGACGCTGCACGACCTCTCCAGCGCCGATTGGAGCGGGATCGCTGCCCTGGTGCTCGCGCCTGGCATTCCTCTGACCCATCCAGAGCCGCATTGGAGCGTGAAGCAGGCGCACGCCGCCGGCGTCGAGGTCATCGGCGACACCGAGCTCTTCTTCCGCGAGCGGGCCAAAGAGGATTCGGGCGCCAAAGTCGTGGTCATCACCGGCACCAACGGCAAATCCACCACGACCGCACTCACCGCGCATCTGTTGCAGGTGGGCGGCAGGCCTGTCGCTCTTGGCGGCAATATCGGCCACGCCGTCCTCGATCTTCCGCAGTTTTCCCCGAGCCTCACCTACGTGCTCGAGCTGTCGACCTTCCAGATCGACCTCAGCCCGTCGCTTGCTGCCGATGCCGCGGCGCTGCTCAACATCACGCCGGACCATCTCGATCGCCACGGCACCATCGAGAACTATGCCGCCATCAAGGCTCGCATATTCGACGGACTGCCGGCGGACGGCACCGCCGTGATCGGCGTCGACGACGATTATTGCCGCGCCATCGCCGATACGCTTCCCGGACCCTACGCGGTGAAGCGCATTGCCGTCGGCCACCCCGTGGAAACCGGCGTGTGGGCCAAGGACGGCATGCTGACCGAGGTCGAGAAGGGCGTTGAGCGCGGGCGTGTAGGCCTCGACGGCATCGGCTCATTGCGCGGCGCCCATAATTGGCAGAACGCGGCGGCGGCTTACGCGCTCGCGCGCTCGCAAGGCCTCGATGCTTCGACCATCGCCAAGGGGCTCGGCACCTTTGCCGGACTTGCCCACCGCATGGAGCAGGTGGCGACGCTGGGCCCGGTACTGTTCGTCAACGACTCGAAGGCGACCAACGCCGACGCTACCGCCAAGGCGCTCGCGAGCTTCACCGACATTTATTGGATCGTCGGCGGCCGCCCGAAAGCCGGCGGCCTCGCAGGACTTGAGCCGTTCTTTCCCAAAATCGCTCGCGCCTATCTCATCGGCGAAGCCGCCGATGAATTCGCCGCGCAGCTCGGCAATGAAGTCGACCACGTGCAATGCGGGACGCTCGACCGCGCCATCGAGGCCGCCGCCGCCGATGCGCGGCGTTCGCGCGGGGTCGAGCCAGTGGTGCTGCTGTCGCCGGCCTGTGCCTCCTACGACCAGTTCGCCAATTTCGAGGCGCGTGGCAAAAGCTTCCGCGATCATGTCATGCGCCTTCCGGGCGTGAGCCCGGTGCAGCCGACGCAAGGTAGGGCGGCATGAGGATCACCCGCGCCGAGAAGAGCGTGCTGTCTGACTGGTGGTTCACCGTCGACCGCCTGATGTTCTTTGGCCTGCTGCTGCTGATGGGCGCCGGCCTTGTTCTGTCGCTCGCCGCGAGCCCGCCGATCGCCGCTAAGTTCAATTTCGAGCCGTTCTATTTCGTGCGCCGTCAGGCGGCGATGCTCTTGCCCGGCATCGTCATCATGTTCGCCGCCTCGACTCTGACGCCGAAGCAGATCCGCCGCGCGAGCCTCATCATCTTCGTGGTCGGCATCGCCCTCATGGCCGCGACCATGCTCGTCGGGCCGGAGATCAAGGGCGCCAAGCGCTGGCTGCAAGTTGGATTCTTCTCGATCCAGCCGTCCGAGTTCGTGAAGCCCGCCTTCGTGGTGCTGACTGCCTGGCTGTTCAACGAAAGCCAGAAGCGCAAGGACGTGCCTGGCATCGAGCTTGCGCTCGCCCTCTACGGCATCTTCGCCCTCATGCTGGTGCTCCAGCCCGACTTCGGCCAGACGCTGCTCGTCACCCTCGTCTGGATCACGCTGTTCTTCATGGCCGGCATCAGCCTGTTCTGGATCGGCGCGCTCGGCCTAGCCGGGTTGGCTGGCTTCGCGTCGGCCTATTTTCTCGTGCCGCATGTCGCCTCGCGCATCGACCGCTTCCTCAATCCGGCCTCCGGCGACACCTATCAGGCCGACAAGGCGCTCAACTCGTTTCTTCATGGCGGCTGGTTCGGCCGCGGCCCCGGCGAGGGCACGGTGAAGGACGTGCTTCCCGACTCGCATACCGACTTCATCTTTGCCGTGGCGGCGGAGGAGTATGGGCTGATCGCCTGTCTCATTCTGCTACTGTTGTTCGCTTTCATTGTGCTGCGCGGCCTGTCCAAAGCATCGCAGGAGCAGGACGGGTTCATTCGCTACGCCACCGCCGGGCTAATCATGCTGTTCGGCATCCAGACCCTGATCAACATGGCGGTGAATGTCGGACTGCTCCCCGCCAAGGGCATGACGCTGCCCTTCATCTCCTACGGCGGCTCCTCGCTTCTCGCCATGGCGCTGACCATGGGCTTTGTCCTCGGCCTGACGCGGAAACGGCCGATGGCCGGGCGCGTCCCGCGGAGCGCCGAGACTGAAAGCGCGGCCGCAACAGGCAAAGCCACGGAGCAGGTGGCTTGAAGACCCGCACCGTCCTGCTCGCCGCTGGCGGCACGGGCGGCCATCTCTTTCCCGCGGCCTCGCTCGGCCAGGAGCTTCAGCGCCGCGGCTATGCGGTCGAGCTCGCCACCGACATGCGCGCCGAGAAATACGGCGGCGACTTCCCCGCCCGCGCCATTCACCGCATTCCCTCCGCGACGCTGACCAGCCGCTCGCCGCTCGCCGTTGCCGCCACCTTCACCCGCCTCGGCTTCGGCTACGCCGGTGCGCTACGCATGTTGCTGAAGGTCAAGCCCGCCGCGGTTATCGGCTTTGGCGGCTATCCCACGCTGCCGCCGATCATCGCCGCGAGCACGCTGCGCATCCCGACTGCCATCCACGAGCAGAACGCGGTGATGGGGCGCGCCAACCGCCTGCTCGCGCGCTTCGTCGACCGCATCGGGCTGTCTTTCATGCCGACCAAGCTGCTTGCCCCGGAGGCGCAAGCGAAGGCGCTGCTGACCGGTATTCCGGTGCGCGACGCCGTGCTGAAGTTCCGCGACGTGCCCTATACGGCGCCCGACGCCACCTCCCGCCTGCTGCTGCTCGTGTTCGGCGGCAGCCAAGGCGCGCGCTTCTTTTCCGAGGCGCTGCCTCCGGCGCTTCAGCGCTTGCCTGACGACATGCGCGCACGGCTTACGGTGGTGCAGCAGGCCCGCGAGGAGGACTCTGGCGGCGCTTCGCGAGGCCTACGCCAACGCCAAGATCGCCGCGCATATCGCGCCCTTCTTCCGCGATCTGCCGGAGCGCATCGCCACGGCGCAGCTCGTCGTCGCCAGGGCAGGCGCCTCGACCGTGGCCGAGCTGACCGCGATCGGCAGGCCTTGCCTGCTCGTGCCGCTGCCCCACGCCCTTGACAACGATCAGCTTGAAAATGCAACACGGCTGCAAGAGGTTGGCGGCGGCTGGTGCGTGCGCCAGTCGGAGCTTTCCGCCGAGCGCCTGGCCGGGATGCTGCAAGACTTGCTGTCCTCGCCGGAGCGTCTGGCGGACGCCGCGAAAAAGGCGCATGGGATGGCCACGGTCGACGCCGTGAAGCGGCTCGCCGATCTCGTTGACGAGCTCGTGAAGTCCAAGGAGTAGCGTTCGTCATGCACATGCCCGATCCGCAGAAGACCGGCCTCGTGCATATCGTCGGCATCGGCGGCATTGGCATGAGCGCCATCGCCGAGGTGATGCATACCCGCGGCTACACGGTCCAGGGCAGCGACCTCAAGGACAGCACCAATCTCGAGCGCCTGCGCGCCCGCAACATCCGCTGCCTGATCGGCCACGACCCCGCCAATCTCGACGGCGCCTCCACGCTCGTGATCTCGAGCGCGGTGAAAGCCGGCAACCCCGAATTCGAAGCCGCCAAGGAGCGCGGCATTCCCATCATCCGCCGCGCCGAGATGCTCGCCGAGCTGATGCGGCCATGCGCCACCGTCTCCATCACCGGCACCCACGGCAAGACCACCACCACCTCGCTGATCGCCGATCTGCTGAAAGGCGGCGGCCTCGACCCGACGGTGATTGCCGGCGGTATCATCAATGACTGGGGCACCAACGCGCGTATCGGCAAGGGCGAGTGGATGGTGGTCGAGGCCGACGAATCCGACGGCACCTTCTTGAAGCTTCCCACCCAGATCGGCGTCGTCACCAATATCGATCCCGAGCATATGGACTATTGGGAGACGGTGCAGGCCATGCATCACGGCTTCCAGCAATTCATCGAAGCCATTCCTTATTACGGGCTCGTGGTTGCCTGCGTCGATCATCCCGTGGTGCGCGAGCTTCTCGCCAAGCTCGGTGGCGCCGCCAATGGGCGGCGCACGCTCACTTATGGCGTGGCGCGCGATGCCGATATCAGGCTCACCAATCTCAGGCCGGCGCGGGACAGGATCGTGTTCGACGCGAGGCTCGGCTCTGGCGTCGCCCGTGGCGCGCGCATGCTCGAGGATCTGATGCTGCCCGCGCTCGGTCATTACAACGCGCTGAATGCGCTTGCGGCGCTTGCCGTTGCGGCCGAGGCAGGTGTAAGCGACGACGCCATCCGCGCTGGCCTTGCCGGCTTCTCCGGCGTGAAGCGCCGCTTCACCCATGTCGGCGAGTGGAAAGGCGTGCAGGTCTATGACGACTACGCGCACCATCCGGTCGAGATTGCCGCCGTGCTCCGCGCCGCCCGCGTCGCCGGCGATGGCCGGGTCATCGCCGTGATCCAGCCGCACCGCTACACGCGGCTGCAAGCCCTGTTCAATGAATTCTCCGCCTGCCTCGACGACGCCGACATTGCGCTGGTGACGCCGGTCTATTCGGCTGGCGAAGTTCCGATCCCAGGCATCGACCGCGATGAATTGGCCTCGGGCTTGCGCCGCCATGGTCACCCCAACGTGCTGACCGTGGACGGCGAGGAAGGTCTGGTCGAGACCGTCGCGGCGCTGGCGCAGCCCGGCGACCTGGTGGTCGGTCTTGGCGCCGGCACCATCACCGACTGGATCAACGCGCTGCCGCAGAAGCTCTCCGACCACGGAGCCAGGGCATGAACGACGCAAAGGTCGCGAGCGACCTCGCCGGCGATCTCGCTGCGCAACTCCCTGAGCTGCGGGGCAAGCTCAAGGCCGGCGCCGTGCTCGCCGATGTCACCTGGTTCCGCGTCGGCGGTCCCGCCGAAGTTCTCTATTCGCCGGCAGACGAGGCCGATCTTTCCTACTTCATGGCGAACACGCCGTCGGACATCCCCGTCACCATCATCGGGCTTGGCTCAAATCTGCTCGTGCGCGACGGCGGCATTGGCGGCGTGGTGATCCGTTTGGGGAAGGGCTTCGGCGACATCAAGATCGAGGAGGGCTCGCGGCTCCGCGCCGGCGCCGCCGTGCCAGACGTGAAGGTCGCCCGCGCCGCGGCCGATGCCGGCATCTCGGGCCTCTCCTTCTATCGCGGCATTCCGGGCTGCGTCGGTGGTGCGCTTCGCATGAACGGCGGCGCCCATGGACGCGAGACCTGCGAGGTGGTGGTCGAGGCCCGCGCTGTCGATCGCGCCGGCAAGGTCCATGTGCTTCCCGTGGCTGAGCTGCATTACGCCTATCGCCATTGCGGCGCGCCGGAGGACCTGATCTTCACCGAGGCACTGTTCCACGGCGAGCCCGGCGATCCCGCAGCGATCCTCGCCGAGATGGACGACATCGCCGCCTATCGCGAGCAGGCGCAACCGATCAAGAGCCGCACCGGCGGCTCGACCTTCAAGAACCCGCCCGGCAACAAGGCCTGGCAGCTCATCGACGCCGCGGGCTGCCGCGGGCTTCGCGTCGGCGGCGCGCATGTCTCGGAGATGCACTGCAACTTCCTCATCAACGAGGGAGCCGCCACCGGCGCCGATATCGAGGAGCTTGGCGAGACGGTGCGCGCGCGGGTAAAGGCGAACAGCGGCATCGAGCTCGAATGGGAGATCAAGCGCCTCGGCGTTGCCAAATGACCTTGGGGCCTCACCCTTCGAGACGGACCTTCGGTCCTCCTCAGGGTGAGGGGATAAGCTCCTCATGCTGAGGAGCGCATCGACAGATGCGCGTCTCGAAGCATGAGCCCCGCCCTATCTCCAACAGGGGAAAACTCATGACAAACACACAAACCCACGTCGCCGTGCTGATGGGCGGTTGGTCCTCCGAGCGCGAAGTGTCGCTCCGCTCGGGAGAAGCCTGTGCCGCCGCGCTCGAAGCGCAGGGCTACCGCGCCACCCGCCTCGATGTCGGCCGCGACGTGGCGACCAGGCTCACCGAGCTTCGCCCCGATGTCTGCTTCAATGCGCTGCACGGCCGCTTCGGCGAGGATGGCTGCATCCAGGGCGTGCTTGAGACGCTCGGCATCCCCTACACCCACTCTGGCGTGCTCGCCTCCGCGCTCGCCATGCATAAGGAGCGGGCCAAGACGGTCATGCGCGCCGCCGGCGTGCCGGTCGCCGAGGCCGTCGTGCTCACCCGTCAGGAAGCCGCGCGCGCCCACGCCATGCCGCCACCCTACGTCATCAAGCCGGTGACCGAGGGATCGAGCGTCGGGGTGTTCATCGTGCGCGAGGATCAGCGCCACCCGCCGCAGGAGCTGCATGCCGCCGATTGGACCCTTGGGGAGGAGCTGATGGTCGAGCGTTACATCCCCGGCCGGGAGCTCACGTGCGCTGTCATGGGGGAGGAAGCTCTGGGGGTGATCGAGATTCGCCCGGCAGAGGGGCTGACCTTCTACGACTACACCTCGAAATACGCCCCGGGAGGCTCGATCCACGTGCTTCCGGCGCCGCTTTTACCAAATGTTTACCAATTGGTACAGAAGCTGTCCCTGGCGGCCCATCGGGCACTGGGCTGCCGTGGCGTCAGCCGTTCCGATTTCCGATTCGATGACCGGGGCGGCGGCGAGGGGGAAATGATCTGTCTTGAGGTCAACACCCAGCCAGGAATGACGTCCACCTCGCTCGTGCCCGAGCTTGCGGCTCACAGCGGCCGCTCTTTCGGCGAGTTGGTGCGCTGGATCCTGGAGGATGCGTCGTGCAATCGGTAGGCCCCAACAGAGGGCGACGCCAGATAGTGAGAACGAACGACGCGCTGCTCGCGCGCGGCATCGCCGTGCCGCAGCGGAGGTTCGCTGGCCTTAACCTGCCTGGCTTTGGCGGGAAGAAGCGTGCGCCCGGCGGGGCTGCGCTCGACCGCGGCGGTGGCGCCTGGCGCGTCGTCGTGGTGCTGCTTGTCGCCGGCGCCGCCGGATACGGCTTCTGGATCAGCGGCGAGGAAGGCCTTTACGGCCAGACGAAGCGCGGGCTCGAGGCCCTCACCATCGCCGCCGGCTTTGGCGTGAAGCGCATCACCGTCGAAGGCCAGCAGCACACCACCGACGCCGAGCTGACCCGGGCGCTGGGCGCCGGTCCTGGAAGTCTCATGCTCGCCTTCGACACTGACGCCGCCAAGGAGCGGCTCGAGCAGGTGCCGTGGGTGAAGCGCGCACAGATCATGCGCCTCCTGCCCTCGACGCTCCAGGTCGTGATCGAGGAGCGCGTTCCCTTCGCCGTGTGGCAATCGCGCGGCCAGACCTATGTGGTCGACGTTGAAGGCGCGGTGATCGCGCCTGCCGTGCGCGAAGCCTATCCAAACCTGCCGCTCGTGGTGGGCGAAGGCGCCGGCAAGAATGCCGCCGATCTGTTCGAGACGCTCAAGCCCTTCGACATCGTGACCAAGCAGATGGTCGCGGCCTTGCGGGTTGGCGACCGGCGCTGGACGCTGAAGCTCTCCTCCGGCGTCGACGTCATGCTTCCGGACGATGGCGTCGCCGACGCGCTCAAGACCTTGATCAATTTGGATCGCGACCGGAGCCTGCTCCAGCGCGAGATCGCCGCCGTCGATCTTCGTCTCGCCGACCGCGTGAGCGTGCGCATTCGCGACAAGGCGGAACTGACGATGCCCGACAGCGGCAGCGCCCTTCCCGACGTTCCGACGTCAAGCACCAAGCGAAATACCTGAGATGGGGGCAGGGGGGATGCGGCAATCAGGTCTCAATCGTAGCAAGCGCCAGAGCATCGTGACCGCGCTCGACGTTGGCACGAGCAAGATCTGCTGCCTGATCGCGAGAACCTGGTCCACGCCCGACTGGCTCGAAGTCGCCGGCGACGGAGTTCAGTTCGAGGTGCTCGGCTTCGGCCATCACCGCGCCGAAGGCCTCAAAGGCGGCATGATCACCCATCTCGACCGCGCCGAGCATTGCATCCGCTCCGCCGTGGACACCGCCGAGCGCATGGCCGGCGTTATCGTCGAGGAGGCCCGGGTCGCGGTGACCTGCGGCAGGCTGAAAAGCGAGAGCTTCTCGGCGAGCGTCGCGCTTCCCTCGGGTGCCGTGCGCGAGGACGATACGCTCCGCGTCATTGCCGGCGCCCGGCAATATTCCGCCCGCGACAAGCGCATGGTGCTGCACGCGCTGCCCACCGGCTATCACCTCGACGACCATAACGGCATCCGCGATCCGCTCGGCATGTGCGGCGAGCGGCTCGGCATCGATATTCACGCGGTCACCGCCGACGAGGTTGCCATCCGCAATCTGTCGCTCTGCGTCGAGCGCGCTCATTTCGCGGTGAGCGGCCTTGTCGCAGCGCCCTATGCCAGCGCGCTTGCCGTGATCACCCCCGACGAGGCCAAGCTCGGGGTAGCCTGCATCGATTTCGGCGCCGGCACCACCACGCTTTCGGTGTTCTCCGACGGCCATTTCATCCACACCGATGCCATCGCCATTGGCGGCGCCGGCCTCACCACCGATATCGCCCGCACGCTGGCGGCGCCGCTTGAGCATGCCGAACGGCTGAAGGCTCTGCATGGCAGCGCCTTCGCTACCTCTTCCGACGAGCGCGAGATCATCACCTTCCCGAGCGTGGGCGAGAGCCAGCGCGGCATCATGAATCAGATCACCAAGGCGCAGCTCGCCGGCATCATCCGCCCCCGCGTCGAGGAGATCCTCGACCTGATGCGCCGGCGGCTTGCCGCTTGCGCGCACGCCTCCGAGGCTGCGCAGTCGATCGTGCTGACCGGCGGCGGCAGCCAGCTCACCGGTCTCGCCGAGCTCGCCTCGAACATGTTTGGGCGCCCCGTGCGCCTCGGCCGCCCGCACGCGCTGAACGGATTGCCCGACGGCGGTACCGGACCTGACTTCGCAAGTGCCGTCGGCCTTCTCAAGCAATGGGCGCGCGGCGACGACAAGCTTTCCGGCCGCGCCGAGCAGCGTTACCTCGGCACCGGTACGGGTTATTTCGCACGCGTCAGTGAGTGGATTAGGGACAACTTCTAGCCAATGCTGGACAGCAGCACAGACGGAAAATCAGGAAAGCAGGCCACCATGACGATCAATCTCAAGGTTCCAGATCTCACCGAGCTCAAGCCGCGGATCACCGTGTTCGGTGTGGGCGGAGCGGGCGGCAACGCCGTCAACAACATGATCGCCTCGGGCTTGCGCGGCATCGAGTTCGTCGTCGCCAACACCGACGCCCAGGCGCTGTTGAGCTCGAGCGCCGAGCGCCGCATTCAGATGGGCGCCCATGTCACCGAAGGCCTCGGCGCAGGCTCCAAGCCTGACATCGGCGCCGCCGCCGCTGAAGAGGCCATGGCCGACATCAAGGCGCATCTCGCCGGCTGCCACATGGCCTTCATCACCGCAGGCATGGGCGGCGGAACTGGCACAGGTGCAGCACCCGTCATCGCCCGCGCCTCGCGCGAGGAAGGCATCCTCACCGTCGGCGTCGTGACCAAGCCGTTCCAGTTCGAAGGCCAGCGGCGCATGCGTGCGGCCGAGAGCGGCATCATGGAGCTGCAGAAATACGTCGATACGCTCCTCGTCATCCCCAACCAGAATCTGTTCCGCGTCGCCAACGAGAAGACCACCTTCGCCGACGCCTTCGCCATGGCCGACGACGTGCTGCGTGCCGGCGTGTCGTGCATCACCGACCTCATGGTCAAGGAAGGCCTCATCAATCTCGACTTCGCCGACGTCCGCACCATCATGGCCGGCATGGGCAAGGCGATGATGGGCACCGGCGAATTGAGCGGCGACCGTCGCGCCATCGAGGCGGCCGAAGCTGCGATTTCCAATCCGCTGCTCGACGATGTGTCGATGAAGGGCGCGAGCGGACTGCTCGTCTCCATCACCGGCGGCAACGACCTCACCCTCTACGAGGTTGACGAGGCTGCCGAGCGCATCCGCGCCGAAGCCGATCCGGACGCCAATATCATCGTCGGCGCGACCTTCGACGACGAGCTCGACGGCTCCATCCGCGTGTCGGTGGTGGCAACCGGGCTCGGCATGCTCGCTGCCGACCGGTCCGCGCATAGGGATCGGGAGAGTTTGACCCAGAGGCTTGCCGGACTTGCCAGCATGCCGTCGCCCGCGCAGCGCTCCGGCGCCGGCGCCTGCACCGATGCCAATGCAGGCTCCGGCAGCCAGGTTCGAGCCGGCCAAGCCTGCTCGGGTTCCGGCCGAAGCGCCGAACGAGGCGCAAGTCTGGCGCTCGCCGTCGGGCAACGTCACCATCGAACGGCGGCCGCCGCAATTGGCGGCAAGCGCGCTGCCGCAGGCGGCTCAGCCGCAACGGCCGGTGCCTCCGGTGCAGAATTTCGTTCCCGCGCCTCCGGCGATGGCGCAGCGCCCGGTGCGGCGCATGCCGAATGTCGAGGAGTTTCCCCTGCCGGTGCAGAACGAGCTCAAGGCCCGTGCGGGCGCTGCTCCCGCGCAGGGTCTTGCCGAGCAGAAGAAGAAGGTCGGGTTCCTCGAGCGCCTGACCGGCGTCGCCCGTCATCGCAAGGACGAAGGCGCCGCCATGCCTGAGAAGCGCGAGCCTGAGTTCACCGCGCCGAAGCCGGTCGCCATGATGCCGAAGCCGGTCGAGACGCTGCCCAAGGGCTTGAAGATCGAGCGGCCCGATGACGAGAACTTGGTTACCGGCATGCCGAAGCGGATCGAGGCCCAACCGAAGGTGGTTTCCTTGGAGACCCGCGAGCCGGTGGACGAATCACCCGCCGACGATGATCTGGAAATCCCCGCCTTTCTGCGCCGGCGCGCGAAGTAACGGTTAATTAACGTCTGCAAAAACGCGGCGAAAAGCGGTGGAGCGAAGACTGAAACGGCTGATTTGTCAGTAGGTTAGGGTAAGCGTAAACCGGTAACACATTGAAAGAAACCGTGATTTGTCGCCCCCATGCCTCAGGGTTAAGGTTCCTCAATTGATCCGCTTGTCTAATAAGGCAGGGAAGGCCGTAGACAAGAGGATTAACGGGGGCTCGGGGATCCTAATCCTCGAGCAGAGGGAACTCAAAGAACGGCTTGGGGGCCATGAAGGGATTTATTGGGGCACGGCAAACTACGCTTGCCAGCGAAATCTCGATTACGGGCACGGGGGTTCACAGCGGAGCGCCTGTCTCCATCATTCTTTATCCGGCTGATGGCGACACCGGGCTACGCTTCCTTCTCTCCAACGGCGATTCCGAAAGCACCGAGATCACTGCCGATCAGCGGTACGTGACCGGCGTGACGCTGTGTACCGTGCTGGGCGACGGCAACGGCGCCTCGGTGGCGACGGTCGAGCATCTGCTTGCAGCGCTTCGCGGTCTCGGCGTCGACAATGCGCTGATCGAAATCGACAGCGCCGAAGTCCCGATCATGGACGGCAGCTCCGCCCAGTTCGTGGAAGCCATCGATGAAGTAGGCCTGGTCGAGCTCGATGCTCCCCGCCGCTACCTGAAAGTCCTGAAGACCGTAACCGTGGAGGATGCCGGCGCCCAAGGCGAGCTCTCCCCGCATAACGGTTTCCATCTCGACGTCGAGATCGATTTCGACTGCGACATGATCGGCCGCCAGAGAATCGAGATCGATCTCAACCCCGGCTCGTTCCGCCGCGAATTGTCCCGGGCCCGCACCTTCGGCTTCATGAAGGATGTGGAGCGCCTATGGGCCGCGGGCCTGGCGCTCGGCGCCTCGCTCGAGAACACCGTCGCCATCGGCGACGACCGCATCATCAATCGCGAAGGCCTCCGCTACTCCGACGAGTTCGTCCGCCACAAGGCGCTCGATGCCGTCGGCGATCTGGCTTTGGCCGGCGCGCCAATCCTCGGCGCCTACACCTCACGGCGCGGTGGTCATCGCCTCAACAGCCTCGTGCTGAAGGCGCTGTTTGCCGATGCCGAGGCCTGGACCCTGGTCGAAGCTCCGCGGCCGTTCCGCGAGGTTCGCCACGCCGAGCTCAGCCACCGCCTTGCGGCAGCGAATTTCGCGGCCGAGCGGAGCTAGGGCCTAGCCCACCTTCGATAAAATCTGCGCATTTTTGCAGCGCGTTGGCTTGCGCCCCGCGTCCCACCGTCGCGCGTATGCAACATAAGCGGGTGGCGACCCTTGCTGACGGCAGCCATGAGCAAAAAAACACCATAATCAGCGGGTTGTCTGGCCTTCGTCTGCGCACAAAAACAAGGGGCACGAGTGCAAGTTTCGGGTTCCGCCGGAACGCAAAGCGCTCTAGCCTGCACAAGCGCTGAAACGGGGATCGAATTGGGGACGCATAAGCGTCCCGCGTAGCGCGCCGCATGGGGGCGGGTGTCTTGAGGGTCACGAGACGAGGCTCGAATCTTACGCCGCGAGGCCAAGGCTTCTCGCGCAGCCTTTCCGCATGCGCGGCCCTGCTCCTTGCCGCGACGCTCGTCTCCGGCTGCGGATCTATCTTCGGCAAGAGCAAGGCGCCGGGCGAGGTTGCCGCACCGGACGTGATCTACGGCCGTGCCGACGCCATGCTCGATCAGCAGAGCTACGAGGCCGCCGCCAAGCAGTATGAAGAGGTCGACGTCAACCATCCGTACTCGCAGGAAGCGCGCCGCGCGATCGTGATGGCGGCCTACTCGTACTACAAGGCCGGCAAGTATGACGACGCCGTCTCCGCCGCCGATCGCTATTTGACCCTTCATCCCGGCACGCCGGAATCCGACCTCGCGCAGAACATCATCGGCATGAGCTACTACGTGCAGGTGCTCGATCCCAAGCGGGATCAGACCAACGCGCGCAAATCGTTGCAGGCCTACCAGACGCTGCTCCAGCGCTACCCGGAATCCCGCTACGCCGCAGAGGCGCAGAACCGCGCGCGCATCTTGCGCGACCTGTTGGCGGCGGGCGAGATGACGGTCGGCCGCTACTATCTGCGCCACAACAATTACCTCGCGGCAATCAACCGCTTCCGCGTCGTGGTGATCGAGTACCAGACCACGGCGCAGGTGGAAGAAGCTCTTGGCCGCCTGACCGAGGCCTATGTCGCCCTCGGCATCATTCCCGAGGCCCAAAGCGCCGCCGCCGTGCTCGGCTATAACTATCCCGACAGCAGATGGTACCGTAACTCCTTCGCGCTGCTGCAAAAGCATGGCTCAAAGCCGCAGGCGCATGAGGGATCATGGATCACCAAGACCTGGAACGGCGACGGCAAGCCTACCTGACGCGAAAATCATGCTAGCCGCCTTGTCGATCCGCGACATCGTTCTGATCGACCGGCTCGATCTCGAATTCCGCCCGGGCCTTTGCGTGCTCACCGGCGAGACCGGCGCCGGTAAGTCGATCCTGCTCGATGCCTTCACCCTTGCCATCGGCGGCCGCGGCGATGCCTCGCTGGTGCGGCAGGGCGCAAGCCAAGGCCAGGTGACCGCGACTTTCGATCTCGCCGCCGATCATCCCGTGTTGCGGCTCCTCGCCGATAACGGCTTGGAGGCCGATGCGACGCTGATCTTGCGGCGCATCCAGTCCGCCGATGGCCGCACCCGCGCCTTCATCAACGACGTCGCCGTTGGCGTGCAGCTCCTGCGCGAGGTGGGCAGGGCGCTCGTCGAGATCCACGGCCAGCACGACGACAGGGCGTTGATCGACCCGAGCGGCCACCGCGATCTCGTCGATGCCTTTGGCGGCTTGAGCGGCCAGGCAGAAGCGGTGGCGGCCGCCTGGGAGGCGTGGCGCGCCGCCGAGGATGAGCGAGCGCGACATGCCGCCGAAATCGCCTCGATCCGCGCCAATGCCGATTATGTCAGCCATGCGCTGGACGAGCTCGTGAGCCTCAATCCGCAGACCGGCGAGGAGGAGGCGTTAGCCTCGCGGCGGCAATTGATGATGCACGCCGAGAAGATCGCGGGCGAGCTGAACGAGGCTCTCGACGCGTTGCAAGGCGAGGGGACGAGCGGGGCGCGGCTCGCCGCGGCGCTCCGCCGGATCGAGCGCCAGACGGGGACAGGCGGCGCGCTGCTCGCCTCCGTGGCCGAGGCGCTGGAGCGCGTGCTCGCCGAGACCGAGGCCGCGCGCGCCAAGATCGAGGAGGCGCTCGCCGCCACCGCCTTCGAGCCGCATGAGCTCGAACGCGCCGAGGAGCGGTTGTTCGCGCTCCGCGCGCTTGCCCGCAAGCACAGGGTCGGCGTTGACGATTTGCCGGCCTTTGTCGCCCGCCTCGAAACCGAGCTTGCCGCGCTCGAGCAGGGCGAAACGAGGCTCGACGAATTGACCGCCGCAACGGAAGCCGCGCGTGACGCCTATGCAAGCGCGGCCTCGTCCTTGAGCGAAGCCCGCAAGGAAGCCGCCGCGCGCCTCGATGAGGAGGTCTTGGCCGAGCTTGCGCCGCTCAAGCTCGACAAGGCGCGTCTCATCACCAGGATCGAAACCGTGAGCCTGCATGACGGCGGACCGAGCGGCATTGACCGCGTGGCCTTCTTCGTGCGCACCAATCCAGGCACCGAGCCCGGGCCCTTGATGAAGGTCGCCTCAGGCGGCGAGCTCGCCCGCGTGATCCTCGCGCTGAAGGTGGTGCTCGCTGCCCGCGGCTCGGCGCCGACACTCGTCTTCGACGAGGTCGATGCCGGCGTTGGCGGCGCCACTGCCGCCGCCGTCGGCGAGCGCCTGGCGCGGCTCGGCGCCAGGGTGCAGGTGCTCGCCGTGACCCATGCACCGCAGGTGGCTGCGCTCGCCAATGAGCATATGCTGATCGCCAAGGAGGCCGTGCATGGGCCGCAAGGTGAGACCATGGCGACGCGCGTGGTTGTGCTCGACGGCGAGCGCCGGCGCGAGGAGATTGCCCGTATGCTCGCCGGCCAGACCATCACCGACGAGGCCCGCGCCGCCGCCGATCGGTTGATGTCGAGATCGGCATGAGCCAAATATGCCGGCATGAGCAAAGTGAAGAGTAGGGGCAAACCGGCGGCACCCGCGCCAACGCCCGTCGATCGCTTGACCGAGGGCGGGGCCGCCGCCGAGCTTGAGCGCCTCGCCGGCGAGATCGCCCATCACGACGCGCTCTACTACCGGCAGGACCAGCCTGAGATCTCCGATGCCGAGTATGACGCGCTGCGCGAGCGCAACGCAGCGATCGAGGCGCGCTTCCCGCATCTCATCCGCGAGGACAGCCCGTCTGCCCGCGTCGGTGCCGAGCCGGTCGAGACCTTCGGTAAGGTCATGCATAGCGTGCCGATGCTCTCGCTCGGCAACGTGTTCGACGATGAGGGCGTGCGCGACTTCCTTGAGCGCATCCGGCGCTTTCTCGGCCTCGAAACGGTGGAGGGCCTCGCCTTCACCGCCGAGCCGAAGATCGACGGCCTGTCGATTACGCTCCGCTACGAGAAGGGGCGCCTGGTCCAGGGCGCCACCCGCGGCGACGGCTATCAGGGCGAGAACGTCACCGCCAATGTCCGCACCATCGCCGACATCCCGAAGGCGATTAAATCCAAGAGCTTCCCAGACCCCTTCGAGGTGCGCGGCGAGATCTATATGAGCCGCGCCGCCTTCCAGCGCCTCAACGAGGGGCAGGCGGAGCGCGGCGAGCGGACCTTCGCCAATCCGCGCAATGCCGCCGCCGGCTCCTTGCGCCAGCTCGATCCGGGCATCACTGCATCGCGTCCGCTCCAATTCTTCGCCTATGGCTGGGGCGAAGCGCCGAAGCTCCCGGCCGACACCCAATGGGGCATCTATCGGGCAATGGCCGATTGGGGCTTTCCGCTGAACCCGCTGGCGAAGCTCACCAACTCCGTCGAGGAGATGCTCGACACCTACCGCGACATCGAAAGCGGGCGCGCCGGCCTCGACTACGACATCGACGGCGTCGTCTATAAGCTCGACCGGCTCGATCTTCAGCAGCGCCTCGGTTTCGTCTCGCGCTCGCCGCGCTATGCCGTCGCCCACAAATTCCCCGCCGAGAAGGCGACCACCATCCTGCGCGACATCGAGATCCAGGTCGGGCGCACCGGCGCGCTGACGCCGGTCGCCAAGCTCGAGCCGGTGACCGTCGGCGGCGTGGTGGTGCAGAACGCCACGCTGCACAACGAGGATGAGATCGCCCGGAAAGACGTGCGCATCGGCGATACCGTCATCGTCCAGCGCGCCGGCGACGTCATTCCGCAGATTCTCGGCGTGGTTGAAGCGAAGCGCCCTAAGGGCGCAAAACGATTCAGCTTTCCCACCGTCTGCCCAGCCTGCGGCAGCCACGCGGTGCGTGAGGTCAATCCAACCACCGGCAAGGAGGATGTGGTCAGGCGCTGTACCGGCGGGCTGATCTGCCCGGCGCAACGGGTCGAGCGGCTCAAGCATTTCGTGTCGCGCAATGCCTTCGACATTGAGGGCCTTGGCGAGAAGCGGATCAAGGAGCTGTACGACGATCGTATCATCCAGTCCCCGCCCGATATCTTTACCCTCGCCAAGAGCGAGAAGGGCGCGAAGATTGCCGAGCGCGAAGGTTGGGGTGAGCTTTCCGCGCGCAATCTATTCAACGCCATCGAGGCGCGACGCGCGATCAAGCTCGACCGCTTCATCTATGCCCTCGGCATTCTACATGTCGGCGAGATCACCGGGCGGCTGCTGGCGCGGGCCTATGGCAGCATCGAGGCGTTCCGCGACGCCATGCTCGCCGCCGCCCGCGACCGCGCCGGCGAAGCCTATGCCGAACTCGGCAATATCGAAGGCATCGGGCCGACCGTTGCCGAAGCCATCGCCGATTTCTTCGCCGAGCCGCACAATGTCGAGGTGGTGGATGAGCTGCTGCGCGAGGTCAGGCCCGAGCCGCTCGAAGCCATCGACCATGCCTCGCCGATCTCCGGCAAGACCGTGGTGTTCACCGGGACGTTGGAGAAGATGACCCGCCCCGAGGCCAAGGCGCGGGCAGAACGCCTCGGCGCCAAGGTGGCAGGCTCGGTCTCCAAGAAAACCGACTATGTTGTGGCTGGTCCCGGCGCAGGCTCGAAGCTCAAGGATGCCGAGCGCTTAGGCCTTAAGGTGCTGAGCGAGGACGAGTGGCTGGCGCTGATCGGCTAGTGGCTCAAGCCACCCGCTTGAGCCAGGTCTTGCGCGCGTGCAGCTCGACCCAGGCCGCGGCCTCGCGCACGTCGCATCCGCCGCCGCAGGACGGGCAGGCGAATTGCGGCTTGCGCTTCACCTCGCCGAGCGTCGAATGAACCTCGTGCCCGCAAGACGGACATCTCGATTTGGTGGCGACCTGGTTGAGGGCCTGGGCGATCGTCTTTGCCATGCGGCCACAATAGACTGATTCGCTTGGGTTATTGAACCCCTAGCCGTAGCGAAGCTTCATTCCGACGATGGCGAGGGTGAGCACGAGCGTGATCGTGTTCGAGACGATGATCGCCCAGTTGTCGATCAAGACGCCGAACAGGAGCCACAGCGCCACGCCGCTGGCAAAGGCCACATACATCACGAGCGAGATGGCCTTGGTCTCGCGGTGCCGGATGATGTGCAGCGCCTGCGGCACGAAGGCCGCCGTGGTCAGGAGGGCCGCAAGGGCCGATACCCAGAGTTCCATGAACACTCCATGAGAGTCAGCCGATGCGGGCCGTGGCCTCGCGCAGCCACGAGCGGTCGGCGCCTTTGAGCAGCGGCGCGATCTTGCGCCTAACCTCTGTGTGATAGGCGTTGAGCCAGGCGAGTTCGTCCCGGGTGAGCAGCGCCGGATCGATCAGCCGGCGGTCGAATGGCACGAGCGTCAGCGTCTCGAAGCCAAGCATCTCGCGCGTGCCGCCTTTGATCGGCGTGGGCGGCGTCACCAGCACGAGATTCTCCAGCCTGATGCCGTACTCGCCCTCGCGATAGAGTCCAGGCTCGTTGGAGAGGATCATTCCTGGCTGGAGCTCGACGCTCCCCGTCCGCGAGATGCGCTGCGGCGGTTCATGCACCGAGAGGTAACTGCCGACGCCGTGGCCCGTTCCGTGGTCGAAATCGAGCCCAGCCTCCCACAAAGGCCTGCGCGCGAACGGGTCGATATCCTGCCCGCGCGTGCCCTTGGGGAACCGAGCAGCTGCGATGGCGATATGGGCCTTGAGGACCAGCGTGTAGTGCCGCCGCATCGTCGCGCTCGGCGCACCGATGGCGATGGTGCGCGTCACGTCGGTGGTGCCGTCGGCATATTGGGCGCCTGAGTCGATGAGGTAGAGCGAGCGTGGCTTGAGCTTGAGATTGCTCGCGGTGGTCGGCCGGTAATGCACCACGGCGCCATGCGGACCTGCCGCCGAGATCGAGTCGAAGCTCAGATCCTTGAGCTCTCCCGTGTCGCGCCGAAACTCTTCGAGCTTGATCGCCGCGCCGATCTCATCGACCCGGCCGGAACTAGAATGCGCATCGAGCCAGGCGAGGAAGCGCGCCATCGCCGCGCCATCGCGAATATGCGCGGCACGGGCGCCTGCGATCTCGGCTGTATTCTTGATCGCCTTTGGCAAAATGCAGGGATCGTCGCCGGTGACGATCTTCGCGCCGGCGGCTTCGAGGATCTGCGCGAAGCGCACCGGCGTCGTGTCCGGATCGAGGCGCACGCGCGCCGCCTTCTGCCCAAGCGCCGCAAGCCGTCCCGCCAATTCGTCTGGCGCAAGAAGCTCGGCGGCGTCCTTCAGATGCCCCCGCACGTTGCCGCCGATCTTGGCGGGATCGATGAACAGCGAAGGCTTGCCGCGCGCCGGCACCAGGGCAAAGGCGAGCGCGAGGGGGGAATGGCTGATGTCGCCGCCGCGGATGTTGAACAGCCAGGCGATGGAGTCGAGCAACGTCAGCAAGACCGCGTCGGCCTTCTCGCGCCTCAGGGTCTCTTGCAGCTCGGCGATCTTCTCCTTCGCGCTTCGTCCCGCGAGCTCCGGACCATGCGGGATGACCGGCGCTGAGGGCGGGGCAGGGCGGTCCTGCCAGAGTTGATCGATCGGGTTGGTGTCTTGCGGCGCGAGCGTGATGCCTGCCTTGCCTAGGCTCTCGGTCAGGCGCTCGATCTCCTTGATGGTGTGCAGATTGGGGTCGTAGCCGATGGTGCCGCCCTTCGGCAGCGCCGCGGCAAGCCACTTGGAGGCTTTGGCCTCCGGCGTCTGGAGCACCTCGAACACGGAAGTGTCGGTCTGGGCCCGCGCCTGTAGCGGATAGCGGCCGTCAACGAACAGCGCTGCTTCGTTCTCCAGCACGATGGCCGCCCCTGCCGAGCCGGTGAAGCCGGTGAGCCAGCGCAGGCGCTCGGCGGAGGGAGGCAGGAACTCGTCCTGATGCTCGTCGCTGTGGGGCACGAGGAAGCCCTTGAGCTTGCGGGACTTGAGCTCCCGCCTGAGCGCCGCCACGCGCTCGGGCACCGCGGCCGGCGAACTGATCTCTTCGAAGCTTTGAAACATGGTTCGCCTTGTAAGGCCGGGCTCCGCCGCAATCAATCCACAGACCCGCACCGCCCGCTGCCACGCCGCAGCAGCAGGGTGGTCCATCCGTCGAGAAGGATTTGCGAATCGAGCATGAAGCCGAGCGACCGGAAGCGCGATTCCACCTGCCGCGCTTGGCGGTCGAGAAGGCCGGAGAGCACGCAGAGTCCGCCTGGTCGGAGCGCGCGGGCGAAGGCTGGAGCGAGGTCGAGCAGGGGGCTGAGCAGAATATTGGCGAACAGCAGATCGGCCTTGGCGCCCCGCAACGCCGGATGCGCAACCCCCTCCGCCTCGACCACGGTGACGCGCGACTGGACGCCGTTGGTACGAGCATTCTCGCCTGCGACGGCGACAGCGATCGGATCCATGTCGCTCGCGATCACATTTGCATTGAGCGTCCTGGCGGCGGCGATGGCGAGGATGCCGGTGCCGGTGCCGATATCGAGGACACTGCGCAGATGCTCCCGCTTGGCGAGGCGGTCGAGCGCGATGAGGCAGCCGCGCGTGGTGGCGTGATGGGCGGTGCCGAAGGCAAGGCCTGCATCGATCTCGAGCGTGAACCTGCCCGCGGGCACCTTGCCGCGGTCATGGCGCCCATGCACCAGGAAGCGGCCGGCGCGTACCGGCCCACGCAAGCTCTCGGCTTCCGCCACCCAATTCTTCTGCGGCAGCTTCTCGATCCGAAGCGCGCCAAGCCGCGCATCGCGTGAAGCGGCCTCGATCAACTGCGTCAGTAGATGGCGCGAGGGCTCGCTAGCATAATGCGCCGACACCTCAATCCGGTCATGACCGCACTCGAACAAGGTCACCGCCAAAGCGGCGGGACTCTCGGCGGCTTCAAGTCCGGCAGCGATGACCTCCGCGCTTGCGGCGGGTGCCTCGATGGTCGCCACATAGGTGATTGGCTCGGTCTGGTTCACTGGCCGCATGGGGCGGGACTAGGGCAAGCGGCAGCGGCAAACAAGCGCTGCGTTGCAGGCTAAGGCAAATAGCCGAGAGCGCGCGCCCGGTCGGCAATGAAGCCGAGGCTCGGGTAGAGAGCGGTGGCCAGGCTACGTCTCTCGGAAGCGCTCGCTGCGATTTCCGGAAAGAGCCCCTGTTGCGCGGAGATGACGCCGAGATAATAGAGCTGTCCTCGCGCGCCCTCGACCAGAAGCGCGCCGCCGCTGTCGCCGGGCATGACGGACGATTCCATGCACCACACGGCAAGCGGCAGCACAGCGGTGACCTCAGGCGGCAAAGGCGGCCAGCGCGGCCGGCCGCGAGAATCGTTGAAGCAATCGGCGCTCGCCTTGATCGAGATCGGCAGATAGCGGCGGATGCCGGCATCGCCGCATTGGCGAAGCGAGGAGCATTTGTCGGCGCCGAAGGCGACGAGCACGCCGCGATGAGAGAGCCCGGTTTCGAGCACGCCGCGCAAGGCTTCGTATCTCGGCGTCACCGCAGCGTCGCTCGGTCTCACGCTGAGGATCTCGGGGCCCATCGTTTCGTCATCGGCGAGCTTGTCGAAGCTCGGCGGCAAGCCGACATCGATCGGTTCCTTGGTGACGATCAGCGCGAGGTCGTGGGCGAAGCGCTGACCGGCGCTATCCGCCTCGAGGCCGCGCCACACCGGAGAAGCGTCCACGGCGGCAACCGCGTGATCCTCGCTGCTGCCATGGTGCGTGACGGTCACGGTCAGCTCGGCCGGCGGCAAATAGCTGTCGGCGTAGAACTCGCCGCCGCGAAACTGCACCTTCTCCTGTATGCAATGGGCTGCCGTCACCACGATGCGCGGGAACAGCACCGTGCCTGAGCAGATCAACTTTTCTTGATATTTGACCTCGACCACGAAGGGGAAGCGGTCGCCGCTGTCAGTCGTCGCGCCCGAAAGCGCCATGGCCGAGGAAATCGAGGAAAAGGCGAGAAAAAGGGCCGCGATGAGGGTCCGCATCAGAACGAAATCGTGTCGCATGGCAGCGTGTTCCGCAAGGCAAACTTGTTAGCGCGGATTGTCTCGCTGCGGGGCGGAGGGGGGATAAGTTATTCAGCCGTCCGCATGGTGTCTGGGGGACAGCTACAAGGGCAACGATGTGCAGCTTGCTCGCTCAGCAGCGCTCGACGAAGCTGTCCACCACCTTCTTCTGCCCAGCCTTGTCGAAATCGACGGTGAGCTTGTTGCCGTCGACTTGCGCGATGCGGCCATAGCCGAATTTCTGGTGGAACACGCGCATGCCGACGGAGAGCCCGGCGCCCTCGACCGTGCTCGCAGCGACGAGCGTGCCGTCTATGGTGATCGGCTCGCGCGCCCGTGGTGAAGAGGGCGTGCTACCCGGCGGCCGGTTCCGCTGGGCCCGCTGCCAGCCGGGCGTCTCGTAGAAACCGCTCGCGAACAAAGTCTCGGCGCTGTCGAAGCGGCTTTGCCCGTAGCTGCCATGGAAGCCGCGATCCTCGGCGACCTCGACATGGGCCACGGGCAACTCGTCGATGAAGCGCGACGGGATTGCCTGCTGCCACATGCCGTGCGTGCGGCGGTTCTGGGCGAAGGTGATCTTGGCCTTCAGCCGCGCGCGGGTGAGCCCGACATGGGCGAGCCTGCGCTCCTCTTCGAGCCCTGAGCGGCCGGCCTCATCGAGGCTGCGCTGATGCGGCAGCAATCCCTCATCCCAGCCTGGCAGGAACACAACGTCGAATTCGAGACCCTTGGCGCTGTGCAGCGTCATCAGATTGACGCGCTCGGTACCCTCTTCGCTTTCCGCGTCCATCACCAGGCTGACATGCTCCATGAAGCCGGCCAGAGTGTCGAACTCATCCATGAAGCGGATCAGCTCTTTCAGATTTTCGAGCTTCGACTGCGCCTGCGGCGACTTCTCGGCCTGCCACATTGCGGTGTAGCCGGACTCATCGAGGATCAGCTCGGCAAGCTCGGTATGGCGCATCGTGTCGATCGTCGAGCGCCAGCGGTCGAACGCTGCGATGAGGTCGGCAAGGCCCTTGCGCGATTTCGGCTTCAGCTCCTCGGTCTCGACGATGAGCCGCGCCGCCTGCATCAGCGGAACGCTATGGGCGCGGGCAAGCTGGTGCAGAGATTTCAGGCTCGATTCGCCCAAGCCACGTCGCGGCGTATTGGCGATGCGTTCGAATTTCAGATCGTTGGCTGGGTTGAGGGTCACGTCGAAATAGGCGGTCGCGTCCCTGATCTCCTGCCGCTCGTAGAAGCGCGGGCCGCCGACCACGCGATAGGGGAGACCGAGCGTGATGAAGCGATCCTCGAAGGCGCGCATCTGAAAGCTCGCCCGCACCAGGATGGCGATCTCGCTCAAGTTCTGCCCCTTGCGCTGAAGCTGCTCGATGTCCTCGCCGATGATGCGGGCTTCCTCCTCATCGTCCCAGCAGCCTTGCACCTCGACCTTCTCGCCGTCGGCGCCGTCGGTGCGGAGCGTCTTGCCGAGCCGCCCCTGATTGTGGGCGATGAGGCCGGAAGCTGCGCCGAGGATGTTGGCGGTGGAGCGGTAGTTACGCTCGAGCCTGATGATCTTGGCGCCTGGGAAGTCGGTTTCGAAGCGGAGGATGTTGTCGACCTCGGCGCCGCGCCAGCCATAGATCGACTGGTCGTCGTCCCCGACGCAGCAGATGTTCCGGCTGCCCTGGGCCAGCAAACGCAGCCACAAATATTGCGCGACGTTGGTGTCCTGATACTCGTCGACCAGCATGAAGTGGAAGCGCTGCTGATATTGCGCAAGCACATCGGGGTGTTCCTGGAACAGCCTGAGATTTTCAAGCAGCAGATCGCCGAAATCCGCTGCGTTCAGCTCCTTGAGCCGCTGTTGATAGAGCGCATAAAGCTCGCGGCCCTTGCCGTTGGCGAAGGCGAAGGATTCGCCTTCAGGCACCCGCTTTGGCGTGAGCCCGCGATTCTTCCAGCCATCGATCATGGCGGCAAGCAGCCGCGCCGGCCACCGCTTCTCGTCGACGTTCTCGGCCTCCAGAAGCTGCTTCATCAGCCTGATCTGGTCGTCTGTGTCGAGCACGGTAAAAGACGGCTTCAGATCGACGAGCTCGGCATGACGGCGCAGGATCTTGACGCCGATGGCGTGGAAGGTGCCGAGCCACGGCATGCCCTCGACCACGCCGCCGATCAGCTGTCCGACCCTGGCCTTCATCTCCCGCGCCGCCTTGTTGGTGAAGGTCACGGCGAGGATCTGTGACGGCCGCGCCCGGCCGAGGCTCAAAATATGGGCAATGCGCGTAGTGAGCACGCGCGTCTTGCCGGTGCCTGCGCCGGCAAGCACGAGGAGAGGCCCGTCAAGCGTCTCAACCGCCTCGCGCTGCTCCGGATTGAGAGCGTCGAGATAACGCATGGGTTTCAGACCCATGGCCCGCATTGAGATGGGCAGCTGTTCCGGCTCGGGCGAGGGGTCCTCGGCTGCGGCGGCGTTCACGCGAATCTTTGACATTGCTTTGAAACTATACATCGGGGCTGCGGGAAAAAGGGCAAGAGCTTGGGCAGCCCGGCCAAACTGTGGCTTCTCTGCATCGCGGGCAATTCGCCTCACCTCATGCGCGACAAGCTGGGTTGTCAGCGCCCCGCGCGGCTGGCAGAAATGAGGCTACAGCGGGGCCAATTCATCACCGGGGGAAAATTATGCTTCGAGCTGCGAAGGTCTTTGTGCTTGGCATTCTTGCATTAGCGATTTGGGGCCAGCAGCCGGCGGCGGCGGGCTGCGAGGTTATTTCAGCCACGCATAGCGCTGAAAGCAAGCAGGAGGCCCTGGCGATGTCCCGCGCCCTCGCGGCGGAGAGCGCGATCGAGGTGCGGCGCAAAAGAGGCTGGGGCTATGTCAGCATGAGCGCCTACAAAGTGAGGCCCGATCCGTTCTGGAAGTCGGTGCGCCCCGTCGTGCCGAAGGACGTCATCTACGGCACATTCGTCACGGCCAAGACCTACACGACCTGCTTCACCGGCGTCGTAGTGCCTTTTGTTTGCACGTCGGGTGCGAAGGTCTGCGGCAAGTAGGCGTTCGTCGCCTCGGAACCGAGTTCCATCCATTGCAATTGTTGCCTGCGGCGCGGAGCTTCTCCGCGCCGCGAGGGCGTTTGCGCCTCACGCTTGCCACAACAAATGGTAAGCTCTCCGTCACAATGTTCTGTTGTGATGGCGTAGAAGCAGGATTCGAACTCATGGCCGGCGTAACCTTTCCGCAATACACACTGCGTGAGCGCATCGCTGACGGCTGCATCCACGTGATCGGCGTCACCGCGAGCCTGGTCGCGCTCACGGCGCTTATCATCATGGGCATCCAGGCCCAGGCGACGCTATGGATCGTCGCCGTCTCCATTTACGGCTTGGCGCTCGTCGCCATGTTCACCTGCTCTGCTGGCTATAACCTCATCGTCCGGCCCAAGGTGAAGGCGGTGTTCCGCCGGCTCGACCACGCCGCGATCTTCATCATGATCGCCGGCACCTACACCCCGTTCGCGCTGATGAAGATGGACGCGAAGTGGGGGTTCACCCTGCTTGCCGTGGTGTGGTCCATGGCGGCCATCGGCATTGCCATCAAGCTCTTCGCCCCGCGTTATCTCGAAGGCGTAACCACTGGGCTTTATCTGGTGCAGGGCTGGGCGGTGGTCGTGGCCTGGCATCCCCTGGTGTCGGCGGTGCCGGAGCGCGTTGCGTTCCTGCTCATGCTCGGCGGCATACTCTATACCGTCGGCGTGGTGTTCCATCTCTGGGAGCGGCTTCCGTTTCAGAACGCCATCTGGCACGGCTTCGTGCTTGCCGCCGCGACCGTTCACTTCGCCGCAGTGGTCGATATCGTCGGCTCCTAGGCTCCGTCTCTTGCCCTAAGGCTTAACTTCCCGTGAGTCGCAGGGGTGGTAGACTGCCGCCATGAGCATCGTTGCGGCAGAAGCCCCCGAGCGGCCCTCGACCGAGGCGAAGCGAGCCCTGCTTGCGCGGCTTTCGGCACGGTTCGGCAATCGCTTCTCGGCCGGGACCGCGCTCCGCGAGCAGCATGCCAACACGCTCACCTGGATCGCCTGCCAGCCGCCCGACGCCGTGGTGTTCGCCGAGACGACGCGAGAGGTGGTCGAAGTGGTGAGGCTTTGCGCCGAGGCGCGCGTGCCGATCATACCCTTCGGCACCGGCACCTCGCTTGAGGGCCAGGTCAACGCGCCCTTCGGCGGCGTCTCGCTCGACCTCTCTTATATGAACCGCATCCTCACCGTGCACGCTGAGGATTTCGACTGCGTGGTCGAACCCGGCGTGACACGTAAGGCACTAAACGAGCATCTGCGGGACCTTGGGCTCTTCTTCTCCATCGATCCTGGTGCGGATGCGAGCCTTGGCGGCATGGCGGCGACGCGGGCATCGGGCACCAATGCCGTACGTTACGGCACTATGCGCGACAATGTGCTGAGCCTCACCGCGGTCATGGCCGACGGCACGCTGCTCAAGACCGG
The DNA here is from genome assembly GCA_963744945.1 of uncultured Alphaproteobacteria bacterium. GTDB lineage: Bacteria > Pseudomonadota > Alphaproteobacteria > Rhizobiales > Methyloligellaceae > Methyloceanibacter. Next base: position 45,960 of record CAVUVO010000017.1, on the reverse strand, counting down.
CAATCGCGCGCGGAAGTCGGCGAGCGGCTACGACCTCACCCGCCTCCTGGTCGGCTCGGAAGGAACGCTCGGCATCATCACCGAGCTGACCCTTAAGCTGCACGGCATCCCCGACACGATCCTTTCCGCCGTCTGTCCCTTCGCCACCATCGAGGGCGCCTGCAACGCCACCATCGCCGCCATGCAGATGGGACTTCCGCTCGCCCGCATCGAGCTTGCCGACGCGGTGCAGATCAGGGCGTGCAATGCCTATTCGCATCTGACGATCGCCGAAGCGCCGACGCTGTTTCTCGAATTCCACGGCACGGCGGCCAGCACGCGCGAGCAGGTGGCGACCTTCGCCGAGATTGCGGCAAACGAAGGGGGAGGGGAATTCCGCTGGGCGGAACGGCCTGAAGAGCGCAGCAAGCTTTGGCAGGCGCGCCACGACGCCTATTGGGCGGTGCGCGGGCTGCTTCCTGGCGCCGATGTCGTCACCACCGATGTCTGCGTGCCGATCTCGGCGCTTGCCGCCTGCGTCGGCGAGACCCATGCCGATATCGAGGAAACAGGCCTGCTCGCACCCAATCGTCGGCCATGTCGGCGACGGCAATTTCCATGTCATGCCGCTGTTCGATGCGAGCAACGCAGAAGAGCGGCGGAAGGTGCAGGCCTTTCTCGACCGGCTGGTCGAGCGGGCACTCCGCATGGACGGCACCTGCTCGGGCGAGCATGGCGTGGGCCAAGGCAAGATCCGTTACCTCGCGCAAGAGCATGGGGCCGGCGTAGACGTGATGATTGCCATAAAAAAGGCGCTAGATCCGTTGAATATCCTTAATCCTGGTAAGATCTTTGCATTACCATGATCGAACTTGTGGGCGGATTGGACCGAAGAGTCCTTGGCTTTGCCATATCCCCTCGAATGCTCGCGATCGAGCCTAAGGCATAGACTTCCGTGAACTCGTTTCTGCTCGCCTTTACGGCAGTGCTGATTGTGGTGCTGAGCGCGCTCTTCGCGGCGCCGCTGTTTATTGACTGGAACGACTACCGGCCAGTCTTCGAAACCCAAGCGAGCAAGCTTCTCGGCCGCGACGTCAAGGTTGGCGGCAAGGTGCATCTGGTGGTTCTGCCGGCGCCGGAGCTTCGCTTCGACGACGTCAAGGTTGCCGACGAGAAAGGGAGCTTCGATCAGCCTCTGCTCGAGGCGCGCTCGATCGAGGCCTGGCTCAATATCGGCGCGCTCCTGCGCGGCGCCATCGAAGCGCGCAAGATCGCCATCTTTGAGCCGGTGCTGCGCGTCGCGGTTAAAGAGGACGGCACCGGCAATTGGAGCGATGTCGGCAGGGCGGGTGAGGCGCTGCCTTTCGCGCCGAAGGAAGTTCTGCTCGACGAGATCAGCGTGAGCGGCGGACGCATAGAGGTGACGCGTCCGGGCGCTCCGGCGCTCGTCTTTGAGGATGTGTACGGCGCGGGAAGCGCAGCGTCTCTGTCCGGGCCCTACAAGGTCTCGGCCAATTACATTTTTGCCGGCCGACCGCAGGAGCTTCGCTTCTCGACGAGCGCAAGCGACCCGGATGGTGTTTTCCGGCTCAAATCCGCTCTGCGCGATCCGGACCGCAACACCACCTATATGCTTGAAGGCGACGTGACCGGCTTCAAGGAGAAGCCGAGCTTCGATGGCGCAGTCATCATGCGCATCGCTTCCGCAACTCCGCCCGAAGGCACTCAGGAGAGCGAACGGCGGGCCGACGCCACGCAGGACAACGGCGCGTTGCCGTCAGGCGAGCAGGGTGCCGCCGCGGACGCGCATCTTTCCGCCTTTGAGCTCAAGGGCAAGCTCAACGCCACGCCGGAGCGCGCCGAGCTTCCGGTCTTCGAGATCGCCGTTCACTCGAAGGGCCGCTCGCAGATGATGAAGGGCAAGCTCGCGTTCGACTTCGGCGCGCAGCCAAAAGCCGAAGGCGAACTGGCCGCGAGCTGGGTCGATGTCGACGCGCTGCTCGCAGCCGGTGCGCCCGCCAACACGCCCACCGACATGTCTGCAGCAAGCGTGCTGAGCGCCATCGCCGAGCGGGCCTTGCAGGAAGCCGCCACGGTCGGAGACGGCACGCTCACCGTCAATCTCGAGCAGGCAAGCATCGGCGGCGATCTCGTCGGCGGCATCGACCTTGTCGTTGCGGCGAAAGACGGCGCGGTGACCATCGAGCGCCTCCAAGCCGACCTCCCGGGCTCAAATCGCATCGAGGCTTCCGGGCGCTTGGCTAAAAGCGAGCGCGGACCGGTGTTCGAAGGCCCCGTCACGCTCGACGGCTCCAAGCTAAAGACGCTCGTCCGCTGGGCCGCCGGCGCCCGAGACATGTCAGGTCAGGCGACCGCCGGCGCTTTCACCTTCGCCGCCAAGACCGTCATCGGCGGCGGCGATCTCAAGCTCGAGAACGCAAGCGGCGAGCTGAGCGGCACGAAGTTCAGCGGCGCTCTGCACTATCGCGGCGGCGAGCACCGCGTGGTCGATCTCAACCTCGACAGCGATCGCCTCGATCTTCGGGAGGTGCTGGGCGAAAGCGCGGCATGGCAAAGCTGGCTGCCCGATCCTGCCGCGGCACAAGGCACCGCGCCCGCCTCCGACCAAAGCCTGCTCGGCGCGCTCCGCGACGACGAAGTGCATGCCACCTTGCGGGTCGGCGAGCTCCTGCTTCCCAACATCCCGCCTGGCCGGCTCGATGCGAAATTCAGCCTCGCCAAGGACAACCTCGATGTCGAGCGCCTCGACTTCGCCGCGCCTGGCGCCATCGCGCTCAACGGCAATGGCAGCATCGCGCGCCTGAGCACGGCGCCAGCCGGGCAAGCGGATCTCTCGATCCAGGCGCTGACCGCCGACGGGCTCAAAGTCACGACCGAGCTCCTCGGCCTCGGCGAGGGCGTCACCAAATCGAAGCAGCTTCCGAGCTTGGCGCCTCTAGACCTGCATGTCGGCCTCACCGCGACGCGGGATGGCGCCGCCACCAGCGCTTCGTTCGAGGTGAAAGGCAAGGCAGGCGGCTCCGATGTCGCCATCCTCGCCAAGGCTGCCGGCGATCCTGCGAACCTCGCCGATGCCTCGATCGATATCGACGGCAGCGTGGAAGGCGAGCGGCCGCAGGCCCTGCTCGGCCTGCTGATGTCTGGTCTTGCCGCCGACCGCCTCACCGTTGCCGGCGCTGAACGGGGCAAGTTCACGCTTCAGGCGCAAGGCGTGCCGAGCCGGAGCGTCACGGGCCGCGCGGAACTCGCCACCGACGCCATGCGGCTCGCCTTCGACGGCGAAGGATCGCTGAAGCCCGAAGGCATGGCTCTGGCCGGCGTGGCCTCGGCGAAGGGAGGCAATGCCGGCATGGCGCTCGCGCTGTTTGGGCTTGGCGCCAGCCCAAGCGCCGCCGCCGTGCCGCTCGATCTCAGTGCCGAGGTGGCGAAGACCGCTTCGGTCATCGATCTCACCTCCATCTCCGGCGAAATTGACGGCGTGCCCATAACCGGCAGCGCGCATTTCGATCTCGGCGGCGAGCAGCCGCGATTCAATCTCACAGCTAAGGCCGACTTCGCCTCGCTGCCGGCGCTGCTCGGTTCGCTCGTCGCTTGGCAACGCACGCCGTCGACCGAAACCCTGTTGGGCTCGCTCAACCAAAGCGCCTCCGATATGTGGCCGGCGCGCGGCTTTGCGCTCGATGCGCTCGGCAGTGCCGACGGCGAGATCAGGATCGAGGCGAACACGCTCGCGCTCGGTGCGCCGTTCAAGGTCGAGGACGCGACGCTGATCGCCAATGTCAGCGAGCAGGGGCTCTCGGTTACCGATTTGCAGGGGCGCCTATTCGGTGGTGCCTTCACTGCCTCCGGAACGCTTGTGCCGAAAGGCACCGGCGCCGAGCTGAAGGCGCACGCCGAGCTTGCCAGCGGCAGGATGGACCAGCTGTCGCAGGCGCTCGCCGGACGCGTTCTGGCCAAAGGCCCGTTCACCTTCGTCATGGATGTTTCCGGCGAGGGCTTGAGCCCGCCCGGCCTCGTCGCCGGACTGGGCGGCGATGGCGCGCTCTTCCTCGATCCGGGTGCCTTGCAGGCCCTGTCGCCCGAGCCGTTGAAGCGCGTCGCGGTCGAAGCCAACCGCACGAAGAAGCTCAGGCTCGACAAGGATCAGATCGCCGCGCGGATGACGACGTTACAGGACACGCTGACCAAGGGAACCTACGCCTATAGCGCCACCGCTCTTCCCTTCGCCATCAAGAACGGCACGCTCAAGCTCGATCCCGCAGCACTTGCCGGCAAGGGCGCCGAGACCACCATCAACGGCTATGTGGAGCTTGCGAGCCTCAGGCTCGACAGCGAATGGGCGATGCGCCTCAAGGACAGCCGCGACGCCGATATGCCTCCGGTCAATCTCGTCTTCGCCGGATCGCTCGGCGACGCCGGCGCCATCGCGCCGCAGATCGACACGGCGCCGATGGAAGGCTTCCTCACCGTGCGCCGTATGGAGGGCGACGTCGAGCGTCTCGAAACACTCGATGTGAGCGGGCGCGGTCAACCCGAGGCCGAATCCGAGGCGGCTGGCGCCGAGGCGGATGCCTCCGACGAGTTCGATGAACCAGTCGCGCAAGTGACCACCGAGGCGCTAGCCGCCAAAAAGGAAGCGGTCGAAAGGCGCGCAGCCGACCGGGCCGCAGCGGTGAAGCGCATCGCTGCCGAGAAGGTCGCCGCGGAGAAGCGTGCGGCCGAACAGGCGGTGGCAGAGAAACGCGCGGCCGAAAAGGCTGCTGCTGACAAGCTCGCCGCCGAGAAGGAAGCTGCCGAAAGAGCAGCCGCAGAAAAGCGCGCCGCGGAGAAAGCTGCCGCGGCAAAAGCCGCTGCCGAAAAGCGCGCGGCTGAGAAGGCTGCGGCCGAGCAGCGTGCCGCCGAGAAGGCTGCGGCCGAAAAGGCAGCCGCGGAGAAGCGTGCCGCCGAGAAAGCTGCTGCCGAGAAGGCATGGGCGGAGAAGCGCGCTGCCGAGAAGGCCGCGGCTGAGAAGCGCGCCGCGGAGAAGGCTGCCGCCGCAAAAGCCGCTGCCGAGAAGCGGGCTGCCGAGAAGGAAGCTGCGGAGAAGGCATCGGCGGAGAAGCGCGAGGCTGAGAGGGCTGCTGCGGAGCAACGCGCGGCCGAGAAGGCCGCCGCGGAGAAAGCCGCGGCAGAGAAACGCGCCGCCGAAAAGGCTGCTACCGAGAAGGCTGCTGCTGAAAAGCGGGCGGCAGAGAAAGCTGCCGCGGAGCAACGCGCGGCAGAGGAAGCCGCGGCAGAAAAAGCTGCAGCTGAGAAACTTGTTGCTGAGAAGGCTGCTGCCGAGAAGCTCGCCGCGGAGAAGGCTGCGGCCGAGAAGGCGGAAGCCGAGAAGGAAGCTGCCGCGCAGGCTCCTCGCGCCGCCGATCTAGAAGCCAACACAGCGGCGCCAGGCACGGTACCATCAGGACAGGGCGAGCAGCTGCCGTGGAGTCAGGACCAAGCAGGTCCAGCGCAAGCGTCCCCAACCGACGCGCCGGCTGGCGGGCCGCAGCCGGCCGCCGCCGCGCAAGAAGAGATCGCCGCTCCCGTAGCGCCGGTGACACCCGCGCAGCGCAGGAAGCCCAAGCCGCCGCCGGCGCCCGACGACTGGAAGAAGGGCATCAGCATTTTTGGCGGCGGCTAATCGCGCCCCTGTAGGCGCTCCAGCACATAAAGCCTGATCGCCGCCGACAGGCTGGTGTCGGACTGGGTCGCATCGGAGGGTCGCACGCCTGAGCGGGCGGTCCCGCCGCGCCGCTGGTCGATCTCGCCGACGAGATCGGCGACGGATTTTCCGTCAGCCTCTGCGAAGGTGCCGAGAGCAGTCCAGAACGCATCCTCGAGCGAAATGCTGGTGCGGTGACGGGCGATGGTGATCGAGCGCTTGTGGCGCGACTTGGTCATTGACGGAGCGATCACCGCTTTCTCCCGACCATATCCTCAGGCCGCACCAAGCGGTCGAAATCGGCTTCGCTGATAGCGCCGAGCTTCACCGCCTCTTCGCGCAAAGTGGTGCCGTGCTTGTGCGCCGCCTTGGCGATCTGGGCGGCCTTGTCGTAGCCGATATGCGGGGCGAGCGCCGTCACCAGCATCAGCGAGCGGTCGAGATGCTCCTTGATGCGCGCACGATTGGCCTCGATGCCGACGATGCAATTGTCGGTGAAACTCTCAGACACGTCGCTGAGCAGCCTGATCGATTGGAGCATGGCGTAGGCCATCAGCGGCTTGAACACGTTGAGCTCGAGATGACCCTGGCTGCCGGCGAAGGACATGGTGGCGTTGTTGCCCATGACTTGGGCCGCGACCATGGTCACCGCCTCGCATTGGGTGGGGTTCACCTTGCCAGGCATGATCGAGGAGCCTGGCTCGTTCTCCGGCAGGAGAAGCTCGCCGAAGCCCGAACGCGGGCCGGAGCCCAAGAGTCGAATGTCGTTGGCGATTTTGAACAGCGAGACGGCGACCGTGGTCAGCGCCCCGTGCGCGAACACATAGGCGTCGTGGCTCGCCAGTGCCTCGAATTTGTTCGGCGCGGTGACGAAGGGCAGCTTGGTCATCTCGGCGATCTTGGCAGCGAACAGCTCGGCAAACTCCGGATGGGCGTTCAGCCCGGTGCCGACCGCGGTGCCGCCTTGGGCGAGCTGATAAAGCCCGTACAGCGCCTGCTTGATCCGCTCCATGCCGTGCGCAACTTGCGCCGAGTACCCGCCGAACTCCTGGCCGAGGGTCAGCGGTGTCGCGTCCTGCAAATGGGTGCGGCCGATCTTGAGAATGTCCTGGAACGCCTCCGCCTTGTCCTTCAGCGCCTGATCGAGCTTCGCCAGCGATGGGTTGAGCCGGTAGGCGAGCTCGAGCGCTGCCGCGATATGCATGGCGGTAGGGAAGGTATCGTTGGAGGACTGGCCGAGATTGACGTGATCGTTGGGATGGATCGGGTGCTTGGCACCGAGCTTGCCGCCGAGGAGTTCGCTTGCTCTGTTGGCGATCACCTCGTTCAGATTCATGTTCGATTGCGTGCCCGAGCCGGTCTGCCACACGAGCAACGGGAAATGCGTATCGTGCCTGCCTTCGATCACCTCGTCGGCTGCCTCCACGATGGCCTTGGCCAAACGCTCGTCGATCAGTCCGAGCTCCACATTGGCGAGAGCCGCGGCCTTCTTGACCATCGCCAGAGCCCTGACCAGAGACTGTGGCATTTTCTCCTCGCCGATCCTGAAATTCCGGCGCGAGCGCTCGGTCTGCGCCCCCCAATAGCGGTCCGCGGCAACGTCGATGGGACCGAAAGAATCGGACTCCATGCGCGTTGGGGTTGCAGCCTGTGGACTGTGAGGAATGTTCTTGCTTACGGCCATACTTACGTCTCCGTTTCGGCGGCAATTCGACAAGCTAGGGTCACGCGTCTGCATGACCTATCGGCTCGACCTTGGCTAGGCTATAACATCGCGACAGGGTGGGAGAACGCGATCATTGCTGCTGATTTTTAGGGCCTTCTGCCGAGGAGCGCCCAACTTCGCCCGGGCTTGGGGCCCCGCGAGATTGGGTGAGGAAGGCGCGTGATTGAGGTCCCAGTAAGGATGGCTTTGCCGGTGCCGCGCGCCGTGAGGGTGGCGCTCGGCCTGGCGCGCCTGTGTGCGCTCGTGGTCTGCGCCATGGGCGGGCTGGTGCTTGCCAGCTGGTATTTCGACCTCTCCGCGTTCGATCCGTTGTTCCCCGACCTTCACAGCATGGCGCCGAATGCCGGCGCCGGAGTGTTTGCCGCGGGGCTCGGGCTCCTTTGCCTGACCTACAGGAGCCTGCGGCCGATTGCCTGGCTGATCGGCTTCGCGCTCGTGCTGTTCGGCACGGCCACCGTGGCCCAGGACCTGTTCCGTTTCGACCTTGGCGTCGACCGTGTACTTCTCGGCACTGCGACGGCGGCAACAGAGGCCTCGACCCGCATGGCGCCCGGCATCGCCGGATCGGTGATCATGTTCGGCCTCGCGCTGCTCTGCGCCAAGGGTAACAGGCTCGGCTCCGCCATCAGCCAGATCCTTGCCATTGCCATGCTGGCGCAGGTGCTGATCGTGCTCACCGGCAATGCCTATGGGGTCTCTACCGCCGACTTCCCGTTCCCCTTCACCTCCATGTCTGTCTACGGGCTGTTGAGCGTGCTGCTCCTCGCCATCGGGCTGCTGGCGGCTTCGCCGGAGGAGGGGGTCGCCGCCGCCGTCATCGAGAAGTCGCCGGCCGGAGAGATGTTGCGCCGGCTCCTGCCGGGCATCCTCGTGCTGCCGCTCGTCATCGGCTGGTTCGCCCGTCAGGCGGAAACCGCGAGCTACTACGATAGCGCCGCCACGCTCGCCATTTTCGCGGTATCGAGCATCGTCGTGCTCGCCGCCTTCACCTGGACCACGATCGACGCGGTGCGCCGGTCAGATCGGGCCCGCAACGAGGCGCTGATCGAGCTCAGGGGTCAGCGGGAATGGCTGAGCACCACCGTCGGCAGCATCAGCGAGGGCGTGATCGCCACCGACCCATCGGGAAGCGTGCTTCTGCTCAACAAGGTCGCCGAGCAGCTCACCGGCTGGCCGCTCTCAGACGCCCGCGGCAGGCCGATTTGGGAAGTGTTCCGCGTCATCGACGAGAAGAGCCGCAAGCCGCTCGACGATCCTGCGCTCCGCGCTTTACGCGAACGCGCCACCACCAGGCTTGAGTCCGGCGCTCTGCTCCTCACTCGCGACGACAAGGAGCTGCCCATCGAGGATTCCGGCGCGCCAATTCTCGGCTTCGACGGCTCGCTCGCAGGCGCCGTATTGATCTTCCGCGACGTGACCGAGCGGAGGCGCGCGGCGCAGCGCCAGACCATGCTGGTCGGCGAGCTCAACCACCGGGTCAAGAACGTGCTCGCCATCGTGCAATCGCTGGTGCAGGCGAGCCTGCGCCAGGCCACCAATCGTCCCGCCCAGGCCATGGCCCAGACCTTGTCCGAGCGCTTGCGCGCGCTGCATCGCGCCCATGATCTCCTGCTCGAGGCGCAATGGTCTGGCGCGAGCCTCAAGGCCATGGTCGAGCGCGAGCTTGAGCCCTATCAGCGCGAGGGGGGCCCACGGATCCAGATCAAGGGACCGGATGTGCTGCTTCCCCCGCAATGCACCTCGATCCTCGCCATGACCCTGCACGAGCTCGCCACCAACGCGGTGAAATACGGCGCGCTGTCTGCCCCCGCCGGTCAGCTCAATGTCTCCTGGAAGACGGCGCGTGGAAACCGGCTGCTGCTGACCTGGGAGGAGCGTGGCGCTGGCGTTGCCTTGAAGCGCAGCAATGGCTTCGGCATGCAGCTCATCGACAAGGGCGTCCGCCACAATCTCGGCGGCGACACCAAGGTCGATTTCAGGGCGACGGGCCTCTATGTCGAGCTGAACGTGCCGCTCGAGCCGGCCACCGGCCCGAAATCGCTGCCGGCGCCCGCCGAATCCATCTGATCACTCGAGCGACCGGATCGCCTCGTTGGCGTGGCGCAAGCGCTCGGAGAAGTCGCGCGTCAGGTTGGAGAGAATGGTCACCATGATGTTCGGGTGCGCGACAGCCAGTTCCTTCAGTTGCTCGACGGCAAGCCCGTAGCAGATCACTTTCTCGTCGGCGACCACGTCCGCCGATCGCGCGCCGCCGTCGAACAGCGCCATCTCGCCGAATGTCAGGCCGGGCCCCAAGGAGGCCACGCGCCGCCGCTTCTCCCCGGTCTGGGTCGGGACCTTGATCTGCACGCTCACGCTGCCGCGCGCCAGCACGAAGAAGAGCTTCGCCTGGTCGCCCTCGCGGATAATGATCTCGCCCTTGTCGAAGACAAGCGGGCTCACGATGGTCTCCAGCAGCCGGTACTCTTCCAAGCTCATGCCCTTGAACACGTCGAGCTGGGCCAAGGCGAATTTGGTGCCGGGAGCGATCTTGAGCATTTCCACCAGCAACTGATCCTCGCACCATTCGAGCGCCGCATCGACGTCGCGGAAGACGCGGACCAGCCGGTCCGCCTCATGCGCGGCGAGCTCGTGGGACACCGTTGCAAGCGGCCCGTCATTGGCGAGCTCGGCGAAGAGGAGCTCGGTCTCACCGTCACGCATGCCGTGGGCGAGCTTAAGGATCAGCTTGCGGGCCGCGCTATCGGCGAGGTGCACGCGCTTGAAGTCGACCACGATGTAGCGGGCGGTTTCGCTGAGCTCGGCGATGCGGCGGAGCAGCCTCTCGGTCGAGCCGAAGAACAGCGCCCCTTGCACCTCGATGACGGCAATCTTGACGCCTTCGGTGTCGAGCAGTTTGCGTTCCTGCGCGGTGCGCAGGCGGCTCGAGCGCACCCGGTCTCCGTGATAGACGCGCCGGATCACGCTCCGCACGTTGGTGCGGTTGTTGAAGGCGTGCAAATCGAACTCGTTGGAAATGTCCTGGCAGACCTTGATGCCGCGCACGCTGTTGCCTTGCGGATCGAGCGGCGGCGAATAGACCGCGACGCCGACCTGACCGGGAATAACCGCCATGATGCAGCCGGACACGCCGCTCTTTGCCGGCATGCCGACCTCGTAGGACCATTGGCCGGCATAATTGTACATGCCGCAGGAATTCATCACCGAGAGCACGTCGCGGACATAATGCGGGTCGAACACCGACACCCCGGTCACCGGATTGACGCCGTCATTGGCGAGCGTCGCCGCCATCATGGCGAGGTCGCGGCAACTGATGGTGATGGAGCATTGCCGGAAATAGAGGTCGAGCGCCTCGATCGGATCGCGCTCGATCATGCCGGTGTTCAGCATCATATAGGCGATGGCGCGATTGCGATGGCCGGTCGCGTGCTCCGATTGGAACACTTGCTCGTCGATCTCGATCCTGCGGCCGGCGAGGTCGGAGAACAGGTTGAGCATGGTGGCGATGCGCTCTTCCTCCGTTTCGCCCGGCATCAGCGCGGCGACGGCGATGGCGCCGGCATTGACCATGGGGTTGAACGGCCGGTTGGCGACCTCGTCGAGCACGATCGAGTTGAAAGCTTCCCCCGTCGGCTCGACGCCGACATGGTGCAGCACATACTCGCGCCCGTAATGCTGGAGCGCGTAGCCGTACATGAAGGGCTTCGAAACCGACTGGATGGTGAAGAGGTGGTTGGCGTCGCCGGTGGCGTAGATCTCGCCGTTGACCGTGGCGAGCGCGATGCCGAATATGTCGGGATCGGCCTTGCCGAGCTGCGGGATATAGTCGGCGACCTTGCCGCCAACCACCCCTGAAACCCGTTCATGCAGATCGATGAGGAAATCGTCGATGGGAGCAGGCGAAGCCATGCCTGCCTCTTTCAACACGCGCGTCGCGCCACTCGTCTGGTCCAAGGTGGCCCCCGACGTCTCAACCTCGGTGACCTTATCAAAACGTTGGGTCCGCGCACGCCCAAGTTTTGGGCAGTCTTGCGTATGAATTAAGCTTGGGCAGTCGCGAGCGAAGCCCGCAGGGAAAGGTCACTTCTTGCGGAAACGGTCGAGTTGGACGACCTCCGCGCCACCGCCCCGCGGCCTCTCGGCTTGCGTGGTTTCGGCAGCGGCCGGCTTTGGCAACGGCGCCGGCTCCTGGCGCGGTTCGGCAGGCGGGCGCTGCTGCTGGAGCGATTCGTCGACATCGCCGATAAGGTCGGGCAGGGCCGAAGCCATATGCTGGCGGGCAAGGTCGTTGGCGGCGCCAGGCTTGCCGAACTGCAGGCCGAATTGGGCGGAGGGGTCGTAGAACGCCTTCACCGCCTGGAATGGCACGACCAGCCTCTCAGGCAGGCTGCCGAAGGAAAGCTTGACCTCGAACCGGTCGTTCGACACCTGCAAGTCCCAGAACTGGTATTGCAGGACGATGGTCATCTCCTCCGGATATTGCTCTTTCAACCGCTTCGACACCGAGACGCCTTCCGCGCCGGTATCGAAGGCGATGTAGAGGTGATGTTGCCCGGGGAGGCCGCTCCTCTGCACGAGGGTCAGCACTCTCCTGATCACGCCGCGCAACGCGTCCTGCGTGAGAAGGTCGTATCGGATCTCGTCGTCTGCCATGGACCTCGTCGCCCCTCCGCGACCTGAGGTAGGGCCCCGTTAAAGTGGAGGGCTTCTGTTGGCCGGTGCCCTCCGAACCGCGCCTAGTCGCCGCGAAGCGGCTAGGACTTCATTTTCAGGCTATCGCGCTGCTTACGCGGCGAGACGAGCCTCCGCATAGTTGTCATTGGCAACTATAGGGTTGGCCCGATAACGGCGGTACCATGCCGAGCGAAAGCGCAACCTTTACACCCTCGTCGAGCCTGTTTCGCCCCCATAAGCAGGGATCAGAAGTCAGTTATCAGACAGCAGAGGCTGGCGAATTCTGATCTCTGACCACTGATCCCTGATGGTGGAGGCGCCGGGTACTGCCCCCGGGTCCGAATGGTTTATTACGAAGGCTGTTTATCGCCATATCCGGCTTGCGCCGGCACCTTCTATATAAGCCGGTATGGCGGCAAAAAAAAGGTTCATGCTCAAGCCGTAACAGCGTGGGGATAAACTGCCCGCGCGAGGCTCGCGATCCCCGTCAGTCCTTCCGCCTCATCTTGACGATCTCGCCGCTTCGCGCGTCCACCTCCATCTCGATTTTGTGGCCGCTGTGATCGCGCCCCTCGACCTCCCAGACGCCGTCGTCGAGCTCGATCTCCTTGATGGTGGCGATGCCCTTGTCGAAAGCCATGGCGCGAACGTCCTCGATGGTGAGGCGGCCGGCGCCCGCTTCGGCCGGCAGAGTTGCAGCCGAAAGTGAGAGGATTACGATCCACAAGAATCGACGCATGATGGAGCCCCTCTTCAAGATTGGGGATGATGGATGGCTCGCCCGAGCCTATATCGGGGGGAGAATCGTGCCTAGCCCGGTCTCCCCTCGAGACTGAAAAGGATCAGGCCTTTGCGCCAATATCTCGACCTTCTCGCCGCCATTCGCGACACGGGCACCCGCAAAGGGGACCGCACCGGAACCGGTGCCTTGAGCCTGTTCGGGCGGCAGATGCGCTTCGATCTGGCCGACGGCTTTCCGCTCGTCACCACCAAGAAGCTGCACGTCAAATCGATCGTCCATGAGCTGCTCTGGTTCCTGCAAGGCTCGACCAATGTGCGCTATCTCAACGAGCATGGCGTGACCATTTGGGACGAATGGGCCGACGAGGAGGGCGAGCTCGGCCCCGTCTATGGCCGCCAATGGCGCTCTTGGCCCACGCCCGACGGCCGCCACATCGACCAGATCGCGCAGCTCGTGGAGCGGCTGAAGCGCGACCCCGATTCGCGGCGCCACATCGTCAGCGCCTGGAACGTCGGCGAGCTCGACAAGATGGCGCTGCCGCCCTGCCACTGCCTGTTCCAATTCTATGTGGCCGACGGCAAGCTCTCCTGCCAGCTCTACCAGCGCTCTGCCGACATGTTCCTCGGCGTTCCCTTCAACATCGCCTCCTATGCCCTCCTCACCCTGATGATGGCGCAGGTGACCGGGCTTGCGCCTGGCGAGTTCGTGCACACCTTCGGCGACGTGCATCTCTATCTCAACCATCTCGACCAGGCCGACGAGCAGTTGAAGCGGAAGCCGCGCGCGCTGCCGCGCATGGAGCTCAATCCCGAGGTGCGTTCGCTGTTCGACTTCGTCTATGAGGACTTCAAGCTCGTCGGCTACGACCCGCATCCCGCCATCCGCGCCAAGGTGGCCGTGTGAGTGCTGATGCAAGGCCGGCGAGCCGCGATCCGATCATTGCGCTCGTTGTCGCCCGTGCCGAGAACGGCGCCATCGGCATCGGCGGCGAGCTTCCCTGGCGGCTGTCCACCGACCTGAAGCAGTTCCGCAAGGTCACGCTCGGCAAGCCCATCATCATGGGCCGCCGCACCTTCCAGTCGCTTCCCCGCGTGCTCGATCGCCGGCTCAACATCGTGCTTTCGCGCGAGCCAGGATTCATTGCGCCTGGCGCCATCGTCGCGGGCAGCCTGGAGGAGGGACTGGCACATGCGCGCCGCGCCGCGCAGGAGGCAGGAGTCGAGGAGATCATGGTGATCGGTGGTGATGACGTGTTCCGCGCCGTCATGCCGTTGGCGAAGCGCATCTATCTCACCGAGGTCCACGCCACCCCTGACGCCGACACCTGGTTCAAGGACTTCAACCTGAAGGATTGGCGCGAGCTCTCCCGCGAGAGGCACGAGCCGGGGCCGAAGGACGAATACCCCTTCAGTTTCGTGCTTCTGGAACGGCCCTGACTCTCCGTCTTAGGGCTCATTGCGCTTTCCTTGCCACCTAGCCTATAACCCTCAAGAACCTTGACGCATGGCTGCCATCTTCCTGCTGTTAGTCGTGCGTTGCCAGCGCTGACGCGGATCCGCGATCAGGCGCAATCCCTCAGCGGACAACAGGATCGATTTCACCATGCCTTGGAGCAATCAGAGCGGCGGCGGCGGTTGGAAGGGCGGGTCCGGCGGGCCTTGGGGCCCTCGGCCGGGCGGCCCGGGCCAACAGCCTGACCTTGAGGAAATTCTACGCAGAGGCCAGGACCGCATCCGGCAGGCCATGCCGAGCGGCCGCATGGGCGGCCCTGCTGCGGTGATGATCGCCGCGGCGCTCGTGGCCCTTGTCGGCTTTTTCGGCTTCACCGTGCGCGTCAATCCTGAAGAGCTCGGCGTGGTCCTCCGCTTCGGCGAGTTCGTGCGGCTCTTGCCGCCGGGCCTCAACTTCCGCTGGCCCTATCCGGTCGAGGCGGTCGAGCTGCCGAAGGTGACCCGCATCAACCGCATCGAGGTTGGCATGCGCGGCACGGCGGAGAACCGCGAGACGGCGAGCGCCGTCCGCGACGTTCCCGAGGAGAGCCTGATGCTCACCGCCGACGAGAACATCGTCGATGTCGATTTCATCGTGTTCTGGCGCATCAGCGACGCGCCGAAGTTCCTGTTCAACATCCAGGACCCGGAGATGACGGTGAAGGATGTCGCCGAGAGCGCCATGCGCGAGATCGTCGGCCAAAGCGACATCGAGCCGATCCTCACCGAGGCGCGTGCCAAGACCGAGGCATCGGTGCAGGCGCTCATGCAGAAGGTCCTCAACTCCTACAACGCCGGCGTCCAGGTCACCCAGGTGCAGCTTCAGAAGGTCGATCCGCCGGCGCAAGTCATCGACGCCTTCCGCGACGTGCAGGCGGCGAGAGCCGACCAGGAGCGCCTACAGAACGAGGCGCAGGCCTACGCCAACCGCATCATCCCGGAAGCCAAGGGTGAGGCGGAGCGCATCCTTCAGGCGGCGCAAGGCTATCGCGACAAGGTGGTGGCCGAATCGAAGGGTGAGGCCGACCGCTTCATCAAGATCTATCAGCAATACAAGCTCGCGCCCGACGTGACCCGCCAGCGCATGTTCCTCGAGACCATGGAGCGTGTGCTGGGCGATACCGACAAGGTGATCGTCGACGAGAAGGCCGGATCGGGCGTCGTGCCTTATCTGCCGCTGTCGGAGTTCACCAAGAGGGCTCCTCAGGCCCCGGCCGAGGAGAGCCAGCAATGAACCGCACCGCTCTCACCGCCAGCCTGATCATCCTCGGCATTGCCGCGGTCGTGGCCTATCTCACGCTGTTCACGGTCTACCAGACCCAGCAGGCGCTGGTGCTCGAGTTCGGCAAGCCGAAGCGCGAGATCAAGGACCCCGGGCTCCACTACAAGATCCCGTTCATCCAGAACGTCGAATATTTCGACAAGCGCATCCTCGACATCGACACCGCGTCGCAGGAGGTGATCGCCTCCGACAAGAAGCGGCTCGTGGTCGACGCCTTTGCGCGCTACCGCATCACCGACCCGCTGATGTTCTTCCAGAGCGTGCGCGACGAGCGCATCGCCAATTCGCGGATCGGCGCCATCCTCGAAGCCTCGCTCCGGCGCGTGCTCGGCGGCGCGACCTTCCAGGCCGTGGTGCGCGACAAGCGCGAGGCGCTGATGCGCACCATCCTGAGTCAGGTGAACAAGGAAGCGAGCGAGTTGGGCGTTGAGATCGTCGACGTCCGCATCAAGCGCGTCGATCTTCCCGAGGCCAACATGCAGGCGATCTACCGGCGCATGCAGACCGAGCGCCAGCGCGAGGCCGCCGAGTGGCGCGCCGAAGGCGAGGGCGCCGCGCGCCGCATCCGCGCCACCGCCGACCGCCAGGTCACGGTGATCAAGGCCGACGCCACCGGCGAGTCGGAACGCACGCGCGGCGACGGCGATGCCCAACGGAACCGCATCTATGCCGAGGCCTACAACCAGGACCCGGAGTTCTTTGGCTTCTATCGCTCGATGCAGGCCTATGAAACCGCCCTCCAGGCCGGCGATACCCGGCTTCTGCTGACCCCTGACTCTGAATTCTTCAAATATTTCAATGATGCATTAGGTCAGGTGCCCCCAGGCGCAAAGCCCGGGGAACATCCCACCACGCCCGCCGAGCCCAAGCCCACGCCTGAGGCTGCGGCCCCGCCCGCGGCCGAGCCCCGCGCGGCGCTCGAGGGAAGCGGTGCGCCGCCGGAAACCGCGGCCACGGGGGAGGCTGGTGGGCAGACGCCGCCGGCTCAGTAGACCTTGCCTGCGGCGCCATGAGCGATCTCGTCGTTGCCCTTGGCCTTGTTCTCGTGATCGAAGGGCTGTTGTGGTCGCTCTTTCCTGGCCTCGGACGAAAGCTGCTCGAGGCCAGCGCCGGCACTCCTGAATCGTCTTTGCGCATGGCCGGCGCCGTCGCCGTCGCCCTCGGCGTTGCCATCGTCTGGCTCATTCGCGGCTAGTCGCATGCCGAAGGAGAGCGCTCTCTGCCAAGCCCCGACGATTTGCGCTAACATGGCGGGCTGACATGGTGCGGGAGCAAAGTGAGATGACGGTGCCGGGACGATGCCGCGAGGCAAAGGCGAGGGGACTTCTGGCGTCCAGCCTGAAAGCCGCCGCGCTCGCTCTTCTGCTCGCCGTTCCGCTCTTCTGCACGCCAAGCCTCGCGCGCGGTCCCGAATCCGTGGCCGGTGTCGCCGAAGGGCTTCAGGACACCGTGGTCAACATCTCCACGACCCAGACCCTGAAGGGCTCCGGCGAGAAGAACGCACCGTCAGGCCCTGGTCCCAAGGGCTCGCCGTTCGAGGACCTCTTCAACGATTTCTTCGACGAGCAGGACAAAGAGGGCGCTCCCCCGCAAGGTCAGTTCGCTCGGCTCAGGCTTCGTCATCGATCCTTCCGGCCTCATCGTCACCAACAATCACGTCATCGAAGGCGCCGACGAGATCATCGTCAACTTCACCGACGGCTCCAAGCTGAAGGTGACGAAGATCTTGGGCCACGATCCCAAGACGGACCTCGCGCTTCTGAAGGTCGAGCCGAAGCACCCGCTGAAGGCCGTGCGCTTCGGGGATTCCGCCAGGATGCGGGTGGGAGATTGGGTCATGGCCATCGGCAACCCCTTCGGCCTTGGCGGCACGGTCACCGTCGGCATCATCTCGGCCACCAAGCGCGATATCAACTCCGGGCCCTATGACGACTTCCTCCAGACCGACGCGGCCATCAATCGCGGCAATTCCGGCGGCCCGCTGTTCAACATGGACGGCGAGGTCATCGGCGTGAACACCGCTATCATCTCGCCGACCGGCGGCTCGATCGGCATCGGCTTCGCCGTGCCCTCGAACAGCGCGGTGCAGGTGGTCGATCAGCTGAAGCAATTCGGCGAGACCCGGCGTGGCTGGCTCGGCGTGCATGTCCAGAACGTCACCGGCGAGATCGCCAAGAGCATGGGATTGCAGGAGCCGGTCGGCGCGCTTGTGGCGAGCGTAGCACCAGGCGGCCCGGCCGCTGCCGCCGGGCTCAAGCCGAGCGATGTCATCCTCAAATTCGACGGCCAGCCGGTCGATACCATGCGCAGCCTGCCGCGGGCGGTCGCCTCGACCCCCATCGGCAAGGCCGTCGACGTCGAGGTGCAGCGAAGCGGCGAGGTCATTCATCTGACCGTGACGGTCGGCAGGCTTCCTGAGGAAGCCGAGGAGCCCGAGGCCGAAACCGAGAACACGACCGAAGCCGAGCCTGGCCCCGACGCCGAGGAGCCGGAGGACGAGCTCGATCACGAAGAGCTGCTCGGTCTCTCCATCGCGCCGCTCACCGAAGAGCTGCGCAGCCAGTTCCGCATCGGCAAGAGCGTCGAAGGCGTGGTGATCACCAATGTCGAGGCGAACAGCCCCGCCGCCCAGAAGGACGTGAAGCCGGGGGATGTCATCGTCGAGGTCACCCAGGAGCGGGTCAGCGACCCCGAGGAGGTCGTGGCGAGGGTCGCCGCGGTGAAGAAGTCGGGGCGGAAATCGGTTCTGCTGCTGATCTCCGACTCAAAGGGCGGGCTCCGCTTCGTCGCGGTGCCGGTCGCCTGAGCCTCAGGCTTCACCCGTGCCGATCAAGGCCATCCTGATCGCAGGACCGACCGCGAGCGGGAAATCAGGTGCTGGCCTCGAGCTTGCCGCCCGCTTTGGCGGCACAATCATCAACGCCGATTCCATGCAGGTCTATCGCGAGCTTCGCCTGCTCACGGCCCGGCCGAGCGAGGCAGACGAGGCGCGTGTGCCCTATCGCCTCTACGGCACCGTGCCCGCGGCGGACGCCTATTCCGTCGGCCGCTGGCTTGGCGATGTGGCGCGCGCGATGGCCGAAGCGCACAAGGAGGGGAGGCTGCCCATCCTGGTCGGGGGCACCGGCCTCTATTTCAAGGCGCTGACCGAGGGGCTGGCGCCGGTCCCGGACATTCCCGCCGAGATCAGGGCCCATTGGCGCGAGCGATCTGAGCAACTTGGCCGCAACGCCCTTCATGCCGAGCTTGCCGCGCGTGACCCGGCCATGGCGGCGCGCCTCAGCCCCGCCGATCCGCAACGCATCGTGCGTGCGCTCGAGGTGATCGATGCGACCGGCGTCTCCTTGGCCGAATGGCAGGGGGGCAATGCAATGCCGCTGCTCGCGCCCGGCGATGCCTTAAGGCTCGTCATCGCGCCGGAGCGTGAGCCGCTCTATGCCACCATCGATGCGCGCTTCGACCGCATGATCGAGGACGGTGCATTGGATGAGGTGCGCGCGCTTCTTGGTCTTGAGCTCGATCCCGGGCTCCCCGCCATGCGCGCGCATGGCGTGCGCGAATTGGCGGCCTATCTCTCGGGCGCGTTGACCCGCGAGGAGGCCGTGGCAAAGGCCAAGACCGAGAGCCGCCGCTACGCCAAGCGGCAGATGACCTGGCTACGGCGCTTCATGTCCGACTGGGACTGGTTCCCCGATGCCGCCGCCGCCATTGAGGCAGTAACCGCTACACCGTAACTTGCGTGCCGATCTCGACCACGCGGTCCGTTGGCAGCTGGAAGTAGCTCGACGCATCGTCGGCGTTCTGCGCGAGGAAGATGAACAGCCTGTCCTGCCACAGCGGCATGTGCGAGCGCGCGTCGGCGCGCACCGAGCGTCGCGACAGGAAGAACGACGTGGACATGATGTCGAATGTCCAGCCGTGTTTCCGCGCAATGGCGAGCGCCTTCGGCACGTTTGGCGCTTCCATGAAGCCGAAGCGCAGCACCACGCGCATGAAGCTGTCGCCGAGCGGCTCGATCTCCACGCGGTTCTTGGCCGCGACCCGCGGCACGTTCTCGGTGATGATGGTGAGGATGACGTTGTGGGTATGCAGGACTTTATAGTGCTTGAGACTGTGCAAGAGCGCGGTCGGCGCGCTGTCCGGCGTTGCGGTGAGGAACACGGCAGTGCCGGGCACGCGGGGCGGGGGGCTCTTCTCCAGGGATTTGATCAGCACCTCGATGGGCGTCTCGAGCCGCCGCGTTTTGGCGGCGAGAATCTTGGCGCCGCGCCGCCAGGTCAGCATGATCAAGATCACGAAGCCGCCGATCAGGAGCGGCACCCACCCGCCGTGGAACACCTTGAGCATGTTGGCGGTGAGGAAGGTGGTATCGATGAGCAGGAAGGGAACGATCAGCGCCGCCGCGGCCCAAAGCGGCCACTTCCAGGACTTCCAGATCACCACGAGCGCCAATAGCGCCGTCACCACCATGGTGCCGCTCACGGCGATGCCGTAGGCCGAGGCGAGCGCGCTCGAGGACCTGAACTGAGCGACGAGCAGGAGCACGCCGACGAGCAGGATGCCGTTGATGCGCGGGATGTAGATCTGGCCCGCTTGCGTCTCCGAGGTGCGCTGGATGTGCAGCCGCGGCAGGAGCCCGAGCTGCACGGCCTGGTTGGTGAGCGAGTAGGCGCCGGTGATCACCGCCTGGCTGGCGATGACGGTGGCCGCCGAGGCAAGCCCGACCATGGGGAGGAGCGCCCAAGCCGGGTAGAGCAGATAGAAGGGGTTCTCGATCGCCTCCGGGCTTGCGAGCAGCAGTGCCCCTTGACCGAAATAATTGAGGGTCAGTGCCGGCAGCGCCACGAGCAGCCACGCTGTCTGGATCGGGCCTCTGCCGAAATGGCCGAGATCGGCGTAGAGCGCCTCGCAGCCGGTCACGGCAAGAAACACCGCGCCGAGCGTGGCAAGGCCGATCCAGCCGTGGCTCCCCAGGAACATCATCCCGTGGCCCGGATTGAGCGCCGCAAGCACGCCCGGGTTCTGCGCGATATGGGCAATGCCGCCGAGAGCAAGGGCGATGAACCAGACAAGGGTGATCGGACCGAAGAAAGTGGCAACGCGTGCCGTGCCGTGCGACTGCACCGCGAAGAGACCGAACAGGATCAGCACGGTCAGCGGCACGACATAGTCCTCGAGCGCCGGCGTGGCGATCTTCAGTCCTTCGACCGCCGACAGCACCGAGATCGCCGGCGTGATCAGCGCGTCGCCGTAGAAGAGTGCGGCGCTGATGATGCCGAGCAGGATGATGGCGAAGCTCTTGCCGCCGACCGCGCGATTGGCGAGCGCCATCAGCGCAAGCGTTCCGCCTTCGCCGTCATTGTCGGCGCGGAGCAGGATCAGCACGTATTTGACGGTGACGATCAGGATCAGCGCCCAGATGATGAGCGACAGGATGCCGAGGATCACCGGCTCGAGCGGAGTTTGGCCGCCTCCCGTCGCCGCATGCACGGATTCGCGCAATGCATAGAGCGGGCTCGTGCCGATGTCGCCATAGACGACGCCGATGCAGCCGAGCGTCAGCCCCCAAAAATTCCGGCGCGACGCTGCTTCAGGGCTGGAGCCGTTGGCAGCAATGCTTCCAGAGTCGGGGTGGGGCATGTGTGGGGTGGGGTGTTGGATCGCCGTTCGGCGATCCTGGTGCCTGTACGGCTGATGTGAAGGCGCACACACATAGTCCCAACCGCTGCGCTTGTCCATGCGGCTGGGTGCGGCGATGTAAGCCCTAGACTGTCACCTGCGTGCCGATCTCGACCACGCGATCGGTGGGAAGCTGGAAATAGCTCGATGCGTCGTCGGCGTTTTGCGCAAGGAAAATGAAGAGCTTGTCCTGCCATACGGGCATGCCGGACCTAGCGTCGGGCCGCACCGAGCGCCGCGACAGGAAAAACGAGGTCGACATGATGTCGAAAGTCCAGCCGTGCTTTCGCGCGATGGCGAGCGCGCGGGGGATGTTGGGCGTCTCCATGAAGCCGAAATGCAGAATGAGCCGCATGAATCCATTGCCGAGCGGCTCCATCTCCACCCGATCCTTAGGGGAAATCCGCGGGATATTCTCGGTGACGATGGTCAGGATCACGTTGTTCTCGTGCAGCACCTTGTAGTGCTTGAGGCTGTGCAGCAGCGCGGTCGGGGCGCTCTCGGGCGCGGCAGTGAGAAAGACGGCGGTGCCCGGCACCCGGTGAGGTGCGCTCTTTGCCAAGGACTTGAGGAGGGGGTCGAGCGGAGTTTCCAGGCGCCGCGTCTTGGCGGCGAGGATCTTGGCGCCCTTCCGCCAGGTCAGCATGACCACGAGCAGGCATCCGCCGATCAGGAGCGGCACCCATCCGCCATGCGTAATCTTGAGCAGGTTCGAGCCGAAGAACGCGAGGTCGATGATGATAAAGGGAACCATCAGCGCGATCGCCCCCCAAAAAGCCCACTTCCACACCCGCCAGATCACGATGAAGGCCATCACCCCATCGACCAGCATGGTGCCGGCAACCGCCACGCCATAAGCCGAGGCTAATCCGTTGGAGGACTGGAACAGCACGACAAGCAGGATGGTGCCGACAAGCAGCATTCCCCTGATGCGCGGAATGTAGATTTGGCCTGCCTGCGTCTCCGACGTGCGCCTGATCTGGAGGCGGGGGAGAAGGCCGAGCTGCACCGCCTGGCTGGTCAGCGAGAAGGCGCCGGTGATCACGGCCTGGCTCGCGATCACCGTGGCTGCGGTGGCGAGCGCGATCATCGGATAGAGCGCCCATGACGGCACGAGGCGGTAGAAGGGGTTTGAGATCGCCGTCGGGTCGGAGAGCACCAGCGCGCCTTGACCGAGATAGTTGAGCGCGAGCGCCGGCAGCACGAAATAGAGCCAGGCCGTCTGGATCGGCTTGCGCCCGAAATGGCCGAGATCGGCGTAAAGGGCCTCGGCACCGGTCACCGCGAGGAATACGGCGCCAAGCGTGACCAGCCCGATCATCCCATGGGTGCCGAGAAACGCGATCGCATAGGCAGGATTGAAGGCCGCGAGCACGCCGGGATCGTCGGCAATATGCGTAAGGCCCGCAAGTCCAAGCGCCAGGAACCACAGCGTCATCACCGGCCCGAAGAATGCGGCGACGCGGGCGGTGCCGTGGGACTGCACGGAAAACAGGAGAACGAGGATCAGTACCGTGAGCGGCACCACATAGCTTTTCAGCTGCGGCGCTGCCACTTCGAGGCCTTCGACCGCCGACAGCACCGAGATGGCCGGCGTCAGGAGAGCATCGCCGTAGAACAGAGCCGCGGCGATCATGCCGAGCAGGAGAACCACGAACTGCGAGCGCGCCGAGCCGAGCGCCCGTTGGGCAAGGGCCATCAGGGACAATGTGCCGCCTTCGCCCTTGTTGTCGGCGCGGAGCAGAATGAGCACATATTTCGCGGTGACGACGAGGATGAGGGCCCACAGGATGAGCGACAACACGCCGAGCACCGTTCCGCGCGACAGATCGCCTTGGTGGCCGCCGGCAGCCTCGAGCGCGACGCGGAAGGCATAGAGTGGGCTCGTGCCGATGTCGCCATAGACGACACCCATGCAGCCGAGCGTGAGCGGCCAGAACGCTCGCCGTCCTACCTCGCTCTCAGTACCGTTTACAGCAGGGATTTCGGCGGCCCGCGTCATTCGACTTGAAATTGGGAGATGTGTTGCAAAGGCTAAGAGCTAACGCCGAACCGGCCGACGCGATCCATTGCGCGGAAGCACATAGGGGTAATAGTCCCGAATGTCCAGGTGCACCATGGCACGATGCGAGCACCGGTAGGAGAAACGAAGGAGTCGTGCTTGAGTAATAATATTACGTATTGAGGCAAACAACGTAACTTTCGGTACGATAGAAGGCAGCAAATTTTTCATTCATTTGCGTTTAGCGTTGACCCTCCGACTTTGACGCCGTAGGGTCGCGCCGCATTTGTCTTCCCGGAAGATTTTACTAGATACGCGCGAAGGCCATCGCCCCAGCGAAACTCATGAGATGTAACGCATGTCACGCGCAATGACTGGCGCCGAGATGGTGCTGCAAGTTCTGGCCGACCAAGGGGTCGACCACATTTTCGGCTACCCCGGCGGCGCCGTGCTTCCGATCTACGACGAGCTGTTCAAGCAGGATCGTCTGAAGCACATCCTGGTGCGCCACGAGCAGGGCGCGGTTCACGCCGCGGAAGGTTACGCGCGCTCGACCGGCAAGGTCGGCTGCGTGCTCGTCACCTCGGGTCCCGGCGCCACCAATGCCGTCACCGGCCTCACCGACGCGCTGATGGATTCCATTCCCATCGTCTGCATCACCGGTCAGGTGCCGACCCACCTCATCGGCAATGACGCGTTCCAGGAATGCGACACCGTCGGCATCACCAGGCCCTGCACCAAGCATAACTACCTCGTGAAGGACGTGAACCAGCTCTCCCGCGTCCTGCACGAAGCGTTCTATGTCGCGCGCACCGGTCGCCCCGGGCCGGTCGTCGTCGACATCCCCAAGGACATCCAATTCGCCAAGGGCATTTACACCGGCCTCACCAACTCGCAGCACAAGAGCTACCGGCCGCAATTTGACGGCGACGAGCGCGCGGTCGCTGCCGCCGTCGACCTTATCGCCAATGCCAAGCGCCCGATCTTCTACACCGGCGGCGGCATCGTCAATTCCGGGCCGGAGGCGAGCAGGCGCTTGCGCGAATTCGTGCATATGACCGGCTATCCCATCACCTCGACCTTGATGGGGCTTGGCGCCTTTCCCGCCGCCGACAAGCAGTGGCTCGGCATGCTCGGCATGCACGGCACCTACGAAGCCAACAACGCCATGCACGATTGCGACGTGATGATCTGCATCGGCGCGCGCTTCGACGACCGCATCACCGGCAGGGTCGACGCCTTCTCGCCAGGCTCAAAGAAGATCCATGTCGATATCGACCGCTCCTCGATCAACAAGAACGTGCATGTCGACATCCCGATCGTCGGCGATTGCGGACGCGTGCTCGAGCAGATGATCGCCGTTTGGCAGGCGAAGAAGCCGAAGGTCGACAAGGCCGCGCTCAAATCCTGGTGGGCCGAGATCGATCATTGGCGCGCCCGCAATTGCTTGCATTACCGCAAGCGCGACGACGTGATCATGCCGCAATACGCGATCGAGCGGCTCTACGCGCTGACCCGCGGCTACGACACCTACATCACCACCGAGGTCGGCCAGCACCAGATGTGGGCCGCCCAATTCTTCAGGTTCGAGGAGCCCAACCGCTGGATGACCTCGGGCGGCCTCGGCACCATGGGCTATGGCCTGCCTGCCGCCGTTGGCGTCCAGGTCGCGCATCCGGATTCACTCGTCATCGATATCGCAGGCGAGGCCTCGGTGCTGATGACCATGCAGGAGATGTCGACGGCGGCCCAATACGACCTGCCGATCAAGATCTTCATCCTCAACAACGAGTACATGGGCATGGTGCGCCAGTGGCAGGAACTTCTGCATGGCGGCCGTTATTCCCATTCCTACACCGAGGCGCTGCCCGACTTCGTCAAGCTCGCCGAGGCCTATCAGGGCGTCGGCATCCGCGCCGAGAAGCCGTCCGAGCTCGACGACGCCATCCGCGAGATGATCGCCGTCAAGCGCCCCGTGATCTTCGACTGCCGCGTCGACAAGCATGCCAATTGCTTCCCCATGATCCCGAGCGGCGAAGCGCATAACCATATGCTGTTGGGCGACGATCTGACCGAGGAGGACCTCGAAAATGCCATCACCGAAGAAGGCAAGGTGATGGTGTAATGAACGGACACACTTTGCTGACATTCTTCCTCAGTCTGCGAACCATCATGCTGATCGGCTCGGCCGGCGCCCTTGTCGGCTCGCTGCTGATGTTCCTGCAGGGCGGGTTCTTCCTGCACGAGGCGTGGCACACCATCATGACCGAGGGCGACGCGGTGCAGAAGCAGGTCACCGTGCCGGTTCTCGAGGCCGTCGACTCCTTTTTGTTCGGCATCGTGCTGGTCATCTTCGCCTACGGCATCGCCATCGGCTTCGTTTTCACTTTGCCGGAGGGATATGGCGAGCGGTTGCCCGTGTGGATGAAAGTCGGCGGCGTCGGCCAGCTCAAGGCGACGCTGGCCGAGGTGGTCATCGTCGTGCTGATCGTGATCTTCGCCCGCATCGTGGTCGAGGCCAACGGTCATCTGCAATGGTCGATGCTGGTGCTGCCGGCCTCGATCCTGATGATCTCGGCGGCGTTGCGGATGCTCGAGCTTGGCGGCAAAGAAGGGAAAGAGGAGGATGGCGCGCACTAGCGCGTATCCGCGAAATGGAATGAACGTGATGACCCAGCCGGGATCGGCATATTCGCTGGAGAAGCGCGAGGAGAAGCCCGAGACGCACACCATGAGCGTGCTCGTCGACAACGAGCCGGGCGTGCTCGCCCGCGTCATTGGGCTCTTCTCCGGCCGCGGCTACAATATCGACTCGCTCACCGTGTCGGAGACCGAGCACGAGGCGCATTTGTCGCGCATCACCATCGTCACCTCAGGCCCGCCGATGGTGATCGAGCAGATCAAGAATCAGCTCGATCGGCTGGTCCCGATCCATTCGGTCACCGATCTCACGCTTCTCGGCAACCCGGTCGAGCGGGAGCTTGCGCTGGTCAAGGTCGCCGGCAAGGGCGAGAAGCGGGTCGAGGCGCTTGCGCTTGGCGGAAGCCTTCCGCGCCTCGGTCATCGACGCCTCGACCGAGCATTTCATCTTCGAGATCACCGGCAAGCAGTCCAAGATCGAGCAGTTCATTGTTCTGATGCAGCCGCTCGGCCTGGTCGAGGTCTCGCGCACCGGCCTCGCCGCCATCTCCCGCGGCGCCGAGCGGATGTAGCTGGGGTTGCGCGGGGCGAGGTCTCGGATATACATTGTATATCCGAGAGAGAGCAGAGCCATGAAAGTCAAAATCGCCAAATGGGGCAACAGCCTCGCCGTGCGCCTGCCGAAGCGGCTCGCCGATGAGCTCGACCTTGCGCCCGGCACGACGGTCGACCTGGAGAAGCAGGGCTCGAAACTTACCATCGAGTCTACGGTCCCCAAGATCCCTTATTACCGTCTTGAAGATCTCCTGGCGCAGATCAAGCCGGGCGACAGGCAGCCACCGTTGGTCGATTGGGGTCCGGACGTCGGCGCCGAGATTCTGCCCGACGAGGACTGGAGCGATGTAGCGCCCACCGATGAAGAGATGGGGATCGAGCGTGGCGACAAGAAGCGAAAGCGCTCCTGATGCCGGAGAGGTGCTCTGGATCGATTTCGGTCATCCTGTCGGGCGCGAACAGGGCGGCAGGCGGCCTGCTCTTGTCCTCACGTCACGCGAATACAACCTTGCTTCATCCGTCCTTATTGTCTGTCCAATCACACGCACGCGGCGTAATTGGCCTTTCGCGGTGGCACTCCCGCCACTTGGACGATTAACTGGCTTCGTGCTCGTGGATCAAATCAAGGTCATTGACCCGACGATCCGTGCCTTCAAGCGAGAAGGCACGGTGCCAGCGGAGATCATGCTTGAGGTGCGCGCACGTCTTGCGAGCCTGCTCGGAATTCCAGTTTCCTCCTGAGCGGGCATCGGATATTTCACCACCTTCAACTGAGGACAAAACATGCGCGTCTATTACGATCGGGATGCCGATCTCAATTTGATCAAGGGTAAGAAGGTCGCCATCGTCGGCTATGGCAGCCAGGGCCACGCGCACGCGCTGAACTTGCGCGATTCGGGCGTCGCCAACGTCGCCGTTGCCTTGCGCCCCGGCTCCAAGTCCGTGGCCAAGGCCGAGAAGGCGGGCCTCAAGGTCATGGACGTTGCCGAGGCCGCCAAATGGGCCGATGTGGTCATGCTGCTTGCACCAGACGAGCTCCAGGCCGGCATCTGGGAGAAGGACCTGAAGCCCAACATGAAGCAGGGCTCGGCGCTCTTCTTCGCCCACGGCCTCAACATTCATTTCAACCTGATCGAGCCGCGCCCCGACATGGACATCTGCATGGTGGCGCCGAAGGGCCCTGGCCACACGGTGCGCGCCGAATATGTGCGCGGCGCCGGCGTCCCCTGTCTCTTGGCCATCGCCCAGGACGCCTCCGGCAATGCTCACGACCTGACGCTCTCTTACGCCGCCGGCGTCGGCGGCGGCCGCGCCGGCATCATCGAGACCAATTTCCGCGAGGAATGCGAGACCGATCTCTTCGGCGAGCAGTCTGTGTTGTGCGGCGGCCTCGTCGAGCTGATGCGGAACGGCTACGAGACGCTGGTCGAGGCCGGCTACGCCCCTGAGATGGCCTATTTCGAATGCGTGCACGAGGTGAAATTGATCGTCGACCTCATCTATGAGGGCGGCATCGCCAATATGAACTACTCGGTGTCCAACACCGCCGAGTATGGCGAGTATGTCTCAGGCCCGCGCGTGGTGAACGCCGCGAGCAAGGAGGCGATGCGCCAAGTCCTCGCCGACATCCAGTCCGGCAAATTCGTCAAGGATTGGATGCTTGAGAACCGCGTCAACCAGACCTCGTTCAAGGCAATGCGCGCGAAATGCGACAGCCACGAGATGGAAGAGGTCGGCAAGCGCCTCCGCGCCATGATGCCCTGGATCGCCGAGCGCGCTCTGGTCGACAAGAGCAAGAACTGACTTGCAGTAGGGTGACGGCATGCGTTGCCCATCCCTGTAGCGGTGATGATGGCATAAGCGGTGGTGGGCACGCTTCGCTTTGCCCACCCTACGGTCTCGCTTCAGGGCAAGGGACTCTGCCATGCTGATCACGCGGATCGCCAAGATCGTGATGTGCCTTGTGCTGGCGGTGTTCTGCCTGCTCATCGCCTACGACAACATCGTTGATTACAATGCAAACTACGAGTTCGTGCAGCATGTGTTGAGCATGGACACGACCTTCCCGGGCAATGAGCTCCGCTATCGCGCCATCACCAATCCAACCCTTTGGCGGATCGTCTACGCGCTGATCATTATCGCCGAGGGCTTGACCGGGGTGCTGTTCCTCGCCGGCGTCATTCAGATGACGCGTGCCCTGCATGCATCGGGCGCCGAGTTCAATCGCGCCAAGGCCTACGCCATCGCCGCTGCGTTGGTCGCATTCCTCGTGTGGTTCTTCGGTTTCATGGTGGTCGCCGGCGAATGGTTCGACATGTGGCAGTCCAAGACCTGGAACGGCCAGGATGCGGCATTCCGCTTCTACATATCGGTGCTCGCCGTGCTGATCTTTCTCAATCAACCCGATCCGGACCTGCCTGCGGGCGCCAAGCGGGGAGGGCCTTCGTCGTGACCGAACGGCAGGTCATCGAAGATCTGTTGGAGGAGCTCTACGCGGCGCGGGTGCGTGGCGACCTCGATGCGGTCGCGAGGCTGTTCGCCGCCAACGCGACGTTTCAGGTCGCCGGCACCGACGATGCGAGCCCGATGCCGACGTTCGTCAAGGGCAACGCCGGCATCAAGAGCCTGATGCAAGGCATGATCGCGAACTTCGAGGTCAGCGACTTCACCATTGTCGAGATGCTGATCGACGGGCCGAGCGCCGCGGTGCGTTGGCAGGCGACCTTCCACTACACCAAGACCGGGCGGATGTTCACGACCGAGCTCGCCGATTTCATCACCGTGGGCAACGGCCAGGTCGTATCCTTCATCGAGTTTCTCGACACCGCGCTTGCCGCCAAGGTCATGGCCGCGAGATAGTTGGCAATTCCATGCCCGGCTCAGAGCCGGGAGCAGAAAGGGCCGCCAAGATGGACTACCGGGACAGGCAAGTGGTGGTGACCGGCGGAACCGGCGCTCTCGGCGCGGCCGTCGTCGGCGCCCTCGTTGCGTCGGGCGCCATATGCCACGTGCCCTGGCGCGATGAGCGCGAAGCCGAGCGCTTCGCCTATCGTGACCACGGGCAAGTGAAGCTCGTAGGGCCGATCGAGCTGACCGACGAGCCAGCCCTGCGTCAGTTCTATGAAGGCATCCCCGACCTCTGGGCGTCGATCCACATTGCCGGCGGTTTTGCCATGTCGCCAGTCGCGAAGACGGACAAGGCGGCGCTGATGCATCTTCTCGACATGAATCTCGTGAGCTGCTTCCTCTGCTGCTCAGCCGCCGTCAATGCCATCGCCCGCTCCGGCAAGGGCGGGCGCATCGTCAATGTCGCCGCGCGCCATGGGCTCGAATGGCGGGGTGGGGCAGGGCTCGTCGCCTATACCGCGAGCAAGGCCGCGGTCGCCGCGCTCACCGTTGCGCTCTCCGAGGAGGTCGCCAAGCAGGACATCCTGGTCAACGCCGTGGCGCCGTCCATCATGGATACGCCGACCAATCGTGCGGCCATGCCGAAGGCAGACTACGCGGCGTGGCCGAAGGTGGAAGAGGTCGCCGCGACCATCCTGTTCCTCGCCTCGCCAGAGAACAAGGTGACGCGAGGCGCCGTCGTCCCCGTCTATGGCAAGTCCTAGGGGCCCGCACATGAAGAAGGTCCCAGCCAAGGCGACCGAGATCGGGCTTGTCCTGCAAGGAGGGGGCGCGCTTGGCGCCTATGAATATGGGGCGATCACGGCGCTGCTCGAGCTGATCGACGAAGCCGCCGGCAAGGGCCATGCCGTCTCGCTCAAGGCCGTCACCGGGGTCTCCATCGGCGCGATCAACGCAGCTTGCGTGGTCGGCGCCGCCACGAGGACCGATGCGCGCCGCCGCCTCGCCTCGCTGTGGAACGACCTCGTATTGGAGACGCCGATGTTTTGGCCGCGCCAGGCGAGGCGGGATCTGGCGCTTTACGGCTTGCCGAACTTCTATTCGATGCGTGCCGACGTGTTGTCGTTCTCGCGCTGGACGCATGTCTACGATACGCGCCCCTTGCTGCCCACGCTTACCCGCCACGTCGATTTTGCCGAGCTCAACGCCAGCGACACGGCCTTCGTGGTGACCGCGGTCGACGTGGAGAGCGGCGTGCTGAAGCGCTTCTCCAACAAGAAGCTCGACAAAACCGAGCGCACGACCATCGAGCCGCAGCACGTGCTGGCGAGCGGCAGCCTGCCTCCGCAATTTCCCTGGACCGAAATCAAGGAGGGCAAGGACGCGCGCCGCTATTGGGACGGCGGCATCGTCGACAATACGCCGCTGACCGATGCGATCGACGCCTTCAGCGTCGACAAGGATGTGAGGCGGCTGCTCGTGGTCATGAATTTGTTTCCCCAGGCGGCGCCGCTGCCCACCACGCTGTTCGAGGTCACCGAGCGGGTCGATGAGCTTCGCTTCGGCAACCGCATGCACCAGGATACCAAGACCGCCGACCGCATCAACATGCTGGCAGCCACGATCGACGCCCTTGCCGGCCTCGTTCCGGGTCAACTCCCCCCAGAGCTTGCTCTCAATGTCGCCAAGGCGCGCGCCTTCAAGCTCGTGAAGACGATCGAAGTCACGCTCGAGCCGGAGAGCGAGTCCGCCGATGAGTACGGCTTTCGCGATTTTTCGCGCGAAGGCATCGAGAACCGCCGCGTCGCCGGCCGGGCCATCGCGCTCTCCACGCTACGCCCCGAGTTCGACCAGCTTTGATGTTGCAAGGGGCGGGGGCAGCACCTACAGCGAATTGGAGAGAAGAAATGAGATCGCTCGTCTTGGCCACGGTTCTGTTCCTGGCTGCATTGGGCGGTGCAAGCGCCGACGATCTGAGCTGCGTCAGCACGACGTTCAGATTCACCTCGCCGAGCGACAAGGTCTGCATCAGCGACTTCGACGATGCAAAGGTGCCCGGCGTGACCTGCTTTATCTCGCAGGCGCGGAAAGGCGGATGGGGCCAGCCCCTCGGTCTCAACGAGGACCCGTCGAACTTCTCGGTCTCCTGCCGTCAGATGGGGCCCATTACCGCCGACATTTCCAAGCTGCCGGAGAAGGAGGAGGCGTTCACCGAGAAGACGAGCATCTTCTTCAAGGCGACGCGCATCTACCGCATACCGGACGTGAAGCGCAACGCGATCATCTATCTCGCGGTCAGCTCGAAGATCATCGAAGGCTCGCCGGCGAATGCGATCAGCGTCGTGCCGATCATGCCCTGGCCGGGGAAATAGACGGGGCAGCAGGACAGCTAGCTCTTTGGCAGAGGAATGAACCGGCGGAGCTTTCCCGTCTCCTTGTGCCGCTCAAGCGTGTCGACGAGGTCGATTTCGATTTCTGCATTGGCGAGCCCGGCCTTGGCGAGGCCTTCGATGAGCTGGTTCTTGAGCGCCGCCACGTCGATGGGCCCCGTGGCAATGACCCCGATCTTCGCCCCGTGCTCGGTCTGGTGCACCTGATATTGCTCGATGGCGCTGTTCTGCCCAAGCGGCGTCCGGAACACCAAGGGGTGTATGTGGACATCGCCCGGATAGACGAAGATGTCGTCCGAGCGCCCCTTCACCGTCGTGATCAGCGGAAACGCCGCGCCGCAGGAGCACGGCCGGTCGCCGGGAACCGGCACGTCGGTGAGCTCGTAGCGGATCAGCGGAAGCGTGCGCCCGAACAGCGAGGTCACCAGGACGCGATCGATCGCGTCCGGGTCGGCCGTGGGCCCGTCGTTGTGATCGACGAACTCGGTGATGATCAGGTCGTCGGTGCGGTGCATCCCCTCATGAGCATCGCATTCGATGCCGATATGGCCGACCTCGACACAGCCCCACATATTGTTGATCTCCACCTCCCAGGCCTTCCGTGCCGCAACGCGGGTCTCCGGCATCAGCGGCTCTGAATTCGCGGTCACCCGATGCGGACGGATCTTCAGTCGCCCGGCCAAGGCCTCCGCGGCAATTTCCTGAAGCGACGAGGCGAAGGAGTTGATCTGTGTCGGCTGGGCGTCATTGAGCTCTGAGACGAGCTCGGCGATCGGCGTTGATGCGGGAAACCATTTCACCGGCGCCGCCGGATCGATCGGAACGGAGAACAGGAACGGGCTGCCGTGAACGATCTCGCCTGCCTCGACGACGGCGAGGAGCCGCCGGCCGGTCAATGCCCCCGGCGGCTCGTCGCGCACCTGATAGCGGAACGTCGCGCAAGCGATTTCGATGAACTCGTCCCAACCCCACGGGAAAACGCCGCGCACGCCGGAAGAGCCGCCGGTCGCGATCACAAGATACTCGTCGAGATAATAGTAGTCCTTGCACGTCCCGTTCAGCTTGGCGGCGATGTGAGCATTGCAGTCGGCAAGGGTCAGGCGGCGATCGGTTACGATCGCGTCCCAATTCGTCATGACGTCGGTCTTGGTCATCACCGGAAGGGCGTGAAGGTCGGCCTCGGTGAACGTCTCCGGATCGACGCGGCTCAGCCTGCCGGCGTGCCAGGGGGAATGTGTCTTGGCGTGAAGCAAGGTCTCGCGCAGTGCGCGCTGGCGCTCCGCCCTGATTTGCTCCGCAGTCCAGGAGAGACGCTCGACATGCGCCGGCATCCGGGCCGCGATTGCCGCGAGATGCTCTCGTCTCTTTGGGCTGTCGATGATCATGGTCATTGGCGGGCAGCGCCGAATCTTAACAGACTTGACGGGCTTTATGCGCGCTCTTGCCCCAGCCAGGCTTCGCACTATGTTCCGCGGGCGCGCAAAACCCGCGCCATGACAAGGTCATCGATGCAAGCGACGCGAGGAGAGATGGGATTTGGTGCCGGCACGGGCTTCCCGGCCGCGACCTCCCGCGCGCACATTTGCCTCACCGAACTCCTCCTTAGACGCCCCTGAGCACCTTCGCTCTCGCCAATCAAGCGAGGCCGGCGTTCAGGGGATGGCAAGAGAAACCCGCGATAATTCAAGCGGCTTGCCAGTCGTGCTAGACTGCCAGGCCAGGACCTGAGGACGAGACAGATGGATTCCAACCAAACCCCACGAAGTGGGCGTGTCGTTATTTTCGACACCACCCTGCGCGACGGCGAGCAATGCCCCGGCGCCACCATGACCTTCGAGGAGAAGCTCGAAGTCGCCGAGCTGCTCGACGAGATGGGCGTCGACATCATCGAGGCAGGATTTCCCATCGCGAGCCAGGGCGATTTCGAGAGCGTCCAGGAGATCGCGCGGCGGGCCAAGAATTCGGTGATCTGCGGGCTGGCCCGCGCGCAAGCCAAGGATATCGACGTCTGCGCCGATGCCATCAAGCCGGCGAAGCAAGGCCGCATCCACACCTTCATCGGCACCTCGCCGCTCCATCGCAAATATCAGATGAGCATCGACGAGGCTGAAGTTCTGTCGCGGGTAACCGCGTCGGTGACCCGCGCCCGCGGCTACACCGACAACGTCGAATGGTCGGCGATGGACGCGACCCGCACCGAGCACGATTTCCTCTGTGCCTGCGTCGAGGCCGCGATCAAGGCAGGCGCCACCACCGTGAACATTCCCGACACGGTCGGCTACGCCACGCCGGACGAGTTCGCGGCGCTGATCCGCATGATCATCGAGCGCGTGCCGAACTCGGACAAGGCCGTATTCTCCACCCATTGCCATAACGACCTCGGTCTCGCCGTCGCCAATTCTCTGGCGGGTGTCGGGGCAGGGGCCCGGCAGGTGGAATGCGCGGTGAACGGGCTTGGCGAGCGCGCCGGCAACGCAGCGCTGGAAGAGATCGTCATGGCCATCCGCACCCGCGGCGACGCCATGCCGTTCTGGACCGGCATCGACACCACCATGCTGACGCGCGCCTCGCGCCTCGTCTCCCGCGTCACGGCGTTCCCGGTGCAGTACAACAAGGCGATCGTCGGGCGGAATGCCTTCGCACATGAGAGCGGCATCCATCAGGACGGCGTGTTGAAGCATGCCGAGACCTTCGAGATCATGACGCCGGAAAGCGTTGGGCTGAAGGAATCCTCGCTCGTCATGGGCAAGCATTCCGGGCGCCACGCCTTCCGCGAGAAGCTGAAGGAGCTCGGCTACGAGCTCGGCGACAACGCTCTCGAGGACGCCTTCGTGCGCTTCAAGGCGCTCGCCGACCGCAAGAAGCACGTCTATGACGAGGATATCGAGGCCCTGGTCGATCAGGAGATCGCCTCGGCGCACGACCGCATCAAGGTCGTGGCGCTGACCGTGATCGCCGGCACCGGCGGCCCGCAAAAGGCGACGATCACGCTCGACATCGACGGCAAGCAGCACACCATGGAATCGACAGGCGACGGTCCTGTCGATGCGACCTTCAAGGCGATCAAGGCCATCGTGCCGCACGAGGCGCGGCTGCCGCTCTATCAGGTGAGCGCGGTCACCGAAGGCACCGACGCGCAGGCCGAAGTGATCGTGCGCCTCGAGGACGGCGACAAGACCGTGACGGGCAGGGGCTCCGACACCGACACGATGGTGGCCTCGGCCCGGGCCTATGTCAGCGCGCTCTCCAAGCTTCTGGCTCGCGGCGCGCGGCGAAAGCCTGAGACCATGCTCGCTTCCTGACGAACATCGCTTAAGTCGGCTGACTTATCCACGTCGCTTAGCCTGCACTTAAAATGAAAGGCGGTTGGCTTAAGCCAACCGCCTTTTTCGTTTGCGATGGCGGCCTCAGGCGAGGCCGCTGGACATCGGTCTAGTTCTGGCAGGACGGGTGATTGGGATTCTTCTGGCACTTGTCCTTCTTCTTGTCGCCGCCACCGCCGCCGCCACCGCCACCGCCTTGGTTGTCTTGGGCACGCTGGCCACCGCCTCCGCCGCCGCCACCTTGATCGCCGAAGGTCTTCTGCTTCCGCTGGCTGCCGCCGCCGCCCTGCTTGAACTGGTCGGAGCCGCCCTGATTGCCGAAATTCTGATTCTTGTTCTTGTTCTTATTCTTGTCCTTGTTGTCGTGCTGCCGAAGCGTCCCGAACTCGGTCTGGGTACGGATATCGCCATCGCCGGTGCCGCCCTTCACGATCGGAGGAGGCGCAGGCGGCGGTGGAGGCGCTCCGTCCTTACCCTTGCGGCCTTGCTTGCCGTCGCGGTCGAAGTCTTTCGACGCCTGACCCTTGCTCTTGTCTTTGTCTTTGTCTTTGTCCTTGTCGCGGCCATCGCGATCGCCGGTCGCTCCGAACTTCTCTTTCGACTGGTCACCGGTGCCGCCCTTCACAACCGGCGGGGGCAGTTTCGGAGCCGGAGGACCACCGTCTTTCTTGCCGTCACGGCCGTCACGGTCGAAGTCCTTAGACGCCTGACCCTTGTCCTTGTCGCGATCCTTATCCTTGCCGCGGTCGCCGAAGTCCCGATCATGACCGTCGAAGCGGCCCTTCTTCTTGAAGCCTTCCGGATCTTCCTTGGCGATCGGCGTCAGCCCCTTGGCGCTCTTGCCCCAACCCTTCGGCACGTCGCCCTTGAAAGTGTCATGCAGCTTCGCCTTCGGCTTGAAGTCGCGTGGATTGTCGACGAATTTCTTCGGCCCGCGATTCCTGCCGTCCTTGTTGAAGCGAGGCGCGTAGACCTTGATGCCCTTGTTGCGGCCGTCCCGGTCGTACTTGCCGCCCTTCCAATGGTCGACCTTGTAGACCTTCTGCACATAGATCGGCCGCCTGATGATCTTCACCACGCGGTCGCGGGGCATGCCGTAATTGTAGACGATGCCGCCGCGATAGATCGGCCGGTACACATTGGTCGCGCCGAAGAAGGCGACGCCCAAGCCGCCGATGGGCAACGCGTAGTGCGAGATCACGCGCGAGGTCATGTAACGAGGCTGCACGAACACCCAGGACTCGGCGATCGGCGGCTCGTAGTTGACCGGCACGCCATAAGCATAGCCGCGAGGGCCGGGGCCGACCGGGGCCCAGCCGACATAGTCGTCGCTGTAGCGCCACTGCACCCAGGCTGGCGCCCAGGTGTCGCCTGGAACCCAGAACCAGCCATAGTCCTCATCATAGCCCCAGCGGCCGTAATGATAGACCGCCCAGGCGAAGGGCTCGTTCGAATCCCAGTACCAGCCATACTCGTCGGTATAGGTCCAACGGCCGACGGTGTAGGGGCGCCAGCGCGGCGAGACGTCCTCGGGCAGCCAGACATAGCCAAAGCGCGGGTGCCAGACCCACTCCCCGTAAGGACCGAGCTCGTCATAGAAGGTATCTATGTCGATGGTTTCTTGCGCCGCCGCGGCACCAGTGAAGCCAAGCCGGTCGGCTCCCGGAAGCGGCAAGCCCGGGGCTGCAACGAACGCAACCCACACGAACGCGGCCGCAAGCAATCTCAGCCAATACCTAGTCGGCATTTCACCCTCCAAGTGCCCCCACCCCGGCTCAGGGGACGCTATTCATCTCTCTCAATTGGCCGTGGTATGCGCCGTTTGCGGCCAAACACTGGCGGTACCGTACGAAAACCAAGATGAACGGGGGCTGACTAAAGCAGCGACAAGCGCATTTTCCGCCCTCTCTGCTTGTCTTCGGCGCGCGGCCTGCCTATGTGACGTCTATCCCCCTAATCTCAGCGGCGTCCGTAGACAGAGCGCGCGGGCTTCTGGTAAGGGGGCGATCCAACTGGCCGCTGCCTCTAAAGAAGCCGGCCAAACGGGCGCATAGCTCAGGTGGTAGAGCAGCTGACTCTTAATCAGCGGGTCGTAGGTTCGAGTCCTACTGCGCCCACCAGCACTTAGCTCATTTGTCGGGCGGGTGCTTAGTACCGCATTAGTAACAGCCTGACACCCGTAGCGCTCCCCACCGAGGTTGCGTGGGGCGCCCGAATCAGCTTTCTGTCCAGCGGGCACTCATGCGTGTGCAGATCGGCTTGACTTTGTCGTCGGTCATTACAACCCAAGCCATTTTAGAAGGCGGAACTCTTCGCCAGTCTCGACCACGCATCAATTCCTATTTAAACCAAGTTTGGCGGGAGCTTGTTTCGTTCTCGCCTTACAGTTCGCTATGCGGCTTTCGTTTCAGCGGCTTCCCGTCTTAGCCTATGAGTACGAACCAGAGGGGTTCCTGCTAGAGGCAGAGCGCGCGCCTTCCCTATTTTCTAGGACTTTTTTTTTACTTTACACTCCGCTACATCGCCAGGCGAAGGTCACATCGCCTATTGCCCGGACACCCAGAGACCTACCACCAGCCAGCTTCGCCGACCAAACCCAACGCCGGGTGGTCGCATGCGGTTCCCCGGAAATGGCAGCTAATCTCGCTGCTTTTTCCCCGATTGGCACGGGACCCTATTTCAGACGCTGTCTGCGTTCTTGATGCAGTGGCTTCCGGCCGAAATCGTTATTCGGGCGATAGATACCGCACAATCGGCACGGTTCGAGTTCGGCGAAACTCCAAACATCGTTCCGCTACGATTGGAACATCGGCGGCGTGCCGAAGCGCTGCCTTTCTAGCGCAATCTACCCACGCCACCGCTCGCAAGAGGCCGCCGCAACTGCCGGGTTCTACGTCCGGCTCCGCGGCGGTCTCCTCGCGCGCGCCAGCATCACCAAACCCGGGTGGCAAGTTCTCACAATTATTTGGCCTGCCTTCGCATTGGCTGAACGAACAGAAGAGGCAATCTCTCGTCCGATGAGCCTCGAAGAGCGGTCAATTTGGGAGCGGCTGGACCGTTGGGGCAACGGGCCATGGAAGTCCGCGGTTGGGCCGCGCTTATCGCATTAGACGTGGTTTTCCTTAGGCGTGCTTTGCTGTCGCCCTGGGCGTACTCCTCATCGCGTGTGATGTCTGGGAGCGCTCGCCAAGGGGAAAACGTGCTGCTCTGAGAGAGCGACTTAAGGCAGCTTGACGGGAAAAGCACCGAAGGTTTCACCCTCGGTTATGCCACTTTTCTGTTTTGCTTGGCTTGCGGCTATTTCCTCTATTACGGGGGTCCAGCCGGATGGGCGGAGGGATTCGTCGAAGCCTGGTCCGACGTGTTGCCAGAGTTAGAGGAAAAGAGAGCCAAATCTCTAATGCTGTTGGAGGTAGCCGCTTGGCTCAGCCTTGGAGTAGCCACCCTTTTTATTTCCGTATTTTGGTTGGGCCGCCTTCTTGGTTACGCCGAGAAGGGTGACACTTTTGAAGACTTGATGAGCAACGTATTCCGAGCCATGTCTCCGGGCCTTTGGACTAAGGCATTCATACGCCAGCAGCTACTCAATTCGGGCCAAAAATCTATGCGGTAGATAAGATGTACCGCCGCCACCGCTCGCAAGCATCGAGCAACCCCGCGGTACAGCAAGCAAGGTCCGACCTAGGGTTCAAAACACACAAGCAAGGTCGCGATTGGATTTTGACTTTGCCCCCAGACGCATGAGCAGCGGGCAAAAGACAGGATGCAACATCGGGCTTACTGCTTGGCCGCCTTCTAAGCTCGCGCTGAAGCTCTTGCGCCTGCTCCCATCCGTGACCCGTCATCCATGCATCGAGGGGCGCGGACCTTGATCGACGCCGAGGCCCGTCAACCTCGTCCGGCAGCGGCGAACACTCCCACGGCATAAGCCCGAGCGCCCGATGCAAGCGATGTAGTCGCCCGCGCTTGTACGCCTCGACCGCTTCGCTGCGTGATGCGGTGCAGGCGTTCTTTCGCAGTTCGCTTCTTTACCGGCATGGCGGCTCCCGAATTGCTCTAACGCCCACGGTATGGCGCGATGCTCGTTGTCCGCGTCCCGCTTCTCTAGAGAACAGCGCGCCGACGCGAGCCATGCGGCCATGCGCCGCTGCACGCCACGCCTTCTCAACGGCCGGTCGATCTTCCGGCGGCCATACACGATGCGGCAGCGGCAAACCCGTCTCGCCGAAAAAGTCGATGCCGCACTCAAAGCTCATCGACCACGCGTCAAGCTCGGCCTTGGCGTCATATCGCTGTTTCGGTGCGCGCAGTTTTCTTGGCATGGCCTAATCGTCCAAAGTGATGCCGATGCCGCCGCGCGGCATCCGTCGGTTGCTGTGAAGGGCAGGCGGTCCCGCACGCCACGCATGCGGCGGCTCGGCGTCGAGATCAAGCTCGCGGATCAACCGCGCAAAGGCCAACCGGCTATCGCGCTCGATGGCAATGGCCGGATGCGCCCGCCGCCCGACGCCAGGTAAGGCCTTCCCTCGCGATCGCCTCCCGCGCTTGCTGGCAGCGGTCCCAAGCCTCACCGGCAAGCTGCAACAGGCGCAAGTGATGAGGTTCAAGGTGATATGTCGCGACGACGCTGTCGAACCATTTGCGGGTTTCAGGTGCTAGGTGCTGCGGTGCTTTCATGGTGAACCCTCATTTGATCGCGGGACAATTTATTGAAAGCGAAACGCCCCCACCGGTCCTCAAGCCGCGCGAAAAAAACATTTTCATGCCCCCCCGGGGGGTTCGCGCTCGGTTGCATCTAACTACGCAGCTAGTCTGCTTGCTGTCACCAACACATCGAGAAGTGGGACTAAGCACGATTGACTTCAAGCAGACCTGTTCATGCAAAGGCTAACGTGGTCTGGCACTTAGCAGACATTGATACCGATTCTGAGCATGTCCGCTCTTGGGGGTGAAGCGGACATGGCCGGTCCGCGCTCTAATGTCCGCTAATGACCCAAAGCGGACATTGCGCCGAACCTCTGACCACCTGACTTGTCTTTCTGTAAGAAGTTGTAATTGCTAGCTGCCCTTTTTGCCTCCCGAGAATGCGGAAGGATACCCCGAGCAACCTTGCATGGCGCCGCCATTGAGAGGTCAACATGGCATTACTGCACAAGGTACCGGTCCTCTCTCGTGAAGGCGCGGTGCGACCTCCGCCTCGCTAATATCCTCTCAGGTCACGAAGGAGCACCCTCATGGCGATGATCGAGACAAAGGACGGGACAACGCTTTATTACAACGATTGGGGCACTGGACA
Organism: uncultured Alphaproteobacteria bacterium; assembly: GCA_963744945.1. Classification (GTDB taxonomy): domain Bacteria; phylum Pseudomonadota; class Alphaproteobacteria; order Rhizobiales; family Methyloligellaceae; genus Methyloceanibacter. The sequence goes on along the minus strand of CAVUVO010000017.1, from coordinate 5,631 downwards.
GCCGATTGTGTTTAGCCATGGCTGGCCCCTGAGCGCGGACGCCTTCGAAGATCAAATGTTTTTCCTCGCCTCTCGCGGCTATCGCTGTATCGCCCATGATCGCCGCGGCCATGGCCGCTCGAGCCAGCCCTGGAACGGCAATGACCTGGACACCTACGCCGACGACCTGGCGGAGCTGGTCGAAAAGCTCGATCTCAAGGATGCCGTTCATGTCGGCCATTCCATAGGCGGCGGCGAGATCGCGCGTTATATCGCCCGTCACGGTACGAGCCGCCTGGCGAAGGCAGCGCTGATCAGTGCCACTTCGCCCTTGATGTTGAAGACGACGGCCAATCCAGGTGGCCTGCCGATCGAGGTGTTCGATCAGCTCCGCGCCGGCGTGCAGGCCGACCGCTCGCAAGTCTGGAAGGATCTGAGCCTGCCGTTCTACGGCTACAACCGGCCCGGCGCTAAGATATCGAAGGCGTGCGCGAATCGTTCTGGTTGCAGGGGATGAGGGCGGGCTTCCCGGCCTCCTATTTTTGTATCAAGGCCTTTTCGGAAACGGACACGAGTGAAGACCTGAAGAGATTTCGACGTGCCGACGCTGATCCTACATGGGAGCGACGACCAGATGGTCCCCATCGAGTCTGCAGCACTGATGTCCTCGAAGATCATCAAGAACGCGAAGCTCGTGGTCTATGAGGGCGCCCCACACGGCTGTGCGCAACCCTCAAGGACCGGGTCAATGATGAGCTCCTCGCGTTCATCCAGGCATTAGTTTGCCGGGCCGACACCGAACAGCCGATGCCGTGGTCCCGTTAAGTCCCAATCTTCCTATACTGCCGAAACCGTCCTCGGACGTTTCGCGTCCCGAGAAGAGGTATTGGCTCATTGCAAAAAACTAATCGATAGCTTGGTGCCTTGAAGGCGGGAGGAATTCTGCGAAGGGGCGTCGGCTGGTCGGCGTTCACATTAGGGCGTCGCCTTTTCAGTAAGCTCATTGACTAGAGCTTTTGCGGCGACCGTCAGGGAGTGACCGGGATGCTGCGCACAATAATTGTCGATCCAGGTCATGATGCCTTCGGCATCGGTCCCCTTGGCTAAATGGCTCGGACCATCGCCGAAGACATTAACGGCAGTAAGGTAGCCTTGAACCCAAGCCCCATTAATAAAATTGCGATCGTTGCTCTTATCGGCTCGGTCCTTAGTCCATCCCTCACAAGAAATAGTTCCCACCCCTAAAACTTCGTATGCGCCCTCCTGATTTGGCCGGGCTTGGCACGGAATCGGCAGCGTGATCAGCGTCGCGAGCAAACCCAACCACAACTGCTTCATGGCCACCTCCTTTATTTAGCGAGGCCGCATGGCGCTCAGAAGAATGAAGCCCCGGGACTGTTGTACAAGCGCGAGCTGGGGTGGATCGTGTAGATAGCAGAAGCCCCGGGGTCTGCGGGCCGGGGCCTGGTGATAGGCCGGGACGTGGTGGGACACGTTGGGTGGGGCTTGGGGTCGGCCTACTTGAACCGAAAAACTCCCAAAACAGCTGAACCAGTTCCCAACAAGAAGCCCGACCGCTCAGCCGGGCTTCTCTCAGCTTTCTGGGGAGAGCTGAATCGCCAGCCAGGCGAGAGCCCACCGGCCCAGATTCAACCCGCGATCGGATCGGGTGTACCTGGGCACTGTGGGACATTCGGTGTGTCTTAGGTTACAGACCGAGATCTCAGGGTCGCCTATGAAGGCTCCTGGTGGCGTGTGTCTTGCCTCGCGCCATCAAGGTTCCTCTTCCAAGGAACCCGGAGAGGCTCCGCTTCTTGTGTTGCGTACGAGGCTTCTCCTTTTCGTGGCGTTATCGATTTGCTGCGATGTTTCCGTCGCACTCAAACACCGGGTTCAGACGGATGCCTATAGCGTGTCACTGCCCTTTTTGGCGTTAAGTTTGGCCAGGGCCGCGTTAACAGCTTCCATGTTCAGCAAGGCCGCCTTGGCCTTCTCAAGCAGCGGCTCGACGTCGGGCGTTCCCTTGGCGCGGTGTACCTCCAGCAAATGAATAGTCTCTTCCAGCGCCGTACCGACCAAGCTCACCTTCTCGCCGATTTTCCTCTTCGCTATTTCGTCCATTAACCGCCTCCCTGTAATAAGCAGATCTTGAAGTCGCGCTAAGCTGGAGTGGAGGGTGGTGACGCCAGAAACCCGGCAGCGGTGGGCCCGAGCCGGGTCTCTCTCAGCGCAAGCCTGGCGCTGTATGCGGCTCCCCAGCGTGAGCACCGGCGCCCGCCTAACTGACAACACCGTGTAGGCACGAGCGTTCCGAGAGGAGATTTGAATGAAGAAGCCCGGTGAACAGCCGGGCTCTTCCTCCAGGGAGTGCCGGCGTGGACAACCACCGACGCGCGAACAACCCGCGATAGGATCGGGCTAAGAGCCTTAGCCACACTCTTTCATGCTGCCCATGGCCTTCTTGGCTTCGTCCATGCTGCCATAGGTTCCCATGGACTTCATGCCCTTGGGGATTTCGTGCATCGCCTCGCACTTATGGCTGGCGGGGTCGAAGCCACATAGAACTGCTCGGCAACAGCGGGGCTGACGAATGCGAAAATGAGAGTAGTTGCGACCAAATACTTTTTCACGGGAGAATGCTCCTTGGACATTGTCTAGCTGGACGCCCAACAGTGACCTCCGGCCGCAAAAAACCAAATCAACTGTGCGCACTGCCGCGTGAAGCGCGTAGAGACCGCTTCTTCGGCCGGCCCTTATTTGTTGGCGATGGAACGCCAATGCTGTGAGGGGGTTTATCTTACACGCGCCTCGTGAGCCTGCCCCCAGCAATAAAAGCTTTGCCATGGGGCGCGACAGTAAGAGCGTAGTGGCGCATTTAGAAGCCCCGGGGGACCGCTCTCCGGGGTTTGTTCTTTTGAATTTGAAGAGAGCATGACCCAACTTCAGTCACCCCAAGGTCGTCGCGTGCTCATCATCGAGGACGAGTTCTTGATTGCCCTCGACCTTGAAGCAACGATGTTCAAGATTGGCTTTGACGTTTGCGCACTGGCGCCAAGTGCAAGCAAAGCCCGTTCACTTGCTATGAATGATCAGCCTGATGTGGCTCTCGTCGATGTTTGTCTCGAAGGAGGCCGCGAAGGCATCGAAATCGCGCGGTGGCTTAGGGAAGTCTGCGGTGTGCCAATCGTATTTGTTACGGCATGCGGCGACGCAGACACCGTTAAGCGTATTCACGAGCAAGTCCCCCATGCCCCTGTGCTTGCAAAGCCGGTCTTTCGTCACATCCTTGCAGATGCAATCGCGGCAGCGACTAAGCATTAAATCTAGTGTCGATTGGTCAAAGGCGGCTCGACAGGAGCTGTTCAGATCGCGGATACTAGGAGATCCAAAAATGTTATCATTTCTGGCTCAACTTTGCGGGTGTAGTTGCAACTCACCCCGAAGCAGCGAGCGTAAGATAATGCCGGAAGCGGAAGTAAAAAAAACAACAGCGGCTCCAGTGTCAGGGCCGCCGCCAGCGGGTCCCGCGCAATCCCCTGGAGTGCGCTCACCAGATGAAAGAGCCGCTGGAACACGAAAAACTGGCACCCCCGAAACTGACCTCGGTGCGATGAACCGGCCAGACGAGGTAAGCTAACGATACCCGGTTTCCACCGTTACACCTTGCTCTCTCGCGATCTCCTCGATGGCCTTTGAGCGTAAACTTAACCTGCCGAACACGCGCTGCTACACGGGACACCGCCGAAGCGAGGAAGATGTATTCAAGAGCGCCGCTTAAGCTCTGCTGACGCCTTTGCCTCCATCTCAACATCCTCAGCCGACTTATCGTGACATCGCTGGCACAGGTGATCATCGCCAACTGCGAGCGCTGGGCATTTTCCGGGTCTGTGACCGTGCGAGCCACTTGGGCAGCGACATTTTTCAGTGTTCATAAACGCCTCGTTCCCACCGGTCGGCACTAGATGTCAATGCTTACTCTCGTCGATCACGAGGAGATTACATCGCTCGCAGTATCTTGCCGAAGAGACTCAGCGATATGATCAACCAATCGCGATTGCGGGCCAAGCACTTTGGCGATGAAAACTCGGCTCTATGGATGCGTGAACCCAAACACGCGAACGTCCGTTAATGGCACGAAGCCGACATGGCAAGGCGCCGCGGGAATGTCGGCAATTGACCCCAAGCGGATATCGTCTGTTAGGTCAGGCGCTGGCGATCGCAACAATTGAGACAGTGGTACCTTCGGGGCCACCGGATCTCTCGACGATAGCACCTAGTTGATGGGCCAGGGCTTGAACGATACTAGTGCCGAGACCGCCTTGTGGCCTCTCATCGCTGACCTGTGCAGAAGCCATGCCGTTGTCGGATATCGATAGGCGCCAACCTGAGGCGCGAGCATCGTACTTGACCAAAATATCCCCAGTGTCGTCGCTTGGAAACGCATGTTTCAGCGCGTTGATCACGAGCTCTGTCACGATCAACCCGAGGCTCACGGCCTCGCTGGAGGTCGCCGCCCCGCCGGTGGCTTGCACGCTGAGTGATAGCGGACGCCGCTCGCCGATCATCGATTTCGCCAAACTGTCGCAAAGCTTAGAGAGATACGGCCCGATCTCGATGCTTTCGTTCAATCCCGAGGCGTGCAGTTGCTGTTGCACCGTGGCCACCGTCATGACGCGCTGGTGCGCGTCCTGAAGGTGCATGCGAATCTCTTCGGACTGCACGGTGCGAGCCTTGAGCAGGAGAATGCTGGCGATAATCTGAAGACTGTTGGCGACGCGGTGCTGCATTTCCTGCAGCAGAACTTCTTTCTGGCTAAGCAGCTCGTCTTTCTCTCGCTCAATATTCCTGCGCTGAGTGACGTCCTCAATGGCCAGTAGTAGCGCCGCGGCCGAACCGTCTTCGTCGAGAACTTGTCGCGCATTGAGCAGCATCACGCGCCGGCCAATGGTTGGGAATTCATGCTCAACTTCATAGGCCTCGACCGTACGCTGTTTCGGGATTACCTCTTCGAGGACCGTCCGAAGCGCCGGAATATTCCATTGCCCGTCGCCTAGCTCGTAAATCATGCGGCCTTGGGTATTCAGCGGCTCTGCCGCGAATGTCCGGTAGAAGGAGCGGCTCGCCGCAATAACCCGCAGATCCCGATCAAGCACCACCAGAGGCTCGCGGACAGTGTCCACGATTGCTTCCGCAAGGCTCTGCCCGAGGGCTACGGCGGCCAAGGGGTTGCGCGCCCGCGCGCGTGAAGTTTCCTCGGACATCTTTGAATTCTAACAGACTCGGCAAGGCACCTGTCTAGCAATACAGCCGGCCTGATCACCCTAAGAGCAGAAACAGGCCGTCGATCCTGCGCCTTGCATTTGCGAGCGCTTGCACCTCACTCTCAGCATCCGACGCGAAGGCATTGTGGGAGAGTATAGGTAGGTCTGGTGTTATCGGCTTGGCGGCGAAATGCCACCTTCTACCCTTGCCGAAGACGTCGACACTTAACCCCGATAAGTGGTGCGGCTCGCGCGCATCCTAATAATCGGGTCGGGTGGTAAACCCGGGCCCTTGATCTAACGACCGCGGGAATGTTGCCAGGGCCTGTCGCCTGAGCTCGTCTGGATGGGTCACGCCGTCCGAGACGAGAGCCAATAAACGCTCACCGAG
>CAVUVO010000016.1:0-231767 GCA_963744945.1 uncultured Alphaproteobacteria bacterium | reverse complement strand
CAGTCAGCTGCCCTAGGGCAACAGAAGAAAGAAGACCTCACGGTGAGGCAGAAGCGGCCGAGATCGCCGGCTTTACGACCATCCGAAGCGGCCATGACCCAGCGACCCGGCGGACCGGCGGAAGCGGCATTTGCCGTCGCACCCGCAGCCGTACGGCGTCGCTCCGCAAAGATCGGCACGTCGCCGGCGGGCGAAAAGAAGGCGACGGAGGCAGTGCTCCGTCATGGCGCCAGTTCCGAACTGCTGCCCGAGATGGCCGACCAGCTGTGGCAGGCCAACCCTCTCCACAGGCTGCTGCCAATCTAATGGGGCGAGATCACGCGGGCTCCGTGACGCTGTCTGACCGATCAATGGCGGATCCTGTCCACGCGGCGACGGCGGCCGCGAATTTGGGCCTGACGATGTGGCAAGAAGCGGCCGAGATCTGGATCGGCACCGCGGCGCGGTTGTGGGGACTGCCCCCACCGCACCGGCCACGCCGGAAGGCGCCGAGCCCGACCGCCGCTTCGACGCCCCCGAATGGGAGCAGCATCCCTTTTTCCGGCTCCTGAAGCAGAGCTATTTCACCCTTTCCGAGAGCTTCTCGAGGAAGCCGAGCGGCAAGCGTCGATCCCGACGAACGGCAGCGGCTTGTCTTCCATCTCCGGCAGTTCCTCGACGCGATAAGCCCCACCACGTTTCTGCCGACCAATCCCGCGGCGCTTCGCAAGGCATGGGAGACGGGCGGCGGCAGCGTCGCCGACGGGCTCCGCAACCTTTTCGACGATCTTCGCCAGGGCCGGCTCAGCATGACCGACACCGCAGCGTTCGCGCCGGGCAAGAACCTCGCCACACTCCGGGCAAGGTCGTCTACCGCAACCGCCTCATCGAGCTCATCCATTATGCGCCGATGACGGCGCAGACCTACGCCGTGCCGCTGCTGTTCATTCCGCCGTGGATCAACAAGTTCTATGTCCTCGACCTGCAGCCGAAGAACAGTCTTGTCCGCTTCCTGCTCGAGCAAGGCTTTTCGGTATTCATGATCAGCTGGAAGAACCCGGACGCTTCGATGGAGGCCATCACCTTCGAGGATTACATGACCGACGGCCCGCTCGCCGCGAGCGACGTCGTCCGCGAGATCACGGGGGCCGAGCGCATCAATCCCGTCGGCTACTGCATCGGCGGAACGCTGCTGGCGATGACGCTGGCCTATCTGGCGGCGCGGCGGGACGACCGCTTCGGTGCGGCCACGTTCATGGTATCGCTCTTGGACTTTTCCGAGGTCGGCGACACGGCGGTGTTCATTGACGAGCCGCAGATCGCCTACATGGAGCAGCAGATGCTCGAGCGCGGCTATCTCGATAGTCGCCGCATGTCGGACATGTTCAACCTGCTGCGCGCGAATGACCTGATCTGGAACACGGTGATCAACAACTACCTGATGGGGAACAAGCCGCCCGCGTTCGATCTCCTGTACTGGAACAACGACGGCACCCGGATGGCCCGCGCGGCGCATAGCTTCTATGTCCGCAACACGTACCTCGAGAACAACCTGATCACGCCGGGCAAGATCTCGCTGCTCGGGCAGGAGATCGACCTGCGCCGCATTCGCCAAGACATTTACGCGGTGGGCGCCGAGAAGGACCACATCGTGCCCTGGCGCTCGGCCTGGCGGATCGCGCAGCTAACAAGCGCGCAGACCCGCTTCGTGCTGGCTGCGAGCGGGCATATCGCCGGCATGATCAATCCACCTTCCAAAGGCAAAGGCGGGTATTGGACGAACGACATCCTCCCAGCGCCGGCGACCGCCGACGCCTGGCTGGCCGGCGCGCAAAGGCATGACGGCAGCTGGTGGACCGATTTGGTCGGTTGGCTCGGGGCCCGGTCCGGAGAGAGAATACCCGCGCCGCCCGTCGGAAGTGATGCCCATCCCCCAATCGGCGACGCGCCGGGAACCTACGTCCTGGAAAAATAGAGCGTGCTAAGCTCCGAGGCGTGCTCAACCCTCGTCAGTTCTTCGATCAGTATGTTCTGCCGTGCGTAAGGGACTGGCAGCTCGATCCGCTTAACGTCCGCAAAGCCGTCGTCGCTATCAGCCAGATCGATATCCTCGCTGATCATGTCATCATCCACCAGCATCCTGGCTTCACCAGGGGGCAGCTCGCAAATGTGCGCAAGGCGACGGAGCAAAACACGAGGATCCGCCTTCTCGTTAGAGATGTGCATGACACACACAAGCATGGCCCATTGCATCGCTCCACCGCGACGATAACAACCAGTGAAAGGCCAATGCAGAACTACGCGTTTCAGGTGGGAACGCCAGTTCTAGAGATAGTTCAGGATGATGGGACCAAGCACCTCGTTGAGAACGTGATCACCGACGCCCTCACGTATTGGGAGGGTGAACTATCAAGCCTTCGGCTATGACGCCGGCGCGGTCGCCTTCGTTGCTTTGGACTTCGCTGTCTTGGGTGGCTCCCTTTCCCTTCCCCTTCTTCTAGTCCCGAGCGTCCATAGCAGCTTGCGCGTGAGCCAAGTAGTCCATGGCCGCTTTCTTGTCGCGCGCGTTGTTGGCGGCAACTTCAGGATTGCCGGTCGCGTGCCGCCAGGGCGATGCACGAGAATTGCTCCTCGGCTGAATGATTCGAGTGAGGCATTCCTCCTGGCTTGGAAACGGCCCGAACGAGAGCTTGCCGTTGCGCTCCACCGCATACCACCCAGGTTTGATCGCCCGAATATCCGATTGGTCTTCATTGACGTAATGGGGAATGGTCATTGCGGTACTCCTAAATTGGGCTGGTCCCAAATCAGGACGACTGGCCCGGGGCGTATTCAGTTCGACTTGCGCGGGCTCATCCATGCTCTTCATCAGATGACCCTTGAGCGGTTTGCCCGCGTCGGCCACCACCTTGGTCGAAAGCGCGGGGACTTTCTCGGCTTGAGCCGTCAATGCGCTGAACTGCTTGCGCCAATAGGCCGCCTGCAATTCCACGATCTCGGCGAGGTTCTTAGCGCCCGCCAAGCTGTTGGCCAGGTCGAAGCCGGAATTCAGGTTCCGCTGGGCGATGTCGATGATTTTATGGTTGAACGCCGCAGCGCCCCACCCCGCCGCATCACAGGATCTTTCAAAAGTCGCTATTGATGCTTCGAGAGCATCCTTAGAGCGATCATAGGCCTCGCGCGTCTGGCCCACGGTCTTCTCGGCAACGGCCCCCAGCGCCTCGGGGATGGCGGTGTCGAGAGCTAAGAGACCGAGTTGGGCGGTAACGTTGCGGTAGGCGTTGCGGGCTTGGTCGGCGGCAGCTTGGTGATTGAAGGTAGCGGCCATGACAGTGCCTCTTAGGGTTACATCGCACGCAGGCGATGTTTTCGCAGGCTGGAGCCGCGAATCCTGAGGCTCTGAGAGCGCTCGACTGCTGAAAATTTCGGGAAAGGGGGCGTGCACGAAGTCGGCACGGTAATCTCTACCGTCAGCGCCTAAGGTCCGGCGTGCCAGTAACAGGCATATGGGCCTTGAGGAGGGGCGTTACAAGCCTCGCGCGTGGAAATGTCCTAATACTCGTAAAAGTGGAGGCGTAGATCCCAATCAGCCACCTATTGGCGACTTCCTCTCGCAGTCGGGAGGCTCACGGCCAGCGGCTTCGTCAGACTGCGCTAGAAGCGCCAATTCGTTGTCGAACCGCGCGTGCAGTATGGCTTTTGCGTCTCGCGCGTCGGACAAGCGCCGCTCATTTATTGGCTTCGATTGTTCAAGGCGAATGAACTCATAAAGCGCATGGGCGATGATGTAAGACTCGCGCTCGGTCATGTTTTTGACGTCAGTCATCTTGCTGCCCTCCGCACGCCGACACCATTTCTTTGGGTCGTCCCGGTGCCGGGCGTTTCGAAAATGGGCGGAAAGCGATTTCCCGTCCACCATGATTTCGCGGGCCCGTGCGTAGTCCTCGCGACGATACCAAGGTGCAACGTGTGGCAGGGTCAGCCTTTCCCTTGGCTGCCTCCCCTCATTGGCAGTTGAACGTCCAATGGCAACCTCGTCACACTGACATGGTCCGGCTGTGCAATCCACAGGTGGAAGCGCGTGGGCGCGCCTCACCAGGGGCCGGATACGGTGCAGCGACCGACCCCTACCCAGGCGTCTTATTACGAGGATTTAGAACTCGAAACGTCATGAGAAGCTGCGCCGCCTGATGGTGTCGCAATGACCGAGCCGCATAAGCAAATCCTGCTCGCCGTGGGCATCGCCGCCCTTGTCTGGATCGTGCTGTTTTCTATCTATCGGGTGGCTGTGATGCAGCCCATATGGAACTAATCGCCTTGGGCGGGGATGCTCACCAAGGCCTTATTCGACAGCCCGAAGGCCAAGCCGTTGCGCGGCCGCTTCAGGCTCTTGCTTCATGGCTTCCAGTCGCACTATTTCCGCCCGCAACCGCTCGAGCTCGTCGGCGGCTTCGCGCATCGTGGGCCAGGGGTTGAGGTTAACCGTAACGCCCTTGGCCTCCTTACGCAGCCTCTCCACTATGTCTTTGGCTTTCTCGACCATTGTTCGCCTAGCTCCTGTACGCCCGTTGACCTCAATAAACTCGAAGCCCTATCGCATGCCGTGCTGGTCACGACCCTTGAGCCTACCGGGGATATCCGCGGTGCAGAAAAGGGGACTCCGCGCCACCCAGAAGTACTACGCCCATCAGATCAAAGCCGACCCATGAGAAGCAGTACGACGAGGACGATCAGGATGATGCCGATGACACCGATGCCGCCGTGACCGAAGCCGTAGCCGTAGCCGCCGAAGCGACCACTGAAGCCACCAAGCAAAAAGATGACGAGGAGGATGATGAGTATGAGTCCGATGGACATGATCTATCTCCCGTTGCGGCACCTAACCGAGCATTGAGCTTCGCACTCCGGCTGTAAAGCCCTTGATCGGCAATCTTCCCTACGGAAGCGGCCATTCGATGAGGCGGTGGAGCGCCGGCCTGGCAGGATTCGTCACCCTACGGCGGAGAACACGGTTGCTAGCCGATAGCCGTAAAGTCTGATTGCATCTTGGCGGGATCCTCGCGACCTACTTGCGCCGAGTCAGCGCGGCAATGCCGACGCTAAACACACCGATGACGGCAGCAAGCCACAAATACATGCGGGATCGTCCAGCCGCTTTGGCCTCGTCCCGCCTGCGCAAAATTTCCTGTAGGAACGCCTTTCTCCGCTCGCCGAGGTTACCCTTTCGAAGACTGCTCTTGAGTTCTTCGTCGCTCCTCCTATCGGGGGGCAATTGGCTTTCGGACACCGGGCGCTCTCCAGCCTGGGAAGGCAATCACTCGGACTGCTAATGCTGGGTAACTCCCTGCGGCCTGCTTGGTTCATTTTGCACCTTCCGTACCGCCTCGCTATCGTAAGGTAAAAGTGTCGTCCCGCCAGCCGGAGCCGAGGTGTCCTTGACGTAGGTGGATAAGTTGGGGCCCTCCGACAATCGTCTCGACACGGTCACATGAAAGGAACAGGCTTCAATCGACCGTACCGCCATCGGCAAGGCCGCCGGGTACACTTCTACCGTCATCGCCTTCAGCCCTGGGGGAAGGAGGTAACATGCGCTTTCAAAACAGTGTCAAAGACGGGTGTCCGATCTGCGGCAAGGAAAAAAAGAGCTCCATACATACCGATGTGGGGTTTGCGGGCTAACTACGTCGCATCGGCGACGTGATGGAATCTTGCCGCGAGCGGCTTAGCTCTCGACGACGCCGGATCGCGAAGAAGCAACAACCGCGGCGCCTCGTGCGTCTGGTGCGCAAGGAGGTCTTTCATGCCACCACGCTTCCCGATCTTCGCCTCGAGCTCGGAAGCGCGGACCGCGACGCTTCAAGGCCTGCTGATCGCGGCCATCGTCATTACCGGGCTCTATGTCGCGCGCGAGGTGCTTCTCCCGCTCGCTCTCGCCATCCTGTTGAGCTTCGTGCTCACGCCGGCGCTTCTTTTCTTGCGGCGGCTGAAGGTTCCGCGGGTGATCGGTGTGGCGATCGTCGTCGCCTCTGCCTTCGCCGTCATCTTCGCGCTTGGCTGGCTCATGTCGCAACAAGCGACGCAGCTCGCCGAGGCTATGCCGCGCTATCAGCACGTCCTCGCCGACAAGATCGCGGCTTTGCGTAAAAGCGCCGCGGCTTCGCCGGTTTTCGAGAAGGCCGCCGACGCGATAAAAGGACTGGAGCGCGACCTCGCCAACCCGGAGCCAGACCCGAAGGTCGGCACCGAGGCGAACTTGCCGGCGCCGGTAGACGAGCGAGCCAAGCCGATTCTGGTCGAGATCCACGAGTTCATCTCGGCCTTCGCTTGAGCTCTATCGGCGTATCGCTGGGACCTTGCTGCCGCCGCTCGCCACAGCTGGCATCGTCATTCTCTTCGTCATCTTCATCTTATTGCAGCGCGAGGATTTGCGGGACAGGGCAATCCGTCTGATCGGCGCCTCGGACATGCAGCGCGCCACCTCCGGTATGAACGACGCCGCCGCACGCCTGAGCAGGTATTTCCTGAGGCAGTTTTTGATCAATTCTGCTTACGGCGTCTTCATCGCATTCGGACTTTGGCTAATCGGCGTGCCAAGCCCCATCGTGTGGGGCATCGTTGCCATGCTCATGCGCTTCGTACCCTATGTGGGCGCGTTCATCGCCGCCGCCCTGCCCTTGCTGCTCGCCGCGGTCGTCGAACCCGGCTGGACCACTTTCCTGCTCACGGCTGCTCTCTATCTCGTCTCCGAGACCCTCATGGGTCAGGTGGTGGAGCCCCTCGTCTTTGGGCACGGCACGGGGATCTCGCCGATCGCGGTCATCATCTCGACCGTCTTTTGGACGTGGCTATGGGGGCCACTCGGTCTCCTGCTCGCCATGCCGCTCACGGTCTGCCTCGTGGTTCTCGGCCGCCATGTCGAGGGATTGAATTTCTTCGAGGTGCTGCTCGGCGCCGAGCCGGCGCTCACGCCGCAGCAGAGCTTCTTTCAACGCGCGCTCACGGGCAATTCAGCGGAAGCCACTTACCATGCCGAGCTTGCCCTTAAGGATGAGCCCCTCGCGACCTACCTCGACGACGTGGCACTTAAGGGTTTGCAGCTCGCCGAGCGCGATTTCGAGCGCGGTGCCCTCGATAAGGAGAGTCTCAAGCGGATCAAGGCTACCGTCAACGAGATCATGGATGACCTTGCTGATTTCGAGCCGCGCCGCTGGTTCAGGAAGGTGGAGCCCGACGAGAAGAAGAAGGATGCGGAGGAGGCGGAGGAAGCGCAAACCGGATTGGCTTCGCTCAGCACCATGGATGAGGTTGACGAGGAACCACTTCCAATTCTTGGGGCTGCCGATCTGGCGCCAGGCTGGGACGAAGAGGATTCAGTCCTATGCATAGGTGGCCGAACGCCTCTCGATGAGGCAGCTGCTGCCATGCTTGCCGGGCTGCTCAAGAAGAGCGGCCTGAAAGCGCGCGCCACCGATAGCGAGGCAATCTCGGCCGGTCACATCGTTTCTCTCGATGCCGCCAAGGCCAAGCTCGCCTGCCTGTCTTTTCTCGGCATTGGAAGCAGCTCCGCCCAGGTGCGGTATCTCGTGCGGCGGCTCCGGCGCATCCTCCCCTCAGGCTGCACGATCCTCGTCGGCTACTGGGCCGACGATGCAGCCGGAGCGCCCGTCAAGGCGTTGGAAGAAACGGCCGAAGCCGATGCCTATGCCACCTCGCTTCACCAGGCCGCGGAAATCGCTGTCAACGCGGCGCGCCGTCCAGGGCTTGAATTGGTAGCGCCTGCGCAACCTAGTGCAGCGGACCACGTGACGAAGGCTTTTGCAGGCGGGGAGGTCCCGCTCAAAATCGTGCCGCAACCCCCAGACGACCGCTCTCGTCAGGGTGGCGCCAAGCCTCGAAAAAAGCATTTTCCGGGCTAGGCGCTGCGAACCATAGGTTCATCAGCGGGTGACTGCTTCGGTGGGCGCAATATGCAAGGTCGAGCTACCCGCGCTGGCCCCGTTTATGATGATCCCCCTCTTAGCGCGTGAAGGCCTCTTAGGGGTTCGGTCTGGCTGGCGAGCTCGTGCCTCGCCGATAACTTCCGGCACTTGCGGTAGGTCTAACGGCGTCCGCCCATGGCCAGGCCTAATAGGAAACCAACGCCAAAGCCGATTCCGATAGCGGTAAGCGGGTTACGTTGAATTGCATCACCGGTTTCTTGGAACGCGTCGGTCGCCACGTCCTGAGCGCGTTCGTACTGGCGGCTCGCCATGTGCCCTACGCTGTCACCCAGATCCTTGATATTCTCTCGGACCTGTTGAACGTCCGACGATAGGTCATTTTGGTTGGCGAATTTTTTCGCCTGCGCGTTCGCGCCTGCAAGATTGGTCATAGCGTTCTCCATTTTCGGCTGATGTGTCGCTCGCAGGGGGCGAGCGGCTAATGGAAAACCTGCTGAAGGCGTGTTCGTTCCTGAGTCGGGACCGTCGGAGATTGCCGGCCCGGATGTGGCGGCATGGAATGAGCTCTGGCGCGATGACTCTCTGAACCGGAGAGGAAACCTTTGTCCATTTTTTGGCTTCGCTAGCCTCACTTTAAAAGGCGCATCCAGCTGCGCGGGCGAATGCTGACAGCGACGAGGTTCACCTCGCCGAGTCGCGGGTCAGGAACCGCCGGGCTTAGCTGCGGCCGGGTCGCGTGTCACGGGACTTACCGGGCGCTTATCACCGTCAGGTCCACCGGCCACGTGGTCGGCAACGAAGGCGCCCCGCTTCCCCATGGGCCGCGCCTTGCCTTCGGTCGTGTCCTTCGCCGTCTGCAGCTCGAGCTCGGCATTAATCTCTGCGCCGAGCAGAACGATGTAGAACGAGATGTAGAGCCAGAACAACAAGATGATGACGGCGCCAAGCGACCCGTAGATCCTGTCATAGTTGGCGAAGTTCGATACGTAGAGCGAGAAAGCCGCCGAGGCGATCAGCCATACCACCATGGCGAAGAGAGAGCCCACGCTCACCCAGTGCCATTTGGCACTGCGGCGGCAAGGGCCATAGCGGTAGAGGAGCGCGAGCAAAAAGAGCACGAAGAGCGCGAGGAACGGCCAGCGCACCACGCCGACGACGAGTTCGAAGGCGTGGGAATAGCCAGTGAAGGCAAACAGGATCGGCACGTAGAGGATGGCGAGAAGCATGACCACGGCTCCAAGAATGCCGATAATCGTGAAGGTGAAGGCATTCAAGTAATAGCGGAAGAGGCTCCGGCGCTCGGGCTCTTCATAAGCGATGTTCAGAGCGGCCATCATGGCTTGCGTGCCGGCATTCGCGCTCCAAAGAGCCAGGCCCAGGCTCACCGCAAGACTCCAGCCGAGCGTTCCGCCCGACGCTGCGGAGATACGGTGGATCTGCTCGATCACCATGTCGTAGGCTTGGGTAGGAAGCACCGAACTCAGCATGCCGAAGTGCTGCTCAACGGTGGCGGGATCCGCAGTCAAGCCATAGAGAGAGATCAGCGCCGACAGCGCGGGGAAGATGGCAAAGAGCGCGAAGAAGGCGCACCCCGCCGCCACCACCGAAAGATTGTCGCGATCGCTTTCGCTCCACACCCTTTGAGCCACTTGCCACCAACCTTTGAGCGGGATGTGGTAAGGACGCGTCGCGTCGCGGCCGTAGGGATCGGGCTTGCGGTTCATGGTGATGAAGGATCGTGGGAACGGTGACGTCGAAAGCATAATGCGGCACCAAGCTTACGGTTCCGTCGATAGCCGATGGCGGGGGCGCCCCGCTGCTAATTCAGATAAGATCCAGGACATTTGTAGAAAGGACCTCCGGCGTGGCCGATCGCAACCCTTTGGCCGACGTGGCGCACGGGCATAGCTTGGCGGAGGCCATCGTTGATACCGTCCGGGAGCCCCTTGTCGTGCTCGATCGAGACCTGCGCGTAATTGCGGCGAGTCGCTCCTTTTACCGGACTTTCGCGGCGGAGCCGCGGAATACGGAAGGCCGAAAGCTCTACGAGCTGGGCGATGGGCAGTGGAATATTCCGGCTCTGCGGACTGTCCTCGAAGACGTTATCCCGAAACACCGCACCGTCGAGGCTTATGAGGTGGAGCACGAATTCCCAACGATTGGCCGGCGCGTGATGCTCCTCAACGCGCGACAAGTGTTCGACGAAGACGGCTCAGGCTCGGCCCTGCTACTGGCGATAGAAGACGTAACCCAGCGCCGCGATATCGAGCGGGAAAAAGACGAGCTGCTTCGACAGAAGGAAGTTCTGCTGCAGGAGATGCAGCATCGCGTCGCCAACAGCCTTCAGATTATCGCAAGCATTCTTCTTCTCAAGGCGCGGACCGTGCAATCCGAGGAGATTCGCCTGCACCTGCACGACGCCCACCAGCGCGTCATGTCGGTGGCGACGGTGCAACAGCAGCTGCAGGCCTCGGGATTGAACGAGAGCATCGAGATCGGGCCCTATCTATCCAAGCTGTGCGACAGCCTTGCAAAGTCGATGGTCGGTGACCGTCGGCCGGTCTCGATCAAGGTGCAAGCGACCTCCGGAAGGGCGACATCCAGCGAAGCGGTGAGCCTTGGGCTGATTGTGACGGAACTCGTGATCAACGCGTTGAAGCATGCGTTCCCGAGCGGCGAGACCGGTGAAATCTTAGTCAGCTACGACGCTCGGGGCCCTGGCTGGCGCCTCTCGGTATCGGACAATGGCGCTGGGTTTGGGGGAGACGGTGCGGAAGTTCATACCGGACTGGGCACAAGCATTATTGGAGCATTGGCACAGCAACTCAACGCCAAGGTTGAGAAATCTGCCGGCCCAAAAGGCACCACCGTGTCCGTTACTGCACCCGCAACCAGCGGGTGGCCCGGGTGATGGCGGCAGGCAACTCCCTGGTGCGAGTCGTAGCGCCCCAAACAAGTTTTGGACTGTGAAGGCGCAGGAGGGTCAAATGGCAGAGGAAATAAGCGCGATCCGGCACTCGCTTACCCGGCTTGGCGAATTGGCGGCTCACCCAGGGGCCTATGGCATTATCGTCATTTATGCGGTGCTATGGTTCGTCCTTGACCGAGCTTCGCTCGATTGGCATGGCGTTGCCACTCTCGCGGTTTGGTCCATGACCCTGCTCATACAACGCACGGAGCACCGCGATACGCAGGCGCTGCAGGCGAAGCTCGACGAGTTACTGCACGCGCACAGTCAAGCAAGCAACGCGCTCACTAAAATTGACGACGAGGAACCTGAGGACATCGTGCGTCATCGGACCCAGGCTCGTGCGGGGGATTAGAGCGGCGGAGCGTCGGCCCGCCTGAGGAGCGGGAAGCCCTTATGCCGCTCGTGGCAATCTACCCGGCCGTAGCCGAAGGGACGTTGTTTTGACCGGGCCGCAATCCACACATCGATATGTATGGAGCTCCATTTCGGGATGGGTTGGATGTGGTTCGATCACAGCAAGAGTGGTCTCTTAATCCTCCGAGACGTAGGACCTGAACGAAAGTCTGCCCACCTGAATGAGCCCGCGCTGCTTCGGGTTGGTTGCTGACATCACTGGAAACGAAGAACATGAGCACATTCGCTTGGGTAATTGGCCTCGCTGCTGCGGTCTGCACGACCGCTGCTAACTTGCCGCAGCTCAAGAAGGCGTGGACCACCGGTCAGACGGACGACATCTCTCTTAAGATGCTCTTGTTGTTCGCGTGCGGCCTGGCGCTGTGGGTGCTGTATGGCGTGCTGCAAAAGGACATCATCATTGTTCTAGCGAACGGCGTCGGCCTGGCGCTGCTCGCTGCACTCATGTACTTGAAGCTACGGCAAACTCCCTCCTAAGTGCGCCGGCTGGCTCCGGCAACGAGACGTCTCTTCGGAGAAGGCTCGTGGGCCGCATTGGCTGTTCGGTGTCGGCCCGGCAGGCTCACGAGAGAAACTACGACCATACCTTGTGCGACTAGACGTGGAAGGCCCTGTCCTAGCCACCGCCCTCGGGAAAATCCCGATCCAGGTCGTCGCCAAGCCTCTTCGCGACTTTGGCCTGGGCAGCCACGAGATTCCCGACGCAGTGATTTTCGGGGGGTAACGCGAACCGACGCCTCTACTGGCCGAAGGAGGCCGAGCGTAGTCGTCCTTCCATCGGAGTGACCAAGATGCTCTCCGGCATTGCTCGCGAAGGCATGATGTTCACCGACTACTTCCCACGTCGCTCAACCCCACTTCAGCGTCATGCTGACATCTCCTGGCAGTCCGCCGGGAAAGTCGACGATCTGGGCTCGTAACTTGTACCCGCGCGGGCGCAGGGACTTATGCCAAAACTGATAAAGTTGCTTTGGCACTCCGGTCAATGTGTCTTCCCAGCCGGGCTCCTGTTGATTGATGGCGCGCCCGTGGTCCGTGCAAAGGGTGTTTGGGAAGCGATACACTTGAACTTCTGTAAGGCCAGCTCGAACGGCCTGCTCCACGAGGGCGGCGGCGCTCTTCATTACCTCTTCGTCTGAGATGCCCAACGTCTTGCTAAGTTGGTCGCTTTTCTCGGCTTCTGCTTGCGCGTGCTTATGGGCCGCGTCAGTGGCTTTCTCTGCCTCAGCTAATGCGATTTTTTCCAATAGTTCATTCGCAGGGGGCCATAGACTCGAAAGTTCGTCGGCTTTAGCTGGAGTTCGGCGCGATTTTGCGGACGGGGCTCGACCAACTTTAACAGCTTTGCTCTGAGGCCTTTTGGTCGCGGTCTTTTTCGCTGCCCTGCTGGCGCTCTTTGGCGACCCTCTCTTTGCTGTCGCGCTCGTTGACGTCCTCCTCTTTGACGACCCTCTCTTCGTCGGACCAGATACTGATTTTGATTTCTGCCTCTTTCTAGTGGGCTGCTTTCTCGTCAAGCCAGAGACTGCGCCACTTAGGGTATTCCCAGCCAGTTCTTTGGCGCCTTTCGCTGTGTCAACGACCGCCTGAGGCGCGGTATTGTTCATACCTTCCTTTTTGTCGTCCATGTTCCTCTCCTGTGTGCGTCGGCCGTAACCCCCAGGGTGACGCTAGATGCTGCGGTCGAAAACGCATGCGTAGCTGAGCCGGAATGATCAGTACCAGCGTCCGCGACCGTACCAACCTCCACCGAGAACGATCAGTACGACGACGATGATGATAAGGAGTGTGCCGGTATCCATGTCGTCCTGCTGCGAGATCCTATAGAAGACTGCTGCTGTTGACACCCTCTCCGCGTCACAAGCCATGATCAACGCAACAGAGCGGCGCGTATGCTTTGACGCGCGTTTCCATGAGGAGGCGCGGTTGTCTGCGGCGTGACGAGTGCGCCTTGCTTTTGCAAATGTCGGACATCTCGCGTCCCGAAGCACGGCGCCCGGTTACACTAGTTGCGACGGAGGGATGATCCCCCAGAGCTTCTGGTAGCGCTGCGCGCTGACTGAGAAGACCAGGGGAAGAACATCGGGCAGGCTTTGGTTATGTCCGGAACGATAATGTCCAGTCCGGGGGCAGCGAACTCATCGTTCATGAGCAGCAGCGCGAGCCAGATCTGACAGCCAGAGTAGTGGACACAGGCCGAGCAACGGCTGGTGTCTCGGAATTTCCTTAGCTCAGCGTTGCTAAAGCGACCCATGAGGCACGCCCATAGCACTCAGAGTGAGAAATTCTGCCGAAGTGACTCTTAATTGAATACCTAGCAACGATCCTGGATCAAGACACCTTACGTGCGGCGCAATAGACCCCTCTTGCAGTGCGACAAGCGTGCACAGAGTTCGCCACACGGTAGGCTTTTTGCCGTCTTTAAATGCGCCGCATCAGTTCGGTCGATTCCAAGAACAGTTTCGAATTATCCCCGATATACACAGGCCATTTCCGCAAGACCTCCCGCGCTTCTGCAGAGCTTCGCGCGCCACTAAGCTCTAGCGCCGTGACCCACGTTGGACGTCCGTAGCTTGCTAGTGCGACTTCCAAAACGTGCCGGGCGCGAGTTCATTGCCGGCGCCTACGAGCTTCTCACCGCCGAGCTGACGCAGGAACTCATACAGCACCTTAGCATCGGTTTCATACTCTGTGACCGAGCGGTCGGGGATGCCGTCCCGATATCTGCGCTTCAGTGCCTCGAAAGTTGCCTCGTCCTCGACCTGCATCAGCGGCTTGATCCGCTCCCATTCCTGGTCAGATATTGCCAGCAGTTTGTCGGCCTTAACCGACGCCTGCAGGAATCCTGCGATCGCCTCCAGATTCTTCTTGGCCCACCTGTCACTGAATGCATAGCCGACCATGGCGACCTTACCTTTAGGGCCGAGTTCTCGTGTCACGTCCTCAATGCCAATCAGCTGCTCAAATCCTTTGGCCTCGAGCCTCGCTGCGTAAGGCCAGTAGTTGTGCACGGCATCCAACTCGCGTTGCTCTGCTTTTGCGGCAAGGAGCGGAGGTGCGCCGAAAACCTGATCGGTTTCAGTCCTCAGATCAAAATAGGCGGTGCGTAACGTATAGGCCACTAGCAACAGCCAGCTCTTGTCGAGAGGTCCACCGGCGACACCGAGCTTCTTGCGCTTGAGGTCATCCAGCGTCTTTATTGGGGACTTAGGGGGAACCATGACGCCACCAAGCGCTGTCGAGAATGGAGCGAAGGTGAAGTCTTCGCCGCCGCTTCTCTCCCGAGTAACCCACAGCCAGTCCGTCGCGATGATATCCACTGACCCGCTCCGCAGCGCAAGCTCGGTGGCCTGGGTGCTTGCTAGCGGTACAATCTCAAGTTCGATCCCCTCGGCCTTATCGAAGCCATGGTTCCGCATCGCATCCAGAGCCCAGCTTACGGTTCCGAATTTGAGAATGCCGACCTTGACCTTGACCGCTGCATTAGCTGGCGCAATGCCGACAAGTCCCGCGATCAGGTAAATCAAGAGCGCCAATCGACCGCAACGCATCATGTTCTCCATCCGCGTTGTTCCTGCAGCGTCAAAACAGAAGAGCGATGATGAGTGCATCCGCAATGCCCATCCACCACATGTCGCTGGTACTCGCCGCCATCATCACGAACGCCTCCGGTTTGACCTCACAACATTACCTGTCGCCGTCCGCGCTGTAATCGGAATGACTCTCTTGGGGCAGCTGCACGACGCCTTGCGGAGACCATGCGCCGAGCAGCCTCTCACGTTCGCTGTATCGCAGGCCTCGCGGAACCAGTTGCCAAAGCCGGCAGCCTTGAAGGGTTGCCCTTGAGCCGTGCAAAGAATGCCAATCGCCTTGCGCCAATCACCGGCACGCATGGCGGCGCGGAGTAAGTCGATCTTCGGGTTGGGTGCGTCCATCGCGCTCCGAAGCTATGCGGACGCGAAGCGTCTTCCCAGTCCCGAAAGGGTGGGCACTGCGGCGTCGCGATTTCCTTTTGCTGAGCGCCGCCGAAGCCCCGACAAGGCGCGCGAGACTCGGACCAAGGAAGGGGAGCCCCAAACAAACAGCGGCCCCAGAGGTGCGCCCTGGAGCCGCTTCGCTGCTTATGGTCCCGTCCAGTGACTCGAACGGACGTAAAGCGTATTCCTCAAATCGTTGCGAAGCGGTTAAACGACGCTATTTTATCCATCCGAGATCGCGCGCCTTGTCGTTGGCAGCCTGCCAAGCCTGGGCGAGGAAATCGTAATTCCCGTGTGCCGTGCCCTTCACGATCAGTTGAGGTTGGTCCTCGGGCTTGTGGTGGACGGAGTGGTAGACGGCTCTAAATTTCGAGCCTGACTGGGTGACGATGATCTCATCATCTCGCACTTCGACGTGCAGTGGGGACATGCGTGACCCCCTTTTTGCAAACTCACCCTGGTAAACGCGAACACTCGCACGCCGTTTCGGTCCGGGGAACCCTTCCGCGTCGCCCAAAGCTGAGTTCAACCCGCAATAGAATTGGGTGTTCCTGGAACATAGGCCTCCAAAAGCGCGTTTCTTGAGCGCGGACTTTAGTTTCCAGCGTAAGGGAGAAACGTCATGAAAACTCTCATTTCGATATTTGCTTTGACCCTCGCACTTGCCTTCACCGGCCCAGCCTTCGCGGGGGCCGCCGCCGCAAAGACCGAGGCCGATTGCGTGAAGGCTGGCGGCACGTGGGATGCCGCGACCAAAGCCTGCGCAGAGAAAAAGCCGTAAGCCCACCGTCGCTTTCGCACATTATGAAGAAGCGGCGTCGGCTTCGGCCCGGCGCCCTTCTTGTGTGCAGTGGCAGCCGCGGTACAGTAGCGAGGGCCGACTCGTAGTAATCCTAGAGGGCTCACGAAGTTTCCCAGCCTCAGCCCCGACGAGACCCTCTTCGGGGCTTCTTCTTTGGGCCGACAAGAAGCCCGGCCCCATGGGTGAAGGCCCGGCTCCTGTCAGCGTAATAAGCTGATGCCGCGAGGCTTCTCAAGGCACGCGGCGCAGATGTCACGGGTGTTGATATCGGTGTAGGCGTGATCGAAGCGGCAAAGAAGCTCGCACCGGACATCGACTTCCGTGTCGGAGATGCCGAGGAACTGGATTTTCCCGACAGCGGTTTCGATATGGTGACCTCGACCTTCGGCGTGATGTTCGTGGCACGTCCAGAGGATGCCGCGCGCGAACTCGCCCGCGTATGCCGGAAGGGAGGACGGCTTGGGCTTTGCACATGGCTACCCGGCGGGACCATCGAAGGGCTCTTCCAGGTGATGCGCCCCTATATGCCACCGCCACCTGCCAACCCACCGTCATCACCGTTCGAGTGGGGCAAGCCAGAGCGTGTGCGTGAGCTGCTGGATGGCGCATTTGAACTCAAGTTCGAGAAAGGCGTGACTACCTTACGTATGCCCAGCGGCAAGGCAGTCTGGGACCTGTTCGTCGAAGGCTACGGACCAACCAGAACCATCGCTACAGCGTGCGACCCCAAGCGCCGACAGGAACTGGAGCGTGATTTCATCACCTACCACGAGGAATTTAGGAACGATCTGGGTGTGGCCATGCCGCGCGAGTATCTCGTGACAGTGGGGGTGCGCGCGTGAGCATGCACTGCAGGGGTGCGAGCCCGTAATGTGTGGCCGTGTCATTCAGAGTTCGGGACCTCTCCGCCTCGCCATTGTGGAGGGCCTTAATGTCAGCGATAGCCGGATGGGCAATGTGCCCCCGCGCTACAATGCTGCACCCAGCCAAGAGCTGCTTGTAATTCGGCAGAACCACAAGACAGGCGAGCGCTCGCTCGACCTGCTCAGGTGGGGCCTGATCCCGTACTGGTGCCAAGACCCGAAGGGTGGCCGCAGGCCCATCAACGCCAAGGCGGAGAGCGTCGCAAGGCTCCCCATGTTCAGAGACGCTTACGCTCTACGACGCTGCATTGTGCCGGTCGATGGTTTCTTTGAGTGGCGTGCCATCAAAGGTGCACGAGCGAAGCAGCCCTACGCCATCGCCATGAAGGATGGCTCACCCTTCGGTCTGGCGGGGCTGTGGGAGAACTGGCGCAACCCGAACACCGGGGAATGGGAGCGCACCTTTGCTGTCATCACGGTGCCCTCCAATCCGCTGGTTGCTAAAATTCACAACCGCATGCCCGCCATCCTTGATCCTGGCAGCTACGACCGCTGGCTGAGCACTGAGCCTGATCCACACGATCTTCTTATGAGTTATCCGTCGGAGCCGATGACGATGTGGCCCATCTCCACGCGCGTGAACAAGCCGGAGAACGATGATCCCTCACTACTAGATCGCACTGGCGATCCGTTCGACTTGTGGGCTCCACTGAGACCGGAGGGCAGAGCGTAGGCAGCGCTCGGCGTAGCTCATAAACCGCGTGGATTCGCCGCCCAACGTCCGTTATCGGGGTGAAAATGGCGCTTTGGCGGCCTGTCTTTTGGCTTCGCCCAAAGCCGGAACTATCGTGCCCCAGCGGGGTGGTTCGGATTACGCAAAAGCCGCAATGGGCGCTCAAAAGTTTGATTGGGCTGTGCGCTGTGTCGGAGCTCGTATTTTCGCTTTGTGTGAGCTTGGCTCTTCGCTGCCTTAGCTGCTTTGGGCTTAGCGCTTCCGGCCTTCGAAGTGCTTTTCGCTTTTGGGGTAGTTACTGAAGCACCCTGGCCTTTCAATCCTTCGGCCCGACCACGCCGGGTACTTGTTGAGATCCTCAGCGGCAGGGGAGGCGGTTTCACCGAAGTCACCTTAGTCGGTTCTGGAGGTTTCCTGACCGGCAGCGGAGGCGGTTTCACTGAACTCGTTTTTGCGCCACAGACGTTCCCGCGCTCGTTCCACGCCATGCCGGCTTTATCGCAATCGGATCTAGTCAGAGGTTGGTTTGATGCAGCCGTCGATAATGTTTGCGAGCCAGCTTCTATTTTTGGTGCCGCCCCTGGCTCTGTTCCTTCCGATTTTTCTACGCAAACATTCGCCCTTTCGTTCCAAACCATGTTTGCCTTATCCCTCATTCGTGTCAGTAGCTGACTGGCGGTGCCGTCGTTCAGCGCTTCGGGCGGAGCCTCTGATGTGGCCTGAGTTTTCGATTCTTCCGATTTAGTCCCGCATACGTTCGCGCTATCGCTCCACTGCATCCCCGCGTTATCGCAGTCAGCTCTTGTTAGCGGCTGACTTGCGGTTTCGGGTGCCTCTGAGCTTGGTGCAGTGTTAGCAGTAGCTTCCCCCGCTACTGACCCGCAAACATTCGCACTATCACTCCACGCCATGCCTGCTTTATCGCAGTCGACTCTCGTCAGAGGTTGCCCAGATGTATCAATCGCAGAGGGTTCGCTTTTAGCCGCTGACACAGCCCCTTTCTCCAGCTCTGAGTTGAGACTGGCGTTCCGTTTCGCGAACTCTGTGGCTTGCGTTTTTGCCTGATCTGCCACCCGCTTAGCGTTCTCAAGTTCGCTCTGCATGCCTCCGAGGCGAGACTGCTTGTCCTCAAGCTGGGATTGGGCTGACTTGATCTCCGACGTGGCCTGATCCAACTTGGTCAGAAGCTCACTGCGTTGAGAATTTCTTTTCTCCAGCTCTGAGTTGAGACTGGCATTCCGTTTCGCGAACTCTGTGGCTTGCGCTTTTGCCTGATCTGCCACCCGCTTAGCGTTCTCAAGTTCGCTCTGCATGCCTCCGAGGCGAGACTGCTTGTCCTCAAGCTGGGATTGGGCTGACTTGATCTCCGACGTGGCCTGATCCAACTTGGTCAGAAGCTCACTGCGTCGAGCATTTCCTTTCTCCAGCTCTGAGTTGAGACTGGCATTCCGTTTCGCGAGCTCTGCAGCCTGCGCTTTTGCCTGATCTGCCACCCGCTTAGCGTTCTCAAGTTCGCTCTGCATGCCTCCGAGGCGAGACTGCTTGTCCTCAAGCTGGGATTGGGCTGACTTGATCTCCGACGTGGCCTGATCCAACTTGGTCAGAAGCTCACTGCGTTGAGCGTTTCCTTTCTCCAGCTCTGAGTTGAGACTGGCATTCCGTTTCGCGAACTCCGCAGCCTGCGCTTTTGCCTGATCTGCCACCCGCTTAGCGTTCTCAAGTTCGCTCTGCTTTGTCTCCAAGTGCTGTCGTGTCTGAACTAAGCGGTAGCCGGCGAGAACGATTACAATCATCAACACCGATCCGACGATCCACGTCCAAGCTCGTTTCCATTGAGCCCGATTGGCAGCTCTGCGCCGTGCGAACTCGTCTGCTCTTGCCCGCATTTTTCTATCTAGCGATTCCATTTCGCGATTGCCTTGTTTAGTCATGTAGATCAAGCCCTGACTAGCGAGGAGGGGGGCTGGCTGCAAGCCTGAGAACATCTTCAAGGAAAAGCGCAGCGGCACTGATCGCGGACGCCCAGAGCTGCAACGCTGCCTTGGATACGTCCGCAAAGGTGACACGCTGTTGGTGAGCAAGCTCGACCGCTTGGCGCGGTCCACAGTAGATCTCTACAACATCGTCGCCCAGCTCCAAGCCAAGGGCGTCGAGTTCAAAGTGATCGACGATCCAAGCATCGACACCACCTCGCGCACCGGCAAGCTGGTGATGGGCATATTGGCGCTTATCGCCGAGTTCGAGAACGACATTCGGCGCGAGCGGCAGCTTGATGGCATCGCCAAGGCGAAGGAGCGAGGCGTTCGCTTCGGGGTTCAGCCCAAACTCACCGAGAAGATGATGAAGGACATTCGGAAGCTGCGGCGCTCTGAGACTGTCCCCGAGATCATGCGTCAGACGGGCCTCAGCAAGGCTTCGGTCTATAGGGCGCTCAGCCGGGCTTAGCGTCATGGACGGCTTGACGGATGGACATTAGGCTTGCCCGGCAGCCTCGGTCCGACATTACTCAGCTCGGCTCGTACCCAACGTTCATTAGGAGATGTCATGCCCCAAGATCAGAAGTTTGAAATTCCCCAAGAGTTGCGTCAACTTGCCGAGGAAAATGTCGAGCGCGCGCGGCAGCTCTACGTTCAGTTCATGGATGGTGTCGGGCAAACCATGGCCGCTTGGTCATCGGCTTCGTCCGACGTAGTTGCACCCGGATTTCGTCAAGTCCAGGAGCACGCTGTGAAACTTGCAAATGAGAACGCCGATGCCGCTTTCAAATTGGCGAAGGACGTGGCTCAGGCCAAGGATCTCCACGAATTGATCGACTTGCAGACGCGATACGTGCAATCCCAGATGAAGTGGTATGCCGAGCAGACGCAGGAGTTTGGGCGGCTAATGGCGCGGGCATTAAGCGATATGAAGAAAGCCCAAAGCTAATGGGAGGGACTGCGCCTACTCGGCCACGATTGGTCGCGGAGTGCAGAAATGGACCTTTAGAAAGTGCTTTCTGCTGATGCCGATTCCCGGGCGCGCGCGCGCGCGGGCGGCAGCTCGGTGCATCGCCGCGAAGGAACAAAAGGGCCAATGCCCTGTGTGGACACAGAAATTGGGGCTATTGCGACTCAAAGGAATATCCATAGATTGCTGACCATTCGAGAGGAGCTAATCGGATGGTAGACGCACTAGTTCGCGCATGCATGCGCACCCCACAGGCAGCCCGTTATATCGCTATCTCTAAGAGCCGCCTGAGCTCAGCTCCGCATGACTGGGGAGGGCCCACCCTTCATCAAGATTGCAGCGAGGCCCGTTGCCTACGCAAAGATCGATCTTTACTCGTGGCTAGAGAGCTGCGTGCGCTCTCACCAAGTCATTAATCGCCCGACAACCAGCAAAACAAAAGGACCTCGTTTAAAGAACGGAACAAGCGGCGATGACGTGGTCTACTAATCGCTGGTTGGGGGATGCCTGCATGAACGAGTGTCTAGAGACGCCTAAGCAACTCGCCGAGCGTGTGGGCCTGACCGAGCGGCAAATCCGTCATCTCATCAAGACGCGCCAGCTTGAGCACGTCTGGATCGGTTGCCGCGTACATGTTCCGACGGGCGCATTCGCGCGCTTTCTTGAGGCAAGGAAGGTCACGCCATGCCAAGACGAAACCAAGGACCGCGTCTCCGTTGGCTCGAGCAAGCGCAATTGCTTCTACATCACCTGGACCGAGCACGGCCGCAGCCGCGAGCGCAGCACTGGCACGGCAGACCGCGAACAGGCTGAAGTCGTCTTCGCGGAATGGCTCCAACGCAGAGGACGGCGGGACGGCCCGAGTGATCCCGCTGCGATCCTCGTGACCGACGTGCTGAATCGACTACCTGCAAGAGCGAGGACCGAAGGTCGCGGCACCGGGGCGCATCGCATATGCGGTGCTGGCGCTGACCGACTTCTTCGAGGGCAACACGGTCGCGGATGTGACGCCGCAGACCTGCGGCCGCTACGCCGAGAAGCGCGGGCGCTCGACCGGGACCGTCAGGCGCGAATTGGGCGTGCTGCGGGCCGCGATCAACTACGCGCACAAGATGCGGCAGGATCACGCGCCCCGTGCCGTGGAGCTTCCAGAACGCCCCGAGCCGCGTGATCGATGGCTGACCCGGAAGGAAGCCGCTCGCCTGATCCGCGCGGCGCGGACACGCGCAGGCGCGGCTCTACCTGCCACTGTTCATTCTTATTGGGCCTCTACACCGGCCGGCGCAAAGAAGCGATCCTTTCGCTGCGCTGGCCGCAAGTGGACCTTGAGGCCGGCAGGATCGATTTCGAGGTCGCCGGCCGCAGGCGCACCAACAAGAAGCGCGGCATCATCCAGATCCCGCCGCGCCTTTTGCCTCATCTTCGCAGCGCGCGGAAGCGCGGGACCGATCTGGGCTATGTACTGCACATCAACGGCGAGCGCATCAAGGACATCAAGAAAGGCTTTGCTGCCGCGTGCGAACGCGCGAGGCTCGAAGGTGTCTCGCCGCACACGCTGCGGCACACGGCTGCGACGTGGCTCATGCAGGCGGGCACTGATGTATGGCAAGCATCAGGCTTCCTCTCCATGAGTACGGAAACCTTGCAGCGAGTTTATGGGCATCACCACCCGGATTATCAGCGCGAGGCTGCCGAGAATATCGGCAAGCGTCCGCAGAATGTTCGCGTAATCAGGGGACGTTTCTAATGTGTTCTGCTTTTACTCGCCCAAGAAATATGCGGAAATGCCCTGGTGATCGGCGCAACCTCAGTTCTCCGAAGGCAGAGGTCACAGGTTCGAATCCTGTCGGGTGCGCCAGTTTTGCGGCTAATCGGATCGCGTGTGTCTGTAAGGGGAGTGTGTGGCGTATGTCTGCGTTGTTAGCGCTAATTTCAATTGCGATGATTGGCTATTTATATGGTTGCAAGACCGACGATCGTAGTCGCGACTAGCTGAACTGAAGGCGTGCAGTTCGCGTCGCTAGGCGGCGATGTGCGCCACTCTATTCGGCGGCGTCCTTCACGGCCGCTTGCTCCTCGACCTGCGCCAGCTCAACCACCTGTTTGAGGCCTCCACCGTCGCGGTTGGAAATCCTGATGTCGCCGCCCGCGCGCTGCACGATCTCGCGCGCGATGGTGAGGCCTAAGCCAGCGCCGGCGATGTTCTGCCGGCGACCCGGATCGACGCGGAAGAAAGGCTCGAACACCCGGCAGAGCAGCTCCGGCGGGATACCCGGGCCCTCATCCTCGATGATCACCTGCGCCACCGCGCCATCGGCGCCATCCGCGCTGGCGACCCTGACGGTCGCCCGCCGGCCATGGGTCGCGGCGTTGATCATGAGATTGCGCAGGGCACGACTGAGCGCGAGTTTTCCGGCCCGCACGCTGACGGATTGCGTGCCCGACACCGTGACGTCCAAGTTCTGGTCCTTGAGCTCGCCGGCAATGCCGCTGACCAGGGTGTCGAGCCGCAAGATCTCTGGCGAGGTTTTGCCCGATTCCTCGCGGACGAGCAGGATGGCGCTGTCGGCGATGCGTTCGAGCTCATCGAGATCGGTAAGCCACAGGCTCCGCTCCTCCTCGTCTTCCACGAACTCAGCGCGCAGACGCATGCGCGTTATCGGCGTACGAAGATCGTGACCGGCGGCGGCGAGCAGCCGCATGCGGCTCTCGATGGCGCTGCGGAGCCGCGATGAGAGGGAATTGAGCGCTCGCGCCGTCGCCCGCACTTCGGCCGGGCCTTTCTCCGGCAAGAGCGGAAGGATGGCGTCTGGTCCGACCAATTCGACGGCGTTCTCCAGGAGCACGAGCGGCTGCACCATGCGATGAGCGGCGAAGATGGCGATGGCCGATACCCCGACAGTGATCAGCGCCAGCCATTTGAGCAGCCCGAACCAGGGTTTCCGCTGCGGCGGCAGATCGGCGATGGGCATTAGCAGCCAGCCCTTATCGGCGATGGGGATCGACACCACGAGCGGCGCATTCCAGTCCTTTCGCGATATGGTGACGGGAAGATCGAGGCCCCGCTCGGCTAGCTCGGTCCTGAGCCGCGCCGTGGCATTCTCGCGCGGATCCCCGCCGGAAGGCTCAGGCACGAGGGTGAGCGCGCTCGTGTCGTGCTTAGCCACCCGCAGGAACATCTCGACCTGATCCGCCAAGAGGCTCGGTGGTGCGCTGCGGCGGCGGCGGGCCGAGCAGGGCGATCATCACCCAGGTCAAAATTCCGACCACCGACACGATCGCCACGACGAGCAGGAGAGCGATCTTGGCGCGGAGCGTGTTCATGTCGCGTTGTCCTGAAGGTCAACGCGGGCGGCGAATTGGTAGCCGCCGTTGCGCACCGTCTTGAACAGCGGCGAGGAGGCGCGGTCGCCGAGCTTGCGGCGGAGCCGGCTGATCAGCACGTCGATCGAGCGGTCGAACACATCGCCCATGCGCCCCCGCGTAAGATCGAGCAGTTGATCGCGCGACAGGACCCGTCCCGGCCGGTCGAGGAAGGTCTTGAGCAGATCGAACTCGGCACCGGTCAGCACGACATCGGAGCCTTCCGGGTCGATTACGCGCCTGGTCTGCGGATCGGCGGTGAAGCCGGCGAAGCGGTAAGTCTTCTCTTCGGCGGTTTGCGGGGCGGCTTCGCCATGGCGGCGCAGCACGGCCTTGATGCGCGCGATCAGCTCGCGCGGATTGAACGGCTTGCCGAGATAGTCGTCGGCGCCGATCTCAAGCCCGATGATGCGGTCGACATCCTCTTTCAGCGCGGTCAGAAGAATGATGGGTACGTTCGAGCGCTGTGCCCGCAAGTCGCGGCAAAGATCGAGGCCCGAGCCGTCTGGCAGCATCACGTCGAGCACGATGAGATCGACCTGATGCGTGGCGAGGCGCTCGTGCAGCTCGTGGCAGTTCGCGGCGAGCGACACAGTGTACCCCTGGCTCTCGATGTAACGGGCGAGAAGCTTGCGGATCTCGGGATCGTCGTCGGTGACGAGGATACGCTGCGGTGCGGTCATCGGAGCTTGCCAAGGAGCATAAGACTGCCCGCGTTCTAGCGCCGCCGCATGGCTGCAACGAGGCCAATTTTGTAACGAAACCGCGTGATCGGGCCGTCCGGCAATGTTTCGACACAAATAGGCCATCCCGGGAAACGCTCCGACATGTCGCGACCAAGGGAGGTCACGATCCCGGCCTAGCGTCGCGACCATAAACGTCGAGGTGAACCATGACCTATCTACCGCAATTTGCCCGCGTCCTCGCCTTCGCCAGCGTCCACATGCTGACCCCGGCATGGGGCCAAGCCCACGAAGCGCCGATGACCCGAACGAACTTGGCCGAGGCGAATTTGGCCCGGACGAGCTTGGCCAGGACAGATCTGGCAATGACCGAAATCGCCAAGGGAGAACTGAAACACGGCGATCGGCTGATGGCCGAAGCCGCACCTCCGGCCCCACCGCATGCTGGTCCCCCAGACAGATGCGATGCTCCCAGGCCGGGACCCGGACCGAGATTTCATGCCGGCGACGGCCCGCCGAGGCGGAGTTTCGGTCCGGGTCGCCTCGCCATGAAGCTGAACGCGGCGGAGACCGAGATCGGCATCCGCGCCAATCAGCTCGATGCCTGGCGCGATTTCACCGACGCGCTGATCGCGACCATGACGCCGCCGTGGCGGCAATCGCCGCCCGACACGGACGCCAAGAGCGAGCCCTTCGCGCACGCGCAGCGTCTCGCCAACAACGCCATCGAGCGCGGCCGTCACGCTGAAGACCTTGCCAAGGCGATCGAAGCTCTGAAGAGCAAGCTGACGCCCGAGCAGCTCGCCAAGGTTGCCGAGATCGAAGCGCGGCTCGGCGAGCGCCACGGCGGACCGAGATTTGGGCCGCCGCATCACGGTCCCGGTCCTAAGGGCGATGACGGGCCCGACGGCCCCGGCGACGATACCCCGCCTCCGGCTCAGCCGGAGTGAAAGAGAAGGGGCGGTGCTCCAACCGGTGCACCGCCCCTTCGGCTTAACAGCGTAGCGTTACGCGCTGCGGCCGCTCACGGCGTGATAGATCCACAGCACCAGCACGGCGCCGATGATCGCCACCAACATGCTCCAGATGTTGAACCCGGTCACGCCGGTCGAGCCAAGCATATCGAAGAGATAGCCGCCGACCACGGCACCGACGATGCCGAGCACGATATCCATGAGAACGCCCTGACCGGTACCGACATAGATCTTGCTCGCGATAAAGCCCGCGATCAGGCCCAAAACAATCCAGGCTAGAATCGACATTTCCACTTCCCTCCCTGCTGTGAAGTCACGATTCCGATCGCGGCCGCTTCAGGGCTCTAGCCCCACAGCCGCTCCAATTCGCGTTGCGTCGGCAGGCGGCCGTCCGGCGTCATCCGATCGACCACATTCGGCAGTACCTTCGCCAATTCGGAAATCACCTCGTCGCGCGAAAGGCCGGTCCGCCGCGACAGCTGATCGACGACGTCCGATCCGAGCGCGTCCGACACTTGCCGCGAGGTGATGTCCTTGTTCTTGCCGCGGTTCACCCAGCTGTCGATGGTGTCGCCGAGGCCCTTTTGCTGGAATTGCTTCATGAGACCGCCAAGCCCATCGAGGATATCGCCGGGCGCGGCGTTGGCCGGGTCTGCCTGCGGGATGCGCGGCGCCGGCTGAGGCTCGGCGGACGCGGTCTGGTCGGCACCCTTCTTGCCGAAATAGCGCGAGGCGAAAAGCGCGAGAAGCGCGATGATCAGGGGTTTTGCGACATTGCCGCCGGGAAGGGCGGAGCTGCTATCAGAGCCAAAGATGTTGTTAGCTGCCATACTGACCTCCTCAAGAACAAGTACGCCCCGTCCCCGAAACGCCAACCTACCACTTCGGGTTCATTGCGACCAATCACGGCTTCGCCGCACTCCACGCCCGGGGCCGGCAGGCAAACCGCCATTATTTCGGCGCTTGCCGCTTGATTGGCCGAGCCGGCGACCCATAAAAGGGGCGACATGACAATCTCCGTGACCGACAGGCCGATTTCGCTCGCCCCGGAATGGGCGCCGCAAAAGGCGATCTGGACCGCCTGGCCGGCCAATCCCGCCGCCTGGTACGGCGATCTGGAAGCGCCGCGGCGCGACGTTGCCGCCATGGTGCGCGCGCTTTCGGACGGAAACCGCGTGCGGCTCTTGGTCAATGGCGCCGAGGCTGAAGCCTCCGCTCGTGCCGCGCTTGGGCGTGCAGCGGACTTCGTTCCGGCGCGCTACGGCGATATCTGGCTCCGCGACACTGGCCCGATCTTCGCGCGGAGAGATGACGGCCCGGTCGCTCTCAGGTTCAAGACCAACAGTTGGGGCGGCAAGTTCGATCTACCCGACGACGCGACGGTCGGCGACGATATCGCCCGCTTCGCTGGTTGGCCTATTTTGAGCTTCGAGTTTGTCTTGGAAGGCGGCGCCGTCGACCATGACGGCGAGGGCACCATGCTTGCCACCTGCCAAACCCTGCTCAACGCCAATCGCAACGGCTGGTCGAAGGCTGAAGCGGAGGCGGCGCTTCACCGGGCGTTCGGCGCCAAGACGGTGATCTGGATCGACGAGGGCCTCAAGAACGATCACACCGATGGGCATATCGACAATGTCGTGCGCTTTGTCGGGCCTGCCCGCGTTGTCTGCCAGTCGCCGGCCGGCGCCGACGATCCCAACGCCGAGACCTTGGAGGGGATCGCGCGCGCGCTCGAAAAGGCGACCGACGCGAAAGGCCGCAAGCTCGAGGTGATCCGCATCCCCGGCGTCGGCCTCTATCGCAACGCGCTTGGCGGGATCTCGCCGGCCTCGCATCTCAATTTCGTCATCGCCAATGGCGTGGTGGTGATGCCGCTCTATGGAACGCCGACCGGGGCCGCCGCGCTCGATGCGCTGCAAGCGGTGTTCCCGGACCGCAGGTGGTCGGCGTGCCGTCGCGCGGATTGCTCGGCGCCGGCGATGCCGGCGGCGGCTCGTTCCATTGCATCACGCAGCAGGAGCCTGCGTGATGGCGAGCCGCACGATCACCGTCGCCGCCATCCAGTCGTCGTTCGGTCCGGACATGGCGGCCAACATCGCCAAGATCGAAGGCTTCGTCCGCGAGGCTGCCAAGCGCGGCGCCCAAGTCGTGCTGCCGCCTGAGCTGTTCCAGAGCATCTACTTCCCGACGCGGCAGGACCCGAAATGGTTCGAGATGGCCAAGCCTGCGAGCGAGCATCCGTCGGTGCGCGCGCTCCAGAAGCTCGCCAAGGAATTGAAGCTCGTCATTCCCATCTCCTTCTTCGAGAAGGACGGCCCGCGCTACTACAACAGCGTGGCGATTGCCGATGCTGACGGCGAGATCCTCGGCGTCTACCGCAAGAGCCATATCCCCGACGGCCCGGGCTATCAGGAGAAATATTACTTCCGCCCCGGCGACACCGGCTTCCAAGCGTGGAACACCAAAGCCGGCACGATCGGCGTCGGCATCTGCTGGGATCAATGGTACCCGGAGGCCGCGCGCGCCATGGTGCTGAAGGGCGCGGAGATTCTGCTCTACCCCACGGCCATCGGCTCCGAGCCCTACGACCTTTCTCTCGACACGCATGCGCGCTGGCAGCGCGCGATGCAGGGCCATGCCGTGTCGAATGCCGTGCCGGTGGTTGCCGCGAACCGCATCGGCGTGGAACAGAACGACGGCGCGACGCAGAGCTATTACGGCCACTCCTTCATCGCCGATCATGCCGGTGAGCTGGTGGCGAGCTTCGGCGACGAGCAGGATGGCGTGCTGATGCACGAGCTTCGATCTCGCCGAGATCGAGCGTTACCGCGCCGAGTGGGGCTTCTTCCGCGACCGCCGCACCGACCTCTACGCCAAGAGCATTTTGTAGAGCGGGGCTTCTAGCTCATGTGCCAGCCATGGCTCACGCAGATCGACTGGCCGGTGAGTGCGTTGGTCTTGAAGGCGGCAAGGAACAGGGCGACGTCGGCCACGTCCTCGATAGTGGTGAATTCCTTGTCCACGGTTTCGGCCAGCATGATCTCCTTGATGACGCGCTCCTCGCTGATGCCGAGCTCCTTGGCCTGCTCCGGGATTTGCTTCTCGACCAGCGGCGTCTTGACGAAGCCCGGGCAGATCACATTGGCGCGCACGTTATGCGCGGCACCTTCCTTGGCCATCACCCGGGCGAGGCCGAGCAGCCCGTGCTTCGCCGCCACGTAGGCGGCCTTCAGCGGCGATGCCTCGTGGCTGTGCACCGATCCCATATAGATCAGCGCGCCGGATTTTTGCGGATACATGTGCTTGACGCAGGCCTTGGTGGTGAGGAAGGCGCCGTCGAGATGGATGGCGAGCATCTTCTTCCAGTCGGCGAAGGGGAATTCCTCTATCGGGTGCACGATCTGGATGCCGGCATTGGACACGAGGATGTCGATCCGGCCGAACGCCGTAACTGTTTGCTCGACCCCTTCATTGACCTGGTCTTCTTTGGTCACGTCCATGGCGATGCCGATCGCCGTTTCCTTGCCGCCGAGCTCTTCAGCGGCTTTCGCCGCGCCGGCAGCGTTCAGATCGGCGATCACCACGCGAGCACCCTCGCCAACATAGGTCTTGGCGATGCCGTGGCCGATGCCGCTCGCGGCACCGGTGATGAGAGCAACCTTGCCGTCGAGCTTCATGGGAGCGCACTCCTCAACGCTTGAGATAATCGTAAACGACTTTCCCGAGGCCGAGGGTCAGGTCTGCGACAATATGCGTGGCCGAGATGACCTCGCGCACCGGAAGGTCGGCGATGGGTGCAAGGGCGTGCGGCTCTAGCTCAAGCGCCGCCGGGCCGCTCCAGGCGCCCTTCATGACGATGTCTTCCAGCCGATAGTCGACAAGCTCGAGGATGCGGTGGCTGCCGTCGACATGCGGGATGATCTTGAGCAGATAATTGGGCTTGATGAGGCCTGCGCGCACCGTCTCGAGGTCGAGGGCCTTATGCTTGAAGCCCATGGTCCCGGTGGCGATGCGCACCGGCCCATAGTCGAGCGTCCCGATCAGCGTGTCCTTGTCGACGGTGAGGGAGGGCTGCGCATATTTCTTGGGAAATCCCCATAGCTCGCGGCCGCCATAGATCGGCGGCCCGTCGTTCAGGAACATGGCGTGGGTGTAGCCGCCCTCTTGGCCGTTGAACGTCACCGGGATGACCTGGCCTGACTCCGTGTAGTTGCCGAAGCCGGTTGAGTCCGGCATGCGGATGAATTCGTATTTGACGATCGGCTCGTCGAAAGTGAGCGGCTCCGGCACCACTTTTTCCAGCGCCTCCCGGTCGGTGCGGTAGGTGATGATGAGATATTCGCGGTTGACGAAACGATAGGGGCCCGGCGGAAAGGCCGGACTCGTCAGCGGCATGGCGAAGGCGCGGGCTTTGACGTCGTCGATCTTCATAAAGAGCGTCCTTGAGCTTGCATATCGAGATCGCGCGTGAGATCGAGCACCTTCACCCCTTCCTCCGGACGCGTACGGCTCTTCCACTCGGGATGGTTAAGCGTGCGCTCGACATCGGCTCGCCCCGACGTCCAATGCTCCTCCATGGTGAAGCGCGAAAATTCATAGTCGTTGGATTGGGTCCAATAGGCCGCGCGCCGGTGAATGAGCTGCACGATGGTGATGGCCGCATCGCAGCTCAGGCGGTCGAGCAGCTGCCAATCGGCGTTGCTGGCGAGCTGCTCCGATAGCGTCGGTCGCAAATGGCGCACGGCTCTACGAATAGCCTGGAGCTCGCAGAAGATATCGGTGTTGAGGCGCGTGCGGCTCGAATAGCGGATCTCCTTCTCCCGCTGGGCGATCTCGAACAGGTTCTGCGGCACTGGGTCCCTTGGCGCTGAAAAATCGATCTGGAAGATGACCATGTCTTCGCGCGGGCC
Organism: uncultured Alphaproteobacteria bacterium; assembly: GCA_963744945.1. Classification (GTDB taxonomy): domain Bacteria; phylum Pseudomonadota; class Alphaproteobacteria; order Rhizobiales; family Methyloligellaceae; genus Methyloceanibacter. Next base: position 201,212 of record CAVUVO010000016.1, on the reverse strand, counting down.
GCTCTTCTTCGAGCACGAATTGCAGCGGTGTGTTGGAGACAAGACCGCCGTCCCAATAAAGCTCGTCGTCGATTTCGATGGGTGGAAAGCCCGGCGGCAGCGCGCCGCTCGCCATGACATGCTCCGGGCCGATGGTGTGGCCGCGCGCCGTATCGAAATATTTCATGTTGCCGGTCTTGACCTGCACCGCGCCGAGGCTCACCCGCACCGGGCCGGAATTCAGAAGATCGAAATCGACGAGTTCGAGCAGCGTGGCGCGGAGCGGCGACGGTGTCGTAGACGCTGATGGCTTCCGGCGTGCCTTGCGGCATCAACACTGGCGGGCGGCACGCGCGGCTCGAAGAACCCCGGCACGCCGCTGTTGCAGCTAGCGCCGCGCTCGTCTCGTTAAAAATCCGCCGCGAATTGTCGTCATTGGCGAGCGGCCGCCCCAGCAGCCAGCCCGAAACGCGCTCCCAGAATTCGCGCAAGCGCTCGGCGCGCTTCTCTGGAGCATTGCCGGCGATGATGGCGGCGTTGACCGAGCCGATGGAGATGCCTGCGACCCAGCTCGGCGCGTGTCCGGCCTCACAGAGCGCCTCGTAGGCGCCTGCCTGATAGGCTCCAAGCGCCCCGCCGCCTTGGAGGACAAGCACGGTCTTTTCCGCAGGATCGGTCACATGAGGAACTTAGACCTTGTGCGGCTGCGAGGGGAGAGCATGCGACATCGGAGCAGCGACAGGTCTCGGCGCGGAGCCGGCCGCAGGCGTAAGGCTATTTAAGCGCCGCCGCGGCCTTCAGCACCTCTTCGGCGTGACTAGGGACTTTCACCTTGCGCCAGATGCCGCGGATCACGCCCTTCCCGTCGATGAGGAAGGTCGCGCGGTCGATGCCCATGTATTTTCGTCCATACATGCTCTTCTCTACCCAGGTGCCGTAGGCCTCGCACACTTTGCCGTCTTCATCGGAGACGAGCGGGAAGGGGAGCTTGTATTTCGTCTTGAACTTGTCGTGGCTTGCCACCGAGTCGCGCGAGATGCCGACGATCGCCGCCTTCACCTTGGAGAAGTCGGGGAGATTGTCGCGAAAGGCGCAGGCCTCCGCCGTGCAGCCAGAGGTGTCGTCCTTTGGATAGAAATAGAGCACGACCTTCTTGCCCTTGAGGTCCTTGAGCGCGACCTTGCCGCCGCCATCGGCAGGCAGTGTGAAACTCGGCGCCTTGTCGCCAACCTCGAGGCTCATGCGTTTTCCTCCTAAGGTCCGCTTGGTCATCCTGATATGCGGGATGGTGTTCTCGTCGAAGGGCTCGCCTTCTGCCGCGTAGCCATGCCGCTTGTAGAAATCCTCCACGCCGATACGGGCGTTGAGGATGATCATGCCATAGCCGCCGCGCCGCGCCCAAGCCTCGGCAAAAGCGAGCAGCCGCGATCCCACGCCTTCGCCCTGCCGCCCGTCGGCCACCGCCATCTGCTTGAGCTGGAGGGTGTGCGGTCCCAAGGGCTTGAAGGATACCGACCCGACCACCGTCCCATTGGTGAGGGCGCAGAAATGCCGCCTCAGCGCATCGTCGGTCAACTCTTCCTGGCTGAGGGTAAGCCCGAGTGGCTTCCGCAGCATCGCCTCGCGGAGCTTTACAGCCTGGGCATAGAGGTCGGAGCCGTACGGCGCTTCGGCCAGTGCGATGTCGTCAACCTCGGTCACTCGCGCCCCTCGTCAGCAACCACCGTCAACAGGCCCCGCGCCTCGAGCCGCGCACCGGAATCGAGCGCAGCGAAGAATCTGATGGCATATAGGCCGGGCTTGTCGGGAGGCAAGAGCGGGATCCAGCATACTTCGCCTAAGCGCACGCTTTCGCCGCCGACCGGCGTGCCGCGCGGCTCGGTGACGAACATATCGAGCCTGCCTGTCACGAGAGTGACATCGCCTGCGCCGTTGAGGAGGAGAATGCGCCGCACGTTGCTCCTGCCCGCAAGGATGGTGCCTGGACCGACAAATCTCAGTCCATCCCGCGCGACGATGAGGGCAAGCGGGCTTGGCGCATGTGCGCCGCCGCCCTCGAGCTCGGCACGGCGCGCTTGTCTCAGTGCCGCAGCCGCGCGATTCGTCTTGGCGTCGAGATCGCCGAGTGGCTTGAGCCCCGCGAACATGCCACCCTCGGCCGCCTCATAATTCTGCGAGTAGTAATTCTCGAAGGCTGGATCGAGCGGCTCGAGCTCCGGCGGCCAGTCCCCTGGGCGCATCGGCCAGCCAAGCGCGCCATAGGGCTTTGCTCTGAAATGCTGCGGATAAAGCTGGGCGGCGACGTTGAAGTAGAGCGACCACTCATCGTAGGCGGGCGCGTCCCTGCTCGTCACGAACCGGTCGAAGACCTCGTTGACCAGGCTCTTGTTGACGATCTGCGGCATGTGGCTCGCATAGGCGCGGGTCGGGTAGGCGGCCTCGGAGAGCGCACGCCAAGTATTGCGCATGCCGCGGTCGAAGCTTGTCGGCGCCGGCGAGCCGGCAAGCCAGGTCGCCATGTCCTCTTGGAAATAATAGCCGCTATGCGCCGCGCCGGACTGATAGTAGGCGCGATCGAGCGGACGGAGCGCGAGCGAATCCTCGTCAGCGGCGAGGAAGTTCGCCTCGATGGCAGGCTGAGCGTAGAGGCGCTTGCGGAGCCACGTGTTGCGCGCCTGATGATCGGCGGGAAGGCCGGCACCTGCCACCGCATCGTCGGTGAGAATGACGGCTTGCGGGAAATGCCGCGCCGCAACCGCCGTAATTGCTTCACTGGCCTCAGGCTTGGTCAAAACCACGATGCGGTCGATGAATTTCAGATTCTCGCGGACCGATTGCAGCGCCAGATCGAGCCTCTCCGGGTGCACCGACAAGAACACCATCTGGCGCAGGGCCGTGCCGAAATCATGCGACGCGCCAGAGGCGATGTCGGTGAGCGCCGCGGCGACGCTGCGGCCGGCCTCCTGCCAAGGCGTCGGGCGGAAGCTCTTCGCCGAGGCCTTGAGCCTCGCATAGTAGTCTGGGTCGCCGTAGAGCTTGTCGAGGATCGAGGAGAGCGCCTCGCCGTCGCCGCGTCGGAAGAACACCGCATGGCCGGCGGCAATCTCGGGCAAGGAGCCTGCATCGGAAGCGACCGTGACGCATCCTTGCGACAGCGCCTCGACCACCGGCAGCCCGTAGCCTTCGTAATGCGAGGGAAGCACCGAGGCATAGGCGTTGCGGTAGAGGGCAAGCAGGGCCTGCTCGTCGAGCGCCGTCAGCCAGAACACGCGCTTGCCGAAGTCTGGATGCCCGGTGAGGGAAGCAAGCGTTTCATCAGCCATCCAGCCCTTGCGGCCGACAATGACGAGCCCAGCGTCCTTGGCGGAGAGCCGGTCGAAGGCCTGAAGCAGAAGCGCGTGGTTCTTGCGAGGCTCGATCGTCCCAACCGACAAGAGGTAGCGTAGGCCTGAAAGCTCCGGGAACGGCGTCGCGCCGGGTTCATCGTCGCCGGCGCCGGACGAGGGCGCGGCGAAATCCGCGCCGAGCTTGATGACGCGCGTCGACATGGAGCGCCCAAGGAAGCGCTCCGCCACCGCGCAGAGGTCGCGGGCGACGCGTGCCGAGGTGGCGAGCGCGTAATCGGCATATTGGATGTGATCGGCGATCGTCTCGGCGAAGGAGACGAGCGTGTTCGGATGGCAGACCTCAGGCAGGAGAATGGGAACGGCGTCGTGATTGAGCACAACGACGATCACGCCCTTGGCCTTCAGCCGGCGGAACAGCGCGCCGCGGTTCAAGGGCTCGGTCCAGCTCGAATCCGGCTCGAAGAAAATGTCGCCTTTGGCGAACGCGTCGAAATCGAAATAGGCGCGCGCCTCGCGGCCGATGTCTCCGAGACTGTCGGCGGAGCGGATCAGGACTGGATCGGCGAGCGCGAAATAGCGGCCGGCGCCGACATCGAAAGCGATCAGCCGCGTCTCCACGCCTGAATTGACGGCAAGCTCATAGCTGAGCGACCGGACCACCCGCTGGATCCCGGTGCGCAAGCCGCCCCTGAGCGTATTGCCGACGTCGATGTAGAGCATCGGGTCCCCTGGTCAGCCGGCTTCCGTCCTGCGGCCTTGCTTCCGAAATTCGTCGCCGGACTGGATCGCGATCAGGGCGTGACGAGGATGACGCGCGGCGATCACCGGCATTTCGGAGGGGGCAGGCAGGCGCCGGAGGAGAAGCATGTAGAGGGCGGTGTTGATGGTCTGCGGGAGGCGCGCCCTGCTCGGCCATGGCATCGACTGTGGCGGTGAGGTCGTCCGCGGCTTTGAGGCCCTCGACGCAGTCGAGGATCTCAGGCGTGACCCCGAGGTCGGGACGCGCATTGGCGACGCTTGCGAGCAGCGCCCGGTGCAGCCTGGCATTGGCGAGATCGAGGGGAAACCAGGACCCCACCACCATGCGCTTGGCGTCGCCCAGATCCGCGCGCGCCAGAACTGCCGCTTCAGCCGCGATCCGGGCCCCTGGTGCCTGAGACTTGCGGGTGAGGAGCGCGCTCTGGCTGCGCCTGACGCCGTAGCGGGCCCAAAGCGCGCCGTAGCGCAACAGCCGGCCGAGCGAGAGGCGCTTGGCAAGCCGGGAGAGCCTGCCCTGCCTGATGGTCTCCATGGATGGCTGTCCCCTCAAGGCTGCGCCGCCAGGCGCTCGGCCATGGCCCAGATAGCGGCAATCTGCGGCGCGTCCTTGCCGAGATAGTCGATATCGCTATAGCCCCACCAGTCCCAACAGCCATGCGGATTGACCACGCTCCCCGCAATCTGCGGAAAAAGGATCACGAGCCGGTTGGTGTCGGCATAGCGGGCAAAGCCGCTCTCCTTGATAAACGCGTCGCCAACGCTCTCCCGCGCCTGCTCGCAGCCGTGTAGCGCAATATGCAGCCGGCAGCCTCTATTGGTCTCGCAAGCCGCGGGCACATAGACGACGCCCTCGGCGGCAAGCCCGTTGGCGACACCGTCAGCGAAGGAGGATTGGTCGAAAATGATGAACTTACCGGTCGGGCTTGGGGACGGATCGGCGAGCGGAGCCCCGTAGATCCATTCAAGGATCGCCTTCGCCTGGTCGTAATCGCAATCGCTGACGTAAGGCTGCTCGGACAGGCCGCAGGCCGTGCCCTCGGTCTCGGTGATAAAGGCGTGGCCGCCTTTCCTTTCGACAAATGTCACACTCCCCTCCGGCACGCCAGCCGCGGCGTAGAAGCGCTTGGCAGCCTCGACCACGGGACGCTCCACGGTCTGATCCTCATCGCCGGAGAAGAGATAGACCTTGTCGTCGGCTAGGCCCGAGAGGTCGTCGATCTTGCCATCCTCGGCAAGCTCCTTGGCGCGCTTGGCAAGCTTCTCGGCATCGGGCACGCCCCAAGACACCTTCATGCAGGCGTTCGCGGCTTGCGAGGCGTTCTGCCACATGACGATCGGCCAATAGGGGAAAAGCTGGCCCGACGCTGTCTCGGCGCAGGCGAAGGGACCGCCGGCGACGACGCCAGCACCGACGATGTCCTTCGAGTGGGCAAGCTCGATCTGTCCTGCCATGTAGGCGCCGGAGGAGAGGCCCGAGACCGAGGTTGCGGGAAGTGTGACGCCAAGCCGCGGCAGCTCTTCCGCCGCTCTCGCCGCGTCCAGCGGCGCCGCGAGCAGTCCGAGTCCGCCGAGCAGAGCGAGAGACAGGAAGGCGCGCCTCAGTCTGAGCAACTGCATCGAACGAGCCTCGCTTTCGCACCTCGGACGCATCTTCGCTTCGCTCCGCCGGCGCGCTTGGCGGCGATCGGATTCCTCTCTGGAGGAGCTCCAGACAGTTTTATTAGGCCCTTCGGCCCCGAAGGGCCAAAAACTTCTTGCATCGCTGCTGCATGGGTGTACATAGCGCGTCGTTTAACTTGAACATCTGCTGGTTGGAGGGAGGACGCCATGTCCGATGACGCCCTCTTCCAATTGGGGATGGACTTGGATCATGGTTCAAGCACCGCCCAAACGGAAGAAAAGCAATCTCAGTGCCACCCCTCGCGAGAGGACGAGCGCAAGGATTTTTTCTGTGAGCGAGACGGGGTCCGTTACGCGGGCACTCATCTCATCATCGACCTGGTTCGGGCGGAACGGCTCGACGACCTAGAGCACATCGAAGCTACGCTTCGACGTTGCGTCGAGGTCGCCGGAGCGACGCTCCTGCACATTCACCTCCACCACTTCACGCCGAATGGCGGCGTGTCGGGCGTGGCGGTGCTTGCCGAATCGCATATCTCGATCCATAGCTGGCCGGAATACGGCTATGCCGCGCTCGATGTGTTCATGTGCGGAGAGACCAATCCGCGCCTTGCCATCGACGTCCTCAAGGAGGCGTTTACGCCCGGCAAGGTGCTGGTGAAGGAACATTTGCGCGGCAAGGAAATGCAGAGATGGAACGCTGGGTCGAAGAAACGCTGCATCGCGGTTTCCGCGCACGCCTGAGAGCCGACCGAGTCCTCTTCGACAGCCAGACCGAGCTTCAGCATCTGATCATCTTCGAGACGCCCGATTTCGGGCGCGTGATGATGCTCGATGGTGTGGTGCAGCTGTCGACCAAGGACGAGTTCGTCTATCACGAGATGATGAGCCACGTGCCGCTGTTCGCCCATGGGCGGGCGGAGAAGGCGCTCATCATCGGCGGCGGCGACGGCGGGGTCTTGCGCGAGGCGCTCAAGCATCCCGAGCTTGAATCGGTGACGCTGTGCGAGATCGATCGCGGCGTCATCGACCTCTGCCGCGAGCATTTCCCGGAAATATCCGCCGGCGCCTATGACGACCCGCGCACGCGCATCGTCATCGCCGACGGCACCAAGTTCGTGGCCGAGACCGAAGAGCGCTTCGACGTGATCATGGTGGACTCCACCGATCCGATCGGCCCCGGCGCCGTGTTGTTCACGCGCGAGTTCTACGCCGATTGCCGCCGCGCGCTGGCCGACGGCGGCGTCCTCGTCACCCAGAACGGCATTCCCTTCCTGCAAGCCGGCGAGCTCAAGCAAAGCGTCGGCTATTTCCGCGAGATGTTTCAGGACGCCTTCGCCTATCTCGCCACCACGCCGAGCTATTTCGGCGGCCCGATGTCCTATGGCTGGGCGACCGACGACACCGATTTGCGGCACCTCCGCGAGAACGCCATCGAGCATCGCTACGCCGAAGCCGGCTGCTTCCCCACGCGCTATTGGCGCCCCGACGTCCATGTCGCCGCCTTCGCGCTTCCGAATTACGTGCTTGAGCTGGTTGAGGGCTAGGTCTCAGAGCCGCTCGAGCTGCGGCAACTCGCCGACCAGCGGGCGGCAATAGGCGTGGAAGGCGGCGCTCACGTCATTCGATCCTGAGATGAACTCAGGCGGCACGTGGCGGGTGCGCCGCGCGACCGCCGACAAGTCGGCGCGACCGACGGCGCTGCGATAGGCGTCAGGCGCGTTGCTGGTGCGGAGGATGATCACCGAGGCGCTCCTGTCGCCCTTTGCGGCAAGCTCGGCGGCGTAGCGGCCGACGGCTCGGGCCTCTTCCGCATCGACGGACGAGGGGTGCGGCCAGCAGCGCTGGATATAGCCGAAGGTGTCGGCGCGCACGCGGGGCGCCTTGCCGCCCTTCGGGGTCAAGCCCGTCTTCACGAGATCCGCGAGCCCGTCGCCGAGCGCGCCGGAGCCAGAGAGCTGCACGTTGCCGTGGGCGTCGACCTCGCCTGGTCCGCGCATCAGCTTCGGCCCGATCTCCTCGCCCTTGTCGTCGCGGATGCCTTCGCAGACCGCGATCTGGCAGCGCCCGAGCTTGGCGTAGACGGATTCGACATCGGCGAGGAAGGCGTCGGTCGAGAAGGGCACCTCCGGCAGATAGATGAGATGCGGAGGAGCGCGGTCGGCAGGGCTCGCGCCATTGCTCGCGGCGCCGCGGGCGAGCGAGGCAGCGGCAGTAAGGAAGCCGGCGTTCCGCCCCATGATCACGTTGATCTTGATGCCGCCGAGGCTCGCATTGTCGAGCGCGTCGCCCATCAGCGCGAGCGTGACGTAGCGCGCGGCGGAGGGAAATCCCGGCGTGTGATCGTTCTCCAGGAGATCGTTGTCGATGGTCTTCGGCACATGGAAGCAGCGGAGGTCGTAGCCGGCGGCGGCCGCCTTCTCGCTGACGATGCGGCAGGTGTCGGCCGAGTCGTTGCCGCCGATATAGAAGAAATAGCGGATGTCGTGGGCGCGGGCGCCGTCGAGGATCCTCTGGCAATAGGCCTCGTCGGGCTTGTCGCGGGTGGAGCCGAGCGCCGCCGACGGCGTGCGCGCGAGGCGCTCGAGCCGGTCTGCCGGGATGGCAGTGAGGTCCACAAGCCCATCCTCGCCGGCTTTCACCAGCCCGCGCACGCCGTGCCGCATGCCGAGGACACGTTTCACCTGGCCGGTGGCGCAAAGGCTCGTCTTCAAGCCTTCGATGACGCCAACCAACGACTGGTTGATCACCGCAGTCGGGCCGCCGGACTGGCCGATCGCCGCATTTCCGGAAACAAGATCAGCCACGAAACCTCTCCTCTTGCTTGGTCCGCGGCACCATGCCCAACACCTTCCCGGCTGGCAAGGTGCCGCACGGGGACCTAGAATCGAAAGGCTTGTGAGACAGGCAAGTACGGAGCATCAGCCATGACCCAAGCTGCCTGGCCGGAATTACCTTATGCTGCCTGGAAAGAGACCTATGCGACGCTGCATCTCTGGACGCAGATCGTGGGCAAGATCCGCCTCGCGCAGACGCCTTGGCTCAATCATTCCTGGCACGTTGTGCTTTATGTGTCGGCGAGGGGGCTGACCACGTCGCCAATTCCGTTCGGCGACCGCACCTTCCAGCTCGATTTCGATTTCCTCGACCATGTGCTGCGGGCCTCGGTCAGCGATGGCGGCCAGAAGCAGGTCGGACTCTTCCCGCGCTCCGTCGCCGACTTCTACGCCGACCTCATGCGGTCACTCGCCGAGCTTGGCGTCGAGGTCCGCATCAATGACCTGCCCAACGAGATTCCCGATGCGATCCGCTTCAGCGAGGATCATCTCCATGATTCCTACGATCGCGACTACGCCGAGCGGCATTGGCGGGTCCTGCTGCAAGTAAATCGGGTGCTGCATGCGTTTCGTACATCGTTCATCGGCAAGTGCAGCCCGGTTCATTTCTTCTGGGGAAGCTTCGACTTGGCGGTGACGCGCTTCTCCGGCCGGCGGGCGCCGCTGCATCCGGGAGGCGTGCCCAATCTTCCCGACCCCGTGACGCAAGAGGCCTATTCGCATGAGGTGAGCAGCGCAGGCTTCTGGCCGGGGAGTGTTGGGGTCGAATACCCCGCCTTTTACTCCTACGCTTATCCTGAGCCGCCCGGCTTCTCGTCGGCGCCCGTTCGCCCGAAAGAAGCCTTCTATAGTGAGCGACCTCCGCGAATACATCCTGCCTTACGATGTGGTGCGCTTAGCCCCCGATCCCGATCGACTGCTCATGGGCTTTTTGATGAGCACGTACGAAGCGGCCGCCGTTGCTGGTAAGTGGGATCGCGCCGCGCTTGAATGCGACATCGGCAGTGCCTGGGCACCGCGCAGGCTTTAATCGAGCCGCAGGAGATGCAGGCTGAAGAGCTGATCCTGGTCGGTCCAGGCGTGGGCGGGGGTCCAGCCGGCGCGCGCCGCCAAGGCTTGGAACTCCTCGACCGAATATTTGTGCGAGTTCTCGGTGTGGACGCGTTCCCCCTTGGCGAAACTGAACGCGCGGCCCAACACGCGCACCGTCTGACGCGCAAGGCTCACGAGATGCATCTCGATGCGGCCGTTGAGCCTCGTCGTAGATGGCGTCATGGGCGAAGCTGTCGAGATCGATATCGCCATCGAGCTCGCGATTGATGCGCTCGAGCAGATTGAGGTTGAAGGCGGCGGTCACGCCGCGCTTGTCGTTATAGGCCGGGATCAGGATCGCCGGATCCTTCTTGAGGTCGACGCCGATGAGGAACGACGCGCCTCGCCCGAGCAGGTGCGCTGCGTTGGCGAGAAAGCCTATAGCCTCGGCGTGGGTCAGATTGCCGATGGTCGAGCCGGAGAAGAAGCCGAGCTTCCGCGGGCGGCGCGCGACGATTGGCAGCGTGCGGGTCTTGGTGAAGTCGGCGACGAGCGGCCTGATGGCGAGGCCGTCATGCCGCTCAGACAGCCACTCCGCCGCTTCCGCCAAACTCTCGCCGGCGACGTCGATCGGCACATAGACCGCGACGCTGGGGAGCGCGCTCAACAAGAGGCTCGTCTTGCGGCTCGAGCCTGACCCGAACTCGACCAGGACGCGGGCATCGCCCATGCGCTCGGCGATCTCGTCGCCATAGGCCTCGAGCAGCGCAGTCTCTGCCCTGGTTGGGTAGTATTCCGGAAGCTGGGTGATCTCCTCGAACAGCACAGAACCGCGTGCATCGTAGAAGAAGCGGCAAGGGAGGCTGCGCGGCTTCCGCGCGAAACCAGCCAGCACGGCGCTCGGCGAAATCGGCGCGCGCCGGATCGAGCCTCGGGGACGGGCGCCCCGAAGAGCGCTCGAGGTCTTCGACGATGGTGTGCGGGATGTCTCTCTCCATCAGGCGTCGCCGGCCAGCCGCAAGCCCATGAACTGCCAGCGCTGATGGGGATAGAAGAAATTGCGGTAGGTCTTGCGGATGTGCCCTTCGGGCGTGGCGCAGGAGCCGCCGCGGAGCACGAACTGATTGCACATGAACTTGCCGTTGTACTCGCCGACCGCGCCAGGCGCCGCCTTGAAGCCGGGGTAGGGAAGATAGGCGCTTGCCGTCCACTCCCACACATCGCCAAACATCTGCTTGAGGCCGGGCCCGCCAGTCTCGGCGCGCATGGGGCGAAGATGGCTTGCGCCAAGCGTGCGGCCCTTCACCGGAAGACCGCCCGCTGCCACCTCCCATTCGAATTCCGAGGGCAGCCGGTAGCCTGCCCAGCGGGCAAAGGCATCGGCCTCGTAATAGCTGACATGGCTGACAGGCGCGGCAGGATCGAGCGGCCTGAAGCCGAGCAGGCTCATCTGCATGAAGCCGCCGTCTGCCTCTTCCCAATAGAGCGGAGCAATCCAGTCTTGTGCCTTCACCGTGGCCCAGCCATCGGCGAGCCATAGCGTCGGTGTGGAATAGCCGCCATCCTGAATGAAGGCGATCCACTCGGCGTTGGTGACGCAGCGATCGGCGAGCTTGAAGGGGCGGATCAACTCATCATGAAGGGGCCCCTCATTGTCATAGGCGAAGCCATCGCCGTCATGACCAACGGGGAAAATGCCGCCATCGAAGGACACCCAGCCGAGCGGCGCCGGCTCGGCCACCGCAACGCCGGGGTTGGCGCGGGCGTAAGCAGGCTTCAGCGGCTCGCTGGCGAACAGGCTCAATATGTCGGTAAGCAGAAGCTCCTGATGCTGCTGCTCGTGATTGATGCCGAGCTCGATCAGCTCCGCCGCCCAGGGCTCAAGGCCACGCTCGCAAAGCCGCTCGAGTGCCGCGTCGACATGCTCGCGATAGGCGCGCACCTCGTTGGCGGAGGGCCGCGTCAAAAGCCCGCGCTTGCCGCGCGGCTGCCGCGCCCCGACGCTCTCGTAATAGGAGTTGAAGCAATATTCGAAGCTCTCGTCGAAGATGCGGTAGCCCTCAAGAAAGGGCTTGAGCACGAACGCCTCGAAGAACCAGGTGGTGTGGGCGAGATGCCACTTGGTTGGGCTTGCGTCGTCATTGGCCTGGACGACCTGGTCCTCGTCGCTCAAGGGCCGCGCCAGTTCCGAGGAGAGGCGGCGGGTGGCGTTCAGGCGGTCGTAAAGCGATGGGGTATGGGTGCGGGACGTCTCGTGACGGAGGACGGCATCGCTCGCACTCATGATCCTCTCCTTTGGGAACGCTTCCACCACCGCCCATAAGGAACAGGCGAGCAGTCCTCTTTAGCCCTCTTAAACGTCAGATTTAGCAGCTTGTTCCACAACGCGGAATGGGTGAGCATGCACAAACCTGTGAAGGCTGCGACTCATGGTCAACCATTCCTCAAACCGCAAATTGCTGGAAGACAGCGACCCCGTCATGGCCTTCGACGGGCGCCAGTCGGCGATTGCCGCCGAGATCCAGCGCGGCGTTTGCCGGGCGCTGCGCGCGCTCGGCCATTCGGTGGTGACCGAGCTTTCGCTCTCGAACGGCAGGCGCGCCGATGTCGTTGGTCTGTCTCCCGGCGGGGACATCTGGATCGTCGAGATCAAATCCTGCCTGCTCGACTTTCAGACCGACGGCAAATGGACCGAGTACCGGCCGCATTGCGACCGGCTCTATTTCGCCGTGTCGCCAAACTTCCCTTGCGAGGTCATTCCCGATGACGCCGGGCTGATGCTTGCCGACCGCTACGGCGCACATCTCGTGCGCGAGCCGGTTGAGGAGCGCCTCGGCGCAGCACGGCGCAAGGCGATGATGCTGTGCTTTGCCCGCGCGGCAGCGCTCAGGCTACAGCTTCACCTCGATCCCGGCTGTGGGTTCGAGATCTAAGAAGAGGCCATCCTCACCCTGAGGAGGTCGCGCAGCGACCGTCTCGAAGGGTGGGCCTCATGCTTCGAGACGCGCATCTTTCGATGCGCTCCTCAGCATGAGGGAGATGATTACTTCGGGGCGCGCTTGGCGAGGATGCGCTGGAGCGTACGGCGATGCATATTGAGCCGCCGCGCCGTCTCCGAGACATTGCGGTTGCACAGCTCATAGACGCGCTGGATATGCTCCCAGCGAACGCGGTCCGCCGACATCGGATTCTCCGGCGGGGGCGCCTTGCCGTCGCCAGGCGCGATCAGCGCCTGATAGACATCGTCGGCATCGGCAGGCTTGGCGAGATAATCGACGGCGCCGAGCTTCACCGCGGTCACGGCGGTGGCGATATTGCCGTAGCCGGTGAGCACCACGGCGCGGGCCTCAGGCCGCACATCCTTCAGCGCCGCGATCACGTCGATGCCGCTGCCGTCGTCGAGACGCATGTCGACCACGGCAAAGGCCGGCGGGCGGCGGCGAAGGGAGGAAAGTCCGTCCTGGACTGTCGGCGCGGTCTCGACCTCGAAACCGCGGGTCTCCATGGCGCGGGCGAGCCGCGCCAGGAAGGCGCGGTCGTCGTCGACGATGAGGAGCGTGTTGTCCTGGGGGATGGGCCAGGTCTGCTGAGCTTCCATGATGGAGCCTCCTATACCCCTCAGGCCGTCGCGGGGCTTGATCGACAAGATAAATCGCAGTTGAGAGCTAGGCACTCCGCTGCCTTTGTGCAAGCCGCCAAGGCGTCACAGGGGGCTTAACTAGGGTTAAGCCACCGGCTCGTCCTGCCAAGCGGCCACTTCCAGTGGCTGCTCGAACCTCGCCCGGGGCCACACCACGGTGACCACGGCGCCACCCGGCGGCAGGATGCGATTGGCCAGCTCTATTCTCGCGCCAGAGCGCTCGAGCAGGGTCTTGGCGATGAAGAAGCCGAGACCCATGCCGACATGTTCGTCGAGATCGCCACTGCTGCTATGGCCGGGGCGCGTGGTGACGAAGGGCTCGCCGAGCTGTTCCAGCACATTCGGTGGGAAGCCCTCGCCGTCATCGGCGATCTCGATTCTGACTTCATCTTCCGACCAGCGCGCCTTGACCTCGACCTTGCTCCTGGCAAAGTCGATGGCGTTCTCCACGAGATTGCCGAGGCCGTAGATCACGCCGGGATTGCGCTGCATGACCGGTTCTTGCGCAAGCTTGTCGCCCTTTGCCCCCGGCAATGGTCCCGCCTCAACTTCGATCGGCACCGCGATCAGCCGGTGCGGCGACACCGATTCCTCGATGAGATGGCTGATGGGGAGGCGCGAGACGATGAAGTCTGGCTGGTCCCCCATGCCGGCGAGCTCGCCGAGGATGGTGCGGCAGCGCTCGGCCTGGGCGCGCAACAGCACGAGATCGTCATAATGCGGATCGGAATGCTTGGCGTTGCGCAACAGCTCCTTGGAAACGACCGCGATGGTGGCGAGCGGCGTGCCGAGACCATGCGCCGCTGCGGCTGCAAGTCCGTCGAGCGCTGACAGCTTCTGCTCGCGCGCGAGCACGAGCTCCGCCGCGGCGAGCGCTTCGGCCATGCGCCGCGCCTCCTCCGCAGTGCGCCAGGAATAAAGCCCGATGAACATGATGCCGGAGACGAGCGCGGCCCAGATGCCCAACACGTAAGGCAGCGGCAAGAGGAAGGTCGAATGATGAAACCAGGGAAGCGGCAGATGGAACTCGGTGAGCAGTGTCGCCACCAAAACGGCAAGGCCGCCAAGCGCCACGGTTACCCTCGGCGCCAAGGTCGAGGCCGACACCGTGACCGGCGCGATGAGCAGGAAGGCGAAGGGATTTTCCAGGCCGCCGGTCAGATAGAGCAGCGCCCCGAGCTGGAGGATGTCGTAGCCGAGCATCAGAAAGGCGTAGTGGCTCTGAAGACGCTGGCTTGCCGGGTAGCGGAGGCGGAGCGCGACGTTGAGCCATGCCGAGAGCGAGATCACCGCAAGACAGGCGCCGATCGGCAGATCGATGCCCATGATCCAATAGACGAAGATGACGGTAATGCTCTGGCCTAGAACCGCGAGCCAGCGCAGGCGGACGATGGTTTGCAGCCGCAAGCGGCTCTCGCCGCGGCGGAGCAGGTCGTGCACCTTGGCGCGCGGGGAGGCTTGAACGGAGGTTTGACTAATGTCCATGGCGCTCATAGGTGAAGTCTAGCATGGTCGGCGCGGCCATAATTCGGACAAAGCGCGGCAGCAGGCGCTACGGGATGGATGAGAGAGTAACCACGTCGCAGGATTTGGCCGGGACGGTCCCCGTTGCCGTCAGGGACCTCACCAAGGTCTACGGCACCGTCACTGCCGTGAACGACATCACATTTTCGTTGAAGCCGCGCTCGACCGTGGCCCTGCTGGGGGGAAACGGCGCCGGCAAGACCACGACCATCGCTATGCTGCTCGGCCTCGTGATGCCGACCTCCGGCGAGGTGAGGGTGTTCGGCGCCGACATGGCACGGAACCGCTACCAGGTCGCCCAGCGCATCAACTTCCAGAGCCCTTACGTCGATTTGCCGATGCGCCTCACTGTGCGCCAGAACCTCACCGTCTACGCCGGCCTCTATGGCGTCGCCAACGAAGCTGAGCGCATCGCTTTCCTGGCTGAGGATTTGCAGATCGAAGGCCTGCTCGACCGGGCGACCGGCAAGCTCTCGGCCGGACAGAAGACACGCGTTGGTCTCGCCAAGGC
Source organism: uncultured Alphaproteobacteria bacterium (assembly GCA_963744945.1). Lineage (GTDB taxonomy): Bacteria > Pseudomonadota > Alphaproteobacteria > Rhizobiales > Methyloligellaceae > Methyloceanibacter. The sequence continues at coordinate 185,963 of CAVUVO010000016.1, read as the reverse complement.
CCTGCTCAATTCGCCTGAGCTGTTGCTGCTCGACGAGCCGACCGCGTCGCTCGACCCCGACACCGCCGATTGGGTGCGGCAGAAGCTGAAGGACTACGCGAACAGCCGTCGTGCCACCATCCTGTTCGCCTCGCACAACATGGCTGAGGTGGAGCGCCTCGCCGATCGCGTCATTCTGCTCGATGCAGGCCGCATCCTCGAGGATGATGCGCCTTCGGTGCTGATCGAGGCCTACGGCCGCGAGACGCTGGAGGAAGTGTTCCTCGACGTGGTGCGCGGCCGCGCCCAGCGCGGGGATAGAGACGACGCGGGGCAGGCGAGGAAGGCGTCATGAGCGCGGTCACCTCGCGATCCGGCACCGTCGCCGTGCTGCTGCCTCCTTTCGGTATCGGCGGCTCGCTTCGCCGCATCCGCGCGTTGGTGCTCCGCTACATGTACCTGTTGCGGAGCTCAGGCATCAGGCTGCTCGAGCTGATCTACTGGCCCTTCCTCCAGATGCTCACCTGGGGCTTTCTCCAGAAATATCTCGCCGGCACCACGAGCCCGCTCGCGCAGGCCGCCGGCGTGCTGATCGGCGCGGTGCTGCTGTGGGACATTCTGTTCCGCTCCAAGATTGGCTTCTCCACCACCTTCATCGAGGAGATGTGGTCGCGCAATCTCGGCAATTTGCTCACGAGCCCGCTGCGTCCCTTCGAGCTCGTCGCCGCCTTGAGCGTGTGGAGCGTGTTGCGCCTTGCCGTCAGCATGATCCCGGTCGCGGTCGCAGCCTATTTCTTCTTCGGCTTCAACCTGCTCGATCTCGGGCTTGCGCTTGTCGCCTTCTTCGCACTGCTCGTGCTGACGAGCTGGTCGCTCGGACTTCTCTCCGCCGGCGTGATCCTGCGTTACGGGCTCGGCGCCGAGGAGCTTGCCTGGTCGCTTGCCTTCATCCTGCTGCCGCTCTCCTGCGTCTATTACCCTGTGTCGGTGCTACCGGACTGGCTCCAGCCGGTCGCGCTCGCTCTGCCGCCCACCCATGTGTTCGAGGGCATGCGCTCGATCCTGCTGCACGGCGTGTTCGACGCAAACGAGCTGTGGTGGGCGCTCGGACTGAATGCGATCTACCTCACCATCGGCTATCTCGCCTTCCGCTGGTTCCTGCAAAGCGCGAAGGTCAACGGCACGCTTGTGCAACTCGGAGAGTAGATGCGCGCCCGCCTGATCACTTTCATCGTCGCAGGCTTCCTCATCGGTGCGCTCGCGGGCGCCGCGATCCTGCTCGTCACCACCCCGCGTGGCGGGCAACCGGTTCAGTCTTCGGGCACCGCCCTTGTCGGCGGCCCGTTCTCGCTCGTCGGCGCCGACGGCAAGACCGTCACCGACGCCGACTTCCGCGGGCGCTATATGCTCGTCTTCTTCGGCTTCACCCATTGCCCCGATATCTGCCCTGCCGAGCTCCAGGTCATTGCCCAGGCCCTCGACAAGCTCGGCGGCAAGGGGAAAAAGGTCGTGCCCGTCTTCATCACCCTCGATCCGGAGCGGGACACGCCGCAGGCCATGGCGGACTATGTGAAAAGCTTCGGGCCGAATTTCGTGGGGCTGACCGGGTCACCTGAGGCGATTGCCGCCGCCGCCAGGTCGTATCGCGTCGCGTATGCCAAGGTTGAGAATAAAGAATCAGCCGGCGACTACAGCGTCGATCACTCGGCTCTGGTCTACCTCATGGACCCCGAAGGAAAGTATGTGACGCACTTTTCCTATGGCACCGGCGCCGACGAATTGGCGGAAAAGCTCAATAAAATTCTATAGTTAAGCGGCCCTGATCGTCGCACCGCGGCCTTTTGTCATTGCGCCGCAACATAGAATCACCATTTCAGTTTGCGATGCAGCATTAATTGCTGCACCCTAGGAGAGCGGGAGGTCGATCCATGCTTTACCATTTGTACGAACTCAATCAGGCCGCCTTGAGACCAGCCCGGGCGGCGGCCGAGGCTTACCGGCTGCTGTTTCGCAACCCGCTGAATCCGGCGTATCACACGCCGCTCGGCCGGGGCGCTGCGGCTGCTCTTGAGCTGTTCGAGCGCACCACGCGGCGTTACCGCAAGCCAGCTTGGGATATCCGCACCACGTCCGTGGACGGCCGCGAGGTCGCCGTGCGCACGCGCCGGATCATCGCCAAGCCCTTCTGCAATCTCGTTTATTTCGAGCGGGACCTTCCGCTTGCGCGCCGCGGCAAGGACTCAAAAGTGCTGATCGTGGCGCCCATGGCCGGTCATTACCCGACGCTTCTGCGCGGCACGGTGGGCGACATGCTTCCGGACCACGAGGTCTACGTCACCGAGTGGCGCGATGCGCGCCGCGTGCCGAGGTCCGCAGGGCCCTTCGATCTCGACGACTACGTCGATTACATCATTGAATTTATACGGCATTTCCAGGGCGACGTGCATGTGATGGCAGTTTGCCAGCCGACCGTGCCGGTGTTCGCCGCCGTGTCCCTGCTCGAGGCTATGCGCGACCGCGCGGTTCCGCGCTCCATGATCCTGATGGCAGGCCCGATCGATACGAGGATAAGCCCGACCGAGGTAAACTGCTTTGCCGAGGGCCGCAGCGTCGAATGGTTCGAGAGGAACGTCATTACCCAGGTTCCGTGGCCGCATCCAGGCATGATGCGCCACGTTTATCCCGGATTTCTGCAGTTGAGCGGGTTCATGGGCATGAATCTCGACCGCCATATCACCGCGCACCGCGAGCTATTCCACAATCTGGTGAGAGGCGACGGCGATTCGGCCGACAAGCATCGCGAGTTCTATGATGAGTTTCTTGCCGTCATGGATCTCACGGCCGAGTATTATTTGCAGACCATCGACACCGTCTTCCTCCGGCATGCCCTGCCCAAGGGAGAGATGATCCATCGTAACCGCCGGGTCGATCCAGGAGCTATCCGCCGCGTGGCCCTGATGACCGTCGAGGGCGAGAAGGACGACATCTCCGGGATCGGGCAGACCTACGCTGCCCACAATTTATGCAAGAACCTTCCGGCCTCGATGAAGCGCCATCATCTCCAGCCTGGCGCCGGTCACTATGGCGTGTTCAACGGGTCTCGCTTCCGCGCGGAAATCGTCCCTAAAATCAATGACTTCATCGCTACGCATCAGCGCCGTAAGGGGCTGTTGGCCCGGTCTTTCAGCCGAATGTCCTAAAGCTTAGGCACTCTCTTCCCTGAAGCCTGTGTTATCGTAGCGTCGCCGAATTGAGGCGAAAATCGACCGGCGCAGGGAGCGTATGTGTGATGCTTAGGCGGCTGAGGCCGGGCAACGGCGAAACCATTGAGGTTAAGGTCAAGGGCTTAGAGCTTCCCCTTCTGCTCCGCCGCAGCACGCGCGCACGGCGCTTCAGCCTGCAGGTGAGCGAAGCCCGCCGCGGCGCCATCCTGACCATGCCGGTCTATTCGAGCTTCGCCGACGCGGACGAATTCCTGTCGCGCCATCTCGATTGGCTGAAAGAGCGCGTCGCCGGTCTCTCGGAGCCTGTGCCCTTCACTCATGGCGCCATCGTGCCGCTGCGTGGATATGCGCATCTGATCCGCTTCGCCGGACCGGTGCGGCAGCGCGGCGTGGTGTGGCTGGAAGCCGCCGACGATTCCAAGGTCGCGCCCGCCTGGCCGCAAGGCGCGCGCCTGCCGATCCGCAGGCTGCCGCGTCTCGTCGTCGCGGGAGAGGCCGAGCACGCGCCGCGGCGCATGCTCGACTGGATGAAGCGGCAGGCGAATCTCGATCTGAACGCGCGCGTCGCGGTGCACGCCGACCGCCTCGACCTCACGCCTGCCCGCATCGTCGTCCGCGATCAGACCACGCGCTGGGGGTCGTGCTCGACGTCAGGTGCGCTCTCCTTCTCCTGGAGGCTCGTGCTCGCGCCGCCCTTCGTGCTCGACTATCTCGCCGCGCATGAGGTCGCCCATCTCGGCCATATGAATCACGGGCCGCGCTTCTGGAACCTGGTCGAGCGCACCATGCCGCGCCACGAGGAAGCGAGAACTTGGCTGCGCAAGCACGGCGCGAGCCTGCATCGCTACGGCTCGGAAGGGATGCTCCGGTCCACCAATGGCCGTTCGCCCAAGCGCAGCATCGAGTAGCTAACCGCCGGAGAGAATTCCCAACATGCGGCGGTAGAGCGGCTCGTTGCTCCTCTCAGCCGGCTCGCCCCAAACGCGCGATGCAGCCTGTTCGAGCCAGGGTGAGTGCGTGCCGGGCAGCGACAGAGGCTGCTTGCCGTCATGGGCGTAGGCCATGATGTCGTGCCACAGCCGCGCCGGCAGCGTGCCGCCGGTGACGTTGCGCATCTTCGAGCCGTCGTCATTGCCGACCCACACGCCTGCGGCGTAGCGGGCGGTGTAGCCGACGAACCAGGCATCGCGCGAGCTTTGGCTCGTGCCGGTCTTGCCGCCGGCGATTTGGTCCGGCAGCGCAGCCTGCCTGCCAGTGCCGCTCACCAGCGTCGCGTTCATCATGTCGTTCATTTCCGCGACGTAAGGCTCATCCACGACGCGGCCGAGCTTCGAGCCCTTCCACTCATAGATGAGCTTGCCGTCGCCGTTCCGCACGCGGGCGATGATGTGTGGGGTCACCCCGTCCCCGCCATTGGCGAAGGGAACATACGCCGCGACGAGCTCGAGCAGCGTGACCTCGGCGGTGCCGAGTGCGATCGACGGGTTGTCGTGCAGTTCCGAATGAATGCCGAGCCGCCGCGCCGTGCCGATCACTCTTGCGCGGCCGACATCGTCGGCGAGCTTCGCCGCAACCGTATTGATGGACTGGGCGAAGCTGTCGCGAAGCGTCACCGCGCCGCGATAGGTGCCGTTGTGATTCTTGGGCGTCCAGCCGTCCACACTCACCGGCGAGTCATAAGCGACCGAGTCCGGCGTATAGCCGCTTTCGAGCGCGGTGAGATAGACGAAGGGCTTGAAGGCCGAGCCAGGCTGCCTGAGCGCCTTCACCGCCCGGTCGAAGGGGCTTGTGCGGTAGGAGCGGCCGCCGATCAACGCTTTGATGCCGCCCGCGGTGTCGAGCACCACCACGGCGCCTTCGCTCACGTCGAGGTCCTTGCCTTCGGCGTCGAGCGTCTGGCGGAGCGTTGTCTGCGCCGCGCGCTGGAGGTTTGCATCGATCGTCGTCTCGACCACCAGATCGCCTTCGTTGCTGCCGACGAAATCGGGCAGCGTCTCCGCCACCCAATCGACGGCATAGGGAAATCCCGTCTCGTCGCCGAAGGTGCGGAGCCGCAAGGGCTGCGCTGCCGCGGCGCTCGCCTCTGCGCTCGTGAGGAATCCGGCGTCGACCATGTTGTCGAGCACCACGTCCACGCGGGCGCTTGCCAGCTCGACATTGCGCGTTGGCGCGTAACGCGACGGCGCCTTGAGCAGGCCGGCGAGCAGTGCCGCTTGCGTGAGCGTCACCGACCGCGACGAGCGTCCGAAATAGCGCCGAGCCGCGGCCTCTACCCCGTAGGTGCCGCCGCCGAAATAGACCCGGTTCAGGTAAAGCTCGAGGATCTCGTCCTTGGTGAAGCGCCGCTCGAGCCAGATGGCGTAGATGGCCTCTTCGAGCTTCCGCGCCATGGTGCGATCCGGGCTCAGGAACAGATTCTTGGCGAGCTGCTGGGTGATGGTCGAGCCGCCTTGCACCACGGTGCCAGCCGCCAGATTGCGGACGCTGGCGCGCACGAGGCCGATCGGATCGACGCCGAGATGATTGTAGAAGCGGCGGTCTTCGGTGGCGATCACCGCGCGTGGCAGATAGGCCGGCAGCCGGTCGAGCCGCACATAGCCTCGGCGAAGCCCGCGCTCGGCGAGCACGGTGCCGTCGGAGGCAAGCACGGTGAGGTTGGGCGGCCGGTCGTCGAGGGTGAGCAGGATCGGGTCCGGCAGGCGCGCGACGAAATAGAGGAAGCCGCCGACGATAATAAGCGCGATCAACGCCAAGGTGGTGAAGAGGCCGCGGAGCAGAGCGCGGCGAACGGGGCTCGCGCTTGCGCTGCGGCGCGCGGTCTTGCGGGGTTTCCGCGCAGGCGCACGCTTGCCGCCGCCGAAATGCGGCTCGACACGCTCTTTCCCCTTTGGCGCAGGCTTGGGCTTCCGCCGCGCTGGCATGGATCTCTGGCCCCAATGACGTCCGACGATCGCGGGGAGAGAGCGTGCCCCACGAGCCTTGGCGCCAAGAGGCTAGCCGCTTCGCGTTGACCCGGGGTTAAGGGAAGGGGCGGGCAGGCTAACACATCCAGGTTCGCCACCTGTAGCGCGTTGGCCTGGATGAATTCGCGGCGCGGCTCGACCACGTCGCCCATCAGCCGCGAGAAGATCTCGTCGGCCTCGTCGAGCTCGCCGACCTTCACCTGCAGGATGGTACGGCCTTCGAGGTCGAGCGTGGTCTCCCACAGCTGCTCCGGGTTCATCTCGCCCAAGCCCTTATAGCGCTGGAGCGTAAGTCCCTTGCGCCCCGCCGCCATCACCGCGTCGAGCAGGTCCGAGGGCCCGTGCACCACGGTGGACATGTCCTTGCGCTTCAGCGTGGCTGGCTTGGCGTAGACCTCCTGGAGATGCTCGGCATAGTGGTCGAGCTTGAGCGCGTCGGCCGAAGCGATGAACGGCCCATCCACGAGATGCGATTCCATCACGCCGCGAAGCTCGCGCCAGAAGCGCAAACCGCCTTCGGGAAGCGCCTCGCCGTGCCAGCCGCGCTCGGTATCCTCGGCGAGCGCATCGAGGCGCTTGGCGATATATCCGGCCGCGGCCTGCGAATGCTTGCCGTCCTTCAGAACCTTCGGGCTGAGCGCGCCGGCGATCGCAGCCTGCTCGATGATGAAGCGCGGATAGCGGCTGTGCAGGCCCTTGAGAATGCCGGTGAGCTTGCGCGCGGTCTCCACGATGTCGCGCAAGTCGGCGCCGGCGCGCGTGGCGCCGCCGCCGGAAACGAGCACGGTATCCTCGAGCCCTTCGCCGACGAGATAGTCTTCGAGCGCCGTCTCATTCTTCAGGTAGCGCTCCTGGCTTCCGCGCTTCACCTTGTAGAGCGGCGGCTGGGCGATGAAGAGGTTTCCGGCCTCCACCAGCTGCGGCATCTGCCGGTAGAAGAAGGTGAGCAGCAGCGTGCGGATATGGGCGCCGTCGACATCGGCGTCGGTCATGATGATGACCTTGTGGTAGCGGAGCTTGGCGAGATCGAAATCGTCGCGGCCGATGCCGGTGCCGAGCGCGGTGATCAGCGTGCCGATCTCCTGGCTCGACAGCATCTTGTCGAAGCGCGCGCGCTCCACGTTGAGGATCTTGCCGCGTAGCGGCAGCACCGCCTGAAAGGCGCGGTCGCGCGCCTGCTTGGCCGAGCCTCCAGCGCTATCGCCCTCGACCAGGAACAGCTCGGACTTGGCAGGGTCGCGCTCCTGGCAGTCGGCGAGCTTGCCTGGCAGCGACGATATGTCGAGCGCGCCCTTGCGCCGCGTCAGCTCGCGGGCTTTCCGCGCAGCCTCGCGCGCCGCGGCGGCCTCGACGATCTTCTGCACCACGGCGCGCGCCTCGCCGGGATTCTCCTCGAACCATTGCGACAAGGCCGCAGCCATGACGCCTTCCACCACCGGGCGCACCTCGGAGGAGACGAGCTTGTCCTTGGTCTGGCTGGAGAACTTCGGATCAGGCACCTTGACCGACAGCACGCAAGTGAGCCCCTCGCGCGCGTCGTCGCCGGTCAGCGCCACCTTCTCCCTCTTGGCGATGCCGGATTCGGCGGCGTAGGTGTTCACGGTGCGGGTCAGCGCCGAGCGCAAGCCGGCGAGATGCGTGCCGCCGTCGCGCTGCGGGATGTTGTTGGTGAAGCAGAGCACGTTCTCGTGGTAGCTGTCGTTCCACCACAACGCCGCCTCGACCACGATGCGGTCCTGTTCCTTCTCCACCACGATCGGCTCTGGGATCAGCGGATGCTTGGTGCGGTCGAGGAAACGCACGAAGGCGCGCAAGCCGCCCTCATAGCGCATCTCCTCGGTCTTCGGCTCGACGCCGCGATGGTCGGAGAGCATGATGCGCACGCCTGAATTCAAGAACGCAAGCTCGCGCAAGCGGTGCTCGAGCGTCGCGTAGTCGAACTCGACCATGGTGAAGGTCTTGGTCGAGGGCACGAAGGTGACGCGCGTGCCGGTCCTCGTCGCCGGCCCGATCTCGGCGAGCGGCGCCTCGGGCACGCCGTGGGCAAAGCGCATGAAATGCTCCTTGCCGTCGCGCCAGATGGTGAGGTCGAGCCTCGACGACAATGCATTCACCACCGACACGCCGACGCCATGCAGTCCGCCCGACACCTTGTAGGAATTCTGGTCGAACTTCCCGCCGGCATGAAGCTGGGTCATGATGACCTCTGCGGCCGACACGCCTTCGCCTCTGTGGATCTCGGTCGGGATGCCGCGGCCGTTATCCACCACCGTGGCCGAGCCGTCGGCGTTGAGCGTCACTTGAATCTCGTCGCAATAGCCGGCAAGCGCCTCGTCGATGGCGTTGTCGACCACCTCATAGACCATGTGGTGGAGACCGGACCCGTCGTCGGTGTCGCCGATATACATGCCTGGCCGCTTGCGCACCGCATCGAGGCCTTTCAGCACCTTGATCGACTCTGCGCCGTAGTCAGAGGCCGCGGCTTCTTTCTTCTCTGAGGCTCGTTTCATAGGGTTCCTGAACGTCAATTCTCATGGCCTTGGACCGCCCCCAACGAGGGGTCCGGATCAAGGGATTATTGTACCCCGATTCACCGCCAAGATTTGGGCCTGCGACGCTAAAGAATTGAAGGTTTGCCGGTCGGTTCCGGTCATCCAGGCCTGCGCTTCGAGGTCCAGAATCTCGTCAAAAAGGGCCTCTCTGCGGGAACCATCGAGATGGGCCGCGACCTCGTCGAAAAGGACGAGGGGAGCGGCGCCGGAAAGCTCGCGGATCAGCCTCGCCTTGGCGAGCACGAGGCCGAGCAGAAGCGCCTTCTGCTCGCCGGAGGAGCAGTCGCCTGCGGGGGCATTGTGGGGGCCGTGAATCACTATTAGGTCGCTCAAATGCGGTCCTGCAAGGGCTCGTCCGGCGAGCCGGTCGCGCTCTCGCGTCTCGGAAAGCAGGCTCACATAGTCGTCCTCGACCTCGACCGCAGGGCGCTCCATCAGGGCACGCTCGAGCGTGCCTTCGAGGCTGAGCACGGCAAAGGGGAAGGGCCCTGGCCCCCGCGCCTCGTGTGTCGCCTGGATCAGCGCCGAGAGCCTCGCCACCGCATCGAGCCGCGCCGCAGCGATGGCGACTCCCGCCTCCGCCATCTGCTCCTCGAGGCCGGCGAACAATGACGGCGATCCCTCGCGCATCTGGAACAGGCGGTTCCGTTGGCGCATGGCGCGGTCGTAACGCCCACGCGGGCCGCTCATCTTTGGATCGATGGCGAGCATCAGCCGGTCGAGGAAGCGGCGGCGCTCGGAGGCAGGACCCGTGAACAGCCCATCCATCTCCGGGATCACCCAGACAAGCTGCACGTAGTGGGCAAGCGCGCCCGCGCTCTGATCCTTGCCGGCGATGCGCACGCTGCGGCCGGTACCTTCGCTTCCGCCGGCAAGACCGAATCCGGTGCCGATCTCGACTACGCCTTCGAGCGACATCACCGTTGCAGCGACGGCCCAGCCGCCCGGACCGTCCTTCCGCGCAAGCTCGCCATAGTCGCGACCGCGCAAACCTTGGCCAGGCCCAAGCAGCGACACGGCCTCGAGCAGATTGGTCTTGCCCGCGCCGTTGTCGCCGACCAGCACCACGGGACGCTCGTCGAGGCTAACGCTCGCGCGCTCATAATTGCGAAAGTTGGTGAGCTTCAGCTCCTCGACATAGAGCCGGGCGCTGGCATCGCCGGTGGCCTCGCCCATCGCCTCGTCAACGGCCCGCTCGCGATGTCCGCTCAGGGCCGCCCTCATACCCGCATCGGCATGAGCACATAGAGCGCGGACACATCCTTGCCGTCGCGGATCATGGTCGGCGAGCCTGGATCGGCGAGCTGGAACTCGGCGGTGCCGCCTTCGAGCTGCCCGGAGATGTCGAGCAGATAACGCGCGTTGAAGCCGATCTCGAGCGGATCGAAGCCGTACTCGACGGGAAGCTCCTCGCTCGCGCTGCCGCTGTCCGGATTGTTGACCGAAAGGGTGAGCTTTCCGTCGGTGATGGAAAGCTTGACCGCGCGGCCCTTGTCGCTCGACAGCGTCGAGACGCGATCGACCGCTTCGGCGAAGGCGTGGTTGTCGACCTCCATGGTCTTGTCGTTCCCTTGCGGGATCACGCGCTCGTAATCGGGGAAGGTGCCGTCGATCAGCTTCGAGGTCAGCACCACGCGCGCCGTCGTGACGCGGATCTTGGAAGGCGACAGCTCGATGCGCACGTCGCCGTCGCCGTCCTCTGCCAGCTTGGCGAGCTCTGCCACGGTCTTGCGCGGCACGATCACGCCAGGCATGTCCTTGGCGCCCGCGGGGAGCGGCAATTCCACTTGCGCCAGCCGGTGGCCGTCGGTGGCGACGGCGCGAAGCACAGGCTTGCCGTGGCTCTCCGCTGCGTGGAGGTAGATGCCGTTCAGATAATAGCGGGTCTCCTCGGTGGAGATGGCAAAGCGTGTCTTCTCGATGAGGCGCTTCAGGTCTGCCGCAGGCATGGTGAAGGCATGGCCGAGATCGTCGACGCTCAAGGACGGAAAGTCGTCGGCCGGCAGCGTCTGGAGCGAGAAGCGCGCCTGACCGCAACTGATGGTGAGCCGGCCCTGGTCGCCATCCCGCGCAATCTCGATATCGCTGCCCTCAGGCAGCTTGCGCACGATGTCGTGGAACATGTGGGCCGGCACCGTCGTCGCGCCTTCGCCTTTGGCCCGCGCCGGCACTGTCTCGATGATCTCCATGTCGAGGTCGGTCGAGGTCAGCTTCAGCTCGTTGTTGCGCGTGCCGAGATGAACGTTGGACAGGATGGGAATAGTGTTGCGCCGCTCGACCACGCTCGCCACATGGGCGAGCGCCTTGGTCAGACTTGGCTTATCGATGGTGAATTGCATGGGTTAAGCGAGACCACTCCGGCGCCCCATCGGGGTGGTTGCAGGCATCCCGGCCGAAGCCGTCAAAGACCCGGCGCAAGAACCCCGAAAAGGCGCGATGAAAGCTAAAGACTCCCGCTTGAACTTGACCCGATAGGGGCAAATTTGCAAGAGCGTGCAAGGGGGCCTTGAGCCCCCTTTTCCTTGAATTTCAACCCCCCTAATCGCGCAGCAGCCGCTTCAGGAGCTCGATCTCCTCGCGGAGCTGATTGTCGTCGGACATAAGCTGCTCGATCTTGCGGATCGCATGCAGCACCGTGGTGTGATCGCGGTTGCCGAACCTGCGGCCGATCTCCGGCAGCGAGCGCGACGTGAGCAGCTTCGCGAGATACATGCCGATCTGGCGCGGCCTTACGATCGACCGGTTGCGCCGTCCCGACAGCAGGTCGCCGCGGTTCACCCCGTAATGCTTCGATACGGTGCGCAGGATGTCGTCAATGCGCACCCGCCTTGGCTCGGCGCCACGCATCAGATCGCGCACGATCTGCTCGGCGATCTCGATGGTCACCTGCTCGTCGGTGAGCTGGTAGCTCGCGCGTAAGCGATGGATGGCGCCTTCGAGCTCGCGTCCGCTCTCGGTGAGCCGCTCGGCGAGGAAGGCGAGCACCGTGTCGGAAATGGCGAGCCCGCGCGTCTCGCAACACGCTTCGGTGGCCCGCTTCGACAGGATCTTGTGGCGAAGCTCGTAGTCCATGATGCCGATCTCGGCCACGAGCCCGCCGCCAAGCCGCGACCGCATGCGCATGTCGAGCTTGTCGAGCTGGGTCGGCGCCCGGTCTGCCGCCACCACCACCTGCCGCCCGCCGTCGATCAGCGAGTTCAGCGTGTGACAGAACTCCTGCTGGATGGTCGGCCCTTGCAGGAACTCCATGTCGTCGATGAGGAGAATGTCGATCTTGCGCAGCTTCTCCTTGAAGGCGAGCGCGTCCCGCGCGCGCAAAGCTTGCACGAAACCGGACATGAAACGCTCGGCGGTGAGATAGAGCACTTGCGCCTCTGGCTTCCGCTGCTTCACGTCCCAGGAAATTGCGTGCAGCAAATGGGTCTTGCCCAAGCCGACGCTGCCGTGGACGAAGAGCGGATTGAAAAGCTGCTGCGGCGTTGAGAAGGCGCCTGCGACTTCCTGCGCCGCGGCATGGGCGAGCCGGTTCGATGCACCAACGAGGAAGGTGGTGAAGGTCAGCCTCGGATCGAGCGGCGAGCCTTCGAATCCGCCATAGCCCGTACGCAGGGGCATGGGCAGCGGCGGCATTTCTTCGACGGCCGGCAGCGCCATCGGCTTCTGCCGCAACATCTCCTTCGGCTGCTCATTGCCGAAATGCGGCTGCCGCACCCGAAATTCGACGCGATCGACCTCAGCCCACTCGGACCTCAAGAGTTCTCAGCACGAAATCGTAGTAATGCGATCTGAGCCAATTGCGCAGGAAGCGCGTCGCCACCGTCAGGTGGACGCAGCCCTCATCGAGGCGCTCAAGCTCGACCCCCCTAAACCAGCTGGCGAATACATCCTCGCCCAACTCCGCGCGTAGCCGGCTCTTGACCCGCCCCCAAGCATCGCCTGAGGACGCGAACTGCTCTTGCTGTGCCACGGTTCTTCTTCTGCTCCATTGTTCTCGTTCGCGCCGTTACGCACCGCACGCTTTTTACTTGAGCAGTCAACAAGTCGACGCGGACAGTATGTCCGTCCTTGCGCCAAGGCTTCCCGGGCTAACCTTGCAGCCAGGGGAGTCCGGACGCTTTCCATCCACCAAGGGTGCCGCGATGCCGCAAATCGTCGAGCGGTCCTTCGAAACCGCCTGAGACGTTGTGGCACGACGTATACCCAGCCTCAGCCAGCGCCCTGGCCGCTGCCAGGCTCCGGCTACCCGAACGGCAAATAAAATAGAGGTCGTCGCCCGGCTGCACGCCGAGCGCCTTGAGCTCGCCGGCGAGGCGCTCGACAAAGCGCGCATCAACGGCCTGATCGGGAAAGGTCTGCCATTCGACAAGCACAGCCCGCTTGCCGATCGGAGCAAGGTCGGGAATGCCGACATAGGTCCACTCCGCGCGAGTTCGCACGTCGACGAGCTGCGAGCGCGGGCCTGAGGTCAGGCCCTCCCACGCTGCGGTGACGTCGACTTCATCGACCATTGCTATCGGACCCCTGGTTGCTCAAAGGACGCTTCGCCGCTCGATCCCAAGCAACTTCAAAGAAGAATTGGAATGTCAGCCACTATATGTGGTGGCTACGCCGAACCCCTACACAAAGCCCCACACAGGTTTATCGTTAACTATCTACAACTTTCCCACAACTTGGACAATTGAGACAAGACGAGTGCGCCCTGGCTGGAACCAGGTGCCTAACGCTCAATTGTCAGGAGGGGAACTGCCCCGTTCGGATGGTTGGACTATACACACGGGCCCCGTGGTGATCAAGCGAGGGGCCTGCGCGAATATCCCTAGAATCCAACGCTGACGGAGCATGTGCTACGACTGGCAAACCTCTGACGGGACGCCTGAATTTTGCCCCCGGAGGTGTCCCAGCGTGGCACTCGCCCACAGTTTATCCAACTGTCATGTGACGGGAAATTTTTCTGGGGGGAACGCGCGGTTCGCCCGCAATGTCACGGGATCGAAGTCAAACGGTTGAAATAGCTTCACCGAATTGACACGGCTCGAACGCCAGACAGGCGGCCCTGGCCGCCCGTCTGTCACTTGACTGCAACAGTTGGTGCTTTTTTCTGTCTCAGGCGCTTGCCATGGCGCTGACGCGCTTGGCAAGCCGGGAGACCTTGCGTGACGCCGTCTTGCGGTGCACGAGGCCTTTTTGGGCCGTGCGCGCGAGCACGGGCTCGGCTTCCTTCAGTGCCGCGGCTGCGGCAGCCTTGTCGCCAGAGGCGATCGCCTCTTCCACTTTGCGCGCGTAGCTGCGTGCGCGGCTGCGGCGTGCTTTGTTGGCTTCAGTGCGGCGGACAGTCTGGCGGGCAGCTTTCTTCGCCGATTTGGTATTGGCCATTGGCAGGTCCTAAACGTTGAGCCCTTTCGGCACCGGCCGATCCCGGAAAGCGCGGAAGAGTTGGGGATAATGAGCCCCGGTCTATAGCGAGCGGCCCTGCAACCGTCAACTGGAGCCTACCACGCCCGCGGTTGACAGGCGGAAGCGCCGATGGCTCTTGTGGCCTCGCTCGCCAAGGCAAAGCGGGCGGAGGGGTAGAGCGACAGTCACATGCGCATTTTGGTCACCGGCGCCGCCGGCTTCATCGGCTTTCACACGGCGGCCCGGCTGCTCGATCGCGGCGATGAGGTCGTGGGGCTCGACAATATGAGCCCCTATTATGATGTCTCTCTCAAAGAGGCACGCCTTGCGCGGCTAGAGCGGCGCAACGGATTTCATTTCATCAAGGCCGACCTCGCCGACCAGGAAGTCGTGGGCGCGGTCTTCGCCGAGGAGAAGCCTGAGCGCGTCATCCATCTCGCCGCGCAGGCCGGCGTGCGCTATTCGCTGCAACATCCGCACGCTTATATCGACGCCAATATCAGGGGCTTCCTGCATGTGCTCGAAGGCTGCCGCCACACGCAAGTGAAGCATCTCGTCTATGCCTCGTCGAGCTCGGTCTATGGCGCGAACCGCAAGCTCCCCTTCAGCGTCAGCGACACTGTCGATCATCCGGTGAGCCTTTACGGCGCGACCAAGAAGGCGAACGAGCTGATGGCGCATTCCTATGCTCATCTCTTCGGTCTGCCGGTGACGGGCTTGCGCTTCTTCACCGTCTACGGCCCGTGGGGGCGTCCCGACATGTCGCTATTTCAGTTCACCCGCAACATTCTCGAAGGCAAGCCCATCCCGGTGTTCAACTACGGCCACCACGCGCGGGACTTCACCTATATCGATGACGTGGTGGAAGGCGTGGTGCGCACTTGCGACACGATCGCCACGCCCGACCCGGATTGGCGTGCGGAGGATCCAAACCCCGCGACCTCGTCCGCGCCGTACCGGCTCTACAATATCGGCAATCACTCACCCGTCGCTCTGCTCGACTATATTGCGGTGATCGAGGACGCGCTTGGCCGCAAGGCAGAGCTCGAGATGCTCCCCGCCCAGCCAGGCGATGTCGAGGAGACCTACGCCGATGTCGAGGCGCTTAAGCAGGCTGTGGGCTTCGAGCCCTCGACCAAAATCGAGGTCGGCGTGAAGCGCTTCGTCGCCTGGTACCGCGAGTTTTACGGGGTCTGAGCCTAACGGGGGCCTCCTCGCTCCGGGAAATAGGCCACTACTTGAGGGAGAGGCTGTACCAAAAACCAGTTGGGGTGAGGCTTGATACGGGGCTCGCCACCCTCCACATCAAGGAGAGAAATTGCTCAGGCTCACCAGGCTGTTGCCCAAATCACACGCCGCTGACGGGAGTTGCAGCGGGAAGGGAACGGCGCGGGTCTTCAACAGTTTTTCATTCCGATTGGCAGAAGGATTCCTCCCGTGTCGCGTAATCCCGTTCAAAACGCCGCCCTTGATTGGGCAGAAAGCCCGCCCTTAGCGGACGACACTCTCTGGGCCAGGTTCGACTATTTCAAGCTTCGTGAGACGCTCGAGACGATCGTCTCGGCCATGGAAGCAACGGCGCAAGTGGAATCGCCGCCATCCGAGCCCGAAGCTGACGGCACGCTGCGACTGGTGGTCTCCAACGATCGGCCGGAGAAGCGCGGCGACTCGCTCCCTGATGTGCCGGCCGGGCACAAGCGAGAGTCTTCAGAGTAGGCTCACTTGTTCTTGAACACCGGCGGCCGCTTCTCGATGAAGGCGGCCATGCCTTCCTTCTGATCTTCGGTCGCGAACAGCGAGTAGAACTGCCCGCGCTCGAAGCGGGTGCCTTCGGCGAGCGTCGTGGCGAAGCCGCGATTGATCGCCTCCTTGATCATCATCACCGCGTGCTGCGAGAGATTGGCGATCTTGTCGGCGACCTTCATTGCCTCGTCATGGAGTTCGGCGACCGGCACGACGCGGCTCACCAGCCCGGAGCGCTCGGCCTCTACTGCATCCATGCGCCGGCCCGTCAGGCAAAGCTCCATAGCCTTGGCCTTGCCGACAGCGCGGGTCAGCCGCTGCGTGCCGCCGGCGCCGGGCATGATGCCGAGATTGATCTCGGGCTGGCCGAACACTGCATTGTCGCCAGCGAGAATAATGTCGCAGGACATGGCGAGCTCGCAGCCGCCGCCGAGCGCGTAACCTGCGACCGCGGCGATGATCGGCTTCCGGCAATGGCTGATGCGGTCGAACGGCGCGATGAAATCGCTGCCATAGGCCTCGACGAAGGTCTTCTTGTGCATCTCCTTGATGTCGACGCCGGCGGCAAACGCCTTCTCGCTGCCCGTGATGACGATGCAGCCGATTTCCGGATCGGCCTCGAAGCCGTCAAGCGCGCGGTTGAGCTCCTTGATGAGGAGCGCATTCAACGCGTTCAGCGCATGCGTCCGGTTGAGCGTGATAAGTCCGACCTTGCCTTCCGCGGTGACGATGATCGTCTCGTAGTTGTTGGCAGGCTTGATGTCCTGTTCCCTGGTGAGTTCGTTGGCAAACATGGCGCGTCGAGTTCCCTTATCGTTGACAGTTTGGACAGTAGAAGGTCGAGCGGCCGCTCTGAACGATGCGGCGGACGGTGCCGCGGCAGCCTTTCTTTCGACAGGGTTTTCCCTCCCGGCCATACACTTTGAAGGAATGCTGGAAGCGCCCGAGCCTGCCGTCGGCGCGGGCGTAGTCGCGTAACGTGGAGCCGCCGGCCTTGATCGCTTCGCCGAGCACGGCCTTGACCGCCTTGACCAGCGCCTCGATCGTCTTCGTCGGCTTGCCGGTCTTGGTGGCGAGAGTACCGGCAAGCCGCATCGGCGAGATGCCGGCGCGAAACAGCGCCTCGCAGGCGTAGATGTTGCCGATGCCGGCGATCAGCCGCTGATCGACGAGCGCCGCCTTGATCGACGTCGCCTTGCCCTTGAGCCGTGAGGCGAGCCATTCAGCTGTGAAGTCGGGGCCGAGCGGCTCGATGCCGAGGCCCTTGAACAGCGCATGTGTCGGAAGCGTCGCGCCGGGAATGAGATCCATGAGCCCGAAGCGGCGCGTGTCGCTGTAGCGGACGGCGGTACCGTCGGCGAGGTGGAATACGATGTGCTCGTGTTTCGGCGTCGGCTTCTGCTCATACTCGAAATCGCCGAGCTCGAGCGATTTCCCGTTCGCCTGATCGATGCTGAAGCGGCCGGTCATGCCGAGATGCATCACCAGCACCTCGCCGTCGTCGAGCCTGGCAAGCAGATATTTGGCGCGCCGGTCGAGCGCGTCGACCGTTCGCCCGCGCAAGCGCTCCGCGAAGTGCTTCGGCAGCGGGAAGCGCAAGTCATGGCGCCGTTGCTCGACGCTCGCAAAGCTGTTGCCGACCAGGACCGGCGCAAGCCCTAGTCTCACCGTCTCCACCTCAGGAAGTTCGGGCATGAAATGTTACCGCAATGCGAAACGAATTCCGTTGCACCGCAACAATAGCTTGAATTCCGGCCTTGCGCTATTGTCCCGCGCATGAATGCTACGAAAGACAGGGACGCGAGTTTCGGCTTCAAGCCGGTAGCGCCGGAAGCCAAGCAGGGCCTCGTCAACGAGGTCTTTGCCCGCGTCGCGCCCCGCTACGACCTTATGAACGATTTGATGTCCGGCGGCCTGCACCGGCTGTGGAAGGACGATGTCATCGGCTGGCTCGCCCCGCCCAAATCCGCCCGTCCCTTCGCCCTTCTCGACGTTGCCGGCGGCACCGGCGACATCGCACAGCGCTTCCTGCAAGCCTCAGGCAGCGGCGCCAGGGCCGTGATCTGCGATATCAGCGCCGAGATGCTGACGGCCGGCCGCGAACGGGCTGGAGAGGGTGAACGTCTCGTCTTCGTGCAAGGAAATGCCGAGGCTTTGCCCTTTCCGGACAAGAGCTTCGACGCCTATACCATCGCCTTTGGCATGCGCAATTTGACCCATATCGATGCCGCTCTTGCCGAGGCGTATCGCGTGCTGAAGCCCGGCGGGCGGTTTCTGTGCCTGGAGTTTTCGGCCGTGGAGACGCCGATCCTCGATGCGCTTTATGACGCCTATTCCATGAACGCGATTCCGGCGCTCGGCGCCCTTGTCGCGGGCGACGCCGCCTCTTACCGTTACCTCGTGGAGAGCATCCGCCGCTTCCCCGATCAGAAATCCTTCATGGGAATGATCGAGAATGCGGGCTTCGAGCGGGTGCGCTACCGCAACCTCACCGGTGGCATCGCGGCGATTCATTCCGGCTGGCGGCTTTGAGACGATGAACGCGATCACCAATATGGCGCGGCTGACGCGGGCGGGAGCGATCATCGCCTGGTCCGGCGCGCGCGTGCTGCCGGACGAGGTGCGCCTGCCGCCGCCGCTGAGGCTCTTCCGCCGCATGACCGCGCCGCTCCGCCAGGAGAAGGCAAACGGCACCGCCAATGCGGGAGCAAATGAGGCGAAGCTCTCAACCGCGCTCACCTCGCTCGGGCCCTCCTACATCAAGCTCGGCCAGTTCCTCGCCACCCGCGACGACATCATCGGCCGCGAGCTCGCCGCCGATCTCGCCACGCTCCAGGATCGCCTGCCGCCGTTTTCGCAAGACGAGGCGCGCAAGGCCGTCGAAGACGCGCTCGAGGCGCCGATCGACACGCTGTTTGCCGAGTTCGGCCCTCCCGTGGCGGCGGCCTCGATCGCGCAGGTGCATAAAGCGTCGGTGCGCGAGCCTGACGGCGCGCTCAAGTCAATGGCGGTGAAGGTGCTGCGCCCCGGCATCGAGCAGCGCTTCAACCAGGACCTCGACTCTTATTTCTTCGCCGCGCGCATGATCGAGCGCTTCCATCCACCCTCGCGCCGCTTGCGGCCCGAAGCGGTGGTCGACACGCTGGCGAAATCCGTCGCCATCGAGATGGATCTGCGCATGGAGGCCGCCGCCATCTCCGAGATGGCCGAGAACTCCAAGAACGATGTGGGTTTCCGCGTGCCGCAGGTCGATTGGAGCCGGAGCGCGCGCCGCGTGCTGACGCTCGAATGGATCGACGGCACGCCGATCGCCGATCACGCGGCGTTGCGCGCACAAGGTCACGATCTGAAGGCGATCGGCGCGCGGCTGATGCAGACCTTCCTGCGCCACGCCATGCGCGACGGCTTCTTCCACGCCGATATGCATCCGGGCAATTTGTTCGTCGACGAGGAGGGGCGCATCGTCGCCGTCGATTTCGGCATCATGGGGCGGCTCGGTCTGAAGGAGCGGCGCTTCCTCGCCGAGATCCTGCATGGTTTCATCACGCGCAACTACCGGCGCGTGGCCGAGGTGCATTTCGAGGCCGGCTACGTACCTCGCCGTCATTCCGTCGAGCTCTTCGCTCAAGCCTTGCGCGCCATCGGCGAGCCGATCATGGATCGCCCGGCGAGCGAGATTTCCATGGCGCAGCTGCTCGGCCAGCTCTTCCAATACACCGAAGTGTTCGACATGCAGACGCGGCCCGAGCTGCTGCTCCTGCAAAAGACCATGGTGGTGGTCGAAGGGGTTGGCCGGAGTCTCAATCCTGAGCTCAACATGTGGGTGGTTGCGGAGCCCGTGGTGAAGGACTGGCTGCAGACCCAGTTCGGTCCCGAGGCGCAATTCGAGGCTGCGGCGGAAGGCGCCGTGTCGGTCGGCAAGTTCGTGACCGACATCCCGAAGCTGCTTGGCCAGGCCGAGCGTGCGGCAGACGCCTTCTCGGCCGTGGCCGAAGAGGGTTTGCGGCTCGACAACTACACGGTGGAGCGGCTCGCCGAGGCGCAAAGCCGGAAGAACCGTTCGAGCCGCGTCGGCATCTGGGTCGCGGCCATCGCGCTTGCCGCCATCGCCATAGCGCTCCTGTTTTGATTGAGGCGCAGTAACTAAGTTTTCGTCGTTGCCGGGCTTGACCAGGCAATCCAGTAACCCCAGTGGTAGTGATTACTGGATGCCCGCCTTCGCGGGCACGACAGCGGAGTAAACGAAGTGCAAGAACAAGCGCATCCTGCTGATCGTCGGCGGCGGCATCGCCGCCTATAAGAGCCTCGATCTCGTGCGCCGCTTAAAGGAGCAAGGGGCGAGCGTGCGCGCGATCTTGACGCGCGGCGGCGCCGAATTCGTCACGCCGCTCTCGCTCTCGGTGCTCTCCGAGGAAAAAGTCTTCACCGATCTCTTCGACCTCAAGGACGAAGCCGAGATCGGGCATATCCGGTTGTCGCGCGAGGCTGACCTCGTCGTGGTGGCGCCGGCGACAGCGGACCTCCTCGCCAAGATGGCGCATGGCTTGGCTGACGATCTCGCCACCGCCGTGCTGCTCGCCACCGACAAGCGCGTGCTCGCAGCGCCTGCCATGAATGTGCGCATGTGGGAGCATGCAGCGACCAAGCGGAACGTTGCGCGGCTGCGCGAGGACGGCGTCGAATTTATCGGCCCCAATGAGGGCGAGATGGCTTGCGGCGAATACGGGCCTGGGCGCATGGCCGAGCCTGCCGAGATCGCCGACGCCGTCGCGCGCCTGATCGGGACAAGCACATTGTCGGCATCGCCGAGGCTTGCCGCGCTCAAAGGACAGAGCTCCGATCTTCTCGCCGGGCGCCGCGTGCTCATCACCTCCGGCCCGACGCACGAGCCGATCGATCCCGTGCGCTACATCGCCAACCGCTCTTCCGGCAAGCAGGGCCATGCGCTTGCCCGCGCGGCGAAAGCCCTCGGCGCCGAGGTCATTCTGATCAGCGGCCCGGTGATGCTGCCAGACCCGGAAGGCGTGCGCGTGGTGAAGGTCGAGACGGCGCATGAGATGCTGGCCGCGACTCTCGATGCACTTCCCGCCGACATTGCGATTTGCGCCGCTGCCGTCGCCGATTGGCGCGCAGCCGACGAAGCGACCCACAAGCTCAAGAAGCAGGGCCAGGGCGGCGAGACGACACTGAAGCTTACGCAGAACCCGGACATCCTCGCCACCCTCGCAGGGCCTGGCGTCAAGCGTCCGCGTCTCGTCATCGGCTTTGCCGCCGAGACCGAGAACCTGATCGCCAACGCCACCGCCAAGCGCCGCGCCAAGGGCGCGGATTGGATCGTCGCCAACGATGTTTGGCCCGGGACCGGCGCCATGGGCGGCGACCAGACGCAAGTCCATCTGATCACGCCTGGCGGCGTCGAGGATTGGCCGCCGATGAGCAAGGACGAGATGGCGGCGCGGCTGCTTGCCCGTGCCGGCGAGGCGCTGCGGTCAGTCCGCTCGGCCGCGGAATGAACGACGGCGGACGCGGGGTGAGCGTCACGCTTCGCGTGCTGCGCCTGGCTCATGGCGAAGGGCTGCCGCTTCCCACCTACCACTCCGAGCATGCCGCCGGTCTCGATGTGGTGGCTGGCGTGCCTGAGGAGGCGCCGGTCCTTTTGGCGCCGGGCGCCCGCGCGCTCATTCCCACAGGTTTCGCCATTGAGCTCCCGGCCGGCTTCGAAGCCCAGCTTCGCCCGCGCTCGGGTCTCGCGCTGAAATCCGGCGTGACGTTGCTGAACAGCCCCGGCACCATCGACGCCGACTATCGCGGCGAGGTCAAAGTTCTGCTGGTCAATCTCGGGTCTGAGCCCTTCACCGTCCGGCGCGGCGAGCGTATCGCTCAGCTCGTGGTCGCGCGCGTCGAGCATGTGCGGGTCGAGGCGGTCACCGAGCTCGGCGGCACGGGCAGAGGGCAGGGCGGCTTCGGCTCGACGGGTTAGCCTCTACCTCGCCGCTTGCTCCTTCCCTCCCCTTGACGGGGAGGGTGGCCATCTTTGCCACACGTGGCGAAGATGGCTGGGTGGGGCGTCTTCATGCGTCTCTCGCAGCCCAGCCCCCACCCGGCGCGCAGCGCGCGCCGACCTCCCCGCGAGGGGGAGGTCTGGAGCTAGTGGCACGGCCCTTTGTAAAACCAGTCGGTACTGGATGCCCGCCTTCGCGGGCATGACAAAGGTGTAAGTGGCAGTGCCAGAGTGAATGGCCTAGATATAATCATGCTCACCCCTGACGAGATCGAGCGCTACAAGCGCCAGCTGGTGCTGAAAGAGATCGGCGGCGAAGGACAGCAGCGGCTTAAGGACGCCAAGGTGCTGGTGGTCGGCGCCGGCGGCCTAGGCTCGCCGCTCCTGCTCTATCTCGCCGCCGCCGGCGTAGGGCAGATCGGTATCATCGACGACGACCGCGTCAGCCTCGACAATCTCCAGCGGCAGGTCGTCCACGACACGGCAAGCGCCGGCACCTACAAGACGCGGAGCGCGGCGAAGAGCATCGAGCGCCTGAACCCGCACGTCGACACCCGTCTTTACACCACGCGGCTCCAGCCGGAGAACGCCATCGAGATCGTCTCCAATTACGACATCGTCGCCGACGGCTCCGACAATTTCGCCACGCGCTATCTGGTCAACGACGCCTGCTATCTGGCCAAGCGCCCGCTCGTCTTCGCCGCGGTCGGCCCCTTCGACGGCCACCTCACCACCTTCCGCGCCTTCGAGCGCGCGGCCGACGGCGATCCGAAGCCGAATTATCGCTGCCTGTTTCCCGAAGCGCCTCCGCCGGGGACGGTGGCCCCGTGCTCGGAAGCAGGTATTCTCGGCGCTGTCGCCGGAGTGATGGGAACCTTGCAAGCCGTCGAAGTGCTGAAGGAGCTGCTCGGGATCGGCGAGAGCCTGGTCGGGCGATTGCTCCTGTACGACGCGCTGCAAGCGCGCTTCAGCACGCTTGCCTATGCCTGGGATCCCGATAATCCGCTCAACGGACGCGCCCCACGCTTCCACGATTTGTCGCATCACCGCGAGGCCATGGCCGATGCCAGCGGGTGAGTGCCGGGCCTGAGCCATGCCGACCAAAATCGTCACCACTGGCTGCTGCATCGCCGGAGGCGGACCCGCCGGCATGATGCTCGGCTATCTGCTCGCGCGCGCGGGCGTTGAGGTGATGGTTCTGGAGAAGCACGCCGACTTCCTACGCGACTTCCGCGGCGACACCATCCATCCCTCCACCCTCGAGATCATGCACGAGCTCGGCCTGCTGGATGAGTTCCTCAAGCTGCCGCATCAGGAGCTGCGCGAGCTCGTAGGGTTGATCGGCGAGGACCGCGTGGTGCTTGCCGATTTCTCGCACCTGCCGACGCGCTGCCACTTCATCGCCTTCATGCCGCAATGGGACTTCCTCGATTTCCTTGCCGACGAGGCGAAGACCTACCCAAACTTCAGGCTGGAGATGCAGGCCGAGGTCACCGACCTCGTCGAGGACAGGGGGACGGTGACCGGCGTCCGCGCCAAAGTGCCTGATGGCACGCTCGACGTGCGCGCCGATCTCGTCGTCGGCGCCGACGGCCGCCACTCGGCAGTGCGCGACATCGCAGGTCTCGAAGTCGACGATCTCGGCGCGCCCATGGACGCATTGTGGATGCGCCTTTCCAAGAAGCCCGAGGACGGTTCGGTGGTGCTTGGGCGCATCCAGGCCGGGCGCCTGTTCGTCATGCTCGACCGCGGCGATTACTGGCAATGCGCCTTCGTCATTCCCAAAGGCGGCTTCGCCGATTTGCGCCGCCGCGGGCTGCCGGCCTTCCGCCAGGCCATTGTCGAGCTCAACCCGGCTCTCGCCTCACGCGTGCAGGAGATCGCCTCCTGGGACGACGTGAAGCTCTTGACCGTGCGGGTCGACCGGCTGAAGCGCTGGTATAAGCCAGGCGTGCTGTGCATCGGCGATGCGGCCCACGCCATGTCGCCGGTCGGCGGCGTCGGCATCAATCTCGCCGATTCAGGACGCGGTGGCCGCGGCCAATATTCTTGCCGGGCCGCTGAAGAAGGGGCCTGTCCCGCTCGAGGCGCTGCGCAAGGTACAGCAGCGGCGCATGTTGCCGACGCGGCTGATGCAGGCCGTGCAGATCTTCGTTCAGACGCGGATCATCAGCAATGTGCTCGCCATGCAGACTCAGCCCCGCGCACCCTTCGCCGTGAAGCTGCTCAACGCATATCCATGGCTCCGCCGCTTTCCGGCGCGGCTCATCGGCATGGGCTTCCGTCCCGAGCATGTGAGCGCGGAAATCAGAAATCGGAAACGGACGGTATGACGTCCGATTTCCGATGGCCGAAGCCCGATCAGAACATCGCTGGGTGGACGCGGTCCGGCGGCGCGTGGCCGTCGAGGAAGGTCTTGATGTTGATGATGACCTTCTCGCCCATGTCGACGCGGCCTTCGAGCGTCGCTGAGCCCATATGCGGCAGCACCACGACCTTGTCGCTCTTGAGCAGCTTCGGGTTCACCGCGGGCTCGTGCTCGAATACGTCGAGGCCTGCGCCGCCGAGCTCGTCATTCTCGATCATGCGGGCGAGCGCGTTCTCGTCGATCACCTCGCCGCGCGCCGTGTTGACGATATAGGCCGACGGCTTCATCAGCGCGAGCCGCCGCGCCGAGAGGAGATGATAGGTCGCCGGCGTATGCGGGCAGTTGATGGAGATGATGTCCATGCGGGCGAGCATCTGATCGAGGCTGTCCCAATAGGTTGCCTCGAGCGCCTTCTCGACCTCCGGCGCCACGCGCCGGCGGTTGTGATAGTGGATCTGCAGGCCGAAGGCGCGCGCCCGCTTGGCGACGGCCTGCCCGATGCGCCCCATGCCGACAATGCCGAGCCGCTTGCCGTAGATGCGATGGCCGAGCATCCAGGTCGGCGACCAGCCATGCCATTCGCTGCTGCCGCTCTTCAACAGATACGAGCCCTCGGCGAGCCGCCGCGGCACGGCGAGGATCAGCGCCATGGTCATGTCGGCGGTGTCCTCGGTCAGCACGCCAGGCGTGTTGGTGACGAGGATGCTGCGGTTCCGCGCGGTTTCGAGGTCGATATTGTCGACGCCGGTGCCGAACTGGGCGATCAATTTGAGCTGGGGTCCGGCCTGGCTCAATACGCCCCGGTCGATGCGGTCGGTCACCGTCGGCACGAGCACGTCGGCGGTCTTCACCGCCTCGACCAGCTCTTCGCGTGAAAGGGGTTTGTCTTCGAGGTTGAGCCGCGCGTCGAACAGCTCGCGCAGGCGGGTTTCCACAACCTCAGGCAGCTTACGCGTGACAATAATTAGCGGTCGTTCAGCACCAGTCATCGTACGTCATTCTTCCCGTTTGGATGTTCGCGGGGGGAGGAGTTTCCCCGCGAGGCCAGGCAATCGCGCCCCAAAAACCGGCGCGGGCAGCCTTCTCTAACAGAAGCGGCAGCCGCAGATAAGCGTCATGTTGGCGTCAAGGCCACGGTCCGTTCACTTTTCTGCCCCATCACAATGCTTGAGCGATTCGCGTGGGATGGGGGCGCCCGACGCGGGTTGAACCAGGTTACCAAGAGCGGGGCTATGGCGGTGGGGCATCTTCATCGGATCGGTCTGGCGGCGGGGGTCGCGCTGGCGATTCTCTTCCTTGCCGGCATCGAGACCCGGGCCGCCAATGACGCAA
Organism: uncultured Alphaproteobacteria bacterium; assembly: GCA_963744945.1. Classification (GTDB taxonomy): domain Bacteria; phylum Pseudomonadota; class Alphaproteobacteria; order Rhizobiales; family Methyloligellaceae; genus Methyloceanibacter. The sequence goes on along the minus strand of CAVUVO010000016.1, from coordinate 160,407 downwards.
GCCCTGCCACGGGCTTGAGCAGCCAGACCCGCCTGCCCATACCGCGTTTCGTCAGCCTGAAATCCGACCGGGTCAATGTGCGCAAGGGCCCGAGCGCCGACCAGGCCATCGTGTGGGTGTTCAGCCGGGCAGGGCTTCCCGTCGAGGTCATCGCCGAATCCGACAATTGGCGGCGGGTCAGGGACAGCGAAGGCGCCGACGGCTGGGTGTTCCACAGCCTGCTCAGCGGACGGCGCACGGTGCTGGTCTCGCCCTGGACCAAGACCCCGGAAAACGTGCCGCTTTATTCGCGAAAATCGACGAGCGCCAGCACCGTCGCCGAGCTTGCGCCGAGCGTGCTCGGCAATGTGCTGTCCTGTGACGGCGAATGGTGCGAGCTGTCGATCGACGACTATTCCGGCTTCGTCCAGCAGGACAAGCTGTGGGGCGTCTATCGCGGCGAGGTGCTGAAGTAGCTTAGCTAACTAGCGCTTGGGGTCGGCGACGAGGCGCACGAGCACATCGACGCGGCTGATGGCCATGCCATCGGGCGCCTGGGGCAGGCCTTCGATCCTGATCGAGGCCGTCTCGATATCGACGAGCTTGCCCGAAGTCTCGCAGAAGAAATGGTAGTGGTTCGAGGTATTGGTGTCGAAATAGGTCTTGGCGCCCTCGACCGCCACCTCCCGCAACAGCCCGACTTCCGTGAACTGGTGCAGCGTGTTGTAGACCGTGGCGAGCGACACCGGCACCTTGCGGGCGATCGCCTCCTCATGCAGGACCTCTGCCGTGACGTGGCGGTCGCAGCCGTCGAACAACAGGCGCGCAAGGGCAACGCGCTGGCGCGTTGGCCGCAATCCCGCCGCCCGCAGGCGCTCGGCGATATCGTGTGTTTGTACTGTCATTCCTCCAACAATATATGGGGAACCGCGGTTTACTGCAACGCCACAACCAGGAGTTCGACAACAGAATCCAGACATAGGTAAGCAAAACGGCTGCCGGAAGCCAAAAGACAAGCCGCAGCAGCGCCTGATTTCTGGCTTCAGGGTTCCTACCTTCTGGTTTCTGGTAGCGCCCGTTCGACTGTGTTAGGAAACGGCCGGCTGCGGGACCCGTGTCATGCCCCGCTTGAGGAAGGACTAAGAATGGTTGAGCGTCGCGGACAGTTCGATTACGAGGACCTGCTCGCCTGCGCCCGGGGAGAGCTGTTCGGCCCCGGCAATGCGCAGCTGCCGCTCCCGCCGATGCTGATGTTCGACCGCATCTCGGAGGTGAAGGAGGAGGGCGGCGAGCACGGTTATGGGCGCATCGTCGCCGAGCTCGACGTGAAGCCCGATCTTTGGTTCTTTCCCTGCCACTTCAAGGGCGACCCGGTGATGCCGGGATGCCTCGGCCTCGATGCGCTGTGGCAGCTGCTCGGTTTCTTCCTCGGCTGGCTCGGTGCTCCGGGCAAGGGGCGGGCCTTGAGCGTCGGCGAGGTGAAATTCTCCGGCATGGTGCTGCCGACCATGCGCAAACTGGAATATATCGTCGAGCTGAAGCGGGTGATCCGGCGAAAATTCACGCTTGGCACCGGCGACGGCTGGCTTAAAGCCGACGGCGACACGATCTATACGGCCAAGGACCTGCGGGTCGGCCTCTTCCAGGCGGGCGAATCCGCTCCCGCCGGTGCGTGATCGGCACGCGCCGGCCAACCGCAAAACCTGAAAGAGCGGACGAAGGACTGTCTCATGAGACGAGTGGTCGTGACCGGCATGGGCATTGTGTCCTCGATCGGCAACAGCGCCCAGGAGGTGCTCGCCTCGTTGCGCGAGGCGAAGTCGGGCATCGTCAAGGCCGACACCTACGCCGAGCTCGGCTTCCGCTGCCAGGTGCATGGCGCGCCGAAGCTCGATTGGGAGGGGATGATCGACCGCAAGGTGCGCCGCTTCATGGGGGCAGGCGCTGCTTGGAACTACCTCGCCATGGAGCAGGCGATCCGCGACGCAGGTCTCGATGAGACGGACATCTCGAATGAACGTACCGGCTTGATCATGGGCTCCGGCGGTCCCTCGACAAAAGCCATCGTCCAGGCCGCCGACACTACGCGCGAGAAGGGCCCGAAAAAGGTCGGCCCCTTCGAGGTGCCGAAATCGATGTCCTCGACCAATTCGGCGACGCTCTCGACCCCCTATCACATCAAAGGCTTGAGCTATTCGATCTCGTCGGCCTGCTCGACCTCTGCGCATTGCATCGGCAATGGCGGCGAGCTGATCCAATGGGGCAAGCAGGACATCGTGTTTGCCGGCGGCGGCGAGGAGCTCGACTGGACGCTGTCGGTGCTGTTCGACGCCATGAACGCCATGTCGTCGGACTTCAACGACCGGCCCGAGGTTGCGAGCCGCGCCTATGATCTGAACCGGGACGGTTTCGTCATCGCCGGCGGCGCAGGCGTCGTCATTCTCGAGGAGCTCGAGCACGCCAAGGCCCGCGGCGCCCGCATCTACGGCGAACTCGTCGGCTACGGCGCGACCTCCGACGGCTACGACATGGTGCAGCCTTCAGGCGAAGGCGCGGCGCGGTGTATGCGTTTGGCGATGCAGGGCGTCGACGGCATCGACTACATCAATCCGCATGCCACCTCGACCCCGATCGGCGACGTTAAGGAGATCGAGGCGATCCGCGATGTGTTCGGCGACAAGGCGCCGCCGATCAGCGCCACGAAGTCGCTCACCGGCCATTCGCTCGGCGCGGCAGGCGCGCATGAGGCGATTTATTCGCTGTTGATGATGAACAACGGCTTCATTTGCGAATCCGCCAATATCGAGACCATCGATCCGGCGGTGGCCGACATGCCGATCGTGCGCAAGCGTCGGGACAATGTCGAGATCGACTGCGTCATGTCCAACAGCTTCGGCTTCGGCGGCACCAATGCCACGCTCGTCTTCCGCCGTTATAACGGCTAGGCAGTAGGACCACAGCCCTCTCACCCCTAACCAGAGTAAGCTCATGACAACAACAACAAGAGACATTGCTGAACCCGGCCCCTTGATGGCGGGCAAGCGTGGGCTGGTGATGGGCGTCGCCAACGACCGCTCCATCGCCTGGGGCATCGCCCGCGTGCTGCACGGCCAGGGCGCCGAGCTTGCCTTCAGCTATCAGGGCGGCGCTTTCGGCCGCCGCGCCGTGCCGCTTGCCCAGTCGATCGGCGCTCCGATCATCGAAGAGGCCGATGTCGAGGATCTGGAGAGCGTCAAGCGCGTGTTCGAGGTGATCAAGAAGAAATGGGGCTCGCTCGATTTCGTCGTGCACGCGCTTGCCTTCTCCGACCGCAACGAGCTGAAGGGCCGCTACGCCGACACCACGCGCGCCAATTTCGAGCACACCATGGTGATCTCCTGCTTCTCCTTCACCGAGATCTCGAAGCTCGCCTCCGAGCTGATGCCGAAAGGCGGCTCGCTGCTGACCCTGACCTATGGCGGCTCGACCCGCGTCGTGCCCTGCTACAACGTCATGGGCGTGGCCAAGGCTGCGCTCGAGGCGAGCGTGCGTTATCTCGCCTCCGATTTCGGCCCGCAGGCGATCAGGGTGAATGCGCTGTCGGCGGGACCGATGCGCACCCTCGCCGGTGCCGGCATCTCGGATGCACGCACCCTGTTCCACTACCAGCAACATCACGCGCCGATGCGCCGGTCCCCGACATTGGACGAGGTTGGCGGCGCTGCGCTCTATCTGCTGTCGGATCTGTCCGGCGCGGTGACGGGCGAGGTGCATTTTGTCGATTGCGGCTACTCGACCATCGCCATGCCGAGCCTCGATACTCTCAAGCCTTCGGAGAAGGGCGAGAAGGAGCCCGAGCCGCACGCCGAGAAGCCGCCGCGCGAAGCCGCCCAATAGGGCGAGAAAACCTGCCAAATCAGTCCACTAGAGGAAAACTTGCAATGGCCCAGCTTGTCGTTCTGATCTGTCTGCTGGCGACGCCCGAGCAGTGCTCCGAGAAGCCTGTCCCGGGGGCAACCGCCGAGAGCGTGGTGACTTGCCTCAAGACCGCAGGTGACAAGGCTCAGGAATGGCAGAAGGCCAACAGCGAGTACTTCGTCATCGGTTGGCGCTGCGAAAAGAAGAAGACCTGAAACGAAAATGGCCGGGACAAGCCCGGCCATGACGCAATTCTGGTGAAGGCCGAGGCTTAGCTCGCTTCGGCCTTTTGCAGCTCGTGGCCCGTCGACTGGTCGACCACTTTCATCGACAGCCTGACCTTGCCGCGATCGTCGAAGCCGAGCAGCTTCACCCACACCATGTCGCCTTCCTTGACGACGTCGGTGACGGCCTTCGGACGTCCTTCGGCAAGCTGCGAGATGTGCACCAGCCCGTCCTTGGGGCCGAAGAAGTTCACGAAGGCGCCGAACTCCATCACCTTCACCACCTTGCCCTGGTAGATCGTGCCGACTTCGGGCTCCGACGTGATGCCCTTGATGCGGGAGATCGCGGCGCGGATCGATTTGGCGTTGGCGGAGGCGATCTTCACCGTGCCGTCGTCTGAGATGTCGATCTTGGCGCCGGACTCCGCGACGATCTCGCGGATCACCGAGCCGCCCGAGCCGATCACTTCGCGGATCTTGTCGACCGGGATGTGGATGGTCTCGATGCGCGGCGCGTATTCGCCAAGCTCCGGCCGCGCCTCGTTCAGCGCCTTGTTCATCTCGCCGAGAATATGCATGCGGCCGTCGCGCGCCTGATCGAGCGCGACCTTCATGATCTCCTCGGTGATGCCGGTGATCTTGATGTCCATTTGCAGCGAGGTCACGCCCTCCGAGGTTCCGGCAACCTTGAAGTCCATGTCGCCGAGATGATCCTCATCGCCGAGGATATCGGAGAGGACGGCGAAGTCGGCGTCCTCCTTGATCAGTCCCATGGCGATGCCTGCGACCGGCCGGCGCAAGGGAATACCGGCGTCCATCATGGCGAGCGAAGACCCGCACACCGTGGCCATCGACGACGAGCCGTTCGAACTCGGTGATCTCGGAGACCACGCGGATGGTGTAGGGGAAGGTCTCGCGATCCGGCAGCACCGGGTGAATCGCCCGCCAGGCGAGCTTGCCGTGGCCGATCTCGCGGCGTCCGGGCGAGCCCATGCGGCCGACTTCGCCGACCGAATAAGGCGGGAAATTATAGTGCAGCAGGAAGGTCTCCTTATAGGTGCCCTCCAGTGCGTCGATATATTGCTCGTCTTCGCCGGTGCCGAGCGTCGCCACCACCAGGGCCTGCGTCTCGCCGCGGGTGAAGAGCGCGCTGCCGTGTGTGCGCGGCAGAATGCCGACCTCGCAGACGATCGGCCGCACCGTGGTGAGGTCGCGCCCGTCGATGCGGTGCTTGGTGGAGAGGATGCTCGAGCGGACCACGTCCTTCTCGAGGTCCTTGAAGGCGCTCCCGGCCTTGCCGATGGCGCCGACATCGGCGCCTTCCGGCACGAGAGCGACAACCGCCTTCTCCTTGATCCCTGCCACGCGGTCGCGGCGCTCATGCTTGGCCGCAATCTTGTAGGCTTCGCGGAGATCAGCCTCGGCAATCTCGCGGACCTTTGCCGCAAGCTCTTCGCCGCTCGTATCGACTTTCAGCTCCCACGGCTCTTTCGCCGCGCGCTCGGCGAGCTTGACGATGGCGTCGAGCACCGGCTGGAAGTGCTTCTGGCCGAACATTACGGCGCCAAGCATCACATCCTCGGCGAGTTCCTTTGCTTCCGACTCGACCATCAACACGGCGTCGGCGGTCCCTGCGACCACGAGGTCGAGCGTGCTCTCGCGCATCTCGTCGATCATCGGGTTCAGCGCGTATTTGCCGGCGATATAGCCGACGCGCGCCGCGCTGATCGGGCCCAGGAAGGGAATGCCGGACAACGTGAGCGCGGCAGAGGTCGCGATCATGGCGACGATGTCTGGATCGTTCTCCATGTCGTGGGAGAGCACGGTGGCGACGATCTGCGTCTCGTTGCGGAAGCCGCTGGCGAATAGCGGCCGGATCGGACGGTCGATGAGGCGAGAGGTGAGCGTCTCCTTTTCGGTGGGGCGTCCCTCGCGCTTGAAATATCCGCCGGGGATCTTGCCCGCGGCGAAGGTCTTTTCCTGGTAGTTCACGGTGAGTGGGAAAAAGTCGATGCCAACCCGCGCCTCTTTGGCTGCCGTGGCGGTGGCGAGCACCGATGTGCCGCCATATTGAGCGAGAACGGCGCCGTCCGCCTGGCGGGCGATGCGTCCGGTCTCGAGCCTGAGCGGTCGGCCCGCCCATTCGATTTCTACGATGTGCTTATGCAGCATGACGATGTCTCATGGAACAGGGAATGGTTGCGCCCGAGCGGGCCCCCTGAAGGCGAGGGCTCGGGTCGATATGTGTTTTGAAGGTCCGCCGGCGCACGGCGGTGAGCGTCTCGCATCACCGGCGAATGCCTAGGCGGTTGATGAGCTTCTGATACCGGCCCTCGTCCGTCGCCTTGACGTAGTCGAGCAACCGGCGCCGCTGGCTAACCATTTTCAACAGCCCACGCCGTGAATGGTTGTCCTTGTTATGCGTCTTGAAGTGGTCGGTAAGATTGGTGATCCGTTCGGTCAGGATCGCCACTTGCACTTCAGGTGACCCGGTATCTCCGGGCTTGGTGGCATAGTCTTGGATAAGCTCTTGCTTGCGCAAAGCGCTGATCGACATCGGATGTCTCCTGAATTTGGGCGACGCCTAACCCGGCAGATTAAAGACTCGGGTAGGGCGCAATTCGCCTTGGCTGACCTCACCAACCGCCACGAGCGAACCTCGTGACGTGGCGTAAACTGGCCCTTTGAGAATTGGAGCATCCCGGCCTCTTAACAGCACGGGTTGGCCTCTCTTGAGCCTGGCCGCGTCCTGCCCGCTGATGGCGAGCGCCGGGATGTCGTCCAGCGCCGTCTCCACGGGCTGCAAAACGCCTAAAAGCGCCTCGCGGCCGGCGGCACTATGTCCTAACTCCTCCAGCTTTGCCAGGGAAATTGCGGCCTCTTCGGCAAAGGGCCCGACCCTCGTTCGGCGCAATTCCGTGACATGGGCGACGCTGCCGAGCGCCACCCCAAGGTCGCGGGCGAGCGCCCGCACATAGGTGCCCTTGCCGCATCGCGCCTCGATGACGCAATGGTCGGGGTCCGGCATACCGGTAAGCTCGAGGCTCTCGATCAGGGCCGGCCGGGCGGCAAGCTCGAACTCCTGGTCTTCCCTGGCAAGGTCGTAGGCCCTGGCGCCGGCCACCTTCAGAGCCGAATAGCGGGGAGGCACCTGGCTGATCTCGCCGATGAAGCTCGGCAGCGCCGCCTCGATCTCGGCCCGGGACGGGCGCCGGTCGCTCGTCGCTATCACCGTGCCATCGGAATCGTCGGTATCGGTGGCCTCCCCGAAACGCACCGTGAAGCGGTATTGCTTGTCGCCGTCGACGGCGAAGGGCACGGTCTTGGTCGCTTCCCCGAAGGCAACCGGCAGCACGCCGGTGGCGAGCGGATCGAGCGTGCCGGCGTGACCTGCCTTCTGCGCCCCGTAGAGATGCCTCACCCGCGACACGGCCTGCGTCGAGGTCATGCCTTGCGGCTTGTCGAACACGAGCCAGCCGTGAATTGGGGTACCTTTGCGCCGCCGCGCCATGTCGCCTCTGCCGCTACCTGGTCAGTCGTCGAGATCGCGCGCGACCTTTGGCGAGGCGAGCAGCTCATCGATGCGCTTTGAGCTCGCAAACGAAGTGTCGATCTTGAATCTGAGCTCGGGCATGAATTTCAGGCTCACGCGCCGCGCGAGGTCACCCCGCAGGAAGCGCTTGTGCTTGTCGAGATGCTTGACCACGTCCTCGGCGCCTTCGCCGCCGAGCGGCAGCACGAAGACGGTGGCGAGCTTCAAGTCCGGCGTCATGCGCACCTCGGACACGGTCAGCGAATATTGATCGAGCACGTCGTCGACGATCTCGCCGCGGGCGAAGATTTCGGCGAGTGCGTGCCGGATCAGCTCGCCGACCTTCAATTGGCGCTGACTGGGCGCCTTACCCCTGTTGCGATCGGTCATGGCAATGTCTGAGGCCGCTTGGCTCAAGCGGTCTTACAGCGTGCGCTTGACGTGCTCGACCTCGAAGCACTCGATGACGTCGCCTTGGCGCATGTCCTGATAGCCTTCGAACGCCATGCCGCATTCCTGGCCGGCAACGACCTCCTTCACTTCATCCTTGAAGCGCTTGAGCGTCGACAGCTTGCCTTCGTGCACCACGACGTTGTCGCGAATGAGCCGGACATGGGCGCCGCGCTCGACCTTGCCTTCGGTGACGCGGCAGCCGGCGACCTTGCCGACCTTGGAGATGGTGAACACCTCAAGGATCTCGGCATTGCCGAGGAAGGTCTCGCGCCTGGTCGGTGCGAGCAGGCCGGACATGGCTTGCTTCACCTCGTCGACGAGGTCGTAGATCACGGCGTAGTAGCGGATCTCCACGCCGTCGCGCTCGGCAGCCTCGCGGGCCTGCGCGTTGGCGCGCACGTTGAAGCCGAGGATCACGGCGCCGGAGGTGGAAGCAAGACCCACGTCGGATTCGGTAATGCCGCCGACGCCATAATGAATGATGCGGGCGCGCACCTCGTCGGTGCCGAGCTTGTCGAGAGCGGCGACGATCGCCTCCACCGAGCCCTGCACGTCGCCTTTGACGAGAAGCGTGAACTCCTTGGTCCCGGCCGATTTCAGCTGGGTCATCATCTGCTCGAGAGAGCCGCGCTGACCGGCAACGGCAAGGCGCTTGCGCCGCTCGCGCAGGCGGTAATCGGTGATCTCGCGGGCGCGGGCCTCGTTCTCCACCACGGCGAACTGGTCGCCGGCCTCAGGCGCGGAATCGAAGCCCAACACCTCGACCGGCACCGAGGGGCCGGCTTCCTTGACCTGCTCGCCGAGGTCGTTGATCAGCGCGCGCACCCGGCCATAGGCCGAGCCTGCCACGATGAGATCGCCAAGACGAAGCGTGCCGCGCTGGACGAGAGCCGTGCCCACGGGGCCGCGGCCGCGCTCGAGCTTGGCTTCGACGATGACGCCCTCGGCGGGACGATCGGGATTGGCGGTAAGTTCCAGCACCTCGGCCTGTAGCGCGATCGCCTCGAGCAGCCTGTCGAGGCCGGTCTTCTTCAGCGCCGAGACTTCGATCTCGAGCGTGTCGCCGCCGAGGCTCTCGACCACGATTTCATGGCTGAGCAGCTCGGTGCGCACGCGCTGCGGATCGGCGCCTTGCTTGTCGATCTTGTTGATGGCGACGATCATCGGCACCTGCGCGGCTTTGGCGTGATTGATCGCCTCAACCGTCTGCGGCTTGACGCCGTCGTCAGCCGCGACCACGAGCACGACGATGTCCGTCACCTGGGCGCCTCTCTGGCGCATGGCGGTGAAGGCCTCGTGGCCCGGCGTGTCGATGAAAGTGACCTTGTGGCCAAGCGGCGTCACCACCTGATAGGCGCCGATATGCTGGGTGATGCCGCCGGCCTCTTGGCTCACCACGTTGGTCGTGCGGATGGCGTCGAGCAGGGACGTCTTGCCGTGATCGACATGGCCCATGATGGTGACCACCGGTGCGCGCGGCTGGGTGTCCTCGGCGAGATCGGCGGCGCCGATGAAGCCCTCTTCCACGTCTGCCTCCGACACGCGGCGCACGATATGGCCGAACTCCTCGGCGATGATCTGAGCGGTATCGGCATCGATCACATCGGTGATCTTGTGCATCTCACCGTCTTTCATCAGGAACTTGATGACGTCGACGCCGCGCTCGGCCATGCGGTTGGCGAGCTCCTGGATAGTGATGGCTTCGGGAATCACCACTTCGCGCTGAATCTTCTGCTGCGCCTGGGGCCCGATGGTCTGCTTCTTCTGCCGCTCGCGGTGGCGCTTCAGCGAGGCAAGGCTCCGCTGGCGCTGCTCCTCGTCGAGCGCATTGGTGATGGTGAGGCGGCCGCGAACCCGGCGCTCCTCGCTGGTGCGCGCCTTGACCGGGCGCTCCTTCTTATGGCGCGCGTCTTGGGTGCGGGGAGCTTCCTCCTCCTCTTCCTTGACGACGAGATGCTTGCGGGCGACTTCCTCGCCTTTGCGCCTGGCCTCGGCCTCGGCCTCGTGGCGCGCGTCTTCCTTCTTCTGGCGCTCTTGCGCCTCGTCCTGCTCCTTGGCCTTCACCTCGTCGGTCACGACGCGGAGCGCGGCCTCTTCCTTGGCCTTTTCGCGCTCGACCGCCTCGCGCTGACGCGATTCGGTGAGAGCCCTGAGCCGAGCGTCCTTTTCCTCATCGGAAAGGGCGCGCAGCACCACGCCGGCGCGGCGCTGGTCGTCGTCGCGCGCGCGCTTGGCCGGCGCCGGTTCCGGCGCCGCGGTCGCGACCTTGGGCTTCGGCTCCTCGATGGGTTGTGCCGCGGGAGTGCCGCCGACCGCCCGGCGCTTCTTCTTCTCCACCAGAACGGACTTGGAACGCCCATGGCTGAAGCTTTGACGCACATGGCCGGACTCCACAGTCCGGCGCACGTTGAGCGTCATTTTGCGGCCACCGCGAGCGGTTTTGTCTTCAGTCTCGTTGATTTCACTCATTCCTTGTCCGTGTCCGATCCAATTGGCTGGGCAAAGGCTGCGGTGCCCTTGCGGTAACGCTCCGCGCGGGAGGCACTAGCGAGGAATTTCGCAGCCGCTCCGCCCTGGATCAGGGCTGCATGTATCACATTTGTCTTACCTGATGCCAAACCCAATTCATCCGCGCTGAAAACGCGGATAGGGGCCGGGTTTCCGTCCCTTGCGCCTGCCCGAAATTTGCCGTCGAGCTTGCGGCAGCCGTCCTCCGCGGCGTCGCTCGCATGAATAAGGGCGGCGACTTTGCCTTTGGCGATGGCCTCCTCGACCTTGGCCGTGCCGAACACCACTTCGCCTGCCTTATTGGCAAGGGCAAGGCCGCCGAGGGCGGCGTCAGCCAAGAGGCGGTCGACCTGATCGGCAAGCCCTGCGGGCACCTTGGCTTGCGCCTTCAAGGCCCTGGCGAAGACATTGCGCTTGGCTGCTTCGGCCACAATGGCACGGTCCGCGGTGACCCACACGCCGCGGCCGGGAAGCCGCTCTTTCAGGTCTGGGACGATCTCGCCGCTAGGGGCAAGGACGAAGCGGATCAGATCCTCTTTCGGCAGGCGCATCCGCGTGAGCGCGCAGCGGCGGACGGTGTCATCCGTCTCGCCATCGTGCTCGTGCTCCGCAACGTCCTGCCGCAACGGCATGTGCTCCTCAAAAGCTCCTGGTAACGGGCGCCGCTCATGACGCGGCGCCGCCGTCCTTGGTCTCGTCCTGCTCGTCGCCTTCGCCTGCCTCGGCATCCGCCTCGGCCTCTAGCGGAGGCGCAAGGTCAGCCTCGCTGATCCATCCAGCCTTGACGCGCGCGGCGAGGATCAGATCCTCGATCTCCGGCTTGCCGAGGGTGAAGTTGTCGAGAATGCCTTCATGGTGGATCGTTTCCTTGTCCTTGCGCTCGTTCCACCCCAACAGATCGTCGGTGGCGCAATCGGCAAGGTCCTCCACCGTCTTCACGTTCTTCTCGCCGAGCGCCACCAGCATCGCCGTGGTGAGGCCGGGGATGGCGGCAACGTCGTCGGACACGCCGAGCGCCTTGCGCTTGGCATCCTGTTCGGCCTCGATCTTCTCCAGATGCTCGCGCGCGCGGGTTTGAATCTCTGCGGCGGTGTTCTCATCGAACCCCTCGATGGAGGCAATCTCCGAGGGTTCGACGAAGGCAACCTCTTCGACCGAGGAGAACCCCTCGGAAGCGAGCAGCTGGGCGATGACCTCGTCGACGTCGAGCGCTTCCATGAAGGTCGACGAGCGCTCGGCAAACTCGGCCTGGCGGCGCTCGGACTCGGACGCCTCGGTCATGATGTCGATGTCCCAGCCGGTGAGCTGAGACGCAAGCCGCACATTCTGGCCCTTGCGGCCGATGGCGAGCGAAAGCTGCGCGTCAGGCACCACCACCTCGATGCGCTCGGCGTCTTCGTCGAGCACGACCTTGACCACTTCGGCAGGGGCCAGGGCATTGACGATGAAGGTCGCGGCGTCCGGCGACCATTGGATGATGTCGATCTTCTCGCCCTGCAGCTCGTTCACCACCGCCTGAACGCGGCTGCCGCGCATGCCGACGCAGGCGCCGACCGGATCGATCGAAGCATCGCGCGACACGACCGCGATCTTGGCGCGGCTGCCGGGATCGCGCGCCACCGACTTGATGGTGACGATGCCGTCATAGACCTCAGGCACTTCCTGCGCGAACAGCTTGGCCATGAACTCAGGATGGGTGCGCGACAGGAAGATCTGCGGGCCCCTCTGCTCGCGGCGCACGTCATACACATAGGCGCGGATGCGGTCGCCGTAGCGGAAATTCTCGCGCGGCAGAGTCTCGTCGCGGCGGACGATGGCCTCGGCCCGTCCGAGATCGACGATGACGTTGCCATATTCGACGCGCTTGACGATGCCGTTCACGATCTCGCCGACGCGGTCTTTATATTCATCAAACTGGCGCTCGCGCTCGGCCTCGCGCACCTTCTGCACGATCACTTGCTTGGCGTTCTGGGCCGCGACGCGGCCGAAATCGAGCGGCGGCAGAGGCTCGGCGATGAAGTCGCCGACTTGCGCCGCCGGGTTGCGCCGGCGCGCTTCCTCGAGCGAAATCTGCGTCGCCTCCATGGTCACCTGCTCGACCACTTCCAAGAGACGCGCGAGCCTGATCTCCCCGGTCTTGGGATCGACCTCGGCCTTGATCTCGTTCTCGCTGCCGTAGCGCGACTTGGCGGCCTTCTGGATCGCGTCTTCCATGGCCATGATCACCACCTGGCGATCGATCGCCTTCTCGCGCGCGACCGCGTCCGCGATCTGCAAGAGCTCCAGCCTGTTGGCGCTGACGCCTGCCTGAGCCATCTGTCTCTGCCTCCGTTATCTCCACTGAGCGGAACTCAAGTCCCGCGAATTCCTCTACTGCGCCTTCTTGGCCGTAAGATCGGCGCGGACGGCGTCCTCGCCGGCCACAAGCTTTGCTTCGCTGATCAGCGAGAAGGGGATGCCGATCGTTTGCGGCTCCTCAACGCCCGCGACCTCGATGCGGAGAAGCGCCTCGCCTTCTCCGACGCCTTCGATCCGCCCTCTGAACCGCTTCCTGCCGCTCACCAGCTCCTTCAGCTCTACCTTCGCCTCATGACCGGTCCACGACGCGAAATCGCTTGGCCGCACCAGCGGCCGGTCGATACCCGGCGTCGAGACCTCGAGCCGGTAGCCGCCAGGCATCGGATCGAGCGTGTCGAGCAGCGGCGAAAGCTTGCGGCTGATCGAAGCGCAATCGTCGATGGTCATCTGACCGTCCGGCCTGTCCGCCATCACCTGCACCGTTCCGCCGTCACGGCCCGAAACCTTCACCCGCACGAGGCGGAAGCCGAGTTCGTCAAGCACCGGCTCGGCGAGGTCGGCGATCTCGCGTTCGGCCCCGCTCTCCTTGGCAAAGCGGCGATCAGCGCTTGATGAGCGGCTCGACATCGGTTGAGGCCACGACTCCCGCGAAACGTGGGATATGAGTTGGCGGGTCGCCTAACAAAAAGGAGCGGGCGAAAGGCCCACTCCTGATCAAAACCATCATGAGTTCGGCGCTAATATACGGTGTTTTTCAAAGGATTCAAGCAGGCTTCGCGGTCATTATTGCCCGAGAATCGAGTGCCTGATGCGTTCGAAATCGTTGATCCGCCCGTAGCTCAAGGCGCAGATGCAGGAGGAGAGATAGCCGCCGGTTGCCGTCGCGCCAAAGGCGAGACTGTCCTCGAAATTGCAGGTGTCGTCGCGAAACGCGATCCATTTCCGCTGTGCATCTTTGAGCATGTCGAGCTGAGCGTCGGGCTTCACGCCCATGTCCTTTGCGGCGGACCTGACCCCCTCTTGCAGCGCCGAGAACTCCTGATTGAGCAGGCCGTCGGCCGTGTCGGCGGCGCGGGCGAGGCAAGCCTTGTACTCTGGATTGGAGCCCGTCTCCTTCTCGCAATCGGTATAGCAGGCGCTCTGGATCTGGCTCTGATCGAGCGCAAGCGCTGGCGTTGCGAGGAGCAACAGCAGGAGGGGAAGCGCGCGCATTATAGTCCTCCCTGGCATCAGAGGCGGCGGAAGCTGAGATAGGCCGGTTTGGCGCCGGCGCTCAAGGCTTTCCGTTCGTAACGGGTTTCCGGCCAGTCCGAAGGCCGCTCCCGCCAATCCTTGGCGCGTTCCGCAGTCCAGGCGAAAGCGCCATTCGCGAGGATGGTTAGGAGAGCCTCTCCGGCATAGTCGCCGTTGTCGCTGGCAAATCTGAGCTCGCCGCCGGCCTTCAGCACGCGCGCCACTTGCTCGATGGTTTCTTGTGAAATCAGCCTTCGCTTCTGATGCCGCTTCTTCGGCCAGGGGTCTGGGAACAGCACGAAGATGCGGCCGATGGAGTTGTTCGGGAGCCAAGCCAATACATCCCTGGCGTCGCCGTCATGGATGCGGATGGCGGCGAGGTTCGCCGCCTCGATCTTGCCGAGCAGGCTCGCAACGCCGTTGATGAACGGCTCGCAGCCGATGAAGCCAATGTCCGGATGATGCTCCGCCTGCCAAAAGAGATGCTCGCCCGAGCCGAAGCCGATCTCGAGCCAAATGTCGGTAACGGGCTGTGTGAACAGTCCGGTGAGCGGGGAGGGCGTCGTCTTGGCGAGGGGAAGGCGCAAAGTTGGAAGCAGCTCGTTGAGCAGCCGGTCTTTCCGCTCGCTCAACGGCCGTGCCTTGCGCCGGCCATAAGATCTCAAGCGGCCCGGAATATTCGGGGGGCTTGCGGGCTCTCTCACGGTCTGCCAACCCAGCCAAATTTCGGCCGCTTGGCGTCCTTCGGGAAATCCTTCTGCAGCCGCGGCGAAAATTGCAGCAGCTCGAATGGCGAGCAGGCCTTAAGCCGCTCTATCTCCTCCTGGCCCTCTACGGGGACAAAGGTCGTGTATTGCGGGTCGTCCCCGCCTTCCCAATCGATCCGTTCGTAGAACTCGAAGAAATAGAGCTGCCCGCACTCGCGGCACTCAAGCAAATGTCGCCACCAATGAGCTTCATCGACATAGGTCTCGACGAGATTGAAGCGGTCCTTGAGCGGCTCGGCAAGCTCAGGCTCAAGCCAGAGAACGCATTGGGTCGGCTCTGTCATGCTGCGTCTCGCCCCGGCTGCACGGATCGTCGGTCACCACGCGCCAATCGGGACTCGCGCCGCGGCATCCACGATTTTTACGCCCTCCCCGGTGGATGGCCGGGACAGGCGAATGGCCATGACGAATTCCGTTCGCGCTCTGGCAGCTCTAGGAGAGCTCGGCGCGGATCGGCTCGATCAGATCGAGACGCTCCCAGGAAAAGCCGCCGTCATTGTCCGGCTGCCGCCCGAAATGGCCGTAAGCCGCGGTGCGCTCATAGATCGGGCGCCCAAGGCCGAGATGCTCCCTGATGCCGCGCGGGCTCAGATCCATGACCCGCCGCAGCGCCTTCTCGAGCTCTGACTTGCCAATGTTGCCGGTGCCGTGCAGATCGACATAGAGCGACAGCGGCTCTGATACGCCGATGGCATAGGAGACTTGCAGCGTGCAACGGTCGGCAAGCCCGGCCGCCACGACGTTCTTGGCGAGATAGCGGGCGGCGTAAGCCGCCGAGCGGTCGACCTTGGTCGGATCCTTGCCGGAAAATGCGCCGCCGCCATGCGGCGCAGCGCCGCCATAGGTGTCGACGATGATCTTGCGCCCGGTGACGCCGGCATCGCCGTCAGGGCCGCCGATGACGAAACGGCCGGTGGGATTCACGTAGAATTTGGTGTCACGGCTGACCCAGCCTTGCGGCAGGACCTCATCGACGAAGCCGCGCACGATCTCCTTGATCTTGTCCTGGGTCACGTCCTCGCCGTGCTGCGTCGACACCACGATCGAGTTGGCGCGCACCGGCTTGCCGTCCTCATAGGCGAGCGTCACCTGGCTTTTGGCGTCAGGCCCAAGCTCGGGCGCCCGGCCGGTATGCCGCGCCTTCGCCATCTCATGCAGGATGCGGTGGGCGTAGTAGATCGGCGCCGGCATCAAGGGCTCGGTCTCGCGGCAGGCATAGCCGAACATGATGCCCTGGTCGCCGGCGCCTTCGTCCTTCTCGGACTCGGCGTGCGCATCGACGCCCATGGCGATGTCGGCCGACTGCTCGTGCACGTAGAACTGGAACTCGCAGTTCTTCCAGTGGAAGCCCTTCTGCTCGTAGCCGATCTCGCGCACGGCGCGGCGCGCCGCGTCCTCGATCAGCGCCGCCGTCACGCTTTCCGGCCCGCGCACCTCGCCGGCCATGACGATGCGGTTCGTGGTGACGAGCGTCTCGATCGCCACCCGCGAATGCGGGTCTGCCGCCATATAGAGATCGACCACGGCATCGGAGATGCGGTCGCACACCTTGTCGGGGTGACCTTCCGAGACCGACTCGCTGGTGAAGAGATAATTTCGCCTGTTCGCCACGTGACCCTCTATGACCCGACGGTGGACACACGGGATCGTTCCCGCGCCGGGGTTCTTACAAGAAGAGGGGTGGCGGTCAAGCCGCCTCTTTCGCCCTTAGTTGTCGGCGCTCGCGCTCAACGCTCGCACGAGATCGACGACACTCTTGCGCACCTTCGGATCGGAGATCTTGACGAAGGCGCGGTTGAGCTCGAGGCCCTCGCGGCTATTGAGAAATTCGAGGATGAAGGCTTCCGAGTCTCCTTCAGCCATTCCGGGGGTCGCGCGTCCGTCGGTATGCGGTGCTTCCTCGAAGAAGAATTGGACCGGGACATCGAGGATCTTCGATATCTGGAACAGCCGGCTCGCGCCGATGCGGTTCACACCCTTCTCGTATTTTTGCACCTGCTGAAACGTGAGCCCCATGCTCTCGCCGAGACGCTCCTGGCTCATCCCCAGAAGCATACGGCGCAAACGGACCCGGCTCCCCACGTGCTGATCCACCGGGTTAGGCTTCTTGCCTGCCATGCGTTCACTCACCAGTGTCATGATTGGTTGAACACTTCCGACGCGTTGTGAATAAGCCCCCAATGTCAAATTACTTACGAGTGCATCCCAGGAACGTCAAGCACTTAGGCGCGACATCTTGCTCACTTTGCCCTGTTCGCGATGCGAAGCATTTGCAAGAATCGCAAAACCGTTCATTGCCCGTGGGCCCGCTTTGGACTCACATGCAATTGACCAAAAAAGAGCCATCCGAGAAGCGCAAATACAAGAACCGCAATCTCGATCCAGCGTTCCCACATTACGAATTTCGTAATCGGCAAAGCCTCGGGCAAAAGCCCGTCGACGACTCCTTCTTTCTTGAGTCCGAGCTCGCCGAGCACGCGTCCGTAAGGATCGATAATCGCCGAAATGCCTGTGTTGGCGGCGCGCACCACCGGCAAACCTTGCTCGACTGCGCGAAGTTGAGCTTGATGGAAGTGCTGATAGGGACCGGCGCTGCCGCCGAACCAGGCGTCGTTGGTCACGTTGAGAAGCCAGCCCGGCCGTTGCGATTTATCCATGACCTCGTCGGGAAAAATGATCTCATAGCAGATGAGCGGCCGCGCCGGCGGAGCGCCGGGGATCGTAAGCAGGCGAGAACCTGTGCCGGCGCTGAAGCCTCCGCGCACGCCGGTCATCTGGAAGATGCCGAGACTCTCCATGAAGTCCTGAAACGGCAGATACTCACCGAACGGCACGAGATGAATCTTGTCGTAGCCGTCGAGCACCTCGCCTTTGTCGCTGATCGCGAGCAGGCTGTTATAGACGCGCGTCGCGACGAGACGATCTTGCGCGTCGCGTTCCTCGACAATCCTTCCAGAGCCGACGAGCAAGCTCGTGCCGTCCGGCAGGACGTCGCCGATCGCGGTCAGCGCTTGTGAGGACTCAGCGAGTAGGAAGGGCACCGCCGTCTCCGGCCACACGACGAGGGAGATGCCGTCGAGCCCTCCCTTGCCGCCGCCAGATCTGGTCAGATCGAGATAGGTGTTGAAGATCTCGGCGCTGTTCTCCGGTCGCCATTTATTAGCCTGATCGACATTGGCCTGCACGATGCGGAGGCGCACGCCGGTCGATGCCGCATCTGCGCTCTGAAGCCGCGCCGCTCCCCATGCCGCGCCGAGCGCGAGCAAGGTGCAGAAGCCGAGCGTAAGCAGCGCCGTGGCTCTGGGCCGCGCCAGCCCTGAGCCTTGCGGCGCCCAGATGGCGAAGGGACTGGCGAAGAGAAGCACCGCCAAGAGGCTCAAGGCATAGACGCCGAAAATAGCGGCCGCCTGCATTGTGGGAAGCGTCGCCGTAAGCCCGTAACCCAAGAGATTCCAAGGCAATCCGGTGAGGATATGACCTCTGGCATACTCGGCGAGGCCGAAGGCTGTAGCGAGGGCGAAAACCCGCGCGGCGCCGGGGCGCCACAGCATCATGGCAAGCGCGGCCGCCGCCGCATAGAACAACGCCATGCCGCCGGGCAACGCCGTCATGACGAAGGGGATAAGCCAGCCGTGGCGCCAGGGCTCGACCAGAAACGCCTCGGCGATCCAATAGAGTCCGGTGAGGAAATAACCGAAGCCGAACCAAAACCCAGTGAGCGCCGCGCAGCGCAGCCGCTCGCCAAGAGCGGCGTGGCGCGCATAGCAACCGTCGAGCAGCCACACGAGCAGGCCGAAGCTTAGGAACAGCACCGGCCAGGCATGGACTGGGGCAAAGGCGAGCACCGAGATCGCGCCGGCGAACACGGCAAGAAGAGCGCGCCTAGCGCCAGTGAGTTGCGCCACCCGATCGGCTGCGGCTTGCACGGGCGTCGAGAGCACTCACGCGCTCTCGGAAGCTGGCGCGTCTTCGTGCTGTTGCGGCGTGTGGATGCGCAGTTTCTTGATGAGCCGCGGGTCTGCGTCCAGCACCTCGAACTCGATGCCGCTCGGGTGGTGCACGCGCTCGCCCCGCGCCGGAATACGGCCGGCAAGCGCGAAGACGAGACCACCGATGGTGTCGATGTCCTCTTCCTGCTCTGGCGAGAGCAGCTCAATGCCGAAACGCTGCTCGAGCGTCTCGATCGGCGTGCGCGCATCGGCGATGAAGCCATGTCGCGCATCCTCGCGGATCAGCGGCTCCTCGGCCACATCGTGCTCGTCGTCGATCTCGCCGACCACTTCCTCGATCAGGTCCTCGATCGAGACGAGACCGTCCGTGCCGCCATACTCGTCCACCACAAGGGCGAGATGAAGCCGCGACGATTGCATGCGGAGCAGAAGGTCGAGCACCGGCATGGACGGCGGCACGTAGAGAATCTCGCGCACGATGTTGATGGCCCCGACGGTCTTGCCAAGATCGACTGCGGCGAGATCGAGCGTTGTTGCGTTCTTCTCCGCCGCCGTGGTGATCCACGACATGAGGTCGCGGATGTGGATCATGCCGCGCGGGTCGTCGAGCGTCTCATTATAGACCGGGAGCCGCGAATGCTCGGCCTCGCGGAACACGCGCAAAAGCTCGGCGAGGGTGATCGTGTCCTCGACGGCGATAATGTCGGCGCGCGGAACCATGACGTCTTCGACGGTGAGCTTGCCGAAGCGGAGAATGTTGCGGAGCATGGCGCGCTCTTGCGCGCTGAACGTGTCGCCGCCGGCTTCCTTGCCGCGGGCAAGCGCATCCTCGATCACCTCGCGCAAGTCCGGCTCTTCGCCAAGTCCGAAGCGGGCGAGCAGACGCTCGAGCCAGGACGGCTCCTCCTCGGGAAGCGGATCGCCGGTTGCCGGCAGCTCGTCGTCGGAGAGCGGTGCGTTGCTCATTGCATCACCTCCGCCGCCGCCGGGAGCGCATCCCTGGCATAGGGATCGGCGATGCCGAGTCCGGCGAGGACTTTCGTCTCGAGAGCTTCCATGCGCTCAGCGTCCGCGTCGCGCTCATGGTCGAAACCCAAGAGATGCAACATGCCGTGCACGACAAGATGGACGGCGTGATCGGCGGCCGGGATGCCCTTGAGCTTCGCTTCCTCGATCACCGTCTCGCCGGCAAGCACGATGTCGCCGAGAGGGGAAGGCTCACCATGGGCTTCACCGACGGGCTCTCCTGCCGGGAACGACAACACATTGGTGGAGGAGTCCTTGCCCCGCCAGGTGCGGTTCAGCTCGCGCATCTCGTCATCGTCGGTGAGCACCAGCGTCACTTCGCAAGGTGCTGCATCCGGCGCTGCCGAAGTCGCCGCGAAGGCAGCCAGCGCCGCGCGCGACAGCGTATCGCCGCTCACCTCGATGCTGTCCCAGAGATCTGAGTGGCGCACGATTTCGATTTCGAGCGAGGAAGCCCCGCTCGAGCGACTAGGGCCTCCGTCAGCCATTGCGCTCACCCCGTTTGGGCGCCGCCTCATAGGCGTCGACGATCTTGCCGACCAGCTCGCGGCGAACCACGTCGCGGCCGGTGAAGGCGATATGGGCGACATCCTCGATGCCTTCGAGAATGGCCACGGCCTCGAGCAACCCTGAATCCTTGCCGGCGGGCAGGTCGATCTGCGTCGGATCGCCGGTGACGATCATCTTGCTGCCTTCGCCGATCCTGGTGAGAAACATCTTCATCTGCATCGACGTGGTGTTCTGCGCCTCATCGAGAATGATCATGGCGTGCGACAGGGTGCGTCCGCGCATGAAGGCGAGCGGCGCGATCTCGATCATGCCGGTGGCAAGCCCGCGCTCGACCCGCTCCGGCGCCAGCACGTCGTAGAGAGCATCGTAAAGCGGGCGCAAATAGGGATCGACCTTCTCGCGCATGTCGCCGGGAAGGAAGCCGAGCCGCTCTCCAGCCTCGACGGCCGGCCGCGACAGGATCAGCCGGTCGCATTTGCCGCTTTCCATGCACGCCGCGGCGAAGGCGACGGCGAGGTAGGTCTTGCCGGTGCCGGCAGGGCCGGTGGCGAAGACGAGGTCGTGAGACTGCAAGGCCGAGAGATAGGTGCTCTGCGCCGGCGTGCGCGCCGTGATCAGGCGTTTGCGCGTGCGGATCTGCTGCGCGGCGGGGACCTTGGCATCCTTCGCGTCGGCCTCGACCACCTCGGCCACTTGCGCGGGTGTGCGCGCATGGCGGATGGCGCCGACCACTTCGCCGACCCCGATCATCTCGCCTTGCGCCAGCCTGCCGTAAAGCTGCTCGAGCACTGACCGTGCGGTCTCGCGCGATTGCTCCGGCCCGCGCAACGAGACCACATTGCCGTTGACCACGGCCTGGATGCCGAGCCGGTCTTCGAGCACTGCGAGATTGGCGTCATAGTCTCCAAGGAGATCGCGCACGAGCCTGATGTCGTCGAAGAACACCACGAGGGGTTCTTCCCGGCCATTGGCAGACGAGGCGTTTGCGCGCTTCTCCGACGCGGCTTTTCGCCCACGCGTCAATGGCGGTCTCCGTCCGCTGGCCTTGCCGGTCACACGGCCGCCTGAACTGGTTCGCGCCATTCAAACTCCGATTTGATGACACCGGTGAGACTGTTCGGCCCCGCGCTCACAATGTCAACCTCCACGATCCGGCCGATCAGGCCTTCGGGACCGTCCCCGTGCACCGCCTGGAGATAGGGTGAACGCCCGGCGATCTGTCCTGGTTTCCGCCCTTGCCGCTCAAACAGCACCGGCAGGCGCCGCCCGACCGTTGCCGCATCGAAGGCCTTCGCCTCGTCTTCGAGCAGGTTTTGCAAGGCGGAGAGCCGCTCCCGGGCGACCTTGTCCGGCACCTGATTGGGCAGGCTTGCCGCGGGCGTCCCGGGGCGCGCGCTATACTTAAAGGAGAAGGCGCGGGCAAAGCCGATGCGGCGGACAAGCGCCAAAGTCTCCTCGAAATCGGCGTCGGTCTCGCCCGGGAACCCGACAATAATGTCTGTGGATAGTGCGATGTCCGGACGCGCCTGCCTGATGCGGGCGACGAGCTCGGCATAGTCGTCCGCCGTATGCTTGCGGTTCATGGCGTGAAGGATGCGGTCCGATCCGGCCTGAAACGGCAGATGCAGATAGGGCATGAGCTTTGGCTCGTCGCCGTGGAGCGCGATTAGGTCGTCGTCCATGTCGCGTGGATGGCTCGTGGTGTAGCGGAGCCGCTCGATCTCGGGAATGGCCGCGAGCCGCTGAAGCAGTCTGGCAAGCGACCAGTCGGCGCCGTCAGGACCAAGCCCACGATAGGCGTTCACATTCTGCCCAAGCAGGGTGAGCTCGCGCACGCCTGATCTCGCAAGCCTCTCAGCCTCTGCGAGGATCGCCGCGGCGGGGCGCGAATATTCGGCGCCGCGCGTGTAGGGCACCACGCAGAACGTGCAGAACTTGTCGCAGCCTTCCTGCACGGTGATGAAGGCTGAGGGCTGCGCGCGGACGATCGGCCGCTCCGGCAGCGAGAGGAATTTGTCTTTGGCGGGAAAGTCCGTGGCGACCACGCGCTCGCCGCCATCGCGCACGCGGCCGAGCAGCGCCGGGAGCTCGTGATAGCTTTGCGGCCCGACCACGAGATCGACAACTTGCGCGCGCTCGAGGATCTCGCTTCCTTCGGCCTGCGCCACGCAGCCTGCCACCGCGATCATGGTGTCGAGGCCGCGTGCTCTCCGCGCCTGCTTTACCGCGCGTACGCGGCCAAGCTCGGAATAGACCTTCTCCGCCGCCTTCTCGCGGATATGGCAGGTATTGAGAATGACGAGATCGGCCTCGGCCGAATCGTCGGTCGGCGTGTAGCCGTGATCCGCCAGCGCCTCCGCCATGCGCTCGGAGTCGTAGGCGTTCATCTGACAGCCGAAGGTCTTGATGTGCAGCTTTTTGGGCGTTGTCCCCATCGCCTGTTGGTGCGGCACGCGGGCATATCTCGTCAAGGCCCGGCTCTGGGGCTTTGACTTATCCATAAAGTCGCGGGTCGCTTGGTTGTTTCTTGAGAGGCAAGGGGCTATATACTCGACTCACTCGCTAGGCATTATTTGAGAATCGCATTTCGTCCTTGATCTCGCAAAAAGCAAAATATGCTCTCCGCGCCCTGGTGGCGCTCGCCAAGGAAGGCGACTCGCTGATGATCGGCGAGATCGCCGTCCGCAAGAATATTCCGCGGAAGTTCCTTGAGCAGATCCTGCTGGAGATGAAGCGCCACGGCATTGTGCACAGCCGGCGCGGCAAGTTCGGCGGCTATAGCCTGCTCATGGCGCCGGACAAGATCACCTACGGACAGGTGCTGCGCATCATCGACGGGCCGATTGCCCCCTTGCCCTGCCTGAGCCGCATCGCCTACCGCCGCTGCGCCGACTGCAAGAGCGAGGAAACTTGCGAAATCCGGCGGGTTTTCGCCAGGGTTGCGGAGTCGGCAAGAGAAGTCCTGGATCGCACGACCATCGCAGATTCCTTGAATTCCGAGATCCTCGCCGACGACCCCGGCGGCGCGCACGAGATGGCGCATCTCTAAGAGCGTCGCTCACCTCCTCAAATTGGAAACAAATTCTACCCTCTGACCGTTTCGTAGTGGAGGGGCTTCCACCCACATGAAAAAGTGGTAAGGTCCCGACTTGCTAATCCCTACCGATTAGATAGAGTTAAGGGTGTTCCATAGAGGAGATCGCATCCATGAGACTACGAAGCACCCTTGCCGCCGCGGCGGCTCTGAGTATTGCGACGCTTGCGGCGGGCGCGGTGTTTGCCGACACGACCCTGCTCAACGTCAGCTACGACCCCACTCGGGAGCTCTACAAAGACTTTAATGAGGCTTTCGCCAAGGATTGGCAGGCCAAGACTGGCGAGAAAATTACCATCGAGCAGTCCCATGGCGGCTCGGGCAAGCAAGCCCGCGCTGTGATCGACGGCCTGCAAGCCGATGTCGTGACCCTGGCACTTCAGGGCGACATCGACCAGATCGCCAAGGCCGGCAAGCTCAAGGCCGATTGGCAGAAGCGCCTTGGCAACAACTCTTCGCCCTACACCTCGACCATCGTCTTCCTGGTCAGGAAGGGGAACCCCAAGTCCATCAAGGACTGGGATGACCTCGTCAAGGAAGGCGTCCAGGTGATTACCCCGAACCCGAAGACTTCGGGTGGCGCGCGCTGGAACTACCTCGCGGCCTGGGCTTTCGCCGACGGCAAATACGGCCACGACGAGGAGAAGGACAAGGAGTTCGTGAAGAAGCTGTTCGCCAATGTGCCGGTGCTCGACACTGGCGCGCGTGGCTCGACGCAGACCTTCGCGCAGAGAGGGATCGGCGATGTGCTCCTCGCTTGGGAGAACGAGGCCTTCCTCGCCCTCGATGAACTTGGCGCCGACAAGTTTGACATCGTGGTGCCCTCGCTTTCGATCAAGGCCGAGCCCCCGGTCGCGGTTGTCGATGAAGTTGTCGATGCCAAGGGGACACGCAAGGCGGCCGAAGCCTATCTGAACTTCCTCTACACGCCGGAAGCGCAGAAGCTCATCGCCCACCACTACTATCGGCCGTCCGACCCAAAAGCTGCCGATCCGAAGGATCTGGCACGCTTTGTCGATGTGAAGCTCGTCGCCATCGACGATCCGTTGTTCGGTGGTTGGGCTCAAGCGCAGCCGAAGCACTTCGCCGAGGGCGGCATCTTCGATCAGATCTACCAGCCCAAGTCGACGAATTGAGCTGACCCATGGCCGCAAGCTACGGCCTCGGGCTGAAACGGCCGAGCGCCATCCCGGGTTTCGGGTTGGCGCTCGGTTTTACGTTGACCTACCTGAGCCTCATCGTCCTCATTCCACTCGCGGCCCTTGTGCTCAAGTCGGCGACGCTTGGGTTCACCGGCTTCTGGGAGGTGGTCACCGGGCCACGCACGCTCGCAGCACTCCGCCTGAGCTTCCTCACCTCGCTGTTTGCGGCGACGGTCAATGCCGTGTTTGGCACCATCATCGCTTGGGCGCTCGTCCGCTACCGCTTTCCCGGCCGTCGCCTGCTCGACGCCTTCGTCGATCTTCCCTTCGCGCTGCCGACGGCCGTCGCCGGCATCGCTCTCACCGCGCTCTATGCACCGAATGGCTGGATCGGCAGTTGGCTCGCTCCGCTCGGCATCAAGGTCGCCTATACCCCGCTTGGCATTGCCGTCGCGCTGATCTTCATCGGCCTGCCCTTCGTGGTGCGCACCGTGCAGCCGGTGCTTGAGGAATTCGACCGCGAGCTCGAGGAAGCCTCGGCGACCCTTGGCGCCAACCGGCGCCAGACCGTGTTCCGGGTGATGCTGCCGACGCTGATGCCGGCGATCCTGACCGGATTTGCGCTCGCGCTCGCCCGCGCCGTCGGCGAATACGGCTCGGTGATCTTCATCGCCGGCAACATGCCCTTCATCTCGGAGATCGCGCCGCTTCTCATCATCATCAGGCTCGAAGAGTTCAGCTATCCGCAAGCCGCCGCCATCGGCACGGCGATGCTGATGATCTCCTTCGCGCTTCTGTTCTTCGTGCACCTCATCCAAGCCTGGCAGCGGCGGAGATTCGGCCATGACTGATGCGGCGATCGCGCCACTCCTCATCAGCCAGCCTTCGTCAGGCTCCACTGTCACCACGGAGCGTTACCCTGTCCGCGTTGTGCTGGTGGCGACTGCGGTGGTGTTCCTCGTGCTGTTCCTCCTGCTGCCGCTTGCGGCGGTGTTCGTCGAGGCGTTCCGCGCTGGTCTCGGCGCCTATTTCGCCGCCGTCACCGAGCCAGATGCGGTCGCCGCCATCAAGCTCACCCTGCTCGTGGCGGCCATCGCCGTCCCGGCCAATATCGTGTTCGGTCTCGCCGCCTCCTGGGCCATCGCCAAGTTCGAGTTCAAGGGCAAGAGCGTTCTGAACACGCTGATCGACCTTCCCTTCTCGGTGTCGCCGGTGATCTCGGGCCTGATCTATGTGCTTCTGTTCGGAGCCCAGGGCTATTTCGGGCACTATCTCCAGAGCCACAACATCCAGATCATCTTCGCGCTGCCGGGCATCGTGCTCGCCACCATCTTCGTCACCTTCCCCTTCGTCGCCCGCGAGCTCGTGCCCTTGATGCAGGAGCAGGGAACCCAGGACGAGGAAGCTGCGCTGTCGCTCGGCGCGAGCGGCTGGCAGACCTTCTTCCGCGTGACGCTCCCCAATATTCGCTGGGCGCTGCTTTACGGCGTGGTGCTTTGCAATGCCCGCGCCATGGGCGAGTTCGGAGCCGTGTCGGTCGTGTCCGGTCATATCAGGGGCAAGACCAACACCATGCCGCTGCACGTCGAGATTCTGTACAACGAGTACAACTTTGCCGCGGCCTTCGCCGTGGCATCGCTGCTGGCGCTGCTCGCGCTTGTCACGCTTCTCATCAAGATTTCGCTGGAATGGCGCTACGCCGACCAGATCGCCGCTTCGCGCCGGCACTAGGGGGAGAAAACCATGGACGCCCGGGTCTCAAATGAGGTGAACTACTCCGGCTCGAGCTGGGGGCGCCAGCAAGCCGCATCGCATTGGGACCGGCCGGTGGACGTAACGGTAGAAAATGTCGTGAGGACGTTCGGCACGACGCCGGCCTTGCACGGCGTCTCGCTCGAGATCGAGTCCGGCGAACTGGTGGCGCTTCTCGGGCCTTCCGGCTCCGGCAAGACGACTCTGCTCAGGATTCTCGCCGGCCTCGACGTGCCGACCTTCGGCCGCGTGCTGTTCGACGGCGAGGACGCGCTCAAGCTGACGGTGCAGCAGCGGAATGTCGGGCTGGTGTTTCAGAACTATGCGCTGTTCCGCCATATGAACGTGCTCGACAATATTGGCTTCGGCTTGCGCGTACGGCCCTGGGCGCGGCGGCCGAGCCGCAAGGAAATCCGCAAGCGCGCGCTTGAGCTGCTCGATCTCGTGCAGCTCAAGGGGCTCGAGAAGCGCTATCCCTCGCAGCTCTCAGGCGGCCAGCGCCAGCGTGTGGCTTTCGCACGGGCGCTCGCCATCGAGCCGCGCGTGCTCCTGCTCGACGAGCCCTTCGGCGCTCTCGACGCCAAGGTGCGGCGCGACCTTCGTCGCTGGCTGTTGGAGATCCACAACAAGACAGGACACACCACGGTGTTCGTCACCCACGACCAGGAAGAGGCCCTCGAGCTTGCCGACCGCGTGGTTGTGATGAGCGAAGGCAGGATCGAGCAGATCGGCACGCCTGATGAAATTTATGACGCGCCGAACTCGCCCTTCGTCTTTTCTTTCATCGGAGAGTCGAGCGTGCTCCCCGTGCGGGTCGAGCACGGCAAAGTGTGGTTCGATGGAAAGCCGCTCGACCTTGCGCCTGGCGGGGCGCCCGACGGTCCGGCGAAACTCTTCCTTCGGCCGCACGACGTCGATGTGGTGGATGCCGAGGCCGGCGCCATTTCGGGGGAGGTGAAGGTTCTGCGCCGGCATGCCGGCTTGCGCCGCGTGGATCTTGATGTTGGCGCCGAGCGAAACCGCGTCGAGATCGAGCTACCCGCAGATCTCAATCTCAATCCTGCGCGAAGCATCGCCTTTCGCCCGCGCCGCTACCGGCTCTACCCGACTTCACAGGCTCTCGATAGCTGACTAGGGTTAGGGCCGCCTCAAGGCCCGAAGCGTCTCACAGCCGGAGGGTCTTGAGGCGGCTATCAGCGGACCGGGCGCTTGGGCCTAAACCCGGGCGTCCGCGTCCCGCAAAGCTTGCCCTAGACTTAGGCCTTGCACTCGTTCATGCCCTTCATCGCCTTCATGGCGTCAGGCTTGGTCTTGAAGGTCTCATTGCTGATCAGCATCATCGACTTGCCGTCCGGCTTCTTGGCCGTGACCGAGCACTTATGGGTCGTTGCGCTCTGCGCCACGTAGAATTCGGCGGCGAACGCCGGCGAGACCATGCCTGCCACGAGCAGGCCAGCGATCAGATATTTCTGCATTGAAGTCTCCTTGAGGGTTTCTGTGGCCGCGGGCATTTCTGTCAGCCTGGCCACGCCTCAATCAAACGCGCGTCTTTGGGCATGCGTTTGGCGCTAGCCCCGCGCAACTT
This sequence comes from uncultured Alphaproteobacteria bacterium, assembly GCA_963744945.1. Lineage (GTDB taxonomy): Bacteria > Pseudomonadota > Alphaproteobacteria > Rhizobiales > Methyloligellaceae > Methyloceanibacter. The sequence goes on along the minus strand of CAVUVO010000016.1, from coordinate 132,457 downwards.
GTCCCGCGTCATCGAGACGCGGGCACCACTTTTTCCTTCGCGGCTGCTGCTGAGCAGCGCCGCCGGCATGAGGAGATAGAGCGGCAGAAGCCCGATGGCGCAGACGAGCCACACCTGCCACATGGCCCAGGCGAAACGGCGATGACGGCGAACAGGGTGAAGGCCGCGGCGCCATAGGCTTGCGCCTCGAGCGGCAGGAGCAGGAGGCGCAGCGCGGCGGCGGCGCCGGCGATCGCCACCAGGATGGTGCCGAACAGCCCGAGCTCGTACCAGCTTTGCAGGAAGAGATTATGCGCGTGCTGCCCGGTGGTGCGGCGGAACACGAAGCCTTTCGGTTTCTCCGGCGCAGTCACGGCTTTCGCTTTCACCGCCGGGGTCGAGTCGGCGCCGATGCCGAGGACGGGGTTCTCGAGCACGCGCTCCGCCGTGTATTCCCAGATGATGATCCTGGCGCGGGCCGACATCGGCAGCCATTCTCGCCTGATGCAGCTCAGCCTTGAAGGCGAGAAAGTCGAGCGGGATCACGAGCACGAAGCCGAGGCACCAGGCAATGGCGAGCCCGCGGATGACGGCGCGGGGCCGATCCGGGCGAGCGGAAAGATGAGCAGCGAGGCGATCGAGGCCAACTTGCGAGGAATCGTGCTCCGAGATGGCGATCGGCACGGCCAGTGCGAGAAAGAACAAGATCGTGAGCAAGATCCTGCGCCGCGGGGCGAGGACTCGGAGCGCGAGGAGGCCTGGCCAGAGCTGCAATGCCAGCATGGCCACATGCTGGTTGAACTCCGACACGTTGATCTTGGTGACGAGGCCATGACGGATCGCCACGTGCTTGGCGCGGTCTGGCTTGAACGCCGGGATCTTGTTCATCGCGAAACGCGTGAGCGCGCCGTCGGTGAGGAGCTCGGTCATGACGAAGCCCGCGGCGCAGAGCGCGCCTGCGATGAAGGCGAGCGAGGCGCGGCGCACTTGAGTCTTTGTCGAGCATGGCGAATAGCAGCCGATGCGGCGAACACCACGAGCGTTGCGGCGATGAGAAGCGCTGCCTTTGACAGGGCGCCGTCGGGATCCTCCGCCCAGATGGCGCTGAGCCCAGCGTAGAGCGCAACCGCGATGAGTGCGGCCATGGCGGCGTTCGGCTGCAACAGCTCGCGCCAGGGCAGGCCACGGCGAAGCGCGACGATGATCAGCACAGAGGCGACGATGGGCAGAAAGAAGGGCGCGAGCCGCGGCGCCGCCGCCGTGAACAGCGGCGTGATGAAAAACAGGATCGGAATGAGGGCGCCGCCACGGAAGGTCTCTCCGTTGCCACCGGCAGCTGACGTCATCCGACCCTCGTTCCCGACTTCGGTTTCGCGCTTGTAGGCTAAGGCGAGAAACATTGCCAGCGTGCGGGGCAAGCATGGCGGAAAGGTGCCCAGCCGAGGCGTGCGGAGACTCGTGTTTTGGCGCGGAAAATGACATAAGCGGCCCGCTCCACCCCTCATTGACGAAAAGCCGCGCAAGGACCGAAGTGACCAAGCTCGTCTATATCGGAGGCTATGGCCACAGCGGCAGCACGCTCTTGGAATATCTGCTGGCGGCGAGCCCCGAGGCGGTCGCCTGCGGCGAAGTGGCAAGCGTGCTTCGCGACCGCGACCGCAAGGGGAAATGCACCTGCCGGCGCCGATTAAGGAGTGCCCGGTGTGGGGGCCGCTCTTCGCCTCGCCCGATACGCTCGACGGCATGAGCCATGAGGCTCTGCGCGTGCCCTCCTCGCGCAAGACCGCGACGGGTATGCCATCCTGATCGACTCGACCAAGACTGCTTGGCGCTCGGCTGCCGTCCCGTTTCGCCTTGCCAGTGCGCTTGGGGGGACTTCACGCTCGTGCATCTCGTGCGCGACCCGCGCGCCGTCGCCTGGTCTGGGGTGAAGAAGGCCGGCAGGCGCGGCGCCCGCCCGCTGCTGCCGCTGCGCTCGGCGTCCGCGGCTCTCGGCTGGTGGATCGCGAACCTCGCCTGCGAGGCTGTTCGGCTCGCAATATCCCGACCGCTATGTGCGCCTCCGCTACGAGGATCTCGCCCGCGCGCCGGCGACGAAATGCAGGGCCTGTTCGCCAAGCTCGTGCCTGGGTCGAGTGGCCCGCCGACGGCGATCGGCGCCAACGACAACCGGCATCAGCTCTACGGCAACCGCATGCGCGCGCGCGAACCTGTCTCTCGCCGAGGTCAGGGAAGATGCCGCGTGGCAGCGCGACATGCCGCGCCTCTACCGCTCGCTCGTCTCGCTCCTCACCGCGCCGCTCCGCTGGCGCTACGGCTACGCTTAAGTCGCGGGAACGCGCGCCGCGAATGCGCGTTGCTCGTTTGCGTAACCGTAACCAGGAGTTCCACCATGCCAGCCAAATCGGCAGCGCAACAAAAGGCCGCAGGTGCTGCGCTCTCCGCCAAGCGCGGCAAGACGAGTCCGAGCAAGCTCAAGGGCGCATCGCGCAGCATGTACAAATCGATGAGCGAGAAACAGCTCGACGAGTTTGCCTCGACCAAGCGCAAGGGCAAGCCGGAGCATGTTGCGAAGCCGCGCACGAAGAAGTCGGCGTCGCGCTCAACGGCGACGAAAATCGCCAGCGCGCAAGAGTACGGCGCGGAAGACCACGGCGCGTAAAGGCCCGTCACGGCGCAAATCGTCTCGTTAAGTTGCTTATTGCAGCCGCACCAGCACGCTGTCGGCTGCGCCGGCAGCGTCGGTGACGGTGAGGCGCACGAAGCCAGGGCCCTCAGGCTCGAAGAACAGCGTGCGGCCGGCTTTCGCTTCGTCGAGCGGCATCCCGTTCAGCATCACCGTCAAAGGCGGCGTGCCGCCGGAAATCTTGATGGGAAGCGGGTCGGGCGCCTCTCCCGCCATCGCTGACAGCTCGAGGCTCGCGCCGTTCGGCGGGAACACGATATGCAGCGGCCGCGTGAAGCTGGCCGATGCGACGGCATGCGGCTGGAAGCGCTGAAGCGGCGGCGGCAGCTTTGCATTGGTCGCGATCAACGCGCCGGCGGGAGCAGGAGGCAGCGGCGCTAGCGGCTGCGGCCCACGCGCAAAAGCATCGAACAGGATTGGCGCCGCCGCGGTGCGCCCGGCAAGGCCGCTGACCGGCGCGCCGTCGGGCCGCCCGACCCAGACGCCGATGGTGCGCTTGCCGTCGAACCCCACCGCCCAGGCGTCGCGATAGCCGTAACTCGTGCCCGTCTTGAACGCGATGCGCCCGCCTGCGGCGTTCTCCGGCGGCGGCGTGCCTTGCAGGATCTTGGCGACGTACCATGCGGCGACCGGCTCAAGCAGGCGCTTTGCGGCAAGCTTGGGCGCGTCGATCCGCTCGGTGAGCGGCTGCACCGCGCCTCCGCGCGCGAAGCCGGCATAGAGCATGGTGAGATCGGCGAGCCTGATTCCGACGCCGCCAAGCCCGAGCGCCAGCCCTGGCGCTTCGCGCCGCGGCAGCACCAGCGCCCCACCAGCCTCGGCGAGACGCGCCGTCAGCCGGCTGGGGCCGACCTCTTCCAGCACCGCCACCGCCGGCACGTTGAGCGATTGCTGAAGCGCGCGGCGGATGGTGACGGTGCCCTGGAAGGTGAGGTCGAAATTCTCCGGCGCGTAGCTGCCATAGCGAAGCGGCCGGTCCTCGATCAGCGTCTCGGGATGGATCAGCCCATCCTCGAAGCCGAGCCCGTAGATGAAGGGCTTCAGCGCCGAGCCAGGCGAGCGGACGGCGCGGGTGAGGTCGACCTGGCCTGCGCGGCGCTCATCGAAATAATCCGGCGAAGCGACCCGGGCGAGCACCTCGCCGCTCGCATTGTCGACGACCATGATGGCGACCGACATGTCCGGCCCAAGCGTGCGGGCGCGGTCGAGCGCGAGGCCCTCCAGAGTCTTTTGCAGGGAGCCGTCGATGGTGAGACGGATTTCCCGCGCATTCGGCGTGCCGGCAATGGCGTCGTCGGCGGCGTGCGGGGCGATCATCGGCATTTTCTTGCGTGCATGCGGCACCGGCTCGAGCTTGGCGCGCGCGATCTCGTCGGCGCTGAACAGGCCATGACGCGCCATGCGGTCGAGCACGCGGTCGCGGGCGCGCACCGCCGAGGCATGGAAGCGGTCAGGCCGGCGAAGCTCCGGCGATTGCGGCAGCGCCACGAGAAGCGCCGCCTCGCCGAGCGTCAGCCTCTTCGGTTCCTTGCCGAAATAAGAGAGCGAGGCTGCCCTGATGCCTTCGAGATTTCCGCCATAAGGCGCGAGCGTCAGATAGAGGCCAAGGATCTGGTCCTTGCTCAGCTTGCTCTCGAGCTGAATGGCGCGCACCGCCTCCCTGAGCTTGACATAGAGCGAGCGCTTGGCGCGCGGCTCGAGCAGGCGCGCGACCTGCATGGTAATGGTCGAGCCGCCCGACACGATCTCCCCATTCGAGACGAATTGCAGCGCGGCGCGGCCAAACGCGAGCGGATCCACGCCCGAATGCTGGAAGAAGCGCTTGTCCTCATAGGCAAACAGCACGTCGAGATAACGCGGGTCGACCTGATCGCGCGTGGCGGGGAGCCGCCAGCGGCCCTGGCTCGTCACATAGGAGCGGAGCAATTTGCTGTTGCGGTCGACCACGGTCTTGGAGAGTTCCAGGTCGCGGCCGAGCGGGGCCGGTCCGAACGAGTCGATCAGGCCCCACGTTGCGCCGATGGCCACGCACAGCGACGGCGGCGAGACCGGCCGCAGGATAGAGCGCTCGACGGCGCCACCTCCCCCTCTCCCCAGTGGGGAGAGGGCCGGGGTGAGGGGGCACCGACCGCTTAGTCATGTCCCCGTCACCCGGCGCGCCGAGCGCGCCGACCTCTCCCCGCCGGGGAGAAGCGGATTTAGCTCGCTGGTTCATTTGGCGGACTGCACGCTGACGGCGCCGGTGCCGGTGCGGCCGAAGCGGTCTGGACGGTACATGTCCTCAATCTCGGCCTGCGGCAGCACGTAGTCTCCGGGCGAGACCGCGCGCACCACATAGGCGACGGTGAACACGGCGGGATCGCTGTTCGTGCGGTTGAAGGCCGCGGTGAAGCGGTCGTCGCGGAACTCGGTATGCACCGGCGTGCCGGGATCCTCGATCCAGTCGAGCGTGCCGGTGTCGCCCGAGGAGACGAGCCGCGGATTGTCGATCTCGAAGCCCGCCGGCAAATAGTCGATCAGCGCCACGCGGGCGAATTGCGGCTGCGCGTCGGTGACCTTGAGCACCACCACGAAGCGCTGGTTCTGCTTGGCGTGCGCGACATCGGCGTCCTCGCCGTCGAGCGTGTGGAAGCTCCGCTCGAGCGTGAAGCCATGCTCGGCGGCGGGCTCGGGCGTGGTCGGCGCGCCGCTCACCGTCACGATGGTGTCGACCGGCGTGTCGCCGGTATTGGTGATGGTGACATCGCTCGCCTCGATATCCGCCTGATCGTAGGTGGCGTAATAGGGCCCGACTTGGCCGCCCTCATCGACATCGAGGCTGACATTCTGCTTGCCGAGAGCGCGGGCGGCGAGCACCAGCCAGGCATCCTCTTGCGTCGAGGTGCGTTGCACGAGATTGCGGGCGGCATCGACCCGCTCGCGTGGCGCTGACCAGGATCGGCTTTGCCGCATCGCCTTCGGCGGCGAGCGTCACCACCACCGCGGCGTCGCGCAACGGCGAGCCGTAATCGGTGCGGCCGATCTCGATCTTCGGCTCCTTGGCGAGCGAGGCGACGGCCACGTCGAACACCTTCTCGGCGCGGATGCGGTCGCCGAGCATGGCGAGCGCGGCGCCGACTTCCGCCTTCGCCGTCGCCGTCTTGAGGTCGTTGATCTTGGCGTCGGCGAGATAGCGAAGATCGCCGACCGGAGCGACGCCGTTCCGCGCCAGCACATAGAGCGCGTAAGCGAGCGACAGTCCGCCGTCGGTGGAGGGGTCCGGCGCCGTGCTCACGTAATTGCGCAAGCGCTCGAGTGCGAGCTTGAAGGCATCGTCAGGAACGGAGAAGCCGCGATCCCGCGCCCTCGTCAGAAAGTCTGTGACATAGGCGTCGAGCCAGGGATCGTCGCCGCCGGCGGACCACAGTCCGAAGGCGCCTTCCGGACCTTGGCGGGCGAGCACGGTCTCGATCGCATCGGCGATGCGCTTATCGAGTCCGGCGTCGACGGCTGAGGTGCAAATTGACCGACAGCTCATTGGCGTAGAGCAGCGGCAAGGCGCGGCTGATGACCTGCTCGGTGCAACCGAGCGGATAGCGGTCGAGCGCTTGCAGCAGGCCTGCCACGTCGAGCGCGGCTGATGGGGTCACCGACAGCGCGAGCTTGCCCGTGCCGGGAAGAAGATCGGCGAAGACTTCGCCGTTCAGCGTCAGCGTTTGCCCGGGGGCAAGCGGCTTCACCGTGCGGCGTGCCAAGATTTGCGTCGAGGGCTTCACCTCAAGCGCGTATTTGCGCTCGAGCGCGAAGCCTCCAGGACCTTTGACATTCACTGTCACCGTGCCTGCGCCGACGCCCTTTGCCTCCACGGGAAGGCTGAGCCCCGCGCGCTTTTTGGCATCGAGCGCGATGGTCTTGTTGGCCTCGGCGAGGGTGAAGGGTCCATCGCCGGCAATCGCCACCTGATAATCTCCGCTCTCGCCTTCGACATTGTCGAGGTCGAGCCTGATCGTGCTCTTGTCTCCCGTGAGCAGGAAGCGCGGCAGCGTTGCGGTGACCACCACCGGATCGCGCACGATCACGTCATCCGTGGCGTGCCCGACTTTGTCCTTGCTCCAGGCGACGGCCATCACCCTGACCGTGCCGGCGAAGGCGGGAATGTCGAAGCTCGTCTCGGCCGTGCCGTCGGGACCGACCGTGACGATGCCGGAATAAAGCGCGAGCGGTGCTTGCGTCGGGGGGCTTCCTTGCAACTCGCCGCCGCCGCCGTCGCCGCCCACGCGGATCTGCCCCTTGGTGCCCTGCATGCCGTCGATCAACTGGCCGTAAAGGTCGCGCACTTCGGCCGACAGCTTGCGCTGGCCGAGATAATAGTCCTCCGGCGCCGGCGCCTTGTAGTTGGTGAGGTTGAGGATGCCGACATCCACCGCCGACACCACGACCCGCGCCTCTTCGCCGGGGGTGAGTCCGGCAAGCTTGATCGGCACGCGGAGCGTCGTCTGAGGCCTGATGCGGTCGGGCAAATCCATCGCCACGCCCACCGTGTGTGCCGCCTTGTCGATGGCGAACCAGGCAACGCCGATGGCGCGGCCAGGCATGCGCTTCGCGTCAACGTCGAGCGGCCGCCGCAAAGTCGCGAGCACATAGGCGCCGGTCCCCCAATCGGCGCCGACGGTGAGCGGCAGCTTGGCGGTGCCGGCTTCGACCTTTGCCGTGGTGGTGGAGAGGAGCTTGTCGCCGATCACGGCGAGAGTGACTTCGCCAGCGGTGCGCGCGGTGACGGCGACGGTCATGCTGTCGCCGGGGCGGTATTCGGGCTTGTCGAGCGCGATCTCGAGCAGGTCGGGCGTGTCGGCGCTCGCCTCCGCGTACCAACCCGAATCGAAGCCGAAAGTGGTTTCGGGTCCTTGCGGGTCCGCGCTCGTCACTTCGAGCCGGTAGCGGCCCCAGGTCACCGGCACGGCGATGCGGCCGGGCTTGTCAGGCGACACGTCGATGGTGCCGTCGGCCACACGGCGCGTCACCTTGATCGGCTCGTACTGCCAATACCCGTCGCTCCGGTACCATTGATATTTGGAATCCACGCGGAGCAATTGCCAGCGAAGCCCGGACTTGGAAACCGGCTTGCCGTCAGGCGCGACCATGACCACGTCGAAGCTCGCCGTGTCGGAATCGCCGAGCGACTTGCCGTTGAACAGCGGCTTCACCCCGATCAACGGCGCGGACGGCGTGATGGGAAGCGTCAGCTTGCGCTCGACCGCGCGGCCGCCGGCCTCCGCCATGCGCACCACGATCTCGGCTTGCTGCGGCCGCGTCGAGGCCGGCACCTTGCCGAGCGCCGCGGTGAAGCTCGCTTTGCCTGCGCTGTCGGTCTCCGGCAGGTCGGCGAGGGGGAAGGTGTCCGACTCCTCGTCCCGATCTGCGTCGCTGTCGTCGTCGAGGCCGAACACATAGCCGGCGAAGCCCGGCAGCTCCGTCACCTTGGCGATGTTGATCTCGCCGTCGAGCGTGAGGCCCGAGGCCGGCGCGCCATAGAGGAAGCGGCCATCAACCTCGATCTTTGCCGGCGTCGCCGGCGAGATGCTGGTCGCCGTGGTGGAGAGATCGAATTCGAGCCGGTCGGCGACATAGTCCTCGACGAGGAAGGTGGCTTCGCCGATCGCCGGCCGCTTCGGGTCGGTGAAGGCTGCGACGCGCCAGGTCCCGGTCGGGGCAGAGGAGATAATCGGCACGTCAAGCGAGCGCCCGCCAATGCCCTGATCAGGCACGACATTCCGGCGATACTCGACGCCGTCTGAGCGGGTGACCACGAGGGTGAGCGGAACACCGGTCACGGCGATGCTTTCGGCGTCGCGCAGCAATGCCGTCACATGCACCGTCTCGCCGGTGCGATAGACGCCGCGCTCGGTGAACACATAGGCGTCGAGGCCTGCCGGCGCGTCGCGCCCCGCCACGCCGCGATCGGTGAGGTCGAAGGGAGAGGATTTCAGGCTCAAGAAAGCGTAGTCGCCGGAGGCGAGCGAGGCGACGAGGAGCGCGGGCGAGAGGCCGCCTTCGCCGCGCGACAGACCAGGCTCGAAATCAACGCGGCCATCCGCGTCGCTGGTCTTGGTGGCGAGCACCTCGTTGTTGCGCGCGATCAGGCGAAGCTCGACGCCCGCTGCCGGCGCGGTCGTGGCAAGCGAATTGACGAAGGCATGGACGCCGTCGGACCCCGAATAGGCGGTGAGCCCGAGGTCCGAGACGATGAACCATTGGGTGGCGCGCTCGCTATACTCTTCCTGCTTGGCGAGGCTCGCGGGCAACGCGGCGAGCACGTAGACGCCGGGCTGAAGCGCGGGCACCGCCTCGTTCACCGGAAAGTTTGTGGTGACGTCGGTGTTGAGTTCCTTCTCCACCGTCATGTCGCCGGTCCACACCTCCTCGCCCTTTTGCTCGGCGATGTCGTTCAGCGTGTAGCCGTAGAGATTGCGTTCGAAGTCGCCGCCAAGCACCTGGTCGATCAGATTGCGGTCGCCGATCCGGTAGATCGTGACCTTGATCGCGTCGGTATTGACGCTGACGAGCGGGATGCCCTGCTGCCCGGTCTTGGGCAGCACATAGGCCTTGCCGGAGAGCCGCACGAAGGGGCTGCGGTCGCGCACATAGATGCTGAAGTCCGCCGTCTTGAGCAGGCTTTCGCCGACCGTCGAAGGCAGGCCTTGGCGGAGCGTGACGGCATAGCTCTCGCCGTGCTTCAGGCCTTCGACGCAGATCTGCTGGTCGTCGACCGAGAGCGCCGGCTTGTCTTGGCCTGCGACGGCGACGAAGGGCGAGAAGTCGGTGCGTTTCGGCAGAGCTTCGGTGAACTGGAAGCAGGCGCGCGGCGATGCGGCATCCGAATCGACGCTGTAGTTGGAAACGCGGAAGCCGTATTTCTCGCGCAAGGAGTCGTATGTGGTCTTGAGCTCCGGCGTCTCGTGCAGCTTGAGCGCGAGCGCGAGCGCATTCAGTGCCGGACGCCAATCGTTGCGCTTGCCATAGGCGTTGGCGAGCATGACGAGGGAATCGGCTTCTTCCGTCGCGGACCCTGAACGCCGGTAGGCGATATAGGCGGCGGTCGTCGCGTTTATATAGAGGAGGGCCTGCTTGTCGCCGTCCTCGTCGTCGGTGGTTGGAACTTTGAGCCAGAGATCGGCGAGCCGCCGCCAGGCCTGCGCGTCGTTCGGCGCCACCGTCACGATCTGCACGTAGATGTCGGCGGCGGTCTCGAGGTCGCCCTTCTTGAGCGCCGCATCGGCGTCCTTCTTGAGCGCGATGACAGGCTTCTCGACGGTGCCGGCTTCCTCTTTCAGCTCCGCCTCGAGCTTGATCGCGGCGTCGTCAAGAGCGGCGTCTTTGAAGGTCTTTTCGGCTGATTGGACGGGGAAAACGGGGGCGGCGGCGAATACGAACAGCGCGGCAACGAGGCCAGCGCGGAACCATGCAGGCATTGAACTTCTCCCGGGCCCGCCCTCGGCGCGGCGGGACGTCGCTATAATGTAGGCGCGCTTTGTGACAGAAGCGAGGGGTTGGGGTCTGCGGCGCGAAAATTCAGTCGGCGAGCGGCGGCAAATCCGGCCAATCGTAGGCCGCGGCGGCGCGCTTGATCAGGGCCTCGGCGAGCCTGGAGCCATTATCGGAATTGGTCATCACCACCATCCCCTGGCCGGTCGCCGGGTAGAGGATCAGGTAACCCTGATAGCCGATATTTTGCCCGCGCTTCATCAGCACGAGGGAGGCACCGTCGCCGGCCACGGCCGCGCCGAGCCCGTAAGGGCCGCCGTTCTGCGGCGTCAGCATCTCCTGAAGCGTCCGGCGGTGGAGGAAGATCGAGCTGAAGCCCTGCCAGGTGTGGGCGAGCTGAACGAGGAGCTTGGCGAGGTCGGTCGGCGTCGACCACAGCCCGGCCGCGGCATGCTCGGGAAAGAGATGGAAGCGTCCAGGCAGTTCCTTGCCGTCGCCGAAATGGCCGCTCGTAGCCCTGGCCATGAGCGCGGCATTCGGCGGCTGGTCGAAGCTTGAGTCGGTCATGCCCATAGGATCGAGCACCAGCTCGCGCATCAATTGGGGGAAGGGCTTGCCCGTCGCGTCCTGCATCAGCGCTTCGGCGATCTCATAGCCGCCGCCGGAATAGTGATAGGCGCTGCCCGGGACGGCGATCATCGTGACCGGCGGAGAGTTTGCCGGCGGTGCCCCGTCCAGAATCTGTGCGAGGGTCGGAAGGGGAGCGCCAACCGCGTAGCCGAGAAAGCCGGGCACGCCGATGCCGCCGGTCATGCTGAGCAGCCCGCGCAACGTCACCTTGTGCGTCGAGTCGAACTCATTTGCTCGGCACCTTCCACGACGTGAGCGTCTCGTTCACGTCCTCATCGAGCTTCAGCGTGCCGTTCTCGACAAGGCGCATGGCGCCGATGGCGGCGACGAATTTCGACAGCGACGCCGCCTGATAGAGCGTGGCGGGCGTCGCGTCCTTGCCATAGGCGCGGGCAAAGGCGATGCGGCCCTCATCGATCAGCGCAATGCTCACCGACGGCACGTTGAGCAGCGTGAGCGCTTCGTCGAGGCCGACGTGACGCTCTTCGCCTTGCACGGTGACCACGAGGTCGCGCTCGATCGCGCCAGGCTCCGCGGCAATCGCCGCGCCGATAGGGCGGAACAGCGCAAACAGCAGGACAAGCAGCAGGAAAGGCTTCAGCCTGCCGCGTGCAGCCACGTCACGCGGCCCTGCGGGTCTCGCGGGCAAGCGCCGCGATCTCGTCGCGCACCCAGTTGTGACACTCGTCGCGGTCGTAGCTCGAATGCCAGAGCAGCCGAACCGGGAAGGAAATATCCTCGATCGGCAACTTCACGCGGGCGAGCGCGAACTGCCTCTCCAGGATCGAGGCGAGCGATGCCGGAAGCGTCAGCAGCGCATCGCTGTTCAGCGTGAGCAGAAGCCCCGCCAGCACCGACGGCACCTGTGCCGCCACGGTGCAGGCGAGCCGTTGGGCGGCAAGCTCGCGGTCGAGCAGCTCGATGGTCGGAAGCGCGCTCACCGCGATATGGTCGCTTCCAGCGAAGGACTCGGCGTCGGCCTCTTGCTCGCTCAAGGGATGACCTGCGCGCGCGACCGTGGCGAGCTTGTCGTCATAAAGCTTGAGCACGCGGATGTCCGGCGCCGGCAGCTCCATCGATTCGATGTCGATGGCGAAATGGCAGCGCCCCTGACGGAGCGCCTCGATGGTCTCCTCGCCCTGACCAGGCATCCAGCCGACGCGCACCGAGGGAGCAAGCCCCTCAAGCCGCCGCCTGAGCGGCTGCACGAGAATCAGATCGCCGACCTCGCTCGCCGTCATGGCGAAGTCGCGCTCCGTGTCGCGCGGGTCGAAGGGCTTTGCCGGGCGGAGCAGGCTCTCCATGCCTGCGAGGATCACATGGACGGTGGGGGCAAGCTCCTGCGCCTTTGCCGTCGGCACGAGCCGCTGTCCGGCGCGCACGAACAGCTCGTCGGCAAAGATTTCTCGAAGCTTAGCAAGGGCATGGCTGATGGCGGACGCGCTGCGCCCCAGGCGCTCTGCGGCCCTCGTGACGCTCGCATCGACGAGCAGCGCGTCGAGGATGACGAGAAGATTGGCGTCGACTTCCTTGAGATGCATGCTTCGCAATAATTCTACTGAAAAGATTTCACTACGTGCATGTTAGCCCGTGAGCTAGTGTTTTTGCAAGGATTCCGGCTGTTGGGTCGGGGACCCCGAGGCGCTTTCGGCGACCCCCGAGTGGCGCTTCCTCATTCTCAACCTCGCGGCGGTTCGAGGACCAAAAGTCCAAGGACCGTCGCGCCCTGTTGCAAATGCTTTGCGCTTCTTCTTGCTGACTTCGGGATAGGAGCCGCAAAGCCGAGGCGCTTAAGTTCTAGTGAAGGAATGCACATGATTCGGTTTTCTTCGCTTGCCCGTCCGGTTGCTCTCATTGCTCTCGGCATGTGTTGTGGACTATCGCCGGCCGTCGCCGAGCCAAGCGTCAAGGACGTGCTCAAGACCTACGCGGACATCGCGCAAGCTGGCTATGCGGATTCGCTCGCCACGGCCCGGACGATGCGGCTTGCGATCAATCAATTCCTGGAGCGGCCGACGGAGCAGAATCTGATCGCCGCCCGCGCCGCCTGGGTCGCCGCGCGCATTCCGTACATGCAGACCGAGGCCTATCGCTTCGGCAATTCCATCGTCGATGATTGGGAGGGCAAAGTGAATGCCTGGCCTCTCGACGAAGGCCTGATCGATTACGTCGCCTCGTCCTACGGCACCGATTCCCCCGAGAACGAGCTCTATGTCGCCGACGTCATCGCCAATGTCTCGCTCACCATGGGCGGCAAGAAGATCGACACGCGCAAGATCACCAAGGAGCTGCTCGCCGAGAAGCTGCAGGAGGCTGGCGGCGTCGAGGCGAATGTCGCTACCGGCTATCACGCCGTCGAGTTTCTGCTCTGGGGCCAGGATCTGAACGGCACCGGGCCCGGCAATGGCAATCGTCCTGCGAGCGACTTCAGCACCAAGAATTGCACCGGAGGCCATTGCGCCCGCCGCATCGAATATCTCCGCGCCGTCACCGATCTGCTCGTCGACGACCTTGCCTGGATGACGGAGCAATGGGGCGACGGTGGCGAGGCGCGAAAGACCATCATCGACGGCACCGACCAGGCCGGCCTCACCGCCATCCTCACCGGGCTCGGCAGCCTGTCCTACGGCGAGCTCGCCGGCGAGCGCATGAAGCTCGGCCTCATGATCCACGACCCCGAGGAGGAGCATGACTGCTTCTCCGACAACACCTTTGCCTCGCACTATTTCGACGCGCTCGGCATCCGCAACGTCTATGTCGGCCGCTATCGCCGCGTCGACGGCTCGGTGGTGCAGGGCCCGAGCGTGTCCGATCTCGTCAAGGCGAAGTCGGCGGAAGTCGATACCGAGATGCGCACCAAGCTTGCCGCGACCATGGACGCCATGGGCGAGATGTATAGCCGCGGCATCATGATCGAGTCCTACGACCAGATGATCGGCGAGGGTAACGACGAAGGCAACGCGGTGGTGCAGAAGGTCGTCGACAAGCTGCTCGACCAGACGAAGTCGATCGAACGCGCTGTCGCCACGCTCGATTTGAGCACGATCAAGTTCGAGGGCTCCGACAGCCTGGACGATCCGAACAAGGTCATCGAGGAGAACAAGTCGGCCGGCGCGGCACCCGCGGCGAGCCCGCAATAGGCATAAAGGATCCGTCTCTGAAAAGAGGCGAAGGGATGAGAGGGAGATGAAAGTCAGGAGTGCCGCCGCCAGGACCAAAAATTAGGGCACCGCGACGGCAGTATGATATTATAACATAACACCAGATCGGACTCCGGAAGCAGGCCGGGGAACACGGGACTGGTGAAAGAACGAACGAACCGACTTGAGAACGACAGGCCAGTTTGGGGGGCTGAAAAGATGAAGAGACCAGAGATCCGGCCAATATGGTCGGCGGGCCGAACTATGCGGGCCTTGGCGCTTGGCGGCATGCTGGCCGCTGGCGTTGCCGCAGTGCCTGGCGCGGCGCGCGCGGATTGCGACGTGCCCGACAACGGCATCCCGGAAGAATCGTTCCTGACGAAGCTCGGGCCTGCCTGGGCCAGCCTCGGCGGCTTGCGCCCGGCGCTCGCCAAAGGCGGCATCGCCATCAGCGGCACGTATTACGGGGAAGCCTTCGTCAACAGCGGGGGCTTCAATCAGGGAGGCAAATATAACGGCCTGCTCGACGTCGCCCTCGACATCGACATGCACAAGCTCGGCTTCTGGAAAGGCCTCTGCTTCCACACCAACGGCTTCCAGATCCACGGCAACAGCATCACCGCCACCAATATCGGCAGCCTGATGCCGGTCAGCAGCCTCGAGGCGACGAACGCGACGCGCCTCTTCGAGCTCTGGCTCGAGCAGCACATGTTCAACGACAAGTTGGCGGTCAAGGTCGGCCAGCTCGCCGCCGACACCGAGTTCATACTGTCCGAAGGCGGCGGCTTCTTCCTGAACGGCACCTGGGGCTGGCCGTCGATCTCCGCCGCCGATCTGCCGAGCGGCGGTCCGGCCTATCCGCTGGCCACGCCAGGCGTGCGCGTCGCCGTCACGCCGAACGACAACTTCCAGCTCCTGGTCGGCGTCTATAACGGCGATCCGGCTCCGCCCTGCGCCAGCGACGATCCGCAGGTCTGCAACAATGACGGCCTCGATTTCGAGCTCGACGACCCGCCGCTGCTCATGGTCGAGGGCGCCTACAAGTACAATCAGGATCGCCTTGCCGGCACGGTCAAGGTGGGCGGCTGGAATCACTTCGGCACGTTCGAAAATCAGCGCTTCGATGTGGGAGGCAACCTGATCGCCGTGACCGGGCTTCCGGGTAGGCCGATCGACAACGACTACGGCATCTACGGCATCATCGACCAGCTCATCTGGCGAGTGCCTGGAAGCGAGGATCCGAAGGGCGTGGCAATATTCGCCCGCGTCATCGGGGCGCCGCAGGATCAGAACCTGATCGACTTCTATGCCGACGGCGGCTTCACCTTCTCCGGCATGATCAAGAGCAGGCCGGACGATTCCTTCGCCATCGGCTTCGCCTACACTGGCATCTCGAACACGGTGACCGGCTTCGACGTGGATTCAGGTCTGCCGGTTGCGCGCAATTACGAGGCGCTGCTTGAGATCTGCTACACCATGCAGCTCACCACCGGCTGGACCATTCAGCCGGACTTCCAGTACATCTGGCAGCCGGGAGGCAATGTGCCGGACGAGAATGGGCGCGTGGTGGAGAATGCAGCCGTGTTCGGGGCACGTACCGCCATCAGTTTCTGACGAAGCAGGGTCTGACGAAGGACGATTGCACTCACACCGCTACCAGTATCGCTGTCGCGTTGTTCGAGCTCAGACCGGAGCACCGCCAAAGCCAATTCTATCGCGCAGATCGTCGCTGATCGCGACGATCGCGATCGGTGCGAGCCTGCCGCTCCTCTTCGGCGCCGTGCAGAGCTATGGCGTCGGCGCCGATGCCGGCTACGACACGCTGACAGCGGCACCGACGGACTTCTCGAAGCTCGAGGAGGGTGAGGACAGGCCGGGAGGAGGCGCCACCTCCAAGGCGAGCGTGACCAACGCCAACGCCTTCTCCGCCTCCTCAGGCAATATGGACTTCAAGCGCGAGCTCGACTTCAAGATCGGCAACGCCATCTTCCGCAAGAACTGGGTTTCGGCGCCGGCCTCGACCGACGCCTCCGACGGCTTAGGTCCCCTGTTCAATTCGCGTGCCTGCCAGAATTGCCATCTGAAGGACGGGCGCGGGCACCCCCAGCTTTCCTCCGACGTGCCCGACGATTCAGGCTCGATGCTGGTGAGGCTTTCCGTGCCGCCTTCGACCAAGGAGGAGCAGGAGCAGCTTGCCGCCCACAAGGTCAATTCGATCCCCGAGCCGACTTACGGCGGCCAGCTCCAGAACAAGTCGATCCAGGGCCACAAGGCCGAGGGTCAGATCAAGATCAAGTACAAGGAGACGCCGGTGAAGCTCGCCGGCGGCGAGACGGTGCATCTCAGGACACCGACCTACAGCATCGTCGATCTCGGCTATGGACCGCTCGCCGAGGGCACCATGATGAGTCCGCGCGTGGCTCCGCCGATGATCGGGCTTGGCCTGCTCGAAGCGATCCCAGAGAAGGAAATTCTCGCCAACGTGGACACCGACGACGCCAACAAGGACGGCATTTCCTGCAAGCCCAATTGGGTGTGGTCGAAGGAAGAGAACAAGGTGATGCTCGGCCGTTTCGGCTGGAAGGCCGGCGTCCCCACCATCAACCAGCAGACGGCCGAGGCTGCGTCCGGCGACATCGGCCTTTCCACCTCGATGATCCGCACGCCCTCAGGCGACTGCACCGGCAAGCAGCCAACCTGCCTCAACGCACCGAACGGCAACTCGCCGAAATATCAGGACGCCGAGCTTGGCGACGATCTGTTCAAGCTCGTTGTCGTTCTACTCGCATAACCTCGCCGTCCCGCCGCGCCGCGATCCGAGCAACCCGAACGTGCTGAAGGGCAAGGAGCTGTTCTATTCGATCGGCTGCGCCACCTGCCATAAGCCGAAATTCGTGACCGGCGAGGTGCCTGGCCAGCCGCATCTCTCCCATCAGCTGATCTGGCCCTATACCGACCTCTTGCTGCACGACATGGGCGAGGGGCTTGCCGACAATCGCCCCGAAGGCGAAGCTTCAGGCACCGAATGGCGCACGGCGCCGCTCTGGGGCATCGGCCTCACGCGAGACCGTCAACGGCCATACGCTGTTTCTGCACGACGGCCGCGCGCGCAACGTCACCGAGGCCATTCTCTGGCACGGCGGCGAGGGTCAAGCCTCGCGCGACAAATTCGCCAACCTCTCCAAAGAGGACCGGGAGCGCTTGATCGCTTTCGTGAACTCGCTGTGATGGGCTCTCCACGACTCCGAGGCCTCACCCTTCGAGACGGGCGCGTACGCGCCCTCCGCACGAAGTCAGATGCCGCCCCTCACCCGCGCGAGCGACCGCTGGCCGCCGTCTCGGGGAGAGGAGTTTGGCCCGTCGCGGTAGTTGCGATGGTGCTCGTTTCGCTAAGTCCCATCGAGGCCCAGGCCGATGCTGACCACGCGGGGATCGCCAAGGCGTCGCTGGAGCAGTACATCCGCCCAGGCTATGCCCAGTTCGCGCAAAGCACGGACGCACTGAAGCAATCCGTCGCCGCGCTGTGCGGCAAGCCGTCACCCTGCGGCGCTGAAGGATACGCAAGATGCCTTCGCCGCCACGGTCGAGGCCTGGAGCGTGGTCGAGCCGATCCGCTTCGGCCCGGTGGCGCAAGAGCATCGCTTCGAGCGCATCTTCTATTGGCCGGACCCGAAGGGCCTCGGCACCCGTCAGATCCGTGAGGTGCTCGCCAAGCAGGACAAGAGCGTCACCGAGCAGACGGGCCTCGTCGGCAAGAGCGTGGCGCTACAGGGCCTGCCCGCGCTCGAATATCTCCTCTATGGCGACGGCGCGGCGACGCTTGAGAAGGACGGCGCCGAAGGGACGTTCCGCTGTAGCTTTGCCGAAGCCGTCGCCGGCAATCTCGCCGGCATAGCCAAGGAGATCGTTGACGGCTGGCAGGATGGCGCGCCCTACAGCAAGTCCTATCTCGATCCCGGCCCAGCCAACCCGGCCTACCACACGGCGAAAGAGGTGACGCTCGAGCTGTTCAAGACCTTCACCGCCGGGATCGAATGGGTGCGCGACCAGAAATTGGCAAAGACACTGGGGCCGAAGCCCGAGCAGGCAAGGCCGCAGCTTGCGCCGTTCTGGCGGAGCGGGCAGAGCTTCGCCAACATGGCAGGCAATCTTGCCGGCGTGCGCGACCTGTTCGTCAAAGGCGGGTTCGCGCAAGTGGTGCATCAAGAGTCCGCCGGCGTCGAGGATTCGGTCGTTTTCGACCTCAACCACGCCATCGAGGTCCTGCGCGGCATGGACAAGCCCATCGCCGAAGCGGTGCGCAACGAGGATCTGCGCGGCAAGCTCGAAGCCTTGCGCATCTCGCTGAAAGCCGCCGCCACCACGGCAGGCGACATGATCTCGCGCGGCGCCGGCCTCACCTTCGGCTTCAACGCCATGGATGGAGATTGATCATGGGTATCGACCGCCGTGAGCTTCTCGTCGGAGCGGCAAGCAGCGCCGCGCTTCTCGCCATGCCTTGGGATCGCGCCAGGGCCGCGCACGACATGGAGCTGTTCGCCGCCGCGCGCCGCGACGATCGCGGCAGCTACTCCGCGGCGCTGTTCTCGCTCGAGGGCGGCGATGTCCGCTCGGTCGAGCTGCCCGAGCGCGGCCATGACATCGCGCTGCGCCCCGGCTCGAACGAATGGGTCGCCTTTGCCCGCCGGCCTGGACGTTTTGGCGTGGCGGTGCCGACCGACGGCAGGGCGCCGACCTGGTTCAACGCCAAGGCCGACCGCCATTTCTTCGGCCATGGCGTGTTCTCCGCCGACGGCAAGCTGCTCTACACCACCGAGAACGACTATCGCAACGCGCAAGGCATCATCGGCATCCGCGACGCGACTGACGGCTACAAGCAGATCGGCGAATTCTCGGCGCGCGGCATGGAGCCGCATGACGTTCAGCTTCTCGCCGACGGCCGCACCATGGTCATCGCCAATGGCGGCATCAAAACCCACCCCGACTCAGGCGCCGACGAGCTGAACCTGCCCGACATGAAGCCCTCGCTGGTCTATGTCGATCTTGCCACCGGCGACCTCCTCGAGGAGCAGACGCTCGCAGCCGATCTACATCAGCTCTCCATCCGCCACCTCGCGCTTGCCGCGAACGACACGGTGGTGTTCGGCTGCCAATATCGCGGGCCTGAGGAGAACACGCCGCCGCTTCTCGGCTTTCACCGCCGCGGCGAGCAGCCGGTCATCGTGCCCGCGCCGGAGGAGACGCAAGTCGCGCTGCACAACTATATCGGCTCGGTCACCGCCGACGCTGGCGGCGGCATTGTCGCCGCCTCGGCGCCCAAGGGCGGGCTCATCACCTATTGGGACGTGAGCGCCAGGCGCTTCCTCGGCTCCTGCGAGCTGAATGACGGCTGCGGCGTCGCGCCCACGCGGCACAGAGCAAGCTTCCTGCTGACGAGCGGGCAGGGCTGGCTGGTCGAGACCGACGTCGCCGACGCGGCCGATGAGGAGCGCCGCTCCTCGCCCTACGAGTGGGATAATCACGCCATCCTCGTGCGTTGAGGCAGCCCACTTCCCGCGATCGACATGGCGTTGGCCTATTCTCACCTTATTTCTCGGACTAATCTCGGCCCGCTGCCCCGCGGCATGGCCAAGCGTAAGAGAAGGCCATTCACGTCGCCCGCTTCGGCGCCTACATAGACGGGACGTGGGGTCGCGCGTTCCCGGCATGACATTGCCGTACCTTGGGCCCGCAGCTTTGGCGGATTGAGCCTGATGCGAATGAAACTATTGCTCTGGATTGGCGGTGGCGTGGTCGCGTTCCTCGTGCTCGCGCTCATCGCCTTTAACCTGCTCATCTCCGCCGATGCGGTCCGCGATCGCGTGGCCGCCCGGGTCAAGGAGCAGACCGGCCGCGATCTCACGGTCAACGGCTCGACCTCGCTCCTGCTCATGCCAAGCCCGCATATCGTGCTCACCGATGTCGAGATCGTCGATCCTGAGAACCGGGCCGGCGCCGATCTGAAAGTGGCGCGGCTCGCGCTTGACGTGAGCTTCGGCCAGATGTTCAGCCGTGAGGTCGACGCCAAGCGCGTGGTCATGCAGCGCCCGGTGTTCACCGTCCGCCTCAAGCCTCAGGCCGGCGGCACGGAGCAGCAGGGCGATGCCGGTACTCGACCCGAGAAGCACGCCGAGGCGCCGCTCCGGGTGATTGCCGCTGGTGCTGCCTTCGCCGCCACGCGGCGCGACATCATGCTGAACGACGTACAGATCGAGGATGGCACGGTCCGCATCATCTATGACGAGAACGGCGCCGAGCGGCGCATCGAGAAGATCAACGCCCATCTGAGCCTGCCGCATCTCGTCGATCCGCTCACTGCCAAGGGCGATTTCGACTGGAAGAACACGCGCGTCGGCTTCGACCTCAAGCTCAGCACGCCTGCCGATCTCGAATCTCGCTCGGCAAGGCTCGAGCTTGCGCTCGATACCGAGGCGATCGACGCGAAGTTCGACGGCAATATCATGACCAAGCCTGCCTTCTCCGCCGAGGGCGATCTCACGGCGAAGTCTCAGTCGGTGCCCTCGCTGATCGCCTGGATGCGCAAGGAACCGCCGACCGAAACCGCGGTCGGCAGCGGCGAGCTGTCGAGCCACATCGCCTGGCAGCCTGGCGAGATCACCTTCACCCAGGCGCGTTTCGCACTGACCCATGCCACCGGTCAGGGCCAGGCCGTGGTGACGCTGAAAAGCCCGCGGCCCCATTTGCGTGCTGCATTCGCGGTCGAGACGCTCGACCTCAATCCATTCCTGGCGGCGAATGGCGGTTCCACGAAACCGCAAGGCTCACCCGAGCCCGCGTCGCCTGTGGCAGAGAAGACCGGGGCCGTCGAGCAGGCGCCTTCGGGCGAGAGTGCCCCCGACAATCAAGGCGCCGAGGCGCCACAGGCTGAGGGGTCAGCGCCCGCCGCCACGCCGAAGAGCGGCCGCGCCGATGCGCCGGGCGCAAGTCCTGCCGATACGCCAAATGTCATCCCCGCCGCCTTCGATGCCGACGTCAATATCAATGTGCGCGAGACGAAGATTTCGCGCATGACCATCGGCCCGACCTCGATCGGTATGTCGTTCCGCGACGGCGTGCTCGACGCCACCCTCGGCGGCATGCAGCTCTATGACGGACAGGGGAGCGGCAAGGTCACCGTCGATGCCTCGAAGCCGGTGCCGACCTTCAACGGCAATTTCAAGCTCGACAACGTATCGGTGCAGCCGCTGCTTGTTGGCGCCGCAGGCTTCAATCTGCTTGCCGGGCGCACCAACATCGCCTTGCAACTGAGCGGCACCGGCGGCAGTGGCGACGAGATCAAGCATTCGCTCGCCGGTCAGGGCAGTCTCGACATCACCGACGGCTCGATCGAAGGCATCAATCTGACGGAGCTGATCCAGGGCGTCGGCGCGGGCCAGATGCCCAAGCTGGAGCAAGGTCCCGGCGCCAAGACGCAGTTCAGCTCGTTTGGCGGCACCTTCAACATTGCGAGCGGCGTCGCCGAGACGCACGATCTCGAGATAACGAGCCCGCTCCTGAAGGTCACCGGGCGCGGCACCGTCGACATGGTGACGAACAGCCTCGATTTTCTCACCCAACCCGAGATTGTCGCCGGTCCCGAAGGCAAAGGCGGCGCCAACAGTCTTGCCGGCCTTTCCATTCCCGTGCGCGTCGAGGGCCCGTTCGAGCACCCCACCTTCAAGCCCGAGATCAAGGGCATGTTCGCAAGCCCGGAGCAGGCGTCGAAGACCATCAACCAGATCGGCGATGTGTTGCAGAAGAAGCTCAAGGGCAAGCCTGTCGGCGAAGCCATCGGCCGCATCCTGGGCGGCGTACGCATCGGCAATGAGCGCAGCAACGGCGGCGGTGCCGAAGCCGAGCCGCCGGCCAATCAAGCCGAGCCTGATGCCGAGGAAGAGGCCCCCGAAGAGAGCGACCAAGGCCGCGACCCCGACCTCGACAATATCCTGCGCTAGGCGACGGCCGACCCGCCTCGCCGGCCCATGGCTCGCGGGCGGCGCGAAATCTTAACCCTTCCGGCTAATCTTGAGAGTTCGAGAGCTTGGAACGAGTTCCGGGAGGGACGGGTCGTCGTTCATGTCCGTTGCGCTGCGCCATCTATCCATCGTGGCCCTGTCTCTTGCCGTCTTTGCCGGCGGGGCTGGGGGCGTCGTCGCGCGCCAAGTGAGGGTTGCCGATGCCGATCCCCATGACGGCGTGGCGCGCGCCCACAAAATGCCGGTGCAGGGCATCGACGTGTCCAACTGGCAGGGCGACATCGATTGGGACAAGGTCCGCGCCGCCGGCACGCAATTCGCCTTCATCAAGGCGACTGAAGGCGGCGACTATCTCGACCCGAAATTTGCCCGCAACTGGCTAGCCGCCAAGCGCGTCGGCATCCCGCGCGGCGCCTATCACATGGTCTATTGGTGCCGCGCCGCGCACGAGCAGGCGCTGTGGTTCATCCTCAACGTGCCGAACGATCCCGACGCGCTGCCGCCGGTGCTCGACCTTGAATGGAACGGCCATTCGCGGTCCTGTCCAAAGCGGATCCCGACGAAGCTCGCGCTCGAGAAGATCAAGATCATGCTCGAGGTCATGGAATCCCATACCGGCAAGCGCCCGATCATCTATACCGACGTCGCCTTTCATCGCGAGGTGCTGGAGGGGCAGCTGCCAGGCTACAATTTCTGGCTGCGCTCGGTCGCCGCCGAGCCGCATGAGATCTACCGCAACCGGCCCTGGCTGTTCTGGCAGTTCACCACCACCGGCTACGTGTCCGGCATCGACAAGCCAGTCGATCGCAACGTGTTCAACGGCACGCCGGCAGACTGGCGCCAGGTATTGCCGCAGCGGGCGCCAAAGCGGTCGGCGCGCACGGACTGAACCGTCCCGCGACACTCCATACACGGCGGCAGACAATCGCCTCGCGCTTGCCTATAAGGGCGCCCATGCCGAAAGCAGCCCCGAAAGCGATGCCCAAAAAAAGGGACGCACCACGAAGTGGTCCGAGGATCGGCTTTGTCAGCCTTGGCTGCCCCAAGGCGCTGGTCGATTCGGAGCGCATCATCACCAAGCTCCGCGCCGAGGGCTATGAGCTGTCGGCGAGCTACGAGGGCGCTGACGCCGTGGTGGTCAACACTTGCGGCTTCCTCAACAGCGCCAAGGAAGAGTTGCTTGCGGCCATCGGGGAGGCGCTGGCGGAGAACGGCAAGGTCATCGTCACCGGTTGCCTCGGGGTCGAGTCGGATCGCATCCTCGCCGCCCATCCGGGCGTCCTCGCCATCACCGGGCCGCAGCAATACGAGGCGGTGGTTGAGCACGTGCACAAGGCCGTGCCGCGCCCGCACGATCCCTTCCTCGATCTCCTGCCGCCGCAAGGCATCAGGCTCACGCCGCGCCACTACGCCTATTTGAAGATCTCCGAAGGGCTGCAACAACACCTGCAGCTTCTGCATCATCCCGCATCTGCGGGGCAAGCTCGCGAGCCGCCCCATCGGCGATGTGATGCGTGAGGCTGAGCGGCTGGTCGGCGCCGGCGTCAAGGAGCTGCTCGTCATCTCGCAGGACACCAGCGCCTACGGTCTCGACATCCGCTACGCCAAGAGCCCGTGGCGCGGCGAGGAGCGCGAGACGCGGTTCCTGTCTCTCGCCGAGGCGCTTGGCAGCCTCGGCGCCTGGGTGCGGCTGCACTACGTCTATCCTTACCCCCATGTCGATCAGGTGCTGCCGCTGATGGCGGAAGGAAAGGTGCTCCCCTATCTCGACATTCCCTTTCAGCATGCGAGTCCCTCGGTGTTGAAGGCCATGCGCCGGCCTGGCAGGCAGGAGAAGACTCTGGACCGCATCCGCTCCTGGCGCACGATCTGCCCAGACCTCGCCATCCGCTCGACCTTCATCGTCGGCTTCCCCGGTGAGACCGAGGAAGACTTCGCGCTTTCTCCTTGATTGGCTCTCGGAAGCGCGGCTCACCCGCGTCGGCTGCTTCAAATACGAGGACGTCGACGGCGCGCCGGCCAACGCTCTCCCCGGCCAGCTGCCGCAGGAGGTCAAGGAAGAGCGTTATGCCCGGCTGATGCAGCATCAGCAGGCGATCAGCACTGCGCTGCTGGCTGAGCGCGTGGGCAAGACCATCGAAATCATCGTCGATGAGATCGACGGGGACGGCGCCATCGCCCGCTCGGCCTGGGATGCGCCCGAGATCGACGGCAGTGTCTATCTCAATGGCGAGACAGGCTTGGTCGTCGGCGACCGGGCCCGCGTGACCGTCGAAGCCTCAGACGAATACGATCTGTGGGCCAGCCTCGCCGCGCCGGCCACCGCGCCCTCGACCAGAGCCGGCCCGCGCCTAGGCGAAGCAACGCTTCGTTAAGGCTCGCACGCGAAATCCCCTCACCGATTTACCCGCCGCTAAGCGCGCTCCTTAAGCATGTCTGCCGGTTCGCGCATCAAGCCGCCTATGGGCGCGATGCGAAGGGAGGGCCGGCATGAAGCGACTGCTCCAGTTTTTCTCGCGCGACGATCAGGACAACGAGCCGATCGAGTATGGCGTCATTGCCGCCGGTCTCACGCTGGCGCTGGTGGTCGTGCTGGCTCAGGTCGGCGGCGCGCTGACCACGACGTTCTGACGCAGCGTCTTAGCCCGCGAGCCGCGCCCTGACCTCGGCTTCCGCGCCTTCCGTCCATTCCGCCATCTCGGGCGAGGCGAGGATGGCCTCGGCATAGGCTGCGGCCTTGCCGTCGTCGCCGAACGCGGCGAGATCGACCCCATAGGTGCGGAAGCGCGTCGCCACCGGCGCGTACATGGCGTCGGCGTTCGAAAAGGCGCCGAACAGGAATGGTCCTCCCGCCCCATAGCGCGCCCGCGTCTCCCGCCAGATCGCAACGATGCGGCTGATGTCGCGGGCCAGCTCGTCGCCGATCGGCGGGGTAGGGAAGTGCGCCAGCAGCTCCATCGACATCTCGTTGCGGAGCGCGACGAAGCCAGAATGCATCTCGGCCGAGATCGAGCGGGCGACGGCGCGCGCCTCTGCGTCTTGCGGCCACATGTGTAGCTCAGGATGGCGCTCTGCGAGATATTCGAGGATGGCAAGGCTGTCGCACACGACCAGGCCGTTGGTCTTGAGCGCCGGCACCTTGCCTGAGGGCGAATGGCACAAGATCGCTGACCTGCTCTCAGGCTGGCGCAACCTGATGCGCTCCTCGGCGAAGGGGATGCCGAAGCGCTTCATGGCGATCCACGGCCGCAAGCTCCAGGAGGAGAAATTCTTGTCGCCGATGATGAGAGTGTAGCCAGGGGCCATGATCCTGCCTTCCGCCATTGTCATATTGGCGCACCCCTGCCATTAATGCGGCCCGTCATCAAGCCCGTTCCGAAACCTGCATCATGCCGACCAGAGCCTTGCCGAAATCGCGCCGTGACCTCGGAGATTTGCTGCTCGACAAGAGCGCCGAGGCCCTTCCCATCTGGTTCGTCGCCGAGCCGCAAGCCGCGCGCGCCCTGTTCGCCTATTTCCGCAAAGAATTCGGGCCGTGACGAGCCGCGCGCTGCCAGACCCGCGCCGCCACGCTTATCGCGCGGGGCTTGCCGCGGAGTCTCTGCGTGGCCAAGTCGAAGCGCCGCGCTACGTTGCGGGCGTGTCCCGCCAGATCGAAGCTCCAGCACTGCCCTTACGCCGTGAGCCCCGCTTCGATGCCACGCTCGATACCGAGGCGCTGTTCGGCGAAACGTTGACGCAGTTCGACGAGAGCGAAGGCTGGGCCTGGGTCCAGCTCGCGCGCGACGGTTATGTCGGCTACATGCCGAGCGAGGGTCTCGCTGCCGCGGTCACGGCGCCGACGCACAAGATCTCTGCGCTCCGCACCTATGTCTATCCGAGCCCAGACTTCAAGACGCCGCCGCTGACCCTGTTGAGCCTGAACGCGTTCGTGGCGGCGGCCGGGCAAGAGGGCAGGTTCCTCGCGTTGAAGGGCGGCGGCTTCATCATCGCCGAACATGCCCGGACGCTCGCCGAGCATGCCCGCGATTTCGTCGATGTCGCGATTAGCTTTAGCGGCACGCCCTATCTGTGGGGCGGACGCACCAGCCTCGGCGTCGATTGCTCGGGCCTGGTGCAGCTTGCGAGCGAAGCGGCGGGGCTTCCTTGCCCGCGCGACGCCGACATGCAGGCGAAAGAGGTCGGTCACCCGCTCGAATTGCAAGGCGGCGCCCCGCTCGCCCGCGGCGACCTCGTGTTCTGGGACGGCCATGTCGGCATCATGACGAGCGCGCAGGACCTCGTGCATGCGAGCGCCTATCACATGGTGGTGGTGGAAGAGCCTCTGGCTGACGCCAAGGCGCGCATCGCCGCAGCAAGTGGCGGTGACGTTATCGGAGCGCGGCGCCCGGAATGCCTCTCATCCGCCGGGCGCTGACACAGCGCTCCTAGTGAAGCACGCCGAACAGCCAAAGCAGAATGATGATGGGGATCGGGATGCCGATCAGCCAAAGAAGTATGCCGCGCATGGATAGCGTTCCTTCGTTTCAAGGGGGTGGATAGTTCCAGGCCTAGAAACGTGGGAACCGCGGCGGAGTTCCAACGGCTTACGTGGCGACGGCGCCGCCGCGCGTCGCTTCCAGCTCGAAGGCTGCGGCGAGCAGCGCCTTGGTGTAGTCGGTCTTCGGCTCGGCAAAGACGGTGCGCGCCGGACCTTGCTCCACGACCTTACCGTGGCGCAGCACGATGATGTCGTTGGCCAGCGCCCGCACCACTTTCAGATCGTGACTGATGAAGAGATAAGCGAGCTTGTAGCGCTTCTGTAGGTCGCGCAGGAGATCGACGATCTGCGCTTGCACCGACACGTCGAGCGCTGATGTCGGCTCATCCAGGATGAGGAACTTCGGCTCGAGCACGAGCGCCCTGGCGATGGCGATGCGCTGGCGCTGGCCGCCGGAGAATTCATGCGGGTAGCGGTCTTGCGCCGCCGGATCGAGTCCGACCTCCTTCAGCGCCTTCGACACGCGCGCGCGCCGCTCGGTGCGATCCATGTCCGGCTTCTGGATCAGTAGTCCTTCCTCGATGATCTGCGCGATCGACAGGCGAGGGGAGAGCGAGCCGTAGGGATCCTGGAACACGATCTGCATGTCGCGGCGGAGCGGCCGCATCTTCTTTAAGTCGTAGCCGTCGATGCGGTCGCCGAGATAGATGATCGGGCCGTCGCTCGACACGAGCCTGAGCAGCGCCAAGCCGAGCGTCGTCTTGCCCGAGCCTGATTCGCCGACGACGCCGAGCGTCTGCCCCTCCTTCACCTCGAGATCGATGCCGTCGACGGCCTTGATGTGGCCGACCGTGTGCCGCATGAAGCCGCGCTTGATGGGAAACCACACGCGCAGATCCTTGGCTTCGAGGATGGTCGGCGCCTTCGGATCGGCGGCAGGCGGCGTGCCCTTCGGCTCGGAGGCAAGCAGGTGCTTGGTATAGGGATGCTGCGGCGAAGCGAAGATGTCGCGCGTCACGCCGCGCTCGACGATCTCGCCATTGGTCATGACGCAGACCCGGTCTGCCATCTTGCGCACGATGCCGAGATCGTGAGTGATCAGCAGCATGGCCATGTTGAACTCTGATTTGAGCTTGAGCAGCAAATCGAGGATCTGCGCCTGGATGGTCACGTCGAGCGCCGTGGTCGGCTCGTCGGCGATGAGCAAGTCTGGCTCGTTGGCGAGCGCCATGGCGATCATCACGCGTTGGCGCTGGCCGCCGGAGAGCTGGTGCGGGTAGGAATCGAGGCGGCCTTTCGGGTCCTCGATGCCGACCTTGTTGAGCAGATCGAGCACGCGCGCTTGTGCCGCGCTGTTGGAGAGGCCGCGGTGAATCTTCAGCACCTCGCCGATCTGCTGCTCGATGGTGTGCAGCGGGTTGAGCGAGGTCATAGGCTCTTGAAAAATCATGGAAATCTGGTTGCCGCGGACATGGCGCAGGCCGTCGAGGGGCAGCGCCATGAGGTCCTCGCCCTTGAACCTGATGACGCCTGACGGGTGCGACGCCGCGGGGTAGGGAAGGAGCCGCAGGATGGAAAGCGCGGTCACCGTCTTGCCCGAGCCTGACTCACCGACGAGCGCGACGGTCTCCGCCTTGCCGATGTCGAAGGACACGTTCTTGACGGCATGGACGACATTGCCCGCGCCGCCCCGAAAATCCACGGACAGGTCCTCGACGCTGACGAGCGTCTCTTTCGTCGACGATGCAGGCGTGGCGGTTGATTTCTTTCTTGCCATCGATCGTCCCTAGGCGGTCTTCGCTTCGGCAGCGGCATCGGCGCAGACGCCATGCTCGATCTCGACCGTGGCGTGATCCAAGCCGAATTGCGCATGCAGGCGCTGTTTGATGGCCTTGACCATCTCATCGCCGTCCCGATCCTCCTCGACACAGGCATGCAGCGTCACCATGCGCCGCTCCTGGGTGATCGACCACACATGCAGATGATGCACGCCGACGACGCCGGGAACACTGGCGACGAGGTCGGGGCCGATATGGCGCGTGTCGAGCTCCGACGGCGCGCCTTCGAGCAGGATGTGGCCGGATTCCTTGACCACCTGCCAGCCGCTTCTGACGATGATGAGGGCGACGAGCACCGAGAGCAGCGGGTCGATCGGCGTCCAATTGGTGAGGAGGATCACGGCGCCGGCAACCAGCGCCGCCACGGAGCCGAGCAGATCGCCGAGCACGTGGATCGCCGCGCCCCTGACATTGAGGTTCTTTCGGTCGGCGCCGTGCAGCAGCGCGAAGGCGGCGATATTCACGAGCAGGCCGAGGACGGCCACCACCACCATGATGCCGCCGGCGACCGGCTGCGGCGACGACAGCCGCTCATAGGCCTCGTAGACGATCCATGCGGCGATGACGAAGAGCGCGAGACCGTTGACGAAGGCGATCAGCACCTGGAAGCGGTCGAAGCCGTAGGTGCGTATCCAGTCCGCCGGTCGCCGCGCCAGACGGAAGCCAAACCAGGCGAGCGACAGCGAGGCGAAGTCGGTGAGCATGTGGCCCGCGTCGGCGAGGAGGGCAAGCGAGCCTGAGACGATGCCGCCGGCAATTTCCGCCCCCATGAACAGGCCGGTGAGCAGTGCCGCGAGTCCCATGCGCCGTTCATTGGTGTCATGACGGTGCGAATGCGCCTG
Organism: uncultured Alphaproteobacteria bacterium; assembly: GCA_963744945.1. Classification (GTDB taxonomy): domain Bacteria; phylum Pseudomonadota; class Alphaproteobacteria; order Rhizobiales; family Methyloligellaceae; genus Methyloceanibacter. The sequence goes on along the minus strand of CAVUVO010000016.1, from coordinate 103,386 downwards.
CCCCGGCGCGTGCGAATGGGAATGGGGATGTGTCGAGTGTGAGCCCATCGCCGCGCCTCAGCCGAAGGATTTGCGCGGGTCGAGCGCGTCGCGCACCGCCTCGCCGATGAAGATCAGGAGACTGAGCATGATGGCGATGACGAAGAAGGCGGTTAAGCCAAGCCACGGCGCCTGCAAATTGTCCTTACCCTGGGCAAGGAGTTCGCCGAGCGAGGGCGAGCCGGCCGGCAAGCCCACCCCGAGGAAGTCGAGTGAGGTCAACGTGCTGATCGAGCCGTTCAGGATGAAGGGCATGAAGGTCAGGGTCGCCACCATGGCGTTGGGGAGCAGGTGCTTGAAGATGATCTTGAGATTGGACAGCCCGAGCGCCCGCGCCGCGGTGACATATTCGAAATTGCGGGCGCGCAGGAATTCCGCGCGCACCACGCCGACCAAAGCCACCCAAGAGAAGGCGAGCAGAATGCCGAGCAGGATCCAGAAACTCGGCTCGATCACCGCGGCGATGATGATCAGCAGATAAAGCTGCGGCACCGAGGTCCAGATCTCGATGAAGCGCTGGAACAGGAGATCGGTCCAGCCGCCGAAATAGCCCTGCACCGCGCCCGCCGCCACGCCGATGATCGAGGCAAAGAAGGTGAGCACCAGCCCGAACAGTACCGAGATGCGGAAGCCGTAGATCACGCGGGCGACGACGTCGCGTCCCTGGTCGTCGGTGCCGAGCCAGTTCCATTCAAGCTCGGCGTTGCAGGGGTGGAATCCGCCTTTGATCGCAGCCTCGCAATCTGCCTTGGTCAGCATCCAGGTTGGCTTCACCGGGAAGGCCATCGGCGGGTTCTTATTCGGCGTATCGTAGGAGAAGGGAATCGGCGGCCACAGGATCCAACCGTCTTTCGCCGCGATCATCTCCTTGACCGCTGGGTCGCGATAGACGGCCTCGGTCTCGAAGATGCCGCCGAAGGCCGTCTCGGGATAGCTGCGCAGCACCGGGAAGTAATAATTGCCCTCGTATTTGACGATCAGCGGCTGGTCGTTGGCGATGAACTCGGCGAACAGGCTGATGACGAACAGGAAGAGAAAGATCCACAAGGACCAGTAGCCGCGCTTGTGCGCCTTGAAGGTCTGCCAGCGCCGGGCGTTGAGCGTTGACAGCGCGAAGCGCCGCCGCGGGAGCCCCGCGGCGGTGACTGTCTCGATGATCGCTGCGTCGGTTGGGACGTCCATGCTCTAGACCTCGCGCGTCTCGAAATCGATGCGCGGATCGACCCAGGTATAGGTGAGGTCGGAGACAAGATTGATGACGAGCCCCATCAGCGAGAAGATGTAGACCGTGGCGAACACCACGGGATAGTCGCGATTCATCACCGATTCGAAGCCGAGGAGACCGAGACCTTCGAGCGAGAAGATGGTCTCGATTAGGAGCGAGCCGGCGAAGAAGGCGCTGATGAAGGCGCCGGGGAATCCGGCGATGATGATCAGCATGGCGTTGCGGAATACATGCCCGTAAAGGACGTGCCGCTCGGTCAGCCCCTTGGCGCGCGCCGTGGTCACATATTGCTTGCGGATCTCCTCGAGGAACGAATTCTTGGTGAGGAAGGTGAGCGTGGCGAAGGCCGATAGCGACATGGCGATCAGCGGCAGCACGAGGTGCCAGAAATAGTCGAGGATCCTGTCCGGCCAGGAGAGTTGCGCCCAATTCTCGGAGACGAGCCCGCGCAACGGGAAGATGTTCCAGAACGACCCGCCGGCGAACAGCACGATGAGGAACACGGCGAACAGGAATCCCGGAATGGCGTAGCCGACGACGATCACCGTGCTCGTCCACACATCGAAGCGCGAGCCGTCCTGCACGGCTTTGCGGATGCCGAGCGGGATCGAGATGGCATAGGAGATGAGCGTCATCCATAGCCCGAGCGAGATCGACACCGGTAGTCGCTCGGCGATCAGCCCGAGCACGCTCGTGTCGCGGAAATAGCTCTCGCCGAAATCGAAGCGGAAATAGTTCCACATGAGCATGAGAAAGCGCTCATAGGCGGGCTTGTCGAAGCCGAACTGCTTCTCCAGGCTCTTGACGAATTCCGGGTCTAGCCCCTGCGCGCCGCGATATTTTGAGGGGGCTGAGATATCGCCAGGCGTGGCGCCTGGCGGGCGCCCCCCGCCGAAATCGCCGCCGCCGCCGCTGAAGCGCGCCGTGGCGCCTGGGTCCGTGCCGGTGAGTTGTGCGATCAGCCGCTCGACCGGTCCGCCAGGAGCGAATTGCACAACGACGAAGGTCACGAGCATGATGCCGATCATGGTCGGCACGATGAGAAGAAGCCGGCGCAGAATGTAGGCAGTCATGCGGGTACCAAGAACGACCCTCTGTTGTTGAGATTCGCCGGGAGTTTCGCAGCTTTCAGCCGCCGATACCACCCTCCCGCGAAGGGGAGAAGTCGGTATGCCGCAGCCGAAGTTGCGGGCGTTGAGAGGGGCGCCTTCTGCGTAGGTCGCATACAAGGCGAAGCGTAAGCGAGGGTGCTAGAGCACCGGCATCACGCCGTCGTCCGTCACGAAGGAAATGTCCGCATATTGGCACTTTCCCTCGGTGCGCTGGAACAGGCTCACGGCGATCAGCCAGACGCGGACGATTTTGGCGGGCAACGCGCCGCCGATCTTCTCGCCATAGTCGCGATAGACGTCGCGCTCCTCGTTGAACCACTGGCCGAGCCCCTCCATTCCGAGCGGGCCACCACGTCTGCGGCAGATGCCGGTGTCGACCGGCAGCTGCAGTAATAGGTGAGGTCCTGGCCATGATCGAACTCGACCGCGATGCTGAGATAATCGTGGGTGATGAGATTGTCCTCGCGAATCTTGGACGGAAGCTGGTCCATGCGCCACGACCAGCGGAGCCGCGTGTTGGGCTTGAGCGGCAGGACCGCGTCCTTGATCAGCAAAGCTGCATTCTTGCTCGGATGGCAGCAGATGGCTTTGTCGTGCCAGTCGGTCCGGCAGGAGCGGTGGGTGGGCCGATGAACCGAGCCTAGGACTTGCGGCGATAGAATTCGCATCAGCGTGTAGCCGAGAAGCCCGATCGCGAGCAGCAAGCCGAAGATCAGGCCCGCCGGCGACGACCCGCCGGGCTCGCTGCCGCCCTCGGCGTCTTGCGTCTTGGCCGCGGCGGCTGTCGTCAGCTTCGCCGCCTTGTTCGCGTCGTACCACCAGGTATCGAGAATGCCGCGGTCGAAGCGCGGCTTCGTCTCAGGCCGCGAGAATTTGTCCCAATAAGCGATATTGTTCGACGCCTTGTACCAATGCGGCACCCAGTAATGCCCGGCGCGCAGCACGCGGTCGAGCGCGCGCGCAGCCGTCGTCAGCTCCTCGCGGTTCTTCGCCGCGATCACCCGCTCGACCAGCACATCGACGGCGGGATCCGAAATCCCGGCGAGATTGAGCGAACCGTCCATCTTCGCCGCGTCAGAGCCGAAATAGCTGCGCAGCTCGACGCCGGGCGTGTTGCGCATGACGTAGCGCTGCGTGGTGATGTCGAAGTCGAAGCTCTTCGTGCGCCGTTGGTATTGCGCCGGATCGACCATGCGCATCGACGCATCGATGCCGAGAAGCTGGAGGTTCTTCATGAAGGGCGCGTTGATCCGCTCGAAGGCCGGCTCGAAATTCAGAATTTCGAGCTTCATCTGCTCGCCCTTGTCGTTCACCCGCTTGCCGTTCTTGATGGTCCAGCCGGCCTGATCGAGGAGCTTGCCGGCCTCTTGCAGCTTGTCGCGAATGTTGCCTGAACCGTCCGTTTTCGGCGGGAGATAAGCCGGCCCAAGCGCCTCAGGCGATAACGGCGCGCCGAGGCCTTCGAGCAGCACCTTCTCCTCCGGCGAGGGTTCGCCTTCGGCCTTCATGCTGGAGTTCTCGAAGTAACTCTGCGTGCGGGTGTAGAGCGAATAGAACAGATTGCGGTTGGTCCACTCGAAGTCGAAGGCGAGATCGAGCGCCTGGCGCACCAGCGGGTCTTTCAACTGCTCCCGCCGCGTATTGAGGAAGTAGCCTTGCGTGCCTGATGGCGTCTCGTCGGCGAGCACCTCCTTCTTGACTTTGCCGGCGCGGATCGCCGGAAAGTCGTATTCGGTGGCCCAGACCTTCGAGGTGAACTCCTCGCGGAAATCGTAGGTGCCTGCCTTGAAAGCCTCCATGCCTGCGGTGCGGTCGCGGAAATATTCGAAGCGGATCTCGTCGAAGTTCCAGCGGCCGCGATTGACCGGCAGGTCTTTCCCCCAATAATCGGGGTTGCGCTTATAGACGATGGTCCGCCCCTGCTTCAGGTCGCCGACCACGTAAGGGCCGGAGCCGAGCGGCGGATCGAGCGTCGTCTCGGCGAAGTCGCGCTTGGTGTAATACGCCTTGGAGAAGATCGGCAGCTCGGCAACGGTGATCGGCAGATCGCGCGTGAGCTCGCCCTTGAAGCTGTAGCGCACCGTGTGCGGATCGAGCGCTTCCACCTTCACCACGTCGGCAAGCGTCTGGGCAAACAGCGGATGGCCCTTGGTCTTCAGCGTCTCGAAGGAGAACGCCACATCGTCGGCGGTGAGCGGCGTGCCGTCGGCGAACTTCGCCTCTGGCCGCAGCGTGAAGGTCACCGACATGCCGTCCGGCGCGACCTCCGCGCTCTTCGCCACGAGCCCATAGACGGCGTCAGGCTCGTCCGCCGCGCGCATCATCAGCGTGTCGAACAGTAGCTCGAGCCCCTGCGCCGCGTCGCCCTTGAGAATGTAGTTGTTGAGGCTGTCGAAGGTCGTCACCCCGCCCCAGCCGACGAGCGAGAAGGTGCCGCCCTTCGGCGCGTCGGGGTTGGTGTAGGCGAAGTGCTGGAAGTCTGCGGGATAGGAGAGGTCGCCGAAGGCCGAGAGCCCATGTTTTGCTTCGGCACTCGCCGGCGAGGGCGCGGCAAGCGCGAGAGCGGCGCCGATGATGGCGGCGCCAAGAGCGCGGATCGGCCGCGTCCTCAAGGCTTTGGTGCCCCCGGCAGCTTGGCGGCAAGCTCCTTGTCGAACCACCACACTTGCGTGAAGCCAGGGGTCAGGCGCCGGCAGGTCGCAGGCTGGCCGTAGCGGTTCCAATAGGCGATGCGCACCTTCGGCGCGTACCATTGCGGCACCACGAAATCGTTCCACAACAGCACGCGGTCGAGCGCGTTGGTCGCGGCAACGAGCTCCTGCCCGGTCCTTGGCGAAGATCACCTTGTCGACCAGCTTGTCGATGGCCGGGTCCTTGATGCCGATGAGATTGCGGCTGCCTTCGCGGCCTGCCGCCTCTGAGCCCCAATAATCGCGCTGCTCGTTGCCGGGCGAATTCAGACTGGCCGAAATTGCCGACGATGATGTCGTAGTCGAAGCGGTCGAGGCGGCGGGTATATTGCGCACTGTCGACCATGCGAATCTTCGCCTTGATGCCCAGCCGCTCCAGATTGCCGATATAGGGCTGCACGATGCGCTCGAACAGCGGCGACACGAGCAGGAACTCGACGGTGAGCGGCTGCCCGGTTTTGCTGTCGACGAGAACTCCGCCCTTGATCTCGTAGCCCGCCTCTTTCAGGAGCTGCACGGCTTTGCGCAAGATTACCCCGCATGTCGTCGGGCTGTTGTTTACCGGATTGGCGTGTACCGTGGTGAACACCTCGGGTGGCACCTGGTCCTTCACCTCGTTCAGGATCTCGAGCTCGTGGCCCTCAGGCAGCGCGGCGGGAGCAGCGAGCTCGCTTCCCTGGAAGAAGCTGCCGACGCGCGCATATTGCCCGATAGAACAAATTCTTGTTCGCCCATTCGAAGTCGAAAGCGAGGTTGAAGGCCTGCCGCACGCGGCGGTCCTGGAATTGCGGGCGCCGCAAATTGAGCACGAAGCATTGCATCGGCTGCGCGCTCTTGATCGGCACCTCCTGGCGCTTGACCTATCCGTCGCGCACCGCGGCGAAATCGTAGGCCGTCGCCCAGTTCTTGGCGCTACTCTCCTGGTGATAGTCGAGATTGCCTGCCTTGAAGCTTTCGAAGGCGACGGTCTCGTCGCGATAATAGTCGAAGCGGATCTCGTCGAAATTCCACTGGCCGCGATTGACCGGCAGATCCTTGCCCCAATAGTCGGCCACGCGCTCAAAGCTGATGGTGCGCGCCGGCGTCACCTGCTTGATGCGGTAGGGGCCTGAGCCGAGCGGCGGTTCCAGCGTCGTCTTCAGCGGGTCGCGCTGATTGCCGGACTTGTCCTTCCCCGTCCAATAATGCTTGGGCAGGATGGTGAGCTGGCCCATGATCATCGGCAACTCGCGATTGCCCTTCACGTCGAAGGTGAAGGTCACCTCGTTTGGACCGGTCGCCTCAGCCTTTGTCACGTTCTTGTAATAGAGGCCCATGCGTGGGTTGGCGGCCTTGTTGACGTCGAGGCTGTAGACGACGTCCTCGGTCGTGATCGGCTTGCCGTCATGCCAGCGCGCCTCGTCGCGAAGCTTGAAGGTCACCGAGGAGAAGTCCGGCGGGTAGGATGCCCATTCGGCGATCAGCCCGTAGGAGGTCGACGACTCCTCCAGGCTGTCCTGCATCAGGCTCTCGTAGATAAGGCCGAGACCGGCGGCGGCTTCGCCCTTGTAGAGGATCGGGTTCAGGCTATCGAAGGAACCGATATCGGCCATGCGCACGAGACCGCCCTTCGGCGCGTCCGGGTTCACATAGTCGAAATGCTTGAAGTCTGCCGGGTATTTCGGCGCGCCGATTAGTGACACGGCGTGATGGCGCTGCGGCGCGCCTTGCGCCTGCGGCGCATCTTTGGGCTGCGGCGCATCTTGGGCGCTCGCGAGAGAAGCGGCGAGACCGAGCAGGACTAAGGCAAGGAGGGGGCGAGGAAGCATCATGGCGGGCGAGCTACGCTTGACGGTTTGGCCGTTGCCTGCCCGCGGCGGGCCTGAGCTGTACGGCGGTTCAAGGGCCTCGGGGCGGTGTTTCGGAATCCCCGGGCCTCTTAGCATGGAGGCCGATCGGCCCTCCATGAATTATCGCTCATGTTGAACCGACCCTCCCCCGCTTGTGGCGGGGGAGGGCAGTTGATCTCGTTCGGCTATTGCGGCTCGCCGTCGGGATAAGCCGGCTGCGGCTGGGTCGAGGTTGACGGCGACGACATGTCGGCATTGGGCGCCGGGCTTGCCGCCGGCGCCTCGGCTGGAGCCGGCGTCGACTCTGCCGCCGGAGCTGGAGCCTCGGCCGGTGCTTCAGCCTTTGGCTCTTCCGGTGCTGGCGCTGGCGCTGCCGCCGGCTCCTCAGCCTTTGGAGCCTCCGGTGCCGGTGTTGCCTCGGCCTTCGGCTCTTCAGGCGCAGCGGCAGGCTCTTCAGCCTTAGGCGCCTCAGGCGCGGGCGCCGCTGCTGGCTCCTCGGCCTTCGGCGCTTCCGGTGCCGGGGTCGCCTCGGCCTTTGGCGCTTCTGGCGCGGCAGCCGGCTCCTCCGCCTTTGGCGCTTCTGGCGCCGGCGCGGATTCAGGTGCCGGCGCGGCCGCGGCCTCTGGCAGCGGGTAGGGGCTGTCTGCCTTGGTGCGCAGGAAGGCGATCACCTCGGCGCGCTGATTGGCGTCCGGCAAGCCTGGGAAAGCCATCATGGTGCCAGGCGCGAATTCGGCTGGCTTGTGGATCAGCCTGTCGACATGTGCGTAGTCCCATGTCTCCTCGGCATGGGCCTTCATCGCTGGCGTATAGTTGAAGCCTTCCACCGATGCGATCTTGCGCCCCATTACGCCATAGAGATTGGGGCCGATCGGGCTCGGCGCGCCCTTGTCGAAAGCATGGCATGCCTTGCAGATTGCGGCGTCGCCCTCACCCTTGGCGGGATCGGCTTTGGCCACGAGCGCGGCAACTTCGAGATTGGGATCGGCGGCTGGCTTTGCTGCCTCGCCGGCCGGCGCGGCAGCCGGCGCCGTTGCGACGACCTCTGGCAGCGGCGGCGGGTTGTCGGTCTTGGTGCGCAGGAACAGGAGCACGTCGGCGCGTTGCTGCGCGTCGGGAAGACCGGGAAAGGCCATCAAAGTGCCCGGCGCAAAGTCGGCGGGCTTATGGATCATGGCGTCGAGATGCTCGTAGGTCCAAGTCTCCCCCGACTTGGCCTTGAGCGCCGGCGAATAGTTGAAGCCTTCGACCGAAGCGATCTTGCGCCCGACCACGTTATGCAGATTGGGTCCGATAGGGCTCGGCGCGTCCTTCTCGAAGGCATGACACGCCTTGCAGATCGCCGCGTCCGTTTCGCCCTTGGCCGCGTCGCCCTTGGCGAGGAGCGCCGGAAGCTCGCTGCCGGCTGCCGCTGCCGGCTTCTCGCCGGGCTTTTCACCGTGTTTGGCCCCGGCGACTTCCATGCCGGGTTTCTCAGGCTCATGCTCCTCAAAGGCGATGTTGATGAGCGTTCTCGTGCCAAAAATGAGCAGCAGAGCGCCAAGCACGGCCATGGCGATCTGGTTCAGGCGATAATGCTTCATGGTCGATTTTCCCCCCGAGTGCAGAGGCTACTTTTCGAAGCTCTTGCTGCGGAAAGTGAGACTATTCAGCGTAGAGCGCTGTTGTAGCTGAGGCATCTGGCCCTGCCAAGATGTCGCGAAGGTTTAATCTACGTGTTATCTCAGCGCCATGGCCTCCAATCTCATTGTCATCCCGGCGCGGCTAAAGGCCACAAGGCTGCCGGACAAGCCGCTCGCCGACATCGCCGGCGAGCCCATGATCGTCCATGTCTGGCGCCGCGCTGTCGAGGCCAAATGCGGCCCGGTGGTGGTGGTGGCCGACGACGAGGCCATCTGCGAGGCAGTCCGCCTTGCCGGCGGCGAGGCCCTGATGACACGGCCCGACCACGTCAGCGGGTCCGACCGCATTTTCGAGGCCGTATCGCGGCTCGATCCCGAGGGCGAGATCGCCACCATCGTCAATCTCCAGGGCGATCTGCCGACGCTAGATCCCAAGCTCGTGCGTGCCTGCCTCGAGGCGCTCGACGACGATGCCGCCGAAATCGGCACCATTGCCGCGGAGATCACGCGGGAGGAGGAGCGCACCGACCCGAATGTGGTGAAGGTCGTGGGCTCGCCGCTCGATCGCCGGACGCTGCGCGCGCTCTATTTCACCAGGGCCACGGCGCCTTATGGCGACGGCCCGCTCTATCACCATATCGGCATCTACGCCTACCGTCGTCCGGCGCTCGGCCGTTTCGTGTCCCTGCCACCGTCGCCGCTCGAGGTCAGGGAGAAGCTCGAGCAGCTGAGGGCGCTGGAAGCCGGCATGCGCATTCACGTCGCCCTCGTTGACACCATACCGCTCGGTGTCGATACTCCCGCCGACCTCGCCCGGGCACGCCAAATTCTCAGCAAATCATGAGCAGTCGATCGCAAAAAATCGCCTATCAAGGCGAGCCCGGCGCCAATTCCCATCTCGCCTGCCGCGACGCCTATCCGAAGATGGAGCCGCTTGCCTGCCCCACCTTCGAGGACGCGCTTGCCGCGGTCAAAGGCGGCGAGGCGCGGCTCGCCATGATCCCCATCGAGAATTCGGTCGCTGGCCGCGTCGCCGACATCCATCATCTTCTGCCCGACTCCGGCCTCTTTATCGTCGCCGAGCATTTCGAGCGCATCCGCCATCAGTTGCTCACTCTGCCCGGCGTGAAGCTCGGCGAGCTCAAGACCGTGCACAGCCACACCATGGCGCTCGGCCAATGCCGCAAGGCGATCCGCGCGCTGAAGCTGAAGCCCGTCACCGAGGCAGATACGGCAGGCGCCGCCAGGCATTTGCGCGACACGCAGGACCGCACCCGCGCCGTGATCGCCTCGACGCTCGCCGCCGAGGTCTATGGGCTGAAGATCGCCAAGTCCGGCATCGAGGACGCCAAGCACAACACCACGCGCTTCGTGGTGCTTGCCGCAAAGCCCGAGCACGCCAAGGCGAAGGACGGACCGGTCATCACCACCTTCGTGTTCCGCGTGCGCAACGTTCCCGCCGCGCTCTACAAGGCGCTTGGCGGCTTCGCCACCAACGGCGTCAACATGACGAAGCTTGAGTCCTATCAGCTCGAGGGCTCGTTCAACGCAACCATGTTCTATGCCGACATCGAGGGCCATCCCGACGAGAGGCTGGTCAAGCTCGCCATGGAGGAGCTTGCCTTCTTCACGAGCGAGGTGCGGCTGCTCGGCACCTACAAGGCAAGCCCGTTCCGCGCCGAGGTGAAGGGCTGAGCCTGATAAGGGGCGGTAAATGATCGCCTTGGCTGTCGCGGTTCTGATGGTCGTGCTTCCCTTGCTGCACCTTGCGCTCAGCAAGGTGCCGAGAACGCCGCTCCGCGTCATTCACATCCTGCTGCTCTATGCGCTCGTCCTTGGCGTCGGCGTCATCGGTTTGCCGCTCGGCTTCGTTCCCCATGTCTTCTTCCCCGACAAGGCGGCGGAACTCATTGGCTGGGCGCCGAGCCCATTTCAGCTCGAAGTGGGGTTCCATGACGGTGCCTGGGGTATTCTCGGTTTCCTCTGCATCTGGATCGGCGGTCTGTTCTGGCTCGCGACCGGGCTCGGCTGGTCGTTCTTCATGCTTGGAGCCACTTACGGGCACATCCGCGAGACCGTGATGAGAGGGGACTATGCCCCCTACAACTTCTTCACGATCTTCTCCGACGGATTCATCGGGGTTTGGCTGCTCGTGCTGCTTTACCTCTATTACCGTCAGGGCGGCTTCCAGAAGTAAGGCCCCCCAGGGGCTCTTGAGCGGGTTGCCACAGGGGCCGCTATCCCCGATATACTCCTCCAGGGAGGTTGGCAGCAGGCGCGTTCCTCGCCAACCGGGTCAGGTCCGGAAGGAAGCAGCCCCAACGAGATTGACGCGGGTTGTTCGTCCAGCCTCCCACCTCTCGCGCCCCGTATCAGTTTAGCGTCGAGGCTCGGACCCGCTTGGCGCCGCCGAGCGTTTGATCGCGTGAAAGTCGTCGTTCATGGCCGAAGGCAAAGATCAGCAAGAGAGCGCGCCGAAGCGTTCCGCCAAGAAGGCGGCGAAGGCCGACAGCGCGATCGCGCCCGCCGGTGCGAACCAGAGCCATGCCGCGCTTGCCCGCAAATACCGGCCCAAGCTCTTCGGCGAGCTGATCGGCCAGGACGCCATGGTGCAGACGCTGCGCAACGCCTTCGCGTCAGGCCGCATCGCGCAAGCCTATATGCTCACCGGCGTGCGCGGCGTCGGCAAGACCACTACCGCCCGCCTGATTGCCCGCGCTCTGAACTATGCGCTCCCAGGCGCCGACGGCGCGCCGACCCTCGACATGGTTGAGGAGGGCGAGCATTGCCGCGCCATCCTGGAGAGCCGGCATCTCGACGTGGTCGAGATGGACGCAGCCTCCCACACCGGCATCGACGACATCCGCGACCTGATCGACAGCGCCCACTACAAGCCGAACACCGCGCGCTACAAGGTCTACATCATCGACGAGGTGCACATGCTGTCGAAGCAGGCGTTCAACGGCCTGCTCAAGACTCTGGAAGAGCCGCCGGAGCACGTGAAGTTCATCTTTGCCACCACAGAGGCGCGCAAAGTGCCGGTAACGGTGCTGTCGCGCTGCCAGCGCTTCGACCTGAAGCGCATCGAGGTCGAGCAGCTTGCCCAGCATCTCGCCGGCATCGTTGCGCAGGAGAATGCCGCTGCCGATCCCGCGGCCTTGATGCTGATCGCGCGCGCGGCCGAGGGCTCGGTTCGCGACGCGCTGTCGATCCTCGACCGCGCCATCGCCTTCGGCTCGAGCAAGGTTGAGACAGAGGCCGTGCGCGGGCTGCTCGGGCTCGCCGATCGCGGCCGCGTGTTCGATTTGCTTGAAACCGTGCTTGCCGGCGACGCCGGAAAAGCACTCGAGAAGCTTAGCGGCCTGACCAATGACGGCGCCGAGCCAGTGCAAGCGATCACCGATCTCGCCGACGCGGTTCATGCCGTGACCCTGGTCAAGGCCGCCGGCACCTCAGACCCTGCGGCGAGCGAGGCAGAGCGGGCAAGCGCCGCCGATCTCGCCAAGCGCCTCTCCATGCCGGTGCTCGCCCGCGCCTGGCAGATGCTGCTGAAAGGCCAGGAGGAGGTGAAATCCTCAGCCAGGCCGCATGCCGCCGCCGACATGGTTCTGGTGCGGCTCGCCTATGCCGCGGACCTGCCGACGCCTGGCGACCTGATGCGCCGGCTCGGCGACAGCGGCAGTGAAGGGGAGAGCACGCCCCGCGCGATGCCCAACAAGCAGGCCCCGCGCGAGCCTGCGCCTGCCATGCGTCGCGAAGCGCCGCCGGCGCCTGCGCTTGCGCCAACGCCTTCGCCAGCCCCTGTTGCCGAGACGGAAGACCCCGCGCCTCCGCCGTCGCTCGCCAATCCCCAAAGCTTCGAGGAGGTGGTGGCGCTCGCCGAGGAGAAGCGCGATCTGAAGCTCAAGCACGCGCTTTCCGAGCAGGTGCGCCTCGTGCGCTTCCGCCCCGGCCATCTTGAGCTCAATCCGCTCGGAACCGCGCCGAAGGAGCTCGGCCAGGACCTGATGCGCAAGCTCAAGGCCTGGACCGGCCGCGTGTGGATCGTCGCCTTGAGCGGCGAGGAGGGCGCCGCGCCCTTAGGAGTTCAGCGCCGCGAGCGCGAGGCGCGCGAGATCGAGCGCATCCGCGATCACCCCGAGGTCAAGCAGGTGCTTCAGCATTTCCCCGATGCGCGCATCGCCGCGGTGCGGGCGGTGAAGAGCGAGGACCCGCCCGCCGAGATCGACGAGGGCGCCGAGGCTGAGTTCAAGGAGGACGGGACCGACCCATGAAGAATTTTGCCAGCATGATGAAGCAGGCCCAGGAGCTCCAGGGCCGCATGGCAGAGATGCAGGCGGAGATGGAGCGCGCCAGGATCGAAGGTCAATCCGGCGGCGGCCTCGTGGTCCTCACCATGAACGGCAAGGGCGATCTGGCCGGGGTCAAGATCGATCCGTCGCTTCTCAAGCCGGAGGAGGCGGAGATCCTCGAGGACCTCATCGTCGCCGCCCATTCCGACGCCAAGGCCAAGGTCGAGCGGATGTTGCAGGAGAAGATGCAGAGCCTCACCGGCGGCCTGCCGCTCCCTCCCGGCATGAAGCTGTTCTGAGGCCGCATGGCGCGGGTTGCCGCAAGCGCCGAGATCGAGCGCCTCATCCAATTGCTGGCGCGTTTGCCGGGTCTCGGCCCGCGTTCGGCGCGCCGCGCGGCGCTGCATCTCGTCAAGAAGAAGGAGCAGCTTCTCGCCCCGCTTGCCGCGGCGCTCACCGAGGCGCATGACCGCATCGTCACCTGCGAGATCTGCGGCAACATCGATACGGTGAGCCCTTGCACGCTCTGCCGCGACCAGGCTCGCGACCGTTCGCTGATCTGCGTGGTGGAGGAGGTCGGCGATTTGTGGGCGCTCGAGCGCGCGAACGTGCTGAACGGCCTCTATCACGTGCTCGGCGGCACGCTGTCGCCGCTCGACGGCGTCGGCCCCGAGGATCTCTCCATCGCCAAGCTGATCGAGCGCGCCGGAGCGCCTGAGGTGAAGGAAGTTCTGCTTGCGCTCAACGCCACGGTCGAGGGCCAGTCGACCGCGCATTACCTCACCGACCAGCTTGCCGGCTGCAACGTCACCATCTCGCGGCTAGCGCACGGCGTGCCGATCGGCGGCGAGCTCGATTATCTCGACGAAGGCACCCTGACCGCCGCGGTCAAGGCCCGCAAGGTGATGTAGATGCTGGTAACCTCTCCGCTCGTATGCCCGGGCTGTCCCGGCATCCATAGGGACTGTTCTCCAACGGCAACCTCACTAGTGGATTGCCGGGATAAGCCCGATGACGCAGTAATGGCGGCCGGAATGGAACCCGACCCTACCCGCGCGTATTATTTTCTATCCGACAGGCCAACTTGACCGCCCCCTCGATCGGGGGCGCGATAGGCCGACGGGAGCCTCCGCGGATTCGGAGGCTCGCTCGGAGCTAAACGGGGTCGCCTGCTATTGGAGCGGCCCTCGAGGAGGACGCCCAAGATGAAAAAGCTCATTACGCTTCTGGTTGCGACGCTCGCCCTCGCCCTCGTCGCCTTCACCCCTGACATCGCCTCTGCGGGGCGCGGCCATGGCGGTCATGGCTGGCACGGCGGCGGACATTGGCACGGCGGCCGTCATGGCGGCGGTCACGCCTGGCGCGGCGGCCATCGCGGCTGGCGCGGCGGATATCGCGGCTGGCGCGGTTATCGCGGCTACGGCTATCGCGGCTGGCGCGGTCCCGCCTGGGGCTGGGGCGGCTGGTGGGGCCCAGGCGTCGCCATCTCCATCGGCGGCTATGGACGCCGCTGCTGGTCCCCGAGCTACGGCTATTACCCCTGCCGCTACCGCTGGGGATATTAGGGTCAGAGACCTGCTTCGGAGCGCTGTCGTCCTTTGAGGCGCGCCCTGGCGCGCGCCTCAGGACGAAGCTGATTTAGGGGCCGCTTCCGCGCGCTCTTTGCTCCTCGATTTCCTCGGAATTCCCGCGCGTCCTCTCCGTCCAGGGCGCCACCTTCAACAATAACAGCATGCCGGGAATGGCGGCGAGGACACAGATGACAAAGAACAGCGTCCAACCCACGGCTTCCACGATGAAGCCGGTCGATGCATTGGCAACCGTGCGCGGAATCGCGATGAAGCTGGTGAAGAGGGCGAACTGGGTGGCGGTAAAGGCCCTGCTGGTCTCCCTGGCCATGAAGGCCGTCAGCGCGATCGTGCCAAGACCGACGCCGAGATACTCCCCGCTGACCGCGAGGAACAGCCCGGTCAGCGTGTGGCCTGCTTGGCTCAGCCATACAAATGGGACGATGGTGATCAGCTGCACGAAGCCGAAGAGCCACAGAGCCCGGTTGATGCTGATCTTGAGCATGATAATGCCGCCAAGTATTCCACCGGCGATGCTGGCCCACAGCCCGGCCACCTTGGCGACGGAGCCGATCTCGCTCAGGCTGTAACCCATGTCGATGTAGAAGGGCGTGGCCAGCGCCGTGGCCATGTTATCCCCCAACTTGTAGAGAAACAGGAAGGCCAGGATGGCTAGCCCGGCCATCACGCCGTCGCGGCTGAAAAACTCCACGAAAGGGTCGATCACCGCCGAGCGCAGGGTGTGCGGCGCCAACGCGTCGTCGCTCACTTCCTTGATGGTCAGGGTGGTCACGATACCGACCAGCATGAAGGCGCCGGTGACCCAGAATACCACCGTCCAGGGCTGGAAATCGGCCAGGATCAATGCCAGGGAACCCGGAACCAGACCGGAAAGGCGGTAAGCATTGACAAAGATTGACGTGCCGGTTCCGAGCTCATCATCGGCCAGCAGTTCGCGACGGTAAGCGTCGACGACGATGTCCTGGCTGGCGCCGAACAGAGCGACGATGAACACGATCGCGACGATCGTTTGCAGCGAGGTGGATGGATTGAACGCGCCCAGAATGCCGATCGAAAGCAGTAGTACCAGCTGCGTTAGGAGCGCCCAGCCCCGCCTTCGGCCGAGGAAGGGCAGCTTGTAGCGGTCCATCAGTGGCGACCATACGAACTTCCAGGTGTAGGGCAGCCCGACGAGCGCAAACAGGCCGATTGTGGCGAGGTCGACGTGGTTGCTGCGCAGCCAGGCCGGCACCAGCGAAATCAGCACATAGAGCGGCATTCCCGAGCTGAAGCCCAGGAAGATGCAGGTCAGCATCTTCCTGGTGAACAGGATCTCGGTCCAACTGCGCTGCGCGTCAGGCTTTTGGGTAGCTCCCTCGGTCGCTTTCATTGCCCGGCTACATAGCAGGCCGCAGCGCCCGCGTCATTCCGCCTCTGGCAAGTCGTTGTGCCGCAAGGAGAGGGTTGTGAACGTTGGCGCGGAAGCGGCGTTATGCTGGCGAATGGAGAGGAGACACCCATGGTGCGCGTTGTCGGTATCGACCATCTGGTGATCAGCGTCGGCGACTTCGAGACGTCGAAGAAATTCTACGCGCCGCTGATGGCTTTCCTCGGCTTCGACGTCGAGGCCGAATACGAAGGCAGCATGATGGGCTGGGCCAACGGCAAGACTCTGTTCTGGATCGCCGCTGCCGACGCCGAGGGCAGGAAGCACAAATACCGCAAGGGCGACATCGGCTTTCACCACTACGCCTTCCGCCTGCGCAGCCGCGCCGATGTCGATGCGCTACAGTCATATCTCGAAGAGCAGGGCGCGACCATCGTCGATCCAGCCGGCGAGTATTACGACGACTACTACGCGGTGTTCTTCCTCGACCCCGACGGCATGAAGCTCGAAGGCATGCGCTACGGCGAGCGTCACGAGCAGGCCGCCCGCAAGCGCGCCGCGGCGAAGCGGGCCAAACCGGCGAAGCGTAAGACCGCGAAAGGCTAGCTTCGCCTCAGCGCCTCGCTATTTCCGGCACCGCTCGGCGAAGAATGGCGAACATCAGGGCCGTCGACCAACCGATCAGCATGATGCCGTTCAGTGCCGTCATCGGTGCGAGCACCCGCCAATGCTCGAGCGGCAGCACATCGCCGTAACCGAGCGTCGTGTAATTGCCGAAGGCGAAATAGACGAGGTCCGTGCCCGGCGGGGCCGCGCCCACCGCGGCATAGGTGTAGGCCCAGAGCAGGACCTCCACGAAATGGGCGGCGGACAGCACGCTCCCCGTGGTCACGATGATCACCGTGTAGGCCAGGAACGGCGGGGCGCCGGTGCCGCGGTCCGACAGGCTGAGCAGCAGCTTGACCAGCACGCCCATGACCAGGGCATGGATCACAAGATTGACAAGGCTCGTCGCGCCGCCGGCGAGGATCTGATCGACCATTGGTATAAGACTACTCCCCGGCAAGCAGCTTCCCGGCAAGCGGGTTTCCTGCAAGCAGGTCAGGCTGGCGCGTCACTGTGGCGCGCCGCCTCTCTTCATCGGCTTTTGGCGAAGGGGCTGCAAGCGGCGTTACGCGGTCGCTTTCCACCGCGCTTCCCGCTTCTCCCTCGAACTCCAAATTCTCGATCCTGTGTCCGCGCGCAGCGATCCGCTCCGATGACGTGAGGATCTTCTCGATGTCCTGATTGGCCTGGCCGAAATGACGCTGCAAATCGAGCACGCGCTCGCGCAAGCGTCCCATGTCATCCATTAGCCGCGTCACCTCGCGCTGAATGAGGTGGGCCTGCTCGCGCATCTTCACGTCCTTCAGGATCGCCTGCATGGTCTGCACCGCGAGCATGAGCATGTTCGGCGCGCAGATGACGATGCGGGCGCGGTGCGCCTTCTGCACCAGATCGGAGAAGTGCTCGGCCAAATCCGCATAGATCGCTTCCGACGGCACGAACAGGATCGCCGTGTCCTGCGTCTCTCCGGGCAGGAAATAGCGCTCGGCCATGGCATCAACATGACGCCCGACATCGACGCGCACGCGCCGTGCCGCGTCCTTCTTTTCCTCCGGCGCCCGGGCCACGCGGAAGGCCTCGAAGCCTTCCAGCGGGAACTTGGCGTCGATCACCACGCCGGCCTTGGTATTCGGCATATGCAGCAAGCAGTCGGGCCGCTTGCCGTTGGAAAGCGTGGCCTGGAAGGTGAAGGCGCCTTTCGGCAGCCCGTCCTGGATGATGGCCTCCATGCGCATCTGGCCGAAGGCGCCGCGCGCCTGCTTGTTGGCGAGAATCTCCTGAAGAGAGACCATGTTGCTGGAGAGGTCGGTGAGGTTCTTCTGCGCCGAGTCGATCACGGCGAGCCGCTCATGCAGCTTGGCGATGGAGTTGGTGGTCTTGCGCGCCGTCTCGGTCAGGTCCGAGCCGACCCGATGGGTCATGCGGTCGAGCCGTTCGTTGACGGCGCGGGCAAGCTCGCCGTGACGGCTGACGCTGATCTCGGCGAGCGTCTGGAGCCGCACTTTCAGCTCGGCGAGCTGGGCGTCGCTCTCATGCGCCTCGCGCCGCCGCCGGCTCATATGCACCGCGACGATGACGACCAGCACCAGCAGGGCAAGCGCCGCGAACCCGAGCAGTCCAAGCAGGACCAGCACGGGGTCGAGCGTGACGCTCCCCACCTGGATAGGCTCTAGGGCCATGGGAAGAACCTATAGCCCGATTCGTTCTTTCAGACCAAAACAGGAACATATTGACCGCTGCCCCCGCCAACCCTATGTCAGCGGCTCATATGGCCGTTCTTCCCATCATCACCATCCCGGACCCCGCCTTGCGCAAAGAGGCGGCTTCGATCGAGCGCGTGGACACGGCGCTGCTGAAGCTCGCCGAAGACATGCTGGCGACCATGTACGACGCCCCGGGCATCGGCCTTGCCGCGCCACAGGTCGGCGTCTTGCGCCGGCTGATCGTCATGGATCCCTCCCGCGACGAGGAGCCCAAGCAGCCGCTCGTCATGGTGAACCCGGTGATCCTCGAGCGGGGTGCCGAGATGCGCACCCACGAGGAGGGCTGCCTGTCGATCCCGGAGGTCACCGCCGAGATCGAGCGGCCCGCCATGACCCGCGTCAGCTATATCGACGAGGCCGGCAAGAAGCAGGAGAAGACGCTCGAAGGCATATGGTCGACGCTGGTGCAGCACGAAATCGATCATCTGAACGGCGTCTTGTTCATCGACTATCTGTCGCGGCTCAAGCGCGACATGATCGTGAAGAAATTCACCAAGCAGAAGCGCGCCGAGGCGCTTTAGGCTTTCGCGGACCTCCGCTTCCCTTCACGACGCAACAAGCCTAAGAGGCACCCATGATGCGCATCATCTTCATGGGCACGCCGGATTTTGCCGTGCCGGCGCTTGGCGCGCTGCTCGACGCCGGCCATGAGGTCGTTGCGGTCTACACCCAGCCGCCGCGTGCGGCGGGCCGCGGGCTTGGGCTCAAGAAATCGCCCGTGCACCTCTTCGCCGAGAGCAAAGGCCTGCCGGTGTTGACGCCGCCAAGTCTCAGAAGCGAGGAAGAGCAGGCGCGCTTCAAATCGTTCAACGCCGATGCCGCGGTGGTAGTGGCCTATGGGCTGATCCTGCCGAAGGCCATGCTCAATGTGCCGCGCTTCGGCTGCTTCAATATTCACGCCTCGCTGCTGCCGCGCTGGCGCGGCGCAGCACCGATCCAGCGCGCCATCATGGCTGGAGATGCCGAGACCGGCGTCGCCATCATGCGCATCGAGGAGGGGCTCGACACCGGCGCGATCTGCCTCGCCGAGCGCACCCCGATCTGGCCAACCGAGACCGCAGGCGAATTGCACGATCGACTGGCCTTAATTGGCGCAGGCCTGATGGTGCAGGCGCTCGGTGATCTGGCTAAAGGCTCGCTCGCCTGCTGGCCCCAGCACGAAGAGGGCGTGACCTATGCCGCCAAGATCGAGCCGTCGGAAACACGCATCGACTGGTCGAAGCCGGCAAACCAGGTGCAGTATCAAATCCAAGGTCTTTCGCCCCATCCCGGCGCCTGGTTCGAGATGGAGCTCGCCGGCAAGCGCGAGCGCGTCCGCGCCCTCCGCGCGACCCTTGCCGATGGCGAGGGCAGTCCCGGCACGCTGCTCGACGGCAAGCTCACCATTGCTTGTGGCAAGGGCGCCGTGCGCCTTACGCAAGTGCAGCGCGCCGGCAAGCGCCCAATGAGCGCTGAAGACTTCCTGCGTGGCGCGGCGCTACGCCCCGGCAGCATCCTCGACTAAGCTCGCGCCATGCCCCGCTACAAGCTCACCCTCGAATATGACGGCACGCCCTTTGTTGGCTGGCAGATGCAGGAGAATGGCGCCTCTGTGCAGGGTCGTCTCGCCGAAGCTGTCAGATCTTTCTCCGGCGAGGAGGTCGTCCCGCGCGGCGCGGGCCGCACCGATGCCGGCGTCCATGCGCTCGGTCAGGTCGCCCATTTCGACCTCGTCAAGGACTGGCCCGACGACAAGGTCCGCGATGCGCTGAACGCGGTGCTGCGGCCAGACCCGATCTCGGTCTTGGCCTGCGAGCATGTTGCCTCAGGCTTCGACGCGCGCTTCGGGGCCAAAGCGCGCCACTATCTCTATCGCATCATCGACCGGCGCAGCCCGCTGGCGCTCGAGCGCATGCGCGCCTGGGGCGTGTTCCGCCCTCTCGACGCCAAGGCCATGGACGAGGCGGCGCAGGTCGCTCGTCGGCCATCACGACTTCACCACCTTCCGCTCCACCGAATGTCAGGCGGAGTCGCCGGAGAAGACGCTCGACAGGCTCACCGCCTCGCGCCACGGCGAAATCATCAGGGTCGAGGCCTCGGCCCGCTCTTTCCTGCACAACCAGGTGCGCTCCATGGTCGGCTCGCTCAAGCTTGTCGGCGAAGGGAAGTGGAGTGCGGCAGACTTGCAAGCGGCGCTCGCCGCGAAGGACCGGGCTCGCTGCGGACCGGTTGCCCCCGCCCACGGCCTCTACCTCGTCAAAGTCGACTACTGAATCGACCCCTCAGATCCGGTCGGCGTGGGCCGCGTCCTTGGGCCAAAGATCCTCGGGCCACTCTTCGAGGATTTCTTCTTCCTCGGGGATTGCGGCGATTGGCGCGGGCGGCTTCTTCCTGAAGATGCGGTCGATCAGTCCAAGCAGGAGCATCGATCCCACGACCGCGGCGGAGGCCGCGACCAGGATCAGGAAAGCGGCAATGAACAGGTTGCTTGCGACGTCCATGAGCGAATCGCATACCACAAAGCTTAAAATCTGGTGAAATTTGTTGGATTCGCTTTTCCACAGGCCCCCTGCGAGGTGCCGCGGCGGTACGGGATTGGCCAAGGTGCTGAATTTGCTTTACCCCTCTCAGGCAAGCGGGGAGGGGGAATGACGGCCCACGACCACCAATGATCAAGCGCATCGCCACCGTCGGCGGGTGGACGCTCGTCTCCCGCATCTCGGGTTTCATTCGCGACGTGGTCATGGCCGCGGTGCTCGGCGCAGGCCCCATGGCCGACGCCTTCTTCGTCGCCTTCCGCCTGCCCAACCATTTCCGCGCCATTTTCGCCGAGGGCGCCTTCGCCGCGGCCTTCGTGCCGGCCTATGCGCGCGTCCTCCAGCAGGCTGGCATCGATCCGGCCAAGCTCTTCGCCGATCGCATCGCCGCGGCACTCATCGCCATCAACCTCGTGCTGCTTTCGCTCGCGCTCCTGTTCACGCCCTGGGTGGTGAGCGTTCTCGCGCCTGGTCTCGTCAACGATCCGACCCGCTTCGATCTCGCCGTTGCGCTCACCCGCATCACCTTCCCCTATCTCGCGCTCGTGTCGCTCGAGACGTTGCTTGCCGGCGTGCTCAACGCCAATCAGCGATTTGCCGCGGCGGCCGGCGCGCCGGTGCTGCTCAATATCTCGCTGATCGCCACGCTCCTGCTAGCGCCCTATTTCCAGAACGCCGGCTATGCCGCCGCCTGGGGCGTGGCGATTGCCGGTGTGGCGCAAGTGCTGCTCGTCGCCATCGACGCCGAGATGCGCGGCATCGGCATCAGGTTCCGCCTGCCGAAGCTCGACGAGAACACCCGCCGCTTTCTGAAAGCTCTCGGCCCCGCCATCGTCGGCGCCGGCGGCGTGCAGCTTGCGCTTTTCGCCGACACGCTGATCGCCTCCTTCCTGCCGACCGGCGCGCTGTCGGCGCTCTACTACGCCGACCGCATCAACCAGTTGCCCATCGGCGTGGTCGGCATCGCCGTCGGCACCGTGCTTTTGCCTGAGATGTCGCGGAGGCTCGCGGCTGGGGATGAGCGGGGCGCGGCTCTCGCGCAAGCGCGCGGCATCCAATTGGCGCTGCTCATGGCGGTGCCGTGCGTTGCCGGCGCCATTGCCATCCCCGATCTCATCATGCGCGCGCTGTTCGCCCGCGGCGCCTTTACCGCTGCCGACGCAGCGGCGGCCGGCGCCACGCTCGCCGCCTACGCCATCGGGCTTCTGCCCTTCGTCATGATGCGGAGTTTCACCGCGCCTTTCTATGCCCGCGGCGACACGCTGACCCCGGTCAAGGCAGCGCTGCTCGCCGCCGCGGTCAACATCGCGCTGAAAGTCGTGCTGATGGGACCGCTGGCGCAGGTCGGCCTTGCGCTGGCGACGAGTGTCGGCGCCTGGATCAATCTGACGCTGCTCACCATCTTCGCCCGGCAGCAGGGTTTCGCCGTATCGGGCGCAGGACTTCGCCCGGTGATACGGCTTCTGCTTGCCGGCGCGGTGCTCGCCGTCGCGCTCTATTTCGGCAGCCTTTGGCTGAGCAAGGCCTTCGCCGGCCTGACCTACTTCCGCGAGGAGACGACGCTCGCGGTGCTGCTCTTCATCGGCACCATCATCTATGCGCTCGCCGTGCTGCTGTTGCTCGGTCGCGGCTGGCTCGCCTCCCTCCTCAAGGATGTCGGCACCGCAGCGGACGCTCCTGCCTCGAAGACACCGCAGCCGCCAGATCCGACCTCGGCCTCTTCGTCGCTGCCCGACAACACCCCTCCGCCCACTGTCTAGGATTGGTCATGTTCGCCAAATGTCACGGCCAACTCTTGATCGGACTTGCCTTCGCCCTAGCCATGTCGGTCATCGCACAAGCGGCGCCGCTCGCTTGCAGTGGCGGTAAGATCCAAGCCGGCGGCGAATGCGTCGACAAGGAGCAGGCCGGGAGCGAGATCGACAAGATCGTTCGCAAGATCATGGCCGAGAACGACCTCAAGGCCGTCATCGCCGGCGTCGCGGTCGACGGCAAGCCGGTCTTCACCAAGGCATGGGGCGAGTCGATGACCGGCGTCCCGGCCACCTATGACATGCATTTCCGCAACGGCTCCGTCGCCATCGCCTATCTCGGCGTCGTGACCCTTCAGCTTCAGGAGAAGGGCGTACTTCGCCTCGACGACAAACTGGCGAAATGGTTTCCCGACTATCCGAAGGCCGATCGCATCACGCTCGCCATGCTGCTCAATGCCACCTCCGGCTATGCCGACTACGTGAATTTGAAGATCCTTCCGCTTTACCAGAATCCGTTCCGAGCGTGGCAGCCTGACGAGCTCATCGCCCTTAGCTTAAAGCAGCCGATGGTGTGCGAGCCGGGGACCTGCTTCGCCTATGCGCATACGAATTTTGTCATCCTCGGCAAGGTCCTCGAGAAGGCGACAGGACGCGGCGTGGCCGAGCTGATCCGCGACGGGATTCTTGTTCCACTGTCGTTGAACGATACGCGAAGCGAACAAACGGCGGTCATCCAGGAACCGGTGCTGCATGCATTCGACGCCGAGCGCGGCATTTACGAGGATGCGACCTATTGGGATCCGTCTTGGACTCTCGCCCGCGGCGCGGTGATGACCTCAAACGTCGCCGACATCCTGAAGAGCGTGGACGCCATCGGCACCGGCGCGTTGCTGTCGCCGGGCTCCTTCAAGCTGCAACTTGCCCCGACGACGGCCAAATTAAAGCCATGGAACGACCAGCGCTTCTATGGGCTCGGCATCTTCGTGGTCGACGGCTGGCTGGTGCAGAACCCATCCTTCGCCGGCTACGCGGCGACCATGGCCTATCTGCCGGCGCAGAAGCTCGCCATCGTGGTCTCGGCCACCGAGGGGATGAAGGCGCCTGACGAAGGCAATCTCTCCACGGTCGTGCTCAAGGATATCGCGCTCTATCTCGCGCCAGACCATCCGATGAAATAAGCGTGCTAAGACCTGAGGTCGATCAGCTCGACATCGGCTGCGTCGATGGGGCGGCCCAAGAAAATCGCGCCGACACGCGCGAAGCGCTCCGGCGAGTCGGTGGCGAAGAAGCGCATGGAACCGTCGCCGCCAGCCTCATTGCCCATGCCTTTGTCGGCAAGCGCATCGGCGACCGCTCCGGCCGTGGTGTCTGCTGAGTCGACTATGGCCACGCCGCCGCCGATCACTTGGCGGATGGCGGCGGCAAGCACCGGAAAATGCGTGCAGCCGAGCACGATCGTGTCGGGCGCTTCCGCGCCTTCGAACAGCGAGCCGAGATAGCGCTCTGCCGCGGCGACAGTCACGCCGGACTCCGTCCAGCCCTCTTCGGCGAGCGCCACGAACACCTGGCAGGGCCGCTGCACCACGCTCATGTCGCCTGCAAGCGCGCGGATGGCGCGCGGGTAGGCCTCGCCCTTCACCGTCCCTTCGGTGGCGATCACGGCGATGCGCCGATTGCGCGTGGCGGCGACGGCGGCGCGTGCGCCTGGCTCGATCACCCCGATCACCGGCACCGGCGCGAGCGCCTCGGCAAGACGCCCGAGCGCCACGGCAGAGGCCGTGTTGCAGGCGACCACCACCATCTTCACACCTTCGGCGATGAGGTGACGGGTCGCCTGGAGCGCATAGGCCTGCACCGTCTCGGCGCTTTTGGTGCCGTAGGGGAGGCGGGCGGTATCGCCGAGATAGACGAAGGTCTCATTCGGCAGGCGCGCGGCAAGGGCGCGCAGCACCGTGAGCCCGCCCATGCCGGAGTCGAACACTCCGATCGGGCGTGGATCAGACAAGCTCGAAGATCCCGAATTCCTCGAAATAGAGGTCGAGGAAGCGCCGGTAGACCGCGGTGAGCTGCTCGAGATCGGCGACGCTCACCTGCTCGTCGATCTTGTGGATGGTCTTGGTCAGGAGGCCGAACTCGACCACCGGGCAGAACGCCTTGATGAAGCGCGCGTCGGACGTGCCGCCGTCGGTGGAGAGCGACGGCGTGACCCCGGTGACCTCGACCACAGCCTGGGTGAGGATCGAGTCGAGCTGCCCGGGCTCGGTGAGGAAGGCCTGGCTCGGCGGCTCGAAGGTGAGCTCGTAGTCGAGGCCGTTCGGCTCGAGGAACTTCGCCGCGAGCTCCCGCACCCTGGTTTGCAGAGTCTCCGCCGTGTGCCGGTCGTTATAGCGGATATTGAACATCGCCTCTGCCCTGACCGGGATGACGTTGGTGGTGGGATTGCCGACGTCGATGCTGGTCACCTCGAAGTTCGACGGCGAGAAATAGGCGCTGCCGAAATCGAGCGGCTGCTCGTAGAGCCGCGCCAGCATGGCGACGAGGCCTTTCAGCGGATTCTTGGCGAGATGCGGATAGGCGACGTGGCCTTGCTGGCCTGTGACCTTGAGGCGCCCATTGAGGCTGCCGCGCCGGCCGATCTTGATGGCCTCGCCGAGGCGGGTGGAATTGGTCGGCTCGCCGACCAGCGCATGGTCCGGCTGCTCGCCGTTCGCTGCCATCCAGTCGAGCACCTTGCGCGTGCCGTTGATTGCCGGGCCTTCCTCGTCGCCGGTGATGAGCAGGCTGATCGAGCCCGGGATGTCGTCGCCCTTGGCCTTGGCGAAATCGAGCGCGGCTGCGGCGAAGCAGGCGATGGCGCCCTTCATGTCGGCAGCGCCCCGTCCGTAAAGCGCGCCGTCCTCGACCACCCCGGCGAAGGGCGGATAGGTCCACAGGCTCTCATCGCCAGGCGGCACCACGTCGGCATGCCCGGCGAAGCAGATATGCGGCGACCCTGAGCCGATGCGGGCGAAAAGATTGTCGATCGGCGGCGTGCCGTCCTCGGTGAAAGTGAGCCGCCGGCAGTGGAAGCCGCCTCTTGCCAAGGCCCGCTCCAGCACGTCGAGCGCGCCTGCGTCTTCCGGCGTCACGCTCGGGCAGCGGATCAAGTCTCTGGCAAGCTCAACCGGACTTTCGCTCGGCTCGGTCATGGTGGGGCACCCTGCTTCTTGCCGATCTGTATAGCCGCTTGGCGCGGCGGCAGCGAGAGTTCGATGGCGGGCCTAAAGCTGCGCGTCATCCCTAGCGGCACCGAGCGGGTCGGGGCCGAAGCGGTTCGGCCCTTCCGTCCCCTTGAGGAAGCCGATCTGCACGAACAGCCAAACCGAGATGGCGAAGGCCGCGAGGATGGCCGCGGCCGCCAGCGCATACCACAGCAGCCCTTGTTCCTCAGGCACCGTGATGGCGACCATGATGAGGATCACGGCGACGACGATGATCAGGATCTGCCACAAGAGCCACCAGCCGGTGCGGTCGCGGTCATGCAGCCGCTTAACGCTGAGCGCGAAGGCGATCCAGGCATTGACAAGGGCAATAAGTGAGATGGCGAGGCCGAAGATGCCGGTCGGCTCGAATTGATGGGTTACCGGATTGACGATGGTTTCGCCGGCGGATCGCGCGACGGCCTCCAGGATCGCGGTGAGAAGGCTCGCCGCGAAGCCGGCGCCGAGGCTCGCCAGCCACCAGGGCTTGCGGTTGATGCGGCCTTTGAAGCTGAACAGAAGCTGGGTGAGTGTCATGCGAACTCAATCCCTGAGCAGCTCGTTGATTGACGTCTTGCTCCTTGTGCCCTCGTCAACGGTCTTCACGATCACCGCGCAATAGAGCGACGGCCCCGGCGCGCCGTTCGGCAGCAATTTGCCGGGCATCGTCCCCGACACCACCACGGAGTAGGGCGGCACGCGGCCGTACAGCACTTCGCCGGTGGCGCGGTTCACGATCTTGGTCGACTGGCCGAGATAGACGCCCATCGAGAGCACCGAGCCCTCGCCAACGATCACGCCTTCGGCCACCTCGGCGCGGGCGCCGATGAAGCAATTGTCCTCGATGATCACCGGGTTCGCCTGGAGCGGCTCGAGCACCCCGCCGATGCCTGCGCCGCCGGACAGATGCACGTTCTTGCCGATCTGCGCGCAGGACCCGACGGTCGCCCAGGTGTCGACCATGGTGCCAGAGTCCACCCGCGCCCCGAGATTGACGAAGGACGGCATCAGCACAGCGCCAGGCGCGATATAGGCCGAGCGGCGCACGATGGCGCCAGGCACCACGCGGAAGCCCGCCTCCTTGAAGTCCTTCGCCTTCCAATGCGCGAATTTGGTCGGGACCTTGTCGAACCAGGCGCCGCCTTCCGGCCCGCCATCGACCTTCTGCGGATCGTTGAGGCGGAAGGAGAGCAGGATCGCCTTCTTCAGCCATTGATGCACGACCCATTGGCCGTCGATCTTCTCGGCGACGCGCGCCTCGCCCTTGTCGAGGAGATCGAGGGCCTCCTCCACGGCGTCGCGCACCACGCCCTTGGTCTTGGAAGAAATGTCGCCGGCGTGGTCGTAGGCGCTTTCAATGAAGCTCTTCAGATGGTCATGCGTCATGGTTGGATCGGCCTCAAGGCTCAAAGGCAACTATGGGCGCCTGCCGGCGCTGCGATGTCGTCTTCCCTGGCGCGGGCAGCGCCGATCTCGGCGAGGAATAGTGCGAGCGCATCGGTGCGGTGATGGATATGCGTTGGCAGCTCGCCCCATCCGGCGATGGCGCGATGCTCCGGATGGTCGGTATGCCCGCAAGCCACGAGCACCGTGGTCATGCCGAGCATGTGCGCCGTGCGAAGATTGTGCGGCAGATCGTCGAACATGGCGGCCGATGCGCCGGCAATACCGTACGCCCCGAGAAAACGTTCGTAAGCCGCGCGCTCCGGCTTGGGGACGAACTCCGAGGCGTGGATGTCGTAGAGATCGTCGAACCGCCCGTCGATCCCGAGCCGCGCGATCACCGATTCGGCATGGCGGCGCGAGCCGTTGGTGAAGACGAACTTGCGCCCCGGCAGCGCGTCGAGCGCGTCGCGAAGGTCAGGCGCAGGCTCAATGACGCTCAAATCGATGTCGTGCACATAGTCGAGGAAGGCGTTTGGCGGCACGTTGTGCAGGCGCATCAGCCCGGCAAGCGTGGTGCCGTATTCGTAGTAATAGGTCTTGCGCATGCGCTGCGCTTCTTCCTGCGAGACGCCGAAGCGCTCGGCGATGAAGTCGCCCATGCGCGTGTCGATCTCGGCGAAGAGATTGCAGTCGGCGGGATAGAGCGTGTTGTCGAGGTCGAACACCCAGGCCTCGACATGGCTGAAGTCCCCGTTTACGGGCTTTGCCGCCATCACGATCTCCTCGCGCTGCCTTTGCGCGCGCGACGCTCGATCAAGGTGCCGGCGCCGTGCTCGGTGAACAGCTCGAGCAGCACCGCATGCGGCACCTTGC
Organism: uncultured Alphaproteobacteria bacterium; assembly: GCA_963744945.1. Lineage (GTDB taxonomy): Bacteria > Pseudomonadota > Alphaproteobacteria > Rhizobiales > Methyloligellaceae > Methyloceanibacter. The sequence continues at coordinate 75,485 of CAVUVO010000016.1, read as the reverse complement.
CGTTGATGATCACCACAGCCTCGACGCCTTCTGCGATCACGTCGAGGCAGCTTTCGATCTTGGGGATCATGCCGCCGGAGATCGTGCCGTCCTCGATCAACTCCTGCGCCTCCGCCGAGGTCAGCGATTTGATGAGGTTGCCGTTCTTGTCGAGCACGCCCTCCACATCGGTCAACAGCAACAGGCGCTTCGCCTTCATCGCCGTGGCGAGCGCCGCGGCGAAAGTATCGGCGTTGATGTTGAGCGTCTCGCCGTCAGGCCCGACGCCGATCGGCGCGATCACCGGGATCAGGTCCGAGTGGATGATCACATCGACGATATGCGGATCGACCGAGGACGGCTCGCCGACAAAACCGAGATCGACGATCTCCTCGATATTGGAATCGGGGTCGCGGAAGCGGCGCTCGATGCGCTTCCCCCGCATCAGATTGGCGTCCTTGCCGGAGATGCCGACCGCCTTGCCGCCTTGCGCATTGATGGCGGCGACGATCTCCTTGTTGACCGAGCCGGCGAGCACCATCTCGACCACATCGACCGTCTCCCGGTCGGTGACGCGCAAGCCGCCCTTGAACTCGGACTTGATGTTGAGCCGCTCGAGCAGTGAGCCGATCTGCGGTCCGCCGCCATGCACCACGATGGGGTTCACCCCGGCCTGCTTGATCAGAACGATGTCGCGGGCGAAATTCGCGGCGAGCTCGGGATCGCCCATGGCGTGGCCGCCATATTTCACCACCACCGTTGCGTTGTCGTAGCGCTGCATGAAGGGCAGCGCTTCGGACAGGATCTTGGCATTGGCGTAGACCGAGGCGAGGTCTGCCGCACCCTGCGCCGGACTTGGCGCGGGCGGCTCCTTGCTTCTGGCCTCCGATGATTTGGTCTTGCTCACCGGTGTGCTTATAGCGGTGTGCAGGCTCACCTTACAATCGCGTTTGGCGCGAGCGAGGCTATTGCCGCGCGAAGCTCGGGGATGCCCGCCCCGGTGCGGGCGGAGGTGACGATCACCTCCGGATAAGCGGCAGGGCGCTTGGCGAGCTCGGCTGCGACCGTCTCGATGATCTTGGCGAGCTCAGCGGCCTTCGGCTTGTCGGCCTTGGTCAGCACGGCCTGGTAGGAGATCGCCGCCTCGTCCATGAGCGTCATGGTCTCCCGGTCGTTGTCCTTGAGGCCGTGCCGGGCGTCGATCAGCAGGAACACGCGCTTGAGCTCCCGGCGCCCCCGGAGATAGTCGCGGATGAGGCGGGTCCAGCCCTTGACTTGCGCCTTGGAGGCTTTCGCGTAGCCGTAGCCCGGCATGTCGACCAGATAGAACGACCTCGTCCTTGCCGAGGGTGAAGAAATTGAGCTCGCGCGTGCGCCCTGGCGTGACCGAGACCCGCGCGAGGCTTGTGCGGCCGGTGAGCGCATTGATCAGGCTCGACTTGCCGACATTGGACCGCCCGGCAAAGGCGATTTCAGGCTTCCCGTCGTTCGGCAGGCCATCGATGGCCACCACGCCCTTGACGAAGGTGCACGGCCCTTTGAACAACGTTTCGCCGCGTCGAAGGTCAGCGGCGGTGAAGTCTGGAGTCGCCATGTTCACCGCCGTTGAAGGCGCGAGGTGGCTCGCGGCTCTGTCTAGCTCTTCGGCTCGCTCTGGGTTTCGCCGCTTTTGGGATGGGGGGCAGGTGCCGCGCCCCTGGCGCGCTTTTTCACGGCCTTGGTCGGCTTTGGCTCGGCGTCCGCCGGCCCTGTCTCGCTAGCCGTCTTTCCGTTCCCCGCCGTCTTGAATCCGAGATTCTCGAGCAGCGGAATCTCGACCCCCTGGCGGTGCATGATCGTCGCCTGCTGGAGCACCGAGAGGAAATTGTTCCACGCCCAATAGATCACCAGCCCGGCGGGAAAGCCGGCAAGCAGGAAGGTGAAGAACACCGGCATCCAGGCGAACACCTTGGCCTGAATGGGGTCGGGCGGCGCCGGGTTGAGCTTCATCTGCACCCACATGGTCACGCCCATGATCAAGGGCCACGCGCCGATCATCAGGAAATGGCCGACGACCGGCACGGTGGCGGGATCGAAGGGAAGCAGGCCGAAGAGGTTGAACACGCTCGTCGGATCTGGCGCCGAAAGGTCCTTGATCCAGCCGAAGAACGGCGCGTGCCGCATCTCGATGGTGACGAACAGCACCTTGTAGAGCGCGAAGAACACCGGGATCTGCACGAGGATGGGCAGGCACCCCGAGGCCGGGTTCACCTTCTCCTTCTTGTACAGCTCCATCATCGCCTGCTGCTGGCGCATGCGATCGTCGCCGTAGCGGTCCTTGAGCTTCACCAGCTCGGGCTGGAGCTTCTTCATCTTGCTCATCGACACATAGGATTTGTTCGCGAGCGGGAAGAGCACGAGCTTGATGATGAGCGTGACGATGAGGATGGCCAGGCCGAAATTGCCGACGAGCTTGAAGAAAAAGTCGAGCGCGTAGAACATCGGCTTGGTGAGGAAGTAGAACCAGCCCCAGTCGATCAAGAGGTCGAATTTGGGGATCTCGTATTTCTTGGCGTAGCTGTCGACGAGATTGACTTCCTTCGCGCCGGCAAAGACATAGCCCTTGGTCTCGGCGTTGCCGCCGGCGGGGATGGAGACCGCGCCCATCAGATAGTCGGTCTGAAAGCGCTCGGCGCCCGGAGCCCCGGGCGTGCCGCCAAAGCGCGCTTCGAAAGTCGTGCCCTGCGCCGGCACCACGGCGGCGGCCCAATATTTGTCGGTGATTCCGAGCCAGCCTGAGGTCGCCTTTATTTGCGTTGCCGGGTTCTCGAGCGCCTTGTGATAGCCGATCTCCTCGAGGCTGCCGTCGACGACGCCGATCAGCCCCTCATGCAGGATGTAGAAGCCCTGCACATGCGGCATGCCGTGGCGCGAGACGAGGCCGTAAGGGTAGAGCGTCACCGCCTCGCCGGAGGTGTTGGCCACCGCGTCGGTCACCGTGAACATGTAGTTTTCGTCGACGCTGACGATGCGGGTGAAGACGAGGCCCTTGCCGTTGTCATAGGTGAGGGTGATCGGGGAGGACGCCGTGAGCGGCCCTGCCGACTCCGCCTTCCACACCGTATCGGCGCCGGGCACGGCGATGTTCTTGCCGGCCTCTGCGACCCAACCATGCTCTGCGTAATAGGCGTTCGGCGCCCCTGACGGCGACAGCAGCACGACGTTCGGGCTGCTCGGGTTGACCGTCTCGCGGTACTTTTTCAGCACCACATCGTCGATGCGCGCGCCTTTTAGATTGATCGAGCCCTTGATGCTCGGCGTGTCGATGGCGACGCGTGGGCCGGAGGCGAGCGCCTCGTCACGCGTAAGCGCCGCGACTTGGGGGGCACCAGGCTGGACCGCCGTGCCCGCCGGGGCAGGGGCCCCACCTTCGCTCCGCGGCTGCGGCGGACCTGGCTGTTGCTGCGCCGGCGTTTGCGTCTTTTGCTCTGCCGTCTGCTGCCCCGGCTGAGGCTGCGGCGGCTTCGGCACGAAGAAGTACTGCCAGGCGAACAGCACGCCGATGGACAAAACGATGGCGGTGATAAAATTGCGGTTGTTTTCGTCCATGTCGCTTTCGCTGTTGGCCGCGGGCTGGCGCGGTCAGGTGGCAGAGCCTTCGAGGATCCTGTCTGAAGGTTTTCAGCGCTGTCTAGGGCCTCGGCGCCTGGTGGACCTTGGTCAGCGCCCGCTCAAGGTCCTTGGTAATCTCGGTGAAGCGCCGTTGTACCGTGCCTGACCTAGCGATCAAGACATAATCGTAGCCCGGGACCGCGTGCCCCGGGGCCACGATCCTCACCGCCTCCTTCAGCCGCCGCCGCGCCCGGTTGCGTTGCACCGCGCCGCCAAGCGCCTTGCTCGCCGTGAAGCCGAAGCGGGCGATGTCGGGGGAGGCAGCGTTCGTCTCGCCGCGCGCGCGCGCCTGGAGCACGAGCGAGGGCGCGGCGAAGCGCGATCCGTCTCTTACATGCAGGAATTCAGCGCGGGTCTTGAGGCGTCCGATTGCCGTCACCTTGAAGGCGGGCTCTCGCGCTCGCGGCCGATTAAGCCGACAGACGCTTGCGTCCCTTGGCCCTGCGCCGTGCCAGCACCTTGCGGCCGCCCGCGGTCGCCATGCGCTCTCGGAAGCCGTGGCGCCGCTTGCGGACGAGCCGCGATGGTTGATAGGTGCGCTTCACGCCAAGTCTCCAATGAATACAGGGTTTGGCGGCTTATAGGTGGCGCCAAAGGCCAAGTCAATCCGGGGCTATCATGGTGTTGGCGAGTATTCCCTCCCCCAAAAAGGGGGAGGGCCCGATGTGAGGCGTCTTATTCTTCCTCGTCCGGCGGGGGCGGGGCTTCTGCATCGCCGCCGCCATCGTCGGGTGCCGCGGCGCTGTCATCCTGCGGCGGAGCCGCGCTGCCATCGTCAGGCGCAGCAGGCTGCTCCTCGGCATCGGGTGTCGAATAGGAATCGTCCGACTTAGGATTGGAATAGTCATCGGCCGCAAGAGCGATGCCGTGTCCCACCACGATCAAAGACGTAAATGCGATAAAGGCAACAACGCAAAGCCGCGCAACCATGATGCTACCCTCCCTAATGTTGCAGGCTTATTTGCCTGAGGTCGGCATCATACCGGGCTCCGGGGCCAGCCGGCTGCGACAAGAGTGCCTCGTACCATCACAAGCGGTTACGGGGCATCACTTTGGCGCGATAGGAGGTTCCGCTCCGCCGCGCCCGTGCCTATGACTGAGCCAAGGAGCCGTCCGAAACATGGCCGTTGCCGGGGACAAGCAAGCTGGCGCTGTCGCCTGGGCGAAGCGGCTTTGGCCGCTCCTCCTGCTTCTTGCCGCCATGGCGCTCGTTTTCGCCATGGGCTGGCATCGCTATCTCACCCTGCAAGAGCTGGTGGAGCGCCGCGAGGCCCTGCGCGCGTCGATCGCCGGCCACACCCTCCTCGCCATCCTCGCCTTCATGGCGATCTATGCCGCGACCGTCGCTCTGTCGCTGCCTGGCGCGGCGGTGCTCACGCTTGCCGGAGGGTTCCTCTTCGGGTGGTTCTGGGGCGCGCTCGCCTCGGTTGCAGCCGCTACCCTCGGCGCCATCGTCATCTTCCTCATCGCCCGCAGCGCGCTCGGCGAGCCGCTTGCCGCCCGCGCCGGGCCCTGGCTTGCGAAGCTCCGCGCCGGATTCAAGGAGGATGCTTTCAACTATCTCCTCTTCCTGCGCCTCGTTCCCATCTTCCCGTTTTGGCTCGTCAATCTCGCCCCGGCGCTCCTCGGAGTGGGCCTTCCGACCTACGCGCTTGCCACTCTCATTGGTATCATTCCGGGAAGTTTTGCCTATTCCATCGCAGGCAAAGGGCTAGACAGTCTTATCGTTGCTCAGCAAGCGGCGCACCAATCCTGCCTTGCCAAGATGGGATCAGATGCGGAAGAGTTATGCCCGTTCGTGCTCGAGCCGAGGGCGTTGCTCACCCCTGGGCTCATTGCGGGCTTTGTGGCGCTTGGTCTCGTTGCGCTGATCCCCATTGCGGTCAAGCGTTTCAGGCGCAAGGCGGTGTAGGGCGGAAGCCCACGGGGAAGAGGGGCTAACATGGAAGAGGTGCTGCAACCGGACCTCTGCGTGATCGGCGCAGGGTCGGGGGGCCTCTCTGTGGCTGCCGCGGCGGCGCAGTTCGGTGTTCCAGTCGTGCTCATCGAGAAGGGGCGCATGGGCGGCGACTGCCTCAATTACGGCTGCGTGCCCTCCAAGGCCTTGCTGGCCGCCGGCAAACGCGCCGAGGCCGTGCGCACGGCCGGCGCCTTCGGCGTCGACGTCATCGAGGCGCAGGTCGACCACGCCCGCGTGCACGATTACGTGCATGGGGTCATCGCCGCGATCGCGCCGAACGATTCCGTCGAGCGCTTCACCGGTCTCGGCGTGCGCGTCATCCAGGCCCAGGCGAATTTCCTCGACAAGACCACAGTGGAGGCTGGGCACTACCTCATTCGTGCGAGGCGCTTCGTGGTGGCCACCGGTTCCTCGCCGGTGATCCCGCCGATCCCGGGCCTCGACGAGGTGCACTATTTCACCAACGAGACGATCTTCGATGTGAACGAGAGGATCCAGCACCTGATCGTGCTCGGAGGCGGTCCCATCGGCTTCGAGATCGCGCAAGCCCACCGCATGCTCGGCGCTCATGTCACCATCGTCGACGCCGCCACCTTCCTCGCCCATGAGGATCCGGAAGCCTCCCGCGTCGTCATCGACCGCCTGTCCGAGTCAGGCGTGATGCTGCATGCCGGCACGCGCGTCGAGCGGGTCGAGCGCGCCATCCAGGGCGTCGCCGTGCATATCGGCAAGCAGGGCGAGACCGAGATCATCAAGGGCAGCCACCTGCTCGTCGCCACCGGGCGGAAGCCGAACGTCAAGGGCCTGAGCCTCGAGCGCGCCGGCATCGTCTACGACGCAAACGGCATCAAGGTGAACCAGCAGCTCAAGACCTCGAACCCGAATATCTATGCCATCGGCGACGTGATAGGCGGGCCGCAATTCACCCACCTCGCCAATTATCACGCGGGCATCGTGATCAGGAACGCGCTGTTCCGCCTGCGGCCGCGGGCGAGCGCCGCCGCAATCCCCCGCGTCACCTATACCGACCCCGAGCTTGCCCAGGTCGGCCTCACCGAGGCCGAGGCGCGCAAGAAATATCGCCGCATCCGCATCCTGCGCTGGCCCTATGCCGACAACGACCGGGCGCAGGCGGAGAGCGCGACCCATGGCTTCATCAAGGCGATCACGCGGCCGAACGGCCAGATCCTCGGCTGCACCATCGTCGGCGCCGAAGCCGGCGAATTGCTCCAACTTTGGATCATGGCGCTCGCCAGAGACCTGCGGATCGGCGATCTGACCGGCCTCGTGCTGCCTTATCCCACGCTCTCCGAGCTGTCCAAGCGCGTGGCCTATACCTTCTATCAACCCTCCCTGACCAAGCGCTGGTTCCGCCGCCTGATCGAGCTGTTGCGACGCTTCGGCTAGCCTTGAAAAAGGCGTATCCTTTCGCCTGACTGCCAGCCGAGCGAGTGTTGGAATTGAGCGACGACATAGAAAGTGCCGGCACGGAAGCCGCCCGCCCCCGCCGTTACGGGCCTGGGCTCTCGGGCAAGCTTCTGTTGCTCACCATCCTCTTCGTCATGGTGGCCGAGGTGCTCGTCTTCGTGCCCTCGGTGTCGAACTTCCGCCGGCAATGGCTGATGGCGCGGCTCGAGGATGCGCAGATCGCAGCACTCGCCGCCGAAGCGGCACCTGGCGGGCAATTGCCGAAGACCCTGCGCGACGAGCTTCTGCAAAGCGTCAAGGTGAAGGCCGTCGCCGTGAAGCGCACCGACTCGCGCCGGCTGATCCTCGAAGAGGACATGCCGGCCGAGATCGACGCCTCCTACGATCTCCGCGACGCGACCTGGCTCACGCTGATTACCGACGCCCTGATGGTCTATGCCGAGCCAAGCGACCGGGTGATCCGCGTCGTTGGCAAACCGGGTTTCGCCACTGGAGAGTTCATCGAGGTGGTGATGGAGGAGGCGCCGCTGCGCGCGGCGATGATCCGCTACGGCCTCGACATTCTCGGCCTCTCGGTCCTGATCTCGATCATCACCGCGGCACTCGTCTACCTGACCCTCGATGCGCTCTTGGTCAAGCCCATGACCAAGCTCACCCGCAACATGGTGCGTTTCAGCGAGCGCCCAGAAGATCCGACCCGCATCGTCACGCCGTCGGGGCGGGGCGATGAGATCGGCACCGCCGAGCGCGAGCTCGCCGCCATGCAGGCGGAGATCGCCGGCATGCTGAGCCAGAAGAACCGGCTCGCGGCACTCGGTCTCGCCGTGAGCAAGATCAGCCACGATCTCCGCAACATGCTCTCCTCGGCGCAGCTCCTCTCCGACCGCTTGCGCAGCGTCAAGGACGAGCGCGTGCAACATCTCGTGCCGAAGCTGCTTGCCTCGCTCGATCGCGCCATCAGGCTGTGCGCCCGCACCCTCGATTTCGGTCAGGCGCACGAGACACCGCCAAAGCGGAAGCCGTTCGAGCTTGCCCCTCTCGTCGCCGAGGTCGGCGATGGGCTTGGGCTGCCGCGGCCCAATCTCATCGACTGGACGCTCGACGTCCCGCCTGAGCTGAAGGTCGATGCCGACCGCGATCAGCTCTTCCGCGTGTTGAGCAATCTTTGCCGCAACGCCGTGCAGGCGCTGGAGAGCGAGAGCGACGGCGCCGGCGAGATCGTCATCACCGCGCGGCGCGAAGGCTCGGTGACGGTGATCGATGTGCGCGATACCGGGCCTGGCGTCCCTGAGCGGGCGAAGGCCCATCTCTTCCAGGCGTTTCAGAGCGTGGCGCGCAAAGGCGGCACCGGCCTCGGCCTCGCCATCGCCGCCGAGCTCGTCAACGCCCATGGCGGCGAGATCGCGCTCATCGGCAATGAAGGCGGCGCCACCTTCCGCGTCATCATTCCCGATGTGGTGGTCGACCTCGAGCGCGTGCGCCGCAGGAGCGCGTAGTGCCTAAACCTCCGCAATGGCCGCATTTTGGGGAACTCCCGGCCTTTGGCGGCTTGCCTTCATTTGTTCGAGGCATTAGGTAGCAGGACTGGCCGCCGTCTTGGTGGGCCATCCCTTCGTGCCGCTCAGAGCGGTGCCATGGCTAAAAGCGCCCGTAGCTCAGCTGGATAGAGCACCAGACTACGAATCTGGGGGTCAGGAGTTCGAATCTCTTCGGGCGCGCCACTAAATCAAGCACTTAGCAGCATCATCGCGGACCCGGCATCGTCTGGGTCCACATAGGGTCCACAAGCACACCTCGCCGGTTTCCGCGTGAGAGCCTGATGCAGACTGCCGGTATCTGACCCACCCGGCATGCTCTTCGCCCGCCACGGGGCCTCTGTGCGGGTCGATCCGGGGCGGCGTCAATCGTCGTTCACCAGAAAGTTGCGCACTTCCCTGACCACGATTTCCGGCGCGGAGTTGCCGAGATGGTCGGGCGAAAGCAGCTCTTCCACTGTGTACTCAGGCGGGGCAACAATGGGTTCCTTGCCGTTCTGGTAAAGCTGCCAGAGCGCATCGTGAAGCGAGATCAAAAAGAGGCACATGCGCTTCAACTCGCCCATCTTGGTGCGCTCGATTAGCGCGTGAAGCTGCTCTGTATCGTCTGCAAACTCTCGATGAGCGAAAGACTTGTTTCGAAGCGGCTCGTAGGTCGTCTCATACACTGTCCGCCACTTCGCTACTTCCTTTTTCAACCGGCGAATGTCGTCGTGGCTCGGCACATAAGCCTGCTCCAAGAACTCGACGATCCATTCTGAAGCGTTCACCCATTCAGCATGCTTGCGCGCCGCCAGCGCATCTTTCGAGAAGATTTCTATTTGCTCGGCCTCCTGCATGAGCCTCGCCGCGTTGTGTGCCGTGTCGGTCTGGAAGACACGACCCAGCGCACTCAACGACGGACGTCCCGTCTTCGTCAACACGCTCTATAACTGCCTCGCCACCCCATCGGACCGCCACAGCTTCACGCCCGTCTGGAAGCCGCCATTCATCTCCAAGATCATCAAGGAGGATCGCTGCCACCTGAACGGGCTTGCCATGGAGGGCGGCGTGCCCCGCTACGTCACGGCGGTGAGCAAGTCCGACACCATCGACGGCTGGCGCGACCGACGCTTCGATGGTGGCATCGTCATCGACGTGCAAACGGGCAAGATCGCCATCGGTGGTCTCTCCATGCCCCATTCGCCAAGGCTTTATCGCGGCAAGCTTTGGGTATTGAACTCTGGCACCGGCGAGATCGGCTGGATCGAGCACGGAGCCTCAGCCAAGGACACCAAGTTCAACGTGCTCGCCTTCTGCCCCGGCTTCGTGCGCGGTCTAGCTTTCCACGGCAAATATGCCTTCGTCGGGCTGTCCAAGCCCCGCTATCAGCGCTTCGAGGGACTCACGCTCGATAACTCTCCGGCTGACGAATGTCTGCTTTAGGGGGCAAAGAGGACATTGACCAACCGCTGCTTAACGATCGCGATTTATGAGTACACGGCCTAGTCACTAAGCCCCACTCCTCGCGGTTTATGGGAAGTTAGCCACCCCCTGTCGGTCCCGCCCTCATGCGATGACCCCCGGGGGTCCCCCCCCGGCCTCTCTGTCGGCTTTTTTCAGCCCCTTGTCTCCCCTGGTGCTGCCTGACCTGGCTGTCATGCTCTCGGTCTCGGTCTCGATCATGACGACTATTGAGCGGACAATAAACCGACAGCCAAATGCTGACTTGGATGTGCCGCCTAACGTCCGTTCTTGGGGCAAGCGGACACCCCCGCATCGGCTGTCTAACGTCCGCTATTGAATCAATGCCTGCCGCCGATCGCAGTACCACGCTCGTTCATGGCGCTCGGTGAAGGCTTCTCAGTGAATTGTGCCAAGCTCGGCGAGGGTCGTGTCCGTCAACGCGAGTTCGGCCGCCGCCAGATTCTCATGCAGGTGGGCGATCGACGAGGTGCCGGGGATCAGAAGAATGTTGGGCGCACGATGGAGCAGCCAGGCAAGCGCCACCTGCATTGGAGTCGCGCCGAGCCGTGTTGCGACCTGTGAGAGAGTCGAGGACTGGAGAGGCGTGAAACCGCCAAGCGGGAAGAAGGGCACATAGGCGACGCCGCTGCCCACCAGTTCATCGATCAGCGCGTCGTCGCCGCGATGCACGAGGTTGTAATGGTTCTGCACGCACACGACTTTGGCGATGCTGTTCGCCTGTTTGAGCTGGCCAGAGGTCACGTTGCTCAAGCCGAGCTGTCGGATCAGGCCTTGTCGTTGGAGCTCGGCCAGCGTCGCAAACTGTTCCTCGATCGAGCTCTCGTTCGGCTCGTCCATGCCGCCGACGCGCAAGTTGACCACGTCGAGCACATCCACCTTGAGGTTCCGAAGGTTGTCGTGGACGGCGCGCGTGAGGTCCATAGGGGTGAGCGCGGGAAACCACGACGCGTCCGCGCCGCGCATCGCGCCGACCTTGGTCACGATCACGAGGTCATCGGGATAGGGATGAAGCGCCTCGCGAATGAGCTGGTTGGTGACGTGAGGGCCATAGTAATCGCTGGTGTCGATGTGGTTGATCCCCCGCGCGACCGCTTCGCGAAGTACGGCGAGGGCCGCGTTTCGATCCTTTGGAGGGCCGAACACGCTTGGTCCGGCGAGTTGCATGGCGCCGTAGCCCATACGGTTCACGGTGCGGTTGCCCAATGAGAAAACGCCAGCGGCGGTGATGTCGGTTATGTCAGGTCTCCAAGGTGAACAGTCACGCCGTGGCGGCTGTGCGAGCGAATATGCGGTCGATCTTGGTGGCCATGATGAAGTCGTTCTCATGCAGTCCACGGATCTTCTTGGTCTGCAGAAAGACCGTTACATTGCCCCAGCCGAAGCTGATGTTCGGATGATGGCCTTCAGCTTCCGCGAGTTCACCAATCTCCTGAACAAATGTAAGTGCCTCCCGGAAATTGCGAAACTTGAAGCTCCGCTCGATGTGGTGAGCTTCCTCTGGTAGTTGCCATTCTGGGGCCTGTACATGAAAGATCTCAGCTTCCTCGCGTGTTAGTGGAGGTACTCCCCCGCGACAGGGAGTACAGGTTTTGCTAGCAAGAGCTTCAGTCATGTTGCGTACCCCTAATGTCAGCCGTCGCCCGCACTAGGCGAACTTCGAAAAGTGATGTTGCGACCGCGAGCCAATACACATGTCTGAGCCGAAGAGACCCGCATGAGCCGTTCCATCGCGGCCTTGTTTCAACGCCTGACGCAAGGCGTCTACGTGGTGGGCGTGGCCCACGGAGCGGTACGCAATGCTTTCACCGCCGCCTGGGTGATGCAAGTATCCTTCGACCCCTTGCTGCTGACCTTGAGCATCAATCCGCATCATTCGTCCTATCGGCTGCTCAAGGAGGGCCGGGCGTTCAGCGTCAACGTGCTGAAGAAGGGTCAGTTGGATCTGGCCGAGCATTACGGCCAGCCGGCCCGCGCTGACAAATTGGCTGGGACAGAGTGGACGACGGACCACACGGGCCTCCCTTTGCTGCGTGAGGCATTGGCCTGGTTCGAGTGCGCGTTCATAAACGAACACCCCGCTGGCGACCACATTCTGGTGCTGGGAAAAGTGACCGGTGGCAAGCTGTTGGATTCCGGAAGCCGAGCCGATGTCTTATCGCGAAACTGGCTCAATGGACGGCGCCTCTACGCTATTTCCCGACGCGTTCGGTGATTAAGACGTGGGCGAACACTTGCCGGTGGTGAGCATGTCCGCTTTTGAGGGTAAAGCAGACATGCTGCATTGGTCTCGGCACGCAGTTCTTCCTGTTTGGAATGTGGGCTGTTCTCTATGCCTATACGCCGGAGCTCTATCCGACGCGGGCACGCGCGACCGGTGCCGGCTGTGCTTCGGCGATCGGCCGGGTAGGGGCGTTGATCGGACCCTACGCTGTGGGCGTTGTGCTGCCCTTGGGCCAGCCCGGTGTATTTGCCCTCGGTGCCGGGTCATTTGTCGTTGCTGCAGCGGCAGTCTGGATCCTGGGCAACGAAACACGCGGTCTAACGCTGGAGGAAATTGCCCGATGAGATCAGGCGATCAAACGGGACACTAGACCATTCCGTACTTGGGCGGGGTTGCCCAAACAACTTCAGTTTTTGGCACAAAGTCGACGATCGGATCGCGTCAATTAATGTCCGCTTTTGACCCACAGCGGACATCAGCGACTCCGCGTACGGACCTGGCACCCATCGAGATCGCGCCCTATATTTGGAGTGCTGCACCTGCCGCGGCGTCAGGGAGCGGGGCTCCCGCGAGTGGTAGGAATTTGCTCCTGATCAGGTAGCCAGCAGCCGACGCGGATAATGGTGTCCGCTGGATCAATCTTTGTGAGGAGATCGAATGACGCCACCGGGCAAGAGCGAATGACCTTGCCACGCGCAAGGTCACGGTGTGGGTCAAGGGTCGATCGTTGCCAGGCGGCCCGCTGATCTGCACCGCCGACAAATCGAAATCATGTCGAGACTCAAGCGCGGCTAGACGCGGGAGGTTCTCGAAAGTGACTGCTGAAGTCCAGACATCCTTCGCAAGGGGAGGAACCAAATCCTCCGCCGAGGCGAGACACAAAAGGGCCCCGCGATGCTTCACGCACCGGGGCCCACGTGTTTCGCGAGGTCGCCGGACCCCGTGAATCCGTTCAGTAGAGCGGACGCCTAGAACAGCTTCCGCTTCTCTAACTTTGTCGTTAGGAGACGACGAGCGTATAACTATTTCGAGCAGGCGCGCATAGTGAGGCGTCGGCTGCGACCCTCACGGAATGCGTGGCTTGCGCCTCGGAGAGGAGGGTCGAATATGGCTATTTCCCCCACGTTCCAACGATACTTGGCTACCAAGAACATCGTGTATGACATCGTCGTACACGAACCAACGAAGTCAGCGATGCGTACTGCTGAGGCCTGCCGAGTTTCAGGCGACCGGATTGCCAAAGCCGTCGTGCTCCGCGATGAGTATGGCTATGTACTCGCCATATTGCCTGCCTCGCACCAGATCCGCCTAGACGACCTCCGGAGGCAACTCGGCTTGGATGTTGACCTGGCAGCCGAGCACGAGATCGAAGAGTTATTCGATGACTGCGTGCCGGGCGCCATTCCTCCAGTTGGCGAATGCTACGGCCTCGATACCGTTGTCGATGACAGCATCGAAGAGCAGCCAGAGGTCTATCTCGAGGGCGGAGACCACGCGACGCTGGTTCATATGACACACGCGCAGTTCGCATCGCTTACCGCGACGGCACGACACGGCAGCTTCAGTGTTCACGCCCGAAAATAGCTGGACGTCACCTGCATGGGCGAATTTGTGAAGGTTGCGAGCGTGAGCGAGATCGCTCCAGGTCAGGCTCGGCTGGTGAACATTAAGGGCAAAGAGATTGCCCTATTCAACATCGAGGGCTCGTTCTTTGCCCTGGACAATGCCTGCACCCATGAGGAAGGGCCATTGGCGGAGGGAGACATCGAGGGCCACGAGGTGACTTGCCCTTGGCATGGTGCAAGGTTCGATATCCGAACGGGAGAGGTCCTTTGCGCACCGGCATATGGCGACGTCACACGCTACAACGTGCGCGTCACGGGAGCTGATATCGAGGTCGAGGTCTAGCGCATCACGCGAACACCAGATTGAGCAGAAAAGTGCAGGCGGGGGCCGGCTTATCGATAGGGTGCGTCGAGCGAGATATTCTTGGCGATCGCCCGCTCCCAGCGGTCGCCGTTCGCGAGCAGGCGTTTCTTGTCGTAGTAGAGCTCCTCGGGTGTCTCGGTCGCGAACTCGACGTTTGGTCCCAGGACGATGGCGTCGACCGGGCAGGCCTCCTGACAGAAGCCGCAGTAGATGCATTTCATCATGTCGATGTCGAAGCGCGTGGTCCGCCGCGTGCCGTCGTTGCGCCGCACCCCCGCCTCGATGGTGATGGCCTGTGCCGGGCAGATCGCCTCGCACAGCTTGCAGGCGATGCAGCGCTCTTCCCCATTCGGATAGCGCCGTAGCGCAAGCTCGCCGCGAAAGCGGGGCGAGATCGGTCCCCTCTCGAACGGATAGTTGATGGTCGCCTTGGGCTTGAAGAAGTAACGCATCGCCAGGAAGAACGCAGAGATGAACTCCGTCAAGAAGATCGATCGGGCCAGTTGATCGAGCCTCCATGATCTCATCCTATCCGTCTTCACCAGTTTGGCCACACGCTCGAACATCTCGCGCTCGCTGGGTTGGCGGGGACTCACGGAATGTCTGCCGCGTCCATGACAGTACCTCTTGGGCTTCGAACAGGCGTCTGGCCGTGGTTTGAGCCGCGGTCTTTGAGCCTGCCATGGGCGTGCACGTTCTGGATTGTTAGAACAGGGAACGAGCGCGGAGTTAGCGCGGTAGACCTTGCGGTTAGTCAACGGCAGGTCGAGGGCCCAATATTTGAATGTGGCCCGAGGGAGCCAGCTCTACAAGCTTTTTGCGTGCCTTGAGTAAAGGCGGAATTCTTGATGCTTTCCGTCCGGCGCTCGTGGCGGACTCTGATATCAGGAGCGCGAAATAGCCACCCCTGATGCCAGTGCTCAATGTCCCGAGGCAGAATCGCGCATCTCAGTCAGCTAGAGCGTAGGCACCCAAAGCCGCAGTCGGGATTGCTTACATAGCCGCTAACACTTCATCGAGCAGCCCGAGCACGGCTGCATGACCCCTCACGTCATTGACGTTGACAAGCGTAGCGCTGCCATACAGTGGCCGTACAGCACTGATCGCAAGTTCGTGAGCCCGACTAAGGTCGTTAGTGATTTGATAAGCCGCGGCGATCAAAGCACCAAGGGCGCAACGCCTCTCGGCACCGCTATCCGTTGGACATACGGACAAGGCTTTCATGTCTCTCGCGAGCTCGCCACGACACCAGTGCTGCTCATCTTCGATGAGAGCTCGAGCCTTCTCGATAACCTGACGCTTGAGCGTTTTCGACATGCCTGACGCTACTCATTCATTAATGCAGCTGCGAGGTCTCGGACGAGTGGCTTCATGAAGAACGTATTCTCGCGAGGCATTATGTCCACCTGCACACCAAGCGTCTCAAGCTCTGCCGCAACGATCGGGCCAACTGCCGCAACGGTTACACGCTGGAAGCCCTGGACCAGCTCCGCTTCTCGGCCGGAGGTGCGGGCGACTTCGCGGAATCGGCGAACCTGGGGCGCGCTTGTGAAGGCAATCGCATCGACCCGGCCTGCGGCCATATCGTCCATTACTGCGATCACGCGCGCATCGTCGACTTCAGAGGCGTAGATATAGGGAAGCACTGGATCTGGCACAGCCCCGGCAGTTACGATGAAATCCATCAGTCTCGGATTCGGATTGCCAGGATTGAGCTGCACGCCGACGGAGCGCCCGCTGAGGTCGAGCCGTCTCATCGCTGCGATAATACCTTCAGTGGTCGGTTCATCCGCAGGAATATCGGTGTCTAAACCGACCGCGCGCAGCGCTCGGACTGGTTTGGGCCCACGCGTTATTTTGCGTGTCGTGCGGAGCGCGTCGAGGAAAGCCGACTCCAAGTCGGTGCGTCGGGCAAACCCAAGCAGCCGCCGCAGACCTTCACCTGTCATTAACACAAGATCGTCGCACCTTCCGTCCGCGAACCGGCGGAGCCACGCCGCTATAGGTTCCGCGTCGGGCGCGTCGCGGATGGCGATCATTGGACAGGGAATGGCCTCGGCGCCACGCTCTTCCAGCAGGCGGACCAGTTGGTCAAGCTCCCGAGTTTCAGGCACTACAATTCGCCGACCGCTCAACTCTTCCGTCATGCGAGATCTACCCGCCGCTGGCCCTTGGTAGCCGGTGTTGCTAGCTGAGTTTTCCATCATTATTGTTCCCTGCTCAATCACCTGTGCCAGGGTTCGGCGAGAAGTAGTTGCCCTTGTCAGGCTTGCCCTCCCAATCCTTCGCATCAGGCGGTGGCTCGCGCTTTATGGTGATGTTAGGCCAGACCTGAGCATATTTCGTATTGATCTCGAGCCACTTTTCGAGGCCGGGCTCCGTGTCCGGTTTGATTGCGTCGACCGGGCATTCTGGCTCGCAAACGCCGCAATCGATGCATTCGTCGGGGTGAATGACGAGCATGTTCTCGCCCTCATAGAAGCAGTCCACAGGACACACCTCGACACAATCCATGTACTTGCAGCGAATGCAGCTCTCATTGACGATGTAGGTCAATTGAGCCTCCTTGCGGAAGTCGCAGATGCGCGGTCACTCTCGATCAACGACCTCCAGTAAGGACGTGAGGCGGGTGGCGCGTGTCGCCGCGTCGGTTCAACCGGCGAACATACATGATAGCGGCCTCCGGGCGCTCAGCTTTGACCTTTAAAGCCGCAACTAGCGCGTCTTCAGCACCAACGACAATTCGTTCAGCCTTGCCCTTCGCCATAACACCGACGGTGAATTGCCAAGACATTTTGAGCTCTTTCACAGGGCTGAGCGAGCTAGGCTACAGCTAGCTCCTTCTTCGCATCGATGCGGACCCGTTCCAATTCGGCGAGTGCATCGTCCACAAACTCGTCGATTTCAGCTGCGGTCGTCAGGTGTCCCGAAATTGCAAGATCCGGAGCCCGACTTAGGGTGCTCGACTTTACGTAGATCTGGATATAGGCAGCAGTAGGAGGTTCGTGTTCGCTACCACCTCGGTGGAAGCCGAACCTTCCCTTCGTTACTTCCGCCATCTTGTCTGCCCTCCCATAGTTCCGAGGCAACGGTTCCACTCCACAAATCCAGTTCAATTAGGGACACTGGCGAGCACTGATTTGCAACGTGCTCGGCTCCACCACCTTGCGGTACAGGTGCCAAGTAGCGTGCCCGAGCACGGGCATGACGATGATGAGACCAAGGAATGCTGGTATTGACCCGATCAGTAAGCCGCCCGCGACGATCAGGCCCCAGATAGCCATCGGGCCGGGGTTCGCAGCCACAGCGCTGATCGAGGTCAATACTGCCGTGCGGAGCCCCACGTCCCGGTCGAGCAACAGGGGAAACGACACCACGCTTATCGCCAGCACCAGCAAGGCGAAGAGAAGACCAACGCCCACTCCCACCACGATCATCGCCCAACCCGCTCTCGTGGTGAACACGTCGCGAACAAACGCTGCGATCGAGGCTGGCGGCTCGGGTCCAAGGGTGAGTTCGTATATCACGTTGGCCGCGAGCAGCCAGAGCAGGAAGATCGCAAGCAGCGCCAATCCCAGCACCAGGATCGCACCGAAGGCTGTCGAGCTGATCGCGCCGAAAGCATCTGCCCAAGTGATAGGAATGCCCTGCTCGCGCCTGCGGCTCATTTCGTAAAGGCCCACCGCCGCGACCGGGCCGACAAGGGCAAAGCCGGACGCGAGCGGAAACAGCAGCGGCAGAGTTTCGTAACCGAATGTTAGCAATGCCAACGAGATGCCGACGAGCGGGTAGATGAGGCAGAGGAAGATAACGTCGGTCCGATAAGCCCCGAAATCGTCGAGACCTCTGACCACGGCGTCCCTGAGGTCGGTGACCTTGATTCTGTAGACGGCTGGCAGTGGAGCATTCCGGCTCTCCTCGCTGCCGCCCAGGGAGCGACCTAACGACCCCACGGTCAGAGCCGCAAGCGTGATCTGATCCCATCCCCACTCGATGGGGTTTCGGATGTGGTCTTGGCTGGCCATCTTCGCTCCTCCCGAACTACCGGTTCGAGGGTCGCGGGCCACCCGTGGCTTGACGACTATTCGGCCGCAAGTCGCGGGCGAGCCGCGACCATCCCGCTAAGGGTACTCCGATCCCCGGCCTGCGTCCTCTCACTTCTCGGTGTTAAAGCGACGGTCGCCGGATGCTCACCGCTCGAGAGAGCTAGTTTCATTCGCGGTGGTCAACGGTTGGTGAAGGTTGAATCGCAAAGGGATCTGGGAAGTATCGATGTCCGTTCTTGGCACTTAACGGACGTCGATGCTGACGCTCAGCATGTCCGCTTTCAGGGGTAAAGCGGACATCCCTAGTTCGCTCGCTAATGTCCGCTAATGACCCATGTCAGAAGTCATTCAGCCGTTGCAATCATGGGCCCCTTCGCCGACAAGGCGCGGGTCCAGCTTGCGTTGTAAGCAGTTCGAGCCTACTGCGCCAAGGCGATGGCTGCTCTATAAGAACAAGCCCAGACTCCGGGGCCACCACCGACGTTAGGAGAACGGCTTTGCGGCTGATCCTCGTCTCGAATTGGGTTGCCCTTCCGACGGAAAGCGGAGCCCACAGAGCTGGTGGGCTCGAGGTCGTTTTGGCGCCGACCCTGAAAAGGTACGAGGGGGTATGGTTCGGGTGGAGCGGAAATGTGGTTCCGCGCGATAAGGTCACCACGAAAACAATCGAAAAATCCAAACAGTCATATGTCCTGACCGATTTAGCAGAAGAGGACTATCAAGAATATTACAGCGGGTTTGCCAACCGCGTCTTGTGGCCCATTCTGCATTACCGCATCGACCTTGCCGAGTTCACGCGGCGTGAGCTGACTGGATATCTGCGCGTTAACCAGCATTTTGCTGACGAACTTTCCAAGGTTATCCCACCAAGTGATCTGATTTGGGTTCATGACTATCACTTTATCCCGCTCGGGGAGGACCTTCGAAAACGTGGTCACACCAATCGCATTGGGTTTTTTCTACACGTTCCGTTCCCCGCGCCTGAGTTCATAACCGTCCTGCCTCGCCATGAACGCTTCCTGTCATCCCTGCTTCAATATGATTTGGTGGGATTTCAGACGGAGGGCGACGTTCGAAACTTCGTCCGCTACGCGCTCTCAGAAAATCGCGGCTCGAACATCCGGATCTTGCAAGCGCCGGACCGTCAAATGGTCCTCAGTGCGGATGGTCGACAGGTCCGCGTCGGTAGCTTTCCGGTCGGTATCGATATCGGTGGATTCGAGCGACTTGCACGTCGCGCGGCCCAATCGTCATTCGTTCGGGAGGTCGTTGAGAGTCTCGCGGGGCGAATGCTGCTGATCGGCGTTGATCGGCTTGACTACACCAAAGGTCTCATCGAGCGGATCGAGGCGTTCGACCTATTTTTTTCCGGTCGCCCAGATTGGCGCGGCAAAGTCACGTATCTCCAGATCACACCGAAGAGCAGGTCTGAGATTCCGGAGTACTCTGAGCTGGAACAGGCGCTTGGGGCGGGCGCGGGTCGTATTAACGGGAAGTTCGGCGAAGCATCATGGACACCAATCCGCTACGTCAATCGCGCCCATAGCAGGTCAGCCTTGGCCGGTCTCTACCGCTCGGCTCGAGTTGGCGTCATTACACCGCTGCGAGACGGCATGAACCTAGTGGCGAAGGAATATGTCGCTGCTCAGGATGCTGATGATCCAGGAGTTCTCATTCTCTCGCGGTTCGCCGGTGCCGCCGCCGAATGTCGGGATGCTCTCCTGGTTAATCCCTACGACTTGGAATTCGTAGCCGATGCCATTGCGCGGGCGCTGGAGATGCCGCTGTCGGAGCGGCAGGAACGGCACAGCCACATCCTTGCCACCTTGTCGCAGAATAGCAGCGACGTGTGGGGAGCACGGTTCCTCCAGTCTCTTGAGCAACTGGAGTTGCCAGGGAGCGACGAAGAGTCCTTGCAGCGGTACGTGATATGATTAAAGCTAGCGGATAGAGTGTGCCGCCTCGTCATTTTGCGCACTGCACGCTCCGTCAACGTACCCCTGTCGACGAGCTGCTGATAGCCAACTAAGACACTTGAATGAGCACCAAGCCAAACCCGGCGCTGGTCGAAACCGCCATCCCGGCGCGGCTCGACCGGCTCCGCTGGGGACGGTTCCACACTCTTGTCGTCGTAGCGCTTGGCATCACCTGGATTCTCGACGGGCTGGAAGTGACGCTTGCGGGCGCCGTCGCCGGCGCGCTCAAAGAAAGCCCAACTCTCAATCTCACCAATGCCGAGGCCGGGCTTGCCAGTAGCTTCTATCTTGCAGGCGCGGTGCTCGGCGCGCTCCTGTTCGGCTGGCTCACCGATCGTCTTGGACGCAAGCGGCTGTTCTCCATCACACTTACGGTCTATCTCCTCGCCACGGCGGCCACGGCCTTCTCATGGGATTTCGCAAGCTTCGCCCTGTTCCGCTTTCTCACCGGAGCCGGCATTGGCGGTGAGTACACGGCCATTGCCTCGACCGTTCAGGAGTTCGTGCCGGCGCGATATCGCGGCTGGACCGATCTCATCATCAACGGCAGCTTCTGGATTGGGGCGGCCCTCGGCGCCGGCGGCTCGATCGTGCTACTCGACCCCGCAGTTCTGCCGCCTGACCTCGGCTGGCGCGCCGCCTTCTTCATCGGCTCGGTGCTGGGGCTCTTCATACTCGTGATGCGCTCGTGGATTCCGGAATCGCCGCGCTGGCTCATGACCCATGGCCGGCTGGAAGAGGCGCATGACATCCTCGATATGATCGAGGCCGCGCATCGCCGGCGCGGGCATCACCTACCCGATGAGGAGTTGGCCACGTTCCGCTTGCGGTCTAGGCGGTTCACGCCGCTGCGCGAGGTCTGGCAGGCGCTGTTTCGCACCCATCGAAAGCGCACTCTCGTCGGCCTCAGCCTGATGACGGCGCAGGCCTTCTTCTACAATGCCATCTTCTTCACCTACGCGCTCGTTCTGACCGACTTCTATGACATCGAGGCCAGCCGTGTGGGCTGGTACCTCCTCCCCTTCGCCGCCGGAAACTTTCTTGGTCCCCTCCTGCTCGGACGTCTGTTCGACACTGTTGGCCGACGTCCCATGATCGCCACGACGTATGCGCTCTCGGGGTTGCTGCTTGCGCTCACGGGCGCCCTGTTCGCGGCTGGCATTTTATCGGCGACCTGGCAGACGGTGGCGTGGACGATCATCTTCTTCTTTGCCTCCGCGGCGGCGAGCTCCGCCTATCTCACCGTGAGCGAGACATTTCCGCTCGAGATCCGAGCGTTGGCAATCGCCTTCTTCTTTTCCGTTGGCACCGCTATCGGCGGCATTGGGGCGCCATGGCTGTTCGGCGCCCTGATCGACACCGGCTCGCGGATGAGCCTGTTCGGAGGGTATCTCTTGGGGGCGGCCCTAATGCTCGCCGCAGCGCTGATCGCATTTCTCTTCGGCGTTGCCGCGGAGCGCAAGCCGCTCGAAGCAGTGGCCACGCCGTTGTCAGCAGCCGATTGAACTACTCGTCGCGGTAGGAGAGCTCGCGCCGCTTCTGGCACTCCTGCGAATGGGAATGTCGGCTTGTGGCACTCAGCGGACCAAGTTGGGCTCACTGCCTCAGGTCGGAAGTTTGGCGATGAACGGACGTTGAGGAATCGCGCACCCCCACGTCACTTCTCCTCCAAAAGACTTTTCAGTTGCTCCCAGGCACGCCCGAATGCGGTCCAGTCGCCTCGCCGGAGCGCCTGGTCGGCCTTCGACAGGGCCTCGCGTGGGCCGGATGTGGGCGTTTGTGGGGATTCCGTCGTTTCTTCCGGGGTTGACGCTCGCCCGCCGAATACGACTTGGAGGGACTCCGCGAGCGTTGATTCCATCGCTAGGTGGTCGCCGTCGCTGACGATGACCCGCTTGAGCTGCGGAATGTTCGTCCCTTCGGCTATCAGAAACACCGGTTCGACGTAGAGAAAGGACTGGTTGATAGGAATGACGAGTAGATTGCCACGGATCACGCGGGAACCGCGCTGGTCCCACAGGGTGAGCTGGCGCGCAATTGTTGTGTCCTGATCGATCGTCGCTTCGATCTGGAGCGGCCCAAGGATGAGGTAATCCTTCGACAATTTGTAGACGATCATCTCGCCATAACCAGGGAAATCCGACCGGGCAGCGATCCAGGCGATCATGTTGTCGCGATTGCGGGGCGTGACCGGGATCATAAGCAGGAACCCCAGACGATTTTCGCCGGGTAGCTTCATCAGGACGTAGTACGGCTCCATCTGACTGGTCTTGCCACCGAATTTCTCGTGCGGCGCTTCCCAAACGTCCTCCCTGTTGTAGAACACTTGCGGTTCAGTCATGTGATAAGTGTTGAGTTTGTCGACCTGCACTTCGAACAGGTCCTGTGGGTAGCGCAGATGCTGACGCAGGCCAGGTGACATTTCGTCTAGCGAGCGGAACAGGCTCGGCAAAGCCGCGTGGTAAGCGCGCAAGACCGGATCCGCCGGATCGATGACGTAGAAGCGCGCATCGCCCTCATAGGCATCGACCACAACCTTCACCGAGTTTCGAATGTAACTGAATCCGTCGTCAGTCGGTTCGGAATAGGGAAACCCGTCGGCGATGGTATAGGCATCCTGTATCCAGGACAGTCGTCCCTGGTCGACAACGAGATAAGGATCGCGATCCAGTTTCAGGAAGGGTGCAGTCCGCGAAACGCTCTGCTGGACCGTTCGCCACAGTTGGATGCGGCTTTGGGGCGAGAGATAGGAAGACAGGACGATGCTCGCGTCGAACTGGTGCCAAGCGAAGAGAGCTTTCTTCCAGAAGCTATCCAGCAGCACGCCGCCATGGCCGGTGTAGCTGGTGTAGACATTCTGATCACCCTTGGGATAGTCGAACTCCTTCACGCCGGTGGGGACTATTTGATAACTCGTCATCTCGGTGCCGTAATAGATCTCGGGGCGAGTGACGGTCAGATCCGGCGGGCCCTTGGGCGGCAAGTCCCCCACGATGAAGAGGGGGCCACCCTGGTCGTCCTTATCGGCGGCGAGGCACATCGCTAGGCCGTAGCCATGGGTGTACTGAAGATGCCGGTTGACCCAGGTGATGCCCTTACTGGGCAAATCTGCGGAGAGTTCCCGCGCCGCTAGCATGACCTGCCGATAATCTCCGTTGATCCAATAGCGATCAACGTCGACATCGCTGAACGCGTAGTACGTACGGATTTGCTGCAGTTGGCGGAAGGTCTGGCTTAGCGGGCGATGATCCCAGATGCGGATGTTATTGATTGTCGATTGGTTCTCCTGCATCTGCGCCACGTCGAGCTTTTTTTCGGTGGAGTGAAATCGCACATCGATGTTGTCCAAACCATAGGCCGCCCGGGTCAGCGCGATATTGTGGCGCAGAAACGGTGTCTCCAATTCGAGTTCGTTTGGCTCGACAATCAGCCTCTGAAAACTCCAAGGGATCACCTCCAAGGAAGCGAGCAGAATGACCAGATAGCCACCAATTCCAAATACGGCGAAGCGCGGCGCGTTTGTCGCAGCGACCCAGACCAGTAGACAAATTAAGGCGAGCGTCGCACCTAGCGCGACCCACAAGCCAACCAGGATGACGTGAACGTCGGTGTACCCAGCACCAAAGACCGCGCCTGCGGACCGCGTCAGCAGGCCGAAGCGGTCAAGATAATAGCCCCAGGCCCATGCGGTCAGCAGCAGAACGGCATTGGCAATAAGGTGGCGCAAAAAATTTGGATCCGCGGCTACGTATGTTTTGGCATCGAATCGGAGTCTGCCTATCCGAAAATATGCAAGCCCAAGCATCAACGTGCCGCTTAAGGTGAGCAGGACGAGGCTGGTCTGAACGAGGTTGAGGAATGGCAAGACGAACAGGTAGAAGCCAATGTCGCGAAAGTAGATGGGATCAGACGTCCCGAAATTCTGGGACCAAACTAAGCGCAGGAATCGATCCCACTCGCCGGAGAACATAAAGCCGAAAATGGCGGCCGTTGCAGCCGACCCAAGAATGAGAAGTGGGGTGAGCCGGTGCGCGTTGGGTTGCGCCACTGTCTTCGGGTGGTTGGGCCAGATCTGGGGTATGCCAGCGGGACTGCGGCCGCGCAGGAGGCTTTGCAAGTCGACAAGCCTGGCTAGAACCAGGAGATTGAGCAGCACATAGACAAACACAGGAATGAAGGCGGTTACGAACATCGCGACCTCGGCGAAAAGGAGCCGCCAGAAAACGTCTTGGTAGCCGAGCGCACGGAACCACAGTAGTTCGGCAGTCCAGTCGACGAGGATGAGCAAGAAAACAAGAAGAGTTACGCCAAGCAGCGCCAAGCCCACGGGGGAAAGGAACAAGCGACGCGAGGGGCTCGTCAAAGGGGCGCCGATTGCCCAAGGGAGCTTTAGCCTGTCAGTCACGGGTAGCCACGCTGCTCATCTGCCCCTTCCGATGCTCGAACTCGAATCGGGGCGGCTCAATGCCACATCGAAGAAGAGGCAAGTTCGGAGCGGCGAATTGGGGTGCTTCGATTATAGACCCGATGACAGGAGGCTGTTGATAGAGTTAGGGGTATGTTGCCAAGGGGCCGCAGCTCAACACGACACGCAAGCAGAGCCCAACGAAATGTCTGGGATTGGCACATCTGCTACATACCGGGCTCTAGATGGCCTGTCTGGTTCACCCTCCGAAGCAGAAGTTTGAAACGCTCCCCAAATCATTCACGGAAGGGAGCAAGAGTGTTGGCCATCTGCCGCGCTATCTCCCTATCCAGAGGGACCCAGAGTTCTTTTCCGCATATCATCATTAGGACCATGTGAGCCGGCAATTGTCCCCCAGCTGGCACCAATTCTCGTACTGCTGAGACGGTTGGCAGCGTGAAGCGATTCCCTTCGGGTAATTCAAGCTGGGGCGGCAGTGCTTGCATTAGATTTCCTCCCAAGAGGGGTGTTGATGCTTGGAGGGGCCCCGGTGCGTGAAGCATCTCGGGGCCCCTTTGTTTTCGCCTCGCGGCGATGTCTGGACTTCAGTAGCTCAGTTCCCAGACCCTTTTGCGCTTGGCCTACGCGCTCCCGAGTCTCGAGATAATTTCGAATTGTCGGCGGTGCAGTTCAGCGGGCTGCCTGGCAACGATCGACCCTTGACCCACACCGTGACCTCGCACCTAGCAAGGTCAGTGGTTCTTGCCCGGTGGCGTCATTCGATCTCCTCCGAAGTGAGGTCGCTGCCATCCCTACCACTCGCCGGGGGTGCTGCGTGCTCCCTAAAGCTTCGGCAGGTGCAGCACTCGAAGTATAGACTCCCCTAAGAATATTCCAATAGCGCTCTGGTTGAGGAGGTGGGCCGTCCATACCGGGGTACTGCTGCCGCGCATCCGGGGGCTGCTGGCACTAAGCGGACGTGCAAACCGCGCTGTGAATGTCCGCTTTGAGGGGAATAACGGAGTGACGCGATGTCTGCCCATGACCCAAAGCGGAAATGACCCAAGAATTGGATCCACGAAGTGGCTGGCCCAATCGTTGTTCATTCATCTTCTGGTGAACAGTGGGAGCCAGCAGCCATGCAGCTCAAGCTGATCGACTGGGTCGTGGTGGCGGCTTACGTCGTGCTGTCGCTCGCCATCGGCCTGCGCTTCGCCCGCCGCGCGGGACGCAGCCTCGAACAATATTTCCTTTCCGGGCGGACGGCGCCATGGTGGCTGCTCGGCACCTCGATGGTGGCCACCACCTTCTCTGCCGACACGCCGAACCTTGTCACCGACCTCGTGCGTACCGGCGGCGTCAGCACGAACTGGCTGTGGTGGGCGTTCCTGATCACCGGCATGTTGACAGTATTTTTCTACGCCAAGCTGTGGCGGCGGAGCGGTGCGCTCACCGACATCAATTTCTACGAGCTCCGCTACTCGGGCGCGCCGGCAAGGTTCCTGCGCGGCTTCCGCGCCGTCTATCTCGGCGTGTTCTTTAACATCGTGATCATGGCCACGGTGACGCTCGCCGCCATCAAGATTGCGGGTGCCCTGCTCGGGCTCGACCCCTACACCACCGTCGCGCTCGCCGCGCTTTTGACCATGGTCTACGCCACCACCTCGGGGCTATGGGGCGTGCTGGTTACCGACCTGTTCCAATTCGTGCTGGCGATGATCGGCTCGGTCGCCGCCGCCTATTACGCCGTGACGCTGCCGGAGGTCGGCGGACTAAGCGGGCTCGTCACACATCCCAACGTCGCGGGCAAGCTGTCGCTCCTGCCGGATTTCTCAGACCCAGCGCAAGTCATGACGGTGCTTCTGATCCCGCTTGCCGTGCAATGGTGGAGCACCTGGTACCCAGGGTCGGAGCCCGGCGGCGGCGGCTATATCGCCCAGCGCATGCTCGCGGCGCGCACCGAGAAGGACGCCATGGCCGCAACGCTGTGGTTCAACATCGCCCATTACGCGCTCCGCCCCTGGCCGTGGATCCTGGTCGCGCTCGCCTCGCTCATCGTCTATCCGAGCTTGAGCGATCTCGCTAAGCGCTTTCCTTATGTCGACCCCTCGTTCATGGGCAACGACCTCGCTTATTCGGCGATGCTACTAGTTGTGCCGCATGGTGTGCTCGGGCTGATCGTGGCCTCGCTCGCCGCAGCCTATATGTCGACCATCTCCACCCATCTCAATTGGGGCGCGTCCTACGTGGTCGACGACGTCTACAAACGCTTCCTTAAGCCCAATGCGACCGATGCCCATTACGTCGCGGTCGGCCGCGCCGTCACCGTGGCGCTGACGCTGCTTGCCTGCCTCGTCGCACTCGCGCTGCACAACGCCATGCAAGCGTTCCAGATCTTATTGCAGATCGGCGCCGGCACCGGGCTCATCTTCCTGCTGCGCTGGTATTGGTGGCGGATAAATGCCTGGGGCGAGATCGCCGCTATGGCGATTTCCTTCCTGGTCGCGCTCTATTTCCAATTCGTCCATGTTCCGCTGTTGGGCTTTCCGCCGCTGCATCCGTCGCTCGCGCTGGTCGCCGGCGTCTTGATCACCACCTTGGGATGGCTTCTCGTCACCTTCGCGACGCCGCCGACCGACCGGGTGACCTTGCAGGCCTTCTACGACAAGATCAGGCCGGCAGCCTTTGGCTGGCGCGGCGGTGTCGATATCGGCGAGGTGGAAGCAGCGCCCGGCAGCGTGTCCGCCGGGCTCATCGCCTGGTTCCTCGGCTGTGTCGCTGTTTACGCGTCGCTGTTCGCGACCGGCTACCTTATTTACGGCCGTTACGGATTTGGGTTCGCCTGCCTTGCGGTTGCCGTCGGTGCCGGTTTCGGACTCTACCGCACGGTTCCGAAAATTGGGTTCTGGACGTCGTAACGCCACGGCGCCGCCAAGAGGATTAGCTCGTAACACATTCACCGGCGGACATCGATCAGGTGCAAATTTCCGAAATTGGCACTTAGCGGACATGGTGCCCACGCTGAGCATGTCCGCTTCTGAGGGGTAAAGCGGACATGCGCTGATCCGCGCTCCAATGTCCGCTAATGACCCATAAGCGGACATTCCCAATGGTTCTTGGCCGGCAATAAGCTTAGTCAGGTCGCTACGTTTTCAGCAGAGCCTAACGAGTCAACCCGCCCAGGCGGGGTTCGAGCCTCCTGGCTATCGTTCGTGACCTGCGTGAGGCGCTTGTGACCAACTCTCTCTGGCTGGTGCCCATTAGCTCCTCGGACTTGGATTGAGCGCCCATCAAAGTAGGCACCCCTCTCAATGGCAAGGAATTGGTGGTGAATATCGCCGACGACATGTGCCTGCGACCTCAAAATGACCTCACCCCCCTGAATCGGACCCTCAACTTTCCCATCAACAACGACGCGTTCGGCTGTAACGACTCCGTTAATATGCGCCCCGCGGGCGATCAGGAGGGACGTGCAGTGGAGTTCGCCTTCAATCTGGCCATTGACCTCGACTAAGCCCTCTGCGGTGACGCTTCCGACAATCTTCAATCCCTTAGCGATCACTGTTCCTTGTTGCCTTGGCGCAAACATCGTTACCTCCGATGAAATAGAACGTACCTAAGCACTGAGCGACTCTGGGAGCGGCTTGATGAAGCCGTTTGCTCGTTCGCGCTGTTTCATGACTTCAGGCCCGTTGTGGTCTTGCTGCGGTTTTGCAGCGTGAATTTCTGGGATGGATAACGGATCGTCCGAGGGACGCGACTCGCCTTCAAAGTGCGTGCCCTGTTCAAGGGAAAGACTCTTGTGGAAGAGGTTGCCTTCGACGTAAGCCGTGGATTGCAGCACAACCCTCAGCGCTCGGACCGAGCCAACAAGGCGGCCACGGACCATCACGTCGTGCGCAACAACGCTGCCTTCAACCTGCGCATTCTCCCCTAATACTAGCGCGGCGCAATGGACGTCGCCTTGAACCCGGCCATTGACATGAAGCTCGCCCTTCGATGTCACATTGCCGGTGATCGTTAGGTCTTCGCCAATTGTCGAAATACTCGGTGGACTAGAATCCTGCGCGCGAGCTGTCGTGTCCATCGTCTCTACCCCCAACGAGCCCCTTGGCATTCGCATCATAAGCCTCAGGACGAAAGCATTCATCCCCTCGATAGTCAGAGGCTCTGCAGAAGCGCGGGAGGGCTTGCGAAAATGGCCTGTGTATATCGGGGATAATTCGAAACTGTTTTTGGAACCGACCGAATTGATGCGGCGCATTTAAGGACCGCAAAAAGCCCGTGTGGCGAACTCTGTGCACGCTTGTCGCACTGCAAGAGGGTCTATTGCACCGCACGTAAGGTGTCTTGCTCCAGGATCGTTGCTAGGTTTTCAATTAAGAGTCACTTCGGCAGAATTTCGCACTCTGAGTGCTATGGGCGTGCCTCATGGGTCGCTTTAGTGCCGCTGAGCTTAGGAAATTCCGAGACACCAGCCGTTGCTCGGCCTGTGTCCACTACTCTGGCTGTCAGATCTGGCTCGCGCTGCTGCTCATGAACGATGAGCTCGCTGCCCCCGGACTGGACATTATCGTCCCGGACATAACCAAAGCCTGCCCGATGTTCTTCCCCTGGTCTTCTCAGTCAGCGCGCAGCGCTACCAGAAGCTCTGGCGGATCATCCCTCCGTCGCAACTAGTGTAACCGGGCGGGCCGTGCTTCGGGGACGTGAGATGTCCGCTTCTGCACCAAGCGGACTCCGGCGATGTCGGTGGACCTGTCCGTTTTTGACCCGCTGACTAGGCTCAATGTCGGCTTTTGAGCCCAAAGGGGGCGTTCATCGCGAACCAAGCAACAACATCCAGGCGCTAATGGGCGAGCGACCCGCGCGTTTGCTCAGGATTTGCTTGATCGCTAATTTCCACTCACGCAACTTTGGAAGGAAGCTTCATGGGCAACTCAGGCAACGATCGTCGTATCGACAATATCGAGTTCACTGTCAGCGACATCGCGCGCTCGCGTGAGTTCTATGGCAAGGTCTTCGGCTGGACATTTACGGATTACGGATCCACCTATTGCGAGTTCAGCGATGGGCGGCTGACCGGCGGCTTCGCCAAGGGCGACCCGATAAATCCTGGCGGGCCGCTGGTGATTCTCTATGCTGACGACCTGAGCAAGACGCAGACTCGCCTTGAAGACGCCGGCGCAAGGATCGTCAAACCGGTCTTTGCCTTTCCCGGCGGCCGACGCTTTCATTTCCATGACTTGGATGGATACGAACTGGCCGTGTGGTCAGACAAGTAGGACACGCTGAATGCGGTCGGACACCGCTGCTAGTAACTTTCAGGATTATGCCCCAACTTTAACATGACAGGAAAAGATCTAATCTCCTACATCGCTGCCGGATGTGTCCTTGCATTCACGCATGTGGCGAGCGCCGCCCTTCTAAACCCAGGAGGCGTAACGCCTAGAAGCGCAGCTGGACCGAACCTCGCGCGAGAGGCCCATGGCTGCCATTATTCTTGCGAGTGTGGCCCGCTGAGGAACTTCGGATGCGAACGATTGTACCACCGCCACTTGCACATGGGCTGCCTCGCGGTCCGTTGCGATCGGCGCAAGGAGTGTGATCCCATCCCACTTGAAGGCGTATGCCGCCACATAGCTCCACAATAGCGCATTGCCGAGCGCTGGCGCGTGGAGCATCTGTTTGTGATGGTGTCGGCATGCAGGCCGCAGCCAATGGAGGAGCGAACCAACACCTTTCGGTCGTGAGTTCCTCCAGCGGACATCCGACAAATCCCAAGCGTATGCCGCTTTTGGCACTTAGCCGACATCTTGCTCGGCGAACCTGATGTCAGCTTCTGACCCATAGCGGACGCCAAGCTTTTGGGCTGCTCAGCTAATGAGGAGCGGCGTGGTGCCGATCAATGTACGGTCGTCGACCTGCCGCACGAGGAAGTCCGCGACATCCGCACGACTGATCGCGCCGAATCGCCAGTCCCTTGGCGCGGTCAGGACGCGGTAGCTACCAGTTGCGGGGCTGTCTTTCAGAAGTCCTGGCCGGACAATCGTCCAGTCGAGCCCTGAGGACCTAACAATCCACTCCTGCACGTCCTTGTCGTCATAGACACGCTTCAAGAGCAAGGGAAAGACGACTGCATCGTAGAGGAGACCGCCATGACCGCGACTATCTCCAGCGCCAAGACCTGTCACGGTGATGAGCCGCTTCACGCCTGCGGCCTTCATGGCGTCGACCAAGATGCGCGTGGATTCCGAGAAGAGTTTTGTGCCTTCGAAGACCAACCTGGGTGAGAAGTCCACACCGAGGGTTTGGATCACCACGTCGATGTCCCGGAGTACATTCCGGATCGTGTCTGGATCGAGCGCGTTGCCCGATACCCTAGTGAGTTTTGCATCTTGGATTGGTATGCCTGCGCCAGAACGCGCCAAGGCCCGAACGCTGTGGCCGGCGCGAAGTGCTGCCCTCGCCGTTTCAAGTCCGATCCCGCGGCTGGCACCTATGATGAGAACATTGGCCATAATTCTCCCAACTCATATTTGTTTTCGGGCCGGTGTTGGCAAGCAGGTCAAAGGAGCGATGACTGACGAGGCCAAAGCTCATGATGTTGTCTAGGCTGGCGGGAGCTCGAGAAGCGCGAGTTCGAGGCTTTTGACGAGTTCAGCCATGAAGGTAAAATCAAGAGTATCGATCGTGTCGCTGGGAAGGTGATAGTTCGGATTCCGGAAGAAGGCGGTGTCCGTGACCATCAGCGCAGGCAATCCTGCGTCCCAAAAGGAGGCGTGGTCACTCAAGCGGGTTTCCGGCAAAATTCGTCCATCGAAGGGAAGGAAAAGTGACTCGACCGCGAGATGTGTATTCTTGCGGAAGCCCCCAAGAACGGCACGTCCGAAGCGGTGCGAACGCCAGTTTCCAATTACGCCAATGAAATTGCCTCGGCCAGGATAGCCGGGCCAGCGGGGGAGGAACGGATAATGTTGGCGTGGGGCTGTATAGCCGACCATCTCTAAGATGATCGCTCCGAGTACACGATCGCCGTTGTTCTCGCAGTTGCGAACGAAGATCCGGCTGCCTTGATGACCCGTCAAATGGGCCGGCGGTTCCTCAAGAGTGAAGGCAACGAAGAGAACAGGCGCCTTCAGTCTGGCTTGCCGCAGGCGTCCGGCTAGTTCGAGGAGGACCGCGACGGCGCTCGCATTGTCATCTGCGCCCGGCGTGCTCGGGACGGTGTCGTAATGAGCGCCAACAACGTAATAGGCAGAAGCCCCCGCGCTCGCCGGAACCGTGGCAAGCAAATTCGTTACCCGCTGGTCATAGTAGTCGTAATCCTGTTCACTTACAGTGAGACCAGCGTCCTCAAAGACCGAGTGAATGTAATTAGCGGCTCGCACTAGACTGTCGGGAAGCGAGGGCGTGCGAGGACCAATGTCGACGGCGAGAGCGTTGACATGTTCGCGTAAGGCGTCTCTGAGGATATCTAAATCACGATTGGCCAAGCAGAGTCCTCGACATGGTTGCTCACGATCTTATTGTTGGCTGATGTAAATCCCACAAGCGGGCGGCGCCCCGACTACCGCTGGCATCACCCCATCTGGGCGCCTTGATAACGACCGAGGCTTGATCAGCGAAGATATGCGGGGCCATCAGCGGGGGTAGCTGCTCGTAAAGATGGGACAGCTGCGATAGGCCGCCGCCAAGCACTAAGACATCGGGATCGATGATGTTGACGACGTGAGCCAGGCCTCGCGCCAACCGGGCTGCGTGCCTGGAGAGAGTGGCCGTCGCCGCGCCATTTCCAGCGCTGGCGCGCGCCGCGATCTCTATCGCCGTGTGTGTCTCACCCGTTACCCTGGCATGATCGGCAACCATGCCGGGACCCGAAACCCACGTCTCCAAGCACCCTTTGCGGCCGCACCAACATTGGGGTCCGGGGTATTCGTCGGATGTGGTCCAGGGAAGCGGGTTGTGGCCCCATTCTCCGCCAATGCCACGTGGTCCGTCGAGCAGCCTCCCATTGACGACGATGCCACCGCCGCATCCTGTTCCCAGGATAACCCCGAATACGGTCCGCGCATTCTCTCCGGCACCGTCGATGGCTTCTGACAAGGCGAAGCAATTGGCATCGTTGGCAAGCCGTACCGGCGTGGAAAGTGCAGCTGCTAGGTCGCGGTCGAAGGGGCGGTCGTTGAGCCAGGTCGAATTGGCATTCTGCAACAGACCAGTAAGGGGCGAGATAGACCCTGGGACGGCAATGCCGATCGTGGCATCAGCCGTGATGTCCTGCATGAGCCTGGCTGTGAGATCGACAATGGCCGCGATTGTAGCCGCGTAGTCGTCGCGTGGCGTGGCTACGCGATAGCGCGCCCACTCGTTCGCCCCGGGGCCCAGGAGGATACCCTCAATCTTGGACCCTCCAAGATCGAGGCCGATCTGCAACCCGTGCTGGCCGGACGAGCTGGTCATGTGTTGCCTGTCAGCCTCAGGATTGCATCGATTATGATGCCGGTCGAACGCTGGACGAGCTGCCAAACAATATTGAGGTCGATCCCGAGCTGTGCTCCAAGCAACGGCAAAACAAATATGAGCCCGATCAGAATCATCAGGCCATAGGGTTCCAACCGTCGCAACGGAGTTGAAAGCACGTCTGGGAGCAAGCCGACCAGAATCCGTCCACCATCGAGCGGCAGCAGGGGCAGCAGGTTAAAAATAGCAAGCAGCACGTTGATGATCAGCGCGTTCTTGAGGTTCTCAGCGACCCAAGGGCGAGCGGTATCAGGCAGATAGGCGAGGAGGTGAAGCGCGAGCGCCGCCAGTTTGCCAATACGAAATTCATTGCTGGGCCCGCAGCGGCGACCAAAATGGAGTCACGGCGGACATTGTGCAGCGCCTGGAAGTTGACTGGCACAGGCTTGGCGTAGCCGAAAAGAAATGGTGAACGCATCAAGAGCAGTAGTGCCGGCAGCAGTATGGTTCCAAAAGGGTCGATATGCTTTAGTGGATTGAAACTCACGCGGCCTAGGCGCCAAGCCGTATCTATCGCCGCACAGCCGCGCAACATACCCATGGGACGCTTCATGGAACGTAATGGCGACGATCAAGGGGACGACCCAGGTCGAGGCCGTATAAAGTGCTGTGGCAAATTGTTGAGACATGAGATCACTGCTCGGCTCGGAGTTGCCAGCTTGGCGTTCTGCGCTGAATGGCTAAAGTCCTATCGGTTGAATACATGCGTCAGGCAAAACCCGATTCCCCGCGGATCTCGCTTCTTTCCTGGGGCCGCATAGAGGTCGAGGGCTATCCGCCCTTTAAGGACGCCAAGATCTTTCCTGGCGGCGCACGGGAATGGGATTGGCGTGAGACGGGTACACGTCATGTTCCCGGCATTCAGCCCGCCGACGTTCAAGAATTGATCGAGCAGGGTGCAAAGACCGTTGTACTCTCAAAAGGGGTTTGGGAGCGACTGCAAGTCTGTCCCGAAACTCTGGAGGTCTTGTCCAAGAGACGACATCCAAGTCGAAGTCTTGCAGACCGAGGCTGCTGTGGAGCGCTTTAACGAGCTCCGTGAAAACATCGCGGTCGGTGGTCTATTCCATTCGACATGCTGAGCAGCCTCGGTGGGTGATGCGTGAGCTGATGCTCATCCAAAAACGGCTTAAATTTGGGCCAATCGGGGCGGCGCGAGATGAAGTGGGCTCGATGGCCCTGACGTGAGCGCAGGATTATGCCATGCCTGCTATCTACCGCTGGTTCCAGTGATGGTCTGGGCTCAGTGGCATCCCTTGCTCGTCGTGAACAGCTTGTAGCCGACACCGCGCCCGGTGATCGGCGCCGCTGACCCCAGATCTCAATACCCCCTCCTCAAGACTACGAATCTGGGGGTCAGGAGTTCGAAATCTCTTCGGGCGCGCCACTTTTCGTCGTCTCGATCTTGAACCTCGGAACAAGGACCCCATATGGGGCAATCCTGGCTCGGCTTCGTTGAGAGTGCCGGGCCGCTGGCATGGGCCGCTCCCTTCACTGGTCGAGCGGCCTTGTGCTGTGGGGCCGCTCCCTCCGCAAGGAGGTCGAGCGGCCCCTCTCATTTGAGCCTGAACCGGTTGGAGTTCCTATCGCCCGAAGAAATAGGGCATGCCGAAGGACGATGGCCTGCTGATATAGCGGCGTCTGATCTCGCGGCGGGGCACGTCATAGCTCCGCGTCCTCGCCACGGGCGCCGCCCGCGCCGCCCGCTTCTTGGCCACCTTAACTTTGGCCGGCGCGACGGCGTCCGGTCGGGCACTCGCTTGCTCGACCTTGGCGTCTTCCGCCGCGGCCTGCTCTGCGGTCGACACCAGGAAATCGTCGCCCTCCGGCAGGATGGCTGAATACTCGCTTTTGTCGGCGACGATCAGCGTCGAGTCCCGGCGTCAACCGTCGGCGCAATGGACCGGCGCACGTCGTCGGGAATGTCGATGCGGTCGAGAACGCTTGCCGCGTCGCCGCCTTCGAGGCTGACCGCCATCCACTCCGGCTTTGCCTCGCCGGCGCCGCGCTTCACCACGCTGAAGACATGGGTGCCGAGCGGGACCGCGGGATCGCGGAACGAGATGGGCAGGTCGAACACGCGTTTGAAGCCTTGCCTGACGAAGAGATGCCCCTCCGGCGGCTCGGTCTTTCCCGCTGCGCGATAGACTTGGCTCGCCAGCTCGTCGGTGAAGGCGCCGGTCACCGGAAAGCCGTTGGCTTTTTGAAACGCCCTGATGGCGCTACCGGTCGCTGGCCCGAGATTGCCGATGAAATTCTGGCGCGCGAGATGGCCTAGATCGGCAAGCATATATTGCACGGCCATGACGCGATCGTGCGCCGTCCGCCGCGTCACCAACATGCGCAACGGCGCATCGGAGCGGAAGGCCGCGACGGCGTGATCCTCGACTTCGCTTTTGGCGGCGACCGCAACCGCATCGGTGAGAAGCCGCGGCACAGCGACGGAAGCGGCCATCGCCACTTGCGGCTTGGGCGGAGGAAGCTCGAACAGATTCGGATGCTCGATTGGTGTCGGTACCGGCCGCCCGCGCGTCACCACCACGTTCTGCCCGACCGACGTCATCTCGAACAGCTTTGGCGCGAAGGAATAAGGGAGCCGCACGCAGCCATGCGAGGCGGGATAGCCGGGGATCGCGCCGGCATGCAGCGCCGTGCCGGAGCGGGTCAGCCGCTGCATGAACGGCATCGGCGCGCCGCTGTAGAGATTGGAGTGATGTCGCCGCTTCTTCTCGAGGATGCTGAACACGCCCATCTTGGTATCGTAGCCGGGCATGCCGCTCGAGATCTTCGCGCTCGCCACATGCTTGAGGCCCCGATAGATGTCGAGCTTCTGCGCGTCGAGCGAGACGACGAGCATCACCGGCTCGGGCACGTCCACCGCCGCGGCAGCCGGCGCGGGAGCCTTCGGATCGTCGAACGCGGCAACCACCGGCATTATGACTCGCGCCTGCTTAACGACTTTGAGCCTGAGCGTAGCGCGCGAGAGCGCCGGGATCTTCGGCATGCGGGTGCGGAGCTCAGCAACCGTGCTCTGCCGCGGCTCGAGCGGAGACAGTGTTGCCGAGGCGGGGCCAGAGTGACAGGTGCGGCTGCCGGTAAGCTAAAGACTGTGCTGAGTTCGGAGGCTGGCAGCTCTTCCGTCGCGGCGGATGCCTCCAATCTGTCCTCCGCCGTCCTCGGTGGCGCGAAGCGGTATCGCACTGGCGACCTCGGATATCGTCTCGCTGGATGGGCCTGCCGCCTGTGATGGCATCGGCGCATCTTCAGGCTCTACGATTGCCGACGGGGCAGGCGTGGCTGGCCTGATCGGTTCCGCCAGGACCGTCGGCGAGGCTCGGCGGAGGGGCCGCCGCTTCGAGCCTCGTCGCGGCCGGCACGCCGAGGGCCGACGCTTGCTCATCCGTTGCAGGCAGCACGGACAGAGTTGGCTCGACACTTTTCTGTGCCTCGGCTCGGGCCGGGAGGCAGAGTGTCGTGCGCCGTCTCTGTGACGAAGCCGGTGGCGACCGCGGCGCCCACCGCAAGAGCGCCCGCGACCCGCATTGTTTGGCCGTAGAACGTTCGCCCGCGCAGGTCGCGCCGCGCTTGCAGCAGCCAAAATTCGGCGGGGTCGAGGAGGGGGATTTCGGGCTCGTCTCCGACGGGGGACCACGGCACGGAGCCCCGCAAATGCGACGGCAGGATCGTTGCCGCGTCGCCGAGGGTCTCTTCGATCTGCGCCCTCAAGAGGTTACGCACATTGTGCAGCCGCGCGCCGGAGAGATCGCTTTGGGAAAGATCGGCCCCGGCGAAATCGGCATAATCGAGCACGGCACCGCACAAATTCGCGCCGGCGAGATTGGTGTGCGCCAGCCGCGCATGCGCGAGGTCGGCGCCCGACAAATCCGCGCCTTCGAGGTCGGCGCCGGTGAGCGTGGCGAAGCGCAACGACGCGCCGCGCAGATCTGCGCGCCGCAGGATAGCGCCGCTGAAGTCGGCATGATCGAGCGCGGCGCTTTGCAGGGTCGCTTCGCTGAGATTGGCGTGGGTCAGGCGTGCATGGACAAGATCGGCATGGGCGAGATCGGCGGCTTGCAGATTGGCCGCCGACAGCGTGGCGAAACGGAACACCGCATCCTGCAGGCGCGCCGATTTCAGATTGATGGGCGCGCCGCGCGTCCCACCCAATTCGCGCTCGCTTGCCGCAAGCACGACGCCTGTGAGGTGAGGGATGGTGGACGGCCGCTTCTTGCGCCAGGCGTTCCACGCCTCGGGCCCGCCACGCAAGATTTCGACATGATGACCGACAGAAGACAACACTGCACCGCCGCCGCTACGCAACTTCATTCGATCTTAAGCGAGATCGCGCGGCGCGCCAGCACTTGACAGTGGATCGAGATAAAAAAGCGCGGAGCACTGTGGCGTTTGCGTCACCCATGCTCTGGCGCATGCCGCTCGGTGTGATTCATCGGCGCGTCACGACGAAGAAATGAAGACGCACGGTGAAGTCGCTTGTGTTGTCTCTTGTTTCGCTTTCGCTTTCCGTAGGCCGGGGCCTATGGTGGTGTCAACAGAACGGCCTTCCAGCGGAGAACTCGCTGAAGCGTCGGTGGATCTGTCCCAACTCAAGAGGAACGCGCACCATGAGCACCATCACCACCAAGGACGGCACCGAAATCTACTACAAGGACTGGGGCAGCGGCCCGGTCGTGACCTTCTCGCACGGTTGGCCGCTCAGCTCCGACGCTTGGGACGGCCAAATGCTGTTCCTCGCGCAGAACGGCTTCCGCGTGGTTGCGCACGACCGCCGTGGCCATGGCCGCTCGAGCCAAGCCGCCACCGGCAACGACATGAACGGATATGCCGACGATCTTGCCGCGGTGATCAAGGCGCTCAAGCTCAAAGACGTCACGCTGGTGGGCCACTCGACCGGAGGCGGGGAGGTCGCGCGCTATATCGGCCGCCACGGCACGAAGCGGGTCGCCAAGGCAGTGCTTATCGCCGCCGTGCCGCCGATCATGCTGAAGACCGCCGCCAATCCCGAAGGCTTGCCGCTCGAAGTGTTCGATGGCCTACGCGCGGGCCTCGTCAAGGACCGCTCGCAATTCTACAAGGACCTCTCTGTGATGTTCTATGGTGCCAACAGGCCCGGCGCCAAGGTGTCGCAAGGCATCCTGGATCAGTTCTGGCTGTGGAGCATGCAGGCTGGCCTGTTGAACGCCTATGAAAGCATCAAGGCGTTCTCCGAGACCGACTTCACCGAGGACCTCAAGAAGTTCGACGTGCCCACCCTGGTGATGCACGGCGAGGACGACCAGATCGTTCCGGTCAAGGACTCGGCGCATAAATCGGCCAAGCTCATCAAGGGCGCGAAGGAAATCTACTATCCGGGCAAGCCGCACGGCCTCACCGCCACGTATCAGGATCAGGTCAACGCCGACCTGCTCGCCTTCATCAAAGCGGCCTGAGGTGGTCAGCCCGCTTATCGACGCAATCCGGTTAGACGACTGGCTCAGCCGGTCGGTGTCTCAGAGAAGGAAGCGCCGCATCCGCTTGAGCTGAGCTGCTCACTTCCCCTCTGAATCCATCACCGTGAAGTCCTTGCCGCTCCGCGTCTCGGGCGTGGCGGGCTGATCGGTGGTGATGAACACCATGCCCGGCTTCATGCGCTCGTCGATCGCGGCCTGCACGTCTGCCGGCGGCTTGATCCGCTGCACCACCGAGGTGTTCGGCTTTGCCGCCTTCTTTCCGCTGCTGTAGCCGGTCGCCTGCCAGGTGAAGCCGTCCTCGTCGCCCTTCTCGAGGATGAATACGTTCGACCCGAGCTTCTTGCCGGGATCGTCGATCTCCGCCTTGCCCTCGGCGACGATGTCGCCGTTCTGAATGACATAGATGGATTTGTCGGCGCTCGACACGAGGATCGAGGTGACGGCGTTCGATTTGGAGAAGGAGGGCTTCTTTTTCTTCTTCGACGCCTTGCCGAGCTCGTCCTTGGCCTCGGCCCCTAGCAGCAGGCCGGGATCGTAGACCGATGAGGGCTGCGTCGCGGCATCGGCGATGATCACCGGCGTGCCGCTTTGGGTGACGTCGTAGAGCTTCTCGGCGAAGGCCTTCGGCAGGCGCACGCAGCCATGCGACGCGGGATATCCCGGCAGCTTGCCGGCATGAAGCGCGATGCCGTCCCAGGTCAGCCGCTGCATCATCGGCATCGCCGCATCGTCATAGGTGCTTGAGTAGTGCTCCTTTTCCTTCTCCAGGATGGTGAACACACCAGTCGGCGTCTCGTGGTCCTTCTTGCCGGTCGAGCAGGTGGAGACGCCGATCTGGATGCCGTTGCGGTAGACATAGACGCGCTGCTTGGTGAGCGAGACGATGATGGCGAGCGGGCCGGAGGGCGACCGATCCGGGTGCCACTCGAATTGACCAGGCTTGAGGTCCGCGGGCTTATTGCCGGCGGCGGCTGGCTTCTTCGTTGATTTCGACGATTTCGACGATGAGCGCTTGCGCGCGGCGAGAGCCTCCGTCGCCAAAAAATTCCCGCTGATCAACACACTGGCGCCGGTCAGCAAAATCCCGACCGCGGCCCGACGGCTCAAACGCATGAAAGCCCCCCATTCCTTGCCGGCCCCGCCCAAACTCGCCTCCAGCATCGGTTGAGCAAGCGCCGCGAGTTCAATGCGTCGCGCCGGGGCTTGACGGGGGAGAGGCTGACGAGCATATTAAACCGAATGGTTATTTAACCGATAGGTTATAAATGATGCCTACCGACCGCCTGAGCGCCACCTTCGCAGCCCTCGCCGATCCGACGCGGCGCGCGATCCTCGCGCGGCTTGCGCTTGGCGAGACCACGGTCAACGAGCTTGCCAGGCCATTCAAGATGAGCGGGCCGGCAGTCTCCAAGCACCTCAAGGTTCTCGAGCGTGCAGGGTTGATCGAGCGCGGCCGCGAGGCGCAATGGCGCCCGTGCCGCATCGCGCCCGGCGGCCTCAAGGATGTCGACGAATGGCTCGAGCGCTACCGCGAGTTCTGGGACGAGCGTTTCGACCGGCTGGAGGGCTATCTCCGCGAAGTGCAAGCGAAGCAGAAGAAAGGGAAGAGGCATGGACGCCATGACCGCTGATGCGAGGATGCCGACCGATCGCGAGATCGTCCTATCGCGGCTGATCGATGCGCCGCAGGAGCTCGTATTCGACGCCTGGACCGATCCGGAGCAGGTGGGGCAATGGTGGGGACCCAGCGGCTTCACCACGACCACGCACAAGATGGAGGTGAAGCCAGGCGGCGTGTGGCGCTTCGTCATGCACGGGCCTGACGGCCGCGACTATCAGAACAAGATCACCTATCTCGAGATCGTGCCGCCTGAGCGCCTCGTCTACAGGCACGGCGGCGATGAGGATCTTGAACCGGTCAGCTTCCACACCACGGTGACGTTCGTGGCTGAAGGCAACAAGACCAGGGTGACCATGCGCTCTGTGTTCCCGACGGCCGAGTACCGCGACCGCGTGGTCAAGGAACATGGCGCCATCGAAGGCGGCGAACAGCATCTTGCCCGTCTCGACGAGCATCTCGCCGGCGGTGGAACAGGCACGTCACGCGCTTTCGTCATCTCCCGCGTGTTCGATGCGCCGCGCGATCTCGTGTGGAAGGCGCATAGCGAGCTTGAGGGCCTGAAGCAGTGGTGGGGGCCTAAGGGCTTCACCTGGGTCACCGGCACGCTCGATTTCCGCCCCGGCGGCATGTTTCACTATCAGCTCCGCTCGCCGAACGGCCAGGAGATGTGGGGGCGGTTCGTCTATCGCGAGATCGTCAAGCCCGAGCGCATGGTCTACGTGTCGTCCTTCTCCGATCCCAAAGGCGGGATCACGCGCCATTTCCTGAGCCCGGAATGGCCGGCGGAGATGCTGAACACGGCGACCTTCACCGAACAAGGCGGCAAGACCAAGCTGACCATCCACTCGGTGGCCATCAACGCCACCGTGCATGAGCGGAAGATCTTCGAGGATGGATTCAAGAGCATGGAGGGCGGCTATACCGGCACCCTCGACCAGCTCGCCGCCTATCTGGCCAAGACTGCGTAAGGAGTTCCCCTCCTGCACGCGACTATCTGGCTTATCTCACCTTGATGATGGCCCGCCCCCTTCTTCACCCCAACTCTTCACCTCGTTGGTGATGGAAGCGGTGACGGTCGTGCCGTTGACGTCGATGCGCACATGGGCGGTGGTCGCGCCCATCTTGATATCCACGATCTTGCCGGGCAGCGCGTTGCGGGCGGAAATTTTCATTGTTCTGTCCTTCGCAAAAAGAGAGGCGAACGATACACACTGCGACGCTATATCGCGTGGGGTATAGCTCTAATTGGCCGAGCCATGCCTAGGCAACAGAATTCAATGTCGCGAAACCGACAATCGGTGATGCGCTGCACGCAAAAGCCCGTCGCCCGCGCCGCGGCGAATTGATCGGACCCGAGCCAATGTCTATGCTTGGAGTCGAACTCGCTCGGAGGCATGGCATGAGCGCCCCCCGCTCGCAGCTTGAAAAGTCCAAGACCCCCGCCTTCGCCACCACGCTCAATGCGCGCGTGCTGCGGCACGATCCGGATTTCGGGCTTTCGACCCTGTTCTTCGGCGATGGCGAGCTGCGCGTGCCTCTGGTCGACGCGCCGGTCTATTCCGGCGTCAAGGTGACGATCTTCGCCCGCGATGTATCGATCGCCCTGTCGCGCCCCATGGACGTGTCGATCACCAACCGCCTGCCTGGAACGATCCTGGCCGTGGAGCCGCAGACGCTTCCTTATGTGCGCGTGGTGTTCAATCTCGGCGCGACCCAGCTCGATGCCCTGGTGACAACCGAATCCGTGGAGAGGCTCGGGCTCGAGCCGGGCCTTCGCGCCTGGGCGATGATCAAGACCGTCGCGATCGGGAAAGACGCGGTCGAGGCTGATCTTCCGCAGCCTCGCCGCTGGCCCGTGCTGCAAAAGACGGATCAAGAGACGCGTTGAGCTCGGCAAGCGCCTGCGCGCTCGCGCTCCGCGAGCGCCGTTCCATGGATCGGTAGAGTGCGACGAGCCGCTCGCCGAAATCCGTAAGCTGGCGCCGCCGCCGCGCCGTCCCGGGAAGGTGGCGAACACCGGCGTCTCGAAAGTCCGGTTCAGCGCATCGACCATCAGCCAGCATTTGCGGTAGGAGACGCCGGTCGCACGGCTCGCGGCAAGGATCGAGCGCTCGGCGCGAATAGCGTCGATCAGCGCGAGATCTTCGAGCGTCAGGCG
This sequence comes from uncultured Alphaproteobacteria bacterium, assembly GCA_963744945.1. Taxonomy (GTDB): domain Bacteria; phylum Pseudomonadota; class Alphaproteobacteria; order Rhizobiales; family Methyloligellaceae; genus Methyloceanibacter. Next base: position 33,118 of record CAVUVO010000016.1, on the reverse strand, counting down.
GCCGCCATTGGCGAATCTGCACGATCACTTCGACCTCGGAAGCGTCTGCGGCAATTGCCGCCTCCCTTTGGCGCCTTGGCGCGCGTGAGGCCAAAAACCTGCCCTCCTCGAAGTCGCAACTCTGACCGGCGGCGTACCAGCGTCCGGCCTTGGTCCTGGACCACCAGGCATCCAAGCTGCCGCGATCGGCAAGCATATAGTCTGACAGCGGTCCGGCAAAGCGTCGCCAAGCCTCCGCCAACGAGGGCAGAAGCGGATGGGATGGTTGGCGGGGACGATCCCCGCCAACCTCTAGTCTGAGCGGCGCATTAGCCGTGGTGACGGGGGCGCGGTGCGTCTCTCATGCTGCGCGCTCCTCGCGGCGTCGGCGTAGAACGGCTCATTGGTCACGTCGAAATTGCCGGGCAACCCTTGGCGCTCGGATTCTCGGTGCAATATCGTAGTTGGCTTTCGCCGGCGACAGCGCGGCCGAGCCGAGCGCGATCGTAGCCGCGGCGAGCAAAAATGCGGTTCTGGTAAACATCGTGAATCTCCTTCGTCGGACGGTCCGCTGCTCCGGTCGGGGGTGACGGAACGGCCATCCGTGAGCACCGAACGCCGGTCTTCTCGCTTGTTTCCCCGCCGAGTTGTCGCAGCACGAAATGCCGCAGCCCAAAATGTCGCAGGTCAACCACCGCGACCGAGCGGTAGGCAGCGTTCTTTTGCGGTGCTAAGCGGCCCCTCGAATAGCGGCGTGGAATGCGGGTGATCTACATCGCCGGAACGAGCCATAGCGGTTCGACGCTGCTCGACCTGATGCTCAACGCCCATCCGGCGATCTTTGCGTCTGGCGAGGTGCTGAAGCTCAACCGCCAGCTCAAGATCAAGGACGCGCGGAAGCGGAACCCATGCGCCGTGCTCCTGCGGTGCGCCGTCGCTGTGGGAGTGCCGGTTCTGGTCCGCCGTCGACCGGCGCACGCGCGAGACCTCCGGCAAGTCGCTCGTCGACCTCGACATGCTCGACTATCGCGAGCTTGACGCCGCGAGCGCCCCCAACGCTGTGGTGTTCAAGGCCATGGCCGAAGTCTCTGGCAAGAGCTTCGTCGTCGATTCCTCGAAGCTTCCGGGTCGCCTCTCCTACCTGATGCGCTCGAAAGATCTCGACATCTATCCCGTCCATCTCGTGCGCGAGCCGAAGGGGCAGATCAACTCCGTGGTGCGCAAGCATGGCGGTTTCCTCAAGCACATCTTCCGCTATGAGCTGATCCACGAGCAGATCCGCCGTGCGCTGAAATCGGTGCCGCATAGCGTCGTGCATTACGAGGATCTGGTGCGCGATCCAAAAGGCAGCCTTGCAGAGCATCTTGCAGCCCCTCGGGCTCGATTTCGATCCGCGCCAGCTCGATTGGGCCGAGGCCGAGAAGCACGAGGTCGCCGGCAATCACATGCGCTTCGACGCTCGAAGCGAGCTCGTGCTCGACGAAAGCTGGCGGCAGAGCCTGTCGCCGCTCAAGCAGCGCGCCATCGAGTTTGGCACGCTCCTCTCGCGCCAGACGCTGCCCAAGACGGGCGCCGTGCGCCAAGTAAAGACCGGCGCGCCGCGCTGACCAAGCGCAAGGCTCGTTTCAGAAAAAACGCCAAAACTATTGTCCCGACGCCCTTTCGCGGGCCTAATTGCGAGACGGCTTGGGCGCCGCCCGGGCCGAGGACGAAGCTATGCCGCAAAGGCTCTTTGAATGGCGCATTCGGCCCCGCTCATCTCGACGCTGGTTTTCGGCCTTGTGCTCGCCTTCGGCTTCGGCCTTATCGCCCAGCGCCTGAAGCTGCCGCCGCTGATCGGCTATCTCCTCGCCGGCATCGCCATCGGCCCCTTCACGCCCGGGTTTCGTTGCCGATCAGGGCGTCGCCAATCAGCTCGCCGAAATCGGCGTGATCCTGCTGATGTTCGGTGTTGGCTTGCATTTCTCGCTCGACGACCTGCTTTCGGTCCGCGCCATCGCCATTCCCGGCGCTCTCGCCCAAGCCGCGGTCGCGACGCCGCTCGGCATGGCCGTCGGCTGGTGGCAGGGCTGGACGCCGGGCGCGGGCCTCGTCTTCGGCATCGCGCTGTCGGTGGCGAGCACCGTCGTGCTGCTGCGCCTGCTTGCAGGAGCGCCGGCTGCTCGATACCGAGCGGGGACGCATCACCGTCGGCTGGCTTATCGTCCAGGACCTCGGCATGGTGCTCGTGCTGGTGCTGCTGCCGGCGCTCGCCGGCGTGCTCAAGGGCACCGGGGATGCGCCGGATCCGGCGCAGCTGCTCCAGGCCATCACCCTCACGCTCGGCAAGATCGCCGCCTTCGTCATCATCATGCTCGTCGTCGGCCGGAAGGTGATCCCGCTGATCCTGCATTATGTCGCCCATACCGGCAGCCGCGAGCTGTTCCGCCTCGCCGTGCTGTCGATCGCGCTCGGCTTCGCCTTCCTTGCCGCCGAGCTGTTCGGCGTTTCGCTGGCGCTCGGCGCCTTCTTCGCCGGCATGATCTTGAGCGAGTCGCGAGCTGAGCCAGCAGGCGGCGACCGAATCGCTGCCGTTGCGCGACGCCTTCGCCGTGCTGTTCTTCGTCTCGGTCGGCATGCTGTTCGATCCGAGGATCCTCGTCGAGGCGCCGGTCGCGCTGTTCGCCACCATCTTCATCATCCTCGTCGCCAAGACGGCCGCTGCCTATCTCGTGGTGAGACTGTTCGGCCATCCGCTGCCGACCGCGCTCGCCATCTCGGCGTCGCCTCGCGCAGATCGGCGAGTTTTCCTTCATCCTCGCCGGGCTCGGCGTCTCGCTGGCGTCCTGCCGGCCGAGGCGCGCGACCTCATTCTCGCCGGCGCCATCATCTCGATCCTCGTCAATCCGCTGCTGATGGAGCTCCTCGACCGCTTGCCGATCTGGCGCGACCGTGCAGGCCGATGACGACGTCCGGCCGCCGCCCGGAGGCGCGCGGCCGCGAGCCGATCCCGGTCACGCGGCTCACCGATCACGTCGTGCTCATCGGCCACGGCCGGGTCGGCAGCGTGGTGAGCGAGGCGCTCGCGCGAGCATGGATCCCCTACCTCGTCATCGAGAAGCGACCAGGACGCCGCCGCCGATCTCCGCCAGCAGAGCATCGAGACCATCACCGGCAACGCCGCCGATCCCGAAGTGGTGCGCGCCGCCAACCTCCCCGCGGCGTGTTGCCTCTGGTGGCGATCCCCGAGGCCTTCGAAGGCGGTCAGGCGGTGATGCAGGCGCGCGCCGCCAATCCCGATCTGCTCATCATTGCCCGGGCCCATTCCGAGGAGGAGGTGCTTCACCTGAAGAAGCACGGCGCCTCGACCGTGATCATGGGCGAGTTCGAGATCGCGCGGGCCATGATCGAGGACGTGCGCAAGGCGGTGACGGTGCCGAGGACGTCGCCGGAAGGCGCTGCGCCGAGCCCCGCACCGTCGGCGCTGGCCGAAGAGGGGACGACCGCCTGAGGCGTCCCTGACCGCATGGCCCACCCGCTGATCTCCACCATCGTCATTGCGCTGGCCCTTGCCTGGGTGTTCGGCGCGCTCGCCCATCGGCTGCGGCTGCCGCCGCTCGTCGGCTATCTCATCGCCGGCGTGCTGATCGGCCCGGCGACGCCGGGCTTCGTCGCCGACCAGACGCTCGCGAGCGAGCTCGCCGAGATCGGCGTCATCCTGCTGATGTTCGGCGTCGGCCTGCATTTCTCGCTCGAGCAGCTGCTTTCGGTGCGGGCGATCGCCGTGCCCGGCGCCATCGCGCAGATCGCCTGCGCCACGCTGCTCGGCATGGCGCTCGCCCATTGGCTCGGCTGGTCGATCGGCGCCGGCCTCGTGTTCGGCCTGGCGCTGTCGGTGGCGAGCACCGTGGTCCTCCTGCGCGCGCTCCAGGAGCGGCGGCTGGTCGAGACCGGGCGCGGCCGCATCGCCGTCGGCTGGCTCATCGTCGAAGACATGGTGATGGTGCTGACGCTCGTGCTGTTGCCGGCCTTCGCCGGTGTGCTCGGCGGCGAGGGCGGGGGCGACCACGGATCTTGCCGGCGTTGCCGCGGCCGCCGCGCTGACCATCGGCAAGATCGCGGCCTTCGTCGCCATCATGCTGATCGTCGGCAAGCGCCTGATCCCTTGGGTGCTGCATTACATGGCGCATACCGGCAGCCGCGAGCTGTTCCGGCTGGCGGTGTTCGTCATCGCCCTCGGCGCCGCCTTTGCCGCTGCCGAGCTGTTCGGCGTGTCCTTCGCGCTCGGCGCCTTCTTCGCCGGCATGATCTTGAGCGAGTCGCCCTTGAGCCAGCGCGCCGCCGAAGAGACGCTGCCGCTCCGCGACGCCTTCGCCGTGATCTTCTTCGTCTCGGTCGGCATGTTGTTCAAGCCCGCGATCCTCATCGAGGATCCGCTCGCCGTGCTCGCCACGCTCGCCATCATCTTGCTCGGCAAGTCGCTTGCGGCCTTCGCCATCATCCGCGCTGTTCGGCTATCCCGCCTCGACCGCGCTGCTCGTCTCGGTCAGCCTCGCGCAAATCGGCGAGTTCTCCTTCATCCTCGCCGGGCTCGGCGTCGATCTCGGGCTTTTGCCTGAGCGCGGCCGCAATCTCATCCTTGCCGGCGCCATCCTCTCCATCCTGCTCAATCCGCTGCTCTTTGCCGCGCTCGACATGCTTCAGGCATGGCGCGAGAAGGCCGCGCAGCCGAGGCGAAACCTGTCGCAGCCGCGGAGGAGGAAGGCGCCGCCCGCGAGCCGGTCCGCCCGACCGCGCTCACGAATCATGTCGTGCTGGTCGGCCACGGCCGGGTCGGCGGCGTCATCAGCGAAGACCTTGCCGAGAAGAAGGTGCCGCTCCTCGTCATCGAGAGCGACGATGAGAGGCTTGCCGAGCTGAAGGCGCAAGGCATCGAGGCCATCGCCGGCAATGCCGCGGACCCCGAGATCATCGCCGCCGCCAACCTCGGCGCCGCACGCTGCCTGCTCGTCGCCATCCCCGACGCCTTCGAAGGCGGCCAGGTGGTGGAGCAGGCCCGCGCGCTGAACCCGCGAGCTCAACATCATCGCGCGGGCGCATTCGGAGGCCGAAGTGCTGCACCTCAAGAAGCACGGCGCGAGCGTCGTGATCCTCGGCGAGCACGAGATCGCCCGCGCCATGGTGGAGCTCGTGTCGCCCGGCGGGTCCTAAATCGCCGCTACAGCATGTGCTTGATGTCGGCGGAGAACGACGGATAGGCGTAGATGAACTCGCGGAGTTGGCTCGCGGTGATGCCGTGCGCCTTTGCCAGCCCGAAAATGTTGATCAGCTCCTCGCCCGCATGCCCGACGATATGCGCGCCGAGGATCGTATCGGTCTCCTCATCGACGATCACCTTCGCCCAGGCGCGTGTCTCGGCATAGGTCCTGGTCGAGAACCAGTCCTCCATGTCGCTGACGGTGACCTTGGTCTTGAGGCCCTTCTCCTTGGCTTGCGCCTCGGTGAGCCCGACGCTTGCCAGCGCCGGCACGGTATAGACGGCGGACGGAAGGCTCGCATAGTCGGGCTTGTGCTTCGGGCCCTCGACGATGTTGCGGCCGACGATCTTCCCCTCATAGGTGGCGAGAGGCGAGAGTTGCGGCGGGCCCGGAGAGAACGTCGCCGCAGGCATAGACGGCGGGGTTCGAGGTCGAGCGGAGATACTCGTCGACCGCGAGCTTGAACCCGTCATGAGCGACGCCGCCGGCGTCGAGATCGAGATGATCGACATTGGCGATGCGGCCGGCGCCGTTGACCACCCGGTCTGATACCACCGACCGCTCCTTGCCGTTGGCGCCGAACACGGTGCGAAGCTGATTGCCGGATTTCTCGACGCGGGCGACCTTGACGCCGGTATGCACCTCGATGCCGATGCGCTCGCTCTCGCTCCTGATCTGCTCCACCGCGTCCTCGTCGAGTGCGGGCAAAAGGCGCGGCAGAACTTCGAGAATGGTGACCTTGGTTCCGGCCCGCGCGTAGACGTGGCTGAACTCGAGCGCGATCACCCCGCCGCCGACGAAGACCACGCTTCCCGGTTGCTCGCGCTCGCTCAACACCTCGTCGGAGGTGATCATCAGCTCTGCGCCTTGGATGGGCAGCGGACGCGGGCGTGAGCCGGTGGCGATGACGATATGCTTCGCCTCGATGGTGCGATTACCGACTCTCACAGCGTTTCGGCCAACGAAGTTGGCGCTGTCGCGGAAGAGATCGACGCCGCGCTCCTGAAGCGTTTCGGCGAGCGAGTCGGGGATGCCGCTGATCATCTCCTTCTCGCGGTCGATCAGCGCCGCCCAGTCGAGCTTGGGCTTGCTTACGCTGATGCCATGCACGTGGGCTTGGTTGATCTCGTGCAGCGCGTGGCCCGCGGCGACGAGCACTTTTTTCGGCGTGCAGCCGCGGTTCGGGCAGGTGCCGCCGAGATCGCGCTCCTCGACCAGCGCCACTTTGAGCCCCGCCTCTCTGGTCGGCACGGTGACGCCGAAGCCGGCATTGCCGCCGCCGAGGATCAGCACGTCATAGCTGTCGCTTGCCATGCTCCTGGTTTTACCCGAGCGAGGCCGCCGCGTTCCAATGCCGGAGGCCTATGGTTGCCATAGCCGCAGTCAAGGAACCCAAGGCGCGGCCGCCTCGTTCCACTCCTGCGTCTTGATGTGGGTCGGCAGCCCCCATATGGCGCTACCGGAATGGAGCTTAGGAGACGATGAGCAGCACGGAGCAGGTTTTCGGTCGGGCTTGGGCCTATGGCGGCGGGGCAGGCAAGTCCGCCGCCGAGTTCTGGCGCGACTACAGCACGGAGCTTACCCACGAGCAGCGCCTCACTCAGGTGCGCTTCATCGCGCGCATGATGGACGACCGCTTTAGCATGCCCGGCACCAAGCTCCGCTTCGGCCTCGACACCAGTGCTCGGCCTCTTGCCGGGCTCGGCGACGTGGTGACGGGCGCCATCTCGCTTCTCATCGTGCATCACGCCTGGCAGAGCGGCGCGTCCAAGCTCACCCTCGCGCGGATGCTCGGCAATGTCGGCGTCGATTTCCTGATCGGCTCGGTGCCGCTTTTCGGCGACCTCGTTCGATTTCGCCTGGAAGGCAAACCGCAAGAACGCGCGCCTGCTCGAGGCGCATCTGAACAAGAGTTCGGGCAAGTGGGAGGTGGACTAGCCTCCGCTGCGCGCCGTCAGATCCAGTCGCGCTTGATCGTCCCCTCGACGGTCTTCTCCTCGAAGGGTTGGTCGTTCGGGCCTACGAAACTCTTGACCGTCGCGGTATAACGGAACACCGGCTCGCCGGCTTCGTTCAATTCGCTCCACACCCGCGTGCTCGTTTCCGATCGCGCGCGCCAGCCTGTGTCAGGCCGTTCGAGTGTTGCCGACGATGAGGTGAAGCCAGTGAGCGACAAGGGCTCATCGGCGATCATCCGGAAATTCTCTTCCGCTTTCTGGTCGATCCACATCCCGCGAAGCGGGCCGCCATATTGATAGCGCCCGCTGTCGAACACTTTCCGCACCAACATTCCCGGCTTGCCGTCGATCGTGACCGGCGTCGCGTCGCGCGTCGTCTCCGCCGCGCGCGTCTCGCCGAGCGTCGGCAGATAGTCGTCGGGGTTCACGTATTCCGTCACCGATGTTGCCGGCAGCAGAGCCTGCACGTCCTTGTCCTCTTCTCGCGCCACGCGCCCCGGCAGGATCAGCGCGCTCGCGACGAAGCCGTCGGCCTCTCCGGCGAACAGTGTGACGGCCGGCGCGTCTGAGGTCTGCCACAGAGTCGGATAGAAAGACGGCGACAGCGAGAGGCGGATGCGCCAGCCCTTCTTGAAAATGTGCCCGGTGATGTTGAGCGGAATGCGCAGAGAGAAGGTCTTGCCCGGCTTGATCTTCTCTGGCTTTGCCATGTCGCCGCCCCGATAGGCGAGATTGAAGAAGCGGTAGGTGACGAGATGCGAAGCGCCGGTCCCCGGTTCCAGCTCACATAACCGCACCGCAAGCGATGCCGTCGGCCGGTCGACGGCAAGCGTCAGCGCCACGGTCGGGTAGCCGAAAATATCGAGATCGGCGGGCAGCGGTTCGCTGTCGAAATACAAGGATGCCTTGTCGAAGCGCGCCTGATCGCCGGGGAGATCGTCATTGCCGCATTCGCCCCAGGAGCTCGTCTCCAGCATCTCGGTGTCAAGCACGAGAGGCTTGGCGCTAACGTAGGTTGCCTTGGAAGGCGTCTCGCCCAGGCGATTGGCGGCCCCGAGATAGAGCACTCTCTCCTTCACGCGGCTGGCCCATTCGCCATCCTCGGCGACCCATTTGCCTTTCTCGTCGGCGCACAGCGACTTGGTGGGCGCCTGAGATGCAGAGAGCCAGACGGGGAGCATCGGCCAGTCGGTCTCGGGTGGAGGGGTTTTGCCCTTCAGCCATTTGTCCCACCAATGCGTGACGGTGTATTGCAGCCATGCGATGCGCGGACCGGGATAGCCGCCGAAGGGATATTTATGGCCCCAGGGCCCGAGCAGGCCTTGCACCGGCTTCCCCAGCGCGCTCAAGCCAGAGACGATGCGCTCGACCGGGTTCTTGTAGCCGTCCTGCCATCCGGACATCACGAATACCGGGACCTGCACGGCGGCGAAGTGATCACGCACGCTGTTCTCGCGCCAATAGTCGTCGCGCGGCTGGTTGCTCGCCCATTGCTTGAACCAGAAGTCTGCGTTCTTGATCCGCTCCCGCCACATCTCCTTCCACGGATCGCCGACCACCGCAGGATCCGGCGGCAGCGACATCCAACCCCACATCGACGACGGCCAGCTCACATTGTCGAACATCATGGCGCCGCCCATGTAGTGCACATCGTCGTTGTAGCGGTCGTCGCTGCCGCAACAGACGAGAACGGCTTTCAGCGCCTCAGGGCGATCGGGCCGCGCCGCAACCATCAGCGAATTGATGGCGCTCCATGACTTTCCCATCATGCCGACATTGCCGTCGCAAGACGGGTGCGCCGCAATCTCGGTTATGACCTGCGCACAGTAAGTCAACTCCTCGTCGGTGTATTCGTCGGTGAGCACACCCTCCGAATCGCCCGAGCCCTGGATATCGATGCGGAAGCAGAGATAGTCGTTGAAGGCGAACCACGGATACATCTTGCTGTCCGAGATCATGGTGCCGTCGCGCCGCCGATAGGGCACGAATTCCACGATCGCCGGGCATTTGCGCCCGGCGCTCACCGTCTCTTCGTTGTACCAGAAATGTCCCGCAAGCCTGATCGGCGGCTTCCCCGGATATTGCACCGAGAAGAAGATGTCTTTCGGGTCCGGCACCTTATCGCGCACCGCGAGATAGTGCGTTTCGGCGGCGAGCGCCGCCGGGGCGGAGAAGGGAAGGTTCGGAAGGGCAAAGCCGAAGGGAGCGGCGACGCCAAGCTTTAGGAGGTCACGGCGGGAAAGGGCAGGCTGGCGGATGCGCAAATGCGACCCCATCGATGGCGGGGGTTCACTTTATGCTGCCTGGCCGCCGGTGGGAACTCCCTCCCTGTTAAGCACATCGACCTCTTCGTCGGTGAACACGCGGCTGCGGGTGAGAAACCGCACGCCCTCCGGCGCTTCGAGCGAGAAGCCGCCAGCCGCGCCCAGGCACCACATCGATGATGAGCTGGGTGTGCTTCCAATAGGCGAACTGGTCTTTGTCCATATAGACCGGACAGCCGCCGATCTCGCCGAGATAGGTGTCGTTGCCGCCGACGCGGAACTCGCCCGCCGGGTAGCACATGGGGGATGAGCCGTCGCAGCAGCCGCCGGACTGATGAAACATCAGCTTCCCGTGCGTGCGCGTGAGCTTCTCGATCAGCTCAAGCGCCGTCATCCGTGGCCAACACCCGTTCGACCATGTTGCTCCCCGCAATTCCCCAGTAGAGCAGCGTAATCCATCCGGGCGCCCCGTGGGCGGAATGTCGCAAAAAGAGGGCGCTTAGCTGGCGCGTCTGGTCTGCTGAGGCGTGTGGAAAGGTCCAACATTGCCGAGATTTAATGCCCAGAATAGGGAGAACAATAGTAGAACACACTACCTGCAAAAAGACGGAGTAGGGGAACAATGACAATTTCAAAGATGGACGCCGCTCGTAGGCAGCTTGATTGCGCCATACAGCTTCGATTCGGGGCGAAGATAGCCTGGGGGTCCACACTCTCGCTTATGCTGCTTTCGGCATTTTGCGTGATTTGGTGCGCGATAGGGCTCACCAGATGGAGGACGTGCTTGCCGTCCTTCTAAATCAATCTTCGAAGATGGGTCGGGACTTCAGCAGTGTTCCGAACTTCCTCAAACACGCCGATCGAGACCCTGAAGGAATGTTGACCGCACACTCCGCCAACTCGGTTCACCTGACCTTGGCCTTTTCTGTCCGACTTTGGGTTGAACTTGGCGGCACGAAAACCCCCGACATGGAGGCGTTCGCCAAGTTGCCCGATCCGTATAAGCCCGGATATAGGGCCAGCGAGTTTGTGAGGTTTTTGCAGGACGGCCCTGTGTTGTCAGAGCAGGACGAGTCGGCGTGGCGATCAAGACTTTGGGGCATACGCACCACCACCTCAACGGGCTGACCGCCAATCATGAGGCGGTAGCCATGGGCAGCGGTCAAGCCCGGCGATGACGTGAGGGTTGCTCACGCCATCGCACGTCTCGACTAAAAGAATCCCAGCGCCTTCGGGCTGTAGCTCACCAGCACGTTCTTGGTCTGCTGGTAATGGTCGAGCATCATCTTGTGGGTCTCGCGCCCGATGCCTGACTTCTTGTAGCCGCCGAAGGCCGCATGCGCCGGGTAGAGGTGGTAGCAATTGGTCCACACCCGCCCAGCCTGGATGCCGCGGCCGAAGCGGTAGGCGCGGTTGATGTCGCGGGTCCATATGCCGGCGCCAAGCCCGTAGAGCGTGTCGTTGGCGATGGCGAGCGCCTCATCGTCGGTGTCGAAGGGCGTGACCGACAGCACCGGCCCGAAGATCTCCTCCTGGAAGATGCGCATCTTGTTGTTGCCCTCGAACACGGTGGGCTGCATGTAATAGCCCTCCTTGCAGGTCGCCATTGAGCTTGGCCCGCTCGCCGCCGGCGAGCAGCTTGGCGCCTTCCTTCTTGCCGATATCGACATAAGAGAGGATCTTCTCCAGCTGATCGTTTGAGGCCTGCGCCCCGATCATGGTGGAGAGCTCGAGCGGGTTGCCCTGCTTGATCTTGTTCACCCGCGCCACCGCCTTCTCCATGAACTTGTCGTAGATCGATTGCGTTGCACCAGCGCGCGGCGACGGGCAGGTGCACACCTCGCCCTGGTTCAGCGCGAACATGGTGAAGCCTTCGAGCGCCTTGTCGAAGAAGGCGTCGTCCTCGGCCATCACGTCGGCGAAGAAGATGTTCGGCGACTTGCCGCCGAGCTCGAGCGTCACCGGGATGATGTTCTCGGCTCGCATATTGCATGATCAGCCGGCCGGTCGTGGTCTCGCCGGTGAACGCGATCTTGGCGATGCGCTTGTTCTGAGGCGAGCGGCTTGCCGGCCTCGACGCCGAAGCCGTTGACCACGTTGAGCACGCCGGGCGGCAACAGATCGCCGATGAGATCCATCAGCACCATGATCGCTCATCGGCGTCTGCTCGGCCGGCTTCAGCACGATGCAGTTTCCCGCGGCGAGCGCCGGGGCGAGCTTCCACGACGCCATCAGGATCGGGAAGTTCCACGGGATGATCTGCCCGACCACGCCGAGCGGCTCGTGATAGTGGTAGGCGATGGTGTCGTGATCGATCTCCGACAGCGAGCCTTCCTGGGCGCGGACGCAAGCGGCGAAATAGCGGAAATGATCGATGGCGAGCGGAATGTCGGCGAAGGTCGTCTCGCGGATCGGCTTGCCGTTGTCGATGGTCTCGACCGCGGCGAGCACCTTGAGGTTCTCCTCCATGCGGTCGGCGATTTTGTTGAGGATCTCGGCGCGCTTGGCCGGCGCGGTGTTGCCCCAGGCGTCCTTCGCCTTATGCGCCGCGTCGAGCGCAAGCTCGATATCGGCGGCTTGCGAGCGGGCGATCTGGCATACCGGTCTTGCCGGTGATCGGGCTGACATTGTCGAAATAGCCGCCGTCGACCGGCGCCACCCATTTGCCGCCGATGAAATTCTCGTAGCGGGGCCGCAACGCCACGCGTGAATTCAGGGTCTCGATGACCTGATGCAACATGGACGCCTCCTCTAGTGGCTTGATTATGGTTGTTTTCTAAGCAAACTCTGATCCCCGACATTGACCTGCGTCAAGCTGAATGGCAGGGAACTCCGAGATTGCCGCGAACGGCGTTGATTTGAGGCCAAGAACGACTGGAGGGGAGATGGCGAACGGTTTGGATCGCAGGAACAATAGCCTGCTGGTCGGCGTGTTGCATCGGCGCTGCGGTTGTGGCGCTCGCCGTGCTCGCCTACTTCTACTATCAGCGCTCGCGCGAGCCGGTGGTGAAGATCGACGTTCCGGGCTTCTCAGGGCGAGATCACGCAAGGACAACGGCGGCGTCGACATCGAGGTCGGCAAGGACCGGCCCTAGCCTTCAATATCGAAACCTCACCCTGAGGAGGCCGCGGGAACCGCGGCCGTCTCGAAGGGCGGCCATGCTTCGAGACGCGCCCTCTGGGCGCTCCTCAGCATGAGGGTCAGAGTCTACGGAATGAGCACCGCGGCGCCGGTCAGTTCGCCCTGGCGCAAGCGGGCAAGCGCCTCGTTGGCCTCGGCGAGCGGCATCGGCACGACCGTCGTCTTGACGCCGGCCTGTCGGCGCGAGCGCCAGGAACTCGCGCGCATCCGCGCGGGTGAGATTGGCGACCGAGCGCAGCACCCGCTCCTCCCACAGAATGCTCGTAAGGGAAGCTCGGGATGTCGCTCATATGGATGCCGCCGCACACCACGACGCCGCCTTTGCGCGACGGCCTTCAGCGCCGCCGGCACCAGCGCCCCGACCGGCGCGAAGATGATCGCGGCGTCGAGCGGCTCCGGCGGCGTCTCGTCGGAGCCGCCGGCCCACGCCGCGCCGAGCTCGCGCGCGAAATCCTGCGCCGCGGTGTCGCCCGGCCGGGTGAAGGCGATAGATCTCGCGCCCCTGATACCGCGCCACCTGCGCCACGATATGCGCCGCGGCGCCGAAGCCGTAGATGCCGAGGCGCGCGCGCGTCGCCGGCCATCTTCAGCGAGCGGTAGCCGATCAGCCCGGCGCACAGCAGCGGTGCCGCTTCGGCGTCGCTGTAGCCGTCCGGCAGATGGAAGCAGTAGCGCGCGTCGGCGACCGTGTAGCGCGGCATAGCCGCCGTCGATCTGGTAGCCGGTGAAGCGCGGCGTCGTCGCAGAGATTCTCCTCGCCCGCTGCGGCAATAGGGGCAGGTGCCGTCGGTCGCAGCCGAGCCACGGCACGCCGACGCGGTCGCCGATGGCGAAGCCGCTCGACGTCCGCGCCAAGCGCCGCCACGTGCCCGACGATCTCGTGACCCGGCACGAGCGGCAGCTTCGGCTCTGTCAGCTCGCCGTCGACGATGTGCAGGTCGGTGCGGCAGACGCCGCAAGCGAGCACGCGCAAGCGAAGCTGCCGCGCCGACGGCTCAGGGATCGGCAGCTCGGTGAGCCTGAGCGGCGACCCGCTGCCTCGAGCACCATCGCCTGCATGGTCGGACCCGGCATGAGGCGATCGTGCTACCAGCCGCGAAAAATTCCAATCCCCCTTACCAGGATTGGACCTGCCACACGCCTAGTGCGACGGCTTCAAATCGAAGGATGCCAGCGCCCTTCTTCCGAAGTTCTTGCCGGTCGGTCACGCCAGCATCGGCGAGGTCCATCAGCGTTGCTGCGAGACCCTGCTGAAACTCTAAATCCTTGTCCCAATTGTGATAGGGATCGTGTGCCTTGAGAACTTGCCATACGTCTCTAAGCGCATGCTCCAGCGCTTGCAGAGTCGTTTCGTCAAAATTTCTGGACGGACGTTGAGAGGCCATTTTGGCTCCCTCCATGCATTTGCAGGCGGGAGCGTGACTTAGTTACTCTCAGCCACCGGTGCCTGGGTCAACGATCCGGCGATAAGACTTCCTAGCACTTTCGGAGAGACAAGTCTGTGCGTAACGACATGGGACGCCGCCCACGGTCAGCGAGCTTGTAGGGACTTTCGACGCCGTTCTCGCCACACATAAGCGACCAATGCCGGCGACAGGATCACGAGTTCCAAGAGCCAGTTGATGACGTTGAACGGGCTGTAGATCTCCTGAAGCTCTTGGAGTGCCTGCCCGTCGCTGTCTTCACTCATGAACAGGCCGGCAATGCCAAACAAGTTTACGACGACGATGAGCGTGATCCATGCCCAGATGAAGCTGGTGAGCGTTCTGTCCATACGTAACTCCTAGCTCGGACTAACGCGCACAGGATGGCACTTTTTTGGTTCCCACTGGTTGCCACCGATAGGGCACCAACTGGGCGATGGTGCTAAGATCATAATGAACGAGAAAGAGGGAGCCATGGATGAGGAAAAGAGAGCCATCGTGCTCGATCACTGCAAGCAAATGAGCGAGGCCTTAAAAAAGGCTCTGGCGGAAGAACCCAAAACCGAGGCCGAGATTGAGGCTCTGCTTGCCTATATCGAGCGGACGACCGCCCCGAAGACTGACCCGGAGGTTCATGAGTTGATGATGCTGGAACTAAGGGAGGCAGCGCGGGCGTCTCACAAGGGTCCGGACACTGTTCAGTGAAGATCGACACTTGCCGTGAATGTAAACAGCCGCTTGTAGAAATCGACAACCGCGGCGATCACTTCACCGGCTGCATGACCTGCAACATCTGGTGGTCGGCCGAAGGCAAGAAGATCCGACTGTCAGAGGAGGATCTGCGGGCGCTTCACGCGTTGCGGCGGGAAACTTGAAACAGATCCATTTTGCGCCAAGCGGCCGGCCGCCGGAGGCAACCCCGAACGACTAATGCCGGATAAGAGGCCAGCCCTGACGGCTCGGACGGAGCGCCGAGACCGCGGCGACAGCCTCAGCATCGCGCTCATAGGCGCCGGAGGGCTTTGCCGTTGCCGGCCCGATCAGCCGCCGCTCGGCGACGATGGCTGAGGCCGCCCACAGGGCTTTGAAAGCGAGGTGCCCAAGGCGAAGCGTGCCGGCGGCAGCATCCTCGATCAGGCTCAAGGCATTGCGCTTGTCGGCGTCGCGCCGCATGGAATCGCCCCACCAGCAGAGCCAGCTGCCGTAGGTCACCTGCTCATGGGCGTCGAGCAGGCGCGGATTGCGCGCCCAGCGGATCAGCTCATGGGCGCGGCCGCGCGGTTTGAGCTGGAAAGGCAGGCATAGAGCTTGCGCACATCCTCTTCCGGATCGAGCTTGGCGACGATCACCTTTGCGGCGATGCCGGTGCGGGCAAGATCGCGGGCTTTCAGGATCAAGGCCTGGGCTGGTCCCGACGAAGCCGAACGCACGATCATGGTGAGCTCGCGCGGTTCATCGGCATCGGGCTTCGACGCGCCCGATGAACTCGGCCAATATTTCGAGATGCCGATCGAGCTCGGCATCTTTCACGTCCCTAGAACTTCCCGAACCAACCACAATGCGCATGTTCCCCCCGCTCTGTGGAAGCAGTTGCGCGCGAACGCTAAGGCGCCTCCGTGCAACGTGGTAAAATTAGCCGTGTCAGAGTTAAGGAAGGCTTGATGGCCGCTCTCGTTCGAGGCGCCATGCCGGGTTCTGATGCGATGCGGAGCGTGGAAGTGGCGGGATGCTGAGCGGATCGACCTGCCAGGCCGTACCGATGACGATCGCCGGATGAAGCGAAGGGGCAATTGGACGTGGCGCCAACGCGCAGCGGCGCCGCAACGGGGACACGCATGAACTCAACGCACTCCGGACTTCGGTCTGATCGGTCGTCCGCCCCCGGAGCACCGATCCCCTCTAACTCCCTCCAAACGCAACGCTCACTGCCAAACAAGGCTGTTTCGTGACGCGGCAAAGAAACGCAGGCCGCTGCCGCCGGTTCCATCCGGCTCAAAAAAATCTGGGCTTAGACCAGAGCTTCCGCCCCCATGTTGACCTGGATTTCGAGCGGTTCCCCTATGAGACCCCTCCAGGAGCTGGCTGACATTTGGACGGGCGCTATGGCCTCTCTGGCCCACTTGACGCAGCGTCCAAAGCGGAAAGCGCGGCCCGGCGCCGCACAAACGTCGCCACTGGCGCGCCGAGAGGCGCCCGCCGTTCCCGTCCCGGAAGCGGAACCATAGGTTTGCGCTCTTCGGCGCGCCACCCCCTAAAAGCCCGGGCGCATCCGGCGTCGCGGCGAGAAAAACGCATGCCTTGGAGGGCTCCCGCAGGCGAGAAGGTGAGCGGTAATTGTCAGCCGAATGACGAAACTGCCCCTGCGACCCCATATTATGACGGCGCTACACGGAAATCGAAGGAGGGCAACGATCATGGCGTTTTACCTGGTTTCCGCGGTGCCGAAACGCGGGCGGCTCGAAGACCTTCACGAGAGGCTGGCCCGCGGCTTGTTCATGTCCCTGCGCCCCTTCGGCGTGACCCTCTCGGCCTCGCTCGCCAATGCGCGCATCCGGAAGGACGGCGTTGCCGTGTGGGAGGAGGAGGATTATTGCCGCCCGCCGCTCGCCGAGGAGCGCGCCGCGGTGCTCGACGACTATTTCCAGAACCTCCACGTCGAGCCGGTCAAAGAAGGCGAGGGCTGGAGCAAGATCGCGGCGCTGCCTCGCCTCTTCCCGGAATGATGGCCGGGCCGCCTTCCTCCATGCGAGTCCTCTTTGCCATCGTCCTGCTGCTCATCTCCGCCATTGCGTCGCTCGCCGCGCCCAACATCGTCGTCATCATGACCGACGATCAGGACGACACCGGCTCCATGGCCTATATGCCGAAGACCCTGTCGCTGATCGCCGAGCACGGCCTCACCTTCAAGAACAGCTTTGTGAACCTTCCGCTATGCGGGCCGAGCCGCGCCTCGTTCCTCACCGGACAGGCGGCGCACAATCACGGCATCAGAGCCAACAGTCCGCTCGACGCCGGCGGCTGGGAGACCTTCAAGAGCAAAGAGGCAAACGCGCTGCCGGTCTGGCTGCAGGCCGCCGGATACAAGACCGCGCTGATCGGCAAATATCTGAACCGCTACGGCCAGCAGGGCCTCTATGGCGCCTGGCTCGGCTGGTTCGGCAGCCTGATCAATGTCGAGTTCAAGGGCCCCACCATCGGCAATCCGCGCGATTGGGTGCCTCCGGGTTGGAACCTTTGGTACGCCTTCAGCGGAACGCGTCCGAAATATTACGACTACTCGATCAACGACAACGGCAAGATGCTGAGCTTCGGCAAGGCGCCCGGCGACTACTCCACCGACGTCCTGAGAGAGCGCGCGGTCCGCTTCATTCAGGATCAGTCGGCGAGCCAAGCGCCCTTCTTTCTGTTTGTCGCACCGAAGAGCGTGCATGCGGAAGGAGCCCGCGCCATTCCGGCTCCGCAATATAAGGACGTCCTGAGTCACGTCCGGCTTCCTGAGAGCCCCGCCTTCAACGAAGAGGATTTGCGGCGGAAGGCAATCAAGGCGCCGCGCGTCGGCAATGCCACCAAGGAGGATCTCGAGAAGACCTACCGCGCCGCCCTCCGATCGCTGCAATCGGTGGATGACCTCGTCGCCGCGGTCATGGCCACGCTGAAGGACACCGGCAAGCTCGACAACACCGTCGTCATCTATACCTCCGACAACGGCTTTCTCTTCGGCGATCACCGGCTGGTGGGAAAGACCGCCGCCTATGAAGGCTCGATCAAGGTGCCGCTCCTCATGCGCGGTCCTGGCATCCCCGAGGGTCAGACCCGCGATCAGCTCGTGAGCAATCTCGATGTGACCGCGACCATCGTGGATCTTGCCGGCGCCAAGCCAGGCGTGCCCCTCGACGGCAAGTCGCTCGACCCGCTCTTTGCCAACGCCGATGCGCCCTGGCGGAGCGCGCTTCTCATCGAAAGTCCGGTGACGAGATTCGAGAAGAAGGCCAACCGCTATGCCGGCGTGCGCACCGCCACGAAGAAATATGTGCGCTACGAGGGCGGCTTCGAGGAGCTCTTCGACCTCGCGAGCGACCCCTATGAGCTCAAGAACAGGGTCCGTGGGTCCGGCCCATGCTGGCGACCTTTCAAGCTTGCGCGGCATCCACGACACGCTCAAATCCTGCGCCGGCGCGAGCTGCTGGGTGCCTTGAGACCGGGCAATTAGACTGTTGGTGTTCGGGCCCCCGCGGAATACATAGTGACCTATGTCAGAACCCATCCTCAAAGAGCGCGTGCTCGACGCGCTGAAGCACGTCAAAGGGCCCAATCTCAGCGACGATATCGTCTCGCTCGGGCTCGTCTCCGAAGTCGTCATCCGCGGCGGCAAGGTCTATTTCGCCATCTCCGTCGATCCTGCCCGGGCCTCTGAGCTCGAAGCGCTCCGCCAAGCTGCCGAGAAGGTGGTGAAGGAGCTGCCCGGCGTCGATGCCGTCGCCGTCACGCTCACCGCCGACCGCCAGGCCGGAGCGCCTCCGGCGCCGGCCGGCGGCAATGGCAGAGGCACGAGAACGCCTCCACCCCCGCCGGCATCGCCGGTCGCCCGCGGCGCGGCGCAGGCCGCCCGCCACCGCACCGGCGCGATCCCCGGCGTCAGCCACATCATCGCCGTCGCCTCCGGCAAGGGCGGCGTCGGCAAGTCGACCACCGCCGTCAATTTCGCGCTCGCCCTGCAAGCCCAGGGGCTCAAGGTCGGCGTGCTCGACGCCGATATCTATGGACCGTCCATGCCGCGGCTCCTCGGCATCTCTGGCAAGCCGCAGCAGCTTGCCGGCGACAAGCTCGCGCCGATGGAAGCCTATGGACTGAAGGTGATGTCGATGGGTTTCCTCGTCGATGAGGAGACGCCGATGATCTGGCGCGGGCCGATGGTGATGTCGGCGCTCTCGCAGATGCTGAAGGATGTGGCCTGGGGCGAGCTCGACGTGCTCGTCGTCGACATGCCTCCGGGTACCGGCGACGCGCAGCTCACCATGGCGCAGCAGGTGCCGCTCGCCGGCGCCGTGATCGTGTCGACGCCGCAGGACCTCGCCCTGATCGATGCGCGCAAAGGCCTCAACATGTTCCGCAAGGTGGACGTGCCGGTGCTCGGCATCGTGGAGAATATGAGCACCTTCATCTGCCCCCATTGCGGATCGGCGACCGACATCTTCGCCCATGGCGGGGCTCAGTCCGAGGCCAAGCGGCTCGGCGTGCCGTTCTTGGGCGAAGTTCCCCTGACGCTCGCCATCCGCGAAACCTCGGATGCCGGCAAGCCTGTGGTGGTGAGCGCGCCGTCGTCGCCTGCGGCCGAGGCTTATCGCGCCATCGCGGCGAGGGCATGGGCTGAGCTTGAGCGTGACAAGAAGAGCGCACGCGCTGCCCCACGCATCGTGATGGAAAGCTAAACTGTTGGCGTAAGGCGCCAACTCAGCTAGATGCGGAAGTTGGGGGCGGAAGTGCGGCGGCGCCCCTGAAGCTGCGCCCTTTGACTGACAAACGCTCGATTACTCTCCCACTCTGCGTGCTTGGCGCCGGAGCCGTGCACGGACTCTGTGTTGCGGCCATGCTCCCGATGCTGATCACGCTGCCGGGGCCTGGTAGCAGCGCGCCGCCTGCGATCGACGTCGAGGTGGTGCAGCCCTCACCAATTTTGCCGAAGCACCTCGCCGACCCGGCGACCACCTCGGCCCTGCCGAAGGTGGAAGCTTCGCCCGCCGAGCCCGCAAGCGAGCCCGCCAGGCCGGAGGAAGCGGCGAAACCCGCCACGGCGCAACCAGGCCCCATCGAGGTTCCGCCCGACGACATGCCGCAACAGATCGCGAGCCCTGTCGCGCCGGCACCGGCCGGGATCGATGCGCTCACGCCGGAGCCGCTTGCCCCGACGCTGGTGACGTCGCCCGCGCTCGCGCCGCCGCCACCTGAAGAGGTGAAACCAGGTGACGCTCGAGCCTGACATCACCACGACATCCTCCATCGTTCCGCTGGCAACCAACCCTGAAGTCGAGAACCTGGGGGAGACACCCACAGAGGCTAGCGCGCCGCCGGCGCCTCCATAAGCGAGACTCCGCAGCCGCAGCCTCAGCCTGAGGTCGTCCGCGCCGATCCAAAAGAGGAGACGCCGCCGCAAGCAGCGCCCGCGGAAGACGCAGCCGAAGCAGAGACGCCGGCGCCGCCGCCTGTCGCAAAGCCGGTGGCCGGCAAGAAGCCAGCGCCGCAAGCAACGCCAAAGGCCGAGGCCTCGGCCAAGGCAAAAGCCAAGACCGAGCCCGCGGCGGCGAAAAAGCGCCCAGCCGTGACGGCAAAGCGCACCGCCCCGCAAACCCGCCGCGTGGTGAGGGGACGGCCGCAGACGCCGATGAGCCAGAGCATCATGTCGTTCTTCGGCAGCGCGCGGAAACCGCCGGCCGGCGCCAACGCGAGCGCGCGGCGGCCTGTGGTCCAAAGCCAATGATCAGGCGGCGCTCGTTCCGCGCTTGATCGGCGTCACCTTCGCCGTTCCCGTGGCTTCCGGCGCGCCAGGCTGACCGTAGAGAAAGCCTTGCGCCTCCGGACAGCCGAATTCGCGCAGCATCGCCGCCTGCTCCTCCAACTCGACGCCCTCGGCGGTGACGGTCACGCCGAGCGACTTGCCAAGCGTGACGATGGTCTTGACGATCGCCAGCATCGCCGGGTCGCGCGTCATGTTGCGCACGAACTGCCGGTCGATCTTGATCTTGTCGAAGGCGAAACGCGCAAGATAGTTGAAGCTCGAATAGCCGGTGCCGAAATCGTCCATGACGATCCTGACCCCGAGCTCGCGCAGCCTCGTGAGCTTGCCGAACACCTCGTCGGTATCGTTTATGAGCAGGCTCTCGGTAATCTCGAGCTCGAGGCGCTGGGGCGGGAGCCCGGTTTCACGCAGCACCTGGCAACGGTCTCCGCCATATCGGCTTCGCGAAACTGCGCCGGCGACAAATTGACCGCGACCGTCAAAGGCTCCGTCCAGGAAACTGCGTCGCTGCATGCGCGCCTGAGCACCCATTCGCCGAGCGGCACGATCAGGCCGGTTTCCTCCGCCACCGAGATGAAATGGGCCGGCGCCACCTTGCCATGCACCGGATGCTGCCAGCGGACGAGTGCCTCGACCCCGACCCTCGCGCCGCTCGCGAGGTCATGTTGCGATTGATAGACGACCTCGAACTCCTCGCGGCCGAGCGCCTGGCGAAGCTCATGCTCGATCATGCGCCTCCGCTGGAGCGCCTTGTCCATGCTTGGCTCGAAGCAGCGCATGCGCTGGCCACCATCGGCCTTGGCGCGGGTAAGCGCGATATCGGCGTGCCGCAGCAGCGTGGCCGCGCTGTCGCCGTCGCTCGGCGCTAACGCGACGCCGACGCTCGCGGTGCACACGAACTCCTTGTCGGCCACGTTGATCGGCAGGCGTAGAGAGTCGACCAGGCGGTCGGTGAAGGCCATCACTTCGGCAAGATTGCCGATATCGACAAGGGCCACGGCGAATTCTTCGATCGAGCGCCGCGCTACGAAATCGCCGGGGCGAAGCTCCGCCCTGATCCGCTCGCCCACCTCGCGCAACACCGTGTCGCCGGCCGCGGCATCGTCGTTGATCTCATTGAATTTGCCGATGTCGACGCACAACACGGCGATATGCGTCCGCTTGCGCTGCATATTGGCGAGCGCAGTGTCGAGGAGTTCGTCGAACGCATTGCGATTGGAGAAGCCGGTGAGCGGGTCGTAATTTTCGAGATAGCGCAGGCGCTCTTCGGCGCGCCGCTTCTCGCGGCTCCGCGTCCAGGCAAGCGCGATCGGCATCGCCACGCCGGCGCCGAGCAAGAGCATGGTGACGGCGGCGATCAGGCCGAAATAGCGCGACAGAATTTTGGCCCGCTCGCTTTGATCGAGATAAACGAGCAGCGTGCCATCCTGATGGCCGCTCAGGCGAATCGGAATGGTGAGAACTGCGAAATGCGAGACGGCGGCGCCGGAGCGGTTGTAGATCGATACCTTGGGATCGTCGTCGCCTTGCGGAACGTCGCTCATTTGGCGGTCGAGCTGCAGCCCGGGCTTGGTGCTCGTGAAGGCGAGATTGCCGGCATCGTCGTAAATCTCGTAACGGAGCACGCGATGGTCATAGCCGAGATCGCTGAAGATGCTGCTGAAGTGGGCCGCCAATTCCGGCCGGGCGAAGGCGCCGGGCAGCGTCTGCGGCTGCATTTTGACTGCGTCACTGATGCGCGCCGCCGCGACCGTCGCGTCGTTTCGGAGTTCCATCCTGCCGATCCTGCTCGGCGCCACGAAGGCGGCCGCCGCGATCAGCACGCAAAGCAGCAGTAATCCGGCCCAGACCCAGTTTCTTTTAAGCGACGCCAACGCGGACATGGAACTGCCAGTTTCATCAGTATACGAAATGACTAACTTGGACGACGGCGGTTAAGAACGGTGTAAGTAGCGTGCTTAACAAAGGAATGCAGATCGCCCGCTTGTCATGCCCCTTGGAATTCGCGAAAGAAAAGGGATAAGAGCCGCCGTTAACCTTGACGAGCCGCCGACCGGCTTAGCCGCCGGTCGTCGACATGGTGCGGGAGAGCTTTGGCCGCCCGCCCGTTCGATGACGAAGTCATGGCCCTTGGGCTTGGCCGCGATTGCCGCATCGATCGCCGCATGCAGCAGATGGTCGGCCTCGCTCGCCCGAAGGGGCGCGCGCAGATCGGCGGCGTCCTCCTGGCCGAGGCACATATATAGAGTGCCGGTGCAGGTGACCCGCACGCGATTGCAGGCTCTCGCAGAAATTATGGGTCATCGGCGTGATGAAGCCGAGCCTGCCGCCGGTCTCGCGCACCCGCACATAGCGCGCCGGCCCGCCCGAGTCGATAGGGGATGTCCGTCGAGCGTGAAGTGCTCCTGCAAGCCGCGCCCGCACGAGCGTGAGCGGCAAATATTGCTCGGTGCGGTCGGCGCCGGTCTCGCCCATCGGCATGGTCTCGATCAGGGTGAGGTCGAAGCCCGCGGCCATGCGCCAAGCGGAGCAGCGTCTCGATCTCGTCCTCGTTGATGCCTCGGAGCGCCACCGTGTTGATCTTGATCTTGAGGCCGGCGCGCTCGGCCGCGTCGATGCCGGCCATGACTTGCGCGAAATCGCCCCAGCGGGTGATGGCCTTGAACTTGCTCGGTCGAGCGTGTCGAGCGAGACGTTGATGCGGGCGACGCCGCAAGCGGCAAGCTCGCTCGGCATAGGGGCGAGCTGGCTGCCATTGGTCGTGAGGGTCAGTTCGTCGAGGCCGTCGCCGAGATGGCGCGACAGCGAGTCGATCAGCCAGATCAGATTCTTGCGCACCAGCGGCTCGCCGCCGGTGAGCCTCAGCTTGCGCACGCCCTTGGCGATGAAGGCGCTCGCCAGCCGGTCGATCTCCTCGAGCGTCAGCAGGTCCTTGCGCGGCAGGAACGCCGTGTCCTCGGCCATGCAATAGACGCAGCGGAAGTCGCAGCGGTCGGTGACCGAAACGCGCAAATAAGTGATGCGCCGGCCGAACGGGTCGATCATCTCTGGCTCGGCGTCATCACTCGGTTTCGTCCTCCTCGGGCGGCTTGGCCTTGCGGCTATAGGCCTTGGCGCTTTTTACCACGCGCTTGCGATATTGCGCGGACTGCAGCGGGACGGCGAAGCTATCGCGGCGCTTGACCGTCGTTTTCCGCGGCATTTTTCCTGCCTTCGCCGCTCTTCCGTTTCGTGGCCGGCCTCGTATCCGACGTGACCGCTCTTGTCATTCGACCCTAATATGGCTGATTGATCCCTTTGCATATCATGCTTGGCCGCTCAAGGAGACTGAACATGGACGAGCAGCGCTTCAACATGTCGATGCGGAAATTCCTGAAGGAAGTGGGCGTTACGTCGCAGCAGGAGATCGAGCGGGTGGTGCGCGAGGAAGGCCTTGGCGGCAAGGGAGCGCTCAAGGTGAAGATGGTGCTGACCGGCGGAAGGCACCGGGCTCAAGCCATGTCGTCGAAGGCGAGATCGATCTGGGATAGAGCGAAATGGTGGAGAACGATCCCTGGCCGACGGAGCTCAAGGTCGACAAGGACCGAGGGCTTTTGACCGTCGGCTTTGACGATGGCGCCGACTTTGCGCTCCCCGCCGAGCTGTTGCGGGTGATGAGCCCGAGCGCCGAGGTGCAAGGCCATAGCCCCGAGGAGCGCGTCACCGTGCCCGGCAAGAAGGCGGTGCGCATCTTGCGCATCGAGCCGGTCGGCAACTATGCCGCCCGCATCGTGTTCGACGACGGCCATGACACCGGCCTCTACACCTGGGCGTATTTGCGCGAGCTTGGCGAGAATAAAGAAGCGCGCTGGCAGGATTATCTCGCCGAGCTTGCCGCCAAGCGCCTCACGCGCTGACACTCGCCACTAGAGGTGGGTCTTTTCCCGGCCCTCGCCGGCAGGGCGGTTCAGCCGATACAACATTCCTTCCTGCCCATCGGTCAGCACATAGAGAACGCCGCTCGGGTCGATGCGGACGTCGCGGAGCCGCCCGAGCCGTGCTCGAGAAAATGCTCCTCGCTGACGGTGCAGCCCTCGCCGAATGTCAGACGCACCAGAGTTTCGCCGGCGAGCGTGCTGATCCAGACGATGCGTTGCGAAGGATTGGGCTCGAGCGCGAGGCCAGACGGCGCAATCGGAGATCGGCGCCCAATAATGCACCGGCTGCTCCAGACCCGGCGCGACCCTTTCGCCGCTGCCGATCGGACGGCCTGTATAATCGGTGCCGTAGGCGATGAGCGGCCAGCCGTAGTTATGTCCGCGGAGAACGAGATTGAGTTCATCGCCGCCTTGCGGACCGTGCTCGTCGGACCACAGCTCGCCCCGCGTCGCATCGAAGGCGAGACCTTGCGGATTGCGATGGCCATAGCTCCAGATCTCCGGCCGCGCGCCGACCCGCCAGCGGAACGGATTGTCCTCGGGGATCGAGCCGTCGGTGCGGATGCGGATGATCGTGCCGAGATCGTTGGTGAGGTCTTGCGCGGGCTCACCCAGCCATCTGTCGCCGACGGTGAGAAAGAGATAGCCGTCAGGCGTGAGCGCGATGCGTCCACCGATCTGATCGGGCCTCGATCCGGGCGTGCTCTCGAACAGGACCTGCTGCTCGGAAAGCGCCTCGTCCCGCTCGTCGAGCTTGGCCTTCATCACCCGGATCGATGAGGCCTCCTCGCGTCCAACGAGGTACGAGAAATAGATCGTGCCGTTCTCGGCATAGCCGGGATCGACGGCGAGATCGATGAGGCCGCCATGGCCGACGGTCGACACCTCCGGGACGCCGCTGATGGCGCGGGCTTCCCCGGTGGCAGCGACGAGCAGCAACCGTCCAGGCCGCTCAGCCACGAGATAGGAGCCATCCGGCAGAAAACCGAGCGAGCGGGGCTGGTCGAACGGACCGGCGATCCGCTCGGAGACGAGCTGCGGCCCCTCGGCAAGAACGAACTCGGCCTCTCCCGACGGAGGGGCGGTCAGCGTCCTCGATGGCGGACAGCCAAGCGGTGAGTCCGGCGTGACCGAAGCGGCGAAGGTTAATTGCGCGGCAAAGAGGAGAGCGAGCGCCAGGCAAACCGGTACGCAGCTCAGGCCAACTGGAACAGCACTTCATACGAATCCTCGGGTCAATCGGCGATGCTGGCGGAAACCGGACCGTCTTGCTCAAACCCGAGAGAAACGGCCACCCCGTCACACTTCTTGCAACTTCCCTGAACTTTAGGGAACTATAGCAGCAGACAGAGGCTGGCGAGCTAGCCCCCTGTCATGGCTTTGTCACGAGAGTTCCGGTACTCCGTCGCAAAAGCGTGATATTCCAAGCGCAATTATGGACGATCGTTCCTCCAATGATTCGTCTCAGCGTGGGGTAAAGGCTTTGACCCACCAGGCAGACCGCGCCGCCCCACTCCCCGCGAGCCTGCCGGCGCGGGCCGCCGCCGCCATCATGCGCGGCGTCCGCGAGCTTGGCGTGAGGCTGTGGTCCTCGCTTTGGCTGATTGTGGCGGTGGCCGTGATCATGGCCTCGCTCGTCATCGTCGCCCATCTCTCGCTTGCCTTTGCCATCGCGGCTTTCCTCGGCTTCGTCGCCTCGGTCGCCCTGTTGCCGCGCCAGGACATCGACGAAATCGAGGCCGGGGACTTCGCGCGGCTTTCCTCGTCGTCCCGCTCCGGCTCCCGCATGCGCGTCATGGCCGAGGCTCTGCCCGATCCCGCCATTCTGCTCAATTCGGCTGGCCAGGTGCTCTATTGCAACGCTCCGGCGCGAGGTCTGTTCGCCTCGTTGCGCGAAGGCAGCCACATTTCCTCGGTGATCCGCACCCCTGAATTTCTCGACGCCGTGAGCGCCGCGCCGCTGCGCGGCCGCGCCGTCACGGTCACCTATGCCGAGCGGGTGCCGGTTGGCCGCCGCATGGCGGCGACCGTGGCGCCGCTCACCAGGGGCACCGAGCCCGACAGCGACATCATCGTGCTCCTGCGCGACCTCACCGAGGTCGAGCGCATCAACCAGATGCGGGCTGATTTCATCGCCAATGCGAGCCATGAGCTCCGCACCCCGCTTGCCTCGCTCCGCGGCTTCATCGAGACGTTGCAGGCAGCCGCCAAGGACGATCCCTCGGCGCGCGAGCGCTTCCTCGCCATCATGGCCGAGCAGGCTTCGCGCATGACGCGCCTGATCGATGCGCTGCTGTCGCTCTCCCGCGTTGAGATGAACGCGCATGTCCCGCCGAGCGGCCGCGTCGACCTCAACGACGTGCTGGATCATGTGCGCGACACGCTCGAGCCGCTTGCCCGCGAATCCGGCGGCAAGCTCGTCGTCGGACGCTTTCCCCGCCCTGCCATCGTCCGCGCCGACCGCGACGAGCTGGTGCAGGTGTTCCAGAACCTCGTGCAGAACGCGCTCCGCTATGGCGCAAGAGGCGCGCCAGATTCGCTTGGAGCCCAAGCAGACGCCGCCGATCGGCCGGCAGCCCGGACGCTATGCCATCTCGGTGATCGATCAGGGCCCCGGGATCGCGCCTGAGCATCTGCCGCGGCTCACCGAGCGCTTCTACCGCATCGATGTCGCCTCGAGCCGCGAGAAGGGCGGCACTGGCCTCGGGCTCGCCATCGTCAAGCACATCCTCAACCGCCATCGCGGCGAGCTCGCCATCTCCTCCCAGCCCGGCAAAGGCTCGATCTTCACCGTGTTGCTCGACCCTGCCCGCGAGACGCTGCCGGTGCGCGCCACAGCCGCCGAATAAGCTGTACACAGTCGCGCTGTCCGCCACGTTCCGCCGTCGCTCAGCTCAGGTAGCCCCGAAACCCAAGGATCGCGGAGCCGATCAATACAATGAGCGCCATGATCAGGATCGCTGTCATGGGACTAGGTTAAAAATTCGAAGTGGCCAAAACTCGACCGTTCGCGTTCGCAAAAAAGGCGCCGCCGAGCCGACGCCGAAGGCCTAAACAATCCACCCAAGCTCACGTGCTCTTTCACTTGCGGCCCACCAAGCACTGCCAAGGAACTCGGATAGCGTCACGTTAGCCCGCTGATCGTCCGTGCTCGACTGGTGCTTCGCGAGAAGCAGCCGAGAGTCTTTCGGTTTGTAGTAGGTGACCGTGTAGCTCGTTCCGGGCATCGTGACGGTGATCTCCTTGTGCAGAACCTCGATGTGTAGGTCTGGGGGCATCGCCGTCAGTGCGAAGCGTAGAAGAAGCCCCAGCGCAGGGTCTAGGGCTTCTCGCGCGCCCCGCGACTTTTCGGGGGTGTGGCCGTGGGGTAAGGGGGGCGCGTCCTTAGGAAACGCGCTAGGGGCTGCACCGTTCCGCAGGACCACTCGCTATTAGGACGCCGTGGGGCGCGCCGTTCCAAGGTCGGAAAACGAGGAACACCCCGATGCCATTTGCAGGGTGAATCGGCAGGGTCAGCCTCCAACGTTCTCGGTTGACGACTGTTATCGAACTGTCACGAGACTGACATACGACCGCCGTGGCGGGTGCCGATGCTTGTTCAAGCGGGCGGCTTCCTCACCTTGAGTTTCCCGGGAGGGACAGCGATGCGGTTCAGATCGTTTGCGGCAGCAATAGCTTACTTCGCCGCCGTGCTTGCCTTCTCAACCGCCGAGGCCGCCGAGATTACCGGAGCCGGCGCCACGTTCCCCGATCCGATCTACGCCAAATGGTCCGAGGCCTACGAGAAGGAGACCGGCACCGGGCTTGCCTATCAGTCGATCGGCTCGGCCGGCGGCATCAAGCAGATCGTCGCCAAAGCGGTGACGTTCGGCGCGTCCGACAAGCCGCTTCCCCAGAATGAGCTTGATGCGAACGGTCTCATCCAGTTTCCGATGATCATGGGCGGCATCGTCCCGGTGATCAATGTCGAGGGCATCAAGCCTGGCGATCTCGTTCTCGACGGGCCGACGCTCGCCAAGATCTTCATGGGCGAGATCACCCAATGGGACGATCCCGCAATCAAGGCGCTGAACGGGAAGATCGCGCTTCCCGCGCTCGAGATCACCGTCGTGCACCGCTCCGACGGATCGGGCACGACCTACAACTTCACCAATTACCTCGCCAAGGCGAGTCCTGAGTGGAAATCGAAGATTGGGTTCGAGGCGGCAATCGAGTGGCCGGTTGGCGTCGGCGCCAAGCGCAATGAGGGTGTCGCCAAGAGCGTCGCGCGTACCGAAGGCGCCATCGGCTATGTCGAATATGCCGCGGCCAAAGAACACGAGCTCACCTACGCCGCCATGATCAACAAAGAAGGGAAGATCGTCGCCCCCGAGATGACATCGTTTCAGGCCGCTGCCGCCAATGCCGACTGGAAGTCGGTGCCGGGCTTCGGGCTGATGCTCACGGATCAGCCGGGCGAAGGATCTTGGCCGATTACCGCAGCGAGCTTCATTCTGATGCATGCCGTCGCGCAAGACGCCGCGGCTGCCGGCGAGGCGCTAAAATTCTTCGACTGGGCGTACCGGGAGGGCGACGAATTGGCCGAGGCGCTCGACTACGTTCCGATGCCGGACAACGTTGTCGGCCTCGTTCAGCAGGAATGGGCCAAGATCAAGGACCCCGCCGGCAAGCCCATTCTCGCGACCAATTGACGGAGGCCGGCCATGTCCGGCGGCTTTTCACCGGGCTGTGGCGCTCGGCCTAGCCCTTCGCTCTCTGTCCACAGGCCAGACTGGGCCCTTTCAACGGCTTTCGGGGCTAACCACTCCTTAATGCGATTGGGTCGAAAATTGCTGCACTCGTCGGAAGGGCATAGCCATGCTCACCCTATTGACCATTGCAGTTGTCGGTCTTTTCTGCGCCCTCGGCTTTCTCCACTTCGTTTCCAACGCGGAGTTGGATGCTGCCAAGCGCGTGGCCCTGATTACGCAGGCGCCCCACGAAGAAGCCCCGGCAACGCGGGCAAATCCCGGCGTTTGAGGACCACTCGGCCCGCGGGCTGTTGCGCGGTTGCAATAAGAGCGAGAAAATGCCCCATCGCTGCTGAAGCCGACAGTGACTGCAGCGCCTCTATGGGCCTATGCTGAGGTGTTGAGGCCAGTATGGAGTGCCGGACATGTTGAGTAACGTTCGGAACGCGAGAGCTTACATCGGGATGATGCTGTACGTCGTCTCGCTCACAAGCCTGTTCAAGATAGTTGGGGAACGCGAGGGCGAGACGCTGTAATCGCCGCCGCGAGAGCGCTCACACAATCCTCCGACGCTAACCCGCCTTGCTGCCGCGGCCTGAAAGGCGTGGGCAGCGGTGTGTGGGAATTGAGCCACAGCACCTGGCATCAAATGGTGGTTCATGCGCATCGCGCGGGAACTGCCGCCGCTTCTCCACGTTGGCCAGATCGTCCGCTGAAAATCGACGAGCTGGTCATGATCGCCATCCTGCTTATCCTCTTCATCATCCTTCTGTTCGCCGCACTTCCTACCTGGCCGTATAGCGCCTCAGGCAGGGCGCGGTACCATGTCGTCTCCGCCGAGAGAGAATATCGGGCGCTGCCAAGCCTCCTCAGTTATCCGGCGGCAAGGCCCTGCACACCATGACCGAGGACCACGCCTCCCGGTTGCGAGAATTGCAGAACGAATTGCAGGAGGCCCTCGATCGGACAGCCAAGGGCTCGCTAGAAATAGCAAAGCCAAGTGAGGCTGATCGTTCTAGCGACAGTCGAGAGCAGCAGGCAGCTTAGCGACGCAGCCCCCAGTTGGCTGGAGCAAACAAAGGCGCCGGCAAAAGCCGACGCCCCGCGTTTGATGGACATGACCGACGACTGTCGTGGCCCGGCTGAAGCAGCCGACGCGCCGACAGCTTTAGGAGTGGGACTTTGGGTTCGCCCCATGCCGTAGACACGGCGCCGTGGTTGCCGGCATCGCGCCGCCTTGCTGGGTCGGGATCTCCCAACTCTGGGCTGCGCAGTCGTCCGGCTTGGTCGCATGGTGAGACTTAGCCGCCTGCTGAGAATGGCTCTCGTGACCGCTACTTTTAGCCAGCGCACTTCCGGCAACGGGTGCGCTTGCAAAGGCGACCACGATCAGGCTCGAAGCGATAAGCGATAACAGGGTTCTCATTGGTGTTTCCTCCATTCAGATTGCTTCTGAGGCTGAAAGCCAACAATTGAGACCGCTGGCCGCCAGCCAACCTTTGCACGCTACGCGCGGCCAATGGCGCGGCCGAAGTCGACAAAATGACGCTGCGACTATTCCACTCGTGACATGCGGAAGCACTCCGGAAACCTCTGCGGCAACGCCTCGTTGTTTTCGCATCCGAAGCGACTTTGCATTGGAGGAAACACCATGATGAAAACTCTCGTTTCGATGTTGACGTTGGGTCTCATCGTTTCATTCAGCGCCCCGGCGTTCGCTGGCACCAAGGTACCAACCACCCAGGCTGAATGTACGAAGGCCGGCATGCACTGGGATACCTCTGCGAAGAAGTGCTCCAAGGGCATGTGAAGCAAAGGGGCGTCGGCTTCGGCCGGCGCGCCCTTACGAACGAACAGAAAGGCAATCGTGATGAAGAAGCTCGCGTTACGAAAGACTTTGACCCTCGTCGCCGTCCTCGCCGCCGGTAGCGCATTCATCCCCGGCGACGCGCATGCGCGCGGCGTGGGCGGTGAATTCATCGACGGTCAGGCGCTCGCGACCGGAGGCAATTTTAGCTGCTCCCGAACCCATTGGAGACAGATGTCCGAATGACGAAGCCCTTCCGCGACGATCTATCGAGCGGTCCAAAATTGACTTCGCATAACCACAAGGGCGCGCAGCCTTATCAGGATCGCTATTAGGGTATCGAGAACACAGCTTCCAGCCAGCCAATGAAAAGCCCCGGCGCCGGGGGGTACCGGGGCTGCCGGAGGGCTACTTTCTCTCACGCGCCGCCGTGAATGATCGATCTTCCGATCGGCGCTGTGTGACGAGCAGGGCAAGCGCTCGCTCAAGGTCGGAACCATGGGCGAGTTCGACGCCGCGATCCTCTTCCTGTTGAACAAAGTTCGCTAGTCAGTCAGGAGGCCAGTGCCTCGCGCAAGGATAGATGTCCCATATCCTCTCCCAATAGAGAGCCGAAGCATGGCTGGAAGCCGAGACCTCGATTGAATGTTGAGAAAATCCTACACGGCGAATGCGGAAAAGATTGGGCTGGGCTCGCGCGCGGTGAACAAGGCGCAAGTCTCGGGTCTAAACCCGTGGCTCGGACCCAGAAGCACGGGTATCGGCAACGGGTCCGCTGAAGGAAACCCCGTGGATTGCCCGCCAGGCTCTCGTGCGACTACCGGGGAACGCGTACATGTACGGATTTGCTTTTAGTTCCCTTCAGCCTAACTAAGTCATTACCGATGCGGTCGGGCACGATGGCCAGGTGGTGCGAACCGACTTCATTCTTAGTCTGACGATGGGAGTTTGGCTGAGCGTGCGTTGGGCCTCTCTCGTGGAGAAGAGGGATGACCGAAACGTTCTTGTTCCCGCTGTTGCCTGTGCTGCTAGCACTGGCTTTCCTGGCTGCTGGCCTCGCTTGGATTTGGGTTTATGGGGATTATGATCCTTACATCTATCCGCCAAAGTGGGATGATCTCCTATAGCCAAGCCGAGGTTCCCCCTCGAAATACAGCAGGGGCGCCGGTCGAAGGCGAAACACTAAGCGTCTGCATCTCCTCTCAGGGCATCGATGGTCTCCTGCATGGTGATTGTGAAGTCGTGCCTTGAGTGTTGTCCTTATCCAGCGCCGTACAGACGGTCGCGTCCCAGTGATTGGCACGCTGCTCCTCGGGAGTGCCCCGCACGAGGCTTACGGCCTCATGCAGCAAGTCGAGGATCTCTTCCTTGATCTCGGTGAGGCGGGCGATCTTGGCGACATCGAATTGCTTGGTCATTCTATGTACCTTCAGTTCGGGCTGAGACACCTCTATCGGCCACGACAATAACAACCCATCCCGAAGGTTTGGGTTTTCTGGAGTTTTGGAGCCACCTCCCCGCTCTCGCGCGACCGCATTGGGGGCGCACTAGGTCACTCCGGCTGTGTGTCGGCCTACGAGAATCTGAAGCGCTCGACGAAGGATCCAGATAATAAGCCAAATAATTGAATGGCCTTATCTCAAGACCCTCGTCGGGGGCAATCGGCTACGCTCATCCGACGGTCAGATCGCGCTAGATGGAAACTCTCGCAAGTCGACAAGCAATTTGTCGTTCCTAATCTTGCCCCCGGTACCGGCGCGGTACGAATTCGCGGTTTTCCCCTTGCCAAATTCGTTGGATTGCAAGGCCCGGAGCGGGTGTCACGTATCTGTCATATAAGTGACATAGTAGCGTTATTGCGCGGCGCTAACGCTCCCCCGACGGTGGGGGAGGGGCCCCCGCCGCAAGGCCCATCGAGGGGCCAGAAATTCTACCCCCTACCCACAGGGAGAGCGATATGAGGTTCAAGTCCTATGCGGCCGCTGCGGGCCTAGCCGCAGCGTTAACCATGACCGCTGTTTTCTCAGCGTCCAGCCCAGCGCTGGCGCGCGACCAGATCAAGGTCGTCGGCTCGTCGACGGTGTTCCCGTACACCCAGGCCGTTGCCGAGGATTTTCGAAGAAGTCCGGGCAAAAAGTCACCGGTC
>CAVUVO010000015.1:0-129051 GCA_963744945.1 uncultured Alphaproteobacteria bacterium | reverse complement strand
CCCCCGGCCCGCTGACCCAAGGCGGGTCAAAAACTAGCGAAAGGAGCAACGCTCATGAACTGGGATCGCATAGAAGGAAATTGGAAGCAGCTGCGCGGCAAGGTCCAGCAGCAGTGGGGCAAGCTCACCGACGACGACCTCACCACCATAGAAGGACGTCGCGTCGAGCTCGTCGGCAAGATCCAGGAGCGCTACGGCGTCGCCAAAGACGAGGCCGAGAAGCAGGTGGATAGCTGGGTCCGCAATATGTAACCAAGCCTCGGGCCGCCGCGTCTCCTCCAACGGGGGCGCGGCGGCCCGAGCCCGGCACCATTTTCCCCTATGACAGAGAAGCCTGGGCACGGTCAGTCGTGCGCGTTCCGCTGCCCTACCAATCCGGCCTGCTTCGGGCCCTAGGAGGGCGACATGCTGAGCACGATCCTTATCATCATCCTGATCCTCATCCTGGTGGGCGCCTTCCCATCCTGGCCGTATAGCCGCGGCTGGGGCTATGGCCCATCTGGCGTGGTCGGACTGATCCTCGTGATCCTGCTTATTCTTTTGCTGCTTGGCAGAATCTAGCGCTTGAAAGCGGGAGAGCGGGCCGCGCTGGCCGCTCTCGCTCGTTCGACGACACTCGCCGAAAAAACTAAGCCACGGCCGGCCGGTCGCGCAACTTCGCGCGCCGCTCGAAGAAGAGCGCCTGACTGACGATCGCCTTCACGGTGTCGGGCTGGTAGGGCTTGGTGATCAGGAAGGCCGGCTCGGGACGCTCGCCGGTCAACAGCCGGTCGGGATATGCGGTAATGAAGATCACCGGCACCTGGAAGGTGCCGAGCATCTCGTTGACGGCGTCGAGGCCAGAGCTGCCGTCGGCGAGCTGGATGTCGGCGAGCACGAGACCGGGCCTCTCGTTGGCGATAGCCTTCACGGCTTCGGCATGCGTGCGCGCCACGCCCATGACCCTGTGACCCAAGCCTTCGACGATGCCTTCGAGGTCCATGGCGATCATCGGCTCATCCTCGATGACGAGCACATCGGTCGCGACCTGGGCGGCGATCTCGCGGCCGGCCTGGTCGATCAGCTTTTCCACCTCTCCCTTGTCGAGACCAAGAATGGCGGCGATGTCGGCGATCGGAAAACCTTCGACCGCGCTTAGGAGGAAGGCCTGGCGCGGCAGCGGCGTGATCGATTCAAGCTTGCGGTCAGCAGGTGTTGAGGCAGTCGTCTGGATATCGGGCTTGAGATTGACGCCGACCGAGTTCCACAGGCCGGTGAAGGTCCGGAACAGGGCGACCCTCGGATCGATCTTCGAATCGAACAGCGAGGGGTCCTCGATCAGCACTTCAAGCGTGGCGGCAACATAGGCGTCGCCGGCAGCCTGGGTGCCCGCAAGCGCGCGGGCAAACCGCCGCAAGTAAGGAAGATGCGGCGCAATCGCCTGTGATATCGACATGCGCTCCTGACCTTTTGGGTTAGCCTCTGGTACCCAATAGCACCACAGGGCTCAATGTTGGCAATGGAAACCCGCGTTACAGTGTGCTTAAACGCTGTGGGGGCCAAAAAGGTTTCCCTGGACCCTGGAACCACTTGAGGTTGGGCGCGTTTCTGAACGCAAGGTATGGAGCGTATCCGCCGTTTTGGTAGCGATCCCCGGCGGATTGGGGACGATTGTGGACCAGGCAGAGAAAAAGGAACGCCGGCGGAAGCAAACGAACGCCGGGAAAACCATGACTCAAGCAACCGGAACGCGGCAGGGCGCATCGCTCTCCACGGAAGAGGGTTTGTCGCCCAATTTGCAAGCCCATATCGGCCGCCATCTGCGTGCCGTGTTCGACGAGGTTGCGCGAGAGCCAATCCCCGATCGTCTGCTCCAGCTTTTGAAAGACCTCGAGCGAAGCGGAGACAAATAATTTGCCTCGGAAGGTGTCAGAGAGCCTGCGAGAGTCCCTCGTAGGTGAGATGACCAATCTTCGCGCGTTTGCCGTATCGCTCTGCGGCGATCGTGAGCGCGCGGACGACCTTGTGCAGGAGACCCTGTTCAAGGCGTGGAACCATCTCGACTCGTTCCGCGAGGGCACCAACCTCAAGGCCTGGCTGTTCACCATCCTGCGCAACACCTACTTCTCCGAGCGCCGCAAACGCCGCCGCGAAGTCGAGGATGCCGACGGCAGCTATGCCGCGACGCTGTCTACTCATCCCGAGCAGCACGGCCACATGGAGATGCAGGACTTCCGCGCCGCGCTCGTCCGCCTGCCCGACGATCAGCGCGAAGCCCTGATCCTGGTCGGTGCCGCTGGCTTCTCCTACGAGGAGGCCGCCGAGATTTCCGGCTGCGCCGTCGGCACGATCAAGAGCCGCGTCAACCGCGCACGCAATCGCCTCGGCGAGATGCTCGGCATGGACGAGACGGGCACTGACGAGCCCGGCGTCAAAAGCGCCTGACGCTTCCTGCCTGCGGCCTGGTAGGCTATCTTCCCTAACGACAAGGATTGGAGGCAGTTCCTGCCATGACCGGCGACGCCATCGACCTCAACAAGGCCAAACTCGATCCGGCTTCCGTGTTCCACACACCTAAGGATGTGCTCGGCGCGGCCGGTCTTTCCATCGAGGACAAGAAGGCGATTCTGATCCGCTGGGAGGAAGACGCCGAAGCCCTGCTGCGCGCCACCGAGGAAGGCATGCCGCCGGAAGACAACCGCAATTCAGCAGAGCTGCTGCGCGCGGTGCATCTCGCTCTTGAATCGCTCTAGCCGAGCAGCTGCCGGCGCTTCGACTGACCTCAACAGCGCGACGGGTTCGACTCACTCAAAGGAACAGTGACGCTTCCTCCCGCGTTTCTTTCCCACAATAGCGGAAAGGATGTGCGCCATGGTCACTGAGCTCAATGCCACCGAGGCTCGGGCTGCGACGAAGCGGCCGCGGGCCATGATCCTCGTTCTCACTGCCTCGCTCATGCTCGCGGTCATCGCCGGCCTTGCCCTAGCTATTGGCTGGATCAGCCTTCCCTGGGGCGCCTGATCGCCTGGCCGCTGAACGGCGGTTGAACGGCCAACTCGGAGCCGGTTCAGCGGAGCATCCTTAAGACGCTATCCATCAATTGGGAGGACATTGGCACCCGGAAGGAGGCCGCGACCCATGACATGGATCATCCGCAACGCATTTCTCGCGCTGGTCGCCTTTGCCACGCTCGCGATCATGTTGATGCTGGCAATGCCGGTCGAGGCGACCGACCTGACGCCTGGCTACGGCCCGAGCCCGTCAGGAATTCAAATCGGCGTGCGCTAGCTCGCGCGCTGCCTTCGGCCCACGCTCGAACCCCAGAGGCTCGGCGCGGATCAGTCCCCGCACGGAATTGCCGAGATAGATACGGTCGGCGCGGGCGAGATCGGCAAGCGTCAGCACCGCTTCGCTCGCCGCGGCGCGGGGCAAATCGATCAACTCTTCGCGCAACGTCCCAGGCAACAGCCCGCAGGTGAGCGCGGGCGTGAACAGGCGCCCGTAAAGCTCGAGGAAGAGATTGGTGCGGGTGCCTTCGGTCAACTCGCCCTTCTTGTTGAGGAACACCACCTCGTCGCAGCCGGTCGCCGCCTTCTGACGCTCCATTTCGCGGTCGTAGAATTGGCGCCGCGTGGTCTTGTGGAAGAAGAGCGCATCCTTCTCGTCGACGCGCTGGTCGGAGATGGCGAACCGCCACACGGTTTCCCTGGAGGGAAGCTCGATCCCGGTCGAGGTCACGGTGATGGTGCCGTCCTCGGCGAGCAAGAGCCGCACCATGTGCACGTCCGAATCGAGCCTTTCGACTTCGGCGGAGAGCGCGCCAAGCACCTTGCCGCGATCGTACGGGTAGCCGAAATGCCCGGCGGAAGATTGCAGCCGCACGAGATGGCGCTCGAGCAGATGGAAGCCGAGGCCCCTCTCCCAGCGGATGGTCTCGATCAGCTCGAAGGGCGCATCGGCCTTGGTGAGGAAATGTGCCTTCAACAGGCACTCCTCGAATTCGGCGTCCGCCTTTGAATCGGAGACGACGCCGGAGCCGATGCCCATCTCGCCCGCCCCGTCGGCGTCGATGAAGAGCGTACGGATGGCGACGTTGAACTGGCTGTCGCCGTTCGGAGCGATGTGGCCGATGGCGCCGGTATAGACGCCGCGGGGATGGGCCTCGAGCTCGCGGATGATCTCCATGGCGCGGACCTTCGGCGCGCCGGTCACCGAGCCGCACGGGAACAGCGCCTTCAGCATGTCCTTGAGCCCCATATCGGCTCTGAGCTCGGCGGTGATGCCGGAGGTCATCTGATGCACGGTGCGATAGGTCTCGACGGTGAAGAGGTCAGTGACCTCGACCGAGGCGATCTTGGCGATGCGGCCGAGATCGTTGCGGAGCAGATCGACGATCATCAAATTCTCGGCGCGCTGCTTCTCGTCAACGGTGAGCCAGGTCTTGAGGCGGGCATCCTCGCGCGGCGTGCGCCCGCGGGGCGCGGTGCCCTTCATCGGGCGGCTCGTCAAGTGCTTACCCTCGCGGCGGAAGAACAGCTCCGGCGAGAGCGAAAGCACCTGAAAATCGCCGGCGCCGATCAGCGCGCCATACTCCACGCGCTGCTTGCGGCGGAGCGCCGAATACAGCGCGACCGGATCGCCTGAAAAGGCGAAGCGATATTTGAGCGTGAGGTTGATTTGATAGACGTCGCCCGCGGCGATGTAGTCCTGCACCTTGGCGAATACGTCGGTGTACTCATCGCGCGTCCAGGAAAGCTGCAAATCCGAGATGGTCGAGCGCTCGAGCGCGCCGTTGGCGTCGAGCCAGCCCCTCGTCTCGGCATCGGTGAAGCGGGCGGGCTCGCGGAAGAGGCCGATCCAGAAGAGCGGCTGCCGCCGATCCCGAGGCAACAGGCTTTGCAGCTTCGGCTCGAGGCAATAGCCGAGCTCGTAGGCGAAGAAGCCCGTGGCGTGCAGCCCGCGCGACAGGCCGTCGGTGACGATGTCGAGGCCTGCTTCCACGTCTTCAGGACGATAGACGGCGATCACCCGCTCAGGGTCTTCGAACAGCAATGTCCGCCCCGAGGCGCCAGGGGGCGTCGTGGTCAGACTGTCGTCGAGGAGAATGAAGGGAGTGGCGGTCATGTCACTTAAGCCGATCGCTTCCGCTCAAGCAGCAGCATAGCCCATATGGGAGGAAAGCACGCAAATATCGAGGAAATTAGGCCCTAAGCCAGGATCAACATCTCGCCCTTGCCGAGCACGGCCATGTCGCCGATCAGCCGCCTCGCGCGGTAGCCGACCTTGAAACGTCCGTCGGTCGCCTTGAGCTGGCGGTCGAGGATGCGGAGCCAGTTGAAATCGAGCGTGCCGCAGTCTCCGAACGTGGCGAGCAGTTCCTTCGGCTCCTTGTCGAGGATGAGAGAGCCGCGGCGCAACCCATAGCCGGCCCAGCGTCCGACACGGCCCTTGAGCAGGATGGTGCCGGCGATCATGCGGGCTGCGGCGTAGTCGCCCGCGCCGCCACGGCCGATGATGAGCCCGCGCCGCATGCGCTCGCCGAGAAGCGCACCGGCCATTCCGCCGATCGAAAGCCTGCCGCCGCGCATGCCATGCGCCTCGCCGACGGCAACGCCACCTGCACGCTCGCCGGCATTGCGGGCGATGTCGATCGTGCCGCCGCGCATGCTGGCGCCGGCAAGGGCTCCTGCCGAGCCGCTCACCGCGATTCTGCCTGCGCGCATCTTGGAGCCGAGATAGGCGCCGGCATCGCCGTCGACGACGATCTCACCCTCCGTAAGCCCCTGCCCGATCTTGTCGCATCTTGCGTCGGTGCCGATGAAGCGGAGCTTGGCGACGTCAGTGCCCTTGAGCTTGAACGCATCGCCGACGGTCACGGCCTCACGCGTCGTACCGATGGCGAGCGCCTGGATGTCCTTCGGCTTGAGCCCGGCGAGCGCGGCAGGCGTCAGAGGCGACAGGTCGAGCCGCTGATCGGGCTTGGTTCGAAGCTCGAACGTCAACGCACTCACGCGATGATCTCCTTGAGGTGGAAATGATGAGGCCCGAGATTGCCGCCGTAATTGCCGGCGGTGATGTGGGTGATGCCTTCCCTTGCGCCACCCTTGGCGACGGCATGGACACCGGCGCGCATCGCCGCGGCAACGGCAGGCGCGCTTAGGCCGTCGATGACGATCTCCATCACCGCCTCGACATTGAGGGGCAATTCGGTGTTCACCGCGCCTTTCAGTGTCGGACAGTAGGCATCGTTGGTCGAGGCGATCTGACCCTTGTATTTCGAGCCCACCTTCGAGCCAGAGCGGACGATGCCGCCGGGGAACGGGGCAATCGCGTCAGGCACCTCGCCAATGGCCTTCACCGCGCGCTCGCACGCCGCGAGCACGGCGCGATGCGAGCGGCCAAGCACCAGAAGATTGCCGCCGCCGACTGCTTTCTTGGTGAGGCCAGTCGTCTGCTCGCAGACGAATTCGCCGTCCATGACCGGAATGCGCCAGAAGCGCCGGCCGCCGATGACCTTCGACATCTGCCAGCCGTCGCCGAAGAAACGCAGCGACGAGCCGAGCTTCAATTTCTTCTCGCCTTCGAGACCGGCGAAGCAGGCCGAGCCTGGGCTGGTCAGCACGCATTGGCCGACGCGGTTGCGGAGCTGAGTTTGGAGCTTGTTGGCGTCCATGGTGAAGAGCAGCACGGCAACGCCGGGCCGCCCGTCCAGCGTCTCGTCGGCGGGCACCAATCGCTCAATGCCGGCTTCGGCACCGCAGGCAATCACCGAGGTAGCGAAGCCCGTCATGGTCTGGGCGGCGATCAGCGCCCATTTCTGCGTCGGCGCGGTGATGATGATGCGCGTGCCGACCATGGGAAAGGCCTCGGCAAACGTCTCGACGATCTCGACGCCTCTGATCTTCAATTTGGCCATGACACCGTTTGGAACCGATCTTTGGCGGGATGGCGGCTAAAGCCGGCACGCCGCCATGGGGCCGCACCATTAAACAGGTGCCATTGCTCGCGCAAGCGCGCGAATGATCGCCCTCATGGGCCTGGCCCGGGGTCGGGCTTACTTCTTCGGCTTGTCGTATTTGATATAGGCGAAGCGCATGTCCTCGGCTGGCGTGCCTTCGAGCGCACCGCCCTCGTGCCCAGGTTGCCAGTGCACGACGTCCTCGATCTTCTTGGCGAGGGTGAAATCCTTGTCGGTGATGCCTTTCGCCGCATGGTTCATCAACCTGACCTCGACCCAGGCATAGGAGGCGGTGATGTCGGGGTGGTGCCAGGCTGCCTCGGCAAGGTGGCCGACGGTATTGATCACCATCAGCGTGCCCTTCCAGCTATTGGTCTTATATTTACGCCTGATCCAGCCGCCTTCGAGATACCAATGCGGCAGCTCCTTCTTGAGCCGCTCCTCGACTTCAGCGTCGGTGTAAGTTCGCTCGGAAGTTGCCATTGGACCGATCTTTTGAAACAGTGCGGCGCTGCCTGCACCCACAAGCATATCCCAGAGGCTTCGAGCCAACAATGGAGGAGGCCTTGCGTCCCGCGTGCACAGGCGCTGACAGGGTTACGGCGCCATGTGAGTCCGTTTCGGTAAGCACGAGCGCGCGCCTGCATTTCGGCTTTCTCGATCCGAGCGGCCGGGGGCCGACGCCCTTCGGCAGCTTCGGACTCGCGATCGACCGGCCGCAAACGCGGCTGAGCTTGCGGCGCGGCAACGCGTCGAAGGTGTCGGGCGTCGAGTGCGAACGCGCCGCGCCCTATCTCCGCGCGATTACGGCGAGCTTTGGCCTCGCCGCGCACTATCACTTGCATCTCGACGAGGTGATCCCGGCGCATGCCGGGCTCGGATCGGGCACTCAGCTTGCGCTTGCCATCGGCTCCGCAGTCGCGGTGCTGGAAGGCTTGCCGCTCGACCTCACCGGAATTGCCGCGCGGCTCGAGCGGGGCAAGCGGTCGGGCATCGGCATCGGCACGTTCGAGCAAGGCGGCGCGGTGCTCGACGGCGGCCCGAGCAACGGTGCGCTGCCGGAGGTGCTTTGGCGCGTCCCCTTCCCGCGCGACTGGCGCGTGCTGCTCATCTTCGATCCGGCCGAGACCGGCGTGCATGGGGCGAACGAGATCGCGGCCTTTGCCGCGCTGCCGGACTTCCCCGAGGCGGAAACCGAAGATCTCACCCGGCGTATCCTGCAGGCTGCGCTGCCGGCGCTTGCCGCCGAGGACTTCAAGACTTTCTGCGACGAGGTCGGCTATTTGCAGAAGACGATGGGCGTCTATTTCGCGCCGATACAGGGCGGACCCTATGTCAGTGCGGGCGTCGCAGCGGTGCTCAAGGGGTTGGCCAGTGACGGCGTCACCGGGCTCGGCCAAAGCTCCTGGGGCCCAACAGGATTTGCCTTCGCCGCCTCCGAAGCGGAGGGCGAGGCGTTGCTTGCGGCCGCGCGAGGCTATGCCGGCGGCGCCAAACTGAGATTCGAGCTGGCGCAAGGCCGCAACGAGCCCGCCATCATCGAGGCGCGCTAGTGGCGGATTCTTAAGCTTCACCTTGATCGAAACGCTTTTCCGTCACGCCCCTTGTGGTAAAGCGTGCCAGCCAAAATGACGGAGACCTGACGACCATGGCGCATCCCCGCATCCTGCACATGATCACGCCGCTCAAGCATATGAGCCCGTTCGACGTGAACATGGCCCTCGACGCAGGCTATGACGCGGCCATTCCCTATACGTCGGTGACGGTCGAGGACGTGACCGGCCTCGTGCAGGACGCGATCTTCTCGCGCGGGCCAGAGGGCGTGAAGAAGACCGCCATGTTCATCGGCGGCAAGCGCGCCATCGAGGCCCTCGACATGATGAAGAAGGCCAAGGCGGCGATGGTACCGCCCTTCGAGATTTCCGTGTTCGCCGATCCCGCAGGCTCCTTCACCACGGCGGCGGCCATGGTCGCCTGCGCCGAGACGGCCCTGAAGAAGACATTCTCCACCGAGATCAAGGGCAAGCGCGTGGTGGTATTCGGCGGCACCGGCGTCGTCGCGTTCGCCTCCGCCGTGATCTCAGCGGTCGAGGGCGCCGAGGCGGTCCTCGTCGGCTATGACGGACCGGAACGCGTGCGCAAGCTTGCCGAGGAGGCCAATGCCCGCTTCGCGGTCAAGCTCGGTTATGCCGACGGCTCGACCGAAGAGCAGAATACGGAGCTTGTGCGCGGCGCCGAGCTCATTTTCTCCGCCGGTCCCGCCGGCAAGAGACTGCTCTCCACCGACCAGCTCAAGCAGGCGACCAAGCTGCTCGTCGCCACCGACGTGAACGCGGTGCCCCCTGCCGGCGTGGAAGGGGTCGGCGTCAACGACAACGGCGTGCCGATCCAAGGCACCAAGGCTGTCGGCATCGGGGCGCTCGCAGTCGGCAACATCAAGTACCGCACCGAGGCCGGACTGTTCGACAAGATGATCGAGTCGGAGAAGCCGCTTTATCTCGACTTCCGCGACGCCTACGCCCTTGCCCAGAAGCTCGCCGCCTGACGGGGCATCGCTGCTGATCGTCGCGGTGTCCGGCCGCGCGCTCGCGGCCGCGGCAAGGAGAGCGGGTTATGTGCCGCTCGTCGCCGATTTCTTCGCCGATGACGATACGCGCGAGATCGCACATGCCTGCCGCAAGCTCGACGGTCTGAAGCCCGGGTTTCAGTGGAAGACTCTCGAGCCTGCGCTTGAAGCACTCGCCGAGGAAGCGCCCTTACCTCCCCTCGGTGTCATCTGCGGCGCCGGCTTCGAGGACCGCACCCATCTGCTCGCAAGCTCGCCGAGCGCTGGCCGCTGCTCGGCAACGCACAGAGCGCGGTGGAACGGGTCAAGGACCCTGAGCTGTTCTTCGCCGAGCTGTCCCGCCTTGGTGTCCCGCATCCAAGAACGATCACCGACCCTTCCGCGGCTGGCGACGGCTGGCTCGCCAAACGCCAAGGCGGCGCAGGCGGCAGCCACGTAGCGGCAACGCCGGCGAGGCGCAATGACGCTGGCCGCCTCTATTACCAGGAGCAGATCGAGGGGCGCCCGGTGTCGGCCCTGTTTGCCGCTGCAGGGGATCGCGCCTGCGTGCTCGGCTTCAGCGAGCAATGGGCGGCGCCGACCAAGCACTCGAAATGGCGCTATGGCGGCGCGGTTCAGCCTGCCGAGCTTTCGGCGGATTTGCGCGCGCGTCTCACGGAACAAGTCGTGAAGGTGGCCGCGACATTCGGCCTCAAGGGCCTCGGCAGCGCCGACTTCCTGGTCGATGGCGAGGACGCCTATCTCCTCGAGATCAACCCGCGGCCGGGCGCCACGCTCGATATCTTCGACAGCGAGGCGGAACCCCTGCTCCGCACCCACATCGAGGCTGTGCTGGAGCGGCGGCTTCCCGACGGCCCGCTAAAATTATCCGGGGCGAGCGCCGCAGCCATCGTTTACGCAACCGAACCCCTGACGGTGTCACAATCGATGGTCTGGCCCGAATGGACCGCAGATCGCCCTAACTGTGGGGATTGCATCGACAGAAACCGCCCGATATGCACTGTGTCGGCGCGAGCTAGGACTAAAGTCGAAGCGAAGCAGCTGGTGAGTGAACGAATTTCGACCATTTTGGCTGCCTGCGCCGGCCAAGAAGGAGGGACAGAGTGGACGTGATGAATGAGGAGACGATCAAGGCCCGGGCACAGACCGACGGGCCGAGCGTCAACAAAGAGGTAGAGCGGGTCGTTGAGGGCGTCATCCGCGATGCCCAGGCTCTGCGCGTGGACGTCTCGCAAGGCCCGCTCGGCGAAACCCGCATCGATTGCGGCGTGCGCGCCATCGGCGGCCTGGAAGCCGGGCGCCGCATGGGCGAGATCTGCCTCGGCGGCCTCGGACGCGTGACCCTCGAAACCACCGACCCGTCATCCTCCTGGCCGTTCAACGTGACCGTGCACACGAACCAGCCGGTGCTTGCCTGCCTCGGCTCGCAATATGCCGGCTGGAGCCTTTCGGTCGAGGACAAGGGCAAGAAATACCACGTGCTCGGATCTGGCCCCGCCCGCGCCCTCGGCTCGCCGGAAAAGCTGTTCGACGAGCTCGGCTACCGGGACAAGGCCGATCGCGCCTGTCTGGTGCTCGAAGCCGACCGCGCTCCTCCCGCGGCCCTGGTCGAGCATGTCGCCAAGGCCTGCAAGGTTTCGACCGACGCCCTCACCATCGTCTACGCGCCGACATCGAGCCTCGCCGGCACGGTGCAGATCGCCGCGCGCTGCCTCGAGGTCGCGCTGCACAAGGCGCATGAGCTCCATTTCCCGCTGCACGCACATCGTCGACGGCATGGCGACCGCGCCGCTCCCGCCGCCGGCGCCGGGCTTCGTCGCCGCCATGGGACGCACCAACGACGCCATCATCTATGGCGGGCGCGTGCAGCTCTTCGTGTCTGGTTCGGCCAAGGCCGCCAAGACGCTCGCCGACCAGCTGCCGAGCCTCAAGTCGAAGGACTATGGCAAGCCGTTCGCCGACATCTTCGCCGCG
Source organism: uncultured Alphaproteobacteria bacterium (assembly GCA_963744945.1). Taxonomy (GTDB): domain Bacteria; phylum Pseudomonadota; class Alphaproteobacteria; order Rhizobiales; family Methyloligellaceae; genus Methyloceanibacter. The sequence goes on along the minus strand of CAVUVO010000015.1, from coordinate 117,574 downwards.
GTGAAGGGCGACTTCTACGCCATCGACCGCATGCTGTTCAGCCCGGCCAAGGTGACCGTCACGGCGCTCGAATCGGGCGAGAGCTTCGAGGGCGGCCACATCGACACGGCGATCCTGTCCCGCTCCTTCTCCTCCTGACGGCTATGGCGGCCGAGATCGTTCTGTTCTGCGAGCGCAAGAAGTGGCACGGCCGCAGCATCTCGCGGGCGTTGCGCGCGCGGGGCATCAGGCCGCTGACGGTTTCACTCGCGGCTTGCGGCTTCTCCACCGCAACCAGGACTGGACTCTCCATTCCCGGGCTCGGCGACCATCTGCCGAGAGGCGCGCTGGTGCTGTTCGTGCCCGGCGGCAGCTTCGAGCAGGTCACGCATCTATCTCGGCGTGCTCCATGCTTTGCGCGAGCTCGGCGTCACGGTGTGGAACGATGCGCGCGCCATCGAGCGCTGCGTCGACAAGTCCACCACCACCTTCTTCCTGCAACGCGCCGGCATTCCCACGCCCTGGACCTGGACCGGGGCCAATCGCGACGAAGCTCGCGCGGTCGCCGAGACCAAGCTCGCTGAAGGCCACAGGCTCGTGCAGAAGCCGCTGTTCGGCGCGCAAGGCGAAGGTTTGCGGCTGATCGCGACGCCAGACGACCTCGCCCCGCCGGAAGAGGTGAACGGCGTCTATTATCTGCAAGAGTTCATTCCTCCTGCCGACGACGCCTATCGCGACTGGCGGATTTTTATCTCCGCCGGCCAGGTCGCCGCCGCGATGATCAGGCATGGATCGAGCTGGATCACCAACATCAAGCAAGGCGCCCGCGCCGAATCGGCGATCCCCTCCAAAGAGCTTGCCGATCTTGCTCTTCGCGCCGTCGCTTGCGTCGGCGCCGACTATGCCGGCGTGGACATCATCCAGGACCGCAACGGGGCGCCTCTCGTGCTCGAGGTGAACAGCATGCCGGCCTGGCAAGGGCTACAGCGGGTCACGCGCACGCGCATCGCCGATTCCATCGTCGCGCCCTTCCTCGACGCTTGCCTCGGTCCGACGGAGGCGAGCCTGCCGCGCGGCCAAGAGGGCGCGTGAGGGCGCATCCTCACAGCGACGCAGGTTGCCCAAGCCTTTCGTGATGCCTGCCTTGCCGAGCTCGACGCGCTGAAGCCAGGCAATGTGCATCGCTTCGGCGATGACCCGCGCATGAGCGTCACCGACTTCGAGACAAGCGCGCGGGTCTGCGGCGCATGCGCTCGCTCAAGCCGGCGCCTCGGTGGGGGAACGCATCAGCGCAAGCGTCGCGGCGACCATCGCCGCCGTCGGCCACAACACCAATCTCGGCATCGTCCTGCTCTCCGCCCCCCTCGCCTCTGCGGCGCTGAGCGATGAGGCAGGCGACCTCCGCCAACGGCTCGCCAAGGTCCTCGCCGGCCTCACCGTCGAGGATGCGAAGGAGGCCTATGCGGCGATCCGGCTGGCGAACCCTGGCGGCCTCGGAGAGGTCCCACGCCATGGCGTTGATGCCGAGCCGGCCATCACCCTGCTCGGGGCCATGAAGGCGGCTGAAGGCCATGACCGCATTGCCTGGAACTATTCCCATGACTTTGCGGATATTTTCGATCTGGGTCTGCCGCGCTTCAGAGAGGCGGGAACGCGCGGGTGGCCGGCGCCTTTCGCGACCACCTCCGTGTACCTCGGCTTCCTTTCAACGCTCCCCGACACTTTGATCGAGCGGAAATTCGGGAGCGCCCAAGCCCTTGAAGTACAAGCGGAAGCCAAAGCCTTGGCGGACACGCTGAGCGACACTACAAATCCGGCCACAATCGAGCCGGAGCTCAAGGATTTCGACAGGTCACTGAAAGCCCGGGGTCTCAACCCTGGAACATCCGCCGATCTAACCGTGGCAACGCTGCTCGCGGCTTCACTTCAGGCCTTAGAACAGCGCCGATAAAGCCTCATTTTGGGACGAACAATCGACTTGCCGATCCTTGGAGGCCCGGACTATGTTCTCCCCGCTTAGCTCCGACCAGGAGTTGCGGACGGAGGACTGTTCATCCAGAGCACTTTCGTCGGCTTGCCGTCGACGCTCCGCTGACGGCGCAAGCTGGTGTGAATTGGTTTCAGCGAACTAGGGAGGGCTTGGTTAAATGGCCAAGATTAGTGGTGTTGGTGTAGGTGAATCGCTTGTCGGCGATGGAAATGAAGTTGCTCATATCGACTTGCTCATCGGCCCGCGCGGCAGCGCCGTTGAATCGGCATTCTGCAATGCGCTGACCAACAACAAGGACGGCTTCACCACCCTGCTTGCGGTGATCGCGCCGAACCTTTTGTGCAAGCCCGCGACGATTCTTTACAACAAGGTGACGATCAAGGACGCACGCCAGGCCGTGCAGATGTTTGGCCCGGCGCAGTACGCCGTGGCCAAGGCCGTCGCCGATTCCGTGGCAGAGGGTGTGATCCCCGCCAACGAGGCTGACGATCTCTACGTCTGCGTCGGCGTGTTCATCCACTGGGAAGCCAAGGACGACAAGAAGATCCAGGACTTCAACTATCGTGCCACCAAGGAAGCCATCGCCCGCGCCGTGAAGGGCGAGCCGAAATCTTCCGAGGTCACCGCGAAGAAGGACTCGGCTCACCATCCGTTTGCCGCCGGCTGAAGGGGAGAACCCCCAGGTCGGGAGAAGACCGGCAAACCACCGGGCCCGATTCAGCGGTGGCTCAAGAAGCTGGGTTTCTGATCTGATCTGATCGAGATCGCCGCCTTTGCAAGAAGGCGGCGATTTCATTTTGCGTGACCGCGCCGCGATGGAGCGCGGTGGCGATCAGCGCGCCTCCGGCACCTGCCTCGGCGGCGGCTTCAAGATCGCCAATGTCGCGCATGCCGCCGGAGGCGTAGACCGATCGCGACCCGGCGCGTTCCACCACGCCGCGCAGCAGCTCGAGGTCGGGACCCTCGCCGGTGCCGACGCGATCGAGGCTCATGGCAATGATCCGCTCGGGCCAATGGGCAGGCTCGGCAAACAGCCCGGCGGGCCCGCGCTGCCCCTCCGCGTCGAAGTCGAGCGACAGCATCAGGCTCTCGCCGAAGGTGGCGCGTAGCTCCTGCCAATCCTCGGCGAAGCTCAAGCTTTCAGTGCCGATGACCAATGTCGCGCCGAGCGGCAGCCAGAAGGCGCAATCGGTGACGTTGGAGAAGCCGGCATCGATCCACAGCGCCGTGTGCGGTAGCGCGCTCGAGAGATCGCGGCAGAGCTCGAAATGATTGCCGACACCTTCGATGGCGTCGAGGTCGGCGATGTAGAGCGCCGGCGCCTCGCTCACGGCGAGAAGGGCGCGGGCGATGGCGATCGCATCGGCGGCGGAGCCAAGCGGCGTCTCGATCGGCCGGTATGCGGCGCGCATCCCGCCACTGGCATGGACCACAGCACCGCCTTTCAGGTCGATGGCGGGGATGATGGCGAAGTCGTTCATGGTGCTCATTCCACTACTCTACCACTTGTCATTGCCCGGCTTGACCGGGCAATCCAGTAAGCTCAGCGCTCGAAAAATGATCTAAGAGCGGTGATTACTGAATTCCCGCCTTTGCGGGAATGACAAGGTGAGACGGAATGACACGGGCCTTTGGCTGGGATCTTGGCGGCGCCAATGTGAAGCTCGCGCGCATCGACGGCGGGCGCGTGGTTCATGTCGCGCAAATCCCCTGCCCGATCATTGCTGAGCGCCGCAAATTCGATGTTGCGGTCGAGGCGGCACTGCCGCTTGTCTCCTCACCGGCTGTGCATGCCGTCACCATGACCGGCGAATTGTCCGACGTGTTCGGCGACCGGGCGGAAGGCGTGGACTACCTGGTCGCGCTGATGCAGAGGGTCGCGGCGGGCCAGACGCTTCGTGTCTATGCGGGCAGCTCCGGCTTTCTCGATCCTGAGGTTGCCAAGGGGCGGACGCTTGAGGTCGCCTCAGCCAATTGGCATGCGACCGCGGCGCTGATCGCACAGACCCTGGGCGATGCACTACTCGTGGACGTGGGTACCACCACCACAGACCTCATCCCGATCAAAGACGGCGCGGTCGCCGCGCGTGGCGCCACCGATGCCGAGCGGCTGACCGAAGGCGAGCTTCTCTATACCGGCGTGGTGCGCACGCCGGTGATGGCGATAGCCCGCAGCGCACCCTTCAAGGGTCGTGTGCAGCGCATCGCCGCGGAGCGCTTCGCCACCATGGCCGATGTCTGGCGGCTCACCGGCGACCTTCCCGGCGACGCCGACCCCTACCCGGCCGCAGATCAGCGCGGAAAGAGCGGACCCGAGAGCGCAGCGCGGCTCGCCCGCATGCTTGGGCGCGACGCGAGCGAGACAGAGCTTGGAGAGTGGATAGCGCTTGCCCGCTATTTCGCAGACTGCCAACTCGCCGAGATCGAGCATGCTGCCCGCGGTCTCGCCGAGCGATACGCACTTCCCCGGGCCACGCCGGTCGTCGGCGCGGGGTGCGGGCGCTTCGTGGCAAAGGCCCTGGCTGAGCGGCTCGGACGGCCCTATCTCGATTTCGCGGAGATCATCGACGCGGCGCCCGAAGCGCGCGAGACGGCAGCGCGCTGTGCTCCAGCCGTCTCCGTCGCCCTGCTCGCCGCGAAACGCGAATGACGCTTACTTTTTCTTCTTGCGCGTATTCCGGTTCACCTCGAAGCGCATGTCCCGTCCCTCCTCGCAGTCGTTCTGGTGGACGACGACATCGACCGTGTCGGCGAAGGCGTAAGGGCCCTCCTGCCGCGCCGTCTGCGACGTGACCTGACGATTGTCGCAGATCGCCGAAGCAAGCACCGCCGGAGCATTCTCGACGAGTATCGGGCGATTGCCCCGGAACATATTGCGCGCAAGCTCGACCTTGGCGACGGCGCCGCGCTTCCCGGCGATCTGGATGCCGGGTCCGGCATTGTCGATGAACTTCGAATTCTGGATGCGGACATTGACGATCTTCTGCGAGGCTTCGTCAGGCTCAAGGTCTATGCCGGCGCTAGGCCGTGTGCCATGCGTGTTCTTGAACACGGAGTCGGTCACCAGCACGCCGTTGGCCTCGATGATGGATAGACCCTGGCGGCGGTTATTGTCGGCGATGACGTCGCAGAATTTGGTGTCCTTGGCGCCTTCGACATAGAAGCCGTCGCCCCACATCTTGCGCGCGGTCACGCCGCTGACGGTGATGCGCTTGGCGCCGTGAGAGATGCGTATGCCCATCCCCGCTTCGCCGTCCTTGCCCTTGTGCTCGGCACGGTCGCCTTCGAGCGTACCTCCCACCACGGTGACGTTCGACACGTCCGCGATGGAGAGCACGGCATATTTGCGCGAGTCGTTGGGGAACGCCTTGAGGACCGCATCGTTGGCGAGCTTCAGCGTCATGTCGCTCTTGAGCGTGACGCGGCGCTGTCTGTCCACCACTTCGACCATGTAGGTGCCGCCCGGCACGAGCACAGTTCCCCCCGTGCCGCCGACCTCATCGATCGCCGCCTGAATGGAAACGGTATCGTCGGTGCGGCCGTCGCCCTTCGCGCCTTTGTCGCGCACATTGACCACGAGCGGCGATTTCGGCGCGACGACGCATCCTTGTGGCGCAGCAGTTTCCGCGGCGGCCGCAAGGCCGGCAAAGCACCAAGCTGTGAGGAGCGCCGTCAGCAGCAGGCCTGACGGCCGAAGCCTGTTCTTGCAAACCATGGTGGTCGGCGCACCCTTATATGCCCCAAAGGCCAAGCGAGTCGGGCAACCAGGCGGCATCATTCCCCGCGACCAAGGCATTATTTGGCCGATGAATGGGCGACCCCTCGGAAAGCGTCGAGCATCACCATATATGTGCCGCGGCTCCCTCCCCCATGGGGCGCGGTCATTATAGGGCAAGACACCATGACCGACTCCGATCTCGCACTCTCAATCGCCCTTGGCATCGGGCTCGCCGCCGCAACGGGCTTTCGCGTGTTCCTGCCGATGCTGATCACGAGCGCCGCGGCCTATAGCGGCCACCTCCCGCTTGGCGAGAATTTCGCCTGGCTTGGTACGGCGCCGGCGCTTGCCATGCTCGGCGTCGCGGCGGTGGTGGAGATCCTCGCCTACTACATCCCCGGGGTCGACAATCTGCTCGATACGCTCGCCACCCCGGCGGCCTTCGTCGCCGGGACCATCGTGTCTGCGGCGGTGATGACCGACGTCTCGCCGATGCTGAAATGGACCACGGCGATCATCGCCGGCGGCGGCATCGCCGGAGTGACGCAAGGAGTGACGGCACTGCTCAGGGCGAAGTCCACAATGTTCACGGCAGGCGTCGGCAACCCGGTCATCGCCACGGCGGAGCTCGGCGGCTCGCTGCTCGTGTCGTTGCTTGCGCTCGCAGCACCGGTCATTGCCGTTGTGGTGGTCGCAGTGTTCCTGTGGTTTGCCGTCCGCCTGATCCGCAAGATCGCCAGGCATGCCCGCCCGGCAAAGACCGAGGCAGGCGGTTAACCAAGGCCCCTCCTGACGGCATCGCCGCAAGGATTGGTCATCGCGCTGCGATACGCTTCGGCTTATTGTTGGCGCAGGGATAGAACCGAAAAAGACGGAGCGTCACATGCGTCATGGTCTCATTGCCGTCGTGGCGATCATCGCCGGCCTGATTTTCGCAGCCGCATCGAGCCAGGCTGCCCCCGGCACCGTCCTCACCGCGCCTACGGCGGCCGAAGGCGGTCTCGTGCAAAAGGTTCAGATCTTTCCGCGCCGCTATTACCGGCAGTACCCCTACGGGGCTCCGCCGGTCGTCGTGGTGCCGCCTGCCGTCCCTGTCGTGCCGCCCGTCGTGGTCCAGGAGCCGGTCATCGTGGTGCCGCCTCCGCGTCCGGCAAGCTGCGGCGAATATCGCTACTGGAACGGCCAGTACTGCGTCGACGCCCGCTACAACAGGCCCTATCTCGGACTGCGGCCGTAATCGACGCGGCTAGTCATTCGGCTTCAGCGTGCAGAGCGAATAGTGCTCATACATAACGGAATCCAAGGGACGGCCGGGCCAATAGGTGTGGTGGAGCTCCGCCACCGTCGTCACGTCGGCAACGGCCAGCCGCGCCTCTTGCGCAAGAGCCGGTAAGTCATCGATGCCGAGATGCCAGGGCGCGCCCATGGCCGCGAAGCGCTCGACGAAGGTCGTGACGTGCGCGTCGCCGGTCGTCCGTCCGACCACCGCCCAATCCATAAAATCGAAGGAGAGGCCGAAGGCGGGCACGCCCTCCCTCAGCTCGGCCAGGACCTGCATCACCGGGCCCTTGGTCAAATACATCGTATTGCCCTCCCAGATGAAGAAGGTGGGCAATGCGCGTTTGAAGCCGTTCCTCTCCAGCAGACCGAGCACGCCGGCGGCGACGTAGTCGCCGGGGATGTAGGTGACTTCGGCGGGGATGTTGCATTTCCGCGAGCCGCGCCTCTTTGAAGCTCAAGGTTCTCGCGTCATCGATCTCGAAATAGACAACGCCTGGGACGCGCTTCCGCGCGGCTCGCGTGTCGAGCCCGGCGCCGAGGATGACGACCTGTTGAAAGCCGCGAGCGAGATGCTCGTCCAGCCGGTCGTCGAGGTAACGCGTCCTGAGCCTGACATTGGTTGCCGCAGCCGGGAACCCGTCTGAAATGGCATCGGCCGCCCGCCGCGTTCGGTCATCGAGAAAGATGGGAACGATCGGATCGAGGTAGAGCGGATGCGGCTCGGCGTTCTCGCGGGCGCGGAATTCGGCAACGACAAAAGCCGTGCCGGTGACTTCCCTCACTTCATTCATTGCGGACCCTAGCGCTGCTCGGACGAGGCGTGCTTGTAGTGGTCTTCGATCTTCTCGACAAGCAGCCGCCAGGCCTCGTGCTCGCGGGGACCTGCGGTCTTCTCCACCGCGATCTGGAGATAGCCAAGCTCGCGCTCGATCTTGTCGCGCGGCAGCATATGCAGGCGGCTCGCCAGGATCGCCGCCTCGATCACCGCGGCTTGCGCGCGGTTGAAGCCCTGGAACGGCGCATGGCTCGCCTCGAACAGCACCTTGCAGTGGAAGCGCGGGCGCTGCTCGTCCTCCTCGATGTAATCGACCTTCAGCTCGGCATGGGCGAGCGCGCCGTCGAGGATGGCGCCAGGCACGCGGGTTGCCGGCCGCGTCGGCCAGTGGCGATTGCCGGTGAGGCAGCCGGCGAAGATGAGCACGTCGTCAGTGAAGTTCGCCACAGCGTAAGGATTGGCACGGAGATTGTCGAGCGTGGTGGAGGGCTTGAACGGCGCGAGGATCCACCCCTCTTCGCCTGCGATCAGGCCGAGCGGGGCGATATGAACCTCCCCCTCGGCGTTGAGGGTGGTGACGATGGTCTCGCGGATCATCGGCATGGCGTGTCCTCCGGATTGGCTGCCTTGCCTCAAGAGGCCTGGCGCTTCTTCTTGGCGATCAGCGTGTGACCTGCCTCTTTCAGTCTCGTTCTGTCGTCGGCCGGCGCGTCCGCCGCCACGCCCCAGGCGAGCGGCTCGTCCTGAGCGTAGCGCTTCCCAAGCCGCCAGGCGATCTCCGCGCGAGCGAGCTCAGCGCCGAGATAGAAGGCGTGAGGCCCGTCCTCGTCGACGCCGAGCTTGGCAAACAGTGCGAAGGCATCTTGCGCCACGTGATGCCCATCGCGGTTGAAGATGTGGATGCCGTCCTCGGCGATCTCGATGCGGAAATTCTTGTCGCGTACCTCCTTTGCGGCCTCGGCAATCTCCTCCGCCGTCAAGGGAAACGGTCGGCGCGCATGCAGGCAGAGGAGCTCGTCGGTGTAGCCCTTGGGCAGCTCGGCATCGGCGCGCGAGGCGAACATCATGCGCCTCGCGATATCGTGCTCTTCGTAGGTGCGCCTGGTATGGGGGCTCACCTGCACGACAAGGACATTCCTGATGCGCAGCTCCGAGGCGATGCCGAGCAGCATGGCGGTGGTCCCGGTCGTATCGGCGTCGGTGAGCTCGGTGAGATTGCCGGTGCCGAGCAGGATCTCGCATTGCGGCCGCTCACGCCGAAGCTCGGCATAGCGCTCCAGCGAGGTCATGAAACCGAAATTGATGGGATCGAGGACGGGGTCGGCGAGATAGGCGCGGCCTTTCTTGTCGAGCGCGTCCATGGCGCGATAGAGCGAGGCCATGTCGCCATGATCCTTGGGGATCAGCACCGGCGTCGAGGCCACTTGATCGGCGATGTGCAGCGTCTCCTCGTTGAGGCTGAGCAGATAGTCGGCGCCTGCCTTGCCTCCGCGCAACAGCTCATCAGGATCCGCGGAGTCGACGCTCGATTTGTAGCCGTGCTCCTTGAGCACGCCGATCGCCTCCTCGAGATGCGGAAAGGGCGTGTCGGGAAGGCAGCCGAGATCGATCACGTCGGCGCCCTTGTGTGAGTAATCCTCGGCCCGTTCCAGAATCTCCTCGATGGTCATGGTCGTTGCGTCGATGATCTCGGCGAAGATCTGGATATCGTATTTGGTCATGTCCGACGCCTTGCGGGCGCGGCCGAAATAGACGGGAATATCCTTGACCTCTTCCGGCCCGCGCACGACCGGCACCCCGTAATGCGCGCTCAAGCGGTCGAGATCGGCGCGGCAGCGGCCGGGCAGCATGATCTTGCCGGCCTCGACCGGCTTCTCAAGCCGCCGCATGATGATCACCTCCGTCATCAGCGCCGCGACCTTCACCCCGATGTCGAGCACCTTCCAGTCGAAGTCCGGCTTCATGCCTTCGAGCACGGCCTCTAGCCTCGGCCGCGCGAGGTGTCCGGTGAGGAAGAGGATGCTTTCAGCCATCTTGAGCCGACTTCTACCCCGCCCTGCTTGGAAGAGCGAGGGCTGGGGCTCGTTCTTAACGCATTGGCGTTAGTCGATGGTTGCGCCGCAAGCGGTGTCGCCTGGAGCCGAGAGGCTCGCGGCAAGCGCCGCCTGATCGCCGCGGCCAAGGAGGAAGGCGGGAAAGCCTGCGTCCCTGAACATGGAGGGGAAGGCTTCATCGACGACGCCGTCGCGGGCGAGCTGCTCGGCGCTGAACATCGGCGCGCTTCCGCTCGATGGATTTGATGACATAGCAGCGTTCGGCCCCGAGGCGCCGGCCGAGCCAGAGCGCGAGACTGTCCGAGGTCACGGTCCAGGATTGGGGAATGTCAGCGCGATTGGCCACGAGGCTGTAAGGCGCCCATACCGCAACGCGTCCCTGGCTAAGGGTTCGCCGCAAGGCCTCCTCGGTATCGCCGACCTCGAAGCCGGAGCGTAAGCCCGCAATGGCCCAGGCGAGCTGGTCCATGGCAAGCAGCGCCATGCGGTGCGCAGCGCCGTCGCCGAAGCCGAGCTTGGTTTGCGCAGACCGCACCTCGTCGGCCAAGGCTCCTCCTCCAGGCACGACGACGATCGGCAGCGGGCTCGCGGCAATGACATCGAGCCAGTCGGAGAGCTCGCGCGAACGCACCACGCTGCCGCCGAGCTTCACCACGGCGAGGCCTGGTTGCGGCGCGAGACCGCGCCGGGCGGCGTCGGCCGGAAGAGCTTGGGCCGTCATCAGGTCCGCTCGCGCCGGCGCACGATCTCGACGCCGACGGCGCCAGGCTCCTTGTCGAGCTTCTCGATCTTGACCTTCACCGAGGCGGCGCGGGGGTGCGCAAGGCAGCGCGTGGCAATCTCGTCGGCCAGGGTCTCGACCAGGTTGATGTGACCCTCGGCGAGGATGGTCTTGATGGTGGCGATGATCGTGTCGTAGTCGAGCACGCGCTCGATCTGATCGTCGATCGCCTGACTGGCCGGCGTGACCTCGATATCCACCGAGAAGCGCGCGCGCTGAGTGACGCCCTTCTCATGGGTGTAGACGCCGATCTCGGCATCGAGCACCAAATCGTGCACGAAGACGCGGTCGTAGGGCGCATCGGTGGATGTGCCGCCGGTCGATACGCGGCCGGCGCGTGTTGTCCGTTCTTCTACCGTCGGCATTGGAACTCCGTCGAAGCCAAATCGGCTGATGCCTAGCATAACGCCTGAGCGGCGGCTTCGGTCATTCTTGCGCTTGGCTTGGTTTCCGCCAGCGGCTCGATGCGCGGGATCAGGGCGCGGATGGACGCGCAGGAGGCGGGATCGAGCGATGCGCTGCGCCGCCCCCGGCAAAGTGCGCCGCGAAAGCCTAGGAGGTCCGGCGAGAGGCGTCAGCAGCTCCGGTACATCGGCTGCTTTGAGCGAGCCGGCAAGACCCGCCATCAAGCCCTGGTCCTTGGCGTGGGCGACGAAGCCGTCGATGCCGGAGGGGTCGAGATGGGTGAGAAGCGAGCCCGCATGCTTGTCGGCGGTGTCGAGCATGATGCCGGTGGCCCCCATGTCCGACGCAGCGGCCACGGCATCGAAGGTAGGCAGTGCGTCGGCGAACAGCACGAGGATGAGGCGCACGCGGAGCGCGATGGGACGAAGCGCTTGGAAGCAGGCTTGCGGGTCACCGCCGGGAAACAGCCCGAACTTGACGTAGTCGACACCGCAGGCCGCGCGCTCGATGACCGCGCCGCGGATCGCTTCGGACTGCATCGGCAGATCGCCGATGGTGGCGCTGACCGGCACGCGTCCGGCGATCAAGTCCACGACGGACCTGGTGGTTTCGGAATCGACAGCACCAAGCGCGCCTTGCGCAGGATCTTTCAGGTCGATGATGTCGGCGCCGGCGAGACGCGCGATCTCGGCTTCGGCCACGTCGCGCACGCTGGCAAGAAAGAGGGTCATGACATTCCCGTTGCCCGCCGAATCGGGCATCGGGTTATCCCGGCGATTGAGGGCTATTTCCTGGCGGAGATCGCCCGGTCAAGCCGGAGATGGCAGGTCGGATCAGCGGAACCAGCCGCCCCCTCCTCCTCCGCCGCCGCCGCCGCCGCCTCCGCCGCGCCTGCGGCCCTGGGGCTGCCCGCCGTCGAAGAACCCGCCGCCTTCGCGCGCGACCGGCCTCGTTCTCGGTTTCCGCAGCTTGAGCTCGTTGGTATTGCCGTCAGGATCGGTCACCACCACGGAATAGGCCTGCCAGTCCCACTTGGCCGTATTCGTCCCCCAGCTATAGGGCTCGATCGAAACCACCTTGTTGGCATAGAGGTCGATGACGGCGGTGTAGACCAGCTCCTGTTCCGTCCCCTCGCCAAGACCGCCGGCGGCGTAGCGCAAGAGACCGATGCCGGCGAGCGAATCCTTCATCTGACTCCATTCGATGATCTTGGGCTTGCCGGCACCGAACATCTCAAGCTCGGCGCGCAGCTTCTTGTATTTCGGGTTGGTGGCGACGTAGCGCCCTGGCGACGGCTCGGTGACGACCCAGTCGGCAACCGGCTCACCCAAAGGCTGTCCCTGCTCTGGCGGCACTTCCTGGCCGAGCTTCTCCAGCGCATCCCGGCTTTCGCTCTGGAAGGGATCCTTGGCGAGCGCGGCCTGGTAATCGGCAATCGCTTCCGCCGTCTTGCCGGTGGCTTGATAGAAATCGCCGCGGAGGCGCAAGGCGACCGGATCGTCAGGGGCAATGGCGAGCGCCTGCTGAACGTCCTTCAGCGCCTCGTCGTCAGGCTGGACGACCGGGGCGGCGGCTTCGGTTCCGGGCGCGGCATTGGGGTCTGCGGGCGCTGCGGCATTCGGATCGGCGCCAGTCGTCGTGGCCGGCGTAGCCGTGTTCGGATCGGCTGGAGCCGCTACGGCGTTTGGATCAGCAGGAGTAGCCGGGGCGTTTGGGTCGGCGGGCGTGGGGGCGCCAGGCGCAGCGGCATTCGGATCGACAGGAGCCACTGCTGCATTAGGATCAGCGGCCGCGGTCGCCGTGCCTGGAACCGCATTTGGATCGTCAGGAACTGCCGCGGCGTTCGGATCGGCTGGTGCTGCGGCGTTCGGATCGGCGGCTGCCGTTGCGCCAGGAGGAACCGCGTTCGGATCGACCGGAGGAATTGCGGCATTCGGATCGACAGGCGGAACGGCATTCGGGTCGGCAGGCGTCGCGCCGGGTATAGCGGCGTTCGGATCGGCAGAGGCGACCGCGCCGGGCGCGGCAGCGTTCGGATCGGCTGGGGCGGGCTGCTTGGCAACGGTGGTCGCCGGCTCCGGCTTGCTTCGGCGGAGCGGCCTTCATCCTTGCCTCGGCACGCATGGCATAAGCCTTCGGGTTTTGCGGAGCGAGCTCGATGGCGCGGGTGAAATCGGCGATGGCATCGGGCAGGCGGCGCACCTGCGTGTATACCTCGCCGCGTTCGATATAGGCGTCGGCGAGGTCAGGCTTGAGCGTGATCGCCTTGCTGAGATCATCGACCGCGGTGTTGTACTTCTTGTCGGCGGCATAGGCCTTGGCCCGCAGAAGGAGCACGTCCGGCTGGTCTGGCTTGGTGGCGAGGACTTGCGTGAAATCTTCGGCAGCCCCGCCATATTGCTCGAGCGCAAGACGAGCCTCGCCGCGGTTCTCATAGGCGGCGTCGTATTTGGTGTTAAGGGCGAGCGCGCGCGAGTAGTCGCGCACCGCTGCGTGATAGCGCTGTAGCGCGGCATGCGCCTTGCCGCGTCCGTTGAGGGCGACGGCGCTGGTCGGCATCAGCTCGACTGCTCTGCGATAGTCCTGGAAGGCCGGCTCGTATTGGGAGAGCGCGGCATGGGCGTTGCCGCGGTTGTTGTAGGCCGCGCCGTAATTCGGCGAGAGCGCGATGGCGCGGTCGAAATCCTTCACCGCCTCGTCGGGGTGGCCGAGATCCATAAGCGCATTGCCGCGGTTGTTGTAGACCGACGCGTTCTCGGGCGAGATCTGGATCGACTGGTTGAAATCGTCGACGGCTTCCTTGGTCTGCTTCAGACGCCATTTGGCGACGCCGCGATCGCTGTAGATGCTCGATTTAACGAAATCGGCGATCTCTGGATTGGTCAGCGCCTCGTTATAGGCGGTGACGGCCTTGTCGTACTGCCCGCGCAACAGCGCCGCCGCTCCCTCGCGGGCGCGCAGCAGCGTCGCGTCATCGGCACCGGCCGGGATCGCCCTAACGATGAGGACGAACACAAGACCGCAAAGGAATAGGCAGCGTCTGGTCATGAGCTCAACGAGCGGGACCCTGGCCTTTTCGGCCCCCTCCGACTCCCATGTCCCCCATAAGGTCGCACTGTGTCAACATAGGGTCACCTGGTGAACTGACCTTGAGCCAAGACGAGCTTTTCACCCGCCATTTTCGGCCATTTCTCCCAATTCTTCCAGGACCGCGGGAAGCATCTTGGGGAGATCTTCGGCAATCAGGCCCGGACCGAAGAGCTGCGCCGCGCGCCCATGCACCCAGACCGACGCAGAGACGCCTTCGAAGGGCTCCATGCGCTGCGCCAAGAAACCGAGCACGATGCCGGCAAGCACATCGCCGGTGCCGGCGGTGGCGAGCCAGGGGCTGGACGTGGCGTTGATCGACGCTCTGCCGTCAGGCGCGGCGACGATGGTGTCGGAGCCCTTCAACAGCACGATCGCGCCTGAGCGCGCGGCTGCGGCGCGGGCGGCGTCGAGCCTGCCCCCCTCCCCGATCGCACCGAACAGGCGCGCGAATTCGCCTTCGTGAGGTGTGAGCGCCACCGGCGCCGTGCGCGAGAGAATTTGTGCGAACAGCGCGGCGGCATCATCGGCAAACGAAGTGATCGCGTCGGCGTCGAGCACGACGGCGGCGTTGCTCGCGAGCGCGGCAAGCACCATCGCCTTGGTGCGCTCGCCGACGCCAACGCCTGGGCCGATCAAGACGGCATTCTTGCGCTCGTCGGCGAGGAGGCCGGCGAGGTCGTTCGCATCGTCTACGGGACGCACCATGATCGCCGTGAGTTGCGCGGCGTTGACCGCCACCGCCTCCTTGGGCGAGGCGACGGTGACGAGCCCTGCGCCCGCGCGCAACGCGCCCATGGCGCCGAGCCTTGCCGCACCGGTCGAGAAGGCGGGACCTGAGGCGACCACGGCGTGACCGCGGGCATATTTATGGCCTTGCGGCTGCGGCCAGGGAAACTGCGCCAGCCATAGCGCCGGCTCGTTGGCGAAGGACTTTGGTTTGATGATCTCGAGCACGCTGTCAGGGATGCCGATGTCGGCGATGCGTGTCTCGCCGCAGAGATCGCGCCCCGGCAAGAGCAGATGCCCGGGCTTCAGACGAAAGAAGGTGACTGTCGCCGCCGCTTCGATCGCCACGCCCTTGACCGCGCCGGTGGTGCCGTCGACGCCGCTCGGCACATCCACGGCGATCACGGGAAGGCCGCTTCTATTCACTGCCTCGATCAACCCGGCAAGATCGCCTTCGATGGGCCGCGCCAGCCCTGCCCCGAACAAGGCATCGACCACGACGTCCGCCTTGGCCAGGAGGTCTCGATGCAAAGGCTCGACGGCGCCTGCCCATAGCTTGGCCATCGCTGCCGCATCCTGCGGCAGTCGCGATGGGTCGCCGGTAAAGCCAAGCCTGACCGCATAACCTCGTTCGACCAAATGGCGGGCAGCGACGAATCCGTCGCCGCCATTGTTGCCGGGGCCGCAAAGCACCGCGACGCTGCGCGCATCCGGAAAGCGGATGGAAACCTCATCGGCCACCGCGCGGCCTGCATTCTCCATGAGCACGCGGCCAGGCACCCCGCCCTCAATGGTAAGGCGATCGGCTTGGCCCATTTCCTCGGAGGTCAGCAGCTCGATCATCGGTCGCACGATATCGCAAAGCCCCAACGAAAATGAAAACGGCACCCTCGGAAAGGGGCCTGATGAAATCCTATGCATGATGCCCAATTCTTAGGCTATACGTTTCGAGGCAGCGCCGCCCTCGAGCGGCGCCAGGCCATAAAGCGTTGGAATCGGAAGGAACATTCCCCCTGACAAGATTGGCATAGGGCGTGCTTGGGCGGCGGCAGGTGTCCAGCAGGCTACGGGCGATAGCGCGCGGCTTAGGTGTTCTCGTATGCCCAAAGGGGAGGTGCGGTGGAAAGCATGAAAAAAATCGAAGCAATCATTAAACCGTTCAAGCTGGACGAGGTAAAAGAGGCCCTGCAAGAAATCGGATTGCAGGGAATCACCGTCACGGAAGCCAAAGGGTTCGGCCGCCAGAAGGGCCATACCGAACTCTATCGCGGCGCCGAGTACGTGGTCGACTTCCTGCCAAAGGTGAAGCTCGAGCTCGTGCTTGGCGACACCATGGTGGAAAAGGCGATCGACGCGATCATCGCGTCCGCGAAGACCGGCCGCATCGGCGACGGGAAGATTTTCGTGTCGAATGTGGAAGAAGCCGTGCGCATCCGCACCGGCGAAACCGGGAATGATGCTATTTGACGAGGACCGCTAGGAGGAGCCAGCGCGCCGATTAGCCGGCGAGTTCGAAACCAGTTGCGCCGCTTCGCCATAACCCTGCGCGGCGGCATCAAACATGCGAAGAACAGGGGAGTGAAATGGACGCCAAGCAAGTAGTGAAAAAAATCAAAGACGACGAGATCAAATATGTCGACCTCCGCTTCACCGATCCGCGGGGCAAGATGCAGCACGTCACCATGGACGCGCGCGAGATGGACGAAGAAGCCTTCACCGATGGCATCATGTTCGACGGCTCCTCTATCGCCGGCTGGAAGGTGATCAACGAGTCGGACATGAAGCTCATGCCGGACACCTCGTCTGCCGTGATCGACCCGTTCTTCGCGCAAAGCACGCTTGCCGTGTTCTGCGACGTGCTCGAGCCCCTGACCAACGAGCCTTACGAGCGAGATCCGCGCGGCATCGCCGGCAAGGCGATGGCCTATCTCCAGCAGACAGGTGCCGGAGACACCGCGGTGTTCGGTCCGGAAGCCGAGTTCTTCGTATTCGACGACGTCCGCTTCGCCGCCGATCCGTTCAATTGCGGCTACAAGATCGACTCGATCGAGCTGCCCACGAACATGGACACCGAATATGAGATGGGCAATCTCGGCCACCGTCCTCGCACCAAGGGCGGCTACTTCCCGGTGCCTCCGGTCAACTCGGCGCAAGACCTCCGCTCGGAGATGCTCTCGGTCATGGCCGATATGGGCGTGGTCACCGAGAAGCATCACCACGAGGTTGGCGCGGCGCAGCACGAGCTCGGCATCAAGTTCGGACCGTTGGTCAAGATGGCCAACTCGATGCAGATCTACAAATACGTGATCCACAACGTGGCGCAGGCCTACGGCAAGACGGCGACCTTCATGCCGAAGCCGGTGTTCGGCGACAACGGCTCGGGCATGCACACCCACCAGTCGATCTGGAAGGACGGCAAGCCGATGTTCGCCGGCGACAAATACGCCGACCTTTCCGACATGGCGCTCTGGTATATCGGCGGCATCCTGAAGCACGCCAAGGCGCTCAACGCCTACACCAACCCGCTCACCAACTCCTACAAGCGGCTGGTGCCGGGTTACGAGGCGCCGGTGCTGCTCGCCTATTCCTCGCGCAACCGCTCGGCGTCCTGCCGTATTCCGCTGGGATCGGGCCCGAAGGCCAAGCGCGTCGAGGTCCGTTTCCCCGATCCGGGTGCGAACCCCTATCTCGCCTTCGCCGCCATGCTGATGGCCGGCCTCGACGGCATCGAGAACAAGCTCAATCCCGGCGATCCGATCGACAAGAACCTGTACGACCTGCCGCCGGAAGAGCTGGAGAAGGTGCCGACCGTGTGCGGCTCGCTCCGCGAGGCCTGCGAGTCGCTCGACCAGGACCGCGCCTTCCTGAAGAAGGGCAACGTCTTCACCGACGATGCCATCGATGCCTATCTCGAGCTCAGGATGGAAGAGGTGGAGCGGTTCGAGATGATGCCGCACCCGATCGAGTTCGACATGTATTACAGCGTTTGACGCGTGGTCCTTGGGGGGACCAAAGCGAATGGGGCGGCCGAACGATTGGCCGCCCCACTTTCCGCCAGGCTGCTAGGCCCATCTTGACCCCCTCGCCCGTGTAACCCCCTTAGGACACGGGATGAGGCGATTGCCGAAGGTCCCTGCCAGGCTCCCCCGTCTAAGCTTCCCTCACATCCAATAGAACACGCCCCAAATCATCGCCGCGAAGAGCAGCGTGTAGAGCCACTGCTTGTTGCTCGCGTACCAGCCCGCGAGCAGCGTCGGGATGCCGAACGCCACGAAGCGGTAGAGCGACACGCTGGTAAGGAGCGCGATGCCGGCGAGCATCCACAGGTAGAAGTCCTGAGGAGCGGCTGCACTCTGGCCGGCATCGACCAGGAACCTCTGGCCGCTGCCGGCGCTTGCATCCATCACGCCGCACAGCGAGGCCACGGTGATCGTGACCAGAATCGCGTAGCGCATGATCGTCATTGCCGAACTCTCCCTCATTTGAGGCAAAGTGTAGGGAGGGCCCGGTAAACAAACGGGAAAGGGGTAAGCTTAAGCGGAGGTTAATGGCGGCTACCTCATGCTGAGGAGCGGCCGTGAGGCCGCGTCTCGAAGCACAAGATCGCCCTTCGAGACGGCCGCGTTCCGCGGGCCCCTCATGGTGAGGCGTCCTCAAGCGGCCTTCCACTTGATGGAGCAGCCCATGGAGGCCGTCTGCTCGCGCGGTCCCCTCCCCGTCTCGGCGATCTCTCTCATCGCCTCGAACAGCTCGCGGCGCGCGTCCGCGGGGCCTGCCTCTTTACGGCTCGCATCGAGGCGGCCGCGATATTGCAGCTCGAGCTTGCCGTTGAAGCCGAAAAAGTCCGGCGTACACACCGCGTCATAGGCGCGCGCCACCTCCTGGCTCTCGTCGTAGAGATAGGGGAAGGTGAAGCCGTGCTCTTTGGCGAACCGCTTCATGTTGTCGAAGGAGTCTTCGGGATAGTGAGCGACGTCGTTCGAGGAGATGGCCACGGTGTTGATGCCATAGCGCTTGAGCTCGTTCGCATCGCGCACGATGCGGTCGATCACCGCCTTCACGTAAGGGCAGTGATTGCAGATGAACATCAGAAGCGTGCCGTTCTCGCCCTTCAGCCCGTCGAGGCTGTAGGTCTTGCCGTCAACGCCGGGGAGCGAGAAGGACGGCGCCTTCCAGCCAAAATTGCAGATCGGGGTGTGCTCAGCCAACGCTCATTCCTCTTCGCAAATCTGTCATGGCACCGCTCTAATTTGCTTCTGTCTTCGGTGCATGGATATCTTTGCATATGGCGAAACACGACATCTTCTGCAACAGGGCCGCGGCAGCCGAGGCCCATGACGATATTCCGCGCAGCCCAGATTCTGGGGAAACCATCGGCGATATCATCGTCAAGCGCTACAGCCGGCGCGACATTATGCGCGGCACGCTCGGCGTTGCCGCCTCAGCTGCCCTGTTCGGCCCGGCCGCGCTTGCCGCAGGCAGCGCCAAGGCAGAAGCCGCGGGCGACCGCTTCGACTTCGAGGAGCTCGACGGCCGGCATCGATGCGAACCACCACGTCGCGCCTGGCTATCGCGGCCAGGTGCTGCTCAGATGGGGCGACCCGCTCTTTGCCGATTCACCGGCCTTCAACCCGACGGCGCAGAGTGCTGCCGCGCAATTGAAGCAATTCGGCTACAACAACGACTATGTCGCCTTCTTCCCGCTCGATGACAGCGGCAAGCGCGGCCTGCTCTGCGTCAATCACGAATACACTAACGAAGAGGTGATGTTCCCAGGCATCAGCAAGCGCCAGGACACCTCAGGCTTCGAGGACATGACGGCCGAGCTCGTCGACATCGAGATGGCGGCGCATGGGGTAAGCATCGTCGAGATCGCGCGCGAGGGCGAGGATTGGCGCGTCGTGCTCGACAGCAAGTACAACCGCCGCATCAGCCCAGGCAACACCGAGATGAAGGTCGACGGCCCGGCGGCGGGCGATGCGCGCCTCAAGACGAGCGCCGACCCGACGGCCAAGACCATCCTCGGCACGCTCAACAATTGCGCCGGCGGAAAGACGCCGTGGGGCACCTACCTCACGGCGGAAGAGAACTTCCACGGCTATTTCTGGTCGAACCAATGCGTGCCTGGAGGCGCCCGCCCCAAGGGCCTCGGCGGCGACCAGGCCAAGAGCTACGCCCGTTACGGCATTCCCGGGCTTTGGCAGGCCTGGGGCAAATTCCACGACCGCTTCAATGTCGACAAGGAGCCGAACGAGCCGAACCGCTTCGGCTGGATCGTGGAGATCGATCCAAGCGATGCGTCCTCCGTTCCAGTGAAGCACACCGCGTTCGGCCGCTTCTGCCACGAGGGCGCCGAGTGCGTGGTCAACAAGGATGGCCGCGTCGTCGTCTATTGCGGCGATGACGGGCGCGGCGAGTATGTCTATCGCTTCGTCTCCGACGGCCGTTACGACCCGGACAACCGCGCCGCCAACATGACGCTGTTGTCGAACGGCACGCTGTCGGTGGCGCGCTTCGATGCCGAGGGAAAGGTGACGTGGCTGCCGCTCGTCTTCGGCAGGCAATGGCTCACGCCGGACTTCGGCTTCAAGTCGCAGGCCGATGTGGTGATCGATGCGCGGCTCGCCGCCGATCTCCTCGGCGCGACCCGCATGGACCGGCCGGAGGACGTGCAGCCGAACGAGGTCAACGGCCGCGTCTATGTCATCCTGACCAACAACACCAATCGCAAGCCGGAGGATGTGAACGCAGCGAACCCGCGCGCCGATAACGCCTTCGGCCACATCATCGAGATGACGCCGCCGGACGGCGATCATGCCGCCGATGTGTTCGCCTGGGAGATGCTGGTTCGATGCGGCGACCCGGCCATCGAGGCGGTTGGTGCGCTGTGGAACCCCGATACGTCGAGCAACGGCTGGTTCGCCTGCCCCGACAACGCCGCGGTCGACAATCAGGGGCGCCTATGGATCTCGACCGACCAGGGCGACAACTGGCCGCGCACCGGCAGGTCGGATGGGCTGTTCGCCCTCGAGACCGAAGGCGAGCGGCGGCGGACGTCGAAGCTGTTCTTCCGCTGCCCGATCGGGGCAGAGCTTTGCGGCCCCTGCTTCACGCCTGACGGCGAGACGGTGTTCGTCGCCGTCCAGCATCCCGCCGCGGACGGGTCTGAGGCGTTGATCGGCTTCGGACGCGCCTCGACCTTCAAGGACCCGGCGACGCGCTGGCCGGACTTCGATCCAAAGCATGCCGCCGCGTCCCTCGGTGCTCGCCATCACCAAGGACGGCGGCGGCAAGATCGCATGAATTTGCCCTCACCCTGAGGAGGGCCGAAGTGCCCGTCTCGAAGGGTGAGGCCTCATGCTTCGAGACGCGCCCTACGGGCGCGTCCTCAGCATGAGGGAGCATGCGGCAACGGCAGCGCACTTGAAATTGCCGTCTATGCGTGCGAGCTAACGAGGGTCCCCAATCTCGTAGATTCGTTTGGAACCGGCGCACACCATGCGCAAAGCCGCAACATCACGCGACCTCTTCGCCAAACTCGAAGACGAGCTGAAGAAGAAGCCGATCGCCGCCGCCAAGCCAGCCAAGGCAAAGCGGAACGGCGGGGCTTCGTCCGACGACGCCTATACCGCAGCCGACATCGAGGTGCTCGAGGGGCTCGAGCCGGTGCGCCGGCGCCCTGGCATGTATATCGGCGGCACCGACGAGAAGGCGCTGCATCACCTCTTCGCCGAGGTGCTCGACAATTCCATGGACGAGGCGGTTGCCGGGCATGCGAGCCGCATCGAGGTGAGCTTCGAGGACGACGGCTTCCTGAGCGTCACCGACAATGGCCGCGGCATTCCCGTCGACCCGCACCCTAAGTTCAAGAAGAAGTCGGCGCTGGAAGTGATCATGACCACGCTGCATTCCGGCGGCAAGTTCAACTCGAAGGTCTATGACACGAGCGGCGGGTTGCACGGCGTCGGCGTCTCGGTGGTGAACGCGCTGTCGGAGACCCTCGAGGTCGAGGTGGCGCGCGGGCAGAAGCTCTACCGGCAGACCTATACGCGGGGAGAGCCGGACGGCCCGCTGAAGAGCCTGGGACCGGTGAAGAACCGGCGGGGCACCACGATCCGCTTCAAGCCTGATCCTAAGATTTTCGGCAAGGGCGCGGCGTTCGTGCCGGCGCGGCTGTTCCGCATGTCCCGCTCCAAGTCGTATCTGTTCGGCGGCGTCGAGATCCGCTGGTCCTGCGCCGCGGCGCTGCTCGCCGGCGACAAGGACACGCCGCAAAGCGCGGTGTTGCACTTCCCAGGCGGCCTCAAGGACTTTCTCGCAGACCGCATCGAGGGCCTGGAGACCGTCACCAAGGAGTTCTTCACCGGCAAAAGCAACAAGCGCGAAGGCCATGGCGCGGTCGAATGGGCCATCGCCTGGGTCGCAAACGAGGACGGCTTCCTCAACTCCTACTGCAACACCGTGCCCACGCCCGACGGCGGTACCCATGAAGCAGGCCTGCGCTCAGCCCTGGTCAAGGGCTTGCGCGCCTATGGCGAGCTCACCGGCAATAAGCGCAGCGCCCAGCTTACGGCTGAGGACGTGCTCGCCACCGGCTGCGCCCTCCTCTCTCTCTTCATCCGCGAGCCCGAGTTCCAGGGCCAGACCAAGGACCGGCTTGCGACCCAGGAAGCGACCCGCATCGTCGAGACGACGGTGCGCGATGCCTTCGACCATTGGCTGACCGGCAACCCGCCCCAGGCCAATCGCCTGCTCGAGTGGGTGGTCGACCGCGCCGAGGAGCGGCTTCGCCGCAAGAAGGAAAAAGAGATCGGCCGGCAGACCGCGACGCGCCGCTTGCGGCTTCCAGGCAAGCTCGCCGACTGCGCGCTGAGCGCGGCGGAAGGCACCGAGATCTTCATCGTCGAGGGCGATTCAGCCGGCGGCTCGGCCAAGCAGGCGCGCGACCGGGCGACCCAGGCCGTGCTTCCCTTGCGCGGCAAGATCCTGAACGTGGCGAGCGCAAGCTCGACCAAGCTTGCCGACAATCAGCTCATTGCCGATCTGGTGCAGGCGCTCGGCTGCGGAACGGGAACGCAATACCGCGACCAGGACCTTCGCTACGAGAAAATCGTGATCATGACCGACGCCGATGTCGACGGCGCTCATATCGCCTCGCTGCTCATTACCTTCTTCTACCGGGAGATGCGCGGGCTGATCGATAACGGCCATCTCTATCTCGCCGTGCCGCCGCTCTATCGCCTGAGCCAGGGCGCCAAGACCGCGTACGCGCGGAACGATGCGCATAAGGCCGAGCTGCTCAAGTCCGAGTTCAACGGCAGAGGCAAGGTCGACGTTTCCCGTTTCAAGGGCTTGGGCGAGATGCTGCCGAAGCAGCTCAAAGAGACGACCATGGACCGCAGCGTCCGCACCCTGCTTCGCGTCGAGATCGTCGAGGATGACCGTGCCGCCACCGGAAAGGTGGTCGAGCAGCTCATGGGCAACAAGCCGGAAGCGCGCTTCCAATTCATCCAGGAGCGCGCCGAATTCGCCAAGCCCGACGAGCTGGATATTTGAGAAGGTTTGTTCGTAAGCTCTTCGGGACTCACCCTTCGAGACGGCGCTGCGCACCTCCTCAGGATGAGGGCTACTCCCTCATACTGAGGAGCGCTCGAAGAGCGCGTCTCGAAGCATGAGGCCCGCCCTCAGAGCCAGCGCGGGACTCGCGCCTGATACTTGCGATAGGCCTCGCCGAACTTCGCCTGCAGATAGGCCTCCTCGCGCTCGACCACGCCGCGCTGCAGGACGATCAGCACCGGGATCAGCAGCACGAGCATCCAGGCGCTGGTCAGCATGATGGCGAGACCGAAATAGAAGATCACGAAGCTGATATAGATCGGGTTGCGCGTGAAGCGGTAAGGGCCGGCATCGAGCAGCACGGTGGACGGCTCGCCGGGGACTAGGCTGGTTCCGGCTTGAAAGAACCTGCGCACCGAAACCACGAACAAGCCAAACCCGATCAGCGCAAATCCGCCGCCCACGCCGAGCGCGCGGGTATTGCCCGAGAAAAGGCCGGGACCGAGCGGCACGAGCCAGCTCAAAAGGCAGCCAAGTACGATCGCGCCAAGGAACAGGATGGGTGGCTTGATCACCACATCGGCATAGTCTTGCATGATCTTTCCGCCCGCTTTCCCAAGGCCCCCGTCATAGTCTGTCACAATGAGGTGCGATACTCTATAAGTCGCCTAGGCGGGGCTGGGTCAATGCCGCGCCAGGGTCGAAGACAGGGGGGTTCCCTTATGCTCAAGTCCATCTCGCGCGCGATCGCGTTCCTAGTGTTGGCGCTTGTCCCTCTAACCTCCGCGACAGCGCAGGAGGATGACGCCAAGATCGTCGCCAGCGTTCCGACCGAGGTCGCCGACATCGTGACCGGCGGCTCGTGGTCCGCCGATAAGCAAGGCGGCTTCTACCGCGCCTTTGTGATCATGAACGGGAACCAGGAGACCTTCAGCGCGCGCGTCTTCCTGCAATGGCTTGCCCTTTCCGAGACGAACCCCATTCCGACGGTGGTGGCGACCGTGCCGATCAAGGAGGTCAACGATCAGAAGCTTGCCAATGCTTCGATCGAGATCGAGGGCGAAGAGAGCAAGGACAATGAAATCACCATCGTCGTCAGCTCCTACGATTTCGAGGCCGACAAGGACATCACCCTGTCCGTGAAGGGCACCGCGCCCGGCAAATACGCCATGGCGAAGCCGCCGAAGCGCGCGGCCCCGCCCGCCGAGTCAGCGCCTGCGACCAATGTCCCGAAGGATGATTAGCGAGGGATATGGGATGATCCGAGCGATGAGTGGCCATTTGCCCCTTGCGCGGCTTGCCCCGGCCCCTTATTTGAGGAGCAAGCATTGCAGGGTATAAGGCCTCATTGCTTTGGTAGATGTCTTGCGCAGGCTGCACGAATTGTTGCAGCAAATAATTGCGCCATTAGAACGAAAGAAAATGCGCGTGGTGCTTCGGGCCCGCGCCTATTTTGCTAATACATGAGCTTTTCACAACTTGGACTGAGTTCAAAAGTTTTATCCGCCGTTACCTCGGCGGGCTTCGAGACGCCGACCCCCATCCAAGCCCAAGCCGTACCGCACGCCGTCGCCGGACGTGACGTGCTCGGCATTGCGCAGACCGGCACCGGCAAGACGGCATCCTTCGTGCTGCCGATGCTGACGCGGCTGGAGCGAGGGCGGGCAAGAGCACGCATGCCGCGCTCGCTGATCTTGGAGCCGACGCGAGAGCTTGCCGCACAGGTCGCCGAGCATTTCGAGATCCTCGGCAAGAACCACAATCTCACCGTGGCGCTGCTTGATCGGCGGGGTGTCCTACGAGGATCAGGACCGCAAGCTCGATCGCGGCGCCGATGTGGTGATCGCCACGCCAGGCCGCCTGCTCGATCATTTCTCTCGCGGCAAGCTTCTCCTCAACGGCATCGAAATTCTCGTCATCGACGAGGCGGACCGCATGCTCGATATGGGCTTCATTCCCGACATCGAGCGCATCTGCAAACTTCTCCCCTTCACCCGCCAGACCCTGTTCTTCTCGGCAACCATGCCGGCGGAAATCCAGCGGCTTGCCGACAACTTCCTGCACCGGCCGGAGCGCATCGAGATCGCGCCGCAATCGACCGCCGCCGCCACCATCGTGCAGCGGCTGAAGAAGGCGCCTGACGACGCCGCTGGCAAGCGCGAAGCGCTCAGGGCTTTGATGCGCGAGACCAACGTCAAGAACGCCATCATCTTCTGCAATCGCAAGAAGGACGTCGGCATCGTGCACCGCTCGCTCCAGCGCCACGGCTTCAGTGTCGGCGCGCTGCATGGCGACCTCGACCAGCATCAGCGCACGGCCACGCTCGACGCCTTCCGCAACGGCACCATCGCCTTTCTTGCCGCAAGCGACGTGGCTGCCCGCGGTCTCGATATCCCCGACGTGAGCCACATCTTCAATTACGACGTGCCGATCCATCCCGAGGACTATATCCACCGGATCGGGCGCACCGGACGCGCAGGACGCGAAGGCTTCGCCGCCACTTTGGTGACGCCGAAAGAGATGAAGGCGATCAAGGCGATCGAAAGGATGCTCCGCCAGGAGATCCCGTGGATCGACGGTCAGCAGAGCGCCGACGAGGGTGAGCGGTCGTCAGACGATCGGGGCCGCTCGAACGGACGACACCGGCGCGGGTCCCGGTCAAGCCGCAACAAAGGCGGCGCCGCGCACGGGGCCCCACAACACCGGTCAGAGGGACAGCGCAAGGACAATGGGGGCCGCGAGGGGCATAAGCCGCAGCAGCCCCAGCCGCAGCAAAATCAGCAGAGACGAGATCATCAGCAGCCCAAGGCCGCTCAGCCAACGCATACCTCAGCACCGAAGCCTGCGCACAGCCCTGCCCCGAAGCCTGCTCACAGCCCTTCACCCAAGCCTGCCCACACTCATCCTCACGCACGCCACGCTTCCGCGCCGAAGCCACCGCAAGCCAAGCCCAACGCCGGCCATCGGCCACCGCCTTCGAAGCCTCAGCAGCAGCCGTCACGCGGCGTACGCGGCATGGGCGAGCACGTGCCGGCCTTCATGATGCGCTCGGTGCGCCCGCTCGATTAGGGCGCCCTGCTCTTTCCTAAAGTCTCAGTGGGGTTCAGCTTCGCCTAGCTGTCGCGGGCAGCTTCGAGGCTCGTTTCGGCTGCCGGCGTGAGCGAAACGGATTCGCCGCAGCCGCAGGCGGATGTCTGGTTCGGATTGTTGAACACGAAGCCAGAGCTCATGCGGTCGGTGCGGTAGTCCATCTCGGTGCCGAGCAGGAACAGGACCGCGGTCGGATCGATGAGAATGCGCACGCCCTTGTCCTCAACCACCTCGTCATGGGGCGCCTTCGTCTCGGCATAGCTCATGGTGTATTCCATGCCGGCGCAGCCGCCCTTCTTGATGCCGATGCGCAAACCGGTTGCGTCCTTGCCGGAGGCCGACATAAGCGCGCGGATGCGCTCGGCGGCGGCATCGGTCAGGGTCATGAGTTTCGGTGCGGTCATGGTGTGAACTTGGGATAGATCGGGGTGCGGTTCAAGTCTCAGAACATGTTGAGCGCAAGCCGCGCCTCATCGGACATGCGGCTCGGATCCCAGGGCGGATCGAAAACGAGGTTCACCTTCACCTGGCCGACGCCGGGGACGGACGCCACCGCATTCTCCACCCAGCCCGGCATATCCCCCGCAACGGGGCAGCCTGGGGCGGTCAGCGTCATATCCACCTCGATATTGCGCTCAGGGTCGACGTCGAGCCGGTAGATGAGGCCAAGCTCGTAGATATCCACGGGGATCTCGGGGTCGAACACGGTCTTGAGGGCCGCCACAAGGTCGTCCTTGAGCTGGTCGTGCTCCGGCGACGGCGCGGCAGGGGCTGCCTCGGCAGGCGCTTCAGGCGCCGCTCCCCCCTCCTCATTCTCTTGAATCTTTTCAGACATTTGGATCATTCGCCTCAAGCGAACATTTCACGGGCTTTGTGCAGCGCCTCGACCAGCCGGTCGACCTCTTCGACCGTATTATACATGGCGAATGACGCGCGCGCAGTCGAGGTTACACCGTAGCGCGCAAGAAGCGGCTCGGCGCAATGGGTGCCTGCCCTGATAGCCACGCCATAACGGTCGAGGATCGTGCTCACATCGTGCGGATGGGCCCGCTCCATCTCGAAGGAGATGATCGAGCCCTTGGGCTTGGCCCGGCCGAAGATGCGCAGCCAATTGAGCTCGCCGAGGCGCTCCATGGCATAGGCGAGCAGCGCGTCCTCATGGGCCTTGATGCGCTCGCGGCCGACGCTCTCGACATAGTCGATCGCCGCGCCAAGGCCGATCGCCTGCACGATGGCCGGGGTCCCCGCCTCGAAGCGGTGGGGCGGGACTGGCATAGGTGATGCGGTCGGTGGTCACGGTGCCGATCATCTCGCCGCCGCCCTGGTAGGGCTGCATGGCTTCGAGCAGCGCCTTCTTGCCGTAGAGCACGCCGATGCCGGTCGGGCCGTAGAGCTTGTGGCCGGTGAAGGCATAGAAGTCGCAATCGAGGTCCTGCACGTCGACGGGGAGATGCACCGCGCCTTGCGCGCCGTCGACCAGCACGGGGATGCCGCGCGCATGCGCCATGCGCACCACCTCCTTGATGGGGACGATGGTGCCGAGCACGTTCGACATATGGGTGATGGCCACCATCTTGGTGCGCGGGGTGAGCAGCGCCTCGAATTTGTCGAGCAGCAGCTCGCCGTCATCGGAGATCGGCGCCCATTTCAGAACCGCGCCCTGCCGCTCCTTGAGGAAGTACCAGGGCACGATGTTGGAATGGTGCTCCATGATGGAGAGCACGATCTCGTCGCCCTCGCCGATATGCGGACCGCCATAGGAGCTCGCAACGAGGTTGATGGCCTCGGTGGCGTTGCGGGTGAAGATGATCTCGGCGTCGGACCGCGCGTTGATGAAGCGGCGCACGGTCTCGCGCGCCTTCTCGAAATTCGCGGTTGAGAGGTTGCTCAGATAATGCAGCCCGCGATGGACGTTGGCGTATTCCTCAGCTGTAGGCGCGCTGAATGGTGTCGAGCACCGCTTTCGGCTTCTGCGCCGAGGCGCCGTTGTCGAGATAGACGAGCGGCTTGCCGTGGATCTTCTGCGGCAAGGATCGGGAAAATCGGCGCGGATCGCTTCCACGTCATAGCCGACGGGTCTTGCGCTTTGCTCGGGAATAGATTTCGGCAAGATCGTCATGGTCAGCCGCCGTCAGTCGAAGGTGACGCCGAGCCATTCGGCCGACGCCTTGGACAATGCCTCGCGCAGGGCCTCATGATCGATGCGCTCGACCGCCTCGCCGACAAAGGCCTGGATCAGAAGCGCGCGGGCCTGAACCTCCGGAATGCCGCGAGATTCGAGATAAAACAGCAAATCCTCGTCGATCTGGCCAGAGGTCGAGCCGTGACCGCAGACCACGTCGTCGGCGAAGATCTCAAGCTCCGGCTTTGAGTTCGAACTCTGCCGTCTCGGAGAGCAGCAGGGCTTGCGCCATCTGCTTGCCGTCGGTCTTCTGCGCGCCGGGCGAGACGATGATCTTGCCCTGGAACACGCCACGCGCCTCGTTGTCGAGCACCGCCTTGAACAGCTCGCGGCTTGCGCAGCGCGGCACGCGATGCTCGACAATGAGCGTCGTGTCGCAATGCTGATGGCCGCGCATGAGGAGCGCGCCGGAGACGTCGAGGGCAGATCCTTCGCCGGTGAAGGCCGCATAGATCTGGCTGCGGGAAAGCACGGCTCCGGTCGAGAACTGGAAGGCCTTGTAGTTGGCGTCGGTGTCGAGCTTGAGCAGCCAGGTGACGAGGTGGAACGCAGTCCCGCTCTCCTTCTGGAGCTTGACGTGGTTGAGGCTCGCCTTGTTGCCGACCTCGATCTCGGTCACCGCGTTCCGCTGAAGCTCGGTATCGCCGAGGCTCGCATAGCTCTCCAGAAGGTCGAGCGAGGCGCCCTCCTCGATAAGCACCACGCTCCGCGTGATCACGCTCGAAGGCTCGCTGCCGCCGTCGAGATGCATGACGTGCACCGGCTTGTCGAGGCTCACGCCCTTGGCGAGACGGAGGCCGACGCCGCCGCTCATCAGCGCGAGGTTCAAGGCGACAACGGGGTCGCGGTCTTGGGGATTGATCTTGCCGAGCGAGTCCTTCAGCCAACGCGGCGGCTTCTGGAGCGCCTCGGCGATGGACACGATTTCGGCACCGGCAGCCTTCAGCCCGGCGAGGTTAGAAAGATCGGACCGAAGCTCGCCTTCGACAATGACGAGCCGGTAGGCGTCGAGAGCAGCGATGTCGGCGCCGAAGGCGCGGGCGATCTCGGCCTCGGTGACGGCGACGCCGGTGGCGCGGGCGAGCGGCAGAGCTTCGGTGAGCTTGGAGCGCAGGTCGGTGTATTTCCACGCCTCGACGCGGCGATGCGGCAGCCCAAGCATGCCGTAGGCGTCGATCGCCTTGGCACGCAGATCGGCAACCCAAGGATTGCCGGCGCCAGGCAGTGCCTGCTCGGCCGCGTTGAACAGGTCGACAAAGGCCTGCTCGGCGCGCGTCTGGAACTGCTTGACCGGAAGCTCCATGCTCAAATCCCTTTACGCAGCCGCTTCGCCGAATTCGGCGTAGCCGGTCTGCTCGAGCTCGAGCGCAAGCTCAGGCCCGCCGGAACGCGCCACGCGCCCGTCGGAGAGCACATGCACCCGGTCCGGAACGATGTAATCCAACAGCCGCTGGTAGTGGGTGATGACCAGCATGGCGCGATCGGGACCGCGCAGCGCATTCACACCCTCGGCAACGATGCGCACGGCGTCGATATCGAGGCCTGAATTGGTCTCGTCGAGGACGCAGAGCGACGGATCGAGCAGCGACATTTGCAGGATCTCGTTCCGCTTCTTCTCGCCGCCGGAGAAGCCGACATTGAGCGGCCGCCGCAGCATCTCCGGGTCGATCTTCAAGGCTGCCGCCTTCTCGCGCACGTAACGCAAGAAGTCGGGCGTGGACAGCTCAGGCTCGCCGCGGGCCTTGCGCACGGCGTTGGCGGCGGCGCGCAGGAAAGTCATGGTGGCGACGCCGGGGATCTCCATGGGGTACTGGAAGGCGAGGAACACGCCGGCAGCGGCGCGCTCCGACGGGTCCATGGCGAGCAGGTCCTGGCCGTTCCAGGTGACCGACCCTTCGGTGACCTCGTAGCCCTCCTTGCCGGCGAGCACATAGGCGAGCGTCGACTTGCCCGAGCCGTTCGGGCCCATGATGGCATGGACCTGGCCCTTGGGGAGCGTGAGGTCGAGGCCTTTCAGGATCTCGCGGCCATCGACATTGACGTGAAGGTTCTTGATCTCAAGCATTACGATGTTTCTCTAACCTGTTCGAACAGAGTCGATTTTGTCTCGGCCATCCCGTCTTCGCTTCCGAGCATCCGAAATCGCGGATGCCCGGCACAAGGCCGGGCATGCGGGCATGGCTGCAGGTAGGCTACCCAACACTGCCCTCCAGGGAGATGCTGATCAGCTTCTGCGTCTCGGCCATGAACTCCATGGGGAGATGCTGGAGCACGTCGCGGACGAAGCCGTTGACGATCAGCGCCACCGCCTCCTCCGGCGAAAGGCCGCGGGAGAGGCAATAGAACAGCTGGTCATCGGAAATCTTCGAGGTGGTCGCCTCGTGCTCGAAGGTCGCCGAGGAATTCTTCGCCTCGATATACGGCACGGTGTGCGCGCCGCATTTGTCGCCGATCAGAAGCGAGTCGCAGTTGGTGAAGTTGCGCGCATTGGTCGCCCGGCGATGCGCCGAGACGAGCCCGCGATAGGTGTTGTTGGAATGCCCTGCGGCGATGCCCTTGGAGATGATGCGGCTCGACGTGTCCTTGCCGAGATGGATCATCTTGGTGCCGCTATCGACCTGCTGATAGCCGTTGGAAATGGCGATCGAATAGAACTCGCCGCGTGAGCCGTCGCCGCGCAGGATGCAGGAGGGGTACTTCCAGGTGATGGCCGAGCCGGTCTCCACCTGCGTCCAGGAAATCTTCGAGTTCTTACCGCGGCAATCGCCACGCTTGGTGACGAAATTGTAGATGCCACCCTTGCCTTCCTTGTCGCCCGGGTACCAGTTCTGCACGGTCGAGTATTTGATCTCGGCGCCGTCGAGCGCGACCAGCTCGACCACGGCGGCGTGAAGCTGGTTCTCGTCGCGCATCGGCGCGGTGCAGCCTTCGAGGTAGCTCACATAGGCGCCCTTGTCGGCGATGATGAGGGTGCGCTCGAACTGGCCGGTCTGCTCCGCGTTGATGCGGAAATAGGTGGAGAGCTCCATCGGGCAACGCACGCCCTCGGGCACATAGACGAAGCTTCCGTCGGAATAGACCGCGGAGTTGAGCGTGGCGAAGAAATTGTCGGTGATGGGGACCACCGAGCCGAGATATTTCTTCACGAGCTCGGGGTGGTTCTGCACCGCCTCGGAGATCGAGCAGAAGATGACGCCGGCCTTGGCCAGCTCCTCCTTGAAGGTGGTGACCACGGACACGCTGTCGAACACAGCATCGACGGCGACGCGCGGCGCGCCCTTCACGCCAGCAAGCACTTCCTGCTCTTTCAGCGGGATGCCGAGCTTGGCGTAGGTCGCGAGCAGCTCCGGATCGACATCGGCGAGGCTCTTCGGCCCTTCGGTGCTCTTCGGCGCGGAGTAGTAATAGAGATCCTGATAGTCGATCTTGGGGTGAACCACATTCGCCCAGGTCGGCTCCTGCATGGTGAGCCAACGGCGATAGGCCTCGAGCCGCCAATCGAGCAGCCAAAGGGGCTCATTCTTCTTTGCCGAGATGAAGCGGACCACGTCCTCGGACAGGCCCTTGGGGGCCTTGACCGATTCGATATCGGTGAAGAAGCCGTATTTGTACTTGTCGACGTCGATCTCGCGTACGCGGGCGACTGTCTCTTGCACTGCCGGCATGTCTCTACTCCAAAGTCTCTCGTCTCATTCGCCGCTTACGCCGCTTCCTGGCGCTGCCGCATCCGCTTGATCAGCTCGCTCCAGCCACCGATGAATCTCTCGATATCGGCACTGGTGGTGCCAAAACCAAGGCTTACGCGGATCGCTCCTTGCGCTAGCTCTGGCGGCACGCCCATGGCGCTCAACACATGCGAGGCCTCGACCTTGCCCGACGAGCAGGCGCTGCCCGAACTCACCGCAACGCCCGCAAGATCGAGCCCGATGACCAAGGTCTCGGCCTTGGTGCCCGGAACCGCGATGCAGCTCGTATTGGGCAAGCGCTCGACTTTCCCCGCCAGCACCACAGTCTCGGGCACGAGCCCCAAAGCCTTCGCCTCAAGCTCGTCGCGAAGCGCGGCAAGCTCGGTGGCCCGCTTCGCTTCCGCCGCGGCGAGCTCCGCCGCAACGCCGAAGCCGACGATGCCGGCGACATTCTCAGTCCCCGCCCGGCGCCGCCGCTCCTGGCCGCCGCCCTTGATCAGGGGCTCGACCGCCGCACCTTGACGGAGCAAGAGAGCGCCGACTCCCTTTGGACCGCCGATCTTGTGCGCCGAAAGCGTCATCATGTCGGCGCCAAGCGCGCCGAATTTCAGCGGCAGCCTGCCAGCGACCTGAACCGCATCGCTATGCAGAAGACCACCGGCGGCGTGAACGAGTTCAGCAGCCTCAGCGACCGGCTGGATCGCGCCGGTCTCGTTG
Organism: uncultured Alphaproteobacteria bacterium; assembly: GCA_963744945.1. GTDB lineage: Bacteria > Pseudomonadota > Alphaproteobacteria > Rhizobiales > Methyloligellaceae > Methyloceanibacter. The sequence continues at coordinate 84,544 of CAVUVO010000015.1, read as the reverse complement.
TTTGCCGCCATCAGCGAAACGAAGGCTCTCCATCCCCCAAGATGGTGTTTCGCAAGCTCTTTCTCAAGCGCAGCAAGGTCGATAACGCCGTCGCTTGAGACGGGAATTCGGGTCGTGCTCTCGCGATAGAACCTGCCGCCGGCAAGCACCGAAGGATGCTCGATCGCCGACATGTAGCACTGCCAGGCCTCGCCGGCCTGCGCTGCGAGCGCCAGCGCATTCGCCTCGCTGCCGCCGCTCGTGAAGATCACGTCCTCGGGGCTCGCTCCAGCGAGCGCAGCAACCTTGGTCCGCGCGGCTTCGATCAGCGCCCTCGCCTCCCGGCCCTCGGCGTGGACCGAGGAAGGATTGCCGTAAGCGGCCAAGGCGGCGACCATGGCGTCGCGCACCTCCGGCCTGAGCGGCGCGGTGGCGTTGTAGTCGAGATAGGAACGCGTCGTCATGCCTCAGAAGCTCGCGGGCCAAGAGACCGCCGTTAGCGCTTGCACGAGCCCCCATCGCGCATGCTATGAAACGCGGCCCGAGGCTGGGATCGCTCCGTCGTAACCATACGGAGCGTCCTTGTTTGGAACAATTCTAAATCTTACATTTGTATAGGTTTCCTGAGCGGCAGAGTCAAGTTTTGCGCGGCGGCGTTGCCCCGCCATTGCCAAAACTCCCAGCCCTCTTCCCAGCATCGAAAACGTCGTTCGAGGTCAAAGTTTCATGCCCGAGGTGAATATCAGCGGTCCAGCCGGCAGGATCGAGGCCCGCTACCATCACAATCCCCGCCCCAACGCGCCGGTTGCTCTCATTCTGCACCCGCATCCGCAGTTCGGCGGCACCATGAATAACCAGGTTGTCTATCACCTGTATTACGCCTTTCAGCGGCGTGGCTTCTCGGTGCTGCGCTTCAACTTCCGCGGCGTGGGACGGAGCGAAGGACTGTTCGACAATGGCCCCGGTGAGCTGGCCGATGCCGCCACGGCGCTCGACTGGATGCAGGCCTATAATGCCGATGCCGGATCGTGCTGGATCGCCGGCGTTTCCTTCGGCGCCTGGATCGCCATGCAGCTCTTGATGCGGCGGCCCGAGGTCGAAGGCTTCATCTCCGTCGCGCCGCCCGCCAATCTCTACGACTTCACCTTCCTTGCGCCCTGCCCGTCGTCGGGCTTGATGGTGAACGGCGCCAAGGATCGCGTGGTGCCGACGGAGTCCGTGCGCGGCCTCGTCGACCGGCTCAAGACCCAGAAGGGCATCGTCATCGATCACCAAACCGTGCCGGACGCGAACCATTTCTTCGAGGGCCGCATGGACGGGCTGATGGAAGTGGTCGACGCCTATCTCGACAAGCGGCTGGGCAAGAAGAAGAAGCGGGAAACGGCGGCCTAATTCACGACGTCATTCCCGCGAAAGCGGGAATCCAGTAATCGTTGCACTAGGTTGTCGAGCAACGAGCTTCATCGTCTACTGGATGCCCGCCTGCGCGGGCATGACAACGTGCGGGTCCAAGGCGGTTACGCATGAGCACCACCAAATCGGAGTTCCTGAACGAGCTTAAGGCCCGGGGCTACGTTCACCAGGTGACCGACGAAGCAGCGCTCGACAGGCTCGCCCGCTCCGAAACCATCACCGGCTATATCGGCTTCGACTGCACGGCGCCGAGCCTCCATGTCGGCAATCTGCTCGGCATCATGATGCTGCGCAAATTGCAGCAGGCGGGGCACCGGCCGATCGTGCTGATCGGCGGCGGCACCACCAAGGTCGGCGATCCTTCCGGCAAGGACGAGGCGCGCAAGCTTCTCACCGACGCCGAGATCGCCGCCAATATCGGCGGCATCGAGTTGGTGTTCGGCAAATTCGTGAGCCTCGGTCAAAGCGACAATGACGCCATTCTCGTCAACAACGCCGACTGGCTCGACGAGCTCAACTACATCGATTTCCTGCGCGACTATGGCCGCCATTTCAGCGTCAACCGCATGCTGTCCTACGACTCGGTGAAGCTCAGGCTCGAGCGCGAGCAGCCGCTCTCCTTCATTGAGTTCAACTACATGGTGCTCCAGGCCTACGATTTCGTGGAGCTCTACCGGAGGTTCGGCTGCCGCCTGCAAATGGGCGGCTCGGATCAGTGGGGCAATATCGTCAACGGCATCGAGCTCGGGCGCCGCACCGACGGCGTCGAGCTGTTCGGCCTCACCACGGCACTGCTCACCACGGCGTCTGGCGCCAAGATGGGCAAGACCGCCTCAGGCGCCGTCTGGCTCAACCCCGACATGCTGAGCCCTTACGACTATTGGCAATATTGGCGGAACACCGAAGATGCCGATGTCGGCCGCTTCCTCAAGCTGTTCACCGAGCTGCCGCTTGCCGAGATCGATCGATTGGCGAAGCTCGAAGGCGCCGAGCTCAACGAAGCGAAGAAGATCCTCGCCACCGAGGCGACCGCGCTGCTGCATGGCCGCGAGGCGGCCGACCGCGCCGAAGGCACTGCGCGCGCCACCTTCGAGCAAGGAACGCTGTCGGAGACGCTGCCCACCTACGAGGTTCCCCGCGCCGAGCTCGAGAAAGGTTGGGGCATCCTCACCGCCAACACGCATGTCGGCTTTGTCGCCTCGACCAGCGAGGCACGCCGCCAGATCAAGGGCGGCGGTCTAAAGGTGAACGACAAGACGGTCACCGACGAAAAGCGCCTGCTGACGCTCTCAGACCTCACGCCTGAGGGCGTGATCAAGCTTTCGCTCGGCAAGAAGCGCCACGTGCTGGTTCGCCCCGTCTAAGCTAACGAGGGACGGTGAAGTCCGAGGGTGGCGCCGTCGTCGTCGAGGCAGCGTTCTGTCCCTCGCCTCTGAACTCGAAGATCTGGCGGAAGATGCCGGGCGCAACGACCGAGATCGGGTTCACGAGCACATTCGGGTCGTCCAGCTGACCCTGGATGGCGAAGGTGATGCCGACCACGCCTTCCCCCTCGCGGCCGACGAAGATGCCGCCAAGGATCGGGATCGCGCCAAGCGCCGAGTTCAAACCATAAAGGGGCACATAAGTCCCCCCGAGATTGACCGTCTTCGTTTTGAAGTCGACGCGGCCGCGCATGGTAGCGCCGAGCGCCGGCCCGTTTACATACGCGTCGTTCAACTGAAACTGTCCATTGCCGACAGAGAACGGCGCGCGGAGCTGACTGAAGGCGATGCGGCTCTGCCGGACTTGCTTCTTGCGCTCGCCGCCCAACGCCGCCTGGGATTGCGGATCGGACAGCACGTCGCTCACCACGGAATCGCCGAGCACGGCAAAATTGCGCGCCCAGAGCGTGCCGGATTTCATGCCGGCGTCGCTCGCGTCGAGATTGACCTCAAGCGAGGCCTCGCCGCCATCGACCTTGGGATAGAAGCCGATGAGGCGGAAGGCTGCGCCGGCGTCATGCGACTCCGCGCGGATGATGCGGGCGCCGTTCGTCCCGTCGAGCTTGACAGCGAGCGGCGAGCGGCCGTTGAGCTTGCCGGTGGCATTGAGCTCAACCAGCCGGCCACTCCGCTTCTTGAGCGTTGCCTGCACATCGGTGACGGTCGAGTCGTAGAACCCGACCACCGTGCCAAACCGCGCCGTCAGATCGACGCTGAAGGGATCGCGCGGGTCGGCATCCTCGGCAATCTGGCCGGCCGAAAATAGCGACTGGAAGAATTGCTTGCCGTTATAGCTCGGGCCATGCGCGTCGACTTCGAGCACGTTGCCGTCGCGGACCGCGGCATTGATCTCGACATGAGTGAGCCTGTCGAAGGAGAAATCGGAGAAGTAGAAGGATTTGAGGTGCTGCTCGGGATCGAGCGAGATCGAGCCGTCGATGGCGATCTCGTCGCCGAGGATTTTGAAGTTCTTGAGATCGGTGGAGCCGTCCTCGTATTGCACAATGTCGAACTGTAGCGATGCGGAGCGCCCTTGCGGCTTGGTCCAGCCCATATTGCCGAACACGAGCTGGGCCGGGGTGAGGTCGGCCTGCATGCTCAGGCTTTGCGCGCCCGCGGCGTTGCGCGCGACGGAGAGGGTCACGGGCAGCGGCCCCTTCAACAGATGCGAGATCTTGAGCCCAAGGGCCTCGCGCGCCGGCTCGTCAAGCGTGGCGCTGATCCTGATCGGCGGCTGACGGTCGTCCGGCTCGTGGAAAATGCGCTGCCAGGCAAGCTCGGCAGGCACGCCCTTGATCAGAATTTGACCGCGCGCGTCGAGCGCCTGCTCGGTGACGTTCACGTCGAGCGCGCCGCCCTCCACGCTGATATTGCCGACGACGTTCGAGGCGATGGCCTGGTCGAGCCGCGCTTCGCCGCGGAGCTTGATGTCCTTGAATTTGAGGTCCTCGCGCATCGGCATGTCGAGCACGAAGTTGCCGGTGGCGGTGCCGCCGAATGCTTCCGGCTTCATGCCGACGGCCTGCATATAGCCGAGAGGCTCATGGTCGAGGAGCTGGAGCACGGTTGCGGTGGCGCCGGCGGCCTTGAACGTGATCTGGCCCTGCTGCGGCTCGGGCCGCAGGTCGGGGATGAGGAAGCGGCCCTCGCTAAGGGCGATTTCCTGACCTGACGGCAGGGCAATTTTCGCTTCCGGGATATCGACCCAGAAGGTGATCCCCGACACCCGCATCTTGGCGCTGCCGGTCAGAATCGGCGGCAGCTTCTCCACATAAGTGAGGCTCATATTGGCAAGATCGAGCTCGACATTCACGGCCTCGGGCGCAAGCTCGGCGCCGGCCTGCATGCGGGCAAGCTCGCCTGGCTCGAGCGAAACGGCGACCTTGCCGCCAAGCACCTCGCCGCCGCGCACATTTTGCAGCACCCATTTCCGCGCATCGCCGGCGAGGAATTTCGGCCAGAACGACTTCAGCATGTCGACCGGCATGGGACTGACCGTGCCCGTCAGGTGCACCTCGGGAGACCCCGGCGCGTCGGTGACGTCCCCGGCAAGCTCGATGGAAGCAGTGCCGGAGCGGATGACGAAGCGAGAGAGCGTCATGCGGCCGCGCTCTGGGGTAACGCTGCCCTCCGCCGACCACTCATCGACCTTGACCGGAGAGAGCCCAAACTCGGGGGCGGCGAGCACCGCATCATCGGCCTTGATCTTGAAGGTCCAGGAGGGCGAACCAGCGTCATCGCCGGCAGGCCGGAATTGGCCGCTGATCGTGGCTTGGCTCTCTCCCCATTTGAGCGTCGAGCGCTCGATCTCGAACACATCGTTCTTCTTCGCGTAGCGCACACGCAGATTGCCTTCGTCGATCTGCATGGCATTCTCGGGATCCCACGGGGGTGTGATGTATCCCTTCTCGAGTTGCAGATTGGCGTCGCCGGAGAGGAAGCGGCCTTCGGTCGAAAGCTCGACGCTGGTTTCTCCGGTCAGCGGCAGATCGATGGCCTTCAGGCCGGCGATGGCCGGGAAGTTTTCAGCGAGCCCCGAGGGGACGAGGTGCTGGATCAATGCCGTGATGCCCAAGCTTTGCCGCTTGGGGCGTTCCTCGGTGCGGAATTCCAGCTGCCAGTCGCCTTTGTTGGTGGCAAGTGCGGCTTGACCGATCAGGACACTCCGCTCGTTCTTGTGCTGAAGGTCGATGGAAAAGTCGGGAACCTGCCACAGCGTCTCGACACCTTCCCGGCTAAACACCACCTGCGCATCCTTGACGCCGAAGCGGGTGAGGTAGGAGGTGTTGCCGCGGCGTGCCCGCTCGAAGACATCGGCAACCGTGCGCGTCACGTCGAGCTGGCGCCCGGCGCTTGTCGGCATCGGCGGCTCCGGCCGTTTGGTGGTGACGCCTTCTGCGGGAACGCCTGCTTGCGTGTCCGGAGCGGCTGGGGCGCTCTCCGGCGCGGTGCCTTTTATGAATTTCTCCACCTCACTGCTCGACGGACGGTAGAAGCTCAGCGACAGGCCGTTGTCGGAGGCATAGAACAAGAGCCGCGGGCCGATGAAGTCGACGCTGCCCGGCGCGATACGTCCCGACAGGAGCGCCGCGCCGCTCATGCCGATGGCCGCGAGCGGCGCCTGCGCCACGATCGAGCCGTCTGAATCGATCAAGCGGATGTTGCGCAGCCTGAACAGCACGCCGGGACCTTCGGCAGAGCGTTGCAGGATCGCGTCGTCGATCTTCACATGGAGGTCGGAGAGCTCGCCGTTGATGGCGCTCTCGATCATGGGGACGAGGCTCGGCATGGAGATCGGCCCCTGGGCGAGCCGGCCGTAGCCGCCAACGATGGCGATCATGCCGACAACGAGGATGCCGGCGAAGATCTCGCGGCACACATGGGCGCCGCCAGTCGATATTTTCCTAAGCTCGAGCTGAACCGGCTCGGGCACGAGCTTGACGAGCTCCCTGCCCTTCGCAGGCAGGGTCATGAGCGCCCTGCCGCCTTCGGAGATCTTGACGAAAGCGCCAGCCACCGGCTGCCTCGAAGCGGCGGAACTGGCTTCGCCGCTCCAGCCCTCGATGGTGCGGCGGAGATTTTCGGTATAGATCCGCAGGAGCGCTGCCGCGCGGCGAACCTCTCGGGAGTCCGCCAACGACTTCACGCGCTCGGTCACGCTCGCGGAAAAATCGCGCCAGGCACCCATCAGCGCAAGCGGCGGCTTGGCTATGGGCAACAAGCGCTGCCTCAGCTCGCTCATGGCCCCTTGTTTCGATAACCCCCCAGAGTCAAAGACATAAGAGGCGTGAAAATCGACCAAAGGAAGGCGATGCCCGCCCCAACACCGCTGCCAGAACTCACCTCCAATACTCCCAGAGACCGAGGAGATGGCTCATGACAAGCTAACATGGAGACTATATTCTTGGTTAAAGGCCGTTGCCGGGTTTTCTGGCTCGTTGCCGGGCGAACTTCGCGACGCATTGCTGGGAATCGCTTGCTTTTTGCTGGGGCGTCGCGCCGCTCTCCTTCGGCGCTGTAGGAGCGTTTGCGTTTTGTGCGGGAGGTACCATCATGTTCACCAAGAAGCCGGAGCGGGAGATGAGCGGCGATTCTCCGCAACGGATATCTGACCGACCGAGTGACACATCGCCGTTTGGCGAGCGTCCGGCGGGTTACGTCAAGAGCACGAGCCCGAGCAAGCTCGTCCCCTCCATCATCGGAGAGGACCTGACTATCACCGGCAACGTGTCCTCCAAGGGCGAGATTCAAGTCGACGGAGAGATCCAGGGCGATGTGCAATGCGGCTCGCTCCTGCTCGGCGACAAGTCGCAGATCAACGGCTCAGTGCTCGCCGAGGATGTCGTGGTGCGCGGCCGCGTGCTCGGCTCGATCCGCGGCTTGCGGGTGACGTTGCAGGCGCAGTCCCACGTGGAAGGCGACATCTACCACCAGAGCCTCGCCATCGAGCAAGGCGCCTATTTCGAAGGGAAGTCGCGCCGCACGGACGATCCGCTCTCGACCAAGGCGGACAAGCCGGCAGGGCCGGAAAAGGCCGCCGCGCCAAGCACGCCAGCCGCTCCGCGCGCCGCGGAATAACGCGCCGTCGCCAAGCCAGACTTTAGGCGGGACGTTTTTCCGCGTGGATGCGCTCGGCCAGCGCCGCTTCGATGAACTGATCGATATCGCCGTCGAGCACGGCTGACGGGTTGGTGCTTTCCACGCCCGTGCGCAAATCCTTCACGAGCTGATAGGGCTGCAACACGTAAGACCTGATCTGGTGGCCGAAGCCGATGTCGGACTTGGCGGCGGCGGCGGCCTGCGCTGCTTCCTCGCGGCGTTTCAGCTCGGCCTCGTAGATCCGCGCGCGCAGCATCGCCCAGGCGGTGGCGCGGTTCTTGTGCTGCGACCGCTCGTTCTGACATTGCACGACGATGCCTGTCGGCAGATGGGTGATGCGCACGGCGCTGTCGGTGGTGTTCACGTGCTGGCCGCCGGCGCCGCTCGAGCGGTAGGTGTCGATGCGCACGTCCTTCTCGTCGATGTCGACGGCGATGGTGTCGTCGACCGCCGGATAAACCGACACCGAGGCGAAGCTCGTATGCCGCCTCGCGTTGGAATCGAAGGGCGAGATGCGCACGAGCCGGTGCACGCCTGACTCGGTCTTCAGCCAGCCATAGGCATTGGCGCCCTTGACCAGGATCGTCGCCGATTTGACGCCGGCTTCTTCACCCGGATGCTCGCCGATGATCTCGACCTTGTAGTCGCGCCCCTCGGCCCAGCGGATATACATGCGCTCAAGCATCTGCGCCCAGTCCTGGCTCTCGGTGCCCCCGGCGCCGGCATGGATCTCGACATAGGTGTCGTTGGAGTTTGCTTCGCCGGAGAGCAGCGCCTCGACCTCGCGCTTATGCGCTTCGGCCCTGAGCTTCTTCAGCGCCGTCTCGGCTTCGGAGACGACACCCTCATCGCCCTCCTCCTCGCCGAGCGAAACGAGCTCGATATTGTCGTCGAGCTCGCGAACGAGACGCGTAAAGCCGGAAAGCGCGCCGTCGAGCTGCTGCCGCTCGCGCATGATGCCTTGCGCGCGCGCAGAGTCGTTCCAGAAATTCGGAGCTTCGACCTCGCGGTCGAGCGTGGCTAGCCTTTCCTTGGCCCGGTCAGGGTCAAAGATGCCTCCTGAGCAGGGTCAAGGACTGCTTGATGTCGTTGACGACGGCTTCGGTTTCAGCGCGCATCTCTTCCTCGCTTCGCGAAATAGCGGAACGAGCCGCCAGGATCGCAAGGTCCCGGCGGCAAGTCTCGGAATTGTTAGCCTCTAGTAGAGTCCGCCGGTGCCCGATGTCAAAGCCCGGTCGTTGCCGGGCGCCTGGAACGGACCCGGGGGCGGCGGTCCGGGGATCTGACCCGGAACCGGGAAGGCTGCTTGCGGTGCGGCCTGGCCGAACTCTTCTTGTGGCATACCCTCGGTATCGGTGGCGACCGCACCCAAAGGCTCTTGGGTTGGCTTGAACGCCTCCATGATGGCCTTGGGGTCGCCAGGGCCCGCCGGCAAACCGGTCTTCAGGTTCACCCGGACGAGCTTGATGCCGGGCGGCGCACGGAACGGAATTGGCGGCTCATCGGCAAGCGCGATCTTGAAGAATTCGCGGACCACCGGTGCGGAGACATTGCCGCCGGTCTCGCCATGTCCCATGGGCGCCGGATTGTCAAAACCGAGATACACGCCGACCACGAGGTCAGGCGTGAAGCCGATGAACCAGCCATCCTTTTCGTCATTGGTGGTCCCGGTCTTGCCGGCGATCGGCCGTTCCAAAACCTTGAGCTTCATCGCCGTGCCGCGCTGGACGACGCCTTCCATGATGGAGACCATCTGATAGGCGCTCATCGGATCGACGATCTGCGGACGGTCGTCGACGAGCTCCGGCTCATCCTGGCCGCTCCATTCCCTTGCGTCGCAATTGACGCAGTCGCGATCGTCATGCTGCCACATGGTGCGGCCGTAGCGATCCTGGATGCGGTCGATCAGCGTCGGTTTGATCTGCTTGCCGCCATTGGCGATCATGCCGTAGGCGCCGACCATCCGAAGCAGCGTGGTTTCGCCGGCGCCGAGCGCCATCGACAGCATCGGCATCAGATTGTCGTAGACGCCGAACCGCCGCGCATATTCGACGATGATCGGCATGCCCATGTCGTTGGCAAGGCGCACCGTCATCAGGTTGCGCGACTTCTCGATGCCGAAGCGCAAGGTCGAGGGACCTGCCGCCGAGCCCGCCTCGTAATTCTTCGGGCACCATTGCGGCATGCCCGCTCCTTGACTGATGCAGAGCGGGCCGTCGACGATGATGCTCGCCGGCGTATAGCCGTTGTCGAGCGCCGTCGTGTAGATCAGCGGCTTGAAGGACGAGCCTGGCTGGCGGCGTGCCTGCACCGCTCGGTCGAATTGGCTCTCGGCGAAGCTGAAGCCGCCGACGAGCGCAAGTACGCGCCCGGTATGGGGATCCATGGCGACGAGCGCCCCGCCGATCTGCGGAACCTGCTCGAGCGACCATTGCCCGGCGACGTCCGTCTCGGTGTCGGTCGGCTCGCGCGGCGAGACATAGATGACGTCGCCCGGCTTGAGCACGTCGGTCATCACACGCGGGCTTCCGCCCATGCCGTTCTTAAGCTTCGGCCGGGCCCATTTCACTTCGGCGAAGGGGATGGTGCCGGTCTCCCGCTCATCCGAAAGCTTGCCAGCCGACGTGCGCGTCGGGCGCAAGCCGATCTTCGCAGTGTCCTTGTTGGCCTCGAGCACCACGGCGAGCCGCCAGGGATCGATGTCGCCCCACACACTGATGGCAGCGAGCGTCTTGCCCCAATCGCCGTCGAGCTCGATCTTCTTCACCGGCCCACGCCAGCCGTGACGATGATCGTAGGCGACGAGGCCGTCGACCAGAGACTTGCGGCCGATCTTCTGGAGGCGCGGATCGAGCGTCGTGCGCACGGAGAGGCCGCCGCCATAGAGCTTGTCCTCGCCGAAGAGATCGATGATGTCGCGGCGCACTTCCTCGGCGAAGAACTCCGACGCGGCGAGCCGCGCACCGGTCTGGCGCACCTGCACGCCGAGCGGCTCGGCCTTGGCGGTCTCGCCCTCTTCCTTGGTGACGAAGCCGTTCTCGACCATGCGGTCGATCACCCAGTTGCGGCGGGCGACGGCGCGCTCGGGAAAGCGGAACGGATTGTAGTTGCTCGGCGCCTTGGGCAGCGTGGCGAGATAGGCGCAGTCGGCGATCGACAGCTCGTTCAGCGACTTGTCCCAATAGGTCTGCGCCGCGGCGGCCACGCCATAGGCGCCGCCACCGAGATAAATCTCGTTCAGATAGAGCTCGAGGATCTGCTCCTTGGTGAAGGCGCGCTCGATGCGGATGGCGAGGATCGCCTCCTTCAGCTTGCGCTCGACGGTCTGGTCGCTCGACAGAAGGAAGTTCTTGGCGACCTGCTGGGTGATGGTCGAGGCGCCGACCATGCGGCGGCCTGATTGGGCGCTCGACATGTTGGTGACGGCGGCGCGCAGGATGCCCTGAATGTCGAGGCCGCCATGCTGATAGAAATTCTTGTCCTCGGCGGAGATGAAGGCTTCCACCACGCGGTCGGGGATGGCGTTGAACGGCACATAGATGCGCCGCTCGCGGGCGAACTCGGCGATCATGTTGCCGTCATTCGCATGGATGCGGGTCATGACCGGCGGCTCGTATTTGGCGAGCACTTCGTAGTCGGGCAGGTCCTTCGACACCTTCCACAGGATGAAGGCTGCCGCCGCGGCGACGGCCACGAAGACGATCATGCTTGCCGCGAACATGAAGCCGAAGAAGCGCAGCAGGAAACCGCCGCGCTTGCGGCGCCGCCTTTGCTCTGGCGGTTGAACAGGAGCCGTAATGTCCATGGGTTACACCCGTCCCGTCCCCAAGTTGTAGTCGCCCGAGGGGAGCCAAGCAACCCTAGCCAACATTATGGCGACAAAACGCTGCCTCGGCTCGAATTGAGCGTGATTTTTGGGGGTAGTCGGACGCGATGCGGCGGGGTGCGAAGAACTCAATACGGCATGCGCGCAACGCGCTTGGCAAAATAGGCGTCGATCGCCGCGCTCACCTTCTCCGCCATGGCCGAGCGCCAACGTTCTGAGGTGAGCTCTTTTTCGTCCTCGGGATTGCTCAAGAAGCCGAGCTCAAGCAGCACCGACGGCACGTCCGGAGATTTCAGCACGCGAAATCCTGCCGATTTCAGCGACTTCCGATGCAGATTGGACGAGCCCATCTGACCCACGACGGATTTGGCGAAGATGATCGAGCGATTCTGCGTCTCGCGCTGTGCGAGGTCGATGAGGATATTCGCAACCACCTCGTCGCGATCGCTCGGCAGATCCACCCCGGCGATCGCGTCGGAGAAATTCTCCTTGGCGGCGAGTTCCTTCGCCTCATCGTCCGACGCCCGCTCCGACAAGGTATAGACCGTTGCGCCCCTCGCCTCGGCGGTACTCTTGGGAAACGAATCGGCGTGGATCGAGACGAACAGATTGCCGCCTTTGCCTTGTGCAAACTCGACGCGCTCGCGCAGCGCAAGGAAGGTGTCGCCTTCACGCGTCAGATAAACCTGGTAGTCGCCCTTCGCTTCGAGCTTCTGCCTGAGGGTCTTGGCGAAGGCGAGCACGACCTCTTTCTCGGTGATGCCGGTGGCGCTTGCCGTCCCCGGATCGATGCCGCCGTGACCCGGGTCGAGGATGACCACGGGCTTCGCCTTGACGGAAGCGACTTCCGGCTTCGGCTGCGTGATCGATCCCACTGCCGGCGATCGTGCATAGCGGAGCTTGGCAAGGAAGGTCGTGCGGTCGGTGGCCACGAGATCGACGACGAGGCGGGCAGGCTGATCGCCCCTTGCCTCGAGCACGAACGCCTTATCCACGAGGAAAGGCCCGTTCATATCGATGACGATGCGCGACTTGCCCGGCGCGAACAGCCCGTAGCGGTAGCCGGTGACGAGGCCCCTCTTCTCGGTGCCGAGGCCCTCGGGCATCTGGAAGCTGACCTCGGGGAGATCGACGATGACGCGATAGGGATCGGCGAGCGAGAAGACGTTGACCTCGACCTTCTTCGACAGGTCGGCGATGAACCGGGTGCGGGCCCGGTCGCCAGCCAATCTCGCATCCTTGGCGACCGCCTCACGCTGGCGCGCATCGGCGTCTCCAGCCGGCAGGCAAAATCCTGCGGCTAGAATCGCACCCAAGACCGCGCAGGTGGGGATCGCCCCCAGCAAGGCACAGAAACGTCGCATCTTCCCTCGCCTGCCCCATTTTCAACCCTGAGGCGCGGCAACCATTTTTCGCCCCAGGACAGCCCCGGGACCCACCCGATTTGAGCCGGAAATCCCTTATGGATACCAAAATCTTAAAGCCTGTTGGTTAAGCGAAGCTTGTGACCCTTTGGGGGCGAATTGATTGGGAGGCTTGCCAAATCTCCCGCCAAGCCCGTAATAAAGGCAGGCCCTATCCATTGGGCCAGTCCCCGGGCGCCTGGACGCTCGCTAGCGATACTGGCTCGGGGCCTCGTTTGTTTCGCGCGTCAGGGCCTTAACTCGGGAAGCGGCCCAAGACGCGGAAAGCCGGCGGCCAAGTGAGAGAGGGCCGCCATTCCAAGCTTCTCAAAGCTCGCGCCAGTCGCGGGTCAAGGTTTGCGATGCAGGTTCAAAGCACAGAGTTAAGCATAGGAAAAGGCGGGCTTTTGCCCCTGCCACAGCTCTGTTTGGCGACTGCGGTCGAGCCATGCAGGGATGGCCGAACGCCTCCCGTGCGGCATCGCAGCGAATCATCGTCCATTCAACTTAAACGCGCGCGGCGCCCGGGTTCATCTCCGGTGTGGCAGGTTTTCGCGCCTTCCTCGGCCAGCGCGGCGGAGAACACACAACATGCCAAGCAAGATGCTGATCGATGCGGCGCATCCCGAGGAGACCCGGGTCGTCGTGGTAAAGGGCAACCGCGTCGAGGAATTTGATTACGAATCAGCGAACAAGAAGCAGCTCAGGGGCAATATCTATCTCGCCAAGGTGACGCGCGTTGAGCCGTCGCTTCAGGCGGCCTTCGTGGATTACGGCGGCAACCGCCACGGCTTCCTCGCCTTTACTGAAATTCACCCCGACTACTATCAGATCCCGGTCGCCGACCGTCAGGCCCTGCTCGACGAAGAGGCCGAGGAGGAGAGCCGGGCGAGAGACGCCGAGGCTGCCGAGGACGACGAGGCAGCTTCCGGACGCCGGCGGCGGCGCGGCCGGCGCGGCCGCGGACGCCCTGATCAGGCTAGTCACAAAGGCCGCGGCGGAGAGCCGCGCGGTGCAGAGTCGTCGGCGGCGGAAAGTACGTCAGAGGGCGAAGCTCCGACTGAGCCGAGCGAAGCCGGCAGTACCGTCGCCATGGAGGCGAGCGACCTCGTGCACGAGGTCTCCGAAGCGGCAGAGCGCAGGCAAGACGCCGACGACGAGGTGCCTGACCGTGTCATCGGCTCGATCGAAGAGGTCGAGGAGGATGACGAGGCGGACGCTGTCGAGACCGTGGGACAGCGCGTCGTCGCCACCGAGGCGAGTGGCGAGGCGGCAGCCGAGAGCGTGGAGTCGGTCGGCTCGGAGGATGCGCTCGAGGAAGTTCCCGAGCGTGCGCGCCGCCGCCGCGGACGCCCCTACAAGATTCAGGAGGTCATTCGCCGGCGGCAGATCATTCTCGTGCAGGTGGTGAAGGAAGAGCGCGGCACCAAGGGCGCTGCGCTCACGACCTACCTGTCGCTCGCCGGACGTTACACCGTGCTGATGCCGAACACGGCGCGCGGTGGCGGCATCTCGCGCAAGATCACCAATCCAACCGACCGCAAGCGCTTGCGTGAAATTGCCGGCGAGCTCGAAGTGCCGGAGGGCATGGGCCTCATCATCCGCACCGCAGGCGCGCAGCGGACCAAGACCGAGATCAAGCGCGACTACGACTATCTCTTGCGGCTGTGGGAGACCGTGCGCGACCTTACGCTGAAGTCGACGGCGCCGAGCCTCGTCTATGAGGAAGGAAGCCTGATCAAACGGTCGATCCGCGATCTCTACAACAAGGATATCGACGAAGTCCTGGTCGCAGGCGACGACGCCTATCGCGAGGCCAAGGACTTCATGCGCATGCTGATGCCGAGCCATGCGAAGAACGTGAAGCCCTACAAGGAACCGGAGCCGGTCTTCATCCGCTATCAGGTGGAGCGGCAGCTCGCTGCGATGTTTTCGCCGCAAGTGGTGCTCAAGTCCGGCGGCTATATCGTCATCAATCAGACCGAGGCGCTCGTCGCCATCGACGTCAACTCCGGCAAGGCCACGCGCGAGCACAATATCGAGGACACCGCGCTCAAGACCAATCTCGAAGCTGCCGAGGAAGTCGCACGCCAGCTTCGCCTGCGCGACCTCGCCGGCCTCATCGTCATCGACTTCATCGACATGGATGAGCGCCGCAACTCGAGACTCGTTGAGCGGCGCCTGAAGGAATCCCTGCGCAACGATCGCGCGCGCATCCAGGTCGGACGCATCAGCCATTTCGGCCTCCTGGAAATGTCGCGCCAGCGCCTGCGCACCGGCATGCTCGAAGGCTCGACCAGCTCTTGCGCCATGTGCCAGGGCACCGGCATCGTGCGCTCCATCGAGTCGGTCGCGCTCGACGTGCTGCGCTCGCTTGAGGACCGCCTGATCACCGACGGCGTGGTGCCGCTCGTCGCCACCACGGCGGTAGACGTGGCGCTCTACATCCTCAACCAGAAGCGGTCGCATCTGAAGGACATCGAGCAGCGCTACCGCATCCCCATCACCGTCACGGCTGACGAGAATCTGCATGTGTCGCAGTTCGTCATCGAACGTTCGGCCGAGTCTGAGATCGGCGCCGGCGAGAGCACGGTGGTGCAGATGGACTGGGCCCATCACCAGCCCTCGCCTGCCCCAGCAGCTCCAGCGGAGTCCGAGGGCGACCAGGCGAGACGCCGCTCGCGGCGCAGGCGCCGCAAACGCCACGGTGCGGGCGAGTCCGAGTTCGAGCCGGCTGAGTCAAATTCAGCCTTTGGCGAAGCAGCCGATATGGACGAGGAAGAGCCTGAGCGCGAGACCGCGCCCCGGGAGCCCCGAGAGCCCCGGGAGGCGCGGGAGCCCCGAGAGGCGCAATCCTCTGAGAATGGCGGCCAGAACCGCAAGCCTCGCCGCAGAGGGCGTCGTGGAGGCCGTCGCGGCAGAGGTCAGCGTGCGGAAGGTGGCGAGCGGCAAGGTGAGGCGCGCGGCGCTCCGTCCGAAGCGCGCGACCATGGCGATGCCGCCCACCCCGAAGGCGAAGCCCACGCGCAGCAGAACGGCAATGGACGTCCCGTCGCCGACACCGCTTTGCACAAGGAACGGGTCGAGAGGCCGGCGCGCGCGAGCGAACCAACCTACGCCGTACCGGTGACCGAGCGGCCCGTAGCTTCGCCCGAGATCAAGGTCGAAAGCGAGACCAAGGAAGACGGCACGCCGCCTCGCCGCGGCTGGTGGCAGCGCTAACCCTTGAGCCAGCTTTTGATGCGGGAGGCAGCCTCGCGCATGGCGGCGTGAGGTCCGGCGTAAGAGAGGCGCACGAAGCGATTGCCGCGGACTGGATCGAAGTCGATCCCAGGGGTGATCGCGACGCCGATCTCCGCCCTGCCAGCCGGCGCGGCAGGCCGCCGGTCCGCCGCAGGTCCAGGCCCAGGTCTCGCACCATCTCCGCTCGCATTTTCTTGAAGGGATGCGCGGCAAAACTGTCACGTTGTCGCCGCATTCAAACGCCAATCAAGCGATGTTTACGGCAAAGGCATGGCTTGAGGCGACAGGCCTTTTGCGCCGTCCCACGGCTGGAGGGCGAACCAGCATCTTGGCCCAATACCGGCAAGACTTTACCATCAAGCGCGATGATGCCTGCCCCTCTAACGAGCTCCCTGGGATACCTTCGCCGCGCCGCGGTCGGCGGTCTGATCATTTCGCTCGTGAGCGCGACCACGGCCGAGGCCGGCGGCATGATCCGCGATGCCGAGACTGAAGGGCTGATCCGCACCTATGCCAAGCCGATCCTGAACGCCGCGGGCTTGAGCGGACAGGCCATCGACATCCACATCGTCAATGACCGCGCCTTCAACGCCTTCGTCATCGATGGGCACAATATGTTCATCCATGCAGGCGCCCTGATGGAAGCAAAGACCCCCAACCAGATCATCGGGGTGATCGCGCACGAAAGCGGCCATATCACCGGCGGCCATCTTTCGAGACTGCGGAACCAGATCTCGCGGGCGAAGTCGGCGGCGTTGATGCTCCAGCTTCTCGGCCTCGCAGCCATGGCGGCAGGCGCCGCCGTCGGCGCCGGCAATCTCGGGCAACTCGGCATGGGGGCCGCCTTCGGCGGAACCGACGCGGCGATGCGCATGGTGCTCGCCTACCGGCAGGACGAGGAATCTTCCGCCGACCAGGCCGCCATCACCTTCCTGAACGCGACCAAGCAATCGGCGCGCGGGCTGCTCGAGACCCTCGAGTTCATGAACTCCAAGCTGATTGGCGTGCAGGGCATCAACCCCTATCTCCAATCGCACCCGCTCCCCCCGCAGCGGCTTTCCCAGCTTCGACTGCTCGCCGAGCACAGCCCCTATTACGACGTCAAGGATCCTCCCGAGCTTCAGGTCAGGCACGATCTCGTGAAGGCGAAGCTTTACGGCTTTCTCGACCGGCCAGAGACGGTGTTCAATCGCTACCCGCAAACAGACCAGTCGATGGCCGCTTTTTATGCGCGGGCGATTGCCACCTACCGCAAGTCCGGGGTGCAGGCTGCGATGCCCCTGATCAACGCGCTGATTACGGCCAAGCCCGACTGGCCCTATTTCCACGAGATCAAGGGGCAGTTCCTGTTCGAGAGCGGCAATGTCAAAGACGCCGTCCCATCCTTGCAGAAAGCCGTGGCGCTTTCCCCTGAGGAGCCGCTCATCCGCATCATGCTGGCCCAGGCGCTGCTCGGCACCCAGGACATGAAGAATGTCGACGAGGCGATCTCCAATTTGCGCATTGCGCTGGCCCGTGAGACCACCTCGGCGACGGGCTATCGCCAGCTTGCCTCGGCCTATGGCCGAAAAGGGGACGCCGCCAAGGCGTCCGGGGCCAGGCAGGCGTACCTCGCACAAGCCGAGCTTGCATCCGCCGAGGCCTATTTCTATGAAGGGCGGCTGAAACTCGCCAAGCAGCAAGCCAAGCGCGCCAAGGCCGGGTTAATCGACGGCACGCCGAACTGGCTCCGCGCCGACGATATTCTCGCTTTTCAGATGCCGACCGCCGACTGAGCCATCCCCCCGGAGAGTCAAAAATGAACCTGAACAAAGTCCTGTTGAACGTGGTCGTGGCCGCAGCCGTGTCGGCGGTGACAGCGGCCGGCACGAGCTACCTGCTCTTCCGCTACGCCACACCCTCCGGGAAGGCCCAAACGAGCTCAACCGCGCCGATCTCGCCGGAGCAGGCCCGCGTCGAGCAGATCACGCGCGACTACCTCACCAAGAACCCGGAGATCCTTGTCGAGATGACCACCGAGCTCGACAAGCGCCAGGCTGTCCAGCAGGCCGAGCAGCAGCAAAAGACCATCTCCGAGAATGCCGCCGCGCTCTTCCGCTCGCCGGTTTCCCATACCGCCGGCAATCCTGACGGCGACGTGACCGTGGTGGAATTCTTCGACTACAATTGTGGCTATTGCCGCCGCGCGCTCACCGACGTGGTCAAGCTCACCAACGACGACGGCAAGGTCCGGCTGGTGCTGAAGGAGCTGCCGATCTTCGGGGACGATTCAGAGGCGGCCGCCAAGATCGCGCTCGCCGCCGACAAGCAGGGCAAATATTTCGAGATGCATCAGAAGCTGTTCACCGAGTCGGGCAAGGCCGACAAGGAAAAGGGCTTGCGCATCGCCAAGGAGCTCAACCTCGACGTCGAGAAGCTGCAAAAGGATGCGGAGAGCGACGACATCAAGAAGGCTCTCGAAGAGGCCAAGGACCTTGCCCAGAAGCTGAACCTGCAAGGCACGCCGCTCTTTCTTATCGGCGACCGGGTCGTGCCTGGCGCCCCTGACGACCTCTACGATCAGTTGAAGGCAAAGGTGGTGGAAGTCCGGGAGAAAGGGTGCGCAAGCACCTGCTGAGGCCGCTCCGAAGGCGGTAACCGCCTGTTTGCGGCTTTTTGCTACACCCTGGAAAAGCTGATAAAGGGGCGCGGGCCTAGACTTCGCGCCCCCTACTCCAGGCCTGTCTCACGCCATGACCAAGCCGATCTACGTCCTCAATGGTCCCAATTTGAACCTGCTTGGGTCGCGGGAGCCTGACGTATACGGTCATGAAACGCTGGAGGACGTGCGGGCCCGCTGCGAGCGGAAGGCGGCTAAACTGGGCTTTGCCGTCGACTTCCGGCAGAGCAATCATGAGGGAGAGCTGGTGGCCTGGATCCAGGAGGCGAAGGAGAAAGCGGCAGGCGTGATCGTCAATGCCGGCGCCTTCACCCATAGCTCCATCGCCATGCTCGACGCCTTGCTCGCCGCCGAGCTCCCTTGTGTCGAGGTGCATCTGTCCAACATTTTCAGGCGCGAGAGCTTTCGCCATAATTCCTATATCTCGAAGGGGGCGAAGGGCGTGATCTGCGGGTTCGGGCCATTGGGCTACGAGCTTGCCGTCGAGGCCCTGGCCGCGTCGATAAAAGCAGAAAGAGCCAGCTGATGGCTGAGGAGCGGACGCCGGTGACTAAAAAGGAAGGGACCTTCGACAAGGACCTCATCCGCGAGCTTGCCGAGCTGCTCGACGAAACGGGCCTCACCGAGATCGAGATCGAGCATGAGGGCAAGCGCGTACGCGTGGCGAGGACCGTCACGGTCGGCGCGAGCGCCATCTCCGTCGATACCGGCCGGCCCGCCCGCGAGCCTGGCGAGCGTGGCGGCAAAGAGGAGCTTCACCATCCGGGCACGGTGCATTCGCCAATGGTCGGCACCGCCTACCGCTCGCCGGAACCAGGCACTCCCCCCTTCGTCGAGATCGGCACGCGCGTGACGGCGGGCCAGACCATCCTCATCATCGAAGCCATGAAGACCATGAACCACATCCCGGCCCCTTATGCCGGCACCGTGCTCGCCGTCCTCGTCGACGACGGCCAGCCCGTCGAATATGCCGAGCCGCTCGCCGTCATCGAGAAGGGCTAAGCGCTTCCCGGCATGTTCGACAAGATCCTGATCGCCAACCGGGGAGAGATCGCGCTTCGCATCGAACGTGCCTGCAAGGAGCTCGGCATCGCCACCGTCGCGGTGCACTCCACGGCCGACGCCGATGCCATGCATGTGCGGCTTGCCGATGAGAGCGTGTGCATCGGCGGCCCTCCGGCGAAGGACAGCTACCTCAACATTCCGCAGATCGTCTCTGCCTGCGAGATCACCGGCGCCGACGCCGTGCATCCCGGCTACGGCTTCCTCGCCGAGAATGCCCGCTTCGCCGAAATCCTCGAAGAGCACGAGATCACCTTCATCGGTCCGAGCGCAGAGCATGTCAGGCTCATGGGCGACAAGATCCAGGCGAAGGTGACCGCAAAGTCGCTCGGCCTGCCGCTCGTTCCCGGCTCCGACGGGCCCATCACCAGTCTCGACGAGGCGAAGAAGGTCGCCAGCGACATCGGCTATCCCGTTCTGGTCAAGGCCGCGGCTGGCGGCGGCGGGCGCGGCATGAAGGTCGCCCATGTCGAGGAAGAGCTCGACGCGGCCCTTGCCACGGCGCGGATCGAAGCCAAGACGAGCTTTGCCGACGACACCGTGTATCTCGAGAAATATCTCGGCCATCCCCGCCATATCGAAGTTCAGGTGCTGGGTGACGGCCAAGGCAATGCCATCCATCTCGGCGAGCGCGACTGCTCGATCCAGCGGCGGCATCAAAAGCTGTGGGAAGAGGCGCCCTCGCCGGCGTTGAACGAGAGCGAACGCGCCAAGATCGGCGAGACCGTGGCAACGCGCCATGCGCAAGCTTCGCTATCGGGGCGTGGGCACCGTCGAGTTCCTCTACGAGGGCGGCGAGTTCTATTTCATCGAGATGAACACGCGCCTCCAGGTCGAGCACACGGTCACCGAGATGATCACCGGCATCGACCTCGTCATCGAGCAGATCCGCATCGCCGCCGGCGCGCCTCTCACGCTGAAGCAGGAGGACATCCGCTTCAACGGCCATGCCATCGAATGCCGCATCAATGCCGAGGACCCGCGCACCTTCCGCCCCTCCCCCGGCATGATCACGCATTTCCATCCGCCGGGCGGCCTCGGCGTTCGCGTCGATTCAGGGGCCTACGCCGGCTACACCATCCCGCCATACTACGACAGCCTGATCGGCAAGCTGATCGTGCATGCGCGCACCCGCAACGAATGCCTGATGCGGCTCAAGCGGGCGCTCGGCGAATTTGTGGTCGACGGCATCGACACGACCATTCCATTATTCAAGGCTCTGATCGCGGAGCCTGACATCGCCGATGGACAATATGATATCCATTGGCTGGAGAATTATCTGGCGTAACGCTTGCACGGAGCCATCTCGAGCAAACCCATGACCTCCATCGACGACGTCATGATCGAGATCACGCCGCAGGTGCTGCTCAAGGCCTATGCCTGCGGCATCTTCCCCATGGCGGAAAGCGCCGAGGACAACGCGCTTTATTGGATCGAGCCCGAGCGGCGGGGCATCCTGCCGCTCGATCGCGTGCATGTGCCGCGCAGGCTCGCCCGCACCATCAGGCAAGGCGGCTTCGAGGTCAGGGTCGACAATGACTTCCATGCTGTCATTGACGGTTGCGCGGCGCCGCGGACCGGACGGCGCAGCACCTGGATCAACGGCCGCATCCGCAGCCTCTATGCCGACCTCTTCGCCCTTGGCCACTGCCATACGGTGGAGGTGTGGGACGGCGATGAGCTGATCGGCGGCCTATACGGCGTGCATCTCGGACGCGCGTTCTTCGGCGAGAGCATGTTTTCCCGGGCCCGCGACGCGAGCAAGATCGCGCTCATCTATCTCGTGGCGCGTTTAAAGTTCGGCGGCTTCGAGCTGCTCGACACGCAGTTCCTCACCGGCCACCTCGCCCGCTTCGGCGCGATCGAGGTTGGACGCGCTGAATTTCAGCGCCTGCTTGAAGCTGCGCTCTACTGCCCCGGGAATGGGAACGGGAATGTCGCCGGCGGCGGCGCCGGCTTTGGCCGCGGTTTCTTGGGCGCCGGAGCAGGCTTGGGCGCAGGAGCGGGCTCGGGTGCGGGCGCAGCTTCGGCAGCAGGCGCGGCGGGTGCCTCGGCAGGCGCCTCGGCGGCAGGCGCTTCGGCAGGGGCCTCAGGCGCAGGCGCAGGCGCAGCGGCAGGAGCCTCAGCGGCAGGCGCCTCTCCTCCAGGAGCGGCTGCATTCTGGTCGCTACCCGCCGGCGCCACAGGTTCGTTCGTCTTGCAGTTGGTGAGCCAGACGTCGAAGACCGGATGCTCCACAGCGTGAAGGCCGGGACTGTCGGCAAACATCCAGCCGGTGAAGATGCGCTCGACCTCTCCGTTGAGCTTGATCTCGTCAACCTCGACGAAGGATGAGGTGTGCGGCGCCTCCGTCGGCGGGCGCGTGTTGCAGACCCGCGGCGTCACTTTGAGGGCGCCGAACTGCACCGTCTCGTTGATCGGTATTTCGAGATGCGAGATGCGCCCGGTCACCTTGTCGAGCGCGGCAAAGATGGCGATCGGGTTCTGGACCTTCTCGGCGTTTGCTGGCGTCGCCCCGAGCGCGCTCATCCCTGCCATGAGCAGCAAAGGTAGAGCGATGCGAGCCTGGCGCAGCCGCGCTTCAGAGTGTTGCATCATGCCCCCAACCTTCTGAACGACGTCGCGCCCATCGTTCCCGTGCGCCCTTGCCAGTCAACGCCTCGGCCATGAATTTGGCATAGGTGTGGCGTACCAATGTGGCGCCCTGCCTCACACAACCCGCTCGGCGGCGAAGCGCAGCCGGATATGGTCCGCGGTCCACACGCCATCGGTATCGCACAACGACGGCCGCAGCAGCTCGATGACCTCGGCAAAGATCCGCTCCCGCTCCGGCTCCTCGAATTGCTCGAAGAAGGAGCGGCCGAAGGTTTCGAGCCAGCCCTTCATGCCGATTTCGAGCGGTGTCGGGCGCGGCACGAGCATGATCGACTTGACGGCAAAACCGCCCTGCTCGAGCAGACGGCTATATTCGGCAACCGACGGGAAAAACCAGGGAGCCACCTTGTCGGGATCGCCGCCATGGAGGGCACCGACGGCCCGCATCGCCGTGGCGATGGCCGCCACGTTGCCGTGGCCGCCGAACTCGCCGACGAAGCGGCCGCGCGGGCGAAGCGCGCGATGGATGCCGGCGATCACGAGCTCGGGCCGGCGCATCCAGTGGAGCGCAGCGTTGGTGAAGACCGCATCGAACTCATCGGCGAAGGGAAGCGCATGGCCGTCGACCTTTTGCACCTTGAGGCCTTTGGCGGCGGCTGCGGAAAGCAGCTCCTCGCTCAGATCGGCCCCCAGCACATCGGCGCCATAGGCGGCGATCGCTTCCGTCAGCACGCCGTCGCCGCAGCCGAGATCGAGAATGCGCTCGCCCTTGCGCGGCGCGAGGAGATCGACCACGGGACGGGCAAGCTCCGAGACGAAGCGGCCCTTCACGGCATAGTCGTCGGCCTGCCAGCGCTGAACCGGCTTTGGCGGGGTCATTGCGACGGTGCTCATTTCGAAGGCCCCGGCTGCCACGGTTCGTAGTCGCGCTGGCGCGTCTTTCCGGCGTCAGGATTGAGGATGCTGCCCGGCGGGCGGTAGGCCTCCGGGCTGCCGGTGCGGTTCGGCACATACGGCCTCTGCCAGGGCTGCGCGTGGTAGGTTTCCTCGGTCGGCGGCACGTCGACGGTATAATGCAGCCAGCCATGCCATTCCGGCGGGACGAGCGAAGCCTCGGAGAGGTCGCGGTAGACCACCCAGCGGCGCTTTCCGTCCTTGGTCTGGAAGTAGACGTTGCCGAAGCCGTCCTCGCCGACGCGGGTGCCGAAGCGCCAGGTGAAGAGGCGGGTGCCGATGGTGTTGCCCGTCCACCAGGCGAAGAGCTCGGTCAGGAATTTCATGCGTGACGATCGCGCCGCTTCGATAGGTCGGCCGGACTATGGCGGGAGGCCGAGGGTCTGTCCAGACCGGAGGCCTCCAGAGCCCGGGACGAATGGCCTCCCCACTCTTCTTATATGTGTGCCGGTGGGGCGTGTTCCTAAGCTGGTCGAGGTGGCGTCGGCGAGTTTCGACAGGAGGGCCCAAGAGCCTCGTTTTTCACAGGTCGTCCCCAGGGTAGCGCACAGGATTTAGTGGAATTTAAACAGATGCTTCCTATATATTGATGTGATTGTTGATGACGGCCCCGAATCGCCTCACGTTCGCTGGTTCGAATTAAGGCTTAGAAGCGGGGGAAAGAAAGCATGCGGATCGAACGACGTTTCACTGAGCCTGGAAAATCGCCTTACGACGCCATCCCCTTCCGGGAAAGTGCGAGCGAGATCCGCAATCCAGACGGCTCAGTGGTCTTCCATTTAGAGAGCTTCACGGTGCCTGAGCATTGGAGCCAGGTCGCCGCTGACATTCTGGCTCAAAAGTACTTCCGCAAGGCAGGCGTGCCTGCGGCCGCCAAGAGGGTCGAGGAAGAGACCGTCCCCTCCTGGCTCTGGCGGTCTGTCCCAGACCAAAGGGCGCTCGAGTCGCTGCCCGAGGCCGAACGCTTCATCGGCGAAACCGGCGCAAAGCAGGTGTTCGACCGGCTGGCCGGGACCTGGACCTATTGGGGCTGGAAGGCCGGGTACTTCACCACCGAGGAGGACGCGAGCGCCTTCTTCGACGAGCTTCGCTACATGCTCGCCATGCAGATGGGCGCGCCCAACAGCCCGCAATGGTTCAATACGGGACTGCACTGGGCGTACGGCATCGACGGCCCAAGCCAGGGCCATTATTACGCTGACTTCGCCACCGGCGAGATCAAGGCGTCAGAATCCGCCTACGAGCACCCGCAGCCGCATGCCTGCTTCATCCAGTCGATCGATGACGACCTCGTCAACGAGGGCGGGATCATGGACCTCTGGGTGCGCGAGGCGCGCCTGTTCAAATATGGCTCGGGCACCGGCTCGAATTTCTCAAGACTCCGCGGCGAGAACGAGCCGCTGTCAGGCGGCGGCAAATCCTCGGGCCTGATGAGCTTCCTCAAGATCGGCGACCGCGCGGCGGGCGCCATCAAGTCGGGCGGCACGACGCGGCGCGCGGCGAAGATGGTGGTGGTCGACATCGACCATCCCGACATCGAGAACTACATCAATTGGAAGGTGATCGAGGAGCAGAAGGTCGCGGCGCTCGTCACCGGCTCCAAGATCCTGTCCGAGCGGCTCAACGCCATCCTCAAGGCGTGCGTCAATTGCGAGGCCGACGGCGACGGCTGCTTCGATCCCAAATGCAATCCGGCGCTGAAGCGCGAGGTCAAGGCCGCGCGCAAGGCCAAGGTTCCGGACAACGCCATCCGCCGGGTGATCCAGTTCGCCCGCCAGGGCTATACCTCGATCCATGTCCCGATCTACGACACGGACTGGGACTCTGAGGCCTATCGCACCGTCTCGGGGCAGAACTCCAACAACTCTGTGCGCGTCACCGATGAGTTCCTGCGCGCCGTCGAGGACGATGCCAATTGGAATCTTACCTTCCGCAAGAACGGCAAGGTCGCCAAGACGCTGAAGGCGCGCGAGCTGTGGGAAGAGGTCGGTCACGCCGCCTGGGCCTGCGCCGACCCCGGCATCCAGTTCCATACCACCATCAACGACTGGCACACCTGCCCTGCCTCAGGGCCGATCAGGGCGTCGAACCCCTGCTCGGAATACATGTTTCTCGACGATACGGCCTGCAATCTCGCCTCGCTCAATCTGATGACCTTCCGCCACGAGGACGGCAGCTTCGACGTCGAGGCCTATGAGCACGCCATCAGGCTGTGGACCGTCGTGCTCGAGATCGCCGTGACCATGGCGCAGTTCCCCTCGCGCCGCATCGCGCAGCTCTCCTACGAGTACCGGACGCTTGGCCTCGGCTACGCCAATATCGGCGGCCTGTTGATGGCCTCGGGCATTCCCTACGACTTTCCCGAAGCACGGTCGCTGTGCGGGGCGCTCAGCGCCATCATGACCGGCGTTTCCTATGCCACCAGCGCCGACATGGCGCGCGAGCTTGGGGCCTTCCCAGGCTTCGAGGCGAACCGCGAGCATATGCTTCGCGTCATGCGCAATCATGCCCGCGCCGCGAGAGGCGAGGCTGAAGGCTATGAGGACCTCAAGACGGCGCCGGTGCCGCTCGACCATGCCTCATGCCCCGAGCCGAAGCTGCTCGCCCGCGCAGTGCATGCCTGGGAGCGCGCCATCGAGCTCGGCCGGCAGCACGGCTACCGCAACGCGCAAGCGACGGTGATCGCGCCGACCGGCACGATCGGCCTCGTCATGGATTGCGACACGACCGGCATCGAGCCCGACTTCGCTCTGGTGAAGTTCAAGAAGCTCGCAGGCGGCGGCTATTTTAAGATCATCAACCGCATGGTGCCGGAGGCTCTCGCCGCGCTCGGCTATGACGAGGCCGCGACCAAACGCATCATCGATTACGCGGTTGGCCGCGGCTCGCTCGCCGGCGCCCCCGGCATCAACTACGAGACGCTCTCAGCGCGCGGCTTCACCGCCGAGAAGATCTCCGCGGCGGAGAAAGCGGTGGCGACCGCCTTCGACATCAAATTCGCCTTCAACAAATGGACGCTCGGCGATGCCTTCCTCACCGGGCCGCTTGGGCTTGCGCCAGAGCGCATCGACCAGCCCGATTTCGACCTCCTGACCGAGATCGGCTTCTCCAAGCGCGAGATCGAAGCCGCCAACGAATATGCCTGCGGCGCGATGACGCTCGAAGGCGCGCCGGGGCTCGATCCCAAGCATCTGCCGGTGTTCGACTGCGCCTCGCCTTGCGGCCGCAAGGGTAAGCGGTACCTCTCGGTCGAGAGCCATATCCGCATGATGGCCGCGGCTCAGCCCTTCATTTCGGGGGCGATCTCCAAGACCATCAACATGCCGAACGAGGCGAGCGTCGAGGACTGCAAGGAGGCCTATCTCCTCTCCTGGCGGCTCGCGCTCAAGGCCAACGCGCTCTATCGCGACGGCTCCAAGCTGTCCCAGCCGCTCAACGCTCAGCTTCTGGCGGATGAGGAGGAGGAGCAGGACGAGGTGCTGGCCTCCATCACCTCCGACCAGCCG
The DNA here is from genome assembly GCA_963744945.1 of uncultured Alphaproteobacteria bacterium. Taxonomy (GTDB): domain Bacteria; phylum Pseudomonadota; class Alphaproteobacteria; order Rhizobiales; family Methyloligellaceae; genus Methyloceanibacter. The sequence continues at coordinate 57,821 of CAVUVO010000015.1, read as the reverse complement.
CAAGCCCAACGCGCCATCATCTTGGCCGAACGCCTCACCCAGCGTGTGGCCGAGCTCGAGGACGAGAAGGCACGGCTTGAGCGTCAATTGAGCCAGGATCGGCGAGGCCTTCGGGCGAAGCTGCCAGACCGGCGTACCGGCTATATCCAGAAGGCCGTAGTCGGCGGGCATAAGGTCTATCTCCATACCGGCGAATACGAGGATGGACGGTTGGGCGAGATTTTCCTCGACATGCATAAGGAGGGCGCCGCCTTCCGGTCGCTGATGAATAATTTCGCCATCGCCGTGTCGGTCGGCCTGCAATATGGCGTGCCGCTCGAGGAGTTCGTCGAGGCCTTCACCTTCACGCGCTTCGAGCCTGCCGGCCTCGTGCGCGGCAATGCGAAGATCAAGAACGCGACCTCGATCCTCGACTACATCTTCCGCGAGCTCGCCATCTCCTATCTGGAACGGAATGAGCTTGCGCACGTCAATCCAAACGAGAACGGCCATACCGGTGTCGGCTCCGGCGAGGAGCAGAAGGTGCGCGAAGCTGCCGCGCTTGAGACCGAGACACGCGTCTCCCGCGGCTTTGTGCGCAAGCGCGCCGGAGACCAGGACAAGCTGCAATTGGCAAGCCTCAACCGCGTGCCCGCGGCCCGCGTGGCCGGCGCAAGCCATGTTTTCGAGGCTGAATCAGGGGCTGCCGAGACCGCCGCGTCGTCCGCGGTAACGCAGACCGTGGCCCGCGCCGTCGAGGCGTTGGCCGAGCGGAGCGCGTCAGACCTCATCAGCGAAGCCCGGGTGAAGGGCTATGAAGGCGAAGCGTGTCAGGAGTGCGGAAACTTCACGCTCGTGCGCAACGGCACGTGTCTCAAATGCGATACGTGCGGTTCGACGAGCGGCTGCAGCTAAACCGGAGACATGCTTTTCACCATGCATTCCCTCGCCGTCACTGCATTGGAAGAGACCGCGCGTCTATCGCGCGCGGCTTCACGGCGTGAGACGTTCGGCGATCGATGCGCGCGCGACAAAGACGAAATCAATTCGACTCACGCGTCGTCGCCGGATGATTCCACCCTCGCAGATCCGCATCGTGGTTACTGCGCGGCGGCTTCGACGACTCAGAAATTGTTTGACATCGCCGCGCGATGCAGTATGCGAAATATTACGATAGGAAAAATTCGGAGCGCGAATTGCTCACCGAACGCGCGTTTCGAAAATCTTATCGATGAGCCCTGCGTTAAGACCTATGAAGGAAAGTGCGTGAACAATGCAGAGCTTTTCCTTCGGACGCGAATTGCACGTGTCATTGAATGCGATGCGTGCGGAGCGACGAGTGGATGTAGCTAGAGTGTTCTACCAGCCAGCCCGATAGGAGGGATGCACTATGGCAGTAGCAAAGAAAGCAGCAGCGAAGAAGGCAGTTAAGAGGAAGGTCGTGGCCAAGAAGGCTAAGACTGCTGCCGTTAAGCGCGGCGTCCGTCGCAAGGTTGCGAAGAAGGCCGCTGTCAAGCGTAAAATCGCTCAAAGCAGATAGCATATCGAAGGCGCGGGGGCTTCGGCTCCCGCGCCTGCCCATCGCCGAATGGGCGAGACTGAAAGCGTCTCGAAGTATCGGCCTCAAGCCCAAACTTTAAGACTTCCCCTCGGCCTCGCCTTCGGAGGCTTTGAACTTCTCCTGCGGCGATCAGCTCCCACAGCGCGCCAAGCACGTGGTCGAGTGCGTTCGCTTCGACCGAACGGAGCACCACATAGGTGCCGAGCTTGCCCTTCTCGAAAAACGGATAAGAGCCGATCTGCACGTCGGGGTGCGCCGCCTGGATCGCCGCGAGCCCCGGCGCCACGTCGCCCTCGGGCGCCTCGATGCGGACGGAGCGGGACAGCATCGGCCGTCCCTTCTTGAGCCGCGGGACAACGGCGTCGAGCATCACCTGCATGATGCGCGGGATGCCGGCCATCACGATCACATTGCCGAGCATGAAGCCCGGCGCCCTGGACACGGGATTATCCACAAGTTCCGCGCCATGGGGGATGCGGGCCATGCGCAGCCGGGCCGGGGTCAGCTCGAGCGCGCTATAGCCCTGGCGCATGGCCTCAACGGCGCGGGGGTCGATCGCCACCTCGACGCCGAAGGCCTTGGCGATGGCGTCGGTGGTCACGTCGTCATGGGTCGGGCCGATGCCGCCGGTGGTGAACACATAGCTGTAGCGGGCGCGAAGCTCGTTCACGGCGGCGACGATCTCCGCCTCGATGTCGCGGACCACCCTCACCTCCTGAAGCGCGATGCCGATATCGTTCAGGTAGCGGGCGATATGGGAGATGTTCTCGTCCCTGGTGCGGCCCGACAGGATCTCCTCGCCGATGATGATCAGCGCTGCGGTGACGGTGTCTGGACTTCGATCGTTGTCGGTCATGGCTCCATCTGGGCTTGCCCGCCTCTATTGCCCGTCATGGCCGGGCTTGTCCCGGCCATCCACGACTTACCTTAAGAGGGTGGATGCCCGGCACAAGGCCGGGCATGACGGAGGTTGAGTTGAATGCGGGATAGAGGGGCGCCGATAGATGCGCACCCGTTGCACAATGGGCCATTTCACCTTAAGTGAAGTGATCACTCATTTACCAAGCGTGCACGATGTCGAACCTCGAATTCGCCCGCGCCCAGGCGCGTGACACCAAAATCAAGCTGCATGGCCCTGACGCCTTTGCCGGCATGCACAAGGCCGGCCAGCTCGTTGCCGAGGCCCTCGACCTGCTTGTCGACCAGGTCAAGCCGGGCGTGACCACCGAGGCGCTCGACGCACTCGTGTTCGACTTCGCCATGGCGCATGGCGCTATCCCTGCCCCGCTGAACTATCGCGGCTTTCCGAAGTCGATCTGCACGTCGCTCAACCACGTGGTTTGCCATGGCATCCCTGGTCCGCGCGCGCTGAAAGAGGGCGACGTCCTCAATGTCGACGTGACCTTCATCGTCGACGGCTGGCACGGCGATTCGAGCCGGATGTACGGCGTCGGCAAGATCGCCCGCGCCGCCGAGCGCCTGCTCGAGGTCACCTACAATGCGCTGATGCGCGGGGTGGCGGCGGTAAGGCCAGGCGCCACCACCGGCGACATCGGCGCCGCCATCCAGGCCTATGCCGAGGCGGAGCGCTGTAGCGTGGTGCGCGATTTCTGCGGCCATGGCTTGGGCCGCGTGTTCCACGACCGGCCGAACATCCTGCATTACGGCGAGCCGGGCGAAGGCCTGCAGCTCAAGCCAGGGATGCTCTTCACCATCGAGCCGATGATCAATCTCGGCAAGCCTCCGGTAAAGATCCTGTCCGACGGATGGACCGCGGTCACGCGCGACCGGTCGCTGTCGGCGCAATTCGAGCACACGGTCGGCGTCACGGAGACGGGATGCCAGGTATTCACCCTCTCCCCTAGGGGTCTCGACCGGCCACCACTCACTCGGCAATAGAGCGGCCTCTAATGGGCTTCAAGGATGCCGCCGCCAAGCCACACTATCTCGGCCATCGCGAGAGGCTGCGGCGGCGCTTCCGCGACGCCGGCGCCGATGCGCTTCCCGACTACGAGCTGCTTGAGCTGATCCTGTTCCGCGCGGTGCCGCGCCGCGACACCAAGCCTCTCGCCAAAGCCATCCTCGCCCAGTTCGGCACCTTCGCCGAGGCGCTGAACGCGCCGGAGGAACGCTTGAAGGAAGTGCCGGGGCTCGGCGAGGCGGCCATCACCGAGATCAAGCTCGTGCGTGCGGCGGCGCTTCGTCTCGTGCGCGGCGAGGTGCTGGAGCGGCCGGTGCTCGCTTCCTGGAGCCAGGTGCTCGACTATTGCCGCGCCTCAATGGGCTTCGAGGCAAAGGAGCAGTTCCGCATCCTGTTCCTCGACAAGCGCAACCAGATCATCGCCGACGAGGTGCAGCAGAAGGGCACCGTCGATCACACGCCGGTCTATGTGCGCGAGGTGGTGAAGCGCGCGCTCGAGCTGTCGGCCACTGCGATCGTGCTCGTGCACAATCACCCCTCCGGCGACCCGACGCCGTCGCGCGCCGATATCGAGATGACGAAGCAGATCGTCTCGTCGGCGAAGAATCTCGGCATCGTGGTGCATGACCACATCATCGTGGGCAAGCAGGGCCACGCGAGCTTCCGCGGGCTTGGATTGATCTAGTTCGCCTGAGGCTCAGCCGGGGCTTGAGGCTCGGCTGGGGTTTGGGGTACGGGCTGAGGCTGAGGCGCGGCCGGAGGCTGAGCATTGGCTTCGGGTTCATCCTTCTTCTTGTCCTTGGACTTTTTCTTGCCCTTGCCCTTGCCGTTCCGCCTTGTCGGGCTTGCCCGGCGACGGTGTCCCGTCGACGGCGCCTTTAGGCGACTGCGATCCGCGGGCGAGCTTCCACGAATTGGGGCGGTCGCAACTCTGAAACACCGGCGGCTTGTCGCTATCGGCATAACCGAGGCAGGTTCCCTTCCCCACATATTGCAGCTTGTACACGCTGTTTGCGTCGAGCTTCTCTTTGAGCGCGCGCCTGAGGTCGGTGATGTCCGTGCTGAAGCTGAGCAAGGTCTGCTCCAGATGCGCGATATGGGCATAGAGGCAGGTCATCCTCTCGCCCGCATCCTTGATGGCGTCGCAGTTCTGTAGATCCCCGAACGCGCGCGCCGGCGTCGCCGCCGCGAGCGCGCAGAACGCGGTGACAGTGATTACAAGCCTACGCATATTCGCGCCTCCTCGACCATTTCAGCCGTTGCAGCCCAACCATCGCGAGCGGACGACGATCGAGCAAGCCGGAATATCCAATGAGACTGAGGCGGCAAATAGAACGGCACCCCCGCGATGGGCGCGAGGGTGTGACTGCAAAGCGGCGGTGAAAGATGCCTGCCTAGGCTGGCGGCGGTCCGAACACGAGGACGGCGTTGAGGCCGCCAAAGGCGAAGGAGTTGGACATCGCGTAATTGACCTCGCGCTTCCGCCCGACATTCGGCGTGTAGTCGAGATCGCATTCCGGATCCACCTCGTCGAGGCCGACGGTGGCGGGCACGAACTTCTCTTCGATGGCCTTGACCGCGGCGACCGCCTCGATGCCGCCACCGGCGCCAAGGCAATGGCCGTGCATCGACTTGGTCGAGGAGATCGAGAGTTTGTTTGCGGCGTTGCCGAACACGCGCTTGATGGCACGGGTCTCGTTGAGGTCGTTGACGGTCGTCGCGGTGCCGTGCGCGTTGATGTAATCGATATCGCTCGGCGATACGGCGGCATCTTGAAGCGCCATCTGCATGGCCATGGAGGCACCGTCGATCGAAGGGTTGACCATGTCGGCGGCGTCCGCCGTCATGCCGTAGCCCATCAGTTCGGCGAGGATCGGAGCGCCGCGGTCCTTGGCGCGCTCATATTCCTCGAGCATGAGGATCCCCGCACCCTCGGCGAGCACGGTGCCGTTCCGCCTCTTGGCGAACGGAAACAGTCCATCGGGGCTCAACACGCGCATCGCCTGCCAGGCGCGCGTGGCGCCCCAATTGAGCGACGCTTCGGCCGCCCCGGCGATGCCGAAATCGACCAGGCCTTCGCGGATCATGCGGTAGGTGAGGCCGATGGCGTGCGTGGCGGTCGCGCAAGCGCTGACCACGCCGAAGGTCGGGCCCTTGATGCCGTATTCGATGCTGACATGGGCTGAAGCCGAACTGCCGATGGCCTTGAGCAGCGTCAGCGGATGGGTGGCGCGCTTATTCTCCTTGAACAGCATCTTGTAGGAGAATTCGAGGGTGGTCAGGCCGCCGACGCCGGAGCCGATGATGCAGGCCGAGCGATAGCTCTCATTGTCCTTGAGAGGCAGCTCGAGCTTGGACTGGGCCACGGCTTCCTGGGCGGCACAGCCGGCATATTGAGAATATTTGTCCGCGAGCATGAGCGGCTTCGATTTCAGCCGCTCTTTCGGATCGAAATCGGGAATCTCACCGGCGATGGTGATGTAGAGATCTTCTGTGGAGAAGCTCTGGACTTGGCGAATCCCGCACTCGCCGTTCTTGAGCGCCGCCCAAAAACGATCCACGCCAGTGCCCAAAGGTGTAACCACGCCCTGGCCGGTGACCACGACGCGGCGGCGCCCATTAGAATGTGTCATGCCTTGCTAACGTAACTCCGGAGATTTCAAACGCCCAGGAGGCCCGGGCGGGAAAGGCAAATCAAGCGGCCGCGCCCGAAGCCTTTGTCTCTGCGATGATGCTCTTCACGCGATCGACGACAGATCCCACCGTCGCGAACGCCTCAACCTCTTCATTCGCATTGTACGGGATCTCGATCCCGAAAGTATCCTCAATATCGAACACGATTACCGCGAGATCAAGCGATTCGATCTCAAGCTCGCTCAGGGGTGTTTCAAGAGCGACGGCCTTCGATGGGTCCTTCATGTTCTTACGCAAAATCTCGATGATCTTGGTAGCCACATCATCCATATCGCTCTCCCTGCCCCGTTTGGGGTCCGTGTCCAAGAGCCCTCCCGCTAATTCATAGCGTTACCGAGGGCAAGTTAGGTATTGGAATAGACTTAAAAACTGGTCGAGTTTACGCCGTCCTCGTTCGATTCAGGCGCCTATTTGCGGCTCTCATCGCCAACAAAATTGGCCTTTTTTGGCCTGGTGCGCCACGGTTTCAGCATATTCGTCTCCCCTCAGCCGGACCATCCGCCCGACTTCGGCCCCTAGCTGTGCTATGTTAGTTGTCAAATGAGACTGAACAAGAGCCCCTGCGGCCAATTGCCTCCGATTTTTGCGGCCACCTCCGGCCAATTAACCGGAGAGAGGCTAAAAAGACGCTAAAGCGGCACCTGCGTCATGGCCAAACCTGAATTAAACCCGGCACCCGCGCCAAGTGGCACGGACAGAGCCCCTGAGCGCCCTTGGCTCAAATCCTACCCCAAGGACGTCGACTGGGGCATGGAGCTTGAGCCGGTCCTGCTCACGAGCTTGCTCGATCAAGCCGTGGCGGCCTTTGGGCCATTAGCCTGCACCTATTTCATGGGGAAGCGGCTGAGCTTTGCCGAGATCGGCAGCCTGTCTGACCGGGCGGCAAAAGGGCTCCAGGCGCTCGGCGTTCAAGAGGGCGTCAAGGTTGGGCTCCTGATGCCCAACTCACCAGCCTTCGTCGTCTTCTATAACGGCATCCTCAAGGCCGGCGGCACGGTCGTCAATTTCAATCCCCTGTACAGCCAGGAGGAGCTCGAGCTGCAGGCCCGCGACAGCGGCACCAAGATCATGGTGACGCTCGACCTTGCCGTCACCTTCGACAAGGTCGAGGCGCTTCTCGCCGGCGGCGCCATCGAAAAAGCAGTGGTCGTGAACTTTGCCTCCCTCCTGCCGCGGCTGAAGGCCATCGGCATGAAGCTCAAGCGCGGGCCGAAGCTCCGGACAATCGCTTCCTCGCCGCAGAAGGCCAAGATCGTCGCCGAGCAGGATTTGCTCGCCAATGACGGCAATTACCGGAAGCCGGCCATCGGCACCGACGCCATTGCCGTGCTGCAATATACCGGCGGCACAACGGGCACGCCCAAGGGCGCCATGCTCAGCCACGCCAATCTCTCCATCAACGTGAAGCAGGTGATGGCGTGGCGCGGGCAGACGATGCGGCAGGGCGACCGTGTGATCGGAGTCCTGCCTCTCTTCCACGTGTTCGCCATGACCACGGTGATGAATTTCAGCATCGGCCAAGGCATGGAGATGGTTCTCTTGCCGCGCTTCGATCTGATCGAGACCTTGAAGCTGATCACCAAGCTCAAGCCAAAGATGATGCCGGGCGTGCCGACGCTGTACAACGCCATGCTGCAACACCCGCGTATTCGCGATTTCGATCTTACCTCGCTCGAATTCTGCATCTCCGGCGGCGCCGGGCTGCCGATCGAGGTGAAGCGAGGCTTCGAGACGATGTGCCGCTGCACGCTGACGGAAGGTTACGGCTTGAGCGAGACCTCCCCGGTGGCAGCCTGCAATCCGCATGACCGGCCGCCAAGGGAGGGCTCGATCGGCCTGCCGCTTCCCGGCACCGATTTCAGCATCCGCTCGCTCGACGACCCGGCGGTCGAGGTCGAAAGGGGCGAGGCTGGCGAGATCTGCATCGCGGGGCCGCAGGTGATGGCCGGCTATTGGAACAAGCCCGAGGAAACCGAGAACGTGTTCGTCGGCCGGTTCTTCCGCACCGGCGACGTGGGCTACATGGACGAAGAGGGCTTCATCTTCATCGTCGATCGCATCAAGGACATGATCAACGCCTCTGGCTTCAAGGTCTATCCGCGCCGCATCGAGGATGTGCTTTACGAGCATCCCGCCGTGGAAGAGGTGACGGTGATCGGCATTCCCGACGCGTATCGCGGCGAGGCGCCGAAGGCTTTCATCAAGCTGAAAGAGGGCGTGCAGGCCACCAAAGCCGAGCTCATCGAGTTCCTGCGGCCGCGGCTCTCCAAGATCGAATTGCCGGCGGAGATCGAATTCCGCGACAGCCTGCCGAAGACCCTCGTCGGCAAGCACTCCAAGAAGGAGCTGCGCGCCGAGCGGGCGGTGAAAAGCCAATCGGCCTAGAGCGCGCCGCTAAAACGTGGATGGCCGGGCCTTCGCCCGCCGAAGCGATAGCTGGAAGCCAGGAGATAATGCTTCGGCCCGCGTAGGCGGGACGAGCCCGGCCATGACGAGGACTTTCGTTGGAGAAAACGTCGCCTAACGGGGCCGGAGCCAGGGCAGAACTTCTTCCGGCTCTTTCGGCTTGGGCTTCGGCTTCACGACGCGTGGGGCGGCACTCACGGGGCCAGCGGCCTCAGCGGACTGCGTGCTTGGCTTGGCCTTCGGCTTCGGGGCGGGAGCCGGCGGGGCCTGCTCCTCCTCGATGGCGGCTGATTGGACGTTCTCCTCGGTGACCTCTGGCTCGGTGGCTTCCGTCCCGGCGGCGGGACTGGTCATCACGATCATGCTCGACACGTTGTCGCCGGAGAGCGGCAGCGGGTCTGGACTGGTCGCGGTGGTAACGAGGCCGAGACCCACATTGTTGTGCTGCTGGGCACTGTTCGGCGAAGCCGATTTCACCATCTTCTTCGGGGCGACCGAGACCCTCGCCTCGACGGGCGCAGCCGCGGGTGGCGTTCCGACCGTCAGCGGGGCCGTGGCGATTGCCTTGGGCTCCGCAACGGGTTCACGCGCAGCCTCGATGACGGGCGCTGGCGTCGGCATTGCCTTCGGAGCGGGCTCCTCTGGCACGACCGGCGCTTTCGCCTCGATCGTCTTTTGCGCGGCTGGCGCGGTGGGCGCTGCGGGCTCGTCCGGTTCGACCGGCGCAGGCGCTTTCACCTCGATCGGCTCTTGTTCCTCAGGCTTCACCACGGACGGCGGCAGCTTGGACCGCGTCCACATCTTCTCGCCGCACAGGAGCCATGCCTTGCAGCCCTTGAGCACGATCTGGTTGCGGGAAGCGAGCGTCACCTTGACGTCGTTATAGATCTTGCCCTCTTCGGGATTGTAGACGCTGCCCTGCCAGGAACTGGAATCGATCGCCACCATGTTGATGAACAGCGGGAGGCCCATGATCGGCCGGTCGCGCATGGAGGTATTCTCGTTGCGGGCGTCACGCAGCGGCCGCCCACGCGAATCCTCAGGGGATCTCAGCCAAACGATCTTGCTGCAAATGCCGCGGCCGCACTTCTTCACCTCCATCTTGGCCGAGCCGTCTTCCTTGGCCCAAATGCCGGATGGGTCGGCGGCGGAGGCATAAGAGGGCACACCGGCTGCCACAAAGATGGCGGCCAGGGCTCCAAGTGCCGGGGCGAATGCGCGATGCTTCATACGAGCACCTCCTCCAAAACTGTCGCGCCGACGGCGCAAAGACGCCAGCGATATTTAATCTTACGCCCCCGGTTCCTAATCAGGCCTTTATAAGGCCATTCTATGGCTCTTCGGCCGGGGGTCCACACACCCTCATGACGCATCCCCTCGGGCCGGCTCACGCGAGCCCGCACCTTCAAGAATCGCGGCGACGCCCATACCGCCGGCGGTACAGACCGAAATCAGCCCGCGCTGGCCGCCTTGAGTATGCAACAGCTTGCCCAGCACCGCCAATATGCGCGCGCCGGTAGCGGCAAAGGGATGGCCGAAGGCAATGCTCGAGCCTTTGACGTTGAGCTTTGACCGGTCGATGGCCCCGAGCGCCCGGTCTCGCCCGAGCCGCGTGCGGCAATACTCTTCCGATTCCCAGGCCTTCAACGTGGCCAGCACCTGCGCCGCGAAGGCCTCGTGAATTTCATAATAATCAAAGTCTTGCAGCGACAGGCCGCTCTCCTTTAGGAGGTCGCTGACGGCAACGGTCGGCGCCATCAGGAGCCCCTCGCCGGCAACATAGTCGACGGCTGCGGTGCGCCCGAGCGTCAGATAGGCCTGCACCGGGATCCCGCGCTTCGCCGCCCACTCCTCGGAGGCGAGCAGCACCGTTGCGGCGCCGTCGGTGAGCGGGGTCGAGTTGGCTGCGGTGATGGTGCCGTTCGCGCGGTCGAAGACCGGCTTCAGCTCGGCCATCTTTTCCAGCGAGATGTCCTCGCGGAGGTTGTTGTCGCGGAACACCCCGGCGCAGGGAATCACCAGGTCGTCCATGAAGCCCTGATCGTAGGCGAGCGGCCGCCTTCTTGTGGCTTTCATAGGCGAGCAGGTCTTCCGCCTCGCGGGTGATTCCCCATTCCTTGGCCATCAGCTCGCAATGCTCGCCCATGCCGAGGCCGGTGCGCGGCTCCGAGGTGGATGGCGGCTGGGGGGCAAGCTCCGCCGGGGTAAAGCCTTTGAAGATCGCGAGCTTCTCGCCGAAGCTTTTCGCCCGCGAGAGCTGCACCAGGCGTTGGGCGAAGCTCCGCTTGAACACGATCGGCGCATCGCTCGTGGTATCGGAGCCGAGCGCAATGCCGCAGTCGATCTGACCGGTGGCGATCTTGGCGCCAAGGCCGAGCGCGCCTTGCAGGCTCGTGCCGCAGGCCTGCATCATGGTGATTCCGGGCGTGGTTGGGCTGAGCGCGCTGCCGATCACCGCTTCGCGCGCAAGGTTCCAGTCCTTGGCGTGGGTGACCACGGCGCCGCCGACGACCTCATCGATATGCGCGCCGTGCAGCGAGAACCGGTCGATCAGTCCGCCGAGCGCAGCGGTCAGCATGTCGAGATTGGACAATTCGGCGTAGGCCGTATGCGAGCGGCAAAAGGGGATTCTCACCCCGCCAAGCACCGCGACACGCCGCATCTCTTGTTCCTTCATGATGGCTTGAAGTTCCCCTCGCCGCTTACGCCGCTTGCGCGGTGGCGCCGGCCTCTTGGCTGCGGCGGTAATGCATCGGCCCGCCGCGGAAGGGCGCAAAGCCGGTGCCGAAGATCACGCCGGCATCGACGTGATCGGCGTTGGCAACGATCCCGTCGGCAAGCGCGCGCTCGCATTCGTCGAGCATCGGCTTGATCAGCTCGCGGCCAAGGCGGTCGAGCTCGGCCTCGTCGTACACGGTCTCCCCGCGCTTTGGCTTGCCGTTCTCCCAGACGTAGAACCCCTCGCCGGTCTTCTTGCCGAGCTTGCCCGCGCTCACCAAACGCGACAGCGGATTGTCCTGCGGCGCGTCGGAGCCAAGCTCGGCGCCGACCTTATTGGCGATGTCGAGACCGACCATGTCCATGAGCTCGAGCGGCCCCATCGGCATGCCGAATTTGAGCGCGGCCTGATCGATCTTGTCGCGCGGCGTGCCTTCAGCGTAACGGCGCACCGCCTCCATCATGTACGGCGACAGCACGCGATTGACGAGGAAGCCGGGGCAGCTCTTCACGATCAGCGGCAGCTTCTTGATGGCGGTGACGAAGGCGGTCGCCTTGCGCACCTCTTCATCGCGCGTCCCCTCCCCGTGCACCACCTCGACCAGAGGAAGCTGCGCAACGGGATTGAAGAAATGCAGACCGACGAGCCGGCCCGGATCCTTCAGCGGCTTGGCGATGTCCTCGAGCTTCAGCGATGAGGTGTTGGTGGCGAGCACGGCGCCCGGCTTCATCTGGGCCTCGAGCTCCTCAAACAGCTTCTGCTTGACCTCGAGCTTCTCCACGATGGCCTCGATCACCACGTCGGCGTGCTTGATGTATTTGCCCTTGGGGTCGGCGATGAGGCGCGCCACAGCGGCGTCGATCGCGGCCTTGCCGCGGAGCTGCTTCTTGAACAGGCCCTTGGCGCGGGCGAGCGCCTTCTCGAGCTGTCCCTCGTCCAGATCCTGCAAGCTCGCCTGCATGCCGCACACCACGCACCAAGCGGCGATGTCGCCGCCCATGGTGCCGGCGCCGACGACATGCACGAATTTCGGCTTGAAGCCGTTCTTCGGCGCTTCGTCCTTCAGCATCTCGGAGAGCAGGAACACGCGGCGGAGATTGCGCGACGTATCGCTCGCCATCAGCGGCGCGAAGATCTCGGTTTCGGCGGTCCGCATGCGCGCGGGGTCGTCGCCATATTGCTCGAAGAGGTCGATCAGCCGGTAAGGCGCCGGGTAATGATCCTCGCGCACCTTCTCCGCGGTCTTGGAGCGCATCTGCTTGGCGAGCAGCCCGCGCACCGGCTGCTTCAGCATCATTTGCTTCCACCAGGGCGCGCCCTTTGAGCGGCGCTTCTGGAGCACGGCTTTGCGCGCCGCCCAGCGGAGATTGTGATGGGTGGGAACCACCTGATCGACGAGGCCCATGGCCTTCGCCGCGATCGGACGCAGCATGCGGCCCGTCAGCATCGCCGTCATGGCGTCCATGGGGCCTGCGAGCTGGATCGACCGCACCGTGCCGTTGAGGCCTGGGAAGATGCCAAGCTTCACCTCGGGGAAGCCGAGGCGCGTCCCCTCCTCGCGGTCGGCGATGCGATAGTGGCAGGCAAGGGCAAGCTCGAGCCCGCCGCCGAGGCAGAAACCATGAATGGCGGCGACCACCGGGATCGGCAGCTTCTCGATGCGGTCGAACAGCCCAAGCGTCTCCTTCACCACCTCCTTGACCTGAGCCTCGGTGGCGAAGCGCGAGAATTCGCGGATGTCGGCGCCGACCAGGAATCCGGTGGGCTTGGCGCTCATCAGCACGAGGCCCTTGACCTCGCCGTGGATGGCGGCGGTCTCGGCCCATTTGACGATCTCGCCAAGTTCCTCGGTGAGCCTGCGACCCATCGAGTTCACCCGCTCGCCTTCGCGGTCCATGAGCGCCCAGGCGATGCCCTCGTAGTCGACGGAGAGGCGCCAGTCGTGAAGTGTGGGGAGCGGCGTCGGCATGATCGTCCTTATTCGGCGGCGATTGAGTTCTTTGGCGGGATGAAGCTGTGCGCCCCTGCGTTGCGCGTTCAGTCTGCTGGTCGCGCACGAGCTCGGCGGCATCGAAATGATCGACGGCAATCACGCGTGCGGTGAGATCGCGGACCTCGGCGAGCGCGCTCGCTTCCTCGGCGGTGATGATATTCTTCTTCTCTGCCTCGGCGATCCAATCGTTGTTGTAGTCGCGGCGCACCTCGCCCTTGCGAATGGCGCGTTCGAGCTTCTTGTCGGCTTCCTCGGCGGCGATGACCTTCAGCAGCGTGTGCTCGAGCAGGCCAACGCGATCCTTCGGATCGTCGGTGATGAAGATGTCGCGGGTGAGGCGGTCGCGCAACTCGCCGGGCTGAAGCGCCGCCCGCACGATCGCCTTGCCGTCCTTGTCGGAGGCGGGATTGCGCGCGAAGCCGTACGGGAACACCAGCGGTCGCATCACGAGGCCGACCCAACCAATCGGGAAATTGTCGAGCGTGCCGGCAAGAGCCTTGTCGAAACGGTAGAGGCAATTCTCGGCGCAATAATCAACGAGCTTCTGGTCGGCGCGCGGGCAACCGTCATCCTCGTAGCGCTTGAGGATGCAGGACAAGAGATAAAGCTCGGCAAGCGCGTCGGCCATGCGGCCGGTGATCTTCTGCTTCACCTTGAGCCCGCCGCCAAGCAGCGCCACGGTCGCGTCAGCGACAAGGGCAAACGAGCGGGAAGCGCGGGCGAGCTGCTTCCACCAGCGCCGCGTCGCGCCGGCATTTGGCGGGGCGCTGGCGATGGCGCCGAGCGTGAGATTGTGGAACAGCGAGCCGAAGATGTTCGACAGCGTGAACGCCACATGGCCGTCGAAAGCGCGCTCGAAGTCGGGCACGCCCTTGTCCTGATCGCGATTCTGCAGCGCCTCGATCTCGGTGAAGAGATAGGGGTGACTGCGCAGCGCGCCTTGGGCGAAGGTGATCAGCGTGCGGGTCAGGATATTGGCGCCCTCAACCGTGATGCCGACCGGGACCATCTGATAGGCGCCCTGGATGTAGTTCGAAGGCCCGTCGCAAATGCCGCGGCCGCCGTGAATGTCGAGCGCGTCGTTGACGCTTTGCCGCATGCGGTCGGTCGAAACATATTTGAGCAACGCCGAGATGACCGCGGGCTTCTCGCCGGCGGAGACCATGGAGGCGGTCACGGCGCGCGCGGCCTCGAGCCCGTAGGCCGTTTCGACCATGCGCGCCAAAGGCTCTTCCACGCCCTCCATGTAGCCGATCGGCAGATTGAACTGCTTGCGGATGCGGGCGTAGGCCGTGGTGTTGCGGAGCAGAGATTTGGCGGCGGCGGCGCTTGTGGCCGGAAGCGAGATGGAGCGCCCCGCTGCGAGGCAGCTCATCAACATGCGCCAGCCCTGCCCTGCCCGCTCCTTGCCGCCGATGATCCAGTCGATCGGCACGAACACGTCCTTGCCGGAGGTCGGGCCGTTGGGAAAAGCCGCGCCGCATGGCAGATGCCGCCGCCCGATCTCGACGCCTGGATGATCGGTGGGGATGAGCGCGAGCGTGATGCCGACGTCATCGCCGCGGCCGAGATGGTTCTCAGGATCGAACAGACGGAAGGCGAGGCCGAGCAGCGTCGCGTTCGGCGCCAAGGTAATATAGCGCTTGTCCCAGGTGAGCTTGATGCCGAGCGTCTCCTTGCCGTCATGCCAGCCTTTGGTCACCATGCCGACATCGCGCATCGAGGCTGCGTCGGAGCCTGAGAACGGGCCGGTGAGCGCGAAGCAGGGAATCTCCTCGCCGCGTGCAAGCCGCGGCAGATAGTGCGCCTTCTGCGCCTCGGTGCCGTATTTCTCGATCAGCTCGCCTGGCCCGAGCGAATTCGGCACCATGACGATGGTGACGCCGTCTGGGCTACGCGACGAAATCTTGCCGAGCACCAGCGACTGCGCCTGGGCCGAGAAGCCGAGCCCGCCATGCTCCTTGGAGATGAGCATGCCGAGAAAGCCCCGGTCGCGGACGAAATCCCAAATATCCTCAGGCACGTCGTGCAGCTCATGGCGGATGCGCCAGTCATTGAGCTTGCGGCAAAGCTCCTCGGTGGGCCCGTCGAGGAAGGCGCGCTCCTCAGGCGTGAGCATGATTGGTGGCACCCGCCGCAGCCGTGCCCAGTCCGGCGTACCGGAGAAGAGCTCTGCGTCCCAGCCGACCGTGCCCGCTTCGAGCGCCTCGCGCTCGGTATCGGAGATGGTCGGCATGGCGCCCTTCAGCGCGCGGTAGGCCGGCAGCACGACATAGTCGCGCTTGATGCGCGGGAAGGTCAGGGCGAAGAGACCGCCTGCGACGAGCCAGCCGAGAACTGCCCAAAAATTGAACACAGGCGCATGGAGATGGCCCGAGCCGAGTCCAAGCTGCAGGGCCAGGGTGAATAGCGCGATCGCCACGGCCCAAGCCCGGAGCGGCGCACGGTTCATGGCGAGTGCGAAGAGAGCCGCGAGCGACAAAAGCGCAAAGATGAGCTCAGCCATGGGGACTCTCCAGCCGATCCAATGCCCCTGCCTGCCCCGCGCCTGACGGCATCAAAGCCTGTGTTCTTGTGACGGACGGTGAATCGGTCCGTTCGGCTTTGCGCCTTCTATGGTCCGGCTCCGTCATCGACTCAAGCTCTTTCTGGACCCCTCCGCGCCACTCTTTGCGCCCAAGTGATACCACCAGATTAACAGCGCCGGGGCTGTGATATGCCAGTGCGCAAATGTCGCTTACCGGCCTCACGGGAAGAGACCGGAAGCTCAAGGAGCTTTGATCATGCGTTACCGAACCAGGCTGGTGTTGCTCGTGACCGGGCTCCTCGCCAGCGCCGTCGTCATCATCTCGGCGTTGCTTGCATGGAACACGCGCAACGCGCTCCTCACCTCGGCCGAGGCCTCAGGTCAGATGGTGGCCAATCTCCTGGCGCGCAGCGCCGGCCTCGCCAACGAGATCCCGAATGAGGTCGAGGAGATGCTCGGCGCCCAGATGGTGGCTGAAGCGCGGATCACCGCGCATTTCGTCGACGCGGCGGAGAAGGCAGGCTTCCAGCCCGAGGAAATCAATCGGCAGCTACGCCAGCTTGCCGACACCACAGTGCTCGACGAGTTCTGGATCACCGATGAGAAGGGCCACGCCTACCTCCGCAACATCGACGTGGACTTCACCTTCAGTCCGTCGGCGCTGGAGCAGCCTCAGGCCTATGCGTTCTGGCCGCTGCTCAGCGGCAAGAAGGATCAGGTTATTCAGGAGGCGCGCCGGCGTGAGATCGATGACCAGCATTTTAAATACGCCGGCGTCGGCGGTGTGGATAAGCCACGCATCGTTCAAGTGGGGTTCAACGCAAAATATCTCGCCGACCTGAAGGCGCGGGTCGGTCTCGGCCGGGCGGTGCAGGCGCTGCTCGCGAGCGGCGACATCGACGCCATCTGGGTGTTCGACACCAAGCTCGGCCAGCTCGCCGGCCCCGAGGTCGTGGGCCCCGCTTCGGCCCGGTTCCCGAGCGAGGCCGAGATCACTTCGATCAAGGAGGCGCTGCGCGATCACCAAACGCGTTCGGTGCTGTTGTCCGATGCCTTGAGCGTCATCGCGCCGATCAATAGGGACGGAAAGGGCATCATCGGCGCGGCGCTCGTGCGCATCCCGACCGACCGCATGTGGCAGGCGGTGCGCAATCAGATCGGCATCGCGGCGCTCATTGCGCTTGCCGTGCTCGGCGCAGGTGTCGCTCTCATCTACCTCACCGCCAAGCGGCAGGTCGCGCCGATCGAGCGGCTGACCGCGGCGGCAACGGCAATCGAGGAGCGAAGGTTCAATCCGAAGTCGCTGGAATCGGTCGGGGCGCGGCCGGATGAGATCGGCAGGCTCGCTCGCGTGTTCTCAGGCATGGGCCAGACCGTGCTCGCCCGCGAAGAGAAGCTCGACACGCTCGTGCAGGAGCGCACCAAGGCGCTCGCCGAGCGCACCGAGCAGCTCGAGACGCTGTCGACCAAGCTCTCCAAATATCTCTCGCCGCAGGTCTATGCCTCGATATTCCAGGGCACGCAGCCGGTCGGGATTGCGTCGAACCGCAAGAAGCTCACAATCTTCTTCTCCGACCTCGTCGGCTTCACCGAGACGACGGAGACCCTCGAATCGGAGGAGCTGACCGCCATCCTCAACCGCTATCTCAACGAGATGGCTGGCATCGCGCTGAAATACGGCGCCACGCTCGACAAATATGTCGGCGACGCCATCCTGGCCTTCTTCGGCGATCCTGAAACGAGAGGCGTGGCCGAGGACGCCAAGGCCTGCGTCGCCATGGCGCTCGAGATGCAGACCCGCATCGCCGAGCTCGATGCCGAGTGGCGCGACATGGGTCACGAGCGCCCCTTCCAGGCGCGCATGGGGATCAACACAGGCTTCTGCACGGTGGGGAATTTCGGCAGCCAGGACCGCATGGACTACACCATCATTGGGGCTGCGGTGAATCTCGCTTCGCGCCTTGAAGGCGCTGCCCATCCAGGCACGATCCTGATCACTCACGACACCTGGTCGCTGGTGAAAGACTTGGTTGATGCGAAGGAGACGCCATCCTTCAAGGTCAAGGGTATTGCCCAGCCGATCCAAGCCTATGAGGTCCTCGGCCTCTCCGGCGCACCCTCAGCCAAGATCATCCGCCGCAACGCCGACGGCTTGCGCGTCACCATCGATCTCGGCCGCAGCGACCGCGACGAGGCCGTGCGCGTGCTGAAGGAGCTGATCGGCGAGATCGACGGAGACGCTCGGAGAATGGGCTAGGCCTTGGCGGCGTTGCTGTTGCGGCCCATGCGGCGATCGATGCCGATCAGTGCGAGGCCGAGCCCGAAGAACACGAGCACCAGCACGCCCATGTTGAGGAACATCTTGTCGTAGCCGAGCTCGCCGACATTGATGAAGGGATAGGGATAGAAGCCGGTCACCGCGCCGTGGATCAGCGAATAGACGGCATAGCCGAGCGGGTAGACGAGCCAGACGAAGGCCGACCTCCATCGGATCGTTCCCTTCGGCACGAACAGCACCCAGTCGATCGCATAGAGCGCCGGCGTCACCACATGCTCGATGGTGTCGGCGAGAAGCTGCCAGCCTTGCGGGTTCCACAGCTTGGCGAGCAGGTAGTGATAGATCACCGCGACGATGATGATGTAGGTGAGGATCGCCGTGCGCACCGAGGGCCGCGTGAAGAAGGCCCCGAGCCTCGTGTCAGGCGCAAGCCAGGGCAGCGTCAGGGCGAGCGCGACGAGAATGTTGGTGAGGATGGTGAAGAAGCTGAAATAGCGGACCGTCGCCTCGATGAACGGCGCGCCCGGCTTGGTGACGGTCAGGTAGTATTGCAGGAGAATGGCGAACCAGGCCAAGGCGGCCGCGCCAATGCGGTAATATTTCTCCACTCCCCCCTCCCCGATCGTTGAGTCCTATCATGCGGTTCGGCCGCCGGGCTCAGGCGGGTTCTTCGCATTTCCAGCCGGGAAAGGCGAGACGGAGGTCGCTGTAAATCACAGTGTCAGCATTGCGCCCCGCTGCGCGGCATCCTGGTCTCTTACAGACCGAACCGCTTGAACGTCGCGTGGGGAGATTACGACCCGCTTGGCTGCGACTTCGCCGTGAACACCGTGCCGTCGGTATCGACCATGGAGACGTCGAGCTCGTTGTCGCCGCCGCGGCCGAAAGTAAACCGGAAGTTCGGGTTGGTGGAGATCGAAAAAGTGCTCTCCATGTGGAACACGAGATCGTTGCCGCGCTTCACCGTCATCTCCTTGACGAAGCGGGCCGGGATGTAGCCGCCGGTATCGATATCGAGCTGCATGCCGTTCGAGTTCGGGTGCTTGAGCATCACCTGCGCTTCGAACAAGGGCGCGGTGGAGAGCGCCGGCGGGAAGGTCTTCACCAGCATCTTGCCGAGATCGACATTTTCCGTGTCGGGGTCCTTGGCGTTCATGGCCGCGCAGCCGCCAGCGGCCTGCACGAACTTGGTCGTCATGTGCAAGCTCCCGTCCTCGGTCTCGAGGATCGCGCGAACATGTGAGAACGTGTCAATGCGCACGCGGGTCGAGACCGAGCGCTCGCCGCCCGTTCCTGCTGCAGGTCCGAACTCGATTTTCGCCACCACCGGGTCGGGATTCTTGTCGATGATCAGGGTCAGGGATTTGAGCTTGTCCTTCACCTCGGGAGGCACGCGCACCGTAAGGGGAACGAGGGATGCATCGAGCGCCGTGACCGGCGCATCGAGCACGACCTTGCCGTCCTCCGCCTGGATGGCGCGGTCGCCGAAATTGGCCTGCTTCAGCGCCGGCCAGACATCCTCCTCGGCGCTGGCCGGCAACGCCAGGGCCAAGAGCGACGCGGCAAGCGTCGCCGCCAACAGAGCGTTGCCGACATGATTGGCTTTGCAGGGCATCGATTCCTCCTCGGTCGTCTTTGACATTTATATCATTCCCATTGCGGACAATGGCTGATTTTGGCCATTTTCGTTGTCTGATGTAACACCGCATGTAACATCACACGAGGGCCCTAGGAAGTTAGCCACGACTAGCGACCTAGCCAACCTCATTCCTGGCCACTTGCCGTTGGTGAACTCGACGCCAATTTGAGGCCACGATTTTCCTCCATAATTTCAGACCTATGTACCCCTCTGTTATGCGTTAAGGGGAAGTCCTATGACCCTCCATATTATAGGTATCGACGCAGATCCTCCTACCGATCAATTCTGGACGAGTGCCGGGGACTTGCTAAGCGGCATTGTCAGTGTCCAACCCACTTATGCGCAAGCCATCCAAGCTGTCATCGCAGGGGGTGGCGACATCGAAATCACGGCGCATAATGAACCTGATAGGATCACTGTGACCTTGGTAGAGGCATCCGGCCTGCGGCACGTCGTGTTCGACAACAGCAGGCAGACCATCACGCAACAAAAGGCCGCGTAAGGTCGAGTCGCACAACATAGTGGGGTGTGGATAAGTCTGGTTTCCCAGAGCCTCCAATTTCACCCGGTTGTCGCGATTGTTAATCTGATTTTGGCGCGGCTAAAAATTGCGAGGGGGCCATGCGTGACATTCGGAGCGATTTACAAGAGCGTGCAACGCTGATCGACGAACAGATCAAAGGCGCATACGACCACTTTGAAAGGTCGATCCGGCAACTCCAAAATGAGCGAGATGCTAGAATAAGCGAGTTGCAGTCTGCCATCTCCATGATTGCAAAATTCATCGAGTTTGAGGATCGGAATATGCCCAATGTGACGCAAACGGTCCCTTCTTCCCCGCTGGTCGCATTCGCGGATCGCGTTATGCAGGCACTCAATGATGCCGGACGAATGACGAGGCAGGAACTCATCGACATGGCGGTCAAAGAAGGCTTCTTCTCCGACGCCGAATCCGCCACGCAAGGGATACATCCGATGCTGACAAGCCTGGTTCGAAGTGAACTAATTCGTGAGTTGCCGGATGGCGCTTTTGCACCCCCTACCATGTCTCAGGCAATCAAGCTTCGCAGGGTCGTGTAGATCAGCCTTAGCTGTATCGCCCTCCCCGGCGACAAGCCGACGCGACCGTAAGGCTTCGCTCAGCCCTAGCCCCTCATCCTGTCAGCGAGCGAGGGTTGCGACGCAGGGGGATGCTCCAGCGTCACTACTTTGTCCATGGCGCCGGACTCGAATTGCATAGAGCTTGTCGATCATTGCCAGGGTGCCCTTTAAATCGGCAACTCTCGCATCCCGCTCGTTTTGCAGTTGCTGCATCATTTTCTCAAAGTGGCCATTCGTCCCTCTGAGCTGCTCCTGGATAATTTGAGCACGCTCTTCTAGGTCGCTGCGGATATCGCGCATGAGGCTTATCCCCCTATCTCCGTACTCTCGTTGTAGGCAGTGTTAGCTGAACGAGAGCTTGTGGCAGCGTTGAGGCCAGGAGCGATTTTATGGGCGAAAAAATGCCTCTTGTGGCAGCCTGCGATTTTTTGAGCTCCGGCACCGCCAATTGTCCCAGAACGCCCTTAGGGGAAGCATGGGTAGTCATGCGCCTGGCTGCTGCGCATCCCAGATGTAGCAAACTTTATCGAGCCGCTTCTTGGCCGCGTAGCAGGCCCTCCAGAGAGACCGCTTCAGGGCATCTTCCCGAAGCACCCCCTAGGAGCGGTTTCCCATTAACGGAAGAATCCCCCAAAAAGCCCAACCGGCCGGGTGCGGCGCTGCGGGATCTGAGTGGCGGCATGGTAGCCGGGTGGATCAGGCCCTCTAACCACGACCTTGGTGTTGCTCACGCCGCGCGCCGAGACGAGCGCGAACAGGGTGGCAGCATTGCCGAGCGAGAGCCGCACGCAGCCATGCGACGCCGGCGTGCCGAGGCCGGGATGGTCCGAGCCGTGAATGGCGTGGCCGCGCGAACTAAAGAAAATCGAATGCGGCATCCCGGCATTGTCCCACTCCCGCGAATAATGCATCCGCTCCATGCGGAACGCCTTATAGGAGCCGGGCGGCGTCGAATATTTGGTGGCGCCGGTCGAGACGCGCCAGCGGTAGCGCACGTGACCATTGACTGTGACGGTCATGCGCTGCGTTGGCTTGTTAATTGCGATAAGAATATCGGGAACCGCTGCCTTGCGTGGCTGGATGGTCGTGGACGCCGGATTAGCCTCCGGGACCGCCGAATTGGAGCCAGTAGGCGTACCCGGTGACTCGGACTGGGTCTCGGTGCCCGGTGTGGCGGTGCTTGGAGTTTGGGAGTCGGAGCCGGGTGAGCCGGTGCTTGGAGTTTGGGACTCGGAGCCGGGTGAGCCGGTGCTCGGAGTTTGGGAACTCGGAGCCGGTCTGGGCGCTCGCAGGAAAAGCGAGCATCGCTCCCAGAGCAGCAACGCTTAGCAAGCGGCAATATCTCAGGAAAGCTGATTGGTGCATCTGACACTAACCCCCCGAGTGCGCCCAAACGCGGTAACAAATCGGCCCCGAAGTGGGACGCGCGAGTCAGGGATTAGCCCCTCAAAAGGTGGTCGATTTTTGGCTTGCGAGCTTCGTCCAATCGCGCCACCTATAGCCTTGGTCTTACTCAGCATAGGGCCCTCCAGTAGTGCAGCATCGCCATCTCGTAATCGAGGTGTTTAGGTGCTTCTCCCTCCAGCACCGCTCAGCCTATCCAAATCACCCGCCACGTCCGGAACCACAGCAGCACCTAGGGCGGCGGCCGTCAGAGCGGGATTGCCGCCGTGGTGGTTTTTCCCCTCCTTGCCGCCGTCGTCGTTCATTGGCCATTCGGGCTAACGGCTCTCCGCGTCGCGTCAGCCGCGCAGATCATCCACCCTAACCCACATCGGGATTAACGAGCTTCGCAAAGGCCGCGTTCAGCTCTTCCATGTTCTTGAAGCCGGTCTCGGCTTCCTGTCGGATTTTCGGCAGATCAAGCGGCTTGCCATCCTCTAAGTGCAAATCGGCAAGGTGGATTATGTCCAGGAACGCAGTGCCGGTCTGACTGATCTTCTCTATCACTTTCGAAACAAGTACCTCATCCATGCAGTTTTCCTCCGCTATAGATCATCAACTTGAAATCGCGCGTCGCTTCCGCTCACGGTGCCCGACCGCCATCACGCTCGTGTGGCTGCACCTGCGCCGGCGTGACACGTCCAATTTGGCGAGAAGCCTGTCACCAGCCATCGGAATTATGCCCCAGCCCCTAGCAAGTTATGGGAAGTCAGCCACCCTCCTGGCGGTACCACCTCGGGGAGAAGTGCCTGAGAGAGTCCCCCTACCTCTCGTCGCTGGGCGACCAGAATATCTCTAAGGCAAATTTCCCTCTGCTAGGCCGTGTACTCCTAAATCGGAATTGGTAAGGGCGGTTGGTCAATGTCCTCTTTCCCCACAAAAGCAGACATTCGACAGCCCGAGTGGCACGTCCGCTTTGTGCCAATAGCGGACCTAACTATCAGGCCACGTGCTCCCAGAAACGATCTCCCGGTTCGCCGCATCCAATTGATCAGAACTGCCGCATTTATCCTGTTGGGACGTTAAGACCACTTGAGCGCGGCATCGCCCGAGGAACACTACAGGCGAAGCAGATCAGGGATCGACAAATACTCGGGGGCACTCGCCGAACACGGCACCGCCCTAAGCATAGCATAGGCCGCGCTACTCAGGGCTTGCGCGGCAAGCTCTACCGAGAGCGGCTCGACATCTTTCATAAGTTACTGCGCGGGATTATCCTGCATGGGCGGATAGGCCGTCCATGGGGCAGCGGAGCAACGGCCCGCGTCGCGCGTTGTGAGCAGCATGGAACAGCGACAATTCTTTGAAGTGATGGGTGAAGAAAGCGGTGAATGGCTCGTCCTAGACAGCAAGCGCCATCCGCCGCGTGTGATTTGTAGGTGCCGCGGCTGGAACGCGCCGAAAAATGCAGCGCTGATCGTGGCTGCTTTGGAGGCGCACCATTCGGAGCTCTACTCAAAATTTCCCCTCGACGGTTCGGGGCGGCCCAATCAGCAGCCAGCCGTCAAACCTGGCTTGCCATCAAGCGAGGCTGAATCTGCGCCTGCACCCAAGCCTGCAACCCGAAAGTCCCGGGCGGGACACCGGGGCTAGGCGGCGATCTCGATCAGATCAGATCAGAAACCCAGCTTTTGCAGCCACCGCCGAACCGGCCCCGGTGGTTTGCCGGTCTCTCCGCTTCAGCTGGCGGCAAACGGATGGTGTGCCGAGTCCTTCTTCGCGGTGACCTCGGAGGCCTTGGGCTCGCCCTTGATGGCGCGAGCAAGAGCTTCCTTCGTGGCGCGATAATTGAAATCCTGGATCTTCTTGTCGTCCTTGGCTTCCCAGTGGATGAAGACGCCGACGGTGACGTAGAGATCGTCAGCCTCGTTGGCGGGGATCACGCCTTCTGCCACGGAGTCGGCGACGGCTTTGGCCACGGCGTACTGCGCCGGACCGAACATCTGCACCGCCTGGCGCGCGTCCTTGATCGTCACCTTGTTGTAAAGGATCGTTGGGGGTTTACACATAAGGTTCGGGGCGACCAACGCGAGAAGCGTGGTGAACCCGTCCTTATTGTTAGTCAACGCATGGCAATAGGCCGTCTCGACGGCGCTGCCGCGGGGACCGATTAGCAAATCGACGTGAGCAACTTCATTGCCCTCACCAACGAGCGATTCACCGACACATACACCACTGATCTTGGCCATGAACTAACCTCCTCTTTAGGTTCTCTGAGATGACTTCCTCGAGTTGCGGGTCAACGGCAAGCTGAGGAAAGCGCTAGCTGAACGCGTTCGCTCGGTCAGAGCTACGCGACGAGTAGATCCGCCGGAGATGGAACGACCGGCAAGGTCGTTGTTAGGATAGGACCGTGACGCCGATTGAGCCAGCCCAGAGTTGTCACGAGGCTTGGGGCTTCATATTGGGCGGCCAAATGTGGGTCTCCGACTTTCGCCTTGAGGCCCAGGAATAAAGCGCGTCGTAGATACAGCCGTGTTTCAGGACGTCGTGATCGTCGGGACTTAGGTCTCGCAAACCCATGGATATGGCCAAGAGACCAGCCGATTGCGGCGTGAGGTATCTGCGCCACGAACGATGGCTGCAACCGTGACAATCGCAGCATCATTGTCGAGACCGTATTTCGCTACAAAATAAACTATCTTGAGAGCCGGTGCGCTACGCCGCAGGGCTCCGAACCAAGTGGTTAGCGCGTCAGCGAGCCCCGGCTGGTTAGGTTATCGAAAGGCCGCCCCATAGAGAAGTGGGGTTGGTGCCGAGGGCGGAATGTCATTGCCGGGTGAAATTCCGACGCTGCCGACGCTATCCTTAATAGCCTGGAAAGAAATGCGGCTCGACACTAAGCCCTCAGTGTTAGGGGGTAGAAATGAGGTTCCTCATCGCGACCATTGCGGTTGTCGTTCTGGGTATCCTCGTTTGCTATTCATTCGGGGGTGACAGTTCCCAGCAACTGATGCAGGGCGAACTACGCTGCGAAGGCGCTGGGGGCATAATCATCAATGTTGACGGCACGGACTATGCCGTCAACGGCATGGCAGGTCCACGCTACCCTCCAATCGAGCGGATTTGGAACAAGGCCACTCATCCGGAAGCTGACATAGGCCGCATCCTTAGCCGTGGATTGACCCTATGCGATTGGTAGGCCATGCAGTAAGTCCGCGCTGAGCCGGGGCAGGCCACAGGGGCAGATGCCTCAAGCTGGCCAACGCTACTCGGAAAGGGCTAGTTGAGACGCACAAACGGCGGGGCGGCAATTCAATGCGCCTTATGAGTGACGACGAACTCGCAGCCATAATAGCTAGAGCGAAATTACTGACACGACACCGATCCGTACATTCTCAAAACAACGTCTCTACTTCTAATAAGTACCATGCTGACACAGTATCGGAGTACCACTCGTTTTTTCCCAAAACCGGCATTGACCACCGCAATGACAGGAACGATGGCCGCACGAAAGAGACAGCGGTTTACTCATGGGGTCGAGCAGTGACGCTTTGCGATGGCAATGCGGAACCGACCTCAAGCAGGGTGATGCAACCTTGCAAAGGCTCATCAAGGAAATCGAGAGGCGTCGAAAGGCCTGAGTTACGAACGCTGCTTCTTAGGCTTGTTCTCATTTGCCGGTCCCCGCTTGGTGCTCTGTTTCAATGCATCCATGAAGGTGCGGGGACGATGGTGCTTAGCCAACAGGTCGGCGAATGCCTCATCGGCAAGTTGCTGCAAGCTCTTGCCGCTGTCGCGCGAGAGCAGTTCGAGAGCTTGCTGAGTTTCCGTATCGAAGCCGATCAGTTTGCGGGCCATAAGACAATCATAGCTGATGGGAGCGCCGACCGAAGCCGACGCCTCATTCCGGTTCCCAAGAGCCAAAAAAAGGAAGGGTCTAAAAAAGAAGTGTTACATGCCCATGGCCTTGTGGGCTTCGTTCATGTGCTTCATGCAGCCGGCTTCATTGCCCTTCTTCATCTCGCCCTTCGACATGTCGAGATGCATCGTCGCTTCCTTCTGCTTCGCGGCGTCGGTCATTTTTGCGATCATGCCATCCATCTGCTTCATGTGAGCTTCAGTGCACTCACCCGCCGCATAAGCAGGCGAGAGGCTCATAACGGCCACGAAGGCCACCGCTGGGAGCGTTTTGAACATGACATCCTCCTCCGGGGCTTGGCGGTGATAGGTTCAACGCGCGACGGCGTGGATCGTTCTTGCGGAAGGCTGGCGTAGAGTTCACCAACGGCAAGCGGCCTGGTGCCAGCCAAATGCGGACGCCAGGAACACAAGGATCCTGTGAGGCGTTGAATTGGGGCAAAGGTCAACGACCTCTTGGAGGACGCAATGCCTCCCAAGCTCATCGCGCTCGGAGTGATAGCGATAGTCCTGTCGATCATGATGATGATTATCGCACCCCCGCAAGACACGACCCACCACTCCGCCGACGCTGGAGACTTTGCCAGCAGCTCTGCACAATATATGCCTCATTAAGCGAAGAGTTACTAAACTGCTGGCAGCGAATAGGGCTGATTGCCCCGCATGTATTTGACGCCACACTCTGCCGCTCGCGTCAGTAGCTCGTCATGGTCCCATGCAGACGCACGTTGCCGCCACTCAACAAGGTCCCAAGCGCGGGCACCGCTACGAAGAAGCAGCGCACATGCAGCTGCAATGACCGACGAGCGGCTGGCTTGATCGAGGTTGACGGTGATGGTGTGGGGATTGGAACCGGGACGCGGTGCAGGTATTAATTGCATGGGCGTGAGCCTTTCGTGAGAAAGTTTCTGCCAAGAGATGCAGGGGGAGGTTCGATGGTGCCCGTTAATCACTCGCGCGTCTTGCGAATTGACGCCAACTTTGTGCGCTAAGACACCATTACCCTGAAGCAAGACCACAACACTATGAGCGATGATCTGAAATTTCAGTTGCGCTTGACGTTGAGCGACGAATTCGCGCAAGTGGCGCGGAACGTTCCGGGAGACCCGTCGATTTCTACGCTGACGGATATATTGAACAGGCATGATGCTGTCATGAAATGCCAGTTCGATGCTTTCGCAGATTATGTCAGCGAGGCCGAAGCCAACGGCATCGAAAATTTTCATCTTTATGAATGGACGAAAAAAACTATCGACGACCCTGCCAAGAAGTCAAAATACACCAAGTCTTTCGCGCTTTATGTCGGGGGCGACGAGGTCTACGAAAAGGACAAAGCGGACGCGCTAGAGGCCGAGCTGAAGCCTCTAGTCGGAGGTCCCATCGTCGCGAAGATGTTCAAATACGATACTGATCCCGCCCATAACCCACAGCCGCCGCGCCAAACATAGACCAAGTCCTTAGCGTGGGCGATGGCGGGGACCGTACGACATCACCTCATGTTCGCCAGCGCGAAGGCGAAGTCCCGCCCGGCGGCCCCGCTTAACATCTGAGTCCCGTTTTCTGCGCCGCGATATCCCCCCGGTGGATGCGGATCGGCTCGCTCCCGACCCTCATGAACCTTGTCTCAACGCATCATCACGCGTTGCTTCCCTGTTTAGCGCACGGGATAAATCATTCCCATTCGAGTTCGGCGAAGGCCGCCGTCACGTTCCTAACGTGATAGTGATCGAACAGCTTCCAAGCGTCGCGCTCCTCGAAGCCCGCCGTCTTGGTCGCGTCCTCCAGGGTCTTGCCTTCCTTGATCAGCTTGCGCACGTCGGTGACGATGGCGGCGAGGTAGAGCTGCTCGGGCTCGAAAGCCTCCGGCAGCTCCATGGCATGAGGCCCATGACCTGGAACGACGCGGGCGGCGTTCCGCTTCTTCAGATCGTCGATCAGCGCAAGCCAGCCGAGGATCGAGCCGTCGAGCGTCGGCACATGCACCGAGAAGAGGAGATCGCCGAGGAACAACGTGTTGGTCGCGCTGTCGGTGACGGTAAGATCGTTGTCGGTATGCGCCGTCCTCTGCGTCTCGAGCAGGAGCGTGCGGCCGCCGAGATCGAGCGAGAGCTTGTCGTCGACGGCAAGCGTCGGCAGCACGACCTCGATGCCCTGGAACGCCTCCTCGCCGAGCATGCGCTTGCTGGTGGCGAGATAGCGCTCGGCGCGTGAGCCGAGCCCGCGGGCAAGCTTGTGATTGGCGACGAACGCCGGAGCATCCTCCTTGAACACGGCATTGCCGAAGACATGGTCGGGATGCATGTGGGTGTTGATCACGTAGCGGATCGGCTTGTCGGTGACGGCGCGGACGGCGTTGCGCAGGCGCTCTCCCACGACGGCGCTGCCCAGAGTGTCGATCACAGCGACGGATTCGCTGCCGACGACGAAGCCGGCATTCGCCATGTCGCCCTCGTTCTCAGGCGACTGCATCTCGACGCGTCCTTGATGCACGAACACGCCAGGCGCGATCTCGCTGAGCTCGACGGAGTCCGGCGCCGGCGGCGCGGCATGAGCCGGCACGGCGCGCAGAAGCGGCACGGCGGCGAGAGCAAGGCTCGCGCGCAGGAAATCCTGGCGGGTCAGCCGGGGGCCGCGGTCGTTGCACACTGTCCGGTTTCGCTTCGAAAAAGGGCATGGCCAAGAGGGCTTACACACAGCTTGTCCACAGATCGGCTCGGTCAAGCAAGATCGGCGTTTTCGCTGTGGCCGACCTGCATCAGTCACCCAGTGAAAAATCGCACGATTCCGCGACTTACGCGCTTCAATTCTAGGGAAGGCTCAACTTTGGCGATATGCGACTAAAGTAGATCGCTGTGGCGGTTGCGCCGTTCTCGGACTAACCTCTTCCAGTTCGGGGGAAACGCACATGCACGGACGATCGTTCATCGCCGTCATTGCTGCTGGTGGTCTTGCCCTGGTGTTTGCGTTGCTTGTTCCGGCCGCAGTCGTCGCCGAGGACGTGGCAACAGCAGAGCAACCGGCCGCCCCGACTCCTGCGGCCAATGCACTTCCGAGCGCGGCGGCGCCCTCCTCCACGGCAACCGTGCCGGCCCCGAGCGCGCCGAACACACAAGCCCGACGCCGCCGAGCGCCGCTGCTGAACCAGCCGCCCCCGCCGATCCCATCGTCGCAAGCGTTCGAAGCAAGCTTGGCGATGCGAATTTGCGCAAGGGCGCCGATCCCGCCGATCTTGCGGCGCTCGATGCCTTCTATGCCAATCGTAGCGGGCCGCCGGTGTGGGTCACGCCCATGGGGTTCTCGGCGAAAGCGCAGGAGGTCATCAACGAGATCGGCAAGGCGGATGAGTGGGGCCTTTCAGCCTCCGCCTTTCAACTGCCTCCGGCCGGCGCACTGACGGACAGCCCCGACGAGCAGGCAGTCGCCGAGATCAAGCTGCAACTCGCCATCCTGAAATATGCGCGCTACGCCCGCGGCGGCCGCGCGAACCCGGCAAGCTTAAGCAAGATCCTCGACCAGGAGCCTCCCATCCGCGACCCGAAGATCGTGCTCGCCGAGATTTCCGTTTTGTCTACACCCGACGCCTATCTCCAGTCGCTGCATCCGAAGCATGAGCAGTTCCAGAATCTGCGCAAGGCGCTGGTGAAGGCCCGCGGCGGCGGCGGTGCGAGCAAGCCCGCGAGCGAGCGCGACATCCAGCAGATCGTCATCAACATGGAGCGCTGGCGGTGGATGCCCGAGGACCTCGGCAAGGTCTACGTCCAGGACAACGTCCCGGAGTACATGCTCTACGTGGTGAAGGACGGGAAGACGATCCACGCCGACAAGATCGTCGTCGGCCTGTTGCGATACGCGACCCCGGTTTTCTCCGCCGACTTGAAGTCCATCGTGTTCAATCCGGAATGGACCGTGCCGCCCACCATCGTGCGGGAGAACCTTCTTCCCAATCTGCGCGGCGGAGGCTGGTTCGGCGGCGGCTCGGTGCTCCGCGAGCACGGTCTCAAGGTGAAATACAACGGCCGCATCGTCGATCCCGGCAGCATCAACTGGGGCAGCGTGAACATGGGCAGCATCGCCTTCGTCCAGGCGCCGGGGCCGACCAATGTGCTGGGCAAGCTCAAGTTCGTCTATCCCAACAAGCACATGGTCTACATGCACGACACCATCAAGCGCGGTCTGTTCAAGCCGGCGATGCGCGCCGAAGGTCATAACTGCATCCGCATGGAAAGGCCTGGGAAGCTTGCCGAGATCCTGCTCGCCGAGGACAAAGGCTGGGACGCGCAGAAGGTGCAGGACCTGCTCGCCAAGGGCTATGACAGCGCCGTCAACCTTGACCACCCCGTTCCGGTGCACACCACCTACTTCACCGCCTCCGCGGACGCCGACGGCAAGGTCACGACCTTCGCCGACGTTTACGGCCTCGACAAGAAGGTAGCGCCGGTGGTGGGCAGAACGCCTCCCGAGTCCCAGCAAGACATCGAGGAAGTGGCCGAGCAGAAGCCCGCAGCCGAGGCAAGCGCGGGCAACGCCCGCAAGAAGGAAACGACCGGCTCGATCGAAGGCCTGTTCGACACCGCGCGATAGCCGCGCCTGGAAGGGAGCGGGCCTGGACCACGGGCCAGAATGAGCTTGCTCAGCTCCTGCCAAACACGCCGCACCGGATTGCCACCAACAGCAGCCACTACGTGCAGATCGAAGAGCCGCAATTGGTGATCGACGCGATCAGGCAGGTGGTCGAAGCCGCCCGCGCTGAAAAGTCGCCGCGCTAGCCTGCGCCAAATACAAGGCCTGAACGACCCAATTACACCAAGGCCGCATGGCGCTTTCTTGTGCGCTCCCGGCGAATTGGCTAAGGAGGCTTGATCTAGCCACCCTCATTTGCGGGAAGCCAGGACATGTCAGAGCCGGAACGGCCGCAACTCAGCCCCTATCAAGTCGAGCTCGAAGCCGGCAAGCGCTACGCCTGGTGCCGCTGCGGGCGGAGCAAGAAGCAGCCGTTTTGCGACGGATCGCATGCTGGCACGGACATCGAGCCGTTCATGTTCACCGCGGAGCGAACCGAGCTTGCGCTCCTTTGCGGCTGCAAGGATACCGGCGATCCGCCCTACTGCGACGGCTCCCATATGCTGCTCT
This sequence comes from uncultured Alphaproteobacteria bacterium, assembly GCA_963744945.1. Classification (GTDB taxonomy): domain Bacteria; phylum Pseudomonadota; class Alphaproteobacteria; order Rhizobiales; family Methyloligellaceae; genus Methyloceanibacter. The sequence continues at coordinate 26,569 of CAVUVO010000015.1, read as the reverse complement.
AATCTTGGGCATGCCTCGATAATGCGCTTCACGTTGTACGCGGCTGGCCCTTATTGCTATGAAGGGGCGCCCCTAGCGAAGGCCATAGCCTGGGGGCAGATGCGCTAGCCCCTTGTCGGGGGGAAGGAGGGCAGCGGCGCCAATGGCTTATTTTCTGCAACAGCTGGTCAACGGGATCGCGCTCGGCTCGATCTACGGCCTGATCGCCATCGGCTACACCATGGTCTATGGCATCGTCGGCATGATCAATTTCGCCCATGGCGACATCTTCATGGTCGGCGCCTTCATCGCGCTGATCGCCTTTCTCCTGATCATGAGCCTCGGGGTGACGCTGATCCCCTTGGCGCTCGTGCTCGTGCTGATCATCGCCATGCTGCTCACCGCGATGTGGGGCTGGACCGTCGAGCGCATCGCCTATCGGCCGCTGCGCGAGTCGTTCCGCCTGGCGCCGCTGATCACCGCCATCGGCATGTCGATCATTCTCCAGAACTTCATTCAGGTGGCGCAAGGCGCGCGGGTGAAGCCGCTTCAGCCGGTGATCACCGGCGGCTACCAGATCTTCGACGAGGGCGGCTTCGCCGTGAACCTCTCCAACATTCAGATCCTCATCGTGGTCACGACCGTGGCGCTGATGGGCGTGTTCTGGCTCATCATCACCCGCACCGCTCTCGGCCGCGCGCAGCGTGCCTGCGAGCAGGACAGGCTGATGGCGGCGCTGTCGGGCGTGAATGTCGACCGCACCATCTCGCTCACCTTCGTCATCGGCGCCTCGCTCGCCGCCGTGGCCGGCCTCCTCTATCTCCTCTATTACGGCGTGATCGATTTCTTCATCGGCTTCGTCGCCGGCATCAAGGCGTTCACCGCGGCGGTGTTCGGCGGCATCGGCTCGCTGCCCGGCGCCATGCTCGGCGGCCTCGTCATCGGCCTGATCGAGACCTTCTGGTCCGCCTATTTCACCATCGAGTACAAGGACGTCGCCGCCTTCTCGATGCTCGCCATCGTGCTCATCTTCTTCCCGTCGGGCCTGCTCGGCCGTCCTGAGGTAGAGAAGGTCTAGGGCCTTGGCCGAGCCGGTCAAAACTTTGAGCCACCGGCTCCAGGCAGCCGTTGCCGACGCGTTGCTCGCGGCCTATGTGGCCTTCGCCCTCTTCTGCCTCACGCTCGGCTTCAAGACCGTCGACAGCGTCGGCGGGCTCACGCTCAAATCGCGCCCGGTGCTGCTCGCAACCGTGGTCGGCATCGTCTTTGTCGGCAGGCTCCTGCTCAACCTCTTCTGGTGGAACGGCAACTGGAAGATGCCGCGCCCGGCCTGGCGCCCGGTCTGGCCGATCCCTTCGGTGAGCCGCTATGGCGCCGACAACGGCGCGCTGCTTCTCGTCGCTTGCCGCGGTGCTCTTCCCGATCCTCGCCTACATCCTCGAGAAGACCTTCCATCTCGGCCTGCCGCTCCGCTACCTGCTCGACCTGTCGATCCTCGTCCTCACCTATGTGATGCTCGGCTTCGGCCTCAATATCGTGGTCGGGCTCGCTGGCCTTCTCGACCTCGGCTATGTCGCCTTCTATGCGGTCGGCGCCTACACGCTTGCGCTGCTCGCGGTGCATTTCGACCTCGGTCTTCTGGATCTGCCTGCCGCTCGCCGGGCTGCTCGCCGCGCTATGGGGCGTGGTCCTCGGCTTCCCGGTTCTTCGCCTGCGCGGCGACTATCTCGCCATCGTGACGCTCGCCTTCGGCGAGATCGTACGCATCGTGCTGCTCAACTGGACCGAGGTGACCAACGGGCCGAACGGCATCTCCGATATCCCGAAGCCGACATTCTTCGGACTCCCCTTCTCAGCCAGCGGACCGGAAACCTTCGCAAGCTTCTTCGGCCTTCGCTACGATCCGCTCCACGCCATCATCTTTCTCTACTACCTGATCCTAGGGCTCGCGCTGATCACGAGCCTCGTCACGCTCCGCCTGCGCCGTCTGCCGATCGGGCGGGCCTGGGAAGCTATGCGCGAGGACGAGATCGCCTGCCGCTCGCTCGGCATCAACACCACGATCGCCAAGCTCACCGCCTTCGCCACCGGCGCCATGTTCGGCGGCTTCGCCGGCGCCTTCTTCGCCACGCGGCAAGGCTTCATCAGCCCGGAATCCTTCACCTTCATGGAGTCCGCCATTATTCTCGCCATCGTGGTGCTCGGCGGCATGGGCAGCCAGATCGGCGTGGTGCTCGCCGCCATCGTCATGATCGGCGGCTTCGAGCTGTTGCGGAACATGGAGTGGCTCCAGATCGTGTTCGGCCAGGACTTCGATCCATCGCTCTACCGCATGCTCCTGTTCGGCATCGCCATGGTCGGCATCATGCTGTGGCGTCCGCGCGGCATCATCTCATCGCGCGAGCCATCCATCGTGCTCAATGAGCGGCGCGCGGTTGGAGGCCACCTCGTCAAGGAAGGGCGCGCATGAGGCGGTGGCAGACCGAACCCTTGCTCAAGGTCGAGCACCTCACCATGCGCTTCGGCGGGCTCACCGCCGTCGACAACGTGTCCTTCGATGTCGGGCGCAAGGACATCACCGCGTTGATCGGGCCGAACGGCGCCGGCAAGACCACCGTGTTCAACTGCATCACCGGCTTCTACAAGCCGACCGAGGGAACGATGCAGCTCGATCATCCGCAGGGACCAAGCTACCGGCTCGAGCGTCTCGACGACCACGACATCAACGCCAAGGCCCGCGTCGCCCGCACCTTCCAGAACATCAGGCTGTTCGGCGGCATGACCGTGCTGGAAAATCTGATGGTGGCCCAGCACAAGCAGCTGATGAGTGCCTCGCGCTTCCCTCTTGCCAGCATCTTGGGGTTCGGGTCCTTCAATCGCCTGGAGCGGCGCGCGGTCGACCATGCGCGGCATTGGCTCGACCGCGTGAAGCTCACGGCGCGCGCCGACGTGGCGGCCGGCGCACTTCCTTACGGCGAGCAGCGCAAGCTCGAGATCGCGCGCGCCATGTGCACGCGGCCTTTGCTGCTTTGTCTCGACGAGCCGGCGGCAGGCCTCAACGCGCGCGAAAGCGAGGGCCTGAACGATCTGCTTCACTCGATCCGCGACGAGGAGGGCATCGCGCTACTCCTCATCGAGCACGACATGAGCGTGGTCATGCGCATCTCCGACCACATCGTGGTGCTCGACTACGGCAAGGTGATCGCCGACGGCACGTCGGAGGAGATCCGCAACAACCCGCACGTGATCGCCGCCTATCTCGGCGTCCCCGACGAGGAGCTCAACCAAGTCGCACAGGAGGTCCGCCTATGAGCGCGCCCCTGCTCCAGGTGAGCCACGTCACTGCCTGCTACGGCGTGCTTCCCGTGCTGCACGATGTGAGCCTCGAAATCCATCCGCGCGAGATCGTGGCGCTGATCGGGGCGAACGGCGCCGGCAAGACCACGCTGATGATGACCGTCTTCGGTCGCCCGCGTCCGACCAAGGGCCATGTCCTGTTCGAGGGCCGCAACATCACCGCGCTTCCCGCTCACGCCATTGCCAAGCTCGGCATCGCCCAGTCCCCTGAAGGACGGCGAATCTTTCCGCGCATGACGGTGATGGAGAATTTGCAGATGGGCGCCCTCATCGCCGGCAACGCCGACGCCTTCGATGAGGACCTCGAAAAGGTCTGCTCGCTCTTCCCGGTGCTGAAGGCGCGGCGCGACCAGCGCGGCGGCACGCTGTCGGGCGGCGAGCAGCAGATGCTCGCCATCGCACGGGCGCTGATGGGACGGCCGAAGCTCCTGCTCCTCGACGAGCCGTCGCTCGGGCTCGCCCCCCTGATCGTCAAGCAGATCTTCGAGGTGATCAAGGAGCTGAACAGCAACCACGGCCTGCCGGTTTTCATCGTCGAGCAGAACGCCTATCACTCGCTGAAACTCGCCCATCGCGGCTACGTCATGGTGAACGGCAGGATCACGCTTTCGGGCAGCGGCAGCGAATTGTTGAACAGCGAGGAAGTGCAGACCGCCTATCTCGACGGCGGCCGGCGCAAGGAGACGCGAGGAGCCTCCCATTGACCTATCTGTCCGACGACGGGCCTTGGGTCTTTCTCGTGCTGACCTGCATCTTGGGCGGCGGTGCGGCCTTCCTTGCCGGGCGCGGGCTGGCGGGTAGCTGGAAGCCGTTCTGGCGGATCTTCTTCTACATGGTGCTGCTCGCCGCCGCGGTGCGCTTCTTCCACTACGCCCTGTTCGACGGCACGCTGACATCGCTCTATTACTACCTCGTCACCTACGCGATCCTGCTCATCGCCGCCTTGCTCGGCTTCCGCGCCATGCGGACCACGCAGATGGTCACGCAATATCGCTGGCTCTATGAGCGCACGAGCCCGCTCACCTGGCGGGACCGGGCTTAGAGGCCAATCCTGGTGCTTGCGCTTTCGCCGGATGCCGTAGATTGTGCGCCACATCCAGTAGGGAGGTGACAATGCAACGAATTACCGGGCTGCTCATCGCTTTGGCCGCAACTTTGGCCGTCTCTGGCTGCGGCGGAGGCGACGACAATACCACCCCGGTCGCGGTGGTCGGCCCGATCACCGGTCAGTATGCCTCCTTCGGCGCGCAAATGAAGAACGGCGGCGAAATGGCCGTCGCCGACATCAACGAAGCCGGCGGCGTGCTTGGCAAGAAGCTCGACCTTTCCATCGGCGACGACGCCTGCGATCCGAAACAGGCCGTGGCGGTCGCCAATCAGATGACCGCAGGAGGCGCGAAGCTCGTCGCCGGGCATTATTGCTCCGGATCTTCGATCCCAGCCTCGAAGGTCTATGCCGACGGCGACATGGTGCAGATCTCGCCAGCCTCCACCAACCCCACCTTCACCGATGACCGCGCCGGACCGAACATCTATCGGGTATGCGGCCGCGACGACCAGCAGGGCGGCATCGCCGGCAAATATCTCGCCGCCAATTTCGCCGACAAGAACATCGCCTTCGTCGACGACAAGACCGCCTATGGCAAGGGCCTCGCTGCGGAAACCAAGAAGGCGATGGGCGAGGCCGGCAAGCAGGCGGCGATGGAGGAGTCGATCACCGCCGGCGAGAAGGATTATTCGGCGCTCGTCTCCAAGCTCAAGCAGGCCAACATCGACGTCATCTATTTCGGCGGCTATCACACCGAGGCGGGGCTGATCATCCGCCAGATGCGCGACCAGGGCATGAGCACCATCCTCATGGGCGGCGATGCGCTGATCACCCAGGAGTTCTGGTCGATCACCGGCGATGCCGGCGAAGGCACGCTGATGACCTTCTCGCCCGACCCGCGCAAGAACCCGGCCGCGGCCGATCTCGTGAAGCGCTTCAAGGACAAGGGCATCGAGCCCGAGGGCTACGTGCTCTACACCTATGCCGCGCTGCAAGCATGGAAGCAGGCGGCGGAAAAGGCGAAGAGCGTCGAGAGGGACGAGATCGTCAAGGCGCTGAACGACACCGAGTTTGACACGGTGGTCGGCAAGTTCAAGTTCAACGAGAAGGGCGACCCCAACCTGCCGCCCTATGCGGTCTATCGCTGGTCGAACGGAACCTACGACCAGATCGATCCGCCTGCCGCGGCGCCGGCAGGCTAGTCCTTCTTGGCGGCGCGCTTGGTCGCGGCGAACTGGGCCTCGAGGTCCTTCTCGAACGCGACCAGGTCCGCAGGGAGCGGCATGCCGAAGGCGCGCATCTCGTTCAGCTTCTCGCGGATCTGCAGATAAAGCTCATGCGGATCCTCGGGCTGGTTCTCCATCTGATTGATGAGGAGAGCTAGTTCCGCCTTCAAATCGTCAAATGCCATTGGCCGTTCTCCCGGGGACTAAGACCGAGCCGGATCGGACCATAATCCGGCCGAGGCGGCAAGCAACTCCGCCCAACGCCGTTCCAGCATGCAAAAGCAGGCTCAGCCCTCATTGCCCGGCGCCGAATTCCCCGGCATAGTCCATGATGAGTGACGGGTCATTAGGGGGACCGTGCCGATGGAAAAGATGACCTTCGACAACATTGTCGGCTTTTTGCTCGCCATTGCCTTTGCCCTCGTCATGGCAATCTGCATGTGGGCGGTTCTCGTCGGCGACTATATGCAGCCGAACAGCGTGATGAACGAGACGACCAGGCACACGATGCAGATCGTGGGTTACGCCGGTGGTCTTGCCGCGCTCGTCGCCTGGTGGGTGCAGCAATTCGCTGCGAGCCGCGGTCTCCTCGTCCGCTTCCTGTTCGCGCTGTTCATCTTCATCCTGGCCTTTTGCAGCTTCGGCGGATTGCTCAGGGTCATCTACCTGATGTTCGCCTATCCGAACCAGTTGGACTGGTCCTTGAGCGGGCTCTATTGGTCCTCGCTCAGCGACTTCTATTCCTTCGTGCTGTTCATGCTCGTGCCGCCACGCCCCGCTTATGCCGGCCTGATGCTCGCGGCGGCGCTCTATCTTGCGGTCTTCGGGCCGCGTGGACCGAAAACCATAAGGGCATAAACGCCTGCCCATCATTTGAGCGGGGCGCGCGGCTCTGCTAGATCAACTTACCTGCGCCATCGCAGGAAAGGGTCTTCTCGCATGATCCCCCGCTATAGCCGCCCCGAGATGGCTCGCCTTTGGGAGCCAGAGGCCAAGTTCCGCATCTGGCTCAAGATCGAGACGCTGGCCGCCGAGGCCATGGCCAAGCTCGGGCTGATCCCGAAATCCGTGCCGGAGGCGGTAAAGAAGCGCGGCGCCTTCGACATCGCCCGCATCGACGCCATCGAGCGCGAGGTGAAGCACGACGTCATCGCCTTCCTCACCTCTGTGTCCGAGGCGGTCGGCCCCGAGGCGCGCTTCCTGCATCGGGGCATGACCTCATCGGACGTGCTCGACACCTGCTTCAACCTTCAGCTGGTCCAGGCCGCCGACCTGCTCATCGCCGATGTCGATGGGCTGCTTGCGGCGCTGAAGACCCGCGCGGTCGAGCATAAGGACACGCTGACCGTCGGCCGCAGCCACGGAGTGCATGCCGAGCCGACCACCTTCGGGCTCAAGCTTGCATACGCCTATGCCGAGTTCGTTCGCGCCCGCGCCAGGCTCCTCGCGGCGCGCGATGAAGTCGCGACCTGCGCCATCTCCGGCGCGGTCGGCACCTTTGCCCATGTCGATCCGCGGGTCGAGGTTTACGTGGCGGAGAAGCTCGGGCTCCGGCCGGAGCCGATCTCGACGCAAGTGATCCCGCGCGACCGCCACGCAGCCTATTTCGCCGCGCTCGCCGTGGTGGCGAGCTCGATCGAGCGGCTCGCGACCGAGGTCAGGCATCTGCAAAGGACGGAGCTGCTCGAGGCGGAGGAGTTCTTCTCCCAAGGGCAGAAGGGCTCCTCAGCCATGCCGCATAAGCGCAACCCGGTGCTGTCGGAGAATCTCACGGGCCTTGCGCGTCTCGTCCGCGGCTATGCACTGCCGGCGCTCGAGGACGTTGCGCTATGGCATGAGCGCGACATCTCGCACTCTTCGGTCGAGCGGGTGATCGGGCCTGACGCCACCATCGCCCTCGATTTCGCCCTTGTCCGTCTCACCGGGCTGATCGAGAACCTCGTGGTCTATCCGGAGCGCATGCGCGCCAATCTCGACAAGCTTGGCGGCCTCATTCACTCGCAACAGGTGCTGCTCGCGTTGATCGAGGCTGGTGTGTCGCGCGAGGACGCCTACCGGCTCGTCCAGCGCAACGCCATGAAGGTGTGGGAAGAGAACAGCAATTTCCTCGACGCGTTGCTCGCCGACAAGGAGGTGAGAGCCGCGCTGCCGGAAAAGACGCTGCGCGCCCAGTTCGACGTCAGCTACCACCTGAAGCACGTGGACACGATCTTCGACCGCGTGTTCGGCAAGGCCGGCGGAAAGCCTCGCAAGCCGCGCCGCGCCTAACGGTGCCCCTTGGGCCAATCGTAGGAATAGCGGTAATAGTCGCAGCCCCAGCCGCCGCCATAGGTGTAATAGCGCCCGCCCTTGCAGCGATAGATGCGAGAGGCACGCAGCGCATTGGCGCTCTTGCCATGATGGCTTTGATAATAGCGCTGATTTCCGGACTTAGACGCGGAGGCGGGGGAAACGAGAGGACAGGCAAGAACTGCGCCGGCCAGGATTGCGATCGCGAATGCTCTCACGGAACGCCGTATCTCCAACTCCACCTCCCTACGCAAAGCTCACGCTCAGGTGCGGCAGAATAACAAAGCTGGATGACGGCTGTTCCTAGGCAAGCCCGCGGCGATTTGAAGCCAAACTCAGCGCAGCGGCCTCGATTTCAACCGGGCCCGTGTCAGGCTCGCCTGGCTCTTGCCCATACTTCTTGTAGTTCCCGAACCTGTCGTAGTAGCGCCGACCGCCATAGCCCCAGAAGGACGGCGCGTAACCGTAGGGCGGAAGCGCCAGGGGGACGTTGTAGTCGTAAGAGTCGGGATCGCGCGTGTCGTAAGCACTTTGCCCACGCTGGCTGCTGTCAGCCAGGGCCACGACGCTCGACATGGCGAGCAGCGCAACTGCACCGACCGCGATTATGACGTTATGGGTCATGGCCTTTTCCGTCTCGCATCAGAAAGGCCGCATGCCGGCTATTTCAGGTAGCCACCGTTGCCGTCGCTATAGCCCCGGAAGATATGCGGCATGTAGCGGTAGCGGTTACGCTCCTGCGCCATCAGGAAGAAGCGCCGCCGGTAGAAGCGCGGGTCGACGGCGGCATAAGGCGGCAGGTCGTAATAGGAGTCCACGGTCGGGTAGTGGCCTGCCTTGTAGGGATAAGGCGGGTAGACCGGAACTGACGACCGCTCGCCGGCCAGCGCAGCGCTCATGCCGGCTGCCAGCACGACGGATGCTGCGAATAGTGTGATCCAAGCGCGCATGTTGAGAGCCCCCTCCCCGCGAAGCACCATAATGGCACAGCAGCGCCTCGCGGTCAGCTACCACTTTCCGTGACTTCGCGTTTCACGTCGGCGGCGGCCTTGGCGAACCAGCCTGCGTCGGTGCCGACCGCAACGACGTTCCAGCCGGCGGCAACGAGGGGCTTCGCGTAGTCGACGTCATTGGCAAAAATCAGCCCCATGACAGACATTTCGCGGCATTTCCTCAAGATCAGAGTCACGGCCTCTCGACCTCCTTGGCGTGGATGTCGAGGCGGCCGGTGAGCGCCACGGAAAGGTCGTTAGGCCCGACGCAGACCATGTCCACGCCATCGAGCGCCAGGATCTCGTCAAGCGAATCGAGTGCGCCTTTGGTCTCGATCTGTGGGCAGGCGATGGTCCAATCGTTGGCCGTGGTGAAATAGTCGCCGTCATAGCCAAGCCGCGCCCGGTACGGCCCCCAGCTCCGGTTGCCGTGCGGCGGAAACTTCACCGCTTGGACGAAGGCTTCAGCGTCTTCCACCGTCGCGATCAGAGGGCAGATGACCCCTTGCGCGCCGGCATCGAGCGCCCTGCCCACGAGGCCCGGATCGTTCTCGGCAACGCGCACGAGTGCGGGCATGTTGCTGGCCTTCGCCGCGGTGAGGCAGTGCACCATCGCCTCATTGCCGCCGATGCCGTGCTGCTGGTCGATGGTAACGCAGTCCCAGCCTGCCTGCCCGATCAGCTCGATGAGGAACGGCGAATTGAGGGTGAGCCAGGCATTGAGCAGCGTGCGCCCGTCTTTCGCTGCCTTGCGGAAGCGGTCCTCGGGCACGGCCGTCTAGGCCTTGCCTTCGGATTCGATCTGGCTCACCGCCGCGGCCATCAGCTCGCCCATCATGCGGCGGATCTGGTGATCCGATTCGGCGATGCCCTTGGCGTCGAAATCGCTCCGCACCTTGCGGAACACGTCCTCCTCGCCAGGCTCGGCAAGGTCCGCCTTCACGATCTCGCGGGCATAGGCCTGGGCCTCGTCGCCGGCGAGCCCGAGCTTTTCTGCCGCCCAGAGCCCAAGCAGCTTGTTCCGCCGCGCCGTGGCCCTGAATTTCAGCTCCTCGTCATGGGCGAACTTCCGCTCGAACCCCTTCTCCCGATCCTCAAACATTGGTCATGTGCCGCACATCTCCTCATCAGGCGCCGAGAGGCGCCGCGAAAGCCGCAGAAATCAAGGAAATTTACCTCTCTCCCTGGCCGAGGGATAGTGCCTGGGGGCACGAAAATCAACAAATCCCGGAAGGCCGGGGACCGCGCCAGACCGGACGTTGTTTCTGTAAGTCAAGTGTGGGGGAAATCCTTGTGGTTCAAGGGTTGCATGGGTGGGAAATCCAGCGAACGTGTCGCCTACTCACGTATGTGTGCACTGTTATGCCTTGGAGGCCTTGGGAGCCCTGGTCTTCACTGGCAAATGATCCGGCAGGGCTGGGTCGTAGAGGCAGCGATTGAGGATGATCGTGCGGTCGAGCGGCCAGCCCATGGTCCAGTACATGTGTGGCCCTTGCGGGAGGTATACGAAGCGGCTGTTGGTGGGCTTGAACCTGAGCTTCATGCCGGTTTGGCGAATGAGCAGGACGGCAAAGCAGAACTCAGGGTCCTCCTCATTTCTGCGACGCACCGTATACTCGTGCGGCCACTGCGGCATCGTCTTGGCGAAGGTCCAGACGCGATCCGCGATGAATTCAGCAAATCTATGTTGGGGATGCATTTGAGCTCCGGCCCTATTGAGCCCTCGAGACGCATGGGCTGGCGCGTCGAGCGAGCTGAAAAAGTTGGCGGCAAAGTCGAGTGACGGGCCGGTCGCCAGGACGGCAGACGTTGGAGGCGTCCCAACTTGTCACTAACCCCGTCATCCAGCAGAAGCAGCGGCCTTGGCTTTCTTGGCCTTAGGGCGCTTCGGCTTTGCTGGTTTCGGGGACCTGACCACCGGGCTTGGTTCGCGCTCCTCTTCCCTCGCATGATGAATCGCCTCAGTGATCTGTTCTTTGACTGGCTTGGCCTTCAGCTCGACGTGGACCTTGCCGCCCTTGAAGGTCGGCAGGCCGTTAAGCCGACGCCAGCGGTTCACGAAGGCGCGCTGGGCCGGATAGAGCTGGTCGAATTCGTCGGCGGTGATGGCCTTGGCCAGTCGACGGCTTTGTAGTGATACTTTTTGTGCAGCCTGGCGGAGTCGAGGACGGACATCAGTGAGCCCTCCCTGCCGGATAGACGTCGCCGCGCGCGATCAGGCGCTCGGCAGTCCCGTGGCCGCAGGTTAGGTAATCGACCGGCCGACCGTTGAGGGTGTAGCGGCAGCCAGTGCACGCCCACAGGGTCACGAGCGCCGACGAATAGCTGCTGGTGGTCATGACCTTGTCGAACATCTCCTCGATGAGCGCGGCCGGGTAGCCGTGCTGCATGAGGTGGTCGCTGGCGACTTTGAGGATTTGGGTAATGGTGCCCTGATCACCGGATAAATCGATGACCAATTGCGGCACGGGTTGTAGGTTGGCTTCAGCCATTTCAGCACCTCCAATGCTGGGTTGGTGAGTCCTGGCCGGTGGGTGCTGGTAACACTCACCGGTCGGGCAGCTGCCGTCCGACAGCCCGTGCTAAAGGTACCACAGAATGTCTTATTTGTCGAACAAAATCAATATGTTATGCCATTTCTCGTCCGGCCCTCGTTAAGATCGCTCCCCAGACCCTATGATTTTGCCAAGGAGGAGCCTCACGATGACCATCACCATTACCGCCTTTGAACGGTCACCCGATGGCGGCAAGGGACTGGCGCGTGATACGCGCGTTCGCTGGGCGCTGGAGGAAGTGGGCCAACCTTACGAGGTTCGTCTTGTTTCGTTCAGGGCGATGAAGGAACCCGCACATCTGGCGCTTCATCCTTTCGGGCAGATTCCGACCTACGAAGAAGGCGATCTCGGCTTGTTCGAGACGGGGGCGATCGTGTTCCATATCGCGGAGCGCCATGCGGGCCTGCTGCCGGACGATGCGAATGCCCGGGCGCGCGCGATCACATGGATGTTCGCCGCGCTCAGCACGGTGGAGCCGCCGATCCTTGAACTCGCAACCGCCAGGCTCCTTGAGGGCGACAAGTCCTGGTCCGCGCAACGCATGCCTCTCGTCGAGGATCGCGTCCGTAACCGGCTGGGCCAACTTTCCCGTCGCCTTGGCGATGCCGACTGGCTCGATGGCGCGTTCAGCGCGGGCGACCTGATGATGGTGTCGGTGCTGCTCAGGTTGAAAGCGTCGGGTATGCTGGACGAATATCCGAACCTCTCCGCCTATGTCGCCCGCGGCGAAGCGCGGCCCGCCTACAAGCGTGCCTTCGACGCTCAATTGGCGGTTTTCACCGGCAAGCCACCGACCGGCTGATTGAGGTCCGTCCTGGGCTCGAAGTCGTCATCCGGGTTTTTCGTTACCCTAGCAAGTCACTACCTCGCTCTACTTATCGGGCGAGCACCGTGGCGGGCAAGAGAGGAGATCGGAGGCTCCTCTCTCTAGTTTACTTCACGGCGTTTTTCCCTCTACGCGCGCACGCGCGAGGGGGTGGCTGAAAAAACGGCCTGAAACAAGACTCGGGTGCAAAGAGGCGCTAAACCCCGGACGGGAAAAAGAAGGAAACAGATCGAACCGCAGCGACTTCCTCGCCGCGTCACAGAAGTAGTGCGTAAGGCCCGCCATGTGCTAAATGGAGCAGTGTTAGCTGCGTAATCCTGTGAGGTGTATCGTGACCCTCAGAGTCGAGCTACTTGGTGGTGAAGGGCTTGGCGTTCAGATAATTGGCGATCGCGACATCGTGGTCAGCAGCCCCGCATCGGGCTTTTCCATAACTTATCGCAAGAACGGGCGGCTCCCATGCTCCTGGCTGTTGATGGATTTGATCGCTCATCGGAGCCATCGAAATTGAAGTTCTGGGCGCAAGCCTGGAAGGCGGCCTACCACCAAGCTCGTTCGTTGGGCTGGCTGAGTTCCTAGCGCCAATCCTTATGATGCCCCTTTTTGCGTGTAGCTCAGTGCATGGCCAGTGCTGCCCTGCGCGTCGTCGTTGAGCGCGACAACATTATTGTAACGCAGCCTGGATCTAACTCGTTGGCTATCTATTTCAAGCCAAGAGGTGAGCAGTTCCTCGTTTCGAAGGATGCGCCTGTCGGTTGCGTTTTACATCCCCGATAATGGACGTTGTGCTGTTCAGGCGGTTGTCTGGGATACGAACGCCCAACCTGTGCGCATTAGCTTGAACCCGCGTAGAAAGGCTCACTAACCCCTCAGGACCTAAACTGAGGGGTTTTTTCGTCATTGCGACCTAGCCTGTTTCCCGGATGCAGACGAACAAATCTTTGGCACGTTGTAGCAAGTGTCACGCGCTAGGTTGCCTATATACGGTCGTATACACTCGCGGCCGTGCTGCAATTGGCCGTGCCACCACGATGGCTCCCGGGCCAACGTCGGCGCGACGCGAGGGTTGGCGCGATCATCGGGGATTCTTTGATATCATAGTGCCATTGCCTCCCTCGCACCTTTTTATCCAACGATGAGGGCACCTCAGCTGAGACGTGAATGGGAAATGACCAGAACGGAACTTCTAGACAAGGCCCTCAAGAACTTGGCGCAGGTTGTGAAGCTGCTGGACAGGGCGGAAGAAGATGAGTTGGCCGGCGACGCTTTGGAGCTAGCAGAGCGGGTAAACTTTCGCATGCAGTCTTCGTGTCATATGCGCCCGCTTTAACGGCGGTCATACAACTCCGATGAGCTCTCGAAGCTCCCAGGCCCGATCCGTGCAATGGAACCCCCAAAAGCGCAGGCCGCCCGAAAGGCCGCCGACCACTCCTGTGCTTCGCGTCGAGGTTCAGGGCTGCGACATCGTCGTCACCGCGTCGGACACCGACTACACCGTGACGTATCACAAGCCAGCAAACTCTTCTCAGCTTCTCGCTAAGAGTTACCCGAGGAAAGAGGATAGGCGCGTGTCATTGACCTTGGCGCAATTCCTCACTGATGCCTGGAAGCTCGCCAAGGACAAGGCAAGTGAACTCGGCTGGTAACGGCCGAACGATTCCATTAGCGGCGCGAGCGACCGAGGATGTTGGCCTAGTGCCAATCAAGCGATCTTGCCGCCGCCATCCTTGGTAATGGCGAGCACCGAGGGACGCGGCGGCATTTTCGGATCGAAATCGGGCCAGCGCGTCGCCGGGTCCTTGAAGGTCGACGGGCGGCCAAAGCCGATCAGCGCCTCTGCCCCGTCGGCAGCTGGATGCTGCACCGCGAGGAACAGAGTTTCGCCGTCAGGCGTGAAGCAGGGCCCGCAAACCTCGGCGCCGATGGGGCAGCGGAAGAAGAGCTTCGACGTGCCTCGCCGCTCGCCGTCGGTCTCCAGCGCATAGAACCCGTCGGACCGGCCGGTGCGCGGCCAATACTCGCCCTGGTCGGTAGAAATCCACAGCCGCCCCTGATTGTCCACCGCGGCGTTGTCGGGCGAGGCGAACCATCCATTGACCGACGTGTCCGGGTTCCACAGGGCGCCAACCGCTTCGACGGCGGGGTCACCGCAGCGAACCAGCATCTCCCAGGCGAACACATCGGCGGCATGATCGCCGTCCGGCGGCGTCATCTCGATGATGTGGCCGAAGGCATTGTCGGCGCGCGGGTTCGCGGCATTCACGTCCTCCGGCTTGCGATCAGTATTGCGGGTTAGCATCACATAGACATGGCCGTTGATCTCATTCGGCTGCACGTCCTCAGGCCGGTCCATGCGGGTTGCGCCGAGGAGGTCGGCGGCGAGCCGCGCATCGATCACCACGTCGGCCTGCGACTTGAAGCCGAAGTCGGGCGTGAGCCATTGCCTGCCGAAGACCAGCGGCAGCCATGTCACCTTTCCCTCGGCATCGAAGCGCGCGACTGACAGCGTGCCGCTCGACAACAGCGTCATGTTGGCCGCATGGTTGTCAGGATCGTAACGTCCCTCGGACACGAAGCGGTAGACATACTCGCCGCGCCCGTCATCGCCGCAATAGATGACGACGCGACCGTCCTTGTTGACCACGCACTCCGCGCCCTCATGAAAGAAGCGGCCGAAGGCGGTGTGTTTCACGGGGACTGAAGAAGCGTCTCGGGGATCGATCTCCACGATCCAGCCGAAGCGGTTCGGCTCGTTCGGCTCCTTGTCGACATTGAAGCGGTCGTGGAATTTGCCCCAGGCCTGCCAAAAGCCGGGAATGCCGTAACGGGCGTAGCTCTTGGCCTGATCGCCGCCGAGCCCCTTGGGCCGCGCGCCTCCTGGCACGCAATGGTTCGACCAGAAATAGCCGTGGAAGTTCTCCTCAGCGGTGAGGTAGGTGCCCCACGGCGTCTTGCCGCCGGCGCAATTGTTGAGCGTGCCGAGGATGGTCTTGCCCGTCGGATCGGCGCTGGTCTTGAGCCGCTCATCGCCAGCCGCCGGACCATCGACCTTCATCTCGGTGTTGCCCGGGCTGATGCGGCGGTTATAGGGGCTGTCGAGCACGACGCGCCAATCCTCGCCCTCCCGCGCGATCTCGACGATGCTCACCCCATGGGCCGCCATCTCGATGTCGACGAGCTCCGCTGTCATGTCCTCGAAGCCGGAGGTGTCCTGGCGCTTGCTGATGCCGGGGAACATCACCTCTTCGTTGGTGTATTCGTGATTGACGCAGAGGAGGCCGCGCTTGCCGCTGTCATCGAGCGGGAAGAAGGCGACATAGTCGTTGTTGTAGCCGAACTGCTTCAATTGCGCGGCAGCACTCTGCGCCGTCGGATTGAAGGCCGGTGAATCGGCAAAGAGCGGATCGCCCCATCTGAGCAGCACCTGGCCGCGATAGCCTGGCGCGACGTGGTGGTTCGCGTCGATGCCGGCGTTCAGCTCCTCGAAGTCGAAACGGTCGCCTGCGACTTCGGCCTTGGCGTTGCCTGCGGCAAGCGCGGCGGGGCCGAACAGGGCAGCTGCGGCGGCGACGCCGAGCGTGCCGCGCATCATGTCGCGCCGGCTGTAACGCTTGACGATGATATCGCCGATGGTCTCCCCAGCCTCTGGGCTGCGCGGAATATCGTCATGGGCCTCGGCTGCCGCGGCCCTGTTGCAGAAAATGTCGGTTTTCGCCATATGCACAAATATCCATGCACCGGAGACAGAGGCAAATTAGAGCGGTGCCGTGACAGATTTGCGAATGAACTTGCGTGGTCCGTCTTGGTCGTCAAGCATGCCCGGCGCGGTGAAGGTTGCAGGCAACTAAATGTCCGCTTTGGGTCATTAGCGGACATTGGTGAAGGGTATCAGGGATGACCGCTTTGCCCCCGAAAGCGGACATGCGTTAGCGCATTGAGCGTGTCTGCTTTGTGCCAAAAGCGGAAATCACCCGAAGCCTTGCGACACGCACATATGACCTGCACGGGAACGGCGAGTTATCGCGCCGCCAGTAGCAGGAGCGAAGTCCACGCTGGGATATTCGGTCACGCTGCTTTGGGAATCATGCCATGCGGATCGAGCACGAACTTGACTGCGGCGCCCTTATCGAAATCGGAATAACCTCTAGGCGCATCTTCCAGCGAAATGACTTGCGCGTTCACGATATCGGCGATGGGCAGACGGTCATGCCAGATCGCCTGCATGAGCTGACGGTTATAGCGCAGCGTGGGCGTCTGGCCGGTGTGGAACGAATGGGATTTCGACCAGCCGAGACCGAACCGCAATGACAACGCTCCCTTAGCGGCCTGCTTGTCGTGCGAGCCCGGATCCTCGGTGACGTACAGGCCAGGAATGCCGATCGAGCCGGCGGCACGTGTCACTTCCATCGCCTGATTGAGTACGACCGCCGCCTGTTCCTTGCCGTCATGGCCCTTGGCTTCGAACCCAACCGCATCGATGAAGCTGTCGACGATTGGTTCGCCCAAGGTCGCCTCCACGAGCTCACCGAGCTTGTCGCTCTTGTTTAGGTCGATCGGCTCAAAGCCCACTTTCTTGGCATGCGCGAGGCGCTTCTCGTTGGTGTCACCGATCATTACTACAGCAGCGCCGAGAATGCGCGCGGAAGCTGCCGCCGCGAGCCCTACAGGGCCAGCACCCGCGACATAGACCGTCGAACCCACTCCGACTTTTGCAGTGACCGCACCATGGAATCCTGTTGGCAGGATGTCTGTCAGCATCGTCAGGTCACGAATTTTTGCGAGGGCCTTGTCGCGGTCAGGGAACTTCAGCAAGTTGAAGTCGGCATAGGGGACCATCACGAAGCGTGCCTGACCGCCGATCCAGCCGCCCATATCCACATAGCCGTAAGCACCTCCAGGGCGGCTGTCGTTTACCGTGAGGCAAACGCCTGTATTCTGTTCGCGGCAGTTTCGGCAACGTCCACACGCGACATTGAAGGGCACAGACACGAGGTCGCCGACGTCGAGAAACTCAACGTCGCTACCCTTTTCGATCACCTCTCCGGTGATCTCATGTCCCAAAATCAGTCCGGATTTGGCGGTGGTGCGACCGCGGACCATGTGCTGATCGGATCCACAAATGTTGGTCGAAACGATTTTGAGGATAACAGCGTGGTTGATTTTGCGACCGTGCGGATCTTCAAACTTGGGATCGGGGATATCGCGAACTTCGACAACGCCCGGCTTGATGTACACTACACCTCGGTTACTGCTCATCGCATCACTCCGGTCTTGGCGTTTCGGGGAAAGGGCCACCAACGGGCTCAAACCCCAACTCCGTACAGATGTTCCAGCGAACGGTTCCCAGTCGACATTTCTCCCTGGCAATGAAGGCGCCTACCACGACCAGGAGCAGAACGATCGAGACTGCGCCAACCGATTGTCGTGACATCTATTCGACTCTCATTGTTTTGACGCAGGCGTGGATAGAAATTTCGCCAGTACGCGGGAGGTGAGCGCCTCGCAATCGTGCCCCGCAAAAGGGAACGTGCCGTGCAGCGCTTCGCGGATCTCTGGATCTAATTCACGCTGCAATCTGTGTCGTGATCGCAGCAGGCGCGTTTTCACGGTGCCGGTGGGGATCTGTAGTACTTCCGCTGTCTCCTCCACGCTCAGGCCTTCGATCTCGCGGAGCACAAATACTGGCCGCAACGCCTCAGGCAGATTGGCGACGGCGCGCTCGAGCAGCTTGCCGATTTGTGAGCGCATAGTCTCTGCCTCCGGTGATCGCGGTGTTTCCGATCCTGCCATCAGCCTCTCCCGAAACTCGTCAATGTTCGTAATTGACCCCTCTCGCAATAGACGCTCGCGTCTCTCGGCCGTCCGCTTTCGCTCTAGGGCTTCGTTGATGACAATGCGCGTCAGCCACGTCGAAAGCGATGATGCACCCGCAAAGCTACTCATGCCGGCAAATGCTTTCAGGTAAGCGTCCTGCACTGCGTCCTCAGCTTCTGCATGGCTTTTCAGAACGCTCCACGCCGCGCGATAGAGACGCTGATTGTTGCGGCGAGTGATCGTGCGAATGGCGGTAGGATCGCGAAGGACCACGAGTCTCGCGAGGTCGACGTCGCCTAACCGGTCATAGTCCAGCGCTATTACACCCATGGCGACATCCTCGCGTTGTCACTGCAGCTGCTTTGCCAGACTCTCGGCGTGCTGCAGATGGCTTTCAAATACCTTCAAGCCCTTTTCCAGCAGCGATTTCAGCTCCGCATTTTGCGCGTCGGGGATGAGCGTCTTACTCAAGGCACTATTGACGGTCTTATGATAAGCCACTTCGTTATCGACATACGCCTTATCGAAGGCCGCACCATCGAGGCCGGATAGCTTTTTGCGCTCCGCTTCGGCGGATTGCGTGAGGGCCTTACTGGTCGGATTGTCCTCCGGCGTAACGTTCAGCTTCTTGACCAGAGCGATCGCCTGGTCATTAACGGAGGTATGGTCCCCAACCATCCGCTGAGCGAAGGCGCGGACATCTTCATTCTTGCTCTTGTCGAGAGCCTGCTTGCCCGCCTCGACGTCGAGCACACCGGCAGTATACGCGATATGGGCGATCTGAGGGTCGGTCGGCTTTGAATCGGCTGCGGCAAACGCTCCGGCAATTCCCAATGCTACCCCGACAGACGTGGCGATTGCGATCATTCTGTACATGGCTATTTTCCTTATGTGTCGTGATCCTGCGGAATGTCCGCATACAAGTCATTGGATGGCACGAGCGCTAAGGAGGTTCCCATCGATCAGGAAATTTGAGGTGTCGCACCAGTGCTCAACGTCGGGCATGGATGGGACGATAATGGTCCGCGACCTTTACACCTCATCTGGCTGAGGTTCATTTTGTGACATAGGGAGGAGCCACGCTATGGGCATGATGATCGTAAGGCATAAGGTTAGGGATTACGGCCACTGGCGCCCGCTCTTCGATGGCCATGGAGAGATGCAGAAGGCAGCCGGGCTTACCAACCCGCGCGTTTATCATTCAGCCGATAGCAACAAGAGCGAGATTGTGGTGGTCTTTGACACTAGGGACACAAAAAGCGCTAAGGCCTTCGCTGCTTCAGACGATCTCAAGGACGCAATGAGCGAGGCTGGTGTGCTCGATACTCCGACAGTCTATTTCCTTGAATTCAATCGATTGATGAAGCCTCGCCCGTCATGCGCCGGAGCCTGACATGAACTTTGGCGACCGTGGTGTCGGCTGGTGTTGATATGCAGACATACGCCTAGTGTGGCCACCAAACGACGGGCCACGGTCTACGGAACACAGGACGCCTTCAGTCTCGCTTGGGGTTCTCGACGTAGCCGGCGGTGACCTCGCTTTTGTGGGCGGCAAAGGCTGCTAGGACTTCGGCCTTCTCAGGCTTCGGCACCTTGAAGAAATCTAGGGTTCGCCCGAGCTCCGCTGCGACCTCGTCAAATTCTGCCGGGGAGATCCGAAGGCCCCGGTGGGCCTCCTCAAGGCCGAGCGGGGTCGTGCCAGGCTTGGTGGCCGAGAATTGGTACGGACCACCCGACACATCGCAGACCCACAAGGTCCGCATAAACTTAAGTCCGGGCAGTCGTCCCAGATTTTTGGTGTGCCATGCCCGCAGCTGCGGGTTCTTGGACTTCTGACCGACGATCGGGTTTTTCACAACGGCGTCGCTGAAGTGATCCACCACTGCCGCTATGGCGAACACTCCGCCCAGCCGCTCGTAGAGGCTTTTCTCAGGCGTAGTTTGCGCCTGTGCATACGCGTTGTCCGCGCCTGCCAAAGTTATTGGGGATGCGCTCAGGGCAAGCCCCGCGACCATGCTTCTTCGTGTGATAGTCGAAATGTCCTGTGCCATTGCTCATCTCCTTGGTTTTGCCGACGGAGTCTCTGAACATTGGATGGCACGAAGTTTCGATAGGTTCCCCCAAAGCGTGGCAGTTAGCTGCCTTTTGGGGCCACTGTAGCGAACACGAGGTGCGACGCACCGAGTTGGCTAAAAAATTCCGAATGGCATGCTGGTCAGCCAGTTTGCCCTGACCTTTGGCCTTTGGTCGGTCTTGATGTCCGCTTTGGGTCAAAAGCGGACTCTCTTCACAGCATCACTCTATGTCCGCTTTGCCCCTGAAAGCGGACATTCAGACTGCCGGACAGCATGTCCGCTTAAGCGGACATTCCCACACGCTGATTAGGCATGTCCGCTTTTCGGCCGGAACCAGACATCGTGACGCGATCGTCTGAACGTCCGCTTTGTGCCATGTGTGGACGGCTCCAGGTTGGCAAGTCAAAACTTCACGTCGCGTCACTGGTCGGTGCAGCCATGTGTTCGGCCTGTTAGCGCGGTTCACATGACCGCTGGCCATAATGCCCTCCGCGGATCAGGTCCCGGTCAAAAGCCCGCATTCGATGATGCACTGGCACATGTGGGTTGTCCTGATCGCCGGATCGACCGGCTCTGCATTACGTGCTGTTCGCCCTCCCAACCTTCACATCACGCCGGATGACCGGCGCGATCTCGTTCACGCCGCAAGTGCGGCGGGTTCCTTGTAGCGCTCACCCTTTGCCATCATGGCCCAAGCCATTCTGGCGATCTTGTTGGCGAGCGCGATGGCGGCGACCTTGGTCGGCCGCCGCGCCAGCAATGCCGTCAGCCAGGGCCGATGCTTGGTGCCATGGATCTTGGCATAGCGGATGACGGCGAGCGCGCCGGCGGTGAACAGGCTGCGCAGATAGCGATCGCCTTGCTTGCTGATGCTGCCGAGCTTGTCCTTGCCCCCGCTCGAGTGCTGCTTCGGCACGAGCCCGATCCAGGCTGAGAAGTTCCGTCCCGATCGGAACGCCTTTGGATCGGCGACGCTGGCGACCAGGGCGGTGGCCAGCGCCGGACCAATGCCGGGAATGGCATCGAGCCGCCTGCTCGTCTCATTGGATCGGTGCCAGGCCATGATCCGGCGGTCGAACTCCAGGATCTGCGCCTTTAACATCCGCAGCTGCGCGCCGAGGGCAGCGAGACACGCCCGCGCCACCTCGGGCACGCGCTGTCGCTGGTATCCGCGACGACCGCGAGCAGTTGCTCGACACCCTTGCGTCCCACCGGGGCTACGATCCCGAACTCGGCCATGTGGGCGCGGATCGCGTTGATCACCGAGGTCTGCTGCCGGATGAAGAGCTGGCGTGTGCGATGGAGCATCAGGCAGCTCTGCTGCTCGGGCGTCTTGGTCTCGACGAACCGCATGTTGGCCCTGGTCACCGCTTCACAGATGGCCTCAGCATCAGCGGCATCGTTCTTCTGCCGCTTGACGTAAGGCTTCACGTAGGCCGGCGGCATCAAGCGCACATTATGGCCAAACGCCTTGAGCTCGCGCGACCAATGATGCGACGTGGCGCAGGCCTCGATCCCACCAGGCACGGCGGCAGCTTCTCGAAGAACGCCAGGACATAGCGGCGCTTCAGCTGACGGCGGATGAGCACCTTGCCTTCTGCGTCGATGCCGTGCACCTGAAAGACCGACTTTGCGATATCGAGACCGATGGTTGTAGGGAGGGAGGGGAGCCTCCGCAGCTTGTGCCGTCAGCCCACAAACCAGCACCATTGAAGCAACGACAAACCGCTTCACGCGATTTCTATCTTTGCATGTGGTTTTCGTACGATCCACGGCCTGCCTGGGATCTCAAGATCCTATTGATACATCGGCGCCCAAAAGTGGCTGCGATATCCCGCCACGTCGCGAAACAACAAAGGCGTTCGCGCGAAACTATTTCAAGCCCGAGCAGTCGCTACGAGAAAGGCGCCCACCGTGATCAGGGCGATACCGACTGTGTCGCGTATGGTCAGCCTTTCACCAAGAAAGATCACCGCGGCCCCCATCGCGCCGAGATCGGCCCCGAGGTTGATGATGTTTGCGACGAGCAGCAATGTCACCACGCCCCGTAGCAGCCAGGGCGAATAATGCCGCCTAAGATTGTGCGCGATACCGCGCCCGATGAAGCTTCCGATTTCGGCTGCAACCTGCTGGATAACGTCCATTACGGGGAAACTGAGCAGAAACGTCCACGAAAGCCCAAAGCCAAATGGTGCGCCGATTTGGCTATGCGTGCCGATCCCACTTGGATCGTCGTCTGCAGCTCCGGTCACCAGGCCAGGACCTAGCCGTCGCCACAGGCTGAGCAGTGGCCAGCCTATCCGCTTGTCAGGTGCTTCGTTCATGGCCTTGCCAAGCGTGAGACCTCAGACCTAGAGCGAAACTTGGTCGTAAGGGGCAATACTGTGACCCCAGGCACCCCCGTCCGTGTCTGGCTGGGGGTGCGACATTCCGCCTAGGTGGAGCATTGAAATCCTTGCGCCAGATCAATTTTTTCCTGGCGAAGTTCGCTAAAGCCGCATTGTGCGGTGCAACAATTTCTTGATCGAAAATGTGCAGTGCGCCATACGCGTTCCCATTGCAACCTGCCGCTAGCCGGTATCGGAAGAGGTCTTAGATGTACAAAGGATTCCAGAAGTTTAGTGAAGAGTTTCAGAAAGCGGGCAAGGACGGCTTCGAAGCGACTGTCCGCTCGTTTGGTGAGGTGAACAAGGGCTTGCAGGCTATTGCCGCCAAGTTCGCTGACTATTCCAAGAAATCGTTCGAGGATGGCACCCGGGCCTTCGAGCAGCTGATAGGCGCGAAGTCGGTCGAGCAGGCGATGGAGATCCAGTCTCAATTCGCCAAGAACGCTTATGATACTTATATTGCCGAGATGTCGAAACTCGGTGAGATGTATGTCGCCGTGGCTCGTGATGCGTACAAGCCGGTTGAGCGAACCCTTGCCAAGAAACGCGCGTAAAGTCGTTTTCGCTCTACAATTTCCGACAGGACCCGGGGCTGGACCCCGGGTCTTTTTGTGTTTAGCGGTGTTTCAACCAGGCACCGACCGCTGATACTGCCACCCTGCGTCGCATTAAAGCGGCGCGAGAACTTTAGGCGGCAGTCAGTGGGCTCTGGGTCATGAGCAGAACTCTGTCAAAACCCTCCGACGCTTCCGCTCTCCATACCTAAGCAGACATTGGTCCTAGAAATGTCCGCTATGCGCTCCTTAGCAGACCGCCTGACTCCACTTCCTTACGTCCGCGAAGTGCCAGAAGCGGACGTAGCAGTTGCACCGTGCCAGGCTCAAGGGCACACATCCTGACGTTTGGGGTTCGCCATCCCAGCGTAGACAATCTTCCGATTAAAGCTAAGCCTTGGGCGGGCTTCGACGCTTAGTTGCGCCGTGCTGTCCTCCGCGCGACACCCGCGACGCTAACCGGCGTCAGGGGGCGGCCAACTGTGGCCTCGGCACTTGAGACGAGCCCATACACGCCGGGAACCGAGAGTTTCTCGCCGAGCTCAAGGCAAGACGCGCCACCGATCGCGACCAGTAAGATAACCCCTATGCGCTTGAACATGGTCATTGTGCTCCTTTTTTCGCGAACAAAGCGGGTAACTCATCAAAGTCGGGAACATCGCCTGGCTTGAGTTCCTTTGCACCCTGTGGAACCGTCAAGCTGAAGCTATCAGAAGCGACCTCGGCGCCTGTTTTCCAGTCCCGGACGTCGATGGTGTATTGCGGAGACCCCTTAATCTTGGGGCTGGTGATGACATATCGACAGGGATAGGGGCGATCTCCCTGGGCGATCCAAATCTGCCAATCCACTTCATCTGTCCTGAAAGCGAGATGGTCGCATTCGACCCCGCGGATCACGCCGCTTCCTAGGTCCTTCGCATCCACCACCAAGGGCATTAGCTCATTATAGGGATCCGACATGAGCAAATCCGCGGCCGGTACAGGCCTGTCGTACTTTTTCCGCAATACGTCGACGAGTTGATCGATGGTGCCGGGCTCCTCGGCTTTGGCGAACGCGTTGGCATTCTTGCCAAGCATCGTCAACGTCTTCCCGTCATAGACCATTTCGACATTCGCAAATCCGCCCGTGCGTGTTGCGTGAAGCTTGTCAGGCCGATTGAGGGTCAACGTACCAGAACTTGCCAGCCCCAACTTCTGCTCCTGGTCGGTGACGACCTCAAGAGTCGAGTCATATGCAAACGATATTGCCTTCTGCGCAGCGAGGTAATCAGACATAGTCTTGAACAAGCTCTTGGCTTGCGCTTCATCGGCACGAGCAGCCGAAAAGCTCGTCGTGCCTGCCATCGCCACCACAGCAAGAATGAATACCCAGGTGTTTACGCTTCTCGTGAATTTGCTACCTCCTCGCATGCCCTCCTCCACGGTTGCTTGATCTTTTGCTACTTTAGGGTGCGGGATATTAGAGATCACAATTGTGGTCGAGTCATGAGCGCCTCTCCTTATGTTGGCCAGGATTACCGGACGCGATGTCCGCTTTGGGTCAGAAGCGGACATACGAGTGGACGGTGAGATGTCCGCTTCGTGCCATAAGCGGACCTTAGGAGGCTTGCCGCCGTAACCATAAGCACCTATCACCAATAGGCGGGCTGGACGGCTGCAATGTCAGGATTGAATGCGGTGTCGGGAATGCTTACTGCAGGCCCGATCCAGATAGCGAGGCGCTGCCGTGCAAGAAACGGTCACCGAGAGCGGTCAGCGCCTGCGCGTCATTGAGACTGCGCTGGCATTGCTGCTGGTGTTGCTGTTGTTAGCGGCAACTTTCCGCGTGCTGCTGCCCTTCGCCGGGGTCCTCACCTACGCAGCTATTATTGCCACCGCCACATCAGGGCTGTTTGATCGAATGGTTGATCTGTTGAACGGACGGCGGCGTCTGGCTGCGGTGCTGTTTGGTGCAGTCGCCGTGACGATTACGGTCGTGCCTTTGATCTATGTTAGTTCCTCCGTGGCCGACCTCGTGGGGATCGCCGAACGGTGGCTGAGCGCCGCCAGCAGGGAGGGAATCCCCAACTTGCCTGAGTGGATTGCGGGTTTACCTCTGATCGGCAAGAAGGCTACGGCGGCATGGCAAGAACTGCAGCGCGAAGGCGGCGTGCTGCAACAGTACCAACCTCAGCTTGTCGCCGCGGGACGCTGGCTGCTGGATCGAAGCCTCGGCCTTGCGGGTGCCGTGATCGAGATATTCTTGGGCGTAGTCGTGGCAGCGATGATTTATGCCTCGAGAAGCCAGATACTACGGCTGGCTTCCGATATTGCGCAGCGTGTAGCGGGGCCGGCAGGGTCCAAACTGTTGGATGCCGCCGGGCGGGCTATACGAGGCGTTGCGATTGGCGTTATTGGTGCTGCCCTTCTGGAGGGCGTGCTGGCCTGGCTCGGCTTCGCTATTGCCGGCGTCCCGGGTGCTATCGCGCTGGCCGCCGTGACGTTCTTCTTCGCCGTTATCCAGCTCGGGCCATTTCCGGTCTGGCTACCGGTGGCAATATGGTTGGGCTCCCAGGGTGAGATTGGCTGGGCCATTTTTACGGCCGTCTGGGGCGTTGTCGTGCTCATGGGAGTGGATAACATTGTCAAGCCTATGCTGATCGCCCGCAGCGGCCAGTTGCCACTGCTGGTGCTGTTCGTCGGGGTGATCGGCGGGCTGGTGGCCTGGGGCTTTACGGGCATGTTCATCGGCGCGACAACGCTGGCTATCCTTTGGACGGTACTGCAGACTTGGCTCGGTGCGGGAGACGATCGATCGGATGCGCCTGCTTGAACGTCCTGGCACACTCCAACTGGTCCACAGGCTTTCGTCATACGTCACGACGAGCGGCTATCGCAATCGCCCGATGGAGACGCCCTTCAACGTGCTATTCCTTTGCACTGGCAACTCGGGGTCATCGCCGCAGGTTACTCGATAGTCATCGGTTGCCTGAGCGAGGACGATGTAGCTCACGAATCCCGAGCACTCGATTGAGCAAATCAGATGTTTTTCCGCTTAAGTTTGGGGGCGGGGCTCATCGCCGCTACCGTCGTTATCCAGGCCCTGTTCATGACCGTTGGCTTGAGCACCTTCAAGCGGATCGAAGAGCGCAGACCGGGGGCCATGGCTCGCAAGCCTGGTATCACGACAGTGATATGGATCCTCTTTCTGCTAATTCCGATTGTTCTCGACGTCACACTATGGGCGACGTTCTATTACCTGGGCGGCGCATTACCGAGCTTTGAGGAAGCACTCTATTTTTCGACTGTCACCTTCACGACTGTCGGATACGGGGACATCGTTCTCGGCCGCGAGTGGCGTCAATTGGCGACCTTCGAAGCTGTCAATGGGTGGATCATCTTCGGCTGGGCGACAGCATTAATAATGGCAGTGATTCAGCGCCTGTATTTCCCTGCTAAATAAGCAGTCTCAATGTCTGCTTTGGGTC
>CAVUVO010000014.1:0-301885 GCA_963744945.1 uncultured Alphaproteobacteria bacterium | reverse complement strand
GACCCACAGCGAGACGGTGAGCTTCTCCGGCGCGCCGCTTGCTGCTGGCGCAAGGTCGCGCTGCCGCTCGACGCTCAGGCCTAGACTCTTTCAGCCAGCGCTTGAGCTGATCGGAAGCAAAGCCGAGCCGGCGGTGCGCAGATTGCTCGCGCAGGAATTCGAGCTCATGCGGCGCGAAATCGACCACGAGCAGCCTGCCGCCCGGCTTGAGCAGCCTTGCGGCTTCCGCGACCGCAGCCGCAGGGTCGTCGAGGAAGTGCAGAACCTGATGCAGGAATACGGCATCGGCCGCGCCATCGGGAAGCGGCACATTGTAGAGATCGCCGTGACGCGCTTGCGCGTGGGCAAGCCCTGCGCGGTCGAGTTTCATGCGGGCGTAGGTCAGCATATCGTGGCTGAGATCGAAGCCGAGCGCGCGGGCGGCGCGCGGCGCAAACAGCTCGAGCATGCGACCCGTCCCGGTGCCGAGATCGACCAGCAGCGTGAAGGGCCCTGGCCCAAGCGCCTCGTCAACCGCCGCTTCGACGTCTCCCTCGGCGACATGCAGCGCGCGGATCCTGTCCCACTCGCCGGCATGCTCGCGGAAATAGCTTTGCGCTGCGTCCTCCCTCGCCTTCTTCACGGCCAAGGCACGCGCACGGTCGCGGGCGAAGACGGGATCGGCGGCATCGAGGCTCGCCACGATTGCCGAAGCAAGCGCCGCTTCGCTGCCGGACTCGGCGAGGCGGAAGAACACCCAGCTCCCCTCGCGGAAGCGCGTGATGAGCCCAGCCTCGGCCATTAGCTTCAGGTGACGGCTGATGCGCGGTTGGCTCTGTCCAAGGATCTGGGTCAGGTCCTTGACGTTCAGCTCGCTGCCGGCGAGCAGCGCCAGGATACGCAGCCGCGTGGCCTCGCCTGCGGCGCGAAGGCCGCTCAAGGCATGGGCCCTGGAGAGATTTCCGGAATGGGCCTGGGCTTGGTCGACACCTGACATAAAGATATGTTTATGCGTTTCGACGCCGGTTAGCAAGAGTTGACCTCCCTCGCGCCCCGGATGAGCGCCCTCGCGCTATACACGTTTAACGTGTATTTTATCCCCACCTACGCGTCTGGTTGTAGCCTCGCGAGGTCTCGGCGGTGGAGAGCGGACAATGGCCAGCAAGATCAATCGCAAATTCTTCTTCGACCAAGTTCGGCATCGGCTGTTTGGGGGCAGGCTCTCTGCCTCGCAAGTGAAAGGTCTCGAGACCATTCTCGATCTTTGGGAGGCGGAGCCGGCCGTGCAGGACGATCGCTGGCTCGCCTATGCACTCGCCACCACCTATCACGAGACGGCGTTCACCATGCAGCCAATCCACGAGAAGGGCGGGCCCAAATATTTCTTCTATATGTATGACAAGGACGGTGGCCGGCCGAAGGTTGCCAAGGATCTCGGCAATACTCAGAAGGGAGATGGTGTTCTCTTCCACGGCCGCGGTTACGTCCAGCTCACCGGACGCAGCAACTACGGAAAGGCCGGAAAGCTCGTCGGGTCCGATTTGCTAGGCAACGCCGACTTGGCGTTGGACCCTGCCATCGCCGGCAAGATCCTGTTCGCGGGAATGGAGTCCGGGCTCTTCACCAGCAAAAAAATTCGGCGACTATTTCAACAAATCCAAAGAGGATTGGATCAACGCGCGCAGGATCATCAACCGGCTCGACAAGGCGCCGCAGATCGCCGACTACGGCAAGCGCTTCTACGGCTCCATCAGCTACACGACCGGACCATAGCCTCAAGCCCGCGCGAATTTCTTGTACTTGATGCGCTTCGGCAGGATGGAATCCTCGCCGAGGCGGCGCTTCTTGTCCTCCTCGTAGGACTCGAAATTGCCCTCGAACCACTCCACGTGGCTGTCGCCCTCGAAGGACAGGATGTGGGTGGCGATGCGGTCGAGGAAGAAGCGATCGTGGCTGATGATCACGGCGCAGCCGGGGAAGTCCTCGAGCGCAGCTTCCAGCGAAGACAGCGTCTCCACGTCGAGGTCGTTGGTCGGCTCATCCAAGAGGATCAGGTTCGCCCCCGATTTCAGCATCTTGGCCAAGTGAACGCGGTTGCGCTCTCCGCCTGAGAGCTGGCCGACCTTCTTCTGCTGGTCAGGCCCCTTGAAGTTGAACCAGCCGACATAGGCGCGCGACGGCACCTCGCGGGTCCCAAGCTTGATCACGTCGCTGCCGCCGGAGATTTCCTCGAACACCGTCTTCTTGCCGTCGAGCGTATCGCGCGACTGATCGACATAGCCGAGCTTCACCGTGTCGCCGATGCGGATGCTGCCGTTGTCCGGCTTGTCTTGTCCAAGGATCATGCGGAACAGCGTGGTCTTGCCTGCGCCGTTCGGGCCGATCACGCCGACGATGCCGCCCGGCGGCAGCTTGAAGGAGAGATCATCGACGAGGAGCCGGTCGCCGAAGCCCTTGCCGATGTGGTCTGCTTCGATGACGACGTTGCCGAGACGCGGTCCCGGCGGAATGGTGATCTGCGCCTTGCCGTTGGTATCGCGGCCGGCCTCCGCCACCAGCTCGTCATAGGCCTTGATGCGCGCCTTGGACTTTGCCTGGCGCGCCTTTGGGCTTGCCCTGATCCAGTCGAGCTCGCGGGCGAGCGTCCGCTCCTTCGCGGCGTCCTGCTTGCCTTCCACCTCGAGCCGCTTCTGCTTCTGCTCGAGCCAGGAGGAATAGCTGCCGTGATAGGGAATGCCGGCCCCGCGATCGAGCTCGAGCGTCCATTCGGTGATGTTGTCGAGAAAATAGCGGTCGTGAGTGACCATGACCACGGTGCCTGGATAGTCGCGCAAATGATGCTCGAGCCAGGCCACGCTTTCGGCGTCGAGATGGTTGGTCGGCTCGTCGAGCAGGAGGATGTCGGGCTTGGCCAACAGCAGGCGGCAAAGCGCAACGCGGCGCTTCTCGCCGCCTGAAAGCGTTTCCACTTTCGTGTCGCCCGGCGGGCAGCGCAGCGCGTCCATGGCTTGCTCGACCTGCGCATCGAGATCCCAGAGATTGCCGGCGTCGATCTCGTCCTGGAGCTTCGCCATCTCGTCGGCGGTCTCGTCGGAGTAGTTCATGGCGAGCTCGTTGTAGCGGTCGAGCTTCGCCTTCTTCTCGGCAACGCCCTCCATCACATTGCCGGTCACGTCCTTGGCGGGATCGAGCTGCGGCTCCTGGGACAGATAGCCGACGCTCACGCCGTCGGCTGCCCAGGCCTCGCCGAGAAACTCCTTCTCGTCGCCAGCCATGATGCGGAGCAGCGTCGATTTGCCGGCGCCGTTCAAGCCGACCACGCCGATCTTGGCGCCGGGCAGGAAGGCGAGCGTGATGTCCTTCAAGACCTGCTTGCCGCCAGGATAGGTCTTAGACAGCTTATTCATGACATAGACATATTGCGGGCTGGCCATGGGTCTCCCGAGGTCGCGTGGGTTTGGTGTTGGAAGTTAGTTGAGCTTCTAGCGAATTGCGGCAGTGAACTCAATGTCGGAACGACACAAATGACTTGTCATGGCCGGGCTTGTCCCGGCCATCCACGAATTCTCCTAATTAGATAGAAAGACGTGGATGCCCGGCACAAGGCCGGGCATGACAAGTGTCGTTTCTAGAACAATTCAGGCAGGCGCTCTTTGAGCCTGGCGGCAAGAGCGTCGAGCGGGTTTTCCTTGATCGGCTCGATCTCGGCGAGCGCCGCGGCGAAAGTCTCAGGCGTCAGCGCGGCGATTGGCAGCACGCGGCACCAATTGTTGCGCACGAGAAAGGCGCGATAGGCGGACTCCTCGTCAGTGAAGCGGTGGGCTTCCGGCGCCACCCCAACCACGGAAAGGCGCGCCGACACGGCCTCCGACACCATGGTGCTCGAATCCTCCGTACAGACGATCACCTCAGCCTTGCCGAAGACTTCAGGGAGCGTGCCTGGGCCTGCCTTTCGATAGTCGATGAAGCGCGCGATCACGCTTTCGTCTTTGGTCAGCTCCCCGATCATGTCGCCGACGAAGTCGGGGGTGCGCCGCGAGGTGGAGACGAGCCAGCGCGTGCCCCACGCTTGCGACAGGCGCTTGGCAAACTCCAACAGCCTCTCCCATTCGACAGGGCGATAACGGAACGGGCCGGCATTGCCGCCGATGAGGAGCCCGGCAAGCTTAGGATGATGATCGGGTCCATAGCGCGGCACTTTGGCGGGACGTCCCAACGCGTCGGGATCGATCGCGGAAGGTTTCAGCAGAACCATATGCCGCGGACTTCCAGCGTCGCGGTCGTAGGACGAGATCACCAGGCTGAAATTCTCAGGCCCCAACCCGCGCAACAGCGAGCCGCAAAACACATTGGGCACGCCGAGAAAGCGCGTGACGCAGATATTCGGCATCTGCGTCTCACCGCCGGCAGACACCACGAGGTCTGCCTTCGGCAGATCGTCGGCTTGAATGCGATAGGCCATGCGCAGCATGCGCGGCGGATAGAAACTCTGGGCGTTGATGCGCCTGCGGAGCCAGCGCGTGGGCACGATCCACTTCCGCTTCACCTCGATGCGCGTCACTTCGACCGGGCGCAGCCGCTTCACCGCGGCAATCACGCCCTCGGCGAGGTGGTAATGGCCTGGCCTCGTATCGGCGAGGAAGATCACTTTAAGCGGCATCACTGGCTGACCGGGGCTTTGGCGGAATGAATAGGCCGTCGCCCGCGTCATAAAGGGAAATCGATCCCAATTGAATCACCGAGTTCGCGGCAGTATGCCAGCTTGGCAAACCGAGGGCGCCCCGGCACAATCGGCGGCAATTGGGCTAGGAGGGGCGTTGTGCCAGAACGGGCGGCAAATTTACGGGCCGAGCTCATCTTGAAGGCGATGATCGCGGTCGGGTCCGCCGATGGGGGGCTGGAGGACCGTGAGGTCAGCCTCATCCAGCAGGTCTATGAGGACCAGGCGGAAAGGCCGATCACGCGGGAAGAGATCGCCGAGATGTCGCAAGCGAGCACGAGAGACGGGCTGCTTGCCGAGCTCTCAGCCGCTTCTGCCGTGCTCGACCGGGAGACCAAGGAGGAGATCATCCGCGCCGCCTATCTTACGCTCCTTGCCGACGGCCGCATCGCCGCAGAGGAGCGCAAGAAGCTTCAGGACATCGCCATGGCGCTCCGCGTGCCTGAGATTCACTTCGGCGCCATCCTGGAAGATCTCGCCCTATGGCTCGAGGAGCAGAAGGCGAAGTGAGTTCTGGATAGCGTCTTGCCGAAAGCGAAGCCATGATCGTTTCGCACGAGCATAAATTCATCTTCCTCAAGACCAAGAAGACAGCGGGCACGAGCATCGAGCTTGCGCTGACCAAGCTTTGCGGGCCGGAGGATGTCATCACGCCGTTGACCGAGATCGACGAGGCGAAGCGCGAAGGCGGCAGGTGCGCACAGAACTGGCGGCTGCATGGCTGGTGGGGATCGAAGCGGCCGCTGTTCAAGCGCCGCTGGTTCAAATTCACCGCCGCCGATTACGGCTTCTATAACCACATGCCGGCGGCGGAGGCTCGCGAGCTCATCGACGACGGCGTGTGGCGGAGCTATTTCAAATTCGCCTTCGACCGCAACCCGTGGGACCGGCAGGTCTCCTTCTATCATCATCGCTACCGGAACGAGAAAGTGCCGCCCTCCTTCGCAAGCTTTATGCATGAGGACGCCCGCGCCCGCATCGACAATTACGACATCTATTCCATCGACGGCGATGTCGCGGTCGACTTCGTCGGGCGCTATGAGAGTTTGGCGGACGATCTCAAGCTAGCGCTCGGTCATGTCGGCCTCAGCCTTGAGGCAGAGCTGCCACGCGCCAAGACCACGTTCCGCCGCAGCACGCTGCCCTATCGCGATTATTATGACGATGAGACGCGGGGAATAGTGGCGCGCTGGTATGCGCGCGAAATCGAGCTGCTCGACTATGAGTTCTGAGCCTCAGGTATCCGACGCATGATTATTTCGCACGAGCATAAATTCATCTTCTTGAAGACCAAGAAGACCGCAGGCACCGCCGTCGAAGCGGCCCTGTCGGAGCTGTGCGGGCCGACCTGCGTGATCACGCCCTATCGCGAGGAGAGCGAGGGCGACCGGAAGGGTCTTGCGCCGCAGAACTACCGCATCGAGCATCCGCTGAAGCCGAAGCGTCCACTATGGCGGCGCCTGCTCGGGCGGCCCGAGCGCTACTATCACCCGAGCGTCGGCTATTATGAGCACATGCCGGCGCACGTCGTGCGTGCCTATGTCGGCGAGGAGGTCTGGCGGAGCTATTTCAAATTCGCCTTCGACCGCAACCCTTGGGACCGACAGATCTCCTGGTACTTCTACAAGACCAAGACCAAGGCGAGCAGGCCGAGTTTCGAGAGCTTCATGGCCAGCCGCCGCCGCGCCTACGTCGACAATCACGAGATCTATATGGAGGACGGCGCGCTCGCGGTCGACTTCCTCGGCCGCTACGAGGACCTCGATGCCGATCTCGCCAAGGCGCTGCGGCTGATCGGTGTCGCGCGCAGGCTCGATGTGCCGAAGTCCAACGTCACGCCGAACAAAGAGACGCGGCAGGACTACCGCAGCTACTACACGCGAGAGACCGAGGCTCTGGTGCGCGACTGGTACGCGCCCGAGATCGAGCTCCTGAAATACGGGTTCTGAGGCAGCGCTACGGAGCGGTCTTACGCCCGGCCATGTGCTTCAGATAGGCGATGATGTGGTCGATCTCGCGGTCGCTCAGCAAATCCGGCGACCAGCCGCCCATCTTCATGCCGGGCCAGCTGCGCACCGATTTCGGATCGCGGATCAGCGCGTGCAGTCCCTTATCCGTCATGTATTCGGTGGCATTCATCGGCAGGTTGAGATCGCCGCCGACGTCGGAGGCGCCGCCGCCGTTCAGCTTGTGACAGGGCAGGCACTGCGCAACGAAGAGCGTTTGACCGGCGCGGGCCGGATCGGCGGGAGAAAGCCCGTCATCGACGACCAGAGAAGGCCAACGCGCTTCGGGCGAGACCTGGCTCTGAAACTTCGCCAGTTGATAGGCCCAATACTCGCTACGGATGCCCGACGCCTCGGGCTTGGTCCACACGACGTAGAACGGCCCGGCTGTGTAGTCCTTGCCCGGGACCTTGGGCCAGGGTTGATCCTCGGGCTCGATCGCGACCCAGGCCATCGACTTGCTCGCGTCCGTGTTGAGCATCAGGTCGAGCGGGATCTGCGCGGCGAAGCCGTCGATGGCGACCGCCTCGATCACGCTGCCCGGCGGAAAGGTCAGGCCTGAGAGCAACGCTGCGGCGGGCACGGCGCGGTAGGTCATGGGCGCGCCGGAGGTCACCTCCTTCGCCACCTCTATGGTGACCGCGTCAGGCCGCGCCAGCAGCTCTCCCCTCGTGAAGCTCCGCTTCTCAGCGCCGACCTCGACCTCAACCGCCGGCTCGGCGGCGAGCGCAACAGCCGGCAGGAGCAGGAAAAAACCAAGAATCGAAGCTCGTATCGGCACTCCACCCCGTCGAATAAAGCCCATCGTTAAGCCTCCCGCGGCTTGATCCCATGCACTTTCCTAGCGCCCCGGCGCGTCTGGCGCCACTCACGACCCCACTGTGAGCCGCAATCAGAGTGCGCTATATGGTCGAGCCACCATCAACCCTTTGAGGGAACTTCCCATGAGATCGCCCGCATTTGCCTTTGCCTTTGTGTTTGCTGTTGCCTTCAGCGGATACGCCTTTGCCGATCCTCAGCCGCTCACCCGCGCGGACTGCGAGAAGGCCAGCATGACGTGGAATGACTCGGCGAATGTTTGCGGCAGCTCTCAAGATGCCACCGACACCACTGCGCCGGCCTCTCCGTCGAGCGACGACACATCTGCCGCCGCGCCCCAGCCGCTGACCCGCGCGGATTGCGAAAAGGCCAGCATGACATGGAACGACGCGACCAATGTCTGCGGCAGCTCGCAAGATGCCTCGGACGCCGCAGCAGCCGCGGCCCCTGTCGTCGCGCCGGAGAAAAAGGAGAAGCGGGGGCTCAAGAAGGGCGAGAAAAAAGTCACCAAGATCGTCAAGACGAAGAAGGGCACCAAGAAAACCACCGTCTATAAGAGGGCCCCAAAATCCCATAAGCACGACGCCACCACGAAGAAAGAACAGCGCCGCTTCTTCAAATGGCTGAAGCAACAAGACAAAGCCAAGTCGTAAGACGCTAAAGGGCGCTGGCCTTAAGCCGGCGCCCTTCGCATTTAGTGTGGTGGGCCCGGGAGTTCTCACACACTCGTGCGAAAATAACAGCTTGGGCCAAGGTGCGGGCGCAAGAGGCTCTTTGACGCACAAAGTGAATTTTCAGCGGCTCCCGCACTAGAGCCCATGCCCCTCAGCAAGTCGGGAGGGGAGAGAGCTATGGACTGGGCGAAGAGATACAGGGCGCGGGTATGAGTGGTGGTCGGCGGGGTTTATTCCCCGTATTGGGCCTGCCCACCGGAAACCCACCTCTTCAAGGCGGCGTCACGCGAGGCTTCAGGCGTAGGGCCTCGACCAAGGGCCTCTCTCTGCGAGTCAAAAACCCGCGTTTGATAGGCGTGTCGCCAAAGGAGCACTTTGTCGATCCACGTCCGGTCGACCAGCTCGGTTTCGACTTGGGTTTGCATGCCGTAGTTGTCGGACTGAAGCGTGACAGAACGTAGCGGCACCCACTGTCATAGTGACGCGGGCACGCACTGACGCGCCGTTCACAAGCGAGGAGTTATCGTCTCATCGACGAGCCCACAGCGCCTCCTACTGCGCCGGCGCCAGCACTCGGGCTTGGCGGTTGTAACAACCCTACACTGCACTTGATGTGGCATTTGCCACTGTGGGTTAAAAAGAAACCCCGACCTTGGGAGCCGGGGTCTCTCTCTGCTTCCGGGTATTGGTGCTGAGGAGCGCCAACGTCATCCAAGTTATCACCACATGACGCTAATCACTGTGGCCCTGCTGCAATGATACCCGACAAGGAAAAGCCCCGGCCTTTGATGACCGGCAAATGAGGGCGCCGGCCCAAGCCGACGCCCCCTTGGCGTATCAATGCCTGGGCTGTGCAAGAAACCATGCGATCAGCTTCTCTGGCGTGTCGGGCCCGTCAGTTCCGGTTCGCCTTACGCCACCGCGGTCCGGGAGGACTTCCCAACTGGGATGCGCCTCAGCGGCGGCAAACATCAGCTCGACCCCTTCATCGACGGAAATGGGACTCAACCGCTGCTTCCGCTTCTGTCGCGTTTTTTTCATGGGGCCGGCAGTGAGGTTGACGCAAGAAACCCCGACGCGGGGGTTGGGCGACGGGGTCTCTCCGATGCACCGGTTTGGGGAGCCGGGCACTACCGGGCCACGTCTCGCTAGACGGGGGGCGCTACCGATGAAAAATCGACGCCACCCGGCGACTATTCTTACCTGGGTTTGATTCTGGAAACACCTAGACGATGGTTTAGGTAATCGACCCTGGAGCGGCAAAAGCCCCGGCAAGCAAAAGGGCGCCGGCCGAAGCCGACGCTCTCGACCTCATCAATGAACGTGCGTAAGCTCGACGGGTTGAGCGCGAGCGACCCGCGCGGTGTCTGAGGGAACCCCCAATTGGCTCGAGCTGGACGCGAATGCCTTGTGATGCAGCTTAGCTGACGAGCCGTTGTATCAGATTGACCACCAGAAGCAGGACCACCGCCCCCAAGGTCGCCGCGACAATAGCGCCGACAATGCCTCCGCCCAGGGTTAAACCAAGACCCAATCTCGGAAACAGCCACCCTGCTACAAAGGCACCTGCGATGCCGATCAGGATGTTCCAGAGCAAGCCGAACCCTGCTCCCTCAACCAAAAGCCCTGCCAGCCAGCCCGCTGCCGCACCGATAGCCAAGGTTATGAGTACCCCGACGATGTCCATAAATCCCCCCCGTTTTCGCACAGGTACATTGCCCTGCGCCTTGAAATTAGCTCAACGAAGGAACTCAAGCTAGCGAAAGCGAAGCGATAACGGCGACGGGGACGCGGTTAGACTATCGGTGGAGGACTTGGCGGCGCTGCATGCGCTGCGAAGCAAGTCCGGCCTCGGCTTTGGCTGACGTTTCGAGCCTGACAAAGGAAACGCCTAACCATCACTGCGAAATCCAATAGCGGGTTCGCGCATTTGCTTTAGGATGAACAGGTGCCACCGAGGCGGAGCTGATGGCGATATTCGGCTGGACCGACCCGAAGATGGCCGCGCACTACACGCGCACCGCCAATAGGAAGCGGCTTGCCGCGCAGGGAATGACCAAATTCGGCAACATCTATTCCCGCACCTAGTGATCAGGTGCGGGAACCAGAGCGAAAAGCCGAATAGAACCAATACCGATTTCTAAAAATGGTGGGCCCGGGAGGGCTCGAACCTCCAACCAGACGGTTATGAGCCGCCGGCTCTAACCAATTGAGCTACGGGCCCCGCTTCAGACTTAAGCGCGATTCCGCCTCATTAGCTGAGACAAATCCTTGATTTACAACGCTTCCATGATTTTCGGCTAACTGAAAGCTAACAAGAATGCAGTGCTAACGAGGCTTTCCCCTTCGGCCTCGGCACCACGCTACCATCCTCGTTTAGGTCCCTGCCAGCCTTGGCCAGCGCATTCACCGGGGCGCGCATGACGCGATCCCCCTCCATGACGCGACGGCGGTATTGTGAGGGGTCGCCTCGGCAAACCCCCTTCTATGCGAATTGCCACGAAGCGAGACCGCCAGCAATAATGTAGGGATGCAGACGGCCAGGGCCGACACAGTGCCTAGTGGTCGAGCTTCACCATGGAAGCCGTAGAATAGCAAAAGCTCAACTCGGTCCCCGACTTGGAAGCTGCTTAGCTTGGTCCTCATTCTCGCTCACTATTGAAAACCAATTTCAAACTCCCACATAAGTCTCTAGAAGCGGTCTCCGGTCGCTAGTATCTCGTAGCGCATAGCGGTGTTGTCGCCCAGGCCGACACAGATTCGATAAAGGCCCCCAATGGCCAGGGGGCCTTTATTTTTATGCGGCCCCTTAACAACTCTGAAATCACTCCGGCTCGACACTCGCAGCTTGTCGTGCGTAGGCATTGCCTAGAGGGGGTTTCAGAATGCGCGCCATGTACAGAGTAACCATCGCGGCGGCGACCATCGGCATTGCTGCACTTAGCGGCTCAGCCCATGCAGGTAATGGTTCCGCCGTTGGTGCGGGGTTGCTGGGATTTGGTGTCGGAGCCGTTGTCGGCAGTGCGCTTGCACCACAAACGGTGTACGTCGCTCCGCCGCCACCGGTCTATTACGCGCCGCCTCCACCCGTTTACGTCGCGCCGCCCGTTTACGTCGCGCCCGTCTACGTTGGACCGAGGTATTACGGCGGTCCGTACCGAGGTCATCGGCGCTAGACCTCCAACCTTGCGTCGGTGTTCGAATGAGAAACCCGGCCCTCTTGCGGGGAGCCGGGTCTCTCTTCAGCAGATCCGCGCTGATTGCGTCAGCCGCAGGGCAATAGGCCAACGCTCCGATCCAACCCGCAACAGGATCGGGTGTTCATAAAGCCTAGTTGGGCAATCGCCTGCTATGGCGGCTAACCAACGGCTCACTATTCGAATCCCTTGGTTGGTTCCACTTAGTAGCCGCAAATCCAAACGTAGCCACCGGGTGTCCATTGC
This sequence comes from uncultured Alphaproteobacteria bacterium, assembly GCA_963744945.1. Lineage (GTDB taxonomy): Bacteria > Pseudomonadota > Alphaproteobacteria > Rhizobiales > Methyloligellaceae > Methyloceanibacter. The sequence goes on along the minus strand of CAVUVO010000014.1, from coordinate 290,244 downwards.
CAACAGCTTCCTACGCCATAGCCCCACCAGCGTCCGCCATACCAGCGACCGCCTCGATAACCGCGATAGCCATAATTGCGATAGCCGTAGTTGCGATGGCCGTAGTTGCGATGGCCGTAGTTGCGATGGCCACCGCCACCGCCATGGTGACGCCCGCCACCGCCATGATGACGCCCGCCACCGCCATAGTGACGCCCGCCACCTCCGCGACCGCCGCCACCTCTGCCGCCGCCACCTCTGCCGCCGCCGCGTCCTACACGGACAATTTCGCTTTCGGGTTTGAGAAGCTCAGGATCTAAGCCGGTGTGCAGCATTGACACTGCGGCGCGTGCTGGGGCTGATAGCACGGGCAACGCGACAGCACTCGCTATGGCAATGCCGAATAGGAAATCTCTGCGCGAAAGTCGCTCTTCTGGGTCGGGATTGGTACCTGGGAGGTCGGTATCAAGCATGGCAGAACGGTCCTCTTATAAGGAGCATGCCCCCGCGCGCCCACAAAGATGCACCGGGGAGTTAAGTCCGTCAAGAAGCGGGACGAGAAACCCGTGACAGAGTGGTGGCACCATAGTTACGACTTGAAGTGCAGCCAGGCTGCGGGTGGCTTCCCCCACGATGCCCGCGGCAAGTCAGGCCAACCATCGGAAGGTACCCCCATGGCGTCGTCACGCACCTCTCATCTCTTTGCCTTGATCGCGCTCGCGTCCTCCATGCTGCCACTTGCACCTTTGCGCTGCGGGCGCCGACGAGGCGCCGAAGCGGTCCATCTCGCTCACCGCCACCGGTGCCATCAAAACCTCGCCGGACAAGGTGGACATCACCACCGGCGTCACGAGCCAGGCGCCGACGGCGAAGGAGGCGCTCGCCAAGAACAGCGCTGCCATGACCGAGGTGGTCGCAGCGCTGAAGGCCGAGGGGCTCGACCCGAAGGACATCCAGACCACGAATTTCACCGTGCAGCCGCTCTACGAGGAGCGGAAGGACGGGCGGTCGCCGAAGATCGTCGGCTATCAGGTGACGAACTCGGTTCACCTCACCGTGCGCGACATCGGCAAGCTCGGCCAGATCCTCGACAAGGTGGTGACGCTTGGCGCCAACGACGTGAACTCCATCGAGTTCGGCGTGGCGGAGCCTGAGGCGCTGAAGGACGAGGCGCGCAAGCTCGCCATGCGCAACGCCATCGCCAACGCCAAGCTCTATGCCGAAGCCGCCGGCGCCAGGCTCGGCAAGGTGCTCACCATCAGCGAGGACCAGGGCGTCATCGCCGCGCGCTATGCCTCGCCGGCTCCCATGGCGATGGAAGCCAAGGCCGTTCCCATCGAGGCTGGAACCGCCACGGTCGAGGCCCGCGTCACCGTCACTTTCGAGCTGGAGTAGCCGCCCCCGCCGTGATCTGATCCAAATCAAGGCTGAACCCAGTGCCGGCCAACTAGTTTATCGTCATGGCCTTGCAACGCGCCGAAGTCCTCGACAGCGCCTATGCGCGCGACCGTGCCTTCATGGTCGAGCGGCATCTCAAGGCGCGCGGCATTGACGATCCGCTGCTGCTTGAAGCCATGGGCACGGTGCCGCGCGAGACCTTCGTGCCGGAGCATCTCCAGGAGTTCGTCTACGAGGATTCGGCGCTGCCCATCGAGTCGGGCCAGACCATCTCGCAGCCTTATATCGTCGCCCGCATGATCGAGCTTGCCGAGATCAAGCCAGGCGACAAGGTGCTCGAGGTCGGCGCCGGCTCGGGCTACGCCGCGGCGGTCATGAGCCGCATGGCCAACAAGGTGTTCGCCATCGAGCGCCACGAGGCGCTGGCGAAGCTCGCCGCCGCCAGGCTGAAGCGGCTCGGCTACGCCAATGCCGAAATCATCTGCGCCGACGGCACCAAGGGCTTGGCCGAGGAAGCGCCGTTCCAGGCCATCATCGTCTCCGCCGGCGGTCCGCATGTCCCCGAGGCGCTGAAGCAGCAGCTCGCGATCGGCGGCCGCCTGATCGTGCCCGTAGGCGAGTTCGGGTTCCAGACGCTGATCCGCGTGCGCCGCACCGGCGAGGATCGCTTCGAGGAGGAAGATTTCGGCGCCGTGGCCTTCGTGCCGCTGATCGGGGAGGAAGGCTGGGCCGAGCCCGAGCGTGAGGGGAAGGCGAAACTCGATGCCGAGCCGTCCGGCTACGCCACGGGGCTTCTCGTCCCGGCGAAGCGCGCGCTCACCATCCATAATCGCGTCAGCAAGCTCATGGCCGAAGCCGCCGAGCCGTTCGGCGATCTGCACGAGCTTTGCGATCTCGTCGAGCGCTTCAGCGACCGCCGCGTCGTCATGCTCGGCGAGGCGACGCACGGCACCGCCGAGTTCTACCAGGCGCGGGCGCGCATCACCGAGATGCTGGTCGACCGCCACGGCTTCAACATCGTCGCGGTGGAGGCAGACTGGCCCGATGCGTCGGTCTATGACGCCTATGTCCGCGGTCTGCCCCGGCCCGTGGTGCCGCAATCCGCCTTCACCCGCTTCCCGACCTGGATGTGGCGCAACGGCCAGGTCGCCGACTTCCTCGACCGGCTGAAAGAGATCAATGCCACGATCGCCGACCCGGATCGCAAGGCCGGCTTCTATGGGCTCGATATCTACAGTCTCGGCGCCTCGATCGAGGCGGTGCTCGCCTATCTCGACAAGGTCGATCCGGCGGCCGCGCGTGTTGCGCGGGAACGCTATGGCTGCCTTGCGCCGTGGCGTGCCGAGCCCGCGCGTTACGGCCGCATGGCGCTCTCGCGCGGCTATGCGGTCTGCGAGAAGCCAGTTGCCGATACGCTGGTCGATCTCTTGCGCAAGCGCCTCGACTATCTCACCAAGGACGGCGAGGCCTTTTTCGACGCCGAGCAGAATGCGCGCATCGTGGCCGGCGCCGAGCAATATTACCGCGCCATCTATTACGGCGACGCTGCGTCGTGGAATTTGCGCGACCAGCATATGTTCGACACGCTCGAGCGCCTGCTCGCCGAGCGCGGACCGGAGGCCAAGGCTGTTGTCTGGGCGCACAACTCGCATATCGGCAATGCCGCCTTCACCGAGATGGGCCAGGTGCGCGGCGAGCACAATATCGGGCAGCTCGCGCGCCAGCGCTTCGGCGACGAGGCGGCGCTGATCGGCTTCGGCACCGACCGCGGCACGGTCGCCGCGGCGTCGGACTGGGACGGGCTGATGGAGATCAAGCGCGTGCGCCCTGCCCGCGACGATTCCTATGAGGGCCGTTCGCGCGACACCGGCATCGCCGCCTTCATGCTGGAGACGGGTCCCGGACAGAGGGAGTCAGTCCGCGCCGAGCTCGCCGAGCCTTTGCTCGAGCGCGCCATCGGCGTCATCTACCGGCCCGAGACGGAGCTTCTCTCCCACTATTTCCAGGCGGAGCTGTCGCTCCAATTCGATGCCTGGATCTGGTTCGAGGAAACCGAAGCCGTTGCGGCGCGGCCGGTGTACGCGGAAGGCCCTGACGAGACCTATCCCTTCGGTCTCTAGGGCCCCAAACTGCGACAGCGCCTTTGTTTCATTTTGTTTCTCCTCCCTACCATTGCCTTTTTGTAGCGCTCACCTCTGCTACATTCCTGCAATTGGCTAGGTCCGAGGGACAGGCATGAAAAAGGGCTGGCTGCTCATTCTCGTCGTGGCCGCCGCCGCGGGCGCCGCCGCCTATTATCAGTGGCAACAACAGGCCCGTGCCGGCCGCCTCGACATCCAGACCGCCGAGGTCAAGCGAAGCGACGTGCGCCGCGTGGTCTCGACCTCCGGCACCGTGCGCGCCCTCGTCACCGTCGATATCGGCTCGCAGCTCTCCGGCAATATCGGCGAGGTCAATGTCGACTACTCGACCGAGGTCAAGAAGGACGAGGTGCTGGCCCGCATCGAGCCGTCGAGCTTCGAGACGCGCGTGCGCGAAGAAGAAGCCGGCGTCGCCGTGGCCCGCGCCAATGTGGACTTGCAGCTTGCCAGCGTGCAGCGCGCCGAAGCCAATTTGCGCAAGGCCGAGCTCGATCTCGGCCGCGCCAAGGAACTCGTGCTCAAGGGCGCGACCTCGCAAGCCGCGCTCGATACCGCCGTCGCCGCCGAGGAAAGCGCCCGCGCCGATCTCGCCATCGCCAAGGCCAATGTGGAGAACGCCAAGGCCACGCTCTTGCAGCGCGAGGCGACACTCGACAGCGCCCGTATCGATCTCGACCGCACCTATATCCGCTCGCCGATCGACGGCGTGGTCATCGACAAGATCGTCGAGGTCGGGCAGACCGTGGCGGCGAGCCTGCAAGCGCCGAAGCTGTTCACCATCGCCCAGGACCTCAACCATGTGCAGATCGAGGCGCAGGTCGATGAGGCCGATATCGGTCAGGTGACCCGCGACAACCCGGTCAACTTCACCGTCGATGCCTATCCGGACGCGACGTTCGAGGGGACGGTGGAGCAGATCAGGCTCACGCCGGTCGCACTTCAGAATGTCGTCACCTATACCGTGGTCATTGCCGCCGACAATCCGCTCGGCAGGCTGCTTCCCGGCATGACCGCCAATGTCGACATCGTCACCGGCGAGCACGCGAACGTCGTGGTGGTGCCCAACGATGCGCTCCGCTTCCAGCCGCGTGGGCCGGCTGAAGCGCTGGTGAGCGACACGAGCGCGACCGGTGCAACGCGAACCTCGGCAAGCTCCGACGAGCGCACCGGCCGCCTGCTCGACAGGCTGACGGTCGACCTGGCGCTGACGCCGGAGGAGATCGACAAGGTGCGCTCCGGCGTCGAGGCCGAGTTCGCTGCGCTCCGCAGCGTCGGACCGCAAGGCGTCGGCGGGAGCCAGGAAGATGCGCGCGAGCAGGCGCGGCTTCGCGTCGCCAAGGTGCTCCGCGCCGTGCTGACCCCTGAACGCTACAAGAAATACGAAGAGCTCCAGCGCTCGCGTCCGACGAGCCCGCGGTCCGGCACAATCTGGATCTACGACTCCGGGCGTCTCGTGCCCCATCACGTGCGGCTCGGCCTGTCGGATGCCAATGTCACGGAAATCACCGACGGGCTCGAGCCTGGCCCTCTCGTCGTGCTGCGCGCCCGGGAGATCGCGCCATGACGCAAGCGCCGGCTGCCTCCCCTTCCCCGCAGATCGTCGCGCGCGACCTGGTCAAGACCTACCGCATGGGCGACAGCGTCATCGGCGCGCTGCAAGGCATCGACGTCGAGGTGGCACGCGGCGAGTATCTCGCCGTGACCGGCCATTCGGGCTCCGGCAAATCGACCTTCATGAACCTTGTCGGCGCGCTCGACACGCCGACCTCCGGCTCGCTCCAGATCGAGGGGCGCGAGCTCTCCGGCCTCAGCTCCGATGCGCTCGCGCAATACCGCAACGAGACCATCGGCTTCGTGTTCCAGACCTTCAACCTGCTCGCGCGCACCACCGCGCTCGATAACGTCGCGCTGCCGCTCCTCTATTCGCATCGCGCGAACAAGGGCGACGCGCGCGAGAAGGCGAAGGCGTGCCTGGCGCGCGTGGGTCTCGCCGAGCGCGCCCGGCACCAGCCGTCGGAGCTTTCCGGCGGCCAGCAGCAGCGCGTGGCCATCGCCCGGGCGCTCGTCAACGACCCGCATATCCTGCTTGCCGACGAGCCGACCGGCGCGCTCGACAGCCGCACCACCGATGAGATCATCGCGCTGTTCGAGGAGCTGAACGCAGGCGGCATCACCGTGATCCTCGTCACCCATGAGAACGACATTGCCGCGCGGGCGCAGCGCCGCATCACCTTCCGCGACGGCGTCATCGTCGAGGATGCGGCATGAACCCGCTCGCCGCCTTCAAGGCCGCGCTCGCGGCGCTCAGGCTCAATGCGCTGCGAAGCTTCCTCGCCATGCTCGGGGTGATCATCGGGGTCGCCTCGGTGATCGTCATGGTGTCGGTGGCGAGCGGCGCCGGCCAAGCCATCGAGGCGCGGATCAAGTCGCTCGGCACCAATCTGCTGGTCATCCAGCCTGGCTCCTATACGTCGGGCGGACGGCGCTCCGGCGAAGGCACCGCGCTCGCGCTGTCGGAGACCGACCTTGCCGTGATCAAGGAGCGCATCCCCGGCATCGCCGCGGTCACCGGCATCGTCAGCGGCTCGGCGCCGATCGTGGTCGGCAACACCAACTGGACCACCTCGATCGACGGGGTGAGCGGCGATTTCCTCGAGGTGCGCGACTGGGAGCTCGCCGAGGGCCGCAACTTCACCGAGGCAGAGCTCAGATCAGCAGCCAAGGTGGCCATCCTCGGCGCCACCACCGCGCGCGAGCTGTTCGGCGACGCGCCGGTCATCGGCCAGCAGGTGCGGGTGATGAACGTGCCCTTCACCGTGGTCGGCCTGCTCACGCCAAAGGGCCAGTCGGGCTTCGGCATGGACCAGGACGACACCGCGCTCGTGCCGGTGTCGACCGCGCGCCGCCGCCTGTTCGGCGCCGAGAAGACCGTGCCCGACAACCTCAAGCGCATCATGGTCGAGGTGGCCTCGGCCGAGGAGATGAGCGACGCGCAGTCCGAGATCGAGACGCTGCTCCGCCAGCGCCGCCATGTGCGCATGGGCGCGCCGGACACCTTCCAGGTGCGCAACATGGCCGAGTTCATCCGCACGCGCAGCGAGACGCAGAACATCTTGAGCTTGCTGCTCGGCGCCACCGCCGCCATCTCGCTCATCGTCGGCGGCATCGGCATCATGAACATCATGCTCGTGTCGGTCACCGAGCGCACCAAGGAGATCGGCTTGCGCATGGCCGTCGGCGCGCGCCGCCGCGACATCCTCTCCCAATTCCTCATCGAGGCGGTGACGCTCTGCCTCACCGGAGGGCTGATCGGGCTCCTCATCGGCGGGAGCGCCGCGCTCGCGCTCGCCACTTGGGGCGCCTGGCCGATCGCGCTCTCGCCCTCGCTCGTCTTCATCGCGCTCGCCGCGGCCGCTCTCGTCGGCGTGTTCTTCGGCTACTACCCGGCGCGCCGCGCCTCGCTGATGAACCCCATCGACGCGCTCCGCTACGAGTGACTTCGTTACGAGTGACGCTTGGCAGGAGACCTGCTCTTTTTCGGCTTGGCCTTGGCCTTCGGCAACGGTTTGCCGTCGAGCATTGGCGGATCGGTCCGGTCCGGATTGCCGGCGCCCGGCACGTGGTAATAGTCCTGGTCAGCGCGATCGCCATCCTCTTGCCATTGCTCCTTGGCATCGCGCACCGCCTCCTTGGTGGCGCGCCGCTCCTGCGGCTTGGCCGCCTCCGGAACTTGCTCCGATTCGTGCTTCGCCGCCGCCCTCTCGCCTCGCAACCACATCAGCCATTGCAGCATGCTCGTTCCTTTCGTCTCGGGTCTCGACTCGAGGATCAACACGAGAAGGCCTGCATCGGTTGCAGGTGAAATGCCCTTGCCGCTGTGGTCTAGTCGCCGGCTGACGCTTAGCCACCAAGGACCACACCCATGCCGAGCCTGCCCAGCATCGACATCGATCCGCTGATCGCCGCCGCCGTCATCGTCGCCACTGCCTGACCGACGCCGTCTATGTGATGTTCACCAACGCGGTGGTGAAGCGGAGGCGCCTGCCCGCGGCCTCCTGGAGCAGCATCTGGTACATGCTCTCCTCCTTCGCCGTCATCAGCTACACCAACCACTGGGTCTATGTGCTGTTCGCCGCCGCCGGCTCGTTCATCGGCGCCTATGTCACCATGACCTTCCTGCATCCAGGCCCGGTCTATCCGACCCAGCCGCCGGGCTCCGCCGCGGCTTGAGACCTTGCGACGAGGACCAATCAGCGGGCGCGCCAAATCCTCCCGCCGCACACATTGCGCGAGGCATTCTTCAATGCGCTATCGCTTCGCTCCATGAGCGCAAGCTTCAATGCGCTATCGCTTCGCTGCATGAGCGCAAGCGAGGGAAGCGCGGAGCGCCCGAAGGCTGCGTCCGTCTGCAGTCAAGGGCAGCCTTATGGGCGCCCCGCGCGCGGCGATATTGAAGCCCAGAGCACCGCTTACCCGTGCCTCGCGCCGCGACTGGCTTGCGAAGCTGACGACCCCGGGATTCCACCCAAGGCGTGTGCTCGAAGACCCCCGAGGCCGGATCGCGTTACTCCTGCCGGCAGCATCGGGCCGTGGACTGGCCACGCCACCCGTCTTCGTTCCGCCGGCTTCCTCAGGGCGCCGCTCCCTTCCCCACGTGGCGGGACGGTCCCGGTCACGCATCCCTCATGGGAAAGAGACGAGCGCAGTTTAAGGGAGGCGCGCGACGCGGGGATAAGGAGCTGCCTTCGTCATGGCCGGCGCCTGAATGCCGGTGAACCGCAGTCTCAGCTTCGGTTCAAGGCCGCCCGGTCAAAGTCACATCAGGTTCCGAGTAAGGGTCGCTCTACCCGCAACCGACGCTTCAATATGAAGCGTCACCAGGAGAGTGACCATGACCAAGAAAACTCTGATCATCCTTGCCGGCTTAGCCTTGGTGCTCGCGGCTCCGTTCGCCTCGCGCTGTCTGCTGCGACCAAGACCACGCAGATAATGCGCATTCAACGCGAAGAACATCAAGCACGTGGCCACGTCGCACTGCCGAAGGCTCCGCCGATAGCCGCGGACCATGCACCCTGACTGGGTAGCGTCCGTGCGAGATGCTCAATCAGCTCAGACTGGCTCGCCGGGACGGAAGGCCGCGGCTATGACATTTGTCTGCGGTAACGACCACGGTACGCGTCGCTTGCGATCTGTGACGAGTTACGGGTGGGCGGCGAACGCCGCTCACCCACCGCTTTGCACGGGCGCCGACGACTATCGGCGGGCCATCGCGAAGGCGCCCAACAGGAAGCCGAGACCGGCGGCAACCGCGATCGTGCTCAACGGATAGCGCCGCATCGCATCGCCCGCTCCTTCATGGCATCGACCGCCATGTCCTGGGCGCGGTCGAACTGCTTGCCGGCCTTCCGCGATACGTCGGAGGCGAAATCGCTCACCTCCTCGCCGATGTTCCTTGCGGTCTCGGCGGCCTGGCGCGCGGTCGGGGAATTGGCGGCTCGTCGATAGGCTTCGTTGGTGTTCGTCATCTCACTGTCCTTCTCTTGTTTCTTGTCTCGTTGGGCCAGCAAGGCGCGAGACCTCTTGGGGGGAGAGTAGGACCAACTTGCCCCGCGGCTGAATGTTCCGAAATCAGGGCAAGCCCTCTCCTCTTGCGAGAGGGATCTGTGAGGGGGACCGACCGTCAGGCTTTGACGGCAAAGCCCCCTCACCCGAAATGCGCAACTAGTCCTTCAGATCGGCGGGCACCTTGCCGCCATTGGCGGCGAGCTTGATCATCACCTGCTTATGCAGCCAGACGTTCATCTTCGCCGAGTCCTTGGTGTCGCCGGAGTAATGCAGCTCCTCGGCGAGCTTCTTGCGCGCGGTCTGGCTGCTGTCGAGATCGAGCAGCTTCATGAGATCGACGATCGATTTGCGCCAATTGAGCTTCTGCTTGTTCTTCTTGGCAAGCGCGTCGAGCACGGCGGCGACATCGACCGGCGCCGCTGGAGCTGCGGCTGGCGCACTCGGCGCCGATGGCGTGGCAGACGCGGGCGGAGCGGCAGGGCTGCCAGCCGGCGTGGCAGGGCCCTGGCTGCCGGCAGCGGGGGTTTCCGCCTTGGCCGAGCGGCCGAAAATCGCTGACATGATGTCTCCGAAGATGCTCATGACGAAACGCCTCCTGATATTCGATGTGGGGATAGGCGGATCATAGCCGGGGAAACGGGCCCGCGCCCGGTCGATTTTCGCGCGGCAGATCTATTGATGCGCTACCGCTTCCACATTCGTCATGTCCGGCGCACGCCGGAATCCAGCGCGCGAAGCGCAAGAAGCACACTGGATACCGGCTTTCGCCGGTATGACGGAGCGGATCGCGGATATCGCCGTACGGTGAGTTACTTGGGCGCGTCAGCGCGAGAGGCGGCGCTTGTTCTGGTTGACGCGGGAGCGCACGCGGCGGACGACCTTGTTCATCGAGCCGCCGGTGGCGAGCGTCGTAGCGGCTTCCGCGAAGGCAACGCCCTTCTCCGTCATCATGCGCTGCATCTCGGCCTCGGCAGCATGCCCGCCGCGCGCGAGCTTCAGCATGCGCAAGGTCATCACCGTCTGCACCTCGTAGCCGAGGCGCGCGGCGTCATAGCCGAGCCGCGCGGCATCGAGGGAGAATTTCATCCAGGTCGAGAACATGGCCTGCGGATTAGGGGTGGGGGTGAAGGGAATGCAAGGACCGCGTGACGGGTGACACAGCTAGATGCGCGCTACGATGTAAGAGAGCGATTTTTTGTCAAGATAATTGTGGTTACCCCCCACCTACGAACAGTTTTCGTTGGTGCACAAAAATCTACGCATCAAACCCGTGTCGCGTTTTATCGCGGAGGCGGCCAAGGGCGACGCCATTGTCTCTCTTGGAATGCGTCGAACAGAGAAGTCGCCAGCGCGAGCGCGCCATCGACGGACATGGTGGCGGGCACTGGCAAACTCAGTTCGAGGCAGGAAAGCGATACCGCCTCTTTTTGCCGATCCTCGACTTGGAGTTGGATGATGTTTGGGATGCGGTTTTCTTGCCGCCTCATCCGAAGGCAATCAATGCCCCCTTACTTGAGCGGTTATACCGAGGCGCTTCCGGCGAGTGCCCAATTGTGAAGTCGCCTCAAGCACCTCCCTGTGCGTCCGGCCGATTTGGTTGTTGGAGATCGCTCGACCGAGTTCCGCATTAATTCGGGATATGAAGCGTTGCGCCCTTACCTGGATTTCCGTAACTGGCTGGCGACAATTCGCAACGACGCTAAGCGGCGGTGGCCGATGCGCAGGAGTGGTTCGAATATGCTTGGACCATTCAATCTAGCTACAAGAGTTGAGATACTTCGCGCGTTAAAAGACTTAGAGCGCACAATTGGACGGCAAATTTTGGTCGACGATGAGTTGGCAGAGATAGTTAGATTGTGGCGGCTCGATGAAAGTGTGGATTGCTCAGTTGAAATCGGGTCCGCTCTGAAGAGCACTGGCTCTGGCATAGCATAGCCTCCGGGGAAGCTAACTCACCTCTATGTTCCTGCTCACCCGAGAATGCCACAGAGGTCGATCATCGCTGCGCCGCTTAAGCGCAGGGATAACGCTCGACCGGCGGGGAGAATAAGCGCAGGGTGACGTTCGGACGCCCACCGGGCGTTGGCGTTGGCCGCCAACCGGGCGGCCCAAGGGCGATCAGCCTTCGTCCCCAAGGGATGAGAAACAGGAGCTTCATGCGTTCCGCACACGATACCGAGAGTTCGAAGGGCCTGAGCCTTGCCTGGCTGGCCGTGATGATCATGTCCGCGGCGATCCTCACCTACGGGACGTTCGTCGTTCTGAACCTCGTCGGCCTGCGCTAGACGCTGGCCGCGGCCCACGCTGGGCCCTTCGCCGGGCGCCCCCTCGCAGGCCGGATCTTCTCTGAAAGCTCAAACGCAAATGGCCGGCCCTGGCAGAAGCCGGACCGGCCACGACGACGCGACGCGATACAAACCCGCGCTAGAACGCGAAGTTGAACGAGATGATGCCGACCACTGCGATGCTCAGGACAGCCAGGAGCGTCGAGTAGATCAGAACGTGGGGAAATGCACGGTTAGGATAATCTTTCAAAATAGAGGCTGTCATTCGCAACTCCGATTCTAGATTATGAATAGGAGTGTTAAAGGAAAAATGCGCTTGAATTAAGTCGTATAAAAATATTTCCGGCGATCACTATAATATTTCTGTGACGCACTTGTTTATCAATACGGAACGGTCCATATCATGGGGGATAGTTTGAATGATAATCATTCAGATTTATTTCCTCATATATATGGAGAATTCCCCATGGATAATTCAACCACAACCGATGCGTCTGCGAAGACCAACACGCCCGACCAGACCAAGATCATGGTCATGAAGGATATCCGCGCGAAGTGGAGCCACTTCTCAGAGCAGGATGTCGCCGCGCTCAAGGGCAAGGCCGAGCTCGTAAATCAGGTCGCAGCCAAGTATGGCCTCGAGCAGGCGCAGGCTCAGAAGGACGTCGATGCGCTCCTTAAGGGCCGCCCGTTCGGCTCCGCCAGCTAGCTCAGCAACGCCCTAAGGCTCCGCCAGCGCGCGGGGCCTCGGGTCCATTTTCCATCCACGGCAAAAGCGTCGTCAGAAACGCGACGGGCCGTGGGTGTGGGGTTCAGGCGCGAGCCGACCCAAAGCATGAGCCGCCTTCGGGCGGCTCTATTTTTTTGCTGCGTGGGATAGAATGCGATTCGCACTTGCCGACCCGTCGCGTCACGACCACAGCCCGGCACGAGAAGCCTCAAGGAGGACGACATGGCCAAAGGCCAGCAGCGGAGCAACCGCGAAAAGAAGAAGCCGAAGCAGGACAAGAAGAAGCTTGCGCCTCCGCCCTCTCCCCTCGCCTCAGATCAGCGCCCGAAGCCCGGCTGGGGCGGCAAGAAGAAATAGCTTCGCTATTTGTTATTTGCGCTACCGCGCTTCGCGCTACTTGAGCGCATGATTCCTAATACGCTACCGCGCTTCGCGCTACTTGAGCGCATCGGCGACTTGCGCGGCATCGAGGTCCGAAGGGTCGATGGTCACCATCTCGATCCCGCCGCCATATGGCGCCGGCACGAAGATGACCGTCGACACCCGGCGATATGCCGCGAAGGACAGTCCCTCGATGAGCTCCTCCTCGGTCGTCACCCGATAATCCGCGGGCGACAGCTCGCGATCGACCCCCTTCAGGCAGAAGGGCCGATGAAACGTGACAGTCTTGTCAGTCGTCTTCATCATTACGACGCGATCTTTCCTTTGCGCTATCGGCCTTCGGCCTACTTGAGCGCGATGTCCTTTGCGCTATCGGCCTTCGGCCTACTTGAGTGCGATGGCGCTAGAGCGCGCGCCTTGCCTCGCTTGCGCCGCGAGACATTTGCGCCTTGATGGGCTTGGTGGTGTCGTCGGTCACCTTGCTCGATAGTTCGCGAACTTCCTCGGCCTGCGCCGTCAGCGCGCCGAACTGCTTGCGCCAAAATTCCGTCTGCAGCTCGACCATATCGGCGAGGCTCTTGGCGCCGGCCAGGCTCTTGGCCAGGTCGAAGCTGGAACTCACATTCCGCCGGGCGATGTCGATGATCTTGCGGTTGAAGGCGGCGGCGCCTTGGCCGGCAGCGTCGAAGGACTGCTCGAAGGTCGTGACGGAAGCCTCGAACGCATCGGTTGAGCGGTCATAGGCCTCGCGGGTCTGGTCCACTGTCTTCTCGGCAAGGGCCCGCACGCTCTCCGGAATGGCGGCGTTGAGGCCGAGGGTGCCGAGTGTTTCGGTGACTTCGCGATAGTTGGCGCGGGCCGCGGCGGCGGCAGCTTTGGGATTACGGGTGTCGTTCATGACTGACCTCTTGGGGTTAGGTCGCAAGGGCGATTGTTCGCAGGCTGGGAAGCCGCGGGCCTCGAGCGCAAACAGCGCTCGGCGTGCTGAGATGTTCGGGAAAGGGTGCGCGCACTTGAGTGGGTGCGCTGGTCTTCACCGTCAGCGCCTGGGTCCGGCGTGCCAGTGATGAAACTGTAGGCTTCGCTTAAGCATTAAGCAAGCTCGGCGCGAGAAACCGTTATGGCGCCCCCTCGCCTGAGCGCGTTTCAGCGCGTCACCCGACCTCCATTGCCCATAGGCGGCGGGCTACCGGGATGCCGCGGAGCTCGTGCAGGCCGAGATCGGCGAGCGTCACGGACGCGCGGCGCGCCACCTCGTCGGACACCACCACCGGGCGCTTCAGCGACTTCGCCATGTCAGCGGTGCGCGCGACCTCGTTCACCGCGCGGCCAAGCACGCCGAATTTGAGCCGCTCAGGCGTGCCGGCATTGCCGAACACCACGTCGCCGTAATGCACCCCGATGCCGAACTCGATGGCGCGGGACTTGCCGCTTCCCTCGCGCTTCAGCGTGGCGAGCCGATCGCGCGCTGAGGCAGCTGCCTCGAGCGCGAGCGCGCAAGCCTCGGCGCCGCCATTGTCGCCGGCGGGAAAGAAGGCGAGGATCGCATCGCCGATAATGTCGAGCACCTGACCGCCCTGCTCCATCACCGCGCCCGCGGCACAATCGAAATAGGCGTTGAGCAGGTCGAGAAAGGCATCGACCGGGAGCTGATCGGCAAGGCCGGTCGAGTTGCGCAAATCGCTGTACCAGAGCGCCGCGGAAAGCCGCTCGCCATCGCCGCGCTTGATGGAGCCTGCGAGGATGCGGCCGCCGACGAGCGGCCCGTGAAAGGTGTTGAGCGCGGCCTTGGTGATCTGGTCCTTGATGGCGAGGCGGAAGACGAGCGCGAGCGGGGTGAGCACTCCGCACATGGCGGCGACGTCAGCGTCGCTGAAGCCTTGCGGGCTTCGCGTCGACCATGAGGTGGCGAGCCCGTCGAGCGATTGCGGGTGGAGCTCGGCGCCGCCGAAGGCGACGATCAGCGCTAGATAATCGGTGTAGCCCTTAGCGCGGAGGTCGGCGAGGATCGGGAAATTGCTCACGGCAGGATCGCGGTCGAGCCTGAGCCGCCATTCGCGCATGCCTTGGCTCAGCATGACGAAGAAGGGGGAGACGCGGAACTCAGAACCCTCCTTGTCGACGAGCGAGGCGTAGAACACTTCGGCGCCCTTCTCCCGCGTCCAGGTGATGCTCATGCCGTCGAACAGCGGGTGAAGGATGCGGAAGCCGACATTCATGCGGTCGATGGGCACGCCCGACTGCACGAGCCGCTGCATAGCGATCTCGACCAGTGTGGTGAGCGGCGCGTCGGAGAGGCCTGAGGCGACGATCGAGGCCGGGATGTCAGGGACGTCTGGCAGGCTGTTCGGGTCGAACTTGTCCATGATGCGGCCCCTTATCGGGGCTTTGCGTGGGGTTTTTAAGGCGGGACATGCAAATCCTCATGCTGAGGAGCGCTGCGCAATACGCGTCGCCGAGCAAGAAATGAAAGTGCTCAGGGACAATCAAGGCTACGGCAGCCGCGATCAGGCCGAGCAGGCCTTGAAGGGCCTGAGCTGCAAGGCGTTGCTAGGTTAAGCTGACGGATCGAGCATCACGCCTCCCAGTGAGAGGTGGTGCTCTACGGCTTGGGCTTTGATTTCGGTTTGGCAGGCTTTGGCTTGTCGCCTTCGGCTTCGTTGTCGTCGGGGAGATGCAATTGATGCATCACCCGGTGGAACACCGGCGACAGGATGAGGCCGGTGACGCCGATGAGCAGCAGCCCCGAATAGAGGGCGTAGAGTCCCTCAAAGATCTTGCCGCTGTCGTCGACGGGCTCCTCGTATGGCCCCATGCCGCCGAGGATCATGGCGGCATGACCGAAGGACATGACCCAGTCCAGCCCTTCGAGCTTGTGGTAGCCGATCATGCCGACGCCAAGCGACACGAGCACCACGGCGAGGGCAATGCCGACATTGATGGCGAGCCTGCGGAAAAATAGCCAGCGCGGGGCAAGGGGCTGCCCGCAATACTCGAGCCGCGGGAAGAGCCACGCTAAGGGGTCGGTCCGCGCTTTCGGCTTGGTCATGACCCTCTTCTAACGCGCAATCGCCCGATTTGGCGACTGGTCGCTAGGCCAAAGACCTCGGCAGAGGCTCGCGAATCTTGCTTGGAGAGCTTCAGGGCGAGGCCCGCGAGGTGAAGCTCTGCGGCTTCAACGCGCCGACGCAGGATGTGTCGGGGGCGGTGAGATCGGCGAGGAACGATACGATCACCGCCTGAGCGCAAGGAGACGCGGGGGAGACAAAATGCCCGACGCCGGGGATGCTGATGATGGTTGCGTGAGATAGTTTCGCCGCTGCGGCCTTCGCCCCGGCGAGCGACGTCAGCGTGTCAAAGCTGCCAGAGACGAGGAGCGTCGGGATCCTGCTCTCGACAGGCTGGTGCATGGCCTCCGGGGCGGCGGGGACCTTCCAGACGTCGCGGCAGTCTTCGTTGAAATACGCCCAGCCGCCGACACCTTGGTCTCGTATCGACGCGGGATAATGCGGAAACGCTTCACGGCCGGCCGCGGCGAGATCCTCCGGCGTCGCGAACGGATAGCTTTCGCGACAGCTAACGCCGAACGCCAGCCCGTAGCCGAGGGCAGGAAGATCCGGAGCGGATGGCGGCGACCGGCTTGCCCGATCCTTGGCAATCGCCTCGATGGCATCGGGACGGCCGGCGGCGAGCCCATCAATCCGTTCCGGCGCGGCGCGTAGCGTGGGCAAGCCATAGTTCTGGTTGCGCAGCCAGTCGACCAGCGCCCCGCCGTCGAGGACGACCTTGAGGTCCTCGCCCGTGGCCGGGTCGCTGACGGTGGTTGTCAGCGGCTCCGCTTCGAGCTTGTTGACCAGTCCGGTAAAGTTTTCCTCGAGACGGGGATGGGCCGCGTTGCAGGCCGCTTCCGCGGCGCAGGCCTGGAAGAGGTTGGTGAAGCCGTCGCGCGCGTTTAGCCAGTTTGCGGCGACGTTGTAGGTCGTGGGCAAGACCGAATCGAGGACGACGCTGCGGATGCCCTCCGGGTGATCTCGCATGAGCGTCTGCGCCAGGTAGCTGCCGTAGGACGTCCCGTAGACATTCCACGTGACATAGCCGAGCACCTTGCGGAGGTCGGCGAAATCAGCGGCACTTTCGGTCGAATTGTAAGCGCTAAGGTCGGCGCCGGTGGCGGCGAGGTCGCGGTGGCAGGCGTCCGTCGCGGCAACGTGGGCGCGCTTGGTTGACGCGGAGTAGAAGCGGAGGCCGAGAAGCTCTCTGGCGAAGTCGTCGCTGGACGCACAGGTCAGCGCCGGCTCCGAGAACATGGTGCCGCGCTGGCTCATCACCACGATGTCGCGGTCGCGGATGAAGTCGGCGGCGATGAGCCCGTTGACCTCCAGGGGCGCGATGTCCCCCGGCCCGCCGGCTAGATAGACAATGGGATCGGGCAACTTCTTCGACGAGCGGGCGGGATATTTCGCGACCATGAGCCGAATGGTGCGATCATTCGGCCGGCTGCGATTCTCCGGCACGACGAGGTAGCCGCAGCTCGCGTCAGCCAACGCCTCGGCGCCTTGCAGTTTAGGGCACGGCGCCGGCTCGAAGCGCGGCACCTGTGGGGGAGTGACGTCCTCGGCGCGTGCCAGCACCGGCAGGAGAATGAGAAGGGCGAGGAGGAGGTGTCGTTGATAGACAGCCAAGGTGCGAGCCTTCCATCTAGTGTGGCGCCCGCCAAGACGACCTCTAGGACGAGTGACGGTATGAAGGAAACCCAAAGTCTAGCAGGAATTGAAGTCTGGTTCACGGAGCTTCCCAGCTCAGCCGCGAACCGTGCGACCCAATTCGGCGATGGTCTTCAAGAGTTGCGTCCCTTTAGCGGTCCCGCGCGATGGACAGGGACGGCTCCCCTCGGGCAAAATCGCCTCAAGACCCCTCCCCGCAATCGGAGATCCCCATGCAAGACCGCCCCACCAAGACCACGCCAGACCTCTTCACGCCCATCGCTATCGGGCCGCTCGCGCTGCCCAACCGCATCGCCATGGCGCCGTTGACGCGGAGCCGCGCGGCCGAAGGCAACGTGCCGACCGCGCTCAACGCGCTCTATTACGCGCAACGCGCGAGCGCCGGGCTGATCATCTCCGAAGCGACGCAAGTGGCGCCGGAGGGCCAGGGCTATATCTCGACGCCAGGCATCCACAGCGCCGAGCAGGTCAAAGGCTGGCAATGCGTGACCGGCGCCGTTCACGTCGCGGGCGGACGCATCGTGCTCCAGCTTTGGCATGTCGGGCGCATCTCGCATCAATCCTTCCAGCCGGGCGGCCAATTGCCGGTGGCGCCATCAGCAATCAGGCCGAACGGCCAGGCCTTCACCGCCAATGGCTTCGAGCCGATCCCAACGCCGCGCGCGCTCGAGCTCGCCGACATCCCCGGTATCGTCGCCCAATATGCGCAAGGGGCGCGCAATGCGATTGAAGCAGGCTTCGACGGCGTCGAGGTGCATGGCGCGAACGGTTATCTCATCGATCAGTTCCTGCGCGACGGCACCAACAAGCGCACCGACGCCTATGGCGGCTCGATCGAGAACCGTACGCGTTTCCTGCTCGAAGTGGTCGATGCCGTGATCGCCGTCGTTGGCGCGGACCGCACGGGCTTGCGCATCTCGCCGCAGAACGGACAGAACGATATTTCCGACAGCGATCCGCAGCGCCTGTTCAACCACGTTGCGAGCGCGCTCTCAGGCAAAGATCTCGCTTTTCTGCACGTGATCGAGGGCGACACCGGCGGCGTGGCGGTGCCACCCTTCGACTATAAAGAGATTAAGCGCCGTTTCGGCGGGATCTTCATCGCCAATAACGGCTTCGACAAAGAGCGCGCCAACGAAGCGATCGAAGAGGGCCGCGCAGACCTCGTCGCATTCGGCAAGCCGTTCATCTCGAACCCTGACCTGGTGACGCGGCTCTATCTCAACGCGCCGCTCGCGCCGGCCAACCGCGAGACGTTCTACGGTGGCGCAGACCAGGGCTACACCGACTATCCACTGCTCCGCGGTGTCGAGCCGCATAGCTGCTATTGCGACGACCTAGACCGTGCCTGGGGGTGATGGCCGCTTCGTTCGCTAGCGTGCGGCAGAAGGTGCGGCCAACAGCTCAGCATAGGTTTGCCGCCAGATGTCGGCTAAGTGCCAATAGCGGACATTCGTTGTTGGTGGCTAATGCGACGAGGACTACGTGCGAGGGCTGATATTCGGTTCTTTCCCCGATCACGCTTGAAGATCACTCACGTTGCGGCGCCGCACCGGAAAACGTGGCATACTGAACGCCGCGGGGGCGCGCATCGCCGGCCCTCCCGGCTGCTAATTCCGCGCCGAGGGAGGTTCCGTACCGTTTCATTTACAGGATCAAGTAACTGGACCCTAACTCGGCGACCAGGCTGTTAAAGCTGAAATTCGGACATCAGCCGGAACAAACCAGGGCGGCTGGTAGTTGAGCCGCCGATGCTCGTATCTCTTCCCAGGTGGGCACCCATGGGCGGAGAGGAAGACCATCCCGAGGCCGAATTTTTCTATTCGCCACGTTGGCGACTTATGAACTATTGTGGGATTTCGGTGCCTCTGAAGTGTTTCACTGTACTTGTAGCGGTGAGTTTCGGTCCAGCCACCGGAATGAAAACCGATGAACGCCGACGGCCTCCAGGTCGAAATAGTGGACGGGCAGATCACTGTCACGCGACCCGCGACCAATGACACGATCAGTTATCGAAAATCAGCGGACGCCCCGCATCTTGAACTGGCGCATAGCTGGATCGCTCTAGGCGTCACGACGCCGGATGTCTCCGAGTTTCGCACTCAGGCATTTCAGGTCGCTGTCGATAAGGCGCGCGAGCTGGGCTGGATTGTGTGAGGAGGCTGCTCATGAGCCACGCAAGCGTTGTCATGGTTAGGTGTCCGACCACCGGACGTGAACTTTCAACGGGCGTCGAGATGGACGCTGCAACATTAGAACGCATTCCCGACATTCACTCGCAGATCAAGTGTCCCCTTTGCCGTTTGGATCATATCTGGTCAACGCGCGAAGCCTGGCTAGGCAATCCAGCTCCTTCTATCCCCGCGCTCCCCTGGCTGTTCATCAATAATCAAAGTGCGGCGAACGATTAGGCCCGACTAATTCGCACCCACGGTCGAATGTCCAAGGCGCGTGCATCAATAAAAAAGCTCCGAGGGCGCGTCATCAAATGAGCGAGTCAGAGGGCGGTCGGCAGGCCTTTGCTCTTGCGTCAACTAAGTCCGGTCCGAGCGAACTTCGGGTCGAAGTGCTGGGCGATGAGGTCATCATCATATTGCCGGCCACCAGCTACGGAGTCATCTACTACAAGCCGACCCGCTCAACGCACCTTCTGGTCAAGAATTTCTTGTCGAAGTTTGATCGGGGACCCCCTATGACTCAGGAAGAATTCCTCGCTCGGGCGTGGCAAGCGGCCAACGAGAAAGCACACGAGTTGGGCTGGATCATAGATCCAGGCAGACGCATGATCCGTGATTACTGCCATTCGCTAGGGGTGGGGAAAGTGGAAATGCGGCGCGTCGGTATTGCCGGAATTGCCGAGCAGCCCGAGCACCTGACCTGTTGTCACCTTGTCGCCCGGCTGACACGCAAGCTGCCCGGCTGCATGTGCGCATAGTAGGCGATCCCATTTCACTCTGAACTTGAAGTTTGGGATCCACGCGCTGCGCGTTAACTTAACGTTGAATTCGGACATAACGGACCTCTCCTTGCAGACTCAGGCTGTCCTAAAAAGCCCGGCGCCTTTCACATTGATTAACCTAGCCGTGCAATCGTACTCGCCGCACTTGGAGCTTGGTTAGCCACTCTGAATTCTCATGCGTCGTTCCGGAAAATTTGTTGCAGGCTGCTCGACAGCGATGTCAATCATGGCCGTTTTCGCGGGGTCATTGTTTGCAGCCCTCGATCACTCTAGCAAGGCACCTACCACACTCTCGTGGATTGCTGACCGGCTGCCAATGTTGCTGGACCAAACCGCTTTCGGCGGATTCCAGTTGGGACAGGGCAGGAGGCGTGAAGCAGCGAACGACAAATTGAAATCAGGAAATCAAACCGTCGCTGCCGCTGTCGTTTCGCCCACGGCATCTGACTCGGTACGGAGATGTAAATACTACCGGCTCGACCCGATTCCCTGATGCGTCACGAAGCGAAGTGGTCTGGCTGTTCGATCAACCAGGTGGTCCCCCACTATTCGCATTGTCGCCCGATGATAAAGGCGCAAAGATCAACGGCTTTTTGATCAGTGGAAAAAACACCTCAAACCAGCCCCTCACTGAAGTGCAGGGGGTGCTAAAGCCCGATAGCGGTGACGGCAACTTCGAACTCAATCTTAGTCTAAATGGAAACCCGACCGACAAAAACGTCAGGACCATTCCGCCCGGCGCTCACTTCAGCCTAGTCTATGAGTTCCCGAAGCGTCAAAAGGTACTTTCTCCATACGGCTTTATCGAGAAGCTTGGTGGGATAGTTTTTACGTTTCACTACACGCATGCAGGCATACAGAAGGCAGTCATCTGCTATTTTTCCGCGTCCAAATTCAGGACGGATTTGCAAAACGTTGACGCGGCTCCATCGCCGCGACTCGAGACTGGCCGACCGCAGCGGAGCACACTGGATCTCGTTCGGCCAAGCTGGGCGCCTGTTTAGCGAACTCGACGTCACCAGATCCTGCGCGCGTTTCGCGGAGGTTCGAACGAAGGCAACAAAGGAGATGAAAATGGCTGAAAATAATCCGTTCGAAATTTCCCAACAGGTTCGGGACCTCGCCGAAAAGAACATAGACCAGGTGCGGAAGTTTTACGATCAATGGATGGAGGGTATATCCCAAGTGATGAATATGTGGTCGTCTACGCCTGCGGGGGAGATGGTGCCCGGGTTCGACAGCCTGAGGGAGCGAGCTATCAAGTTTGCCAAGGATAACGCTGAAGCGGCTTTCGCGCAGGCGGAAAAGCTTGCCCAAGCCAAGGATGTGCAAGATTTGATGACGCTTCAGAGCCACTACGCGCAAGCGCAAATGAGATCCTATGCCACTCAAGCGCAGGAGCTCGGACGACTGATGACAACGGCCATGCAAAACATGCAGTCACCCAAGCTCTGACGCCGTGCCGTCTTAGATGTGATGCTCCGCTTTGGGTCAGCAGCGGTCATTCCAGCGGCGAAGGGATTGATCCGCTCGTGCCATTGAAACCACGGCCGTGTAAGCCCGAACATCTGCCTTGGGTCGGCAGCCAACATGGGAAAGGCAATGCGCGTCGTCCGCTTAGTGTGAACGGACATTGAGCTTCATCAATCGCCGTTGGCAATCGCCAGCCCTCTATGTCTTGGTCGTGACCCGTCGATGTGCATAGAAGTGACGGGACGCAGCCCGATGATCGGAGTATGTTCGGCGATATGGTCGCGGCTCGCTCGCGACCGGCGGCCCAATTGGCGTCGAGCCACGGGTGGCCCGCGGCCCTCGAACTGTAGGTTCGGGAGGAGCGAAGATGGCCAGCCAAGACCATATCCGAAACCCCATCGAGTGGGGATGGGATCAGATCACGCTTGCGGCTCTGACCGTGGGGTCGTTAGGGCGCTCCCTGGGGGGCAGCGAGGATAGCCAGAATGCCCCGCTGCCGGCGGTCTGCCGAATCAAGGTCGCCGACCTCAGGGACGTCTTGGTCAAAGGTCTCGACGATTTCGGGGCGTATCGGACCGACGTAATCTTCCTCTGCCTCATTTACCCGCTCGTCGGCATTTCGTTGGCATGGCTGACCTTCGGCAATCAAACTTTGCCGCTGCTGTTTCCACTCGCGTCCGGCTTCGCGCTTGTCGGCCCGGTCGCGGCGGTGGGCCTCTATGAAATTAGCCGAAGGCGCGAACAGGGCATTCCCATCACATGGGCAGATGCCTTCGGCGCGATCAGCTCGCCAGCGTTCGGTGCGATCCTGGTGCTCGGATTGGCGCTGCTGGCGATCTTCCTGCTCTGGCTGCTCGCGGGCAATTTGATATACGACGTCACCCTCGGCCCCGAGCCGCCGGTCTCGATCGCTTCGTTCGCCCGTGACGTGTTCACCACGAGAGCGGGCTGGGCAATGATCGTGGCGGGAGTGGGCATTGGTTTTCTCTTCGCCTTGCTGGTGCTGGCGATCAGCGTGGTGTCATTTCCGCTGTTGCTCGATCGGGACGTGGGAGTCCGCACTGCAGTGTTGACTTCGATCAGCGCTGTGGCTGCGAACCCCGGCCCGATGGCCGTTTGGGGCTTGATCGTCGCGGGCGGCCTAGTGATCGGGTCTATACCGGCATTCCTTGGTCTCATATTCGTCATGCCCGTGCTTGGGCACGCCACTTGGCACCTGTACCGCAAGACGGTGCAACCGAGCACGTCGCAATCAGTGCTCGCCAGTGCCCCCAATTGAAGTGGATTTGTGGATGGAACTATTGCCTCGGAACCGTGGGAGGTCAGACAATATGGCGGAAGTAACGAAGGGAAGGTTCGGCTTCCACCGAGGTGGTAGCCAACACGAACCTCCAACCGCTGCCTATATCCAGATCTACGTAAAGTCGAGCGCCCTAAGTCGGGCTCCGGATCTTGCAATTTCAACACACCTGACCACCGAAGCTGAAATCGACGAGTTTGTGGACGATGCACTCGCCGAATTGGAACAAGTCCGTATCTCTGCGAAGAAGGAGCTAGCTGCAGCCTAGCTCGCTCAGCCCTGTGAAAGAGCTCAAAATGTCTTGGCAATTCACCGTCGGTGTTATGGCGAAAGGCAAGGCTGAACGAATTGTCGTTGGTGCTGAAGACGCGCTAATTGCGGCTTTAAAGGTCAAAGCTGAGCGCCCGGAGGCCGCTATCATGTATGTTCGCCGGTTGAACCGACGCGGCGACACGCGCCACCCGCCTCACGTCCTTACTGGAGGTCGTTGATCGAGAGTGAGCGCACAAAGAATCAATGTCGCCTTGAATGTGCGACTTCCGCAAGGAGGCTCAATTGACCTACATCGTCAATGAGAGCTGCATTCGCTGCAAGTACATGGACTGTGTCGAGGTGTGTCCTGTGGACTGCTTCTATGAGGGCGAGAACATGCTCGTCATTCACCCCGACGAATGCATCGATTGCGGCGTTTGCGAGCCAGAATGCCCGGTCGACGCAATCAAACCGGACACGGAGCCCGGCCTCGAAAAGTGGCTCGAGATCAATACGAAATATGCTCAGGTCTGGCCTAACATCACCATAAAACGCGAGCCACCGCCGGATGCAAAGGACTGGGAGGGCAAGCCTGACAAGGGCAACTACTTCTCGCCGAACCCTGGCACAGGTGATTGAGCAGGGAACAATAATGATGGAAAACTCAGCTAGCAACACCGGCTACCAAGGGCCAGCGGCGGGTAGATTCGCATGACGGAAGAGTTGAGCGGTCGGCGAATTGTAGTGCCTGAAACTCGGGAGCTTGACCAACTGGTCCGCCTGCTGGAAGAGCGTGGCGCCGAGGCCATTCCCTGTCCAATGATCGCCATCCGCGACGCGCCCGACGCGGAACCTATAGCGGCGTGGCTCCGCCGGTTCGCGGACGGAAGGTGCGACGATCTTGTGTTAATGACAGGTGAAGGTCTGCGGCGGCTGCTTGGGTTTGCCCGACGCACCGACCTGGAGTTGGCTTTCCTCGACGCGCTCCGCACGACACGCAAAATAACGCGTGGGCCCAAACCAGTCCGAGCGCTGCGCGCGGTCGGTTTAGACACCGATATTCCTGCGGATGAACCGACCACCGAAGGTATTATCGCAGCGATGAGACGGCTCGACCTCAGCGGGCGCTCCGTCGGCGTGCAGCTCAATCCTGGCAATCCGAATCCGCGACTGATGGATTTCATCGTAACTGCCGGGGCTGTGCCAGATCCAGTGCTTCCCTATGTCTACGCCTCTGAAGTCGACGATGCGCGCGTGATCGCGGTAATGGACGATATGGCCGCAGGCCGGGTCGATGCGATTGCCTTCACAAGCGCGCCCCAGGTTCGCCGATTCCGCGAAGTCGCCCGCACCTCCGGCCGAGAAGCGGAGCTGGTCCAGGGCTTCCAGCGTGTAACCGTTGCGGCAGTTGGCCCGGTCGTTGCAGCAGAGCTTGAGACGCTTGGTGTGCAGGTGGACATAATGCCTCGCGAGAATAAGTTCTTCATGAAGCCACTCGTCCGAGACCTCGCAGCTGCATTAATGAATGAGTAGCGTCAGGCATGTCAAAAACGCTCAAGCGTCAGGTTATCGAAAAGGCTCGAGCTCTCATCGAAGATGAGCAGCACTGGTGTCGTGGCGAGCTCGCGAGAGACATGAATGCCTTGTCCGTATGTCCAACGGATAGCGGGGCCGAGAGGCGTTGCGCCCTTGGTGCTTTGATCGCCGCGGCTTATCAAATCACTAACGACCTTAGTCGGGCTCACGACCTTGCGATCAGTGCTGTACGGCCACTGTATGGCAGCGCTACGCTTGTCAACGTCAATGACGTGAGGGGTCATGCAGCCGTGCTCGGGCTGCTCGATGAAGTGTTAGCGGCTATGTAAGCAATCCCGACTGCAGCTTTGGGTGCCTACGCTCTAGCTGACTGAGATGCGCGATTCCGCCTCGGGGCATCTGAGCACTGGCATCAGGGGTGGCTATTTCGCGCTCCTGATATCAGAGTCCGCCACGAGCGCCGGACGGACAGCATCAAGAATTCCGCCTTTACTCAAGGCACGCAAAAAGCTTGTAGAGCTGGCTCCCTCGGGCCACATTCAAATATTGGGCCCTCGACCTGGCGTTGACTAACCGCAAGGTCTACCGCGCTAACTCCGCGCTCGTTCCCTGTTCTAACAAATCCAGAACGTGCACGCCCATGGCAGGCTCAAAGACCGCGGCTCAAACCACGGCCAGACGCCTGATCGAAGCCCAAGAGGTACTGTCATGGACGCGGCAGACATTCCGTGAGTTGCCGCCAACCCAGCGAGCGCGAGATGTTCGAGCGTGTGGCCAAACTGGTGAAGACGGATAGGATGAGATCATGGAGGCTCGATCAACTGGCCCGGTCGATCTTCTTGACGGAGTTCATCTCTGCGTTCTTCCTGGCGATGCGTTACTTCTTCAAGCCTAAGGTGACCATCAACTATCCCTTCGAGAGGGGACCGATCTCACCCCGCTTTCGCGGCGAGCTTGCCCTGCGGCGCTATCCGAATGGGGAGGAGCGCTGCATCGCCTGCAAGCTGTGCGAGGCGATCTGCCCGGCGCAGGCCATCACCATCGAGGCGGGGGAGCGGAGCGAGGACGGCACGCGTCGGACCACTCGCTTCGACATCGATATGATGAAATGCATCTACTGCGGCTTCTGTCAGGAGGCTTGCCCGGTCGACGCCATTGTCCTGGGACCCAACGTCGAGTTCGCGACCGAGACACCCGAGGAGCTCTACTACGACAAGGAACGCCTCCTCGCGAACGGCGACCGCTGGGAGCGCGCGATCGCTAGGAACATCTCGCTCGACGCCCCTTATCGATGAGCCCGCTGGCGTAGAAACGAAAAGCCGCGCTGCGGGATCGCAAGCCTCCGCGGAGCAGTGCTTTCGACGAAGGCTGGCCTTGGGACCGGCCTTCTTCGTTTTGGTCGTCCGCTGGCATCAGCCGATTAGGCTTTCCAAAGTAGTTCAAAGCTTAGCGCTCCCGAAGGGCAGCGCTTGACCTGTTCGTCTATCGCGGCCGCGGAATCGCCGTTCACGTCTATCCACGGCTTCCTCGACAGACTGAAGACGGATGGGAGACCGCGTACGCACTCCCCCGCGTGGATGCAGATAGCAGGGTCGTAGCGGACGACGAGCTTGTCGTTTTTATACTCCTGCATGGAATGCCTCCTGCGAAGAGCTGGGGGGCTGACCTGAATTTGTGCCCCACTCGGCAACCGGAAGTGAAACAATACCCGGCTACACGGCGAGCAAATCGTACTGTTCCGCGTCGTCAACCGTGATGCGCGAATGGGCCGGCAATTGCAACACGGTCGCACGCTGACCTTTGCACAAATGCGTCAGCAGGACGATTTTTCCGTTGGGGAACTCAAGAGCATCATGATGGACGTTCGACCGATCCTTGTCGACTTGTCGAAACCTCGCCACCCTGTGCCCCAGCGTCCAGGAGAGGAGCATGCCAGTCTCGCATCGCACCTCCTTCTCGAAGGCAAGCTCCGTGCCGGGAAGCAAACAAACGGCCACATTCGGAAGGTCGACCGAAGCAAAACCACGCGTGGTCGTTTCGGGGAAGCTCGTCGATACCAGCTTGTCTCCGACCTTCGCGGACCGGGACGCAACGAGATGTAGGCTGTAGTCACACATGGAAGGTACCTCCAATCGCTACGAACGGTACCCCCGTCTCATGAGTATGTTAGCAGATCAAAGCGGCGAACTTTTGTCGGTCGGCACCGAGCAGGTTTTTGTCTGTCGAGGGGGTAAACTCAGGCGCGACACTCAAGCGAGCTCGCCACCCCTTTCCAAGTCTCCGGTTCGGGTAATTGCTGACACGGATTACCGGATGTGACTGTAATCTAAGTGGCGGGCTGCGCAGTCGGAGGATGGCATGGCTGACAAGTTCCGGGCGTTGCTCGTAACCAAAAATGGCAACCGGCAAAGTGTCGCGGTCACCGAGCTTATGGATGCTGATCTCATGGATGGCAATGTCACGGTGGTGGTCGAGCACTCGACAGTGAACTATAAGGATGGCCTCGCGGTAACGGGCAAGGCGCCGATCATCCGCAAATTCCCGCTCATCCCCGGCATCGACTTGGCCGGCAGAGTACTGCGCTCCGAGGATCCGCGCTTCCAGGCAGGGGATCGGGTCGTGCTGAATGGCTATGGTCTGGGCGAGGTGCACCACGGAGGCTACGCCGAGCGGGCCCGCGTCAAGGGTGACTGGCTCATCCGGCTCCCTGAGAACATTTCGACTGCCAATGCCATGGCGATCGGGACTGCCGGCTATACGGCCATGCTTTGCGTGCTGGCCTTGGAAAAGGAAGGCATCACGCCGGACGGGGGCGATGTACTCGTGACCGGTGCTGCCGGTGGCGTGGGTTCGGTGGCAATCGCGCTCCTCGACAAGCTCGGCTATCGCGTTGTCGCCTCCTCCCGCCGGGCTGACCAGGAAGGCGATTATCTACGGGGACTCGGCGCAGTTGAAATCATCGATGCTCGCGAGCTTTCCGGAGCTGGAGTCCCATTGGACAAGGAGCGCTGGGCGGGCGCGGTGGACTCGCTCGGCAGCCGCACGCTTGCTAACGTGCTCTCGCAGATCAAATATGATGGCGCTGTGGCGGCCTGTGGCTTGGCGCAGGGGCCGGACCTGCCCGCGACCGTCATGCCGTTCATCCTACGCGATGTGACACTCGCGGGCGTGAACTCGGTTTCGACCCCGCGCGAGAAGCGCGAGGAGGCTTGGGGTCGACTGGCGACGGACCTCGACCTCGTGAAGCTCAACGGCATGACATCACGGGCGAAACTCGAGGACGTGCCTTCCCTGGCGGTCGAGATCCTCGCAGGAAAAACGCGAGGCCGGGTGGTCATCGATCTCTAACAACGCACAGTGAGGTCAGCAGGCCAGGCACGCTGAGCAATGAACCGCTCCGCTTACCCCGATGCGGCTGCTTGCGTGTCTAGTGGAACCATTGAATGAAAGGTCAATGGCTGGCGTCCCATCTAGGTTAAAGACATGACGAGTGGCAAACTGCGGAAGTGATGGCAGCGCGATCCCTTAGAACGACCGTTTGCTTGGCATGCAAAGGCCAGCCTTGGTAGAGGGCGCGATGAGGCAGCCTCAGCTCTTCTTTGATGTTACCACGTAGACACGAGCAGGCACAGCCGACACGTCCTTTACTCCCACATTCAGGGCACTGCGGTTTTGTTTTCTCATGCTCTGAGATGGTTTCGGTACGCTCGAACGTCCTTTCGCACTCTGCGCATCGATATTGATAGATTGGCATGGTTTAGGGCCCTCACTCTCAGGGCATTTGCGACAAAGCCTCAGATCATCTTGCCTAGGATCTTCTTCATCTCGTCGAATGAGAAGGCGCGCAGGGTCTGGGAGCGCACGTTGCCGCGCGAGCAGACGCTCAACGAAAGCGCCGTCGCGGCCTCATCATCCGGTGCCTCGCAAATCGCAATGAAGTCGTATGGGCCAAGCATCCAATACATATCCTGGACGGTAACGCGGCTCTTCTTGGCCACCTCCTTGAAGGCCTCTGCCCGGCTGACCGTCTCTTTTTGACGTTGCGGATGCCCTGATCCGTGAAACCAGCAAGCACAACAAAGGTAGCCATCGGAACCTCCTTAATAACCCCCACCGATAGCAACTATGGAGGTCGCTACACCTCGACCTCGATATCAGCTCCGGTGACACGCACGTTGTAGCGCGTGGCGTCGCCATAGGCCGGTGCGCAAAGGACCTCTCCCGTTCGGATATCGAACTTGGCGCCATGCCAAGGGCAAGTCACCTCGTGGCCCTCGATGTCTCCCTCCGCCAACGGTCCTTCCTCATGAGTGCAGGCATTGTCGAGGGCAAAGAACGAGCCCTCGATGTTGAATAGGGCAATTTCTTTGCCCTTAATGTTCACGAGCCGAGCCCCACCTGGAGCGATCTCGCTCACGCTCGCAACCTTCACAAATTCGCCCATGGCGGTGACGTCCCGCTACTGTCAGACGTGAACGCTGAAGCTGCCGTGTCGTGCTGTCGCGGTAAGCGATGCGAACTGCGCGTGGCTCATGTGAACCAGCGTCTCATGATCGCCCCCTTCCAGGTAAACCTCGGGCTGATCCTCGATGCTGACGTCGACCACCGTGTCGAGTCCATAGCATTCGCCGGCTGGAGGAATCGCACCGCGCACGCAGTCGTCGAATAGTTCTTCGATTTCGTACTCGTCTGCCAGCTCAACATCAAAGCCAAGTTGCATCCTGAGATCGTCTAGGCGGATGTGGTGCGACGCCGGTAATATGGCCAGAACATAGCCATACTCATCGCGAAGCACGACGGCTTTGGCGACCCGGTCGCCGGAGATCCGCGAGGCTTCGGCAGTACGCATCGATGACTTCGTTGGTTGGTGAGCAACGATGTCATAGACGACGTTCTTGGTAGCCAGATATCTTTGGAATGTCGGGGAAATAGCCATATTCAGCCCTCCTCTGCGAGGCACAAGCCACGCACACAGTGAGGGCACAGCCGACGCCTCACTGTGCGCGGCTGCTTGAAATTTAATGGGAATGATACGCTCAATGTCTCCGGGCCACAATCCCAGATCGGTCGGTTCGCGAGAAGCTCGGTGCCCCGTACACAATCGGCTCTGCGCCGACACCACAAGTCGGGGGGTGCGGCCCAATGTCCGCTTAGGGTCATTAGCGGACATCACAGCGGCGAATGGCTTGGTCCGCTTTGTGCCATGTAGCGGACATCAAGGGAAGTACGAGCATCTGGCCCTGCGGCGACGCACCTACCAGCGAGCGTTTAAGATCCCGTCATAGCGAGACGGCGAGAACTATCGGCGGAGCAACTCGAAGCCACCCCCCATTGGGCGTCCAGCGATGACCTTCGCCGGTCCAGTCGGCTGCAACGTCACGGGCTTTCCGCCGTCGCATGGGTGTTTTGAAGACGACAGTGAAGGTCGTGTTCGATGCCAGCAATCCCGGCCTATGGGCGTTTCACTGCCACAATCTCTTCCACATGGTCGCCGGCATGTTCGCGACCGTGGTCTATGACGACTTCTCCTAGTGCTCAGTAGCCGTTCGCAGGTGGATACTCACCATATTCGCCGTTCGCGGGATACTCGCCATTCGCCTGCGGATAGTCGCCGTAGTCGCCATCAGCCGGTGAATAGTCACCCTCAGCGACGGCGGGCGGGAGGGCATAAGAGTTCGTACGCGGGTGGAGCGTAAGCGTACGCCGGTGGAGGCGCATAGTACCCATACGCTGGAGGGTAGTAGGCATACGGCACAGGGTAGCCATAGCGCCGATATTGACGACGCCAACCGATTTTCTCGACGGCCGTGACATAGGCACTTTGGCTGCTCAATCCAGACATAGATGGCGGAGTTGCCGAAACTGGCACTGCGCCCGCAAAACCCGCGCCGACAATTACCGCAGCAAAGAAAAGCAAATTACGCATGACGTACACTCCTTCAAGTCGAGGGGCCACCCTAGGAGTAGTCGGACCAGCAAGACTGTAACCCGCTCGAGGCTCGATTGGTTGCGCAGTGTCGAGGCATGGTGAAGGGATTGAGAATGCTATTGTTTGCGCATTTCAGCCACGCGGCAAGACGACAGTTCACGGACACGCTCATTTTCAAGCAGATCGGCGCGAGAAAAAAATCGACATTTGTGGCAATCGCCACATCGTGCTTCGGAGAAATCTTTCACAGCCTGCAACGTTTCGCCGCAGGCGCGTTGGTATGCGGGCTAAGTCAATTGCTATGGTTGCAGCGAAACCCCGGCAATCACTGGAGCTCGGCGCCGAGCACGAGGGTCCAATAGGGGCGGCCGCTCGCGTTCTTCGCCATGGCGACGCCGATCGCGGTCACCTCGGGACGCAGCAGGTTCTCCCGGTGGCCCGAACTTCCTTCCCAGCTACGCATGACGTCACCGAAGGATTTCTGGCCTGAGGCGACATTCTCCGAGGCGATCTTGGCGCGATAGCCGGCGCGGGCGGCACGTTGCATGGGCTTCGATCCGTCAGACCCGTCGTGACCGATGCGGCTCCGCCCGGCCTGGGCCTTCGATTGAGCTGCGGCGGCCTGGGACAGGCGCGCATCGAGAACAACCGGCTTCCGCCCATTCTTGGTCCGGTAGGCGTTGACCTGCGCCAGCGCTTTTTCCGGATCGAGCGGCTGCACCGGTTTCGCCGCATATTCGGGAGACACAAGCGTGATGGAACAGCCGCCGAAAAGGCACGGTAGTGTCCATCCGGCAGCCGCCGGCGTTGCGATCGCCATCAGCGCGGCAATCATGATGCTCGGCTTAAGCATCCCCCTTCCCTCCTGCGTCCCCGACGTTTGCCCTCAATTATAGCCGCGACTGACGCGAAGGGGCCACCAAGGCCTCATGCTGAGGAGCGCTGCGCCAGCAGCGCGTCTCGAAGCATAGCCACCCTTCGAGACGGCCGCTTCGCGGCCTCCTCAGGGTGAGGTCTGGGGGCTTAAGGCCGCACGCATTCGCCGAGAGAGGTCAGGACGGAGTGCCTGACCACGGCGTTCCGCCGAAAGCCATCGCGCTTCATCAGCTCCTGGTGCAGGGCAGGCAAGCGATAGAACGGGACGCTCGGATACCAGTGATGCTCGATGTGGTAGCCGACATTGCACGGCAAGATGAAGATCGATTCGAGGAAGGTCGGGATGGTGGTGCGGGTGATTGCGTATTCCTCTTCCTCGCTCTCCACCGCGCTGTGCTCGCAAATGAGCCGCGCATACTGAATGGCGATGTGCCAGGTGCAATAGGGCACGATCCAATAGAGCAGGAAGGCGTACCAGGCGCCGAAGATGGTGATCAGCCCTGCGGCGCCCACATAGAACGCAACACGCGCCGCGACCATCCAATTGGGTGACGGGATCAGTGACGAGCCGACCACGCCCCTGACGATCCAGAACATGCCGGTGAGGAACGCGGCGCGGCGCAGCAGCACGAGCGCGAGACCCGCACGCGTCTTGGGAAACACCCAATCTGGCTCAAGCTCGCCGGCGGCGTCGTGGGTGTACCAGATGTGGCGGTTCCCATCGTTCGGCAGGTTGGTGAATTGGTGATGCGTCGAGTGGAACTTGCGGAAGCCCTCGATCGAGGCGAACACCGGCCACATCAAGAAGATGTTGCCGAGGAGCTCGTTCTGCCAGCGCTTCGGCAGATAGCGATAGTGCGAGGCGTCGTGGCCCATGATGATCAACGCATGCTGGCGCGCGCCGATGAACATGACCGCGAGCACATAAAGCGCCGGGTGCCAAAAGAGCGTGCAAAGCGCGATCGCCCCGGCAATCGACACCCATTCGCCTGCGGTGGCGATAAGCGCTCGCGCAGTGTCGAGTTGAGACAATTCCTTGACGATCGCCGGCGAGAGGCGCTCGGGGATAGTCCGGCTCGTGTTGTGCGGATGTACGACGACTGGATTGGCCGAGATGTCCTCCGCCGGAATCTCCGCGCGGAGGAAGGCAAGGGTGCTGTTAACCTTGGCGAGATCTGGCATCGGTCGCGTTACTCGGGCTGAACCAACGCCCTAGCCCAGCCTTGTGTTCATTCCTGGGCAAGCCAAATCACTGCGGCAGGTAAATGCCGGTGGCGCGGCAGTACTGCCTCACGCCTTCCTGGTCTTCCTCCTCCAAGGCAACCCTGATGGGCAGGAACTCGGTGGCGCCGCCCTCGGGCTTGGCAAACATGCCGACGAACCTCTTGCCGTTGACGAAGCCGCAGACAACGGTCTTGCGGTCGGGGCCTTGACCTCCCCGATAGCTGTCGCCGAACTTGGCGGAAGCCGGCTCCTTCAACAGCCCGGCCACGCCCTGCTGCACCATCTTGATCTGCGCTTTGCTGAGAGTCGCGGGACGCAGCGGCCCCTGAAAATCGAGGTTCGGCGCGTTGCGCTCGGCCTCGCGCTGCCGCACAAAGGCTTCCTGTTGCGCGGCGCAACCGCACAGAATGAGCACCGCAACAACTGTGATCGGTCGCCACATCACTCTTTGTCCGCCGCCCTTGAGGTTACCCAAATTGGCGCCACGATCCATCCGTATCGAGGCTCCGCGGGCACGGTTCCATCGTTTGTGTTGCCAGCGTGCCGCGTTGCGCAGTTGGCGCTACGATCCGCCTCGCAACTTTGCTTGGCGGCCGAGTTATGGTGGCGGGGGAGTTCGCTTTGAGGGAGACGATGCTGCGCGCTGCAACCATTGCCTTGCTTGGCGGACTTGCGTTCGCGCTGTGCGCGCATCATGCGAGCGCTGCCGACTGCGAGATCATTTCGGCGACCCATAGCGCCGAGACAAAGGGCGAGGCGCTGCTGATGTCGCAGGCGCTCGCCGCCAAGAGCGCCAATGCGCTGCGGCAGACCAAGGGCTGGCGCAAGATCAGCATGAGCCCCTACAAGGTGAAGCCCGATCCGTTCTGGAAAAATGTGCGCCCGGCGGTGCCGGAGGACATCGTCTGGGCCTCCTTCGTCACGGCGAGAACCTATACGGTCTGCTTCACCGGCGTGGTGGTGAATTACGTCTGCACGTCAGGCGCGCGGGTCTGCCCCAACTAGAATCAGCTGGACTATCATCGAGACGGCTGCTCCGCGGCCTCCTCAGGATGAGGCTTCCTCGGCTAAGGCTAAGGATAAGGCCTGCCGCAGCGGCGGAAGAAGGTCGCCACGCAGACGGTGCCGCGTGCGACGCCACGGCCGGCGGCGGCAGTGCCTCTGACCGCGGTCCTGCCGACGACGACCGTGCCCTTGGCCGCGGTCTTGCCCACGACGACCGTGCCTCTCGCCGCGGTCTTGCCGGTGACGGCAACGGCGGTCGCCGTGCCCCTGGCGGTAGCTCTGACCGGGCCGGCATCGGCGCTCACCGGAACGATGGTCGCCGCAATCAGAAGTCCTGCTGCGAGAGCCAAGAGACGCATCGTTGTTCCCTCCGTTTGTGGACTCGAATTCACCCCGAGTCTCCTTGGCGAAACGGGCGATGGTGTGGCGGGTTCAGCCCGCGTTGCCCTGCTTCACCAGGAGAAGCTTGGCAAGGGGAATGGCATTAGGCCCCGGCGCTGCCGCCAGCCGCGCCGCGAGCCTCGCCTCGAGAAGATCGTAGAATTGCTCTGCCCTCTCTTCTCCGCCGCCTTCCAGCGCCTGCGCCAGCGTCGGGAACGTCGAAGCGCGCACGAAGGCCGCCCAGCGCCGGCCGAACGCGCCGGCATCGCGGTCCCTTTCGTAGTCCTCGTAGATGTGATCCTCGCCGAGGAAGATCTCGATCGAGGCAAGCGCAAGACCGGCAATTTCCCGCTATCGGCAAAGGGCGCAGTGAACTCCGCGCGGGTGCGCCCGTAGGTCGGGATCGCCATCTTCTCGATTTCCGCCGCGCTGACCACGCCTTCAGCGGCAAGGTCCATGAGCGCGCCGATCAGGGCATCGATCACCAGCCGATAGCCGAAATCGCCGTCGTCGGTCTTGGCCATGCTCAGCACGACGAGCTGACCGCCCGGTCTGCAGCTCATCGGCGCGATGAACAAGGAAGGCGTGCCAGTCTTCCGCGGCCTGGCGGGCGAAGGCGGCGCAGGCGTTTGCGTCGTGGCTATAGGCGACCTGCACCTGATCGGGGATGAGGGCAGGCGTGCGCGAGAGCCATTGCACCGACCAGGAGCTCCAGCCGAGGGTCACGCTGTTGGAGGGAAGAAGCTGCCGGTAGAACGACCTGCCGACGGCAGAGGCGAATGTCGCCTGCTCGCCGCGGAGATAAGAGTCCGGATCGCTTTCCAGCGCCTCGAACAATGCGCTGAAATCGTTGCTTGGCAGATCGGTGTGCACAACCGAGATGGTGCGGGATGTCCCGACCCTCTGCCTCAGCGCGGCAATGGCTTCGCGCATGGGGATGAGCGAATTGTGCCCTTCGGAACAGCCGTAATCGGCGATGACGATCGGCTCCGGCGCCGGAGCGAGGGGCACGGTCTCCGCTGCGTGGCGAAGGAGCGGGATGGCGGCGGCGAGACCCGCCGCCTGGACGCGCGAGCTTCGATTATAGGCGCCGTGGCCTTCCATCGGCGACGGGGCGTGTACGCTCTCCGCTTCGCTATTGGTCATGCATCAGCATCCGGCCGAGCGTTCGGCTTCGACCAGGCGAGGAACTTTAGTTGTCGAGGAAGCTGCGGAGCTTGCGGCTGCGGCTCGGGTGCTTCAGCTTGCGCAGAGCCTTGGCTTCGATCTGGCGGATGCGCTCGCGGGTGACGGAGAACTGCTGGCCGACCTCTTCGAGCGTGTGGTCGGTGTTCATGCCGATGCCGAAGCGCATGCGGAGCACGCGCTCCTCGCGCGGCGTGAGCGAGGCGAGCACGCGCGTGGTGGTCTCGCGCAGGTTCGACTGAATCGCCGCGTCGATCGGCAGCACCGCGTTCTTGTCCTCGATGAAATCGCCGAGATAGGAATCTTCCTCGTCGCCGATCGGGGTTTCGAGCGCTGATCGGCTCCTTGGCGATCTTGAGAACCTTGCGCACCTTCTCGAGCGGCATGGCGAGCTTCTCGGAAAGCTCCTCAGGCGTCGGCTCGCGGCCGATCTCATGCAGCATCTGGCGGCTCGTGCGCACGATCTTGTTGATGGTCTCGATCATGTGCACGGGGATGCGGATGGTGCGCGCCTGGTCGGCGATCGAGCGGGTGATCGCCTGCCTGATCCACCAGGTGGCGTAGGTGGAGAATTTGTAGCCGCGGCGATACTCGAACTTATCGACCGCCTTCATCAGGCCGATATTGCCTTCCTGAATCAAATCAAGGAACTGAAGCCCGCGGTTCGTGTATTTCTTGGCGATGGAAATCACCAGGCGCAGATTGGCCTCGACCATCTCCTTCTTCGCCTGGCGCGCCTCGCGCTCGCCCTTCTGCACGATGTGCACGATGCGGCGGAACTCGCTGATCTGAAGCCCGGTCTCGGCGGCGAGGTTATGGATCTCGCCGCGGATGTCCTTGATCAGCCCGCGCTCGTCGCGCACGAAATCGGCCCAGCCCTTCTTCTTCAGGCGGCCGACGCGGCGGAGCCAGTTGGGATCGAGCTCGTTGCCCATATATTCGCCGATGAAGTCGTCGCGGTTGACGCCATAGCTCTCGGCGAGGCGGAGCACGCGGCCTTCGAAGCCGAGCAGCTTCTTGTTGATGTCGTAGAGGGTCTCGACCAGGCTCTCGATGCGGTTGGCGTTGAGCGAGAGCGACTTGATCTCGGCGACGATCTCGTCCTTCAGCGACTTGTAGCGCTTCTCCTGGCCTGAGGAGAGCGTGTCGTTGCGCATCGCGCGCTCGACTTCTTGGTCCTGGAGCTTGCGGAGCTTCTTGTAGTTGGTGGCGACGAGGTCGAAGGTCTCGAGCACCTTGGGCTTGAGCTCCGCCTCCATGGCGGCGAGCGAAAGCGAATTCTCGAGATCGTCCTCTTCGTCGTCGAATTCTTCCTGGGCGACGCGCTCGCCATCCTCGTCGTCGCGGGCGGCTGGCGCTGCCGCGGCAGGCGCTGCGTGGCCGTTGCCGCCATGACCGGGCGTCTCGCCGTTCATGCCTTCGGGCAGAGGCTGCGACGGCGCGGGCTTGGCGTCAGGGCCCTGATAGGTGGCTTCGAGATCGATGATGTCGCGGAGCAGAATCTTGCC
The DNA here is from genome assembly GCA_963744945.1 of uncultured Alphaproteobacteria bacterium. Lineage (GTDB taxonomy): Bacteria > Pseudomonadota > Alphaproteobacteria > Rhizobiales > Methyloligellaceae > Methyloceanibacter. The sequence continues at coordinate 253,413 of CAVUVO010000014.1, read as the reverse complement.
TTCGTTCAGCTCGTCGCGCCAGATGATGATGGCCTGGAAGGTGAGCGGGCTTTCGCAAAGCCCCGCGATCATCGCCTCGCGGCCTGCCTCGATGCGCTTGGCGATGGCGATCTCGCCCTCGCGCGACAGAAGCTCGACGGAGCCCATCTCGCGCAGATACATGCGTACCGGATCGTCGGTGCGCTCGGTCGGCTCGGCCTTGGTCTCGGCCTTGGCGATGGGGGTTACGGTGGCGATGGCGCGCGGCGCGGCTTCCGCGGTGGCGGCGCCCTCCTCCGGCTCCTCGGCCTCGTCGGTGTCGATGACGTTGATGCCCATGTCGGAAAGCATGGACATGGTGTCCTCGATCTGCTCGGAAGAGACTTCCTCGGACGGGAGCACCTCGTTCAGCTCGTCATAGGTGACGAACCCGCGGGCCTTCGCCGTCTTGATCAGCTTCTTGACCGCGGCATCAGACATATCCAGCACGGGACCGTCCGGAGCCTCTGCTTGCGGCTGCTCCTGATCCTCTGCTTCAGCGGTCTTGGTTGCCATTCATCTACTCCGAAGCGCTGCCGTCAGAGGCAAAGCGCGAGGCCAAGGCGCGGGCCAAGCTCGTGCTGACCTTTCGCCTATCGCGAACACCAAATGCGATTAGCGGTGATCACCGTTAATCGACGATTAAACATGACTTGAGGCCACCGGCTTGAAGCTGTCCGTCTGGACCTGCGCTCAAAGCCTTGGCCGACTTCGTTCTCCCCAATCAAGCTCGCCCAATCTTGGGCAGAAGGATTGGAACTCAACGTTCCGGACCGAATATCATTCGCGAGGCCGAGGCCTGCTATTGAATGCCCGGGGCGAGATGCCCGTCGAGCGAACGCTAACGCCGGCCGGCGCATGGTCGTTCAGACCAACGCCTGATGGAAGCGCGTGCCGCCCCGCTTTCGAGGGCGGACCCAACCCGGCACTTCCTGCCGATCAAGTTCCTGAGGATGCAATTGGCGAGACAAGGGCCCCCTGTCAAGGCCGCAAAGCCCTTTAAAAGCACAATTTTTGCCCATCTGGCCAACCATGAGTTCGCTTCACGTTCTCATGCAATAAGGGTGCCGTTCCAAAGCGGGCCTAACGTTGCTGCGGGCGGCGGTCGAGGCGGCGCCCACGCTGGGCGCCGATATTCTCGCCTTTGAGCCTCGCGATGGTCTCATGGAATCGCTTGGCGCTGTCGCGGTCGCCGGCGTCGTCCGCTGCGTGGCGCAGGCCGGCATTGGCAACCTGCTGCTGCAATTGAACAAACTGCTCGTAATCGGCCTCGGACAGATCCGAGAGATCGAGCGCCTGGTCCTGCACCTCCCTGTCGAGGCTTTTCAGCGTGGTCCAGCGGTAGAGGAGCTCGGCGAACTGCTCCTCGACCTCGGCTTGCGGGGTTTCGGCTTGCAGGAAGGCGACGCGCTTGAACGCGCTCGACCGCTCAAGCGTCTCGAACAGCCGCCCATGGCTGCTGCCTCGCATCAGCGTGGCGAGTTCCTCCGGCGCGATGGCGTGATTGCGGAAGATGGTCTGAGTGAGGAGCCCAAGGAGCTCGGCAAGCTGCCTCTGCCTGATGTCGAGATGCGCCACTTCCTCCGCGAAATGATCGAGCAGCGAAGGGTGATGGGCGAGCGCCAGGATGATGGTGATGGCAAAGCCGTGGGCTGAGGGAAGCGGCCGCGCGCCGCTCCTGCCGGAGGGTGGAGCAGGCGAAGCTTTCGCCGGTGCGGCGCCGCGCTTGCCGAGGTCGCGCCACAGGGCAAACAGCCTCGATTTGATGTCGCGCTTGTAGTGGTCGCGCACGCGCGTGTTGGCGATGGTGTTGAGGAGCTGATCGAGCCGCTCTTCGAGCGCAGCGCGGCGCTCAGGCGTATCGAGATTCACCGCGGCACATTCACGCTGCCACAGAATGTCGATGAGAGGCCTCGCCTCGGCGAGGCAGCGCGAGAGCGCGCCGGCACCTTCGTTGCGCACGAGGTCGTCTGGGTCCGAACCGTCTGGGAGGAAGGCGAAGCGGAAGGAATGTCCCTCGCGCAAAACTGGCAGCATGCGATCGATGGCGCGCGCGGCGGCCGCCTCGCCTGCCCGGTCGCCGTCGAAGCAGATGGTCGGCTCGGGCGCGAGCAGCCAGAGCTGATCCATCTGCCGCTCGGTGAAGGCGGTGCCGAGCGTCGCCACGGTGTGATGGAAGCCCGCCTGATAGAGCGCGATCACGTCCATATAGCCTTCGACCACGATCAGCTCACCCTTGTCGAAGGCCGGGCCCCGCGCGCGGGCGAAGTTGAACACGGTCGAGCCCTTGTCGAAGAGCTTGGTCTCCGGCGAGTTCAGATATTTCGGCTCGGTCGCGGCATCGAGAGCGCGGGCGCCGAAGGCGATGATGCGACCCTTGGCGTTGATGATGGGGATGGTGAGCCGGTGACGAAACCGATCGTAGGGCGCGCGGCCGTCGTCGGGCTTGACCAGAAGGCCGGCATCGAGGAGCTGCGCCTCGCTGAATCCGCGTTTGATCAGTGCAGCTTTGAGCGCGTCCTTCGAGCCCGGTGCGAAGCCGATGCGGAACTCTTTCATGGTCGCAGCGGTGAGCCCGCGGCGCTCGGCGTAGTCGAGCGCCTCGCGGCCATCGCGGGTGGCGATCTCCGTTTCGAAATAAGCGCAAGCCGCCTCGAGCGCATCGAACAGGCCCAAGCGCTCTTTCGCCACGCGCTCGAATTGCGGGTCCGGCTTCGGCATCTGAAGCCCGGCGTCGCCAGCGAGCCGCTCCACGGCCTCGGGGAAGCTCAGGCCCTCGGTCTCCATGACGAAGCCGAAAATGTCGCCGTGCTTGCCTGAGGAGAAGCAGTGATAGAAGCCCTTCTGGTCGTTGACCGTGAAGGACGGCGTCTTCTCCTTGTTGAACGGCGACAGCCCCTTCCACTCTCGGCCGGCGCGCTTCAGCGGCACGCGGCGCGAGACCACCGTCGACACCGGCAGCCGCGCGCGAATTTCATCGAGGAACGAATCGGAGAATTTCATCGGTTCGAGTGAGGCGCAGGATAGGGCCTGGTCAAAGCCACGAGCTTTGCGTTGATCACCGCTATTCACTTTGAACAAATAGAGAACAATTGCAATAAGTCCGTCCAACTACAACTGTATATACGGGTGTATACGAGTGATGAAGCGAAACGGGCGTCCTCGCGAATTATGTGTCTGGTCGAGGAAGTCGTATTTTCGTTCGAGCGCTTCGAATGGGAAGCAGCCAAGCGCGAGACTGAATATCGTATCGGCCACGACAGTCGATTTTCGAGGACCTGTGAAGGACATCTTTCGGTGTCCTCATGTTGTAGCTCGGCGCTCATCTGGAAATGGAGAGAATTCGCTGGACGGCAGTCGGGTCTATTAGTCGACGTAGAGATAACCAGTGTCGTCTTCACGCAATGAAACGAAGAGCGATGCCGCATCATCTCGGCGCGGCGCAGCGACGGCGACTAAGAGAGAAACGCGTATCATGAGGCGATACGCATGAACGAGCTCGAGCGAAGCTGCGCAGTAGGACCGATCTGGACGCGCCTTCGGGCGATGACCGAGGAAGAGATCGAGGCAGCGGAGCAGGCGCGATCCCGAATTCGGACGGACTGCGCGACATTCGATTGGAGTCGAAGGCCGTGCTCGTCATGCCGCGGCGGAAAGAGGCAATCTCGATCAGGCTCGATGACGACGTGCTGAGCTATTTCAAAAGCCTCGGCTCGGGCTATCAGACGCGCATCAATGCCGTGCTCCGCCACTTCATGGAACAGGCGCGCGCCAAGCGGAAGTAACGGAACATTGCGGATGCGACAACGCCCTCCCCAGGGATGGGAAGGGCGTTGCGTTAGTCCTTGTCCTGCCGAGCCGGCAGGAGCGCTTGAGCTAGTCGCTTTGCGACGCGCCGGTGAGGATCAGCTCGGCTGGAGCGACGAGGGCAAGCGTCGAGGCGTCGGCGCCGCACAAGAGGCTGATCGACTGGCGCTGCGCACCATCGAGCTGGAACATCTGACCTGGCTTCAGGCTGACGCGGACGCGGAAAGGCGCATCCGGTGCGACCTCCTTCCAGGTGACGGCGCTCACGGCGCATCCGCCACGCTCGGGTTCATAGAACGCGAGCACCCGTTGACCGCCGGCGGCGATGACAATCGGCTCATGCGGACCGACCGGGCCGAGATTGTTCAGCGGCTCGTCGGCGTGCGCCGGCATGACGGCGCCAGACGCCAGAAGCGCGCCGGAGATGGCGATGGCAGAAAGAGTTGAGAGCGAGAACCGGACCATGATTGGTCTCCTTTTTCAGTTTCGAGCACGAATCAGTCCGTGCTGCATTGCAGAATTCATATTGCAGCGCAGTGACGAGACTATGTTGCAGTGCAAGACAAACTGACGCGTGGCCCGCTGCCGCAGGAATTTTCCGAACGAACGATTTGATTTCCGGATGATGAGGTCGACGGAGAACGATGTGTGTGCAGCACGCATCGTCGCTGCAAAATATTTGTGCAAAGCACGACTGTATCGCCGTCATACCGGCGAAAGCCGGTGCCAGTTTTCTTTGGCGCTTCGCGCGCTGACTTACGCCGGAATGTCGATGAGTGGATGCGGCGCTAGCCGAGCTTCGCCTTCACCAGCGCGCTCACCTTGCCGAAATCCATCTGGCCGGCATAGCGGGCTTTCAGCGCCGCCATCACCTTGCCCATGTCCTTGACGCTCGTGGCGCCTGCCTCGGCAATGGCGTCGGCGATGGCCTTCTGGGTGTCGTCCTCGGAGAGTTGCTTGGGGAGGAACTCGCGGATGATGGCGATCTCCTCAGCCTCCTGCGTGGCGAGCTCGGCGCGACCGGCGTCGCGGTAGATCTTCTCCAACTCCTCACGCTGCTTGATCATCTTGGCGAAAAGCTCGAGCAATTCCGCGTCGGTCGCCTCCCCCTTGCCGAGGCCTCGCGCGGCGATGTCGCGATCCTTGATGGCGGCGGAGACGAGGCGCAGCGTCGAGATGCGGCGCTTGTCTTGTGCCTTAGTCGCGAGTTTGAGTGCGGCGGCGATGGTCTCGCGCATGGGTCCGATCGTGAGGAGAATTGAGGAAGAAGCTTCCAAAGTAATTGAGTGGGGCCATGCAAGCAAGGGATTTCATCCCTATAACTCATTGTTTTCACATGTAAATATTTCTCTCACCAACTTGACCGGCATGACCCCGTGACTTAAGACTGGGGCTCGTTGGACGCGTGGCAGAAGCGTCGGCCTTGACGCCGCAAGACGTGCACCCGACTTCAAGCCCTGCCGCCTTGGCTTAAGGCGGCAACAACGAAAGCCGATGAACGACAATCCCGACATGCCGGCCGGAGAGGCCCTGAGCCCACGCGCGCGGGCGACCGACCCCTGGTGTGAGGAGCGCGCGACCGCGCTGCTCGTGCTTGCCGACGGCACCATCATCGAGGGCATGGGCGCCGGCGCTACCGGCATCGCGGTCGGCGAGGTGTGCTTCAACACCGCCATGACCGGTTATCAGGAGATCCTGACCGACCCGTCTTATGCCGGACAAATCATCACCTTCACCTTCCCGCATATCGGCAATGTCGGCACCAACACCGAGGACATCGAGACGGCGAGCCTTGCGGCGGCATCGGGCGTGCGCGGCTGCGTGCTCCGCGCGCCGATCACGCGGGCCTCGAACTACCGCGCGGCGCAGGAATTCGACGATTGGCTGAAAGCCCGCGGCATCATCGCCATCACCGGCGTCGACACGCGCGCGTTGACCGCGCTGATCCGCGAGAAGGGCATGCCGAACGCGGTGATCGCGCATGCGCCAGACGGCAAGTTCGATCTGGAAGCGCTCAAGCGCGATCTTACCGCCTTCCCCGGCATGGTCGGGCTCGACCTCGCCAAGGACGTGACGAGCGGCCAGAGCTATGGCTGGGACGAGACCGAGTGGCAGTGGAACGAAGGCTATGGGCACGAGACCCGTCCACGCTTCCATGTCGTCGCCATCGACTATGGCTTGAAGCGCAACATCCTGCGCGAGCTCGCCACGGCTGGCTGCAAGCTCACCGTGCTGCCGGCGACGGCGACGGCTGAGGAGGTGCTGGCGCGCAAGCCCGACGGCGTGTTCCTGTCGAACGGACCTGGCGACCCGGCTGCGACCGGTGTCTATGCCGTGCCGGAGATCAGGAAGCTCGTCGACTCCGGGCTCCCGGTATTCGGCATCTGCCTCGGGCATCAGATGCTGGGGCTCGCGCTCGGCGGCACCACGCGCAAGATGCATCAGGGCCATCACGGCGCGAACCATCCCGTGAAGGACTTCACCACCGGCAAGGTCGAGATCACCTCGATGAATCACGGCTTTGCCGTCGACCGCGAGAGTCTCCCTGCCAATGTCGAGGAGACGCATGTCTCGCTATTCGACGGCTCCAATTGCGGGCTGAAGGTGAAGGACAAGCCGGTGTTCTCGGTGCAGTACCATCCCGAGGCGTCGCCAGGCCCGCAGGACAGCCACTATCTCTTCAAGCGCTTCGTCGCGCTGATGGAAGAGAACAAGGGCAAAGGCTGATCGCCCGACAATGCCAAAACGCACAGACATAAAGTCGATCCTGATCGTCGGAGCCGGCCCGATCGTCATCGGCCAGGCCTGCGAGTTCGACTATTCCGGCACGCAAGCCTGCAAAGCGCTGAAGGAAGAGGGCTATCGCATCGTGCTGGTGAACTCGAACCCGGCCACGATCATGACCGATCCAGACGTCGCCGACGCAACTTACGTCGAGCCGATCACGCCTGAGTTCGTCGCCAAGATCATCGAGAAGGAGCGGCCCGACGCCATCCTCCCCACCATGGGCGGGCAGACGGCGCTCAACACCGCGCTCAGCCTGCATCGCTCGGGCGTGCTCGATAAGTACGGGGTGGAAATGATCGGCGCGCGGGCCGAGGCGATCGACAAGGCTGAGGACCGCGAGCTGTTCCGCGAGGCGATGACCAAGATCGGACTCGAGACGCCACGCTCGCGGCTTGCAGATGCAGCCGTGCTGAAGCGCGCCGACCGCGAGAAATACAAGACCGAGACCGCGCGCATCGCCGAGATCGCTGACCCTGCCGAGCGCGCTGCCGCGCTCGCCTCCTTCGAGCATTCCTGGGCGCAAGGCGAAGGGGCGCGGCGGCGGCGCTATGTGGAGAAGGGCCTGATCGAGGCGCTGGAGGCGCTGTCTGACATCGGCCTCCCAGCCATCATCCGCCCGTCCTTCACGCTTGGCGGCACCGGCGGCGGCGTCGCCTATAACCGCGAGGAGTTCCTGGAGATCGTCGAGCGCGGCCTCGACGCCTCGCCGACCTGCGAGGTGCTGATCGAGGAGTTGGTGCTCGGCTGGAAGGAATACGAGATGGAGGTCGTACGCGATCGCGACGACAACTGCATCATCATCTGCTCCATCGAGAATATCGATCCGATGGGCGTGCACACCGGCGACTCGATCACCGTGGCGCCGGCGCTGACGCTGACCGACAAGGAATATCAGATCATGCGCAACGCCTCGATCGCGGTGTTGCGCGAGATCGGGGTCGAGACCGGCGGATCGAACGTGCAGTTCGCGGTGAACCCGGCTGACGGGCGCCTCATCATCATCGAGATGAACCCGCGGGTGTCGCGCTCTTCGGCGCTCGCCTCGAAGGCAACGGGATTCCCCATCGCCAAGATCGCGGCGAAGCTCGCCGTCGGCTACACGCTCGACGAGCTCGCCAACGACATCACCGGCGGGGCGACGCCGGCAAGCTTCGAGCCGACCATCGACTATGTGGTGACCAAGATCCCGCGCTTCGCCTTCGAGAAATTCCCCGGCGCCAAGCCGGTGCTCACCACCTCGATGAAGTCGGTCGGCGAAGCCATGGCTATCGGCCGCACCTTCCCGGAGTCGTTGCAAAAAGCGCTGCGCTCGATGGAGACCGGCTTGACCGGGCTCGACGACATCGCGCTCCCCGGCCTCGGCGAGGGCGACGACAAGAATGTCATCCGCGCCGCCCTCGGCACCCCCTCCCCCGACCGGCTGCTCAAAGTGGCGCAGGCGTTGAGGCTCGGCTTCGACGAGGAGCAGATCTTCGAGGCGTGCAAGATCGACCCATGGTTCATCCGCCAGATCAAGGACATCGTGGATATGGAGGCGCGCGTGCGCGAGCACGGGCTGCCGCCGAGCGCCGCGCAGTTCCGCATGCTGAAGGCCATGGGCTTCTCCGACGAGCGGCTGGCGAAGCTTACCGGCGTGGAGGCGAGCGAGGTCGCCGAGAAGCGCCGGGCGCTCGACGTGCACCCGGTCTATAAGCGCATCGACACCTGCGCGGCGGAGTTCGCCTCGCCAACCGCCTATATGTACTCGACCTACGAGTCTGGCTTCGCCGGACCGCCGCAATGCGAGGCGCGGCCGTCGGACAAGGAGAAGATCATCATTCTCGGCGGCGGCCCGAACCGCATCGGCCAGGGCATCGAGTTCGACTATTGCTGCTGCCACGCCGCCTTCTCGCTGTCGGCCGCGGGCTACGAGACCATCATGGTCAATTGCAATCCGGAGACGGTGTCGACCGACTACGACACCTCGGATCGCCTCTATTTCGAGCCGCTCACCGAAGAGGACGTGCTCGAGATCGTGCGCAAAGAGGAGACCAACGGCAAGGTCAAGGGCGTCATCGTGCAGTTCGGCGGCCAGACGCCGCTGAAGCTTGCCCAGGCGCTCGAAGCGGCAAAGGTGCCGATCCTCGGCACCTCGCCTGACGCCATCGACCTCGCCGAAGACCGCGACAGGTTCAAGGCGCTGATCGAGCGGCTTGGCCTGCGCCAGCCGAAGAGCGGCATCGCCCGCTCGCCGGCGGAGGCGGTCGCCATCGCCGGCACGCTCGGCTTTCCGATCGTCATCCGCCCGTCCTACGTGCTCGGCGGCAGGGCGATGGAGATCGTGCACGACGATGCGCAGCTCGCCCGCTACATCTCGGAGGCCGTGGTCGTCTCGGGCAAGAGCCCGGTGCTGATCGACTCTTATCTGCGCGACGCCATCGAGGTCGATGTCGACGCCATCGCCGACGGGACCGACGTGTTCATCTGCGGCGTGATGGAGCATATCGAGGAGGCCGGCGTCCATTCCGGCGACTCCGCCTGCTCCCTGCCACCGCATTCGCTGAAGCCGGAGATCGTGGCGGACATGGAGCGGCAGACGGAGGAGCTTGCCCGCGCGCTGAAGGTCATCGGCCTGATGAACGTGCAGTTCGCCATCAAGGATGACGAGGTCTATGTGCTCGAGGTTAACCCGCGGGCCTCCCGCACGGTGCCCTTCGTCGCCAAGGTGATCGGCCTGCCCATTGCCGGCATCGCCTCGCAGGTGATGGCCGGCAAGAAGCTCGCCTCCTTCGGGCTCAAGCGGCCTCATCTCGACCATATCGCGGTGAAGGAGGCGGTGTTCCCCTTCGCCCGCTTCCCCGGCGTCGATACCGTGCTCGGGCCGGAGATGCGCTCGACCGGCGAGGTCATGGGCATCGACAGGGACTACGCCATCGCCTTTGCCAAGAGCCAGATCGGCGGCGGCTCCAAGCTGCCCTTGACGGGCACGGTGTTCGTCTCGGTTAAGGATTCCGACAAAGACAAGATCATGCCGCCGATCCGCGAGCTTGCCGCCATGGGCTTCCGCATCATCGCCACCCGCGGCACCAAGCGGCATCTCGACGCTCACGGCATCGAATGCGAAAAGGTTAACAAGGTGCTGGAGGGCCGCCCGCACATCGTCGACGCCATCACCAACGGCGAGGTCGACATCGTGTTCAACACCACGGAAGGGGCGAAAGCGCTGGCCGATTCCTTCTCGATCCGCCGCTCGGCCTTGCTCTACCACATCCCCTATTATACAACCGTTGCTGGCGCTTTTGCCGTAACCGAGGCGATCAAAGCGCTCCGGGGAGGCAACCTCACAGTGGCGTCCCTGCAAAGCTATGCGGGCCCAAAACCGGCGCTGCCGCACGCTTCGTAGGCATTTCACCCGAATCTTGACTTAGACTGGGCAATTCCTGGACAGTATCCGGGGGGCCCAAAGGAGTTGAACTGACGATGGATAAAGTGCCCATGACCGCGGAGGGCTATGCCGCGCTCGAGGCTGAGATCAAGCATCTCAAGACCGTGGAGCGCCCGCGCATCATCAAGGCCATCGCCGATGCGCGCACCCATGGGGACCTTTCCGAGAACGCCGAATACCATGCCGCCAAGGAGCAGCAGGGCATTACCGAGGCGCGCATGGCAGACCTCGAGGACAAGCTCTCCCGCGCCGATATCATCGATGTGTCAAAGCTCAAGGGCGACCAGGTGATGTTCGGGGCGACCGTCACCCTGATTGACGAGGATACCGACGACAAGGTGAAGTACCGGGTCGTTGGCGAGGTCGAGGCCGACGTGAAGAAGGGCAAGATCTCGATCACCTCCCCCCTCGCCCGTGCGCTTCTCGGCAAGCGCAAGAACACCATCGTCGAGGTGTCGACGCCAGGCGGCGGCAAGTCCTACAAGGTGCTGAAGGTCGAGTTCAAATAGAGGGCCGGCCGCGTCCGCCTCGTTTGTAAAGCAAACCCTCGGCGAGGATCGAGCACAAGGTGGCGGCAGCCTGCGGCCGGACCGTATCCGGTTTCATATCGTCCCGTCACTTCTTCGCGCGCGGGGTAACTAGGAAGGCACGGTCTAGTCACCGCCCACACCCACCGAAGGACGAATGGACATGATTTCGAGCTCCGCCGATCGCCGGTCCGTCGTCGCATTGTTCCTGCTGCTCGCCCTGGCCACAAGCTACGCGCTTGCCCATGAGGGCGCCACGGGCGTGGTCAAGGAGCGCATGGACCTGATGAAGGGCCAGGCGAAGCAAATGAAGCTCATCGGCGAGATGGCCAAAGGCAAGAAGAAATTCGATGCCGCCAAGGCGGCGGCGGCGGCTCATGATCTCGGCGCGACCACCAAGAAGATCCCTGACCTGTTTCCGGAAGGATCGAACAAGCATCCGAGCGAGGCGCTCGACGCCGTGTGGAAGGAATGGGACCGCTTCAAGGGCGACGCGCACGACGCCGAAGATGCAGCGCATGCGCTCGAAGCGGCGCTGCAAGCCTCAGGCCAGGATTGGAAGGCGGCGTTCAAGAAGATGACCGACGCCTGCAAAGCCTGCCACGAGAGCTTCCGCGCCGAGGAGGAGGAAGGAAAGGAAGGGCACCATCATCACTGAGTGAGATGTTCAGTACTGCGGGGTTGCCGTGCTGGATGACGTTCTTGCGGCAGTGACCGTGTTGCCGGCGCGCGTCCAGCGCATCAGCCCGACAATCACGGCAACAGTCAGCACATATGCGACAAGCTGTGCGCCGCTCGGCCGGTCCGTATAGCCTATCAACGTGTGCAACAGGCGCCCCAACAGGCTGTCCTCGGGCAAGAGCCATGAGCTGTCCCACACCGTTGCGGTGAGCACGTCGAGATATCCAGCCTGCTGGAGAAAGTTCACGGCCTGAGCCGCGAGCCCAGCGGCAAGCAGCGTGATCAGACCTGAGGTGAACGAGAACAGGTAACGCGTGGGGATGGTGACGAGACCGAGATACATCAGCGCCGACAGCGCCGCCCCGGCGACGAGCCCGAGGAGGCCGCCGACCAGCATGGCGAGCTTCGACGTGCCGCCGGAGGCGAAAATTCCATAGAGGAAGAGGACCACCTCCGATCCTTCGCGCAGGACGGCGATGCCGCAGACGATGGCCAAGGCCGCGAGCGGCTTCTGCCCCGACGACACCGCCGCGCCGACCTCTTTCATCTCCTGCGCCAAGGCGCGGCCGTGGCTCGCCATCCACACATTGTGCCAGGCGAGCATGATGACGGCGATAAGCAGGATGGCGGCGTTGAACAGCTCCTGGCCAGCGCCTTCGAATAACGCGCCGAGCTGACCGGCGAAGGCCGCGACCACAGCCGCGCCAGCAAGGCCGCCAAGCACGCCGTAGCTCACCCAAAGGCCGCGGCCGGTGACACCCTTGGTCGCGGCGAGCACGATGCCGACGATCAGTCCGGCCTCGATGACTTCGCGGAAGACGATGAGGAGCGTGGCAAGCATCGGCTACTCGGCGACGATCACACCCTTGGCGGTGTCTTCGTGATATTCGCCGATGAAGGGATATTTGCCGGGATCGAGCGGCCGCAAACGTACAGTGCCTGACGTGCCTCCGGCAATGACCTTCTCGATCTTAAGCGCATGGGATTCGAATTCCTCCGCCGTCGCGTCCTCGTTCTTGACGTTGAGGGTCGCTGGCTGTCCCGCCGGGACATGGATTTCGGCAGGCGTAAAGCGATGGTCCTTGATGGTCACGTCGATGGCGGGCCCGGCGCTTGCCGGGAGGGTGGCAAGTAGCGATGCGCCGGTTGTGAGCGCTATCGCAAGGGAGGCTGGCGGCATGACATCGCGCGCAAAGGCGACGAGTCTCTGGTCACGAAAACGCATGGGATCTCTCCAGCTGACAGAGTGTGGACGGGGTTCGTGAACGCTAGGATCGGGTCCGGCGAGGCATAAAGTGAATGTTCGGCAGGAGATTCATTGAAGATCGTGCATGACCACTTTTTCTAGCATTGCTTTGAACTTTGCGGGGCGTGGCGGGAGCCCGTGCGCTCCCATGACGCATCGGGTTCGCTGCGGCACCGGATGGGGGAGGCCTGTCTTAATGACGAGACTGGTGGCTATGGCGCTTCCGACCCCTTCTTGCGAAGATGGGGCCGGGAGCGAAGACTTAAGCCATGATCGACAAGCTGGAATTCATTATCGCGCTCGCCCGCGAGCGGCATTTCGGCCATGCCGCCGAGGCCTGCGGCGTGAGCCAGCCGACGCTCTCGGCGGCCATCAAGCAGCTCGAGGATTCCTTCGGGGTGCTGCTGGTGCAGCGCGGATCTCGCTTCCAGGGCTTCACCCCCGAAGGCGAGCGCGTGCTCGACTGGGCGCGCCGCATCGTCGGCGACACCCGCGCCATGCATCAGGAGATCGATGCGCTGAAGCGCGGGCTTAACGGCCATATCCGCATCGCCGCGATCCCGACCGCACTTGGCATGGTGGCGATCCTGACCACGCCATACCGGGCCAAGCATCCCGATGTGAGCTTCTCCATCCTCTCGCGGAATTCCATCGAGGTCTTGGGACTATTGGAGAATTTGGAGGTCGATGCCGGCCTCACCTATCTCGACAACGAGCCTTTGGGCCGGGTGCAGACCGTGCCCCTTTATAATGAGGAGTACCGGCTGCTGATCTCCTCCGACTCGCCCCTTGGCAAACGCGACAGTGTCACCTGGGCCGAGGTGGGCAAAGTGCCGCTCTGCCTGCTCACCCCTGACATGCAGAACCGGCGAATCATCGAAAGCCTCCTGCGCGAGGCCGGGGCTCAGGTGGCGCCGACGCTCGAATCGGACTCGATCATCGTGCTGTTCGCCCATGTCCGGACTGGGCGGTGGGCGAGCGTAATGCCCGCCAAGCTTGCAGCGGTCCTCGGCCTGACCGATACGGTGCGGGCCATTCCCATCGTCGAGCCCGAGGTGACGCATTCCATCGGGCTCGTCGTCCCCCAGCGCAATCCCTTGACACCACTCATCAATGCGCTGGTGAGCGAAGCCAAGCTGCTTGCCCCGATCCTGAGCGGCGGGGACCTGCCGTCAATACCTGCCGGCAAGCGCGATAAGAAATCCCGATCAGCCGATAGAACTTTGTAATCAAAGGGAAATTCGGCTCCGTGCGCTTGCGATGCAAGGAACGGCATAATATCTTTGCATCAGGATCAGGGACCCCTGCCGTGGGATCGGGGGCGCCTAGATTTTAGTCAATCCACGGAAGCTGTGCGCATGCCGAGATATGAGCCATGGAGCGCCGAGCGCGCGAGCGTGATTATCGCTGCGCATAAGCAACGCGACGGCGCGGCGCTGCCGATTTTCCATGCGATCCAGCATGTCTTCGGTTTCGTGCCGGACGAGGCGATTGCCATGGTCGCCGAGGCACTCAATCTGTCCCGCGCCGAGATGTACGGGACGGTCACCTTCTATCACGACTTCCGCAAGGAGTTGCCCGGCCGCCGCGTGTTGAAGCTTTGCCGCGCCGAGTCCTGCCAGGCCGCCGGCGGCGATGCGCTAGCCGCCCGTGCCGAGGAGAAGCTCGGCGTGAAGATGGGCGAGACCACTCTCGACAACCGCGTGACTTTAGAACCGGTCTACTGTCTCGGGCTCTGCCATAGCTCTCCCGCTGCCCTGCTCGACCACGACCACGTGGTCGGCATGCTTGACGAGGCGAAGCTCGACGCTCTCCTGAAAGAGGCGCAGGCATGAAGGCGCGGGTGTTCATCTCGCGCGATTCAGGCGCGCTGTGCGTCGGCGCCGACGAGGTGGCGCGGGCTCTGTTCAAGGCCACCGAGAAGCGCGGGCTCGACGTCGAGATCGTACGCACCGGCTCGCGCGGCATGTATTGGCTCGAGCCGACCATCGAGGTCGAGCGGCCAGAGGGCCGCGTAGGCTACGGGCCGGCCAAGACCTCCGACATCGACAGCCTGCTCGACGCCGGCATGCTCGAAGGCGGCAAGCATCCCCTTTCCCTCGGCCTGGTCGAGGACATCCCGTTCTTCAAGAAGCAGACCCGCCTCACCTTCGCCCGCGTCGGCATCATCGATCCCCGCTCGCTCGAAGACTACAAGGCCCATGGCGGCTACAAGGGCCTGGCGAAGGCGATCGCCGTTGGACCAGAGGCGATCGTCGAGGAGGTAGTGAATTCGGGATTGCGCGGCCGCGGCGGCGCAGGCTTCCCCACCGGCATCAAATGGCGCACCGTCGCCCAGACCCCGCCGCAACAGAAATACATCGTCTGCAACGCCGACGAAGGCGATTCAGGCACCTTCGCCGACCGCATGATCATGGAAGGCGATCCCCTCGTTCTTGTCGAGGGCATGACCATCGCCGGCATCGCCACCGGGGCTACCTACGGCTACGTCTACATTCGCTCCGAATATCCGCATGCCGTCGAGGCCATGGAGATCGCCATCAGGCGCGCCCGCGAAGGCGGCATGCTTGGTGCGAATGTCGCCGGCTCCAAATACGCCTTCGACATGGAGGTACGGGTCGGCGCCGGCGCCTATGTCTGCGGCGAGGAGACCTCGCTCTTGGAGAGCCTTGAAGGCAAGCGCGGTGAAGTGCGCGCCAAGCCTCCCCTCCCCGCCCATATCGGCCTGTTCGCCAAGCCGACCGTTATCAACAATGTGCTGTCGCTTGCCAGCGTGCCGATCATCATGAGCGACGGCGCTGCCTATTACCGCGATTTCGGCATGGGCCGGTCGCGCGGCACCATGCCAATCCAGCTTGCCGGCAACATCAAGCATGGCGGGCTGTTCGAGACCGCCTTCGGCATCAGCCTCGGCGAGCTGGTCGACGACATCGGCGGCGGCACGCGCTCCGGGCGCCCGGTGCGCGCGGTGCAGGTGGGCGGCCCGCTCGGCGCTTATTTCCCGCGCGCGCTGTTCGACACGCCCTTCGACTACGAGGCCTTCACCGCAGCCGACGGGCTGATCGGGCATGGCGGCATCGTGGTGTTCGACGATACCGTGGACATGGCGAAGCAAGCCCGTTTCGCCATGGAGTTCTGCGCCATCGAATCCTGCGGCAAGTGCACGCCCTGCCGCATCGGCTCCGCCCGCGGCGTCGAGCTGGTCGACAAGATCATGGCCGACGAGGATCGCGCCGAGAACATCACCGTGCTCGAAGACCTGTGCAACACCATGAAGTTCGGTTCGCTGTGCGCGCTCGGCGGTTTCACGCCCTACCCGGTTATGAGCGCGCTAACCCATTTCCCCGAAGATTTCGGCGCATCGCCCAAGCGCCTGCAAGCTGCTGAATGAGGACCTCGCCATGTCGCTGATCCACGAAACCGACTACGGCACACCGCGTTCCAAAGCGGAGAAGATGGTCAACGTCACCATCGACGGCGTCTCGGTCACCGTGCCGGAAGGCACCTCCATCATGCGCGCCGCAGCCGAGCTTGGGCGCGAGATCCCCAAGCTCTGCGCCACCGACATGGTCGAGGCGTTCGGCTCCTGCCGGCTTTGCCTGGTCGAGATCCAGGGCCGCAACGGCACGCCTGCCTCCTGCACCACGCCTGTCGCCGAAGGCATGGTGGTGCAAACCCAGACCGAGCGGCTGAAGCGCTTACGCAAGGGCGTGATGGAGCTCTATATCTCAGAGCATCCGCTCGACTGCCTGACCTGCTCGGCCAATGGCGATTGCGAGCTTCAGGACATGGCCGGCGCGGTCGGCTTGCGCGAGGTGCGCTACGGCTACGACGGCAAGCGGCACCCAAATCCCGGCATCGACGATTCCAACCCCTATTTCACCTACGAGCCCTCGAAGTGCATCGTCTGCTCGCGCTGCGTGCGGGCCTGCGAGGAGGTGCAAGGCACCTTCGCTCTGACCATCGCCGGGCGCGGCTTCGAGTTGTTCGTCTCGGCGAGCCAGGCCGGGCCCTTCCTCGAGTCTGAATGCGTGTCTTGCGGCGCTTGCGTGCAGGCCTGCCCGACTGCGACGCTCAACGAGAAATCGGTGATCGAGATCGGAACGCCGGACCATTCCGTGGTCACCACCTGCGCCTATTGCGGCGTCGGCTGCTCTTTCAAGGCAGAGATGCGCGGCGAGGAAGTGGTGCGCATGCTCCCCTACAAGGATGGCAAGGCCAATCGCGGCCATTCCTGCGTCAAGGGCCGCTTCGCTTACGGCTATGCTTTTCACAAGGACCGCGTGCTGAAGCCGATGATCAGGTCGAAGATCACCGATCCGTGGCGCGAGGTGTCGTGGGAAGAGGCGATCAACTACGCAGCCTCCGAGTTCAAGCGCATCCAGGCGAAATACGGCCGCAGCTCCGTCGGCGGCATCACCTCCTCGCGCTGCACCAACGAGGAGACCTTCCTCGTGCAGAAGCTGATCCGCGCTGCCTTCGGCAACAACAATGTCGACACTTGCGCGCGCGTCTGCCACTCGCCGACCGGCTATGGGCTCAAGACCGCCTACGGCACCTCGGCCGGCACCCAGGATTTCGACTCGGTCGAGTACTCCGACGTGATCATGATCATCGGCGCCAATCCGACCGACGGTCACCCGGTGTTCGCCTCACGCATGAAGAAGCGGCTGCGCCAGGGCGCCAAGCTGATCATCCTCGATCCGCGCCGCATCGACCTCGTGCGCACCCCGCATATCGAGGCCGACTACCATCTGCCGCTCAAGCCAGGCACCAACGTCGCCGTGGTCACCTCGCTTGCCCATGTCATCGTCACCGAGGGCCTGGTGAACGAGACATTCGTGCGCGAGCGCTGCGACTGGGACGAGTTCCAGGATTGGGCCGAGTTCGTTGCCGACAAGCGGCATAGCCCAGAGGAAGTCGAGAAGCTCACCGGCGTGCCTGCCGAGTTGATCCGCGGCGCCGCGCGGCTCTACGCCACCGGCGGCAACGGCGCCATCTATTACGGCCTCGGCGTCACCGAGCACAGCCAGGGCTCGACCACGGTGATGGCCATCGCCAATCTCGCCATGGCCACCGGCAATATCGGCCGCGAGGGCGTCGGCGTGAACCCGCTTCGCGGGCAGAACAATGTGCAGGGCTCCTGCGACATGGGGTCCTTCCCGCACGAGGTCTCGGGCTATCGCCACGTCTCGGAGGATGCGACCCGCGCCATGTTCGAGTCGCTGTGGGGCCGGCCGCTCGACGAGGAGCCTGGCTTGCGCATTCCAAACATGATCGACGCCGCGCTCGACGGCTCGTTCAAGGGCCTCTACATCCAGGGCGAGGACATTCTCCAGTCAGACCCGAACACCCAGCACATGGCAGCAGGTCTTGCCGCCATGGAATGCGTCGTGGTGCAGGATCTGTTCCTGGTGGAGACCGCGAACTACGCCCATGTCTTCCTGCCTGGCTCGACCTTCCTGGAGAAGACCGGAACCTTCACCAACGCCGAGCGGCGCATCCAGATGGTGCGCAGGGTGATGACGCCGAAGAACGGCTACGAGGACTGGCAGATCACCTGTCTCCTGTCCAACGCGCTTGGCTATCCGATGAACTACAACAACCCGTCGGAGATCATGGACGAGATCGCGGCGCTGACGCCCACCTTTGCCGATGTGTCCTACAAGAAGCTCGACGAGCTCGGCTCGGTGCAGTGGCCGTGCAACGAGAAGGCGCCGGAAGGCACGCCGATCATGCACATCAACGGCTTCTCGCGCGGCAAGGGCAAGTTCGTCATCACCGAGTATGTGGCGACCGACGAGAAGACCGGGCCACGCTTCCCGCTCCTGCTCACCACCGGGCGCATCCTCAGCCAGTACAATGTCGGCGCCCAGACGCGGCGCACCGCCAATGTGATCTGGCACGAGGAGGACGTGCTCGAGATCCATCCGCACGACGCCGAGCAGCGCGGCGTGCGCGACGGCGACTGGGTGAAGCTCGCAAGCCGCGCCGGCGATACGACGCTGCGCGCGAAGATCACCGAGCGCGTGGCGCCTGGCGTGGTCTACACCACCTTCCATCACCCGAGCACGCAGGTGAACGTGGTGACCACCGAGTTCTCAGACTGGGCCACCAACTGCCCCGAATACAAGGTGACGGCGGTGCAAGTGATGCCGTCGAACGGGCCGTCGGAATGGCAGGAGGAATACGAGGAGCTCAGCCGGCAGGCGCGGCGCGTGGCCGAGCCTTTGATCGCGGCGGAATAGGTGCGCGATCATGTCGCCTGACCGCCTCGTCTATATGGCCAACCAGATCGGCAAGTTCTTCGAGGTGCAGCGCGCCGACGAGGTCGTGCCGGGGATCGCCAATCACATCAGGAAGTTCTGGGACCCGCGCATGCGGGAGGCGATCTTCGCCTATATGGACGCCGGCGGTGAAGGCATCGACCCGCCGGTTCGCGAGGCGCTTGACCATCTCCAGGCGGAAGCCGGACAGAAGGGCAAGTCCAGCCTCGGCGAGCAATCAAGCTTTCAAGGGACCTAAAAGGGTAGCGCGCGGTCGGCTACGGGTTCGCTCGGCAACCGCGCGATCGCCATGGCCGGCGCGCTGCTGATTTGGCGGGCGGCCGAAGCAATCGTCGCTCTGCGTCGCTCAGGGAATGGCACGACCGCCCGGTAATGACGCTGGCACCTCAGGGCATGATGGCCACGCCCCAGGGCAGACGCCCGACGGGCACCGACTTCTCGGCCTTGAGGCTGTCGACGTCGATCACCGTCATGTCGTTGGTGAGGCCGTTGGCGACGTAATATTTCTTGCCGTCGGGGCTGAGCTCGCCATGCCAGGGGCGCTGGCCGACAAGGATATAGTCCTTCACCTCCTTGGTGGCGGTGTCGATCACGGCGACGCGATTGGCCGGGCCCTAGCGGACTGAACAGGAGCTTGCCGTCCTTGCTGAAGTCCATGCCGACAGGCTGGAGCAGCTCGGGGCGGACGCCAGGAACCTCGAAGCCGATCTCCTTGGTCACCTTCCAGGTGGCGGGATCGATCACCGAGATGGTGCCGCCGACCTCCGAGGAGACCCAAAGCTCCTTGCCGTCGGCGGTGAACTTCGCCTCGCGCGGGCGGGAGTTGACGAGCACGTTGGCGATCAGCTTGCGCGTAGCGTTGTCGATGACGTGCGCCATGCTCGTGCTCTCGGAGGTGGCCACCGTGTATTTGCCGTCGGGGCTCACGGTCATGCCTTCAGGCTCGACGCCGACCGGCACCTCGGCCAGCACCTCGCCGGTCTTGATGTCCATGATGGTGACGAGAGAATCGTCCTCGTTGGCGATGTAGATGACCTCGCCCTTGGGATCGACGGCCATCAGCTCCGGATCCGGGCCGGACTCGAGCTGGCGCTTGACCTCCAAGGTTTGCGTATCGATCACGTCCATGATGTCGCCGTCGCCGGCGGCAACGAACAGCTCCTTGAAGTCGGGGCTCAGGACAATGCCGCGGGGACGGCGCGCCACCTTGATGGTCTTCTTGATCTCAAGCGTGTCGCCGTCGATCACGGTGATGGTGTTGTCCTTCTCGTTGGAGACGAAGATGGTCATGGCGAAAGCGTGCGACGCCGTGAGCATCAAGACCGCCGCGAGCGACGCGGTAAGGATAAGTCGAAACATGGGGTTTCCTCGGGGGGCTGTTAGCGGAATTTGCACTTGGTCTCCGGCTCGTCGAAGCCAAGCGTGTCGGTGAGATTCTTTTCGTGCAGGAAGCCTTCCTGCGGCGAGGTCGAGACCGGAACGCGGGTGCCGCCGCCGAGGATGATCGGCTGGCGCATCTGATGATCCCAGGTGCGGAAGGTCAGCGCCTGGCCCTTGAAGCCTTCGAGCTTGAACTTGTCCGACAACAGGAACGCCTTCAGCTCCTGCGGCGTGGTCTTGTGCGAGCGCATGGCGGAGTCGGCAAGCGCGCGCACGCCGAGCCAGGCGGTGTAGTCGCGCTCGGTGGTCTTGCGCTTGGCGAGGCGCGGCAGCGCGTTCTGCAAATGCATGGCGCCGGATTCGGTATAGGACTTGTCCCAGGCAAGCGCCTGAAGGCCTTGCGTGCCGACGACGAGGCTCGGCGAATAGGTGCGGTAGAGAAGATAGTCGCCGAAGCCTTCGTCGTTATTGGCGACCCATAGCGCGTCGTTTGCCGGCGTGCCTTCGGTCGCCATGGGGATCTGCGCCTGCACCTGCTGATGGCCTGAGTCGAGATTGCGGGCGCCCGGCGGGAAAGTGTAGACGCGCTCGTCGACGATCTTGCCGCCGTAGCGCTTCGCCGAGCGCTGGATCTGGGCGACGAAATCCTTGTCGGCGGGAAGGTCGCCGCGGATGATCGCCCAGCGCGGCCATCTCTTCCAGATCAGATATTGCGCGATGGCGTCGGCGCGCATCGCCCAATCGGGAATGATGTGGAAGACGTTCTGGCGGCACTCTTCCTGGCGCAGCACCACGTCGTTGGAGCGAATGTTCATGATCACCGAGTTCTTTGCCTCGGGCAGATCGGCGACGGCAAGGAGATCGGGAGCTTCGAGGTCGGCGACGATCAACGCGTCGCCGTTCTTGAGAACCTCTTTCGCCTTGGCGACGACATCGCCGTCTGCCGGCACGATCGCCTCGACGAGCTCGAAGGCATTGCCGACGAAATTGCCGGCCTGGTTCGCCTCCTTGATGGAGACGCGCGCGCCCTGAATGCCTTTGTCGGTGATGATCTCCTCGGCATAGGAGAGCGGCAGCGGCTCATCATATTGCTTGCCGAGATAGACGATGGGCAGCGTGACCTTCGCAGGGGCCGCGGCGGCGTCGGGGGCAGGTGCTGGAGCCTGCGGCGCTGCGGCTGGCGCCGGCGCGGCAGCGCCGCCCTCGGCGGCATGAGCGAGGATTGGGCCTGCGATCAGGCAGAGGGTGAGGAAGGTCGCCCCGATACGGGCCGGCAGGTTGGCGCTACGACACAGGCTTGCGACTGGTACACACGACATGGGCCTGGGCTACTCCATTTCCTCCTGTGGCCTCGGCATTTGAATCGAAGGCCGTGGGCGCCGCCTTACCGGCCGGCGGTCGCCAGTTTTGGAACGATATCTTCCAGAGTTATGGACTGATGGCAATGCGCAGCGAACAACATGGCAACGTTTTTGCCAAGTTAAACAATGGCAACCTTAGCGGCGCGGGGTGCGCATGAAAGTCCCGCCAAGCTGACGCGCAGCTTGGCGGGTTGGCAGAACTTCAATGCCGATGCTTCGACCGCTCCCGAACTATTGGAGCGGCGGCTTCGTGGCTGAGCTCGGATTGACCGACCGGATCCAGGTGATGATTTTCCAGAGATCGTCGGAGGTCTTGATGATCCCGCCGAAGGGCGGCATCGGACCGACCACGACTTCCTGCTTCACGCGGTGGTAGCCCGCAGCCTTCAATCCATCCGATCCTTGGGCGATCAGGCGGAACAAGGTGTCGTCGTCAGGGCCGTAGACCCAGGTGTCGTTGGTGAGAGGCGGGCACATGCCGCCGCCGCCGCCGCCGCCATGACAGCCGTTGCAGCCCGCCGACATATATTTCTTGTGACCGGCGTCGGCGATCTCGGCGATCTTGTCCTTATAGGGATTGTGCAAACCTCCCTTCGGCGTGGCCTTGATGAGATCGAGCGTCGGCGTCGTATCGTCGGCCTTGCAACAAGCGCCCGCATCGCCGCCGGCCGGAGCTGCCGCCGGAGCCGCCGCATCGCCGGCAGCGGGCGCCGCCGGTGCCGGTGCCGCGGCGGGCGCAGCCTCGTCGGCCGCTTGCGAGCAGCCCACCCACGCGCCGGCAGAAACAAGTACCGCCGCAGTTAGTCCAATGATGATTTTGCGCACTGCTTCGTTTCCTTACCCTAGTTGCCTTGAATTGAGATTTTCAGTCGAGCAGGTCGAAGGGAACTCTCCCCGAAAATTCGCGGGCATAGTGCTGTCCCGAGCCCGGCTTGTCATGGAAAAGAACGTTGCACAGAGGCCGCGATTTTGGCGGCCGCGCACGTTCCGCATGTCGCATCGGTCCCGGGATTTCTCTACCGAAAACACGCCGTCTTTCGAGCGTTTGGCCGCGATAGCCTTAATAAGAGGCACCATCGGCGCCTTCTCGGTAAACAGCTTGGGCCGGAAAGTCATGCTCATAAATGTCGCAGCGAAGCCTTGGGCAAGAACTGTCTGGCCGAGCGTGAACATGTTGCGGTTGTGAGGTCTTTCAGGTGGCCGATCAATTGGTGACTTCAAAAGTCTTATTATCAAAAGTGTAGCGGGGAACTTGGGTCCACACGCCGTCTTCCTGCACCGGAACCTTGTGCATCTTCACGTCCTTCACCTCGAGCTTGCCGCCCTTTTGATCCACCCAGAAATCGATGTCGTAATACTCGTCCTGGCTCCCCGGCTTGCGGAAGTCGGTGCACACGAAATATTGCCCGTCGGTCTTCATGTGCCGCACCGGCTGGTGAATCTCCACGAATTCGAGCGGGACGGTTTCCCCGGTCTTGTCATCCTTCACGGGCAGGTTGCCGTCCTTGTCCTTGTGGTTGGCGATGTAATTGTGGATGGCGCTCATCACGTGCCAGCCGCGGGTCACCTCCATGTCGCCGGGATGCTCCTGCACCGGCAGCCACCACCAGGCGACCGGCATGCGGGTGATCATGATCCAGTTGTCGCCATCCTGCTTCGGACCCTTCTGCACGCGGATGTCCATCAGCTTCAGCTCCTTGCCGTCAGGCTTGAACCAGAAGTCGATGGCGTATTGCTTCTTGGGGTTGTCCTTGTCGTGGAAGATGGTGTTGGCGAACCAGCCCCAACCTTCCATGCCGCGCACGATCTTGACCTTCTCGTAGACGAGGTTGAGATCGGCGTTGAGCTTCGGGTCGCGGAACACGAAGGCGCCGTCGTGCGAGCGCTCGCCCACCACTTTCTCGGTCGCGGCAATCACGCTTTCCTCGGTGAAGTCGCGCTCGGTCGTGGCGTTGGCGGATGACGCAAGGCCCGGGAGAAGCGGTGCGAGCGCCGCGCTCCCAAAGCACAAAGCCACGGCAAGGGCCGTGGCTTGTGCAGTCGATCGCAACATTTGCTCGAGACGAGCCGGCGTCATTGGCTCGTGGTTCCCTGCCCGGCTTCGGGCGCAGCAGCAGCAGCCGGAGCCGGAGCCGGCGTGCTAGCGGACTTCGCCGTGGCCAGCACCCTGATCGCCTGCGCGGCCTCCATATGCTTGTTCAGCTCGGCGACTTCGGCGGCGGTCTTGCCTTGATTGTTCTTCGCCTCGGTATCGGCGCCGGCCTCGATCAACAGCCCGATCATCGGCGGATTGTTATGCGTCGCCGCAACCATCAGAGCGGTGGTGCCGGATTTCGACTTTGCATTTACATCGGCACCGCGCTCGATAAGCCCTTTGGCGATCTCGAGCGGCCGCGTGCTCGACGGCAGGAACATCGCGCCCTCGGCCGGGGCGTTCTGCGCGACGGCGACCATCAGTGGCGTCAGCCCGTCGGCACCGGCCGGCACGTTTACGTCGGCGCCGCCCTCCATCAGGGCTTTGGCCACTTCGTATTTGTCCTCGGCGATGGCGACGGCGAGCGGACGGAATCCTTCCGGGCCCGGCTCCTCGGCGTCTGCGCCGTTGGCGAGCAGGACTTTGACCGTCGGCACGTGGTCGCGCATCACGGCGGTGGTCAGCGGGGTCATGCCGTCAGTGTTGGCCTCGTTGACATTGGCACCCAATTTGATGAGCAGCTCGACCATCTTGTCTTGCCGCTGGCGGGCGGCGTTGGTGAGCGGCGTGCCGCCTTGGTTGTCGGGCTTGTTGATATCGGCGCCCTTCTCAACCAGGAATTTCACGCGGTCCTGATCGTTGGCGACGATGGCGTTGCTCAGCTCCTGAGTGAGGTCGGCGCCTTCGGCGAGCCAGCCCTCGAGCTTCTCCTTGGTGACCACCTGGTCCGGCGAAGCGAGGTCGGGACGCGCCTTGTAATCGGTCTGGGCGACTTGGGTATAGGTGCCGTGGGCAGGCAGATCGCCAGGGACGATGCATTTGCTGCACTGGACGAGCGGCACGCCGTAGTCCTTGAGGATCTTCTCGATATCCTTCTCGTGATCCTCAAGCGCGAACTCGATCATGTATTTGAGGAAGGCGTCGGTGCGGCGCACGCCAATCCCGAGCTCGAATTCGAGCGGCACCTGATCGTCCATCATGTTGACCGGCAGGATGGTGATCGGCTCGCCCTTCATGGTCTTGACCCAGCCGGCGAAGGGACCGAACACCGCGGCCACGTCGAACTCGCCATTCAGCATGCGCTGCACGACGTACCAAGGCTGGTTCTCGACCACGAGATCGGCGTCGTGGGTCTGGGTCTGGAGCTTGAGGTTGTCCACGATGCCGCGCCTGGCGAGCGCCATGCGGATGCCCGAGGTCTGGAACACGCCGATCTTGAGATCCTTGAGCTTGGGATCGTCGAGGCCGGTGATGTTGAGGCCCTTGTCGTTGCGGAAGACGAGGACGTAAGGCGTCTTGTAGACGGGGAAGGTGGTGAGCAGACGTCCGTAATTCATCGGCACGTCGAGCATCACGTCGCATAGCGACTGGTCGAAGGTGGCCCTGGTCAGGCCGCGCTCGATGAAGGGGATCCAATGGTACTCGAGGCGCGCGCCCATGGACGAGGCGAGAAGAGAGGCGATCTTGTTCTGGAAGCCCTCGCCCTTCATGTTGGAGAGCGGCATGTTGCCGGGATCGGCGCAGACGTTCAGCACCTTCAGCTTCTTGGCCTTGTAGGCTGCCTTGGCCGCGGCCCTGATGGCGATGTGCTCGCTCGGGGTGAGCTCGTCGTAATCTTTGCTGAGATCTCTCTGGATTGGCTTCTTGTCGGCGGCTTCTGCCGCGACGAGACCGAGGCCGGCGAGACAGACCGCGACGGCCGTAAGAAGTCGAATTGTCATGGGGGACACGGCGTTACTTCGCTGACTTGGGGGGCTGACGATAGGACCGCAGTCCCATCCAATCTACCCGCGAGGGCCTACCTAATGTTCCCCCTTATATAGGAAAAAGACGCCCGATGCCGCAAGGGCACCTTTCATCGCTTTTCACATTAATTCTCTGACATATATGAAGACTCTCTTGTTGTTGCAGGCCTTTGAGGACTTAACACCCTGCATTGAGCGCCACCTTCTTTCATGGCATATCACCTCTGACGGCACATTTCAGTAGTACCAAAAGTCAGGCATAAATGCACAACATTGAGCGCCACCATCTTACATGTCATATAACTATTTCAACACACATACACTGGTCAACTTCTTGCTCGTCGAGCGGTTCGCGCTCGCCTAGCCGCGGACTTTTTGCCGCTGGTCCGAGCCGCTTGATTGTGACAGCACATGGGTCTAGACCAAAAAGATCGGAGGGCACAGGTTCGCACTCTCGCGGTCGCGCAATTGCGACAAATGGAGGATCCAATGGCCTCCTCAAACCCCTCTTCAAATCCCACTCTCAGCGACATGCAGCGTGCCGTTAAGGACACGGTGCACCATCACTGGCAACTATTCCTGACCCAGGGCGTGATCATGGTCATCCTCGGCGTTCTCGCCGTTGTCTGGCCTCAGATCTCGACCATCGCCGTAGACGTGTATGTCGGCTGGCTGTTCCTGCTCAGCGGGGTCGTAGGGCTCGCCACCATGTTCCTTGCGCAGAACGTGCCTGCCTTTCTGTGGTCCTTGCTCACGGCGGCACTCTCGTTGTTCGTCGGCATCCTGCTGCTCTGGCATCCGACCGAAGGCGCGGTCTCGCTTACCTTGGTGCTTATTGCCCTCTTCATTGTCGAAGGCATCTTTCAGATCGTGGCATCTCTCAGCTATCGCGACGTGTTTCCCGAATCGTGGGGATGGATGTTGGCAAGTGGTATCGCTGATCTGATCCTCGCCGCACTGATCATCAAGGGATGGCCGAGCACTGCCACCTGGGCGCTGGGGCTGATCGTCGGGATCAACCTCATCACGTCGGGCCTTGCCATAACTATGGTGGCACTCGCTGGGCGAAGCCTCGTGAAAACGCTAGCCAGCGCACGCCCATAGGGCCGCGAAACGATCTATTCATTGCCGACGTGCAGGTTCACTCCGAAAGGGAGGAACCGACATGAGCACAGCAATCCGACATCACCTAATAGTTGGAACTTTGGCTGCACTCTGCCTCGCCGCCTTGGTGACTGGTGAAATTCGCCCCGTTGTGCATGCGGCTGAAGGCGATGAGGTCGAATACACCTTCGATCGACCGATAACAGATGGCGAACAAACCTACGCCTGGTATCGAAAAACACATGGCGATGAGGCCGCAAAGCGCTACGGCGTCAATCCCGACGCCGTCGGCGATGGCATGGACACGTGGCATTGGTGGGTCGGCGTGGACAATCCCGGGTTTTGGCGGGACTTGAGCATCCTGACCAGTGGAAAAGGCAGCAATCCCGTCGACGCCCGGGTCGATTTCTTGAGTGTGGTTATGCAGCCGCGTGCGGACCGGTGGAAAAAGATGGGTCTCATCAACGACCCCGATACCGTCGCAGCCGAGAAGCCAGACAAATATGGCCTGATGATCGACCATATGAAGGACGGCTCCCTCACTTGGGACCCAGAGGTGTTCGGTTATTCCAGCGGGGTCATCGGTCTGCAGCTCTTCCTCAACAAGAAGTTCGACGCCAGCAAATGGTCAGTGAAAAAGTACAAGGAAGACCCCGGCTCGGTCGAGCCACCTTATCTGGTTGGCATGGCGTGCAGCTTTTGCCACGTCACCTTCAACCCGGACAAGCCGCCGCAAGATCCCGTCAACCCGAAATGGGAGAATATAAACTCGACGACCGGCAATATCTATTTCCACGAAGGGATGCTGTTCGGCCATGCCCTGCCGACGAATTCGTTTGCTTACCAGTATCTGTACACCCAAGAGCCGGGCACCAGCGAAACATCGCGTTTCCCCAGCGACTTCATCAATGGGCCAATTCTCATCAACTCCATCTATCGCCTCGGGGAACGTTTGAAGCTCACCGTGCCGGAGAAGATCACTCCAGCCCAGCGCGATCTCATCAAGTCCATGTATGCCCATGTCGGCCTCAAGGACGACGACCCGGGAGGCGCTTTGGGTGGAACCGAAGCCGAGCCAACGCTGAAGGTTCCCCACATCCTGGCGGATGGTTCCGATTCCATGAGCATCCTCATGGCCTCAACCCGCGTGTACGTCAACGAAGGCTCGGCGCATGATCTGTGGGTCTCCACCACCTGGGCGCTGAATCCGTTCGACATCAAGGAAAGCGTCGCTCGAAAGTTCAAACCAGGCGAATTCGACCTCATCGGCACAGCCCGCAAGGATCCAAACAGCCCGTGGATGCAGACCGAGAAGAGAATGCCGAACATGGCGCTCTTCCTCACCACCTGGGATTCTTTCCCGCTCAAAGACGCTATAGAGATCGACCGCGCCGGAACGCCCAGAAAAGACGGCAAGGATTACCTCTCCACGGATGCCGATACGCTGAAGCAAGGGAAGATTGTGTTCGCCGACAATTGCGCCTCCTGCCACAGCAGTAAGCGGCCAAACCCGATGCCGACCGATCTACAGCGCAGCAAAAACAGGCGTGGAGAGATCTCGTCTTGCGCGATGACTTCCTCGTCGACAACTACCTGTCCGACGATCAACGCCATCCGCTCAGCGAATTAGGCACCAACGCGCAACGCACTATGGGCACGAACGCGATGGGTGGGCACACCTGGGGCCAGATGTCGAGCCAGACCTACAAGGATGAGCGCGTACCGACCGAGCCTTCTGCAGGACCACGACGCAGACGGTAAGCCTATCCCGTTGTATGACCCGCTGACTGGAAAGAACGACATCAAGTTCGAAGCTCCCCGATCATTCTATCGTACGCCGACGCTTGTCAGCGTGTGGGCCACAGCGCCGTATCTGCATAATAACGCCCTCGGTATTTACACTGGCGACCCCTCCGTCGCCGGCCGCATGGCGGCCTACGAAGATGGCATGAGCAAGCTTCTCTGGCCCGAGAAGCGCCTCGGTATCAAGTCGATCAAGGTGACCACTGAAGACAGCGCGCTACCGCCGATGGTGACGCAGCTGCTGGCAGAGTTCGTGCCCGGCTTGGATGTGAGCCTGCTGCGGGTACCTAAAGGAACTCCCAATCAACCTACTGATGAATGTCCACCCTAAAAACCTTCCTGCTGTTGTACAGGCGTATGTTGATGGAGTCTTGCAGGGCGCGCCGAAAGAGAAGTTCGCCGAACTTCAGCCCCAAAACCACGATGCGGCGCTCCGAAAGACTTCAGGAGAAATTGGTGGAAGTAAGCATGTGCCCAGACTTCATCGAGGATCGCGGACACACCTATGGGCGAAGATCTTAGCGATCAAGATAAGCAGGCGTTGATCGAGTACATGAAGTACTTCTGAGAGCCTCACTATTGAACGCCCAGTGCGAGGGGTTCGTTCGCAGCGGAAAGGAAAACTCCTGTAAATCACCTGTCGCTTTTACCCCTCGCCGGTGCGCTGATCTTAACTGCGTCAGTTGCCTGGTCGGCGAACGAGCCTGCTGCGCCGATCTCTGTCGTGATGAAGAGCATCAGCTACGATCCAAAGAGTGTAGAGGTTCCTGTCGGCGGTTCGATCGTGTGGACCAACAAGGCGTTCACAAACCACACCGCGACTTCCGAAGACGATGGCAAGACCTTCGACACCGGTGAAATCAAGCCAAATGAAATCTCGAGCGCAGTGAAGTTCGATAAAGAAGGCGAATTCAACTACCACTGCAAAATTCACGGCAAGACAATGAGCGGAACGATAGTCGTGAAGGCAGCTACAGAGAAGTGATAAATTGAAGACACCGGTGGGGTTGCCTCGATTTCGAGTTTGGTCATGAGCAGACTGCGAGGAAACGTCCGTTCCGTTATCGCGCGTTAGATCGATGAAAGCAGCTAGGCGCTGCTGAAAGGACCGCGCAGGCTCCGCTTCGTTGTGCCATGTGTGTACCTCGCATCTGTCACCGAAGGCAGTGGTGCGGCAGATGGTTTGACTACAGACATTTTGCCGCTGCCGAGCCGCTTGATTGTGACAGCGCACGGGCAGAAACTGTCGTTCGCTTGCGGGGGGACCTTTACGTCGGAGGTCTTACCCATAAGCAAAATCCCCGATCAATACAGCCGAAAATCGACCCAACAGACCGAGAGTCATCACTCACTATAGGAGGCGTGTCATGGTAAAACCACTTTCCGCACAACTCGCCGACTTGTCAGTCCGCGCTAAGAATGCCGAAGATGCTGTGGCTGCGGCTCAGAAAGAAGCGCATGATCAGGTTGTCGCACGCACTGAGCAGGCTCATGCCACTGCAACCGCAGCGATCCAAAAGGTCGATCGGGATATCAAGTCGGCTGGCGATGACATCATAAGCCACTGGAACGCGCTGAAAACGAAAGTCAGCGCCGACATGGACGCCTGGAATGCAAAGATTGCCCAGCTAAAGTATGATCGAGGCGTGAGACGCGCGGACAATCATGCCGAGAGACTGGAGTGGGAGGCATCTTTCGCAGTCGACTACGCCGTTGCAGCGATCGAGAGGCAAAGTCGGCTGTTCTCGACGCTATCGTCAGCCGCATCGAGGCCGAAAAAACCAGAAGAGCTTGAACCTAGCCCGATGCTGGCGGCGACGACGCGCTACTAAGGCCCGCCATGTGCTAAAGGAGCGGCATTAGCCGCGTGATCCTGTGAGGCGTATTGTGACCCTTGGTGTCGAGCTACTTGGTGGTGAAGGGCTTGGCGTTCAGATAATTGGCGACCGCGATATTGTTGTCACCAGCCCCGATTTTGGTTTTTCCATCACATATCGAAAAGATGGCGATGCCCCGATGCTTTTCGCCATAGACGGCATCTACCGCAGCGACGATCCGCCGAGAGTGAAGTTCTGGGCGCAAGCTTGGAAGGCGGCTTATCAAAAAGCTCGCGCAGTCGGCTGGCTAAATTCCTAACCTTCTCGCACCTCCTTGTCAAATTCCCGGTGAGCGATTTGGAGAACGTCGCGATCAGACTGTCATAAACTGTGAGGTCGTGACATTAAACAGTCGCGCTCTATTCGAGCGTTATCCAAACAGCCCCGGCTTTTCTTACGAGCTGGGGCTGTTTTTGCGTCAAGCCACAATGTCGCGTTGTTTAAGGATTTCGCTGTGCTTGTGGTTGCCTCACAAGGCAAAACAGAGTATCCTTTCGCAGCCCCGTGTCCCAGATAGCGCGGGGAATAAGTGGAAAACAGTCGATTTAGAAGTTCGACAGTGGCGCGCTCACAAAAAGGGGCTCTAGTAACGTACTTCACGTTTGCACATGGCGCTAAGCGGACATGCAAACCGACTGGTGGTGGTTCTCGCCGTTGCTCTATGCAAGTGTCGCTGTGATATTGTGAATTTGTTTATACTTGGTGCGTTAGGAGGCAGATCTGAAGCAAACTTATTGTAATAGGGTTATCGCGGATTATTGGCGGTCTTGGAAAGTGGTCGCTTTCTATTAGGGTGAGTTTTGGTGCGATAGTGAGGAATGGCGGGCTAGAGTGCGGATAGTGGCCTTGGGCTTAGCGTGGCGTTTATGGATAAAGGGGGTGAGAGTTGGTACACACATAGAATATTTAGAGAGTCAGATAATAGGGTTGAGATCGTGCATATCGGCGTACTCGCTATAGGGAGAGTAGAGCTCAGCACCGGAGTCGCTCGCCAGTTTAGTGAGTTCCGCTCGAGTTCCGCTCGCAGATACACAAGAATAGAAGCAATCTATCTAATAAAACTGTCTTGAAATATAGGAGTCAAGTCTCTATCTTCTAATGGGAAAATTAGGGGGGAGAAAAAGAGAGAGAATCGAGAGGTAGCTAGGAGGAGAAGCCACAGAGAGATCATCGAGAGAGATAGGAGAAGAACACTCGGCGCACGAGCGGCTCGCCGCTCAATCAGATGATCGAACGCAGTCGCGTCAGCCTGATACACATCGAAGCGATCTAGAGAAGAGCCCGCGCGATGAAGAGCGCGCAGTATAGAGCATTAAGAGCGAAATTAGAAAACAGAAGGCGAACATAGCGTCTCGGCGCATAGATAAGGTATCAGCCAGTGTCGCAGCCAATTTCTAGAACCGTTTACTCTAGGGAAGAAGAAACTCATAGAGCAAGCGATCTCGCTCTAACATTAGTACTTACGAGTCGCGTTGTAGATGTATCGTAGATAATATGAAGATATAGAAGTAGCAAGCAGCATATAGCATCGCGCAGCTCACACTGTCGCTTTCATTATGGTAAACATAGAGGTAGAAAACATCGTAAATAAACGATCAATCCTTAGCAGTCAGCGCTCTACATTTCTCCGCGTCATAACAGAACTTCGACAATATCTAATCCAGCACACAGACTGAGAGAAAGCTTTCTTCGCTAGCATATCTAGAAAACACGCACATGAGAGAGAAAGCTCGATCAAGCACACATCGTACAGAATTTCATCAGTCATACAGTATTGCATACAGCAGCACTTAAACATCGAGAGAACTCTCTTCTTTAGAAGAGAGAAGCTCCTTGAACTAGCATTGTAACACATATACCAGCGACCGAGAACACAGTTGTCAAAAATCTCACATA
This sequence comes from uncultured Alphaproteobacteria bacterium, assembly GCA_963744945.1. Taxonomy (GTDB): domain Bacteria; phylum Pseudomonadota; class Alphaproteobacteria; order Rhizobiales; family Methyloligellaceae; genus Methyloceanibacter. Next base: position 221,276 of record CAVUVO010000014.1, on the reverse strand, counting down.
GCAGATAAAGCAACAGAGAGCCATCTTTACTCATCGCATAGCACCTACCAAAGCTAAACAAACTAATAATATAAAATAAATTAAAAAAATAAAATATAAAAATATATATAAAAAAATATATATAAAAAAATAAAAAAAAATAAAATAATAACATAACATAAATTATCACAATCTATATATCTACTCAGATAAGAATCAAATATCATCATGATTATCAAAATTATAAAATATAAATTAAAACAACAGATATAAAATATAACATAAATAATATCAAAAAAAATATTAAAAATATCAAAATATTTAATAACACACTCTCAATATCAAATATATATATTAATAAAAATAGATATCAAAAAATATCTCATTAAATAACATATCATAATATAGATTAAAAAATCTCTCACAAATAAAAAAAAAAAAATATATATATAACAACAAAATAACTCACAATAAAAAAAATAACAAAAATAAAAATATAAAAATATATAAAATAAATAACAAAAAAAAAAAAAAAATAATAAAAAAAAATAAAATAAAAATAAAAATAAATATATAATAACAATATAAAAATAACATAAATATAAAAATATAAAATAATATAAATTAAAAAAAAAAAAAATCTATAAAAAAATCAAAAAAAAAAAAAAAAACACTTATAAAAAAAAAATAATCAAAAATATAAATAATAAATAATAAATCATAAAAATAATCACAAATAAAATATATAACATAAAACATAAAAAAATAAATAAAAAAAAATAAATAAAAATCAAAAACATAAAATAAAATAAAAAAAAAATCAATAAAAAAAAAAATAATAAAAAATAAAAATAAAAACACAAACACTCCGATAAAAAAAAGCGCAGACCGAAGTCGACGCCCTCTAACCTAGATAACGAAGAGCTCTCAATTACGTATTCACTAGAGACAGTCAAGAGCAGTCACTAGTAAACAAATTAGAAATCTAGAAGGTCAGAAATAAAATCTCACACCGGAGCTTCTCCATTTAAGCCGAAGCTCAGCTAGAAAGCGCGATGAACAAACTCCTTTCACCATGGTCTGTCATAGCCTTTTCGCTGTCCGCCCTAGCAGCAGGAAGCAAGTTTAAAACTAAGCAGCGATACGTTACGCCAGCTCCTGAGCAACAATTGAAGTCATACAAAGCACGAAGAAAGTCCGACCGAGAGAAAGTCGATCCCTACTGGACCCCCTGCAACTACCAGAGCGTGGAGTGCGGCGGAGGCGTAGACTGACGGAACACCCGATCCTATCGCGAGTTAAATCGCCTTGTGATTCTCTTGCGTTAGGTGAAATTAATGAGCACTTACGCTTCGCTGCCAGGACGCACCATTTTTGGTGTTTTCTTCGTTGTCTGCTTGGCCTTGTTTGTCATTGTTCCGGCCGGCGCAGATGTGCGCATCCTGTCGAGCTCAGGTGGTATGGTGGAAGAATATCTGCGGATCTTCGCTCAGCTACGACGATCCGGCGAGCGGATCATCATCGACGGACCGTGTTTCTCTGCCTGTACGCTCGTGCTGAGCACGATTCCTAAAAGCCGGATCTGCGTGACGCGAAGGGCGGTTCTCGGCTTCCATGCTGCCCAATGGGTTGACTCACGAAGCGGCCGCGTGTCGCGCGCACCGGAGGCGACGCGTATCGTGACCCAGTCCTATCCGCCGGGAGTCCGTGCGTGGATCAAGAAGCGCGGCGGGCTTACGGGGAAACCGATCTATCTCCGAGGACGGGAGCTCGGGTCCTTGTATCGGCGGTGCTAAGTCGGCACCTCCGGATGGACCGTTACGAACCCACGGGGAGATGCATAGAATTGCCGGGGGAGTTTTGCAAAATGGAGACTAAAGTGCACCATCCTTTCATCCTGGGCACCGTCGTGCTCGCGCTTACGGTTTGCAGCGGGTTTAGTGAGGCTAATGCAGGTTCTCGGTCAGGTTACCAGACCTACTCGGCAAGAACTGGCTACTATCCGCGGAACTATGCATACCCCCGTCCCGGCTGCACATTCGCGATACGCGAATATCAGAGACGGTGGCCATACCAACTTTGGCCGCCCAGCATGCGGTGCGCTCCCTATCCTTACTAGGGCTCGCGCACGAACCACTTAGCTGCAAGCTGGCGCGAGTTGTTCCGACGGGCAGGTCTGACATGCCGTTGCTCTGGGTGCTGCGAAGGCGCGGTCGTCTCCTGTGTGAAGCGCTCCCCCTGCCGAGCGCGCCTGCCACCTTCTCCTCCTCGAGCGCCCTGGCGTCGACGGCGGATGACGCCGCGCCCGCTGCTCCTTGACTACAGCTCAAGCGGGAAGGAGTGATGCTCGTGGGCGATCTTCCAGGCACCATCGATCTTGCGCAGCCCGATCGTCAGGCGCAGGCGCGGCGCCCTGTCCTTGGCGAGCTCCTCCTTCGAGCCGCAGCGCAGCAAGGCGGTCGCGAATGCGACCGTGTCGCCGGCGGTCACGTCGAGCTCGGCGATCTCAAAAGTGCCGTCCCCCTTCTCCTGCCAATCGAAGAACGGTGGCCATGTCTCTCGATAGGCGCCAGTCCCGCGCACAGCGACGGGAGGCGGGACGTCGAACATGACCACATCGTCAGTATGATGCGCGAGTACGCCGCCGATATTCCTGGCGCGCACCGCGGAGGCCCAGTCCTCGATCAAGCGACGAATGGCAATGGCGTCGTCTGTTGATCCAGTTTTCATGAAGCCGCTCCTTTGGGTTGCAGGATTTGACGAGGTCGGGTGACCTCACCGGCCGCGCCAAGAACGACAGTCGACTTCACATTCCGATACTTGGCCCTTACAGAACTTGCGCCTTCCGGACCTCTATAACTAGGGGCCTGCAGTAGGTCGAGGCGGACATTGGCCGTGCCGCATGAGCTGGCGCACTTCCGTAAGATGTGGCATTGACCAGATGGCGGATGGCATAGTCACGGAGGTCTTGGGCGATGATTTACGAGCTGCGTTTATATCAGTCTGTTCCTGGGCAAATGCCCAAGCTGCTGGCCCGATTTAAAGACCAGGTTCTTCCCATCTGGGAAAAGCACGGTATTCTTCCCCTCGGCTTCTGCACTATGCTCATTGGTAAATCCAGCAATGAGTTGACTTTACATACTCCCGTGGTAAATTGCTAGCAGATCGCGAGACGAGGTAGACTGCATTCCAGTACCGATCCATCCTTGGCACAAGGTCCGCGATGACAGCGAGCGTGATCGGGCCCCTAGCTTGCAAGCATGTCAGCAACCAGATCCTAAAGCCAACAGCCTTCTCGGCGCTCAAATAGAACTCGCCAAGGAATGTCCGTTAACGGCACATAGTGGACGAGCCACTCACGAACGTCTGCTTTAGCGGGCAAAGAGGACATTGACCAACCCCCGCTTACCCGTCGCGCGAACTATTACCATGCCGAAATCCATCCTCAGTCTCACAGTTCTACGTACCCCTTTGGCCCGCCCTGGCCGCGACTTGCAATGCCCCCTAGATGGCCCCCTAACGCGGCTCGATCGCGTGGTAAGGCCTGAAGTTCTCGGAAAAAGAAAGAAGACGCCCGATGCCGCAAGGGCACCGGGCGTCTCTTAAGGTTCTTTAATCTAGAGAGTCAGGTTACTCCATGACCCTGAAGACGTTCAGCTCGCCGCCCTGCGGGATGAACTGCAGGCCAGCGGCCTTGGTCATCGCAGTAGCGCCGATGGCGCCGAACTTGTCGCTGAGGTCCAGACCAGCAGTCACGGGCAGGCCAATCCAGCCGCCGATACCGCTGTAGACACCAACGTACTGCTTGCCGCCGGTCTTCCAAGTGGCCGGGTTGCCGATGATGCCGGAACCAAGCTTGCGGCTCCACAGGACCTTGCCGGACTTCCGATCAACAGCGCGGAAGTCACCACCAAGGCTGCCGTAGAACATCAGGCCGCCGTCGGTGACCATCGTGCCGCCCCAATTCGGGTACGGATCCGGGATCTCCCATGCTTTCTTGCCGGTCAGGACATCATACTTGATGACCTTGCCGGTTGTGCCGGGCTTCTCGGGGATACATGTACACGTTCGCGAACACGTAGACCGTGCCCTGGTTCGTGTGCGTGCGCTCCTGGGGCTCCAGCTCCATGCACCAATTGTTGGTGGGCATGTAGAAGATGTTCGGCTCCTTGGGATCGACCGAACCTGGCTGCTGGTCCTTGCCGCCCATAGCAGACGGGCAGGTCGCGACGTTGCGGCCACGCTCGAGCGGAGAATGCTCGCGCACCTTGATCGGACGGCCGGTCTTCATGTCGACCTTCTCGGCCCAGTCCGTCGTCACGTATTTCGTGGCGCGGTGCAGGGTGCCGTCAACGCGGTCGAGCACATAGGCAAAGCCGTTACGATCGAAGTGAGTGAGAGCCTTCACCTTCTTCCCATCGATGTCCATGTCGGTGAGGAAGTTCTCGTTGATGCCGTCATAGTCCCACTGATCGAAGGGGGTCATCTGGTAGGCCCAGACCGCAGTACCGTCCTTGACGTTGCGGGCGAAGATCGTCATCGACCACTTGTTGTCAAATTCGCCGGTATTGCACTCTTCGTGGGTCTTGTCGGGGCAACGATATGCAGGGCTCCACAGGCCGGGGTTACCGGTCGAGTAGTAGACGATCTTCAGCTCGGGGTCATAGCTGTACCAGCCCCAAGCAGCGCCACCACCGATCTTGTAATCCTCGCCCGGGAAGGTCTTGATGCCGAGATCGGAACCAGCCTGGCCGAATTGCGGGTTGGCCTTGTTGGTATCGGGGGTCAAGCACACGTCCGCATCGGAACCCGTGCTGTGGCACTCCCAAACCTTCGAACCATCCGCAAGACTGTAGGCCGTAACGCGACCGCGAGCAGCAAACTCGTCACCGCCGAAGCCGATGATCACCTTGTCGTCGGCGATCAATGGAGCGGGGGTGATGGTCTCGCCCTTCTCAGGCCAAGCATGCTTCACGACCCAGACTTCCTGACCGGTCTGGCCGTCGAGAGCGATGACGAAGCCGTCGAGGGTGCCGTACACGAATTTGCCGCCGGCATAGGAACCGCCGCGGTTGACGGTGTCGCAGCAAGCGCGCGGCACGGCCGACTCGTCACGGTCCGTCTTCTTAACGTAGTTCCAAACCTGCTTCGGATTGTCCGGGTCCGTAAGATCGAGGGCCTGGACGACGTTGCAGTTCGACATGGCGGGGCAGCCAGAAACCATGAACAGCATGGTCTTGCCACCGACGTCCTTGATCACGAGGGGCTGACCCTCATGGCCGCGCAGAGCGTTGGTGCCCTGGAGCCAGATCATCTGGAGCTTGTTGACGTTGCCGGTCGTAATGTCGGCCAACGCACTGTGGCGGGTCAGCTCAAAGTCGCGACCCGGCAACGGCCACTGGTCCGGATCTTTGATCCTGGCCAACTGCTCCTCATCGGAGCCAGCCATAGCCGCACCCGACAGACCCATCATCAACGCGATGAGCCCTCCGGTTACGACACTAAACTTGAGATAGTTCATTTCCTTCTCCTCTCCCTAGCTTACTCAGTTCACCGAATTAAGCTGAGTTGTTTTGGTAGTAGTAGTTCGCCCTCAGCAGGGATTGCCAAGGGGACCGAAGCCCTTGCGAGTTTGCCAAATGTCATAGTGGATGTGGGAGGCTGCCTTAAAGCGCCGAAGCAAATTAACTCGCCTCGCGCCCGCCGCAGTAGCGGGTTCTCTAACGACCACATTCACGCTAGTGACACCTCACGAGGATTCTGAGCCTAACGTAGAGCGGTTCGCGGGGTTATCAAAAACCCCTTACCAAATGGCGGCTCGCCCCTTGCCAAGCTGCCCGCCCATATTTGCCAAATGTGCTCGCATTGCAAGTGAAAATTTCCGGTGGCATCGAAATCTGCCAAGCATTGCTCAATGCATTGGTCGTGCCGAACAATCATGCTCAAGGAACGATCAAATTTGTGCAGTGCACGCCAAATGCGTGCCTACGTTGCCATCGATTCTGGCGTGCCGACTGCTTCCTGCGAATTAGAAATCACGCAAGCTGACCTACTCGCCGTGCGGTCGATCTTCGATTCGGTGCTTGCAGAAATGCAGAACGCCCGATGCCGCAAGGCACCGGGCGTTCTTAAGCGTCTAGCCTGGAGAGTTCAGGTTACTCCATGAGCCTGAAGACGTCTTCTTTTGATCGCGGTCTAGCCCCCGCCACTGGCGAGGGACCGAAGCCCTTGCGAGTTTGCTAAATGTCACCAAGTGGATGTGGGAGGCTGTGCAAGATATCGAAGCCGTTAACTCTGGCTCGCGCCCGCTCCTAGCTGCGGGTGCTAGTCTCCACGTCACACGCGTGACACCTCACGAGGAATTGCAAACTATCTCGGAGACCCAGGTGGGAGTTACCACAAAGCGATTGCAAGTTGGCGGCGACGCGATTGCCACCATGCCATCGAATTCTTGCCAAGTATGTTTGAAGGGAAATTTCCTAGTGGCAATGCTTTGCGCCACCAGGGAGCCGGCACATGCGCATCGCCGGCAGCGACCGGCGATCAACCGTGGCGGAACGCGACCTTATTTCGGAGGACGCGCCGTCGCAGAGGGAAGATGCTGAATGGCAATGCGCATCAATTCCGGGAGGGTGCGCACGCCGAGCTTCGCTTTCAGCTGGGTGCAGGTGTTGGCGACGGTCTTGTAGCTCACATGCAGATGCTCGGCGATCACGCCATAGGGCTTGCCTTCGGCAACGAGGGCGAGAGTCTGCAGCTCGCGCACGGTCATGCGCTTCAGCGGATTGGTCGTGCCCCTCGCCTCCATGAAGGCGACCTCGGAGGCGAGGTCGTGGCTGAGATAGGGCCTGCCCTCGCGCACCTTCTGGAACGCCTTCAACACCTCTTCGGAGGAGGTGTCCTTCAGCACGTAGCCGGTGGCGCCGACTTCGAGCGCGCGGCTGACGATGACCGGATCCGAGTGCATGGTGAAGACGAGCACCGGCGTGCGCTGATCGTGCAGACGCAGCCGGCGGATGAAGGAGAGGCCGCCGAGAGCGCCTGTGCGCATGGCGAGATCGACGATGATCACGTCGGGGCGCTGCATCCGGTAGAGGCGAAAGCCGTCCGCCAAACTTTGCGCCTGCACGATATTCTCGACGCCAGCATCCTCAAGCAATTGCCTGCAACCTTGCAGCACAATGGGATGATCGTCGATGACGAGGACCCGAGTCACGACATGCCTCCGACAAGTTCAAGCGCTCGCGCGCGTTCCGTTTTCTCGCGTTGCACCGGAATTTCGATGCGAATGGTGGTGCCGTTGCCTCGCGCGCTCTCGATCGCGCAAGTTCCGCCGAGCGATTTCACGCGCTCGGTCATGGTGGTGAGGCCGAAGCCCTTCGGCGTCGACGGATCGATTCCCTTGCCGTCGTCGACGACGGTGAGGCGAAGGGCGGCCTGCGCCCGCTTCGCGCCGTTGCGCCGGTGTCCGCTCTCCTCGACGAGGTCGATGGTGAGATTGTCGGCAGAGCCGTGCCGGATGGCATTGGTGATGCCTTCCTGGACGCAGCGATAGAGCGTGAGGTCGATCGGCTCGCCGTAGGATTTTGCCAGCCTTCCGGTCGAATAATGGATGTGCGTATCGGGATGGCGGCGCTCGAAACCGGCGACCAGCTCGTTGATCAGCTCGGCCAGGCCGACGCGCCCGTGCGACCCAGGCCTGAGCTTTTTCAGAAGCGCCCGGTTCATCAGCTTCAGCCGCTCGACGATGCCGAGAATTTCGCCGACGCGGTGAGTGATGCCGGTAGTGCGCGGATCGGTTATTTGATCGGCGATGGTTTGGATGGAGGATGCGTTGGCGGTGATGCCGAACAGGCAGGGTCCTGCTTCGTCATGCAGCTCGTTGGCGATGTCGCGCCGCTCCTCTTCCTGCACCGTGATGAGCTGGCGGTAGAGGCCGCTATTCTCCTCGCGGGCGACATCGAGCGCGCCGGCGAGCGTGTTGAAGCGGTTGGTGATGACGGCGAGTTCCTTCACCTTTGGCGTGGGCAGGCGCGTTGCGTAGTGACCGTCCTCCAGCCTCGCCATGCCGCGGGACAGGTTTTGCAGCGGGTTCAGAACGCGGCCGAGCACGATATAGAGAAGAATCAGAATGAGCGCATCGAGCGCGAGCCAGACGATGGCGAGCGAATAGAAGTCCTGCCACGCTTCGGCGATCTCGTCGGCAGGTTCGCCGACGATGACCACGGGATTGACGCCGTCGGCGGCAACCACCCTCACCGCGCGTCCGGCAACCTGGGGGCGGACGAGGTTCGAGAACCATTGCGGCGGTTGCGATTGCGATGCCTCGGCCTCTGGCGACGACACCACGGTGAGCTGCCCCATCACATCCATGTAGTAGATGCGGACGTGGCGAAGATGCTTGAGCTGAAGGGGCAGATATTGCGGGAGCTGGTCGAGCTTGCCTTGCGAGGCGAGGTCCTTGATCGCCGCATCGACGAAACGCTGCGCCACCTCGAGCGACGCCTCGATCTCGACGCGCGTGGCGGTGCGGGTGTTGAAAATCGACACCGCAGCCGCCGCGACCCCGGCAAGCAGGTTGATTAACGCTACCGCGACGAGAAGCTGGGTGCGTACTGGCCGATCGTACCAGAGTTTTTGCAGCACGTAGTTCAGTCTCCCGGAAGACGGCCAGAAGCGAGATCCTGGCACATCTCGTAGGCGCAAGCGGCTCCGCTTACTGCTTATAGCGCTTCGGCCAAATCCTCCCGCCCACAAATTCGCAGTTTAGCAGGGGTTTTGCTGGAGCGCGTCCCGCAAGGTCGCACTGCATGACGTAAAGGACCAAAATGCAAGGTCAAGGTGAGCAAAACCGTTGCCAAGTTTTCCCAGTCACCATTGGGACTGACAGTAAAGGCCTTAGGTCACGCCCGACCTTGACCTTATCCACATCGTGCTGTCGCGAGGAAGTCTTATTAGCACCTCATCGAATTCGCCAGATCGAAAGAAATCCCTTCGGTCGATTCCTCCGCATGGCTCTGTAGCCCCGCACCCGTCTTGGAACATATCGGCGCGTCGCCAGGTTGGTCTGCCTGAGGGTGGAAAAATTCCAAGGAGGTCAACGCAATGAAGCTGACAACCCTGACAAGCTTAGCGGTCCTGCTCGGCACGACCTACGCCTATGCCGGCGGCGGCGCGCCCGTACCGGAAGGATCGCAAACGCCCGATCCGTCGGGCCGTCCGAGCGCGGTGCTCGACGATGCGAAATGTCAAAGCGTCTGGAAGATGGCATCGCCGGGCGGCGACACGCTGTCCCAGGACAAGGCCGTGCCTTTCGTTGTGAACTACCAGATGGTCGACACCGACAAGGACGGAAAGATTTCAGCCGACGAGTTCAAGACAGGCTGTAGCAAAGGCTGGATTCAGGAAGCCGATGCCTCGACGGTCAAAGACATGAAGGACAATTAAGCACAACTAGCTTCCCCTCCCCGTGCATTGCGTCGAAGGGCGAATGCGCCTTGACCTTGCCAAGTCTCTTCCGGCGTCTGCTATTCGGCACACCCCAGGATGGCCAGCCTTTCCCGGCCGGCTCGCTTCGGCCGAGTCACGTGGCGCGCCTGCCGAAAGCGAGCACGCCGGCAACCGGAACGACGAAGCCGATCAGCAGCACCGCGCCGACGAGAACAGGCAGATTCTCGTAAGCGCCGCGATCGACGTCGAACAAGAGATTGAGATATTTGGTCTGTAGTTGCCCGGCAACCAGCGCAACGTTCATGAGCGAGGCCATCAGCGCGAACCAGGTGGCGCGGCGGCCAGGCGGGGCGTTGAGAGCGACCAGCGTCAAGGCCGGGATCATGCTGAGCTCGACAAAGGGCGAGGAAACGGTGGTGTCGACGAAGGCGATGGTGCGGGCGCCGAAGCCGAACATCTGCTCGGTCCACTCATCCCATCTGAGCGCGAGCGCGAGCGACGGCAGCGTCAGGATGGTGCCGAGGATGGTGAGCCAGAGCAGCACCTTGGCGATCGGCTGGCGGGTGATGACGTCGGAGAACAGCCAGGCGCCGGCGAGGCTCAAGCCAGCGCCGATTTGCGCCAGCGTGCCGTAGAAGCCTTCGTCGAAGCCGAGCACGTCGATGGTGAACCAGCGATAGCCCTCCCCTACGCCAGGCGTGGCGCGATAGAAGAAAATGACCAGCGCGGCGAAGAGGATCTTCTTGCGGTGCTGCTCATCGACGTCCTGAGCGACGCGGGCGAGCATCAGCCCGATGATGGTCACCGAGATGAGGAAGATGAGCTCCTGGCCGAAGGGCAGACCGCCAAGGCCGATGGCAAGGACGGCGACGCCGAACAGGAGCCCACCGCCGAGGATGCGCCAATCGATCGGCCGCGGGCTCGCGCCGTCGAGCCGCACGAGGGTGGCGCCGGTGACGGAGATCGCGGGCACGATCAGCCCGAGCAGGAACACGGTCTCGTAACTGAAGATCTGCGCGAGCCAGCCCGAGAGCCCGGCGACCGAGAGGATGCCTGACCACAGCGCGAGCCTGCCAAGGACCTGCACGAGGCCAAGCTCGCGCTCGACTTCGTGCAACGGACGCGGGGTGCCGTCGGGGCGCTTGCGATCGACGACCTCCGTGGTCATGGCGTCGGCGACCACGTCTTGCAGGACGACGCCGATGACGATGAGAAGCTGGGCGATGACGTAAAGCGCGTTCTTGCCGGCGAAGGTAATCCAGCCGCCGGCGGCGCCGGCAAGAATGACGAGCCCGGTGGCGACGAGGCTCGCGCCGATATAGACATAGGCGCGGCGCTGCGAGCCGAAGACCGGGACGGAATCGGCGAGCTGGCCGAACACCATCTTGATGGTCCAGGGCAGCGTCAGCCAGACGGCGATGGAAGCGAGCTCGGCCGGCGTGAAGGTCAGCGCTTCCTTGATCCAGAATGCTTGCGCGATGGTGACGAGGCCAAGCGCGCCATAGGCGAAATAGATCATGAGCAGCGGCAGATAGCGGAGCCGCATGGCGCGGACCGGCGTGAGAACCGCCGTCCGCAATTTGTCGCGGATGTGGCTCAATCGAGTTCCCGCGGAGGATTGAGGGCCTGAAGCTGCCGTCATGTTTGGCTAACGGTCTTGCCGATCTTTGCCACGTCGATTTCCGTCAAGGCTTGAGGGGCCCTATGCTCTCGCGGTTCGTCATCTCATTGAAACCCTCCGCCTCTATAGCCAGCTCGAACCGCCAATGACCATTCGCAATCTCGAATATGCCTTGCGTCCAAGCTCGATCGCGGTGATCGGTGCGAGCGACGACGGCGGCTCGGTGGGCGAGAAGCTCACGGAGAATATCCTTGGCGGCGGCTTCGCAGGGCCGGTCTATCTCGTCAATCCCAAGCGCCGGCGGATTGCCGGGCAAGACGGCTTCCAGAGCATCGACGAGCTGCCTGAGGCGCCGGACCTCGCGGTCATCGCCACGCCGCCAGACACCGTTCCAGGCCTGATCGCCGCAGCTGGGCAAGAAGGGCACGCGGGCTGCGGTGGTCATTACCGCCGGGCTTGGCCTCGAGCTCCGCCAGAGGATGCTCGACGCGGCGCGGCCGACCTGCCTCCGCATCATCGGCCCGAATTGTCTCGGCATCTGGGTGCCGGCGCTCGGGGTCAACGCCAATTTCGGCATGGCCAAGCCGAAGCCGGGCAAGCTCGCCTTCCTGTCGCAATCGGGCGCGCTGGTCGGCGGCGTGCTCGACTGGGCGGAATCGCGCGGCATCGGCTTCTCCTATGTCGTGTCGATGGGAGACATGGCCGACGTCGATGCCGGCGACCTGCTCGATTTTCTCGCCGCCGACATCTCGACGAGCGCCATCCTGCTCTATCTCGAGACCATCCCGTCGGCGCGCAAATTCATGTCGGCGAGCCGGTCGGCGGCGCGCGCCAAGCCGGTGGTGGTGATCAAGTCAGGACGGAGCGAAGCCTCGGCGAGAGCGGCGGCGACCCATACCGGCGCGCTTGCCGGAAGCGACGCAGCGGTGGCTAGCGCCTTCCGCCGCGCGGGCCTGGTGCGCGTCGAGGACCTCGAAGATCTGTTTACCGCGGCTGAGACCCTCACCTGCCTCAAGCCGGTCGCCGGCAGCGAGCTTCTGATCGTGACCAATGGCGGTGGCGCGGGCGTCCTCGCCGTTGACGACCTCGTGCAGTTCGGCGGGTCGCTCGCCAAGGTCAGCCCTGAGCTGATGGCCACGCTCGACGCCATCCTTCCCAAGACCTGGTCTCGCGCCAATCCCATCGACATCATCGGCGACGCAACCGCGGAGCGTTACGCCGCCACCATGGAGGCGGTGCTTGGACAAGCTGCAGGCCAACGCCATTCTGGTGATGAACTGCCCGACGGCGCTCGCCTCTTCGACTGAAGCCGCGGAGGCCGTGATCGGCGCGGTCGACAAGCACAGGCACAATTCCGGCGTGCCGCCGATCCTCACCAATTGGCTTGGCGCCGATACCGCAGCCGAGGCGCGAGCGAAGTTCCAGGCGGCGGACATCCCCTCCTACAAGTCGCCGCGCGAGGCGATCAAAGGCTTCGGCTTTCTCTGGCAATACGCCAAAGCGCAAGCGGCGCTGATGCGCACGCCGCCGCGCGAGGCAGACCTTTCCGGCATCGACCGGACGGCTGCGCTCGACGCCATGCGGGAAGCGGCGCGCGCCAAGCGTGCGCTGCTGACCGAGCCAGAGGCCAAGGCGGTGCTTGCGGCCTACGGTATCCCCACGGTGCCGACCAGCATCGCAGCTTCGCCGCAGGAGGTGGAGCAGATCGCCTTCGCGCAGCTCAAGCAGGCGCCGAACGTGGCCATCAAGGTGCTGTCCGAGGACATCTCGCATAAATCGGATGTCGGCGGCGTGCATCTCGGTCTCGCCTCCCCCGCCGAAGCGCGCGGCGCCGCGGAGGCGATGATCGCCCGCGTGGCCAAGGCGCGCCCCGATGCGCGGCTGCAAGGCTTCACCGTGCAGCCGATGATCGTGTGGCCGAACGCGCATGAGCTTCTGCTCGGCGTGTTCGAGGATCGCCTGTTCGGTCCGGTGATCCTGTTCGGCGCAGGCGGTACCGCAACCGAGATCATCAAGGACTCGGCCGTCGCGCTGCCGCCGCTCGACATCGAGCTTGCCCGCGACCTCATGCAGCAGACGCGCATCTACCGGCTGCTGCAAGGCTATCGCGACCGGCCCGCCGCCGATCTCGACGCCATCGCCGACACGCTGGTGCGGCTGTCGCAGCTCGTGGTGGATTGCCCGGCCTTGCGCGAGCTCGACATCAATCCGCTGCTGGCCAACGAGAGCGGCGTGATCGCGCTCGATGCCCGCATTCGCATCGAGGGGAACGAGCTCGATGTGCCGGCGCCAAATCCGCGGCTCGCGATCAGGCCCTATCCCAACCGCTGGGAAACCACCGCCGAAACGCAGAGCGGCTTGCGCGTCCTGATCAGGCCGATCAGGCCCGCGGACGAGCCGGCCCTTGCCGAGTTTCAGACCAGGCTCACGCCGGAGGACATCCGCTTCCGCTTCCTCGCCCCGCGCAAGGAATTCTCGCACAAGACCAACGCCCGCTTCACGCAGATCGACTATGGACGCGCCATGGCCTTCGTCGCCTTCCGCGAGGATCAGAGCGAGCTGCTCGGCGTGGCGCGGCTCGCGGCGGACCCGGACTATGTGAGCGCCGAATATGCCGTGATCGTGCGCAGCGATCTGAAGGGCGCCGGTCTCGGCTGAACTCTGATGCAGCACCTCATCCGCTATGCCGAGAGCGAGGGCTTGCGCGATCTGCACGGCGATGTGCTCGCCGCCAATGAGCGCATGCTCAAGATGTGCCGCGCGCTCGGCTTCGACATCGCCATCGATCCAGAGGATCTGGCCTTGCGCAAGGTGCGGCTGAGGCTGCCGCTGAACTAGCGCTAGAAGACGTGGATGGCCGGGTCAAGCCCGGCCATGACGGTCGTTTGATTTTGTTACGAAAGTCTTTGTCGAGTTCGACACTGATTTGCGCGGCGCCCGCATGAGTGAAATGTTCACCTCGATCTGGGAAGTGCCACGGGGAAACCCACAGGAGGAAGCAATGAGACTGACAATTTTGACAGTTGGAGTTTTGCTTAGCGCCGGGTTCGCCTTTGCTGCACACGCCTTCGACAAGCCTGCTCCACTCGACGCCGCCAAGTGCGATGCGGCTTGGACCATGGCATCGCCCGCCGGCGATGCCGTCTCCAAAGATCAAGTCACGCCGTATGTGATCAATTACACAATGGTCGACAGCGACGCCGATGGCAAAGTGCGGCCGAGGAGTTCAAGAAGGGCTGCGCCGCCGGTCAGGTGAAGGCCACGGACAAGTCCACCGTCAAAGACATGGAGAACAAATAGGCTCGCTACGCCGCGCGGCTCGATCAGGGCCGCGCAAGTTCAAAGCGGCAGCAATACCAGTCAGCCGGCAATGACAGAGTCGCGCTCGCGAATTGTCGAGCGTAACCCTTATCGTTTACGGAATGATGGCGACGCCCCAAGGCAGGCGTCCAACCGAACCGACTTCTCGGCCTGAGGCTCGCAACGTCGATGATGGTCATGTCGTTGGTGAGACCGTTGGCGAGCCAGCCTTTCCCGGCCGGCTCACTTTGGGAGAGTCACGTGGCGCGCCTGCCGAAAGCAAGCACGCCGGCAACCGGCACGACGAAGCCGATCAGCAGCACCGCGCCGACGAGAACAGGCAGATTCTCGTAAGCGCCGTGATCGACGTCGAACAAGAGATTGAGATATTTGGTCTGTAGTTGCCCTGCAACCAGCGCAACGTTCATGAGCGAGGCCATCAGCGCAAACCAGGTGGCGCGGCGGCCAGGCGGGGCGTTGAGAGCGACCAGCGTCAAGGCCGGGATCATGCTGAGCTCGACAAAGGGCGAGGAAACGGTGGTGTCGACGAAGGCGATGGTGCGAGCGCCGAAGCCGAACATCTGTTCCGTCCACTCATCCCATCTGAGCGCGAGCGCGAGCGACGGCAGCGTCAGGATGGTGCCGAGGATGGTGAGCCAGAGCAGCACCTTGGCGATCGGCTGGCGGGTGATGACGTCGGAGAACAGCCAGGCGCCGGCGAGGCTCAAGCCAGCGCCGATCTGCGCCAGCGTGCCGTAGAAGCCTTCGTCGAAGCCGAGCACGTCGATGGTGAACCAGCGATAGCCCTCCCCTACGCCAGGTGTGGCGCGATAGAAGAAAATAACCAGCGCGGCGAAGAGGATCTTCTTGCGGTGCTGTCTCATCGACGTCCTGAGCGACGCGGGCGAGCATCAGCCCGATGATGGTCACCGAGATGAGGAAGATGAGCTCCTGGCCGAAGGGCAGACCGCCAAGGCCGATGGCAAGCACGGCGGCGCCGAACAGGAGCCCGCCGCCGAGGATGCGCCAATCGATCGGCCGCGGGCTCGCGCCGTCGAGGCGCACGAGGGTGGCGCCGGTGACGGAGATCGCCGGCACGATCAGCCCGAGCAGGAACACGGTCTCGTAACTGAAGATCTGCGCGAGCCAGCCCGAGAGCCCGGCGACCGAGAGGATGCCTGACCACAGCGCAAGCCTGCCAAGGACCTGCACGAGGCCAAGCTCGCGCTCGACTTCGTGCAACGGACGCGGGGTGCCGTCGGGGCGCTTGCGATCGACGACCTCCGTGGTCATGGCGTCGGCGACCACGTCTTGCAGGACGACGCCGATGACGATGAGAAGCTGGGCGGTGACGTAAAGCGCGTTCTTGCTGGCGAAGGTGATCCAGCCGCCGGCGGCGCCGGCAAGAATGACGAGCCCGGTGGCGACGAGGCTCGCGCCGATATAGACATAGGCGCGGCGCTGCGAGCCGAAGACCGGCACGGAATCGGCGAGCTGGCCGAACACCATCTTGATGGTCCAGGGCAGCGTCAGCCAGACGGCGATGGAAGCGAGCTCGGCCGGCGTGAAGGTCAGCGCTTCCTTGATCCAGAATGCCTGCGCGATGGTGACGAGGCCAAGCGCGCCATAGGCGAAATAGATCATGAGCAGCGGCAGATAGCGGAGCCGCATGGCGCGGACCGGCGTGAGAACCGCCGTCCGCAATTTGTCGCGGATGTGGCTCAATCGAGTTCCCGCGGAGGATTGAGGGCCTGAAGCTGCCGTCATGTTTGGCTAACGGTCGTGCCGATCTTTGCCACGTCGATTTCCGTCAAGGCTTGAGGGGCCCTATGCTGATCGCCGTCCGTCATCTCATTGAAACCCTCCGCCTCTATAGCCAGCTCGAACCGCCAATGACCATTCGCAATCTCGAATATGCCTTGCGTCCAAGCTCGATCGCGGTGATCGGTGCGAGCGACGACGGCGGCTCGGTGGGCGAGAAGCTCACGGAGAATATCCTTGGCGGCGGCTTCGCAGGGCCGGTCTATCTCGTCAATCCCAAGCGCCGGCGGATTGCCGGGCAAGACGGCTTCCACAGCATCGACGAGCTGCCTGAGGCGCCGGACCTCGCGGTCATCGCCACGCCGCCAGACACGGTTCCAGGCCTGATCGCCGCGCTAGGCAAGAAGGGCACGCGGGCTGCGGTGGTCATTACCGCCGGGCTTGGCCTCGAGCTCCGCCAGAGGATGCTCGACGCGGCGCGGCCGACCTGCCTCCGCATCATCGGCCCGAATTGCCTCGGCATCTGGGTGCCGGCGCTCGGGGTCAACGCCAATTTCGGCATGGCCAAGCCGAAGCCGGGCAAGCTCGCCTTCCTGTCGCAATCGGGCGCGCTGGTGGGCGGCGTGCTCGACTGGGCGGAATCGCGCGGCATCGGCTTTTCGTATGTCGTGTCCATGGGAGACATGGCCGACGTCGATGCCGGCGACCTGCTCGATTTTCTCGCCGCCGACATCTCGACGAGCGCCATCCTGCTCTATCTCGAGACCATCCCGTCGGCGCGCAAATTCATGTCGGCGAGCCGGTCGGCGGCGCGCGCCAAGCCGGTGGTGGTGATCAAGTCAGGACGGAGCGAAGCCTCGGCGAGAGCCGCCGCGACCCATACCGGCGCGCTTGCCGGAAGCGACGCAGCGGTGGCTAGCGCCTTCCGCCGCGCGGGCCTGGTGCGCGTCGAGGACCTCGAAGATCTGTTCACCGCGGCTGAGACCCTCACCTGCCTCAAGCCGGTCGCCGGCAGCGAGCTTCTGATTGTGACCAATGGCGGTGGCGCGGGCGTCCTCGCCGTTGACGACCTCGTGCAGTTCGGCGGGTCGCTCGCCAAGGTCAGCCCTGAGCTGATGGCCACGCTCGACGCCATCCTTCCCAAGACCTGGTCTCGCGCCAATCCCATCGACATCATCGGCGATGCAACCGCGGAGCGTTACGCCGCCACCATGGAGGCGGTGCTTGGACAAGCTCAGGCCAACGCCATTCTGGTGATGAACTGCCCGACGGCGCTCGCCTCTTCGACTGAAGCCGCGGAGGCGGTGATCGGCGCGGTCGACAAGCACAGGCACAATTCCGGCGTGCCGCCGATCCTCACCAATTGGCTTGGCGCCGATACCGCAGCCGAGGCGCGGGCGAAGTTCCAGGCGGCGGACATCCCCTCCTACGAGTCGCCGCGCGAGGCGATCAAGGGCTTCGGCTTTCTCTGGCAGTACGCCAAGGCTCAGGCGGCACTGATGCGCACGCCGCCGCGCGAGGCCGACCTCTCCGGCATCGACCGGGCGGCTGCGCTCGACGCCATGCGCGAAGCGGCGCGCGCCAAGCGTGCGCTGCTCACCGAGCCGGAGGCCAAGGCGGTGCTTGCGGCCTACGGTATCCCCACGGTGCCGACCAGCATCGCAGCTTCGCCGCAGGAGGTGGAGCAGATCGCCTTCGCCCAGCTCAAGCAGGCGCCGAACGTGGCCATCAAGGTGCTGTCCGAGGACATCTCGCATAAATCAGATGTCGGCGGCGTGCATCTCGGTCTCGCCTCCCCCGCCGAAGCGCGCGGCGCCGCAGAGGCGATGATCGCCCGCGTGGCCAAGGCGCGCCCCGATGCGCGGCTGCAAGGCTTCACCGTGCAGCCGATGATCGTGTGGCCGAACGCGCATGAGCTTCTGCTCGGCGTGTTCGAGGATCGCCTGTTCGGTCCGGTGATCCTGTTCGGCGCAGGCGGTACCGCAACCGAGATCATCAAGGACTCAGCCGTCGCGCTGCCGCCGCTCGACATCGAGCTTGCCCGCGACCTCATGCAGCAGACGCGCATCTACCGGCTGCTGCAAGGCTATCGCGACCGGCCCGCCGCCGATCTCGACGCCATCGCCGACACGCTGGTGCGGCTGTCGCAGCTCGTGGTGGATTGCCCGGCCTTGCGCGAGCTCGACATCAATCCGCTGCTCGCCAACGAGAGCGGCGTGATCGCGCTCGATGCCCGCATTCGCATCGAGGGGAACGAGCTCGATGTGCCGGCGCCAAATCCGCGGCTCGCGATCAGGCCCTATCCCAACCGCTGGGAGACGACCGCCGAAACGCAAAGCGGCTTGCGCGTCCTGATCAGGCCGATCAGGCCTGCGGACGAGCCGGCCCTTGCCGAGTTTCAGACCAGGCTCACGCCGGAGGACATCCGCTTCCGCTTCCTCGCCCCGCGCAAGGAATTCTCGCACAAGACCAACGCCCGCTTCACGCAGATCGACTATGGCCGCGCCATGGCCTTCGTCGCCTTCCGCGAGGATCAAAGCGAGCTGCTCGGCGTGGCGCGGCTTGCGGCGGACCCAGACTATGTGAGCGCCGAATATGCCGTGATCGTGCGCAGCGATCTGAAGGGCGCCGGTCTCGGCTGGACGCTGATGCAGCACCTCATCCGCTATGCCGAGAGCGAAGGCTTGCGCGATCTGCACGGCGACGTGCTCGCCGCCAATGAGCGCATGCTCAAGATGTGCCGCGAGCTCGGCTTCGACATCGCCATCGATCCCGAGGATCTGGCCTTACGCAAGGTGCGGCTGAAACTGCCGCTGAGGCGCGGCTAGCAAGACGTGGATGGCCGGCTCAAGCCCGGCCATGACGAGGCTTTGATTTTGTTACTGCGCGAGAGTGGCCGGTGAGCTCGTGGTCCGGCACCTTGGTCAGGTCCTTGTGCAGCTCCTTGACCACGATCTTCGCCGTTGGCTTGCTCAACGAGCCCTTCAGCTCGGCGATGACTCCTGGCGGCGCGACAAGCACGAGCTCGTCGAATTTCCCGTCCTTGAGGTCGCCGGCGAGCGTGTCAGCAACGGTGCGGATGAAGTCCTCCTTGGCCGCCTCGTGCAGATCGCGGCGCGGCTCGACCGCCGAGCGGGCCGGCGACGCGCTCTCCTTGACCCGCGCCGGGCGATCGCGCCCAAGCTCATGCGCGCTCTTGTGCAGCTCGGTGGAAACGAAGCTCGACAGCGTGCGGAAGGCGCCGTCCTCGTCGCGCTCGACAAACCGCGCGCGGCCGCCGTCGGCGATCACGTACCAAAGCTTGGGCTTCTTCATGAGGCAGCTCCTGTTCGGGCGGCGCCGCGCTCCCGATGGAAAGCGATATAGGCATGAGCGCCGAGCAGCAGGCCCCAGCCGATCAGCGGAAAGAGGAACCAATAATGGCCCGGCGAATAGAGGAGATTGACCACGATCAACAGCGCGTTCACCGCGACATAAACGAAGAGGTGCACCAGGAAGCTTCTCTTTCTCCTGTCGGTGAAGATCTCCTCGCGCCGCCCGCTGCGTTGTAAGCAGGAGCGCAAGGCCATGGGCGGCAACGCCGATGCCCCAGCCGAGCAGCACCCAGACGAACCAGAGATTGCTAGGGTTGCGGTAGAGATTGAGCGCGGCGAGCAGGCCGACCACCAGCACATAGACGCCGAGATGGATGAGAAATCCGCGCGTGGCGTGATCTCGGGACATGACCTCAACTCCCTTACGAGCGTCCGCGAACCTAGATCACCATAACGCATGAGAGCCCCGCTAGGTTTACGGCTTATCGGCGTCACGCAGGCTGAGAATGTAGGCGGCAAGGTCGGCAAGCTCGGCCTTGGTCAGGGGGATCTGCGGCATCGGGTGCTTGGGCAGCATGATGCGCGCGGTGATGGCGCCTGCCGACTGGTCCTCGCGGCCGGCAATCTCCTTGAAGCTCGGAACGTCGGCATTGGCCGGCTGCTGCTGTTGCGCGCTGCCGACGAGATGGCAATTGGTGCAGAGCTTCTCAGCGAGAACCTTGCCCTGCACGGGATCGGGTTTCGAGGTAACCCCGGCGAGAGCGAGCGAGGCAAAGACGGGCAGCGCCAGCGCCGCGAGCAAATATCGAAGCACGGGAGACTCCTTCCGATAGCCGGAGGCGTGCAGAACTCTCACGCAGTCATGGCGGCGAGACGCTCACGGTCTATGAGATGCACGCGCCGTGCACCTTCGAGCCTGATCGCACCTTGCTCCTTCAGCTCGGCGAACATGCGTGAAACGGTCTCCAAAGTCAGACCGAGATAGTCGGCGATATCGTGCCGCGCCATGGCGAGCTCGACCACCGGCCCGGTCTTGGTGCGCTTGGCCATGTCGAGCAGAAAAGCCGCGACGCGCTCAAGCGCGTTCTTGCGCCCGAGCAGGAGGAGATGCTCCTGGGTTTGCCGCAGCCCGATCATGGTGAGATTGAGCAGATCGCGAACGACGCTCGCCGAGCGGGTGCTGTCGAGCAGGCTCTGCCATTTATAGGCGATGACCTTCACCGGCGTGACCGCCTCGGCTGAGGCGTTATGCAGATCGTCGGCCTCGAAGCCGAACATGTCGCCGGCGGTATGAAAGGAGCTGATCTGACGCCTGCCGTCGGGGAGCAGCTTGCTGATCCTGACCACGCCGGAGATGACCTTGTAGACGTTGCCGGCAGGCTCGCCTTCGGCATAGATCTCCATGTTGCGGGCGAAGTTCATGGCGATGCCGAGAGCGCCGAGGCCGGAAAATTCGTCGGCGCGCTTGCCGCGGAGAGGAAGAGCGATGTCAGGCTTGCGCGGAAGCGGGAGTGCGTGGGCGACTTGCGTCAGCATCGTGATCCTCCTTGAGGATTCGGGTGTCTGACATCTTTGGTAGCCTTATGCCTTGGGCCGGGAAATTCGGGCCGCCTCCCTACGGGAAACTACGTAGGCCCGAGATCCACGAGCCTGACTTGCGTCAGATGACGTCGGCGGCGCCTTCAGGCCAGAGCAGCCAGTCGCGCGCTTCTTCAACCTCGTCGGGTGGAAAATAGGCGACCTCGCAGTCGATGAACGGTTCGGCGATCGCCGACCACAGCGAGAGGAACCTCGCGTCGGAGACGATGGCGCAGCGGCTGAAATCGTTGAGATGGCGGAGGCTGAATTTCAGATCGTGCCACAGCGCCTTGGCGTCCATGCCCTCGAAGTCATGGATGATCTCCAAAACGCGCACCCTGCCATGCCGGACGATGAAGGCCTCAAGCTTCTTCGCCGTGCGATCGAACTCCTCGGTCGAGACCCGCGCCGAAATCTCGATCTCGACCGCGGCGAGATTGTCCATCTCCTTGTAAGACAGCATGCGGCGTCGCCCGTGGTCGCGGTTCAAAGGTTGCGGCGGGGTAATTTCGGTCTAGCTGGCGGTTCCGTCCAGTGCCGATCGTATCGCATCGAAAAGAATGCCGCCGAGCAGAGGCTTCTCCACCACGGTGGTCACGCCAGCGGCAATGGCGTGGTCCATGACGCGCGGGGTGCGCTGATTCACCATGAGCACGGTCGGCAGGCCAAATCGCGTCAGGGCGCCGGCGCCTCCCCTGCCCCACATCGTGGTGAACACCTCCTGGTCGAGGAGAAGGCAGGTCCGGTGCTCGCCATTGGCCAGCCCGTCGATCGGCGGCTCGCACAGCTTTGCCTCGTAGCCTTCGAGCTCCAAGGAAAAGCGCAAGGAGTTGGCGAGCACCCGATCCCTGACGGCAATGAGGACCGTACCCGACTGCGGCAATTGACCTGTCCTCGCTCTCGCGCGGCCCCACCCAGGCGAGCCTTCACGCAAACCAGAGGACGGTAGGCAAATGTGCCGCGGCGAGCTTTGAGCTGTGTCAAAGCTCTCTGGCAATGTGAGGATGAATTTGCCTGAAGGTCAGTCGGGCCGGCCGACGGCGAGCGTCATGCGGATCAGCTCGGACAGGCTCTTCGCCTGCATCTTCGTCATGAGATTTGCCCGATAGACCTCGACGGTGCGCGGGCTGATGCCGAGCTGCATGCGCGATGACCTTGTTGGCATGCCCGGCAACGAGCCCATCGAGCACCTGCCGCTCGCGCTCAGAGAGCGAGGCAAGCCGTGAAGCGACTTGCGCCTCCTCTCCGGATCGCGGTTCGAGCTTCTTGATGCGATCCTCGGCGGCGCGGACCGCCCGGAGAATCGACTCTTCGGCAAACGGCTTCTCGATGAAATCGAGCGCACCGCATCTCATCGCCTCGACGGCGAGCGGAATGTCCCCATGACCGGTGATGACGATGACCGGAAGCTTGATGCCCTTGCCGCGCAGTTGCTGCAACAGCTCGAGGCCGGTCATGTCCGGCATGCGCACGTCGGTGATCAGACAGCCAGCCTGGAGCGTCGGAAGACCGGCAAGGAAGGACGTCGCCGATTCGTAGACCCTGACGGGAATGCCGGCAGTGCTCAACAGAAAGGCAAGCGATTGGCGCACCGCCTCGTCGTCGTCGACGATGTGCACAACGAAACTACCCGGCATCGCGGCCCCTCATTTCGGTCGACGGCTCAAGCGTGAAGCGGAACAGGGTCCCGCCGCCAGGATTTGCCTCGGCCCACAGCTCTCCGCCATGGGCCTCGACGATGCGCTTGGAGATGGAGAGGCCGACGCCCATGCCGGCGGGCTTGGTGGTGGCGAAAGGCTGAAACAGGCGGGGCACGATCTCCTCGGCAAGGCCGGTACCGGTGTCGGCGACCCTGACCTCGACCATGCCCCGATCCAACAGGACCGTTTCCACCACCAGCTCCTTTCGCGCGCACCCTTGCATGGCCTCGATGGCGTTGCGGATCAGATTGAGGAGAACCTGCTGAATTTGCACCTTTTCCACCAGCACCGGGCCCGTGCGCGTATCGAAGCGGAAGACTGTTTTAACACCCTGCTCCTTGGCCCCGACAAGGGCCAAGGCGCTCGCCTCCTCGACCAGCTTGTTGATGTTCTCCGGCCGCTTCTCGGTCTCGCCGCGCGACACGAACTCGCGCAATTGGCGGATGATCTGGCCGGCGCGGAGCGTCTGATGCGTGGTCTCGGACAAGGCGTCGTGGATCTTCGGCGCGTTCGGATGATCGATCCCCTCGATCAGGCGCCGGCAGCCTTGCAGATAATTGGCGATGGCGGAGAGCGGCTGGTTGATCTCGTGCGCGAGCGTCGATGCCATCTCGCCCATGGCGGTGAGCCGCGACAGGCGGGCGAGCTCGGACTCGAGCTCCTCGAGCTGGCGCTCTGTCGCCTGCCGTTCGGTCAGGTCGCGGATGAAACCGGTGAAGTAGCGGCGTTCTCCGGTCCGCACTTCGGCCACCTCGAGCTTCATGGGGAAGGTGGAGCCATCCTTGCGCTGCCCGGTGACGACGCGGTCGATGCCGATGATGCGCTTCTCGCCGGTGGTGAGGTAGCGGGAGATGTAGCCGTCATGCTCCTCGCGGAAGGGCGTGGGCATGAGCATCTTCACATTCTGTCCAACAACCTCATCTTCCCGACGTCCGAACAGACGCTCGGCAGCGGCATTGAACGATTGAATGACACCCCGGTCGTCGATCACCACCGTCGCGTCAGGCACGGTATCGAGCACCGACCTGCAGATGCGCCTCGCGGGCGCGGAGGACGCGGGCGGTCTCCCGATCGTGGATGCGAGTGCGGTGAAGCTGCTCGCCGAACCAGGAGATGCCGATGCCGACGGCGGCAAAAATCGCGATCTCGACGAGTTCGGGTGTGGTCAGGGTCTCTGTGCCGCCGGCGAAAATGCCCGCCAGCACGCTGAGAGCCGTGGCGAGCAGGCCGGGGCCCAATCCGCCGACACCGGCGGCAAGCAGAATGGCCGGGATGAACAGCAGGAAGGCGCCGTGCCCGTGCAGCAAAGGACCGAGCCCCAGCCGGAGCAGGAGCAATGCGGCGACGGCCACGACAGCGAGCCAATAATGCGCCGCAGCGGAGCGAGGAAACTGAAGTGTTCGCGTCAATTTCGCCAATTGGCCGGATTCGGAAAGTAGGCTCACTCAAGGCACCTTGCGCGGCTCAACTGTGTCATGTTTGGGACGGAAAAGACCGTTAGGCTAGCCGCATTTGGTAAAGGGAGGACGATATGGCGCCCAACGACGCCGATATGCCAGACGCATATCCGCTTGGCGACGATCTACACAAGATTGCCAAGGACATCTCCGGCCTCCGCGAGGACCTCAAGGGTCTGACCGGCGATGTTAAGAAGCTCGGCTCCCACCAGGTCGAAAACGTGCAAGCTCTGGCGGGGGCGGCGCTAGACGACCTCGCTTGCGCCGTTCAACGCAATCCACTTTCCGCGATCGGCATCGCCTTCGGCGCCGGCCTTCTCTACGGCGTTCTGACCAGGCGCTAGCGCCGCCTCGCGCTAATGCGCCATCAGCACCGGCAGGGTGGTGCTGCGCAGCACCTCTTGGGTGACGCCGCCAAAGACCCATTCCCGCCACCGCCAATGGCCATAGGCGCCCATGACGAGCAACGCGCCGGGCTTGGCCGAGGCCTCGCTGAGCAGCGTCTTGGCGACGCCGCCGGCGGGTGCTGCGATCCTCGACGCGTCGACCTTGAGACCCGACAGCGTGAGATATTCGGCCATCGCCGCAAGCGAAGTGTCGTCCTCATCGCTTTCAGCGACGGAAAGCAGGCTGACGCTGGCGGCCTTGGCAAAGAAGGGTGCTGCCGCAGCCACGGCACGGACCGCCTCCACCCCGTCCTTCCAGGCGACGACCACCGTCTCGCCAAACGCGCTGGAGGCCCCGTCGGGAACGATGAGCACCGGCCGCCCGGACTGGAACAGAACCGCGTCGCGTATCCCTGCCCAGAACTCGTCGTCCTTCTCGCCGATGCTCGGCACCACGCTCAAATCGGCGACGCGGGCGCGGCCGGTCACGACAGGGGTGAGAAAGCCCTCGATGGTCTGGAACCGAGCGGTCGAGCAGGAATGAACGCGTGAGGCCTGCTCGAACCAAGCCTTGGCTTGCGCCTGCTCCTGCACGATCTGATCGCGGCCGATGTCGATCAACTCCTGGGAATAGAAGGGGCTGAGCTCGGTGGAGTACGGCAGGCGCTGCCAGGCCGCCGCGCAGAGATGCAAGACTTCGAGCTCTGCGCCGGAGTCTATCGCGAGGCGGAAGGCAGCATCCCGGCAAGCCTCGGTCGTGCCCTGATGGCTGACGGGAAGGAGAATCCTGACGAGCTTGCTCAAGGTTTGTCTGCCTCGCGGCCTTTGAGGCTGACGATATAGGCGATGACGTTCAGCATGTCTTTCGGCGCAACGATGATGTTGGGCATGGTGGGATGCGAGGTTTGCATCCAGACTTGCAAAGCCGTCGCCGTCATGCCCGGCCGATCGGCGACAAGCCTGAAGCGCGTCGCTTCAGGCAGAGGCGACTTCTCCTCGGAGATGCCGTGGCAGGTCGCGCAATATGTATGCGCATATTCGAAACCGGCCTGCGGGTCGCCGGCCTGTTCAGCGGCGATGGCGGCCGTGGCGCTCGTCAGCACAAGGGCGGCGCCGAACGCTCCAAACAGCAGATGCTTCATCGCGCAGCCTCCGTACTCCGCCCCCTTGCCCAGATCGATTAGAGCGCAAGAGCGAGACGGCGAACTTGACGCCGGTCAAACTTCCGAGGTCAGGCGATCACCAGAACGATCAAGGCGAGACATTCGCAGACCTGGCTCGAGGCGCCGAGCACGTCGCCGGTCTGGCCTCCGAGCCGGGTCAGCGCCACGCGGCCAAGCACCATCGCGGAGACGATCGCGCTCAAGATCAGGAGCAGCGCGACCACAAAGGGCAGGACCAGCCAGGCGATCATGAAGGTGAGGCACAAAGTGATGCCGGCAAGGCCCGCGGTTGGGCTTCCGACCGAGGCCGACAACCCGTCGCGCCGCGCCGGGGGGAGCACCGTCATGATCAGAACAGCGCTCAAGCGGCTGGCGGCGCCGGCGCCGACCAGCGCCGCCATCACCGCGTGCGGCTCGGCGATCAGCGTGATGGCGGTGGCGCGCATGGCAAGCGACAGCACGAGAGCGATGACACCATAGGTGCCGATCTGGTGATCGCGCATGATGGAGAGGCTGCGCTCTTTCGTTTCGCCGGCTAGTCCATCGGCGAAATCGGCAAGCCCGTCCTCGTGCATGGCGCCGGTGGCGAGGATCATGGCGAGAATCGCGCAAATCGCCGCGAGCGCCGGCGGGCAGGAGAGCGAATGGGCAAGCCAATAGACCGCGCCGCCGATGGCGCCGATCGCGGCCCCGACCACCGGATAGGCCCACACGGCATCCGCCTGCACTGTCAGTCGCGGCAGGGCGAAACGATGCACGGGGAGCCGGGTAAGGAGCGCGAAGGCGGCGGCAAGCTCGATCAGCCTTTGGCGCAGAATCTCAGTCGCGTTCATCGACCCCCGCCTCATCGAAGGTGGCCATGCCGAAATGGCAGGCGAGCGCGGCTCGCAGCACCGACACGGTGAGCGCGGCGCCAGAGCCTTCGCCAAGCCGCATGTCGAGATCGAGGATCGGCCGCATGCCGAGCGCGGCGCAGAGCCCGCGATGGCCTGCTTCCGCCGAGCAATGCGCAACCTGCGCGTGGTCGAGGGCGCCCTGTTGCAGCCGCGCAAGCGGGGCGGCGGCAGCGGTGGCGACGAAGCCGTCGAGCAGCACGGGAATGCGATGGCGGCGGGCGGCGAGCGTGGCGCCGAGGATGGCGGCAAGCTCGCGGCCGCCGAAGATCATGCTCGCGGCGAGCGGGTCTGCGTGATGGGTCTGGTGACGGGTGAGGCCTGCGTCGATGACCTCGCGCTTTCGCGCCAGGCCGGCATCGTCGAGGCCGGTGCCGCGCCCCGCCCATCGCTCGCCGCCGCCGCCGAGCAGCGCCGCGGCGAGCGCCGACGCAGCGGTGGTGTTGCCGATTCCCATCTCGCCGAGGCAGATGAGATCGGCGCTTGCGGCGGCACCGCATCGTAGCCCGCCGCCACAGCCTCCACGAATTCCGCCTCGCTCATGGCCTGCTTTTCCGTGAAATCGCCGGTGGGGGCATCGAGCTTCAGCGGGATCACGCGCAAGTGCGCGCCGACGGATTTGCAGATCTGATTGATGGCAGCACCACCGGCCTCGAAATTCGCCACCATCTGCGCGGTGACCGAGGCGGGATAGGCGGAGACGCCGCGCGCCGCCACGCCGTGATTACCGGCGAAGACCAGCACCGAGACGTCATCGAGGCGCGGCGCTTCGCGGCCCTGCCAGCGTCCGAGCCATGCGGTGAGCTCCTCGAGCCGGCCGAGGCTTCCTTGCGGCTTGGTGAGGCGCGACTGACGCTCGGCAATCGCCGCCGCCGCACGGTCATCGCCTTCTGGGAGGTCGGCAAGGCGCTCGCGCAACTCGGCGAGACTGGCGATGCCGCTCATGCGAGCTTCGCGATCTTCTGCTCGCCGGCAAGGCCCTCCTCGCGGGCGATGGCGTGGAAGAAGGCGCCGCTGACGTGGCCGCGCCTGCCGCCGCTCGGCCCGAGGCCCACGCCTTCGGCGTCGAACAATTCGGCAAGGGGCTCATCGCTGCCCGCCTCGATGAGCGAGGCGTAGTGGAATTCGTGACCGCGCAGCCGCGTGCCGGCGACCCCGAGCGGGCAGTCCTGGAGCAAAGTCGCGGCGCGATAGCCGAGATGCAGGCGGCGCTCGGCGAAGCTCGTCGCATGGCGTGAGCAGGCCAACCATGGCGTGACGCGCGCCGTCGGCATCGACCAGCCCCTCCCCAAGCACCATGTAGCCGCCGCACTCGCCATGCACCGGCCTGCTCGCGGCGAATTGCGCGAGCCCCGCCTTGAAGCGCCGGGCGTTGGCGAGCGTGCCGGCATGCAGCTCGGGATAGCCTCCGGGGAGCCAGCAGGCATCGCAATCCTCCGGCGGCGGCTCATCGGCAAGGGGCGAGAAGGTGACGATCTCGGCGCCGGCGCGGCGCCAGCCGCCCAGCACATGCGGATACATGAAGGCGAAGGCTGCGTCGGAGGCGAGCGCGATGCGCTGACCCGGCGGCGGAAGTGCGGCCACGGGGCGCTGATCGGCCTTAAGAGGAGCGGCAAGACCTTGAATGCGGGCGAGATCGCAATTGCGCTCGGCAAGCTCGGCGAGGCGATGCAGGCGAAGCTCGAGGTCGTTGTGCTCGAGCGCCTGCACCAGGCCGAGGTGACGCTCGGGGAGATGGATCGCCTTGTCGCGCGGGATGGCGCCGACCACCGGAATGTCGAGCGTGCCGATGGCGCGTTCGACCGAGGCGCGATGGCGGTCGCTGCCGACACGATTCAGAATGATGCCGGCGATGCGAACGCGGGGATCGAAGCTGGCAAAGCCGAGCACCGAGGCGGCGGCGGATTGCGCTTGGCCGGCGACATCGAGCACGAGCAGGACCGGGAGACGGAGGTGGACGGCAAGCTCGGCCGCGGCGCCCTCGCCGATCGCGCCGGTGCCCGCGCCGTCGAACAGGCCCATGGCGGATTCGACGATCAGGAGATCGGCGCCGGCCGACGCCTCATAGGCGACGCTGTCGAGGAGCGCAGGCCCCATGGCCCAGCTATCGAGATTGAGGCAGGGCGCGCCGGCAGCTTCGGCATGGAAGGCGGGGTCGATATAGTCGGGCCCGCATTTCGCGGCGCGCACCGTCAAGCCACGGCGGCGAAAGGCGGCGATGAGCGCAAGCGTGACCGTGGTCTTGCCCGCGCCGGAGCGCGGGGCGGCGATGAGGAGCGCCTTTGTCTTCGCCCGCATGTCACGCCACCATCTCTGGCACCTTGGCCGCGAGGTCGAGAAGCTTCGCTCTCACCTTCACGATAGCACCAATGGCGATGATGGCGGGCGCCTCGAAGGCAAGCTCTCGCGTCTCGGCGGCGACGCGGTGGAGCTCGGAGATGAGGATACGCTCCTCGGGCAGCGTCGCCGAGGCAATCACCGCGACGGGCTCGTGCGGATCGAGGCCTGCGTTCATGAGCGACGCTGCGATGCCATCGAGATTGCTCAAAGCCATATAGAGCACGATCGGCTGGCCGGTTTGCGCGAGTGCCGCCCAATCGACGGCGTCTTCCTCATCGCCGCAATGGCCGGTGACCAGGATCAAGGCCTGGCTCACGCCGCGCAAGGTCGCCGGGATCGAGGCCACGGTCAGCGCCGCGAGCCCGGAAGTGACGCCAGGGATGATGCGAAACGGAACGCCGGCCGCGGCGAGCGCCAGCGCCTCTTCCCCGCCCCGCCCGAACACGCAAGGATCGCCGCCCTTCAGGCGCAGCACGCGATGGCCGGCGCGGGCGAGCGCAATGAGCCGGTCGGTGATGTTGGCTTGCGAGGGCGACGGCTTGCCGCCGCGTTTTCCGGCAAATTCGAGCATGGCGCCGGGATGGGCGAGCGCCAGCACGCGCGGATCGACCAGCGCGTCATGCACCACGACATCGGCCTCGGCGAGACCGGCAAGCGCATGCAGCGTGAGCAGGCCCGGATCCCCTGGGCCTGCGCCGGCAAGCCATACATGGCCCGGCTCAAACCGCGGAAATCCGGCCATGGCGCTGCGCAAGCGGTCGTTCATGCCGGACATCCCTCGCGGTGACAGGGAAGCGGCAAAGCTCTATTGCCTTTCTCATGAGCGAATTGGACGAGGCACGCCCGCTCCGCCGCGGCTGGACCACCGGCGCTTGCGCTACGGCAGCGGCCAAGGCTGCCTTCACCGCGCTTCTGACCGGCGAGTTCCCAGATCCCGTTGAGATCACGCTTCCCGGCGGCCAGAGCGTCGCCTTCGCGCTCGCCGTCAATCGGCAGGGCGACGGGACGGCGACCGCCGGCGTGATCAAGGATGCCGGCGACGATCCAGACGTGACCCATGGCGCGTTGGTGCTCGCCACGGTGCGGCCGGGCGCGGCAGGAAGCGGCGTTCAGTTCAAGGCT
The DNA here is from genome assembly GCA_963744945.1 of uncultured Alphaproteobacteria bacterium. Classification (GTDB taxonomy): domain Bacteria; phylum Pseudomonadota; class Alphaproteobacteria; order Rhizobiales; family Methyloligellaceae; genus Methyloceanibacter. The sequence continues at coordinate 191,212 of CAVUVO010000014.1, read as the reverse complement.
GGGCCGGGCGTCGGCACCGTGACGCTGCCGGGTCTTCCGGTGCCGCCGGGAGAGCCCGCGATCAACCCAGTGCCGCGCAAGATGATGCGGGCGGAGATCGCGCAAGTGGCGCGCGCGCTCGGACGCGACGGCGATGTCGAGATCGAGATTGCCATTCCGCATGGCGAGGAGATGGCGGCGAAGACGCTGAACGCGCGGCTCGGCATTGTCGGCGGGCTGTCGATCCTCGGCACCACCGGCGTGGTGATCCCCTATTCCTGCGCGGCGTGGATCGCCTCGATCCATAACGGCATCGACGTGGCCCGCGCGACCGGGCTCACCCATGTTGCCGGCGCCACTGGGCGCACCTCCGAGGCCGCAGTCAAGGCGCTCTACGATCTTCCCGAGACCGCGCTGCTCGACATGGGCGATTTCGTCGGCGGCACGCTCAAATATCTGCGCACCCATCCCGTGCCGCGCGTCACCATCGCCGGCGGCATCGCCAAGATCACCAAGCTCGCGCAAGGCATGCTCGATCTTCATTCCGCCCGCGGGCGCGTCGAGCTTGGCGCGCTGGCTGAGGTGGCGCGAGCGTGCGGCGGCTCTGAGGAGCTCGCGCGCAGCATCGTCGGCGCCAACACCACGCCTGAGGCTTTTGCTCTCGCCGAGAGCGAGGGCATTTCATCTCGGCGATGCGGTGGCGGCGCGTGCGTGGGATGTCGCGGCGGAGGTTCTGGCCGGGGCCGACACGGCGCTCGACATCGTGATTTTCGACCGCGAGGGAAAACTGGCGGGACGTTCCGCGATCAAGCCAGTTCATGCGGCGCCTCCCAAGCGGTAGCGGCGCCGGTAGTTGGCGTCATAGAGCGCGCTGTCGCGGAAGTCTTCCGCAGCGAGAACGCGGCCAACCAGGATCAGAGCGGTGCGCTCTGGCGGATCGTTGGCGACTTCGCCGAGCAGCGTGCCGAGTGTCGCTTCGATGATGCGCTCGTCTGGCCAGCTCGCGCGCACCACGACGGCAGCAGGACAGTCGGCGCCATAGTGAGGCGTCAGCTCTTCGATCACGCGCGGCAGCGCCTGGATGGAGAGATGGAGCACGAGGGTGGCGCCGGTCGCGGCAAAGGCAGGGAGCGTCTCGCGCGGCGGCATGGACGATGCGCGCCCGCTGATGCGCGTGAGCACGAGCGACTGCGCCACCTCAGGCAACGTCAGCTCGCGCTTGAGCGCAGCCGCGGCGGCAGCGAAGGCAGGAACGCCGGGGGTCAGCGTGTAGGGAATGCGAAGCGCATCGAGTCGGCGAAGCTGCTCGCCGACCGCGCTCCATACTGACAGATCGCCGGAATGAAGCCGGGCAACGTCGTGGCCGGCGCGATGCGCCGCCTCGAACTCGGCGACGATCTCATCGAGGCTCATTGGTGCCGTGTCGACGATGCGCGCGCCCGCGGGGCAGAGCGCGAGGATCTCTTTGTTGACCAGCGAGCCTGCATAAAGACAAACCGGGCAGCGCGAGATGAGGTCGGCGCCGCGCAGCGTGAGAAGATCCGGCGCGCCTGGACCCGCGCCGATGAAATGCACGGTCATGGCTTGGCGGCGCTCCACTGGGTGACGGTCATGGCGGGGCGGAACGCCTGCTTGCCACCGACCGCATCGAGGCGCTCGACGGAGAGGCGGGTCAGCGTGCCGCCGAACCTGCTTTGCGCGGCGAGCACCGCCGTCTCGGTGTCGAGGGTGATGGCGTTGGCGACGATGCGGCCGCCAGGCTTCAGCGCAGCGTAGGCCTTGTCGATCAGCGCAGGCTCGCCCCCTCCCCCGATGAAGATGGCGTCTGGCGTTGGCAGCTTATCGAGTGTGGCTTGAGCTTCGCCGGTGACGACTTCTAACAGAGGCACGCCAAGTTCGGCGGCGTTGCGCGCGGCACGAGCGGCGCGCAGCGGATCGCGCTCGATGCCGATGGCGTGGTTCGCGTGATGCCGCAGCAGCCACTCGATGGCGATGGAGCCAGAGCCGCAACCAATGTCCCACAGCAACTCGCCGGCACGAGGCCCGAGCGAGGAGAGCGTCACGGCCCTGATCTCGCGCTTGGTGATCTGGCCGTCATGCTCGAACATCTCGTCAGGCAGCCCAGAGGCGAGTGGGATGATCTTGGCGCCAGGGCTCGCCTCGACCTCGATGGCGATCAGGTTCAGCGCCTCGACATCGTTGAAGCCAAAACGATCGGCGGTGGTGCTGCGCACGCGCTCGCGTGGGCCACCCAAGGCTTCGAGCACATGCAGCGTCGACCGCGCGAAGCCGCGGGCGGAGAGATAACGCGCGACCGCGGCAGGTGTGGTCGCATCGGCGGAGAGCGCGAGCACGCGGCGCTTCGGCTGGAGCGCCGGCGCAAGCGTCTCGATGGGCCTGCCGCAGAGCGACACCACAGCAACATCATCCAGCGCCCAGCCGAGCCGCGCGCAAGCCAACGACAGCGATGACGGCGCCGGCACGCAAATGGTCTCCTCCGCCGGCACATGGGCAGACAGCATGGCGCCGACGCCGAAGCAGTACGGATCGCCGGAGGCGAGCACCGCGACCGGCTCGCCGCGATGGGCGAGGATTGCGGGGATGGATTGGGCGATGGGGCTCGGCCAGGCCTTGAGCTCGCCGCTCGGCAGGTCGTCGGCAAGGGCGAGATGCCGTTTGCCGCCGATCACCAGCTTGGCATTGGCGATGAGAGCGCGTGCGGCCGGCGAGAGCCCTTCGGCCCCATCCTCGCCGATGCCGACGATGGCGAGCCATCGCGCCTGTTGACCGGCGGCGCTCACAATGCGACCTCGGCGTGATGAAACCAGCGAAGCTTCTCATTCTCGGCGGCAGCGGCGAGGCCGCCGACCTCGCCCGCGCGCTTCAAGGCGACGCGCGTTTTGACGTGACCCTGTCGCTCGCCGGGAGAACTTCGGAGCCCGTGGCCCTTCCTGGCAAGCTGCTCACAGGCGGGTTCGGCGGCGCTGAGGGGCTCGCGCGCGTCATCGCCGAGGAGCGCTTCGATCTCCTCGTTGACGCAACCCATCCCTTCGCTGTGCAGATGAAGGCGAATGCGGTGGAGGCCGGAAAAATCGCGGGAACGAAGTTCCTCGCCATCCGCCGCCCGCCTTGGGCCCAGCGCGATGGCGACCGCTGGATCATGGTGGAGAGCCTCGAAGCGGCAGCGGCGGCGATCGGACAGGACCCGCGGCGCGTCTTTCTCACCACCGGGCGCATGGAGCTCGCGCCCTTCAGAGCAGCGCCACAACACTTCTATATTGTGCGCAGCGTCGAGGCGCCCTCTCCGCAAGAGCTGCCGCCGCGTGTTGAGCTGATCACCGCGCGCGGGCCGTTTAACGTCACCGACGAGCGCGCATTGCTCGAGGCTCATAGAATCGAACTGATCGTCACCAAAAACTCGGGAGGCGCCGGCGCCGCCGCCAAGCTCGAAGCTGCCCGTGCGCTGTCGCTGCCCGTGATCATGGTCGAGCGCCCGGTACTCCCGGAGGCGCCGTCCGTCGAGACGGTCGCCGAAGCGCTTGCCTGGCTTGAGCGCGCTCATGGCTCGACCAGCTCCGCGTGCCGGGGCGTGTAGACGAATCGCCTTCCATTGCTGCCAGTGACGAGCTTCGTCGTGCTCGACCCTATAATAATGAGCGTGCGCATGTCGGCTTGCGCGGCATCGGCGTCGGCAAGGGTCGTGATGTCAATGCGCTCGTCGGGCCGGCTCACGGCGTGGGCGAAGATCACAGGGGTTGAGCCCGCACGGTGCTGCGCGATGAGGCGAAAGGCTTCGCCAAGCTGCCAGGGCCGCGCCTTCGAGGCAGGATTGTAGAGCACAATAATGAAGTCGCCGGCTGCCGCGGCTTCGAGACGCTTCAGCACCAGATCCCACGGCTTGAGATTGTCCGACAGCGAGATCACGCAGAAATCATGCCCAAGCGGCGCGCCGATACTGGCAGCGGCGGCGAGCATGGCCGAAACGCCGGGCACCACCGTCACCTCGACATCGCGCCACGCTGGCTTGCCCGCTTCGATCGCCTCGAACACCGCGCTTGCCATGGCGAACACGCCTGGATCGCCGGAGGACGCGACGGCAACAGACTTCCCCGATGCGGCAAGCTCGAGAGCTTGGCGGGCGCGGGCCAGCTCCTCGCGATTGTCGGACGCGTGGCGAAGCTGGCCGGGGCGCTCGGGCACGCGGGCGAGATAGGGCGCATAGCCGACGAGGTCGCTGGCGGCGGTGAGCGTCTCCGACGCGAGCGGCGTGACCAGCTCGGGCGCGCCGGGACCGAGGCCGACAATGGCGAGGCGACCGGTCATAACGGCTTCCTCTCCCCCGGAACGAGCACGACGGCGAAATAGGCCGCCTCGTCATTGGGCTTGTCGGCGAGGCGGATGATGCGCTCCTCGGGCATGGTGCCGCGCTCGACATAGACGGCGCGATCGAGCTTGCCGGCACGCGCGAGCGCTTGCCTGATCTTGGCGAGGTTGCGGCCAACCTTCATGATCACTGCCGCCTCGCAGGCGGCGAGCCGCTCGGAGAGAGCGTCGCCGTCCATGGTGCCGGACAGCACGGCCAGCATCTCGTCGCCGCAGGTCATTGGCATCGAGGCGCTGGTCCAGCAGCCGCTCATGGCGGTGATGCCTGGGATGACTTCACAACGATGCGTGTCTGCGAGGCGCTCATGCAGATGCGCGTAGGAGCCATAGAAGAAGGGATCGCCGGCGCAGATCACGGCGACGTCCTGACCGGCGTCGAGCTTGGCCGCGAGCGCCGCGGCGCTCGCATCGTAGAAAGCGACAAGCGCATCGCGATAGCAGGGGTCGGTCTCGGGCAGCTCGGTGGTGAAGGGATAATCGAGGCGGACAAGCTCCGCGTCAGGGTTGAGCTGGCCGTCGACGATGCGGCGCGCATTGCCGACGCTCCCCTTCTTGGCGAAATAGGCGATGACCGGCGCAAACTTCAGAATGCGCACGGCCTTGATCGACATCAGCTCAGGGTCTCCTGGGCCGACACCGACGCCGTAAAGTGTGCCGCGCGCAGCCATCACTCAGCCTCGCTGGCGAGCGCATTGACCGCGGCGACGGCCATGGCGCTGCCGCCCTTGCGGCCCTTGACGATGAGGAACGGTACGCCGCCGTGAGTGGCGAGGGTATCTTTGGATTCGGCGGCGCCCACGAAGCCGACAGGCATGCCGATGATCGCCGCAGGTTTCGGCGCGCCCAGATCGATCAGCTCGAGCAGGCGGAACAGGGCCGTCGGCGCATTGCCGATGGCGACGAGCGAGCCGCCGAGATTGTCGAGCCAGAGATCGAGGGCTGCGGCAGAGCGCGTGGTGTCGAGGCGCGCGGCGCGCTCGGCAATGCCCGGCGAGTCGAGCGTGCAGACGATCTCGTTGCCGGCGGGAAGCCTCGCCCGGGTGATGCCGTTCGCCACCATCTTTGAGTTGCAGAAGACCGGCTTGCCTTGCAGAAGCGCGCCGCGCGCCGCGGCGACGAAGCCGGGGCCGAACACGAGGTCGCGGGCGATCTCCACCATGCCGCAGGCATGAATGACGCGCACGGCGACGCGGGCTTCGTCAGGCGTGAAGCGCGCGAGGTCGGCTTCGCTGCGGATGATGGCGAAGGAGCGCCGATAGATTTCGGCGCCGTCGCGGGCGTAGTCGTATTCCGCGCTCATGAACGCTGTCCTTTGACGGACTGAAGCAGTGCTTCGATCTGATCGATGGCTGAGACCTACCAGGCTTGGCCGACCGGTGGCATTGCCATTGCGGATGAGATCGTAGCGACCGTCACGGCCGACGAGGGTGAGCGACGCTGGACCACGATGGGCGCAGGATTTGCTGCAGCCTGAGACATGGAGCATGTCGTTGTGTCCCGCGCCGATGATCGTTGCGAGGCGGGCGGCATCGCCACGCGCGTCGACGCCCGCGCTCATGCAGTCCGGTGCGCCGACGCAGGCGAAGATGTTGAGGCGTGGATCGGCGGGATCGGTAATGAGACCGAGTGCCGTGACTTCGTCACGCAGGCTGTCTTCATCGCCAGCCGCGATGCCGGTCAGCAGCAGCGCGCGCCAGGGTGTGGTGCGCACGTGTCCATCGCCGTAACGCTCAGAGATATCGGCAAGCGCGTTCAACGCATCGGCTTCGATGCGGCCGAAAGGCAGCCCAACGCCGAAGGCGCTCCGCGACCGATATCCCAATGATATGAATCCAATAGGTAATTTGGCTTCGGACCCGAGTCCGATAGGCGCGTGGGCAATCAAGCCTGCTTCGGCGAAGATCGCCTCCTCGCCAACCGCCATCACCAGCGCGCGCGTCCGGCGCGGCTTCTCGCTCCGTTGCGCGGACAGGCGAAGGAAGGCGAGCGCGAAGGCCTTCGCCGCTTCGGTGAGTGAGGATGGAGCGCAAAACGCAGCGAGCGTCCCGCCATCGAGGTGGACGGCAGTAGCACCCTCCCCCGAGCGGACCATGATGTCGGCGGTGATGTCTGCCAGCGGCAGCGCGCCGCCACCATCGACGAGGATGCCGAACTTTGACGGCAGCGCCCAAAGCACCGGCTCTTCCGCAAGCATGGACTTCGATGTCGCGCGCGACGGCGTGAGAGTCGAAAGCGGCGGAGGAATCGTCAGGCCCGAGCGGGTTCGCTATGACATTGCGGACGGATTCGAGCAGCGGGTTGGTATTGGCGAGGCCGGCGCCGATGATGGTCTCGGCGAAATCTTCCGCCGAGCGGGGGTTGAGGCCCCTGATCTGGAGATTGCCCCGCGAGGTGAGGTCGATGTGACCGTTGCCGTGACGGCGCGCGGCGTCGGCAATGAGACGCGCAGCTGCGGCGCTCAATACACCAGCGCTCGGTTTCACGCGCGCGAGCCAGCCGTCGCCGGACTGCATCGGCGAGAGCAGCGTCGGGCACCAGCCCTTGATGGCAGGGGCCGCGGTCATGACGCCTCACGCATTCGCGCAACGCTGTTTCGGCGCGGGCGCCACAAATCGCGGCGAATGGCTTCGTCGAAGCGCGCGGCCATGGCCTCGCGCGCTTGCGGATTCTCCTGACGCAGGAAATTGTCGACGGTCTCGTTGCCGAGCGTCGCGTCGAACAGCACATCGAATTGGCTGTCGAGACGCGCCGGCAGCGTTGCGGCAAAGGCGAACAGGCCTTCGACGCCGCGCGTCACTTCGGCGGCGCCGCGATAGCCGTGGCGCATCATGCCTTCGATCCAGGCGGGGTTGGCAGCGCGGCCGCGCACGATGCGGGCGATTTCCTCCACGAGGGTGCGCACCTTCGGCGCGTCTGGGCGCGAGATGTCGGTGTGATAGAGCGCCGGCGCATTGCCGAGGCGGTCGGCTGCGGCAGCGAACCCGCCCTCGTAAGCCGCGTAGTCGAGACTATCGAGCAGATCGATCTCGGCGTGGTCCTGCTGATGCAGGAAGGCGTCGGCGCGCTTTCACGCGTGCGGCAAAGCCGTCGCTGTCGGCGATACCGTCGAGGCCCTTGCCATAGGCGGTCGCGGAGGCAGCGAGATAATCGAGGCCGAGATCGGCGCGTGCATCCCAGGCGCCGCGCTCAACGCGCTCGGTGACGCCGGCTCCGTAGTCGCCGAGCGCAGCGCCGTAGATGCGCGCGGTGGCGCGCCGCAACGCCTCGCCTTGCAGCCCGCGCGCGGAAGCGGCAAGCGGATTCCAATCGTCAGGCTCGTCGCGCGAAGCGATGGCGCGCACCGCCTCGTCGAACAGTGCGATCTGCGCCTCGAAGGCGTCGCGGAACAGGCCTGAGATGCGCAAGGTCACGTCAAGGCGCGGATGATCGAGCTCGGCAATCGGCAAAATCTCGATGCCGCTCACGCGGGCAGAGCCCTGATCCCACACGGGCCGCGCGCCCATGAGCAGAAGTGCCACCGCAAGATCCTCGCCGCCGGTGCGCATGGTGGCGCTACCCCATACGTCCATCACCAGCGCGCGGGGCCAGTCGCCATTGATCCTGGAGGTGGCGGCGGAGCAATTCCTTGGCCGCCTTCTCGGCGAGCACGAGCGCGGAGCGAGTCGGCACGGCGCGCGGATCGATGGCGTAGAGATTGCGGCCCGGTGGGCAGCACGTCGGCGCGGCCGCGCGTCGGCGCGCCGGACGGACCCGGGGCCACGAATTTGCCGTCGAGCGCGGCGATCAGCGCTTCGCGCTCGCCGGCGGCGGCCTGATCGAAACGCGCGGCGAGCGTGTCCGCGGGTACTTGCGGGTTGGACTGCGCAAGCGAGGCGAGGAACTCTTCGCGGCGTTGCGGATCGGGCGCGCGGCCATAAACGTGCAGCCCATCCCTGATCTGCAAGTCCTTGACATCACAGAGATAAGCGTCGAGGCGGGCGAGCTGGTCCTCCTTGCGTCGAGGCGCGGTCGGCGCCGCTCTCGGCGAGCAGTCCGGCGGCTCCGGCGCGGTCGAGAATCTCCTCGCGCAGCAGCGCCGTGCGGCGGCGATCGAGCCCGTCGGCGGCGGCGTATTCATCGATGAGGCGCTCGAGCTCCAGCGTGTCGTTGCCGTGGCCTGCCGATTTCAGCGGCGGCGTCAGATGGCCGATGGTGACGGCGCCGAGCCTGCGCTTGGCGGCAGCCGCCTCGCCGGATTGTTGACGATGAAGGGATAGATCACCGGGAGCCCGCCGAGCAGCGCGGCAGGCAGGCAGGACGAGGATAGCGCCATGGCCTTGCCGGGCAACCATTCGAGCGTGCCGTGCGTGCCGAGATGGATCATGGCGTGAATGCGCATCGTCTCGCGCAGCCAGAGATAGAAGGCGGCGTAAGCGTGGCGCGGCGGCAGGTCGGGATCGTGGTAGCTCGACTTGCGGTCGAGCGCGTTGCCGCGGTCTGGCTGGATCGCTGCGATGAGTCTGCCGTGGCGCGCGAAGAGCATGGTGAAATGGCAGTCGCGGATGGAGGGGTCGTCGTCAGGCGCGCCCCACGCCGCAACGATCTTGGCGCGGGCTTCGCGCATCGAGGGTCGCGAACAGGCGCCTGTATTCGGCGAGCGAGAGGAAGGGCGACGGCTCAGCGTCGCAAAGCGCGGCGACGATGCTTGCATTGTCGGGAAGCATATCGCCGACATCGAAGCCTTCGCCTTTGAGAAGCCGCAAGATCTCGGCGGTGCTGGCGATGGCGTCGAGGCCCACGGCGTGGGCGGCTTGCCCGGCTGCGCCGGGATAGTCGGAGAGCACGAGCGCGATCTTCCGCTCCGCGCGCGGCGTGGTGGCGAGCCGCGCCCAGAGCGACGCGCTGCGCGCAGTGGCGGCGATGCCTTCCGCCGCCGGCTGATGCGCGACGCGGGCGAATTCGAGTCCGGCGACCTCGCTCTCCTCGGCCTTGAAGGAGATCGCCGTGGTGAGCAGGCGGCCGTCGAGCTCGGGCAGCACCACCTGCATGGCGAGGTCCGATTGCGAAAGCCCGCGCGGCGAATCCCGCCAGGCTTCGCGGCTCGATCCGGCGAACACGACTTGCAGGATCGGCGCGCCGGCAGCTTCGAGAGGCGACGGCGCATCGTCGAGGCGGGCGGAGAAGGCCGTGGCGTTGAGCACGATCTGCGGCGCCCAATCACGCAAGATCGATGCGACGAAGTCGCCGGTGTCGCGATCCTTGAGGCTGGCGACGTAAAGCGCTCGAACATTGAGTCCTTCTCGGTCGAGCGCCCGCGCCAGAGCTTCGATGGGCGCAAGATCGGCGGCGAGCAGATAGGCGCGGTAGAACACGATGACCGCGAGCGGCCGTCCGGGCACCTCGGTCATTTCGAGACGATGCACGCCATGCATGGGGAGCGGCTCGGCGGCAAGACCGCGGTCCGGCGCGAGCCCAGCGAGATGCGCCATGACGCCGAGCGCGCGGCGCATGTTCTCCGGACCGCCGGCGGCGAAGAATGCATCGAGCCGCGCGAGCGTCGCGCCATCGACGGTGGACAGCTCGGCGAGCCGCGCGTCGGCGCGGCCATCGCCAGGGAGCAGCGCCAGCGGAATGCCCTGCGCCCGCGCAGCATGAGCAATCTCTTCGGCACCATAGCGCCAATAGTCGAGACCGCCGAGCAGCCGGATCACGACGCAGCGCGCATCCGCGATCACCTGCTCGACATAAAGATCGACCGACATCGGGTGGCGGAGCTTCGCAAGATTGGCGAGGCGGAGCGACGGAGCGGCCTCCCCTTGCGCGGACCAGGCAGCGGCGAGCGCGCCGAGATCGCTGTCGGAGAAGGAGAGAAAGACGAGATCGGCGCGCGATTGACCGAGATCGACGGCGGCTTCCGCCTCGTCAAGTCCTCTCGTCTCGCGCACCAGGAGATGCATGGTCTAGCCCAGAATGTCGGCTTCGATGGCTGCGCGGTCGAGCCCGCGTTCGCCGATCACGACGATATGGCCCTGCCGCGCGGCGCCGTTCGGCCAGGGCCGGTCGAAGGTCGAGCGGAAGCGCGCGCCGACGCCCTGCACCGCAAGGCGCATTGGCTTGCCGGTCACGGACACGAAACCCTTGATGCGGAGAACGTCATGCGCCTCGGCGACGGCCTGCAAGCGTGCGAGCAGGTCGGCAGGATCGCCGATCTCCGGAACGGCGACGACGAAGCTCTCGAAATCGTCATGCTCATGCGCGCCGTCGAACGCGTCGTGATGCGAGGGGCGATTGGCGAGATCGTCCTCGGCGGCTGCGCCTAGCCCGAGCAGCACATCCGCATCCACCCTGCCCTCTTGCGCCGAGATCACCTTCACGGCGCGCGGCACGATGGCCAAAACCTCGCGCTTCAACCGCTCGCCGGCATCGGCGCCGATGAGATCGGTCTTGTTCAGCACGATCAGGTCAGCGGCCATGAGCTGGTCCTCGTAGACCTCGGCGAGCGGATTGTCGTGTTCGATGGAGGGATCTTCAGCACGCTGGCGGGCGACCGCCTCGGGATCGTCGGCGAAGCGGCCTTCGGCAACGGCAGGCGCATCGACAACGGCGATAACGCCGTCGACGGTGAGGCGCGAGCGGATCGACGGCCAGTCGAACGCCTTGACCAGAGGCTTCGGCAGAGCGAGCCCCGAGGTCTCGATGAGGATGTGCTCCGGCGGCAGGTCGCGGTCAATCAGCGCCTGCATGGTTGGGATGAAATCGTCTGCCACGGTGCAGCACAGGCAGCCATTGGAGAGCTCGACGATATTCTCCTCGGGCAACTCTCGATGCCGCAGCTCCTCAAGACTTCGCCATCGACGCCGACGCTGCCGAACTCATTGACGATGATGGCGAGGCGCTTGCCGCGCGCGGTCTCGAGCAGATGACGGACGAGCGTGGTTTTTCCCGCGCCGAGGAAGCCGGTGATGATCGTCGCGGGGATGCGGGCAGCGTCGGTCATTCGGCTGCGTCCTTGGCTGGCTCGAAGGTGGCGGGGAAGCGGGCGATCACGCTCGTTTGCAGTGAGGCCGGACGACCGGACGGAAGCACCACGCCGGTCTTCGCCTTGGCGTAGGCCGCGGCATAGATGAGAAGATCGGCGGCATGCTCAGGGCCGATCTCGCCGACAAGGTAGGACCATTTTCCAGCCGCCGAGAGGCCGGCCGTGCAGCCGCGCTCGCAATTGGCGAAACAGAGCGTGGGAACGAATTTGCGCCGGCGCGTCTTGCCCATGCCGTCGGCCAGCGCTTTCACCGCCACATAGAGGCGGCGGCCGTCGGTCTGCTCGCCTTCGGCAACGGGCTCGGCGCCGCGGCGCCGGCAGGACACGCAGACATAAAGATGTGGGCGGGTTCCAGCGGCACGTTCATCCCGTCAGACACTGTCGTCGCATCCTCGGGTGCAAGCGCCATCAGGAGGGCACGAGGGTAGCCCGCGCCGGCCGATCGAGCCGGCCACCGAAGCTGCCAGGGCACCCCGCCCGGCATCTCGGATCAAGCAAGCGACGGCAGGTCTCCTGGCTCGCGGATCGTTCGCTTGCCGCCGCCTTCCCAGGGTCACCCCAGTGGCCAATTACGGCAAGCTTTCCGCCTACAGTTGCGGGGGCAGCTGCGGAATTCGGGCGAAACCCGTCACCGCATTCCCTTTTCACTCCTCATCTTCGAGGAGACCGTCAATTCAGCCTCACTAAAGGACTTGGGCGCCGGGCTTGTCAACGGAGACGCCCCTCCGGCGATCGGGCTTGCGGCGGCTAAGTCCAGTCTATAGTTCCGAGCGTCGTCGGTTCCCGCATGAGACATGCGGGACGCAAGACGGGAACGCGGTGAAGAGCGAAAGCTTTAAGGCCGCGGCTGCCCCCGCAACTGTAAGCGGAGAGCTGCCCTTCAGACGAAGCCACTGGAGCCATTCGCTCCGGGAAGGCGGAAGGGACGCTGAGACCCGCAAGCCAGTAGACCGGCCGGTGACGAGCAACCTTAACCGCCCTCGGGTGGAGGGCAGAGGGAGAATAGAATGACAAACGCTTTGTCGACCCGTTTCGCGGCGTTCGGACTTCTTGCGAGTTTCGTCAGCACCACGCCCGCGTTCGCACATCATGTGATGGGGGGAAGCTTCCCTCGACCTTCGGCGAGGGCATCCTCTCCGGCTCGGACATCCCGTGATCGGCCTCGACCATCTTGCGTTTCTGATTGCGGCGGGCGTGGTCGCCGGCGTCGCCGGACTCGGGCTGTGGATGCCGGTAGTGTTCGTTGTGGCGTCGATCTTCGGCGTATTCATCCATATGCAGGAAATAAATCTCCCGGCCGTCGAGCTTCTTATCGCGCTGAGCGTCGTGGCATCGGACTTCTGCTTGCGGGCGATTGGAGCAAGCTTGGCCGCGGCGCCTGGGCGGCGATCTTCGCCGTAGCGGGTCTGCTTCACGGCTATGCCTTCGGGGAGTTGATCGTTGGCGCCGAACCCGCTCCGCTTTGGGCTTATCTCGTAGGTCTTGCTCGATCCAGTCGGCAATCGCCGTCGGCGTGGCGGCGCTTGCCTCCGCCAGGCGTGGACCACGAATGCGCTCGCGCCGCGCCTGGTTGGCGCCGTGGTGCTCGGCGTCGGCATCACCGCGCTCGCCGGTCAAGTGCTTCCCGGTTAGCCTTGTTAGCTCAGCCGAACACCGCCGGGCGCGGGCGCTTGACGCTCGTGCTCGGCGGCGCTCGCTCGGGCAAGAGCCGCCATGCGCAGATCCTCGCCATGGCGACACCGCCTCCCTGGGTCTACGTCGCCACGGCGCAAGCGCTGGATGACGAGATGGCCGAGCGCATCGCCAAGCACAAGGCTGCGCGCGGCGACGGCTGGTCCACGATCGAGGAGCCGATCGAGCTTACGCGCGCCGTGGCCGATGCGCCGGAAAGCGCGCCGCTCGTCGTCGACTGCATCACGCTGTGGCTCTCAAATTTGATGCTCGGCGAGCCACGACGTCGATGCCGCGGTCGGGCAATTCATCAAATGTCTCGATGGACGAAAGGCGCCGACCATTGTCGTTTCGAACGAGGTCGGCACCGGCCTCGTGCCTGACACGCCGCTCGGCCGCGCCTTTCGTGACCAGGCCGGCATCATCAACCAACACCTCGCCGTGAGCGCCCACAAGTTCTATTCATGGTGGCCGGCCTGCCCTGCCGCTGAAGGCGCTGCCATGACCGAGGACAAGAAACCGGACGAGCACGAACGCCATCGCGCCAAGATGGCGAACCGCAAGGCGGCGCAGGATGCCGAGGTCGCGTCCAAGACCATCGCGGAGAAGGGACTGCTGATCGTCCACACCGGCACGGGCAAGGGCAAGTCGACCGCGGCTTTCGGCCTCGTGCTCCGCATGGTCGGCAACGGCGGGAAATGCGCCGTGGTGCAGTTCATCAAGGGCGCATGGAACACGGGCGAGCGGAGCGTGCTGGAAAGCTTCGGCAATATGGTGCGCTGGTACACATTGGGCGAAGGCTTCACCTGGGAGACGCAGGATAAAGCGCGCGATATGCAGGCCGCGGCCAGGGCCTGGGAGACGGCGAAGGGGCTGATGCAGGATCCCGACCTGAAGCTCATCGTGCTCGACGAGATCAACATCGCGCTCCGCTACGACTATCTGCCGCTCGCCGAGGTGGTGGAGACGCTTAAAGCCAGGCGGCGGGATCTGCATGTCGTGGTCACCGGGCGGAACGCCAAGCGCGAGCTGATCGAGGCAGCCGACCTCGTCACCGAGATGACGCTGGTTAAGCATCACTTCGCCGCCGGCGTGAAGGCGCAAGCCGGCATCGAGTACTGATGACCGCGCGCGTCCTCATGCTGCAAGGCACGGGGTCGAGCGTCGGCAAGTCGCTGCTCGTCGCGGGACTTTGCCGTGCGCTCGTGAGGCGCAAACTCTCGGTCAGGCCGTTCAAGCCGCAGAACATGTCGAACAACGCCGCCGTCACAGCGGAGGGCGGGGAGATCGGCAGGGCGCAGGCGCTGCAAGCGCTGGCGGCCTGTGTCCCGCCTTCGGTGCACATGAACCCCGTGCTGTTGAAACCGCAAAGCGAGATCGGCGCGCAGGTGATTGTGCAGGGCAAGGTGTTCGGCCGGGCGACGGCGCACGAGATGCAGGATCTCAAGCCGAAGCTCTTGCCCTATGTGCTTGAAAGTTTTGCTGTTTTGAAGCGCGAAGCGGATGTCATTCTGGTCGAGGGCGCCGGCAGCGCGACGGAGATCAATCTCCGCAAGAATGACATCGCCAATATGGGTTTTGCCCGTGCGGCCGACGTGCCTGTGGTGGTGATCGGCGACATCGACCGCGGCGGCGTGATCGCGAGCCTGGTCGGCACCAAGGCCGTGCTTGACCCCGAAGATGCAAAGCTCGTTGCCGGCTTCATCGTCAACCGCATGCGCGGTGACATTTCGCTGTTCGCCAACGGGATGCAGGAGATCGCGCGACGCACCGGCTGGCCGGCGCTCGGTCTCGTGCCCTTCTTTGAGGGTGCGCGACGGCTGCCGGCGGAAGATGCCTACGATCTCATCGAGCGGCGGCACCAGCGGAGCAATGGCAGCGTGAGTGTGGCGGTGCCGCTCCTGCCCCATATCGCCAATTTCGACGACCTCGACCCGCTGGCGGAGGAGCCTGACGTTGATGTGATCATGGTCGAGCGCGGCACGCCGTTGCCGATCTGCGATCTCATCGTGCTGCCCGGGTCGAAGTCAACCATTGCCGATCTCGCCGCGCTGCGCGCACAAGGATGGGACATCGACATCGCCGCGCATGTGCGGCGCGGTGGGCATGTGCTTGGGCTTTGCGGCGGCTTCCAAATGCTCGGACGCGCGATCGCCGACCCGGACGGTATTGAGGGACCCTCCAAAGTGAGCTCCGGCCTTGGGCTACTGGCGGTGGAGACCACCATCCAGGGCGAGAAGACGCTGACAGAGGTGGCTGGCGAGACGCTGACGGATCTGGTGCCCTTCCACGGATACGAAATGCATATTGGGAGCACCCGTGCCTTTGCGCCCCCCTTCGCTCGCCTTGAGGATGGCCGCAATGACGGCGCAATCTCCGCTGACGGTCGAGTTGCGGGGACCTATGTGCATGGGCTTTTTGCCGACGACCGGCAACGCGCCGCCTGGATCGCGCGGCTTGGGGGCAGGCCTGCGGGCTTCAGCTACGAACGCGGCGTCGAGAGCATGCTTGACGCGCTTGCGGCGCATCTCGAGGCGCATATCGACATTGATCGACTGCTCAGACTAGCGCGATGAGGAAAGCAAGCACGCCAAGTGCGGCGATCTGCACGGTGCAGGCCGTCTTGAACAGCGCGAGCGCCCGGCGGATATCGGCGGAAGTCGCCTCGCTCCTCCCCTCCCCGATCCAGTCGTCGTCGGTGAGCGCGCCATGATACGAGCGCGGACCGGAGAGCTTTAGGTTCAGCGCGCCGGCCATCGCCGCCTCCGGCCATCCGGCATTGGGCGAGCGATGATTGTCGGCGTCTTTGCGCACCGTCTCCACGGCGCGGTTGAAATTCGCATCGTCATGAAACACGGCAGCGAGCGCGATAAAAAAGGCGGCAAGGCGCGAAGCCGGAAGATTGACCACATCGTCGACCTTGGCGGCGGCATAGCCGAAGGCCTCGTGGCGCGGCGTGCGATGGCCAATCATGCTGTCGGCGGTGTTGATCGCCTTGTACGCCACCATGCCAGGAAGGCCGAAGAGCACGCCCCAGAAGCTCGGCGCCACCACGCCGTCGGCGAAATTCTCGGCGAGACTTTCAATCGCCGAGCGCGCAACGCCGGCTTCATCCAACGCGCGCGGGTCGCGTCCCACGATCTTCGCCACCGCTTCGCGTCCCGCTTCGAGGCCGCCAGCGTCGAGCGCATCAGCCACGGCGATGACATGCTCGTAAAGGCTGCGCTGCGCTACGAGGGTGCTTCCCAAGCAAGCAAGAATGACGAGCGCGATCGGGCCCGGAAGCTGCAACGCAGTGTATTGCAGGGCGAGCGCCGGGAGCACGGTCGCGGCGATAAGCAGGCCAAGCGCGATCCAGCCATTGAGACGCCGTTCCGCCTCGGGCATGCTTGGGTCGTTGAGCCGGTTCTCGATACGCTCGAGCAGCGCACCCAACCACATGACGGGGTGCTTGACGCGGTCGAGCAGCGAGGCGGGATAGCCGAACCCCGCGTCGATCAGCAGCGCGCAGATGACGGTGGCAAAGTTGAACGACAGGCTCATGGATCACCCTAATACTGGCACCTTGCGCGCGTTTGACTTGGCCCGCCATGGGAGGACGCCTCATCGAAGCGCGGCGTCTGTTCCCCGACGCGCCGGAACCTTTCATCGATCTTTCGACGGGGATCAATCCTATGCCCTATCCAATTCCAGCGATTAAGCCTTCCGCCTGGACGCGATTGCCCGAGCCGGAGGACATCGCGCAGCTGGAGGCGATAGTATGGGCTTGGTGGGCTGCGGCTCGGCTTTGCTTTGGCAGATGCCGATACCACAGCCTCGATCCGCGCCGCGCTCGGTCCTTGGCCGGTATCGGGGGCCTGCCGTCGAGATCGGGGCCCGCGCGCTCGCCGACCGCGCCTGGCTCGAAGCCGCAAAGCAGCGGCTGGCACAGGATGTGGCGCGCCTCGATCAAATACTGCGCGAGGCTGGCATGAGGGTCCTCGGCGGGACAATGCTGTTCCGCCTCGTGGAATGCGGTGACGCGTTCGCCCTGTTCCGCCGCCTTGGCGCGGCCGGCATTCTTGTCTGGAGCTTCGACTATCGCCACACCTGGCTCCGCTTCGGCATACCTGGAAGCAAAGATGAATGGCTGCAACTAGCCGGCACCTTGGCATAAAGTCCAATAGGCGCATTCGGCCCTTCACTCGCAATATTGAAACGCCTCTCTCTCGCTTACCGGTCTGTCAGGCATGCTATGGTTGCAGCTCGTGACCGCAAGCGTATGGTTTGTTTCGCATGATCCGCGTTGACGTTGCGCTGAAGACTCGGCGCCTTCGATCTCGACGTCGCCTTCGAGAATGACGCGGGCATCACCGCCTTGTTCGGCAGGTCCGGCTCGGGCAAGTCGATGACCATCAATCTGATCGCAGGGCTGGCGCGGCCGGATCGCGGTTCCATCGTGCTCGACGGACGCGTGCTGGTGGATACCGAGGCCGCGATCTTCGTGCCAACCTATCGCCGCAGGGTCGGGCTCGTATTCCAGGATGCCCAGCTCTTCCCACATCTCAGCATGCAGGCAGAAATCTTCTATTCGGCAGTTGGTTCGCGCCGAAGACCGCGCGGAAGATTGCCTTCGGCCGGGTGGTTGAGACCCTCGGCATCGAACATCTGCTCAAGCGCAAGCCGGCGCGGCTCTCCGGCGGCGAAAAGCAAAGCGTGGCCATCGGCCGGGCGCTGCTCGCCTCGCCAGAGATCCTGCTGATGGACGAGCCGCTTGCCTCGCTCGACACCGAGCGCAAGCTCGAGATCCTGCCGCTGATCGAATCCTTGCGCGACGAGCTGCGCATCCCGATCGTTTATGTGTCTCATGCCGTCGATGAGGTGGCGCGGCTTGCCTCGCGCGTCGTGGTGCTGGAGGACGGGCATGTGGTGGCGGCAGGAAGCGTCGAAGACGTGTTCGGGCCGGGCTTGCGAGGCACGGCATCAGCCGCTTCGCCCGGTCCTCCGTGGTGACAGGCAGGCTTGCCGACGGTCGATGCCGCATACGGCCTCACCGAGATCGAACACCCGGCAGGCACCATCTGGCTCATTGGCCGCACCGGCCCTGTGGGACGCGAAGCACGGGTCGCCATCAAGGCTACCGACGTCACGCTCTCCAAATCCCCGGGACAGAACTTGAGCGTGCGCACCACGCTCGCCGGCACCATCGCCGGCATCGAGACCGACGGGCCGCTCGCCGGCGTCTCAGTCGACCTCGACGGGCACGGCCGTCTCTTTGCGCTCGCAACGCGCAAGGCCGTCGATGAGCTCAAGCTTCACATTGGCAATCGCGTGTTTGCCTTGGTCAAAACGGTCGCGCTCGATGAGCGCGCCGTGGTTGCGGTAGATCTGTGACCTTCTACTCGCCTCGGCTCAAGCGGCATTTCCGACAACTCACCGAGATGCGTGCGAGCCCGGATCGCAGTCTCGAGCTACCAATTTTGCGAAAACAACCCCTTACAAAGTAGCCAGTGTTGGCCACGTGAACGTTGAGGCGGTTCAGGCGTAGCGCCTATGCGAGATTACTTCCTGCCACCAGCCCGTCGCCCACATTATTGTATGAAATGGAGACATCGCGCCGCCAGACGGTGCCGGAGGCCTTTCGGTTCAACAACATTCGGCCATTGCTGGCCGGCGACCGAATTCGGGAGGCGCGACAACTGTTGAAAATCTAGAGAGCTAGCACGCGGCAGTAAAGCTCTTGGCGGCATGACCTGGTTCGTATTTGCCGATCTACTTTATCCGCCGTGATTTAGGCAGGCGGCCAGGCCTAAGGCGCACACCGGGGGCTGGAAACGCGCGAGAAGATTGAGTGGGAGCAAAATTATCCAACTCCCTGGACCTATTATTTTTTTGCATCACGCCAACTCGAGTAGTAGCGTGGTTAAACTGCGTCCCTTGTTATTCGCGTAGGCGCATCAGTAAGCGTGAGCGTGGCCTGTAACCACGGCTCGTTCTCGAGTTGGCGTTCGCGCGATGAGTAACAGCGTCGAACATGGCGACGAAATTGTTGTCCGGAAGCCGGCACCGGTTTCTCTTGTCGCCTCTAAGCAACCTCCACATCAGCGGCATCAATCTGTCACTTGCTGTTGGCTCGCCTTTGGCCGCCAAGAAGTAAGGCGCGGTCGCTGGGATGGATCGTTGAAGCCACCTTAGCTAGCAACCAAGCAAATCCGGCCGCCAAGTGTAACACTGGCTCAAACCCCCTGACAGTTTCCATAGGCTACCCGTGGATGAGAACTTAATCAGAGAGGCAGTCGTCGTCGTTATTGAGGATGACGCCTCAGTTCAGAGCAGCCGTAAAGGAGCTTATCGAGTCCGTCGGACTAAAAGTCAAACTCTACGCATCGGCAGGTGCCTTTCTCGAAGCTCCCATTCCAAACACTACGAGCTGTTTGGTGCTCGATGTGCGGTTGCCTGAAGTGAGCGGCATCAAACTTCAAGAAAAGCTATCGAGAGCTGGTGTTGACGTGCCCATCGTTTTTATCAGCGCCTATGCTGACGTAGCGATGGCGGTGAGCGCGATGAAAGCAGGTGCAGTTGACTTCCTGACAAAGCCGTTCCGAAGCCAGGATCTACTGGATGCGGTTTTCACGGCCTTGGAGCGGGATAGTGCCCGCCGCAAAATGCAACAATGGCAGTTAATTTTGCGGGAGCACTATGAGTCACTAAGTGCCCGTGAGC
Organism: uncultured Alphaproteobacteria bacterium; assembly: GCA_963744945.1. Taxonomy (GTDB): domain Bacteria; phylum Pseudomonadota; class Alphaproteobacteria; order Rhizobiales; family Methyloligellaceae; genus Methyloceanibacter. The sequence goes on along the minus strand of CAVUVO010000014.1, from coordinate 171,459 downwards.
GACAAGTGATCGCAATGGTAGCAGCTGGAAAGCTGAATAAGCAAATAGCTGCCGATCTACGGTTGAGCGAGGTTACGGTGAAGGTACATCGTGCCAGTGCCATGCGAAAAATGCGCGCAACGTCGCTAGCCCACCTGGTAAAAATGCTTGAGCACTTTGACCCCGCATAGCTTCAGGTCGCCAAACTTATTGACCGCTTCAACTCCGCAACTTGGCGAGGATTTCACTCGCCGGGTCATGGCCTGTCAGACGTGTCAGATCAGTGTAAGCGGAGGCAACGAGCTCGCTCGCGGCATCTGCATGTTCGTTGAGAAAACGTTGCAGCCCGAGCTTCACCACTAGCCCACGCAGCCCTTCGGCCGGTGTCGCTACGATGCGCGACTCGATCCTGGCAAGCGCCGCAGCTGACTCTTCATCGTGTTCTGCGGATTGCGTGTTTGCGAACGCGACAAGCCACTGCTGAAACAAAGCGGTGATTTCCTCATCCATGTGTTTGTCCGCGTAGCATTATCGCGTTGGGATTTCTCAACCTCCGAGCTTTCCTCCTATGGCCAGGAGAAGCTTTCAATGCCCCGACGGCCACACGGTGGCCATTTTGGAGTTTTGGGAGGAGGGAAAACCTCTCCGCCACGAACCAACAATAAAGCGCGGTTCGTTTTCCAGTGAAGATGAACCTTAAACTCAAGCGGAGCCGCTTGGGAGGTAGTGGCCAGTTCAAGACGGGGCATCTTGGATCCCCGCTAAGTCGCGGGGTAATTCTCACTACCCCCAAAGTGTTAGCGCGAGACAACGTGGACGAGTGAGGTGGTTAGTACTCTTGCTGCTGACTTCGGACGCCAGCGATTCGGTTTGGATTTCCCAGTTGGGCGGACCTATTCGGCTTCTACGGGTACGGCCCGCTCGGTCCGGCGGGAGAGACTTTCTGGCTTTTTAACTTTCCTCACTGGTTTCTCTTTCAAGATTTCAGCCGTTTGTCCGTTTGCGCAAACTTGCACCGAACGACCATCGAGGAAAGCGCCACTCTCAATGGCAAGAGATTGATGGTGAATATCGCCAACGACTTGTGCCCGCGATTTTAGAACGACCTTTCCTCCCTGAATCGGACCTTCGACTTTCCCATCCACAACGACGCGCTCGGCTGTGACCGTTCCGCAGATATGCGCATCTCTATCGATGACTAGGGAGGTGCAATGTAGTTCGCCGTTAATCTGGCCATACACCCAGACTAAGCCCTCGGCGGTGACGCTGCCGACAATCTTCAATTTTTTGTCGATCACCATTCCTTGTTGCCTCGATCCAAACATGGTGCTTCCTATCCAAGGACTATCTGAGCACTGCAACTCAATTCGCTCTCAATGTAGTAATGCTAATCGGGTTAAGGATGCTACTCCATGGTATGCACAGGTAGCCCATTGGGGGCATCGTCGACCAATACCTCGGACGTGGAACACTCCGCGCCATATGGGCCAAATGGCGTGTAGCGAATGAGGCTGTCGAAAGGTCAACAGGCGGAGATCCGAACCTTGATGGAGAAGCCCCAGCGCGCTTATCGGGGTGCGACTTCTACCGATTTCACGGACCCGGTCTCAGGGACGCTTGCCCGTTCCAGCTTCGCGATACTGTCATCGAAAGCGACGAGGTCCTTCGACAATTGGCCGTCATCGGGTGATTGCTTCCTCGAAACTGCTCGTCTCGGCCCTATTGGCCTCCAGTCCCGATCTCAGTCGGAGGCCGGCCATGACCCTAATCACTTGCAGGGTCTGCCAGTTTTGGGTTAGCGGAAAGTCTTAAGTCCAGGCGGTCGAATGCGCACTGGTCAAGGCCGTGGCGCTCGACGAACGCGCCCTTGCGTCGGCGGTGGAAGCCTGAATCCGTCTCGCTCAAGCGGCGTTCCCGAGCATCTCACCGAGATGCGTCCGCGCCCAGATCGCAGCCTGTGTCCAATTCTGCAGTCTGAGCTTCCGCAAAATAGCCTTCATATGCACCTTCACCGTCAACTCGGTAATCACCATCTTGCGCGCGATAATCTTGTTCGACGCGCCTTCGGTCAACGTCCGCAAGATCACCAATTCGCGGCGCGACAGGCTCTTGACCACGTCGTCCCCGGCTGCTCGGCCGCCTGCAAGCCATTGGGAAGACCGCGTGTCTGGCCGGCGCGGGAAGAGCCCAACGTTTGTCTCCGGCGAAGCATCGCCTTCGCCAAGCGCCGGCGCAGGCCCCGCCAGCGAGATGAGGCCCATTTGCCGAAAGTGCGGATGCATCACCAATTCGCCGAGCGCGACTAGCTCCAACGACTTGATAAGCTGCTTGCTCGGGATGTCTTGGCGGAGAAAGCCATAGGCGCCGGCCACAAAGGCCGGCAGGACGTCGCTTGCCGTATGTGAAGCGGTGAGAATAACCGCTCTCACCTCCGGATTCTTCGCGACCATTTTGCTCACCAATTCATTCGTGGCGGTTCCGCACTCAGTGACACCCACCAGCCAAATGCAGGCTCCCGCCGACGCAAGAAGGTTCTCGGCGGTTTCATCGAGCGCCGGGAGGATATGCGTTGGCCGAAAGCTCGACTTGCTCAATATCTTTTGGAGTCCATCGCGAACTAGAGCATGGGGATGAGTCACGACAAGGGGGGTAACGCTACTCATTGCTCTTACTCCACAAGTACAAACGCACGTACAACCCCCGTTCAATTAAACTCATAGACTCAAATTGGGGGTAGTGGCAGTTGGCTCTTGGGGTTAGGTCTCTACACCAATGTATAGTGGTACCTCTGTAGGGCCAAAAAAGATGTGAGTTATCAATGATTGCTTATTCGATTACACATTAGCGCATTGCGAAGCAAAGGTGCTGCGACTTGTCACCATTTCCTCATTAACGCCAAAACTGAAACAACTTTGAACGAGGTCAACAGCGTGCTAGAGACCCGAATGCTGAATTCCGAAATGGGTTCGTTCCAGCGGTGAAAGGTCTGGAACTTTTAGGTTTTCGTACTTTGGTGGCACTCCTTTCGGGACAGGCGCTGGATTGCGCACTAACTGCGCTCAAAGAGAACCTGGATAGAAAGTAACGAGATGCATCAGCGCCCTCCGGAGTCACGATCCAGCCATGAAGAAGAGCTCCAACTTAGAGTCAATTGTCTTCGTGATCGACGACGATGCCTCGGTTCAGGCGGCTCTGAGGGAGCTTTTCGGGTCGGTCGGACTTCAGGTTGAGCCTTTCGCATCGGGAGAGAGCTTTCTCACAAGCAACCATCCGGAGGCCACGAGCTGCCTCCTGCTCGATGTGCGGTTGCCCGGAATGAGCGGAACTCAAAGTCCAGGAGGAACTTAGCGAAAGCCGAAATTCACACGCCGATCATTTTTCTCACCGGCTATGGCGATATTCCCATGGCGGTCCGCGCCATCAAGTCCGGTGCCGTAGACTTCCTTACCAAGCCGTTCCGGAACCAGGATCTTCTCGACGCCGTCGCCGTAGCCCTCGAACAGGATCGCACTCGGCGCGCAAAGGAACACGCGCACTCGACCTTGCGGGAGAGGTTCAAACTCCTCAGCCAGCGCGAGCGGGATGTGGTGGCGCGGGTCGCCGCCGGCCGCCTGAACAAGCAGATCGCCGCCGATCTCGGAGTCAGCGAGGTCACGGTGAAGGTGCATCGCTCCCATGCGATGCGAAAGCTCTGCGTAAAGTCGGTGGCCGAGCTTGTCCGGATAGCCGATCTCTTGGGCATCGGGGCCTCCACAAATGCAAATTGAACGATTCGCCAAATTCCCTCACATTCGTTCCTCCTCGCATTCTTTTAGGAGACCGTGCTCCACCAATGTTTCCGTCGCGCGACGAAGCTCGCCTAAGGGCAGCCCTGATCGCTCAGCAATATCGAGAAGGCCACTGTTGCCGTCGGACAAATTGAGGAGCCACAGGAGAGCCATTTGCTCGCTCTCGCTTGCCGCCGGTAAAAGTCCCCTCCGCCCTAATTGAGGCTCACCCATGGGGCTGAGGTTGCGGAATGTGACATTGCTCTCCAGGAGATCGATCACCTCAAGCAGCGTGCCGAGAGAGTCGGCAAGATGCGCAAGCGACACGAAGTCGAGGTCGTCGGCCGACGTATGGTACTCGGGGTATTCTCCATGCGGCGTCCGCCGGAAGCTTCCAACGGGAAGATTGAACCCTGGCGAACAGAACTGTCTTTCGTCATAGCCGTAGGGCGAGAAGTCGCGGACTTTGAACGGAGCTCCCCTAGTCTGCAACACGTGCTCGACGGCCCTGTCGATGTCGGCAGTGAGGCGCCTGCTTCGCTTGTAGTTGACGCATCCCCGGTCACCTACGCAGGCCAAGACGAGTCCATGCTTGATCCGGCTGACCTTGTCTTGATTGCGCGACAACCATGCTATCGGACCGATGGTCCCCGGCACGAAAAGGAAGCGGTAAGTGTAGCGATGCGAATTGAGTGCCAAGATGCGAGCGAGCGCTGTGGCGACCGCGATGCCCGACAGGTTGTCATTGCACATCGATGGATGACAGACGTGAGTCGAGATCAGGAATTCCTCCTCGACCTGGCCGGGGAGCACGCACTCTCCGTAAGTGAGAGCTCCGTCGCCCAGCGAAGAGTCGATCACGACTTCGTATTCGGCGTCGGCAAGGCTTTCGAGCTGTCGGTGCGACAGGCAGAAGCCCCAGGATTGTTCGCATAATACGTGGTGCGATAGGGGATCCAGTCGGGGTGCTCGGGGAGCGAATGGAGATGGGGGCGAAGTTCGCCGAGCGACATGCGCCGGTTTACCGGCCCGCTGTAATTGACAACGTGCAGGTTATTAACTCGAAAGTCGACGACACGGCGCCCTTCCGCATCCTTAATGTAGCCGTCTTTGATGTTCCATTCCTTCGGGATCGTCCAGTCGAACACCTGTGTGCCGGATGCCACCTCATGGGTCTCAAGCGGGATCAATTCGCCAAGCCGGAAGAGGCTCTGCCGCAGGCCATCTCCGGTGATGCTGCGGCAGAGCGGGAACAGCTCGCAGATCAATTCGATCATCCTGGCCGCTTCTGACCGGAGATCGACGATCCTGCCGTGGGCGCGACAGCTTCCTCGCCGTCGTCTGACCGCGCCGCCTTACGCCGATCGGCACCAAGCGACGCTGATCGACGCGACGGACCTGACCGTTGCCGTCAACGCTACTGCGGTGGCTCGCACGGGTCATGTTCATCGTATGGCTCCACGACAGCCGCGAGGGAGTAGCGGACGACGCAGCACTCCGCTCCTCGCAAGCCGGCCCGATAAAAAATCATGCTTGCTCCTTGCAAAGGCCGAAAACGCACCAGAAACCAGCCAGACCGGTGATTGATCTTTGCATTTTGGAGCGGAATCCCATGAGGATTCTTGGGAGCAGGAAACGCGAAAGAGTTACCACCAGCGGAGAGGCTGGCTTGTGCAGCATTTGTCGAGTCAGCATTGGGTTCGTTTTGCAATTCCGATACGCAAACAGTCTTGGGAGATTGGTGATGACCCGCTAATCGGGAGGAACTATCGAGAGAGCTACAATACCAAAGACCAAGATCCAGGCCGCGACGCGCGCCGGGCGCCGATCCAAAACAAGCGCGAAGTTAAACCCACGGTGGGTAACAAGCATTCAGCCCGCTGCTGAGCGCCAGGGCATAGCACTTAGTAGACGTTGCAGAAAATTTTATCGGTCAACCATGGGGCACTCATCCACCCGCAGGATAAAGTGGGCGCTCAAGTGAGAGCGTCGATTGGGGTCGATCATTGAGACCGCTGGGATCGGAACGATAAATTTGGCGCCCCATTTGCCGACATGGTGCATCTGCTGCACGATCTCGTCCTTGAGGTTCCACGGAAGGATCAGAATGTAGTTGGGCTTGGCGTCGTCGATCGCCACCACCGGATAGATCGGGATGTGCATGCCGGGCGTGTAGCGGCCGTGCTTGTAGGGATTTCGGTCGACGGTGAAGTCCAAGAAATCGGTGCCGATGGCAGCGTAGTTGAGTAGGGTATTGCCTTTGCCGGGGGCGCCATAACCGCAGATACGTTTTCCTTCCTCCTTGGCTTTGATGAGTACGGAAAGAAGCTCGCGCTTGGTGCGCTGGACCCGGCCGGCAAAATCAACATAGGTAGAGAGGTCCTCGAGACCCGCTCGGCGCTCCTGCGCCAGCATCTGGACCACGCGGATCGATACGAGGTGGTGCGAGCCTCGATGGGCAAGGTAAAGCCGCAGTGATCCGCCGTGGGTAGGCAGAGTTTCAACGTCGATCAGCGCGAGCCCATGGGCGGCAGCCAGGCGGCTCATGGTGCCGAGGGAGAAATACGAGAAGTGCTCGTGGTAGATGGTATCGAACTGGTTTTCAGCCAACAGCCGCTCAAGATGCGGCACCTCGATGGTGATGACGCCTTCGGGCGCCAAGAGATGCGCCATGCCGGCGACGAAGTCGTTGAGTTCAGGCACCTGCGCCAGCACATTGTTGGCAACGATCAAATCGGCCTGTCCGCGGTAGGCCACCACTTGTTTGGCAGTTTCCGAGCCGAAGAAGGCGACGAGCGTCTGAATGCCTGCCTTTCGTGCCGACTCCGCCACATTGGCAGCAGGCTCGATGCCGAGAACCGGCACGCCGAGGGCAACGAAATGCTGCAACAAATAGCCGTCATTGCTGCCTAGTTCGACGACGAAGCTTTTCGGTCCGAGCCCGAGCCGGCTCTTGATCATTTCGCAATAGCGCACGGCATGCGCCACCCAAGTCGTCGAATAGGAGGAGAAATAGGCGTATTCGGTGAAAATGTGCGCCGGGCTGACGAATTCCGGAAGCTGCACCAGCCAGCAGGCATGGCAAACCCGGACGTGGAGCGGGTAATAGCTCTCTGGGGCGTCGAGCTGGTCTTGGGTGAGGAAGCTCTCACAGAGCGGCGACATGCCGAGATCGATGAGGGTGTGTTGGAGCGGCGTGCCGCAATGACGGCATCGCATCGCCTTTCCGGCCGACGTCGCACGATCATTTCTGACTGACGCAACATCCATCTCGCCCTCCAGATCGTCGTGACGGGGTTCTTGCTCACTGCATGTCGCCAACTTGGCCTCACCGGCAATAGCCGCGAGGGGGTACCCATTTCTGGCCCCCGCTGGCCTCGGACAATCCCCTGCGGCGCCGTTGACCGTTTCAAGCGCAACGACCAAGGTTGGCGCGGCCTCTTGAGCAGGCTAAGGCAATGATCGTGTTTAGTTTCGGCGCAGCAAGTCACGCAGGCGGCAATGCTATCGGTTCTGGATTTAACGCGTGTGAAGCGCCTGCTTTGTCTCGGCGCCCATTGCGACGACATCGAAATCGGGGCCGGCGGCACGATTCTGAATCTGGCCAAGGCCAACCCCGAGATCGAAGTTAAATGGGTGGTGTTCGGTGGGGAGAACCCCGAGAGGGTCGAGGAAGCGCGGCGCTCGGCTGAGGTGTTCCTCGCCAGCACCAGCACCAAGAGCGAAATCGTAATTCATGGCTTCCGCGATGGATTTTTTCCGTTCCAGGGCGAGCTGATCAAGGAAACCTTCGAGGAACTCAAGAAGAGCTTTGCGCCGGACCTCATTCTCACCCACCACGACGACGACCGGCATCAGGACCACCGTCTCGTCTCGCAACTGACCTGGAACACCTGGCGAGACCACATGATCCTCGAATACGAGATCATGAAATATGACGGCGACCTCGGGCGCCCCAATCTGTTCGTGCCGCTTACGCAGGACGTTTGCCAAGACAAGATCGGGAGCCTGCTTGAGGTGTTTCCGTCGCAAAGCAAGCGTCAATGGTTCAATGAGGAGGCCTTCTGGTCGCTGCTCCGCTTGCGCGGCATCGAGTGCAATGCGCCTTGCCGATTGGCCGAAGCCTTCTTCGTGCGCAAGATCCTCGCATAGCTCCGGAGCGGTTGGAACAACCTCTAACGCGCCGCCGGCTTGGATGCTTCCGGAGACGGTCCCGCGCCTGCGCCAACGGTGGTACCACCGATTGCAGACCCCTTGAGGGTGTCATGTCTCCTTTGCGCGCCCGCCGCGGAAAAGCATCTCTGGCATCTTGTCCAAACCGCTCGAGCCTTCGGGCAGGAGGAGCATTATGAACAACACGGTGTATTACGACTCTGCGGCTTCGGATGGCGTGCGCCGTCAGCATTTGTACGACGGTCAGCTGTTCGTATTTTCGCCGCGCCGGAGCATCCTGAATTTCGTCGACTTTGCTAGGGGCATGATTGAAGACGCCTTCGGCGACCTCGACCCGAGGATCGCGCAAGACAGCATGGACGTGGAAAGCTATGCCGACCTGCTCGGCAAGCTGAAGCCCGCGTTCATCCATCACCCGGAATCGAAACGACTTTTGACTGAGATCCTGAGGGATTTGGGCTGCGATCTCGACAAGACCTATTTCGACGTTCCCAGAATGCGTAGCTCAACGAGCAGCAACTATCTCACCACAGGTATCGCCTATGCCTGGCACGCCCACCGAGACACCTGGTATTCGGCCCCGCAATGCCAGCTCAATTGGTGGCTTCCGATCTACGAGCTCCATTCCGACAATGCGATGGCGTTTCATCCGCGTTATTGGAGCGAGCCGGTCAAGAACAGCTCCGCAGGCTACAACTATTACACTTGGAACAAGTTGCATCGCGGCGAGAATGTCGCGAAGCTGGTCAAAGAAGACCCGAGGCCCCTGCCCCGCGCCATCGAGCCGATGCAGCTCGATCCGCAAATTAGGCTTATCTGCCCGGTCGGCGGAGTTATCCTATTTTCGGCGGCGCAGATGCACTCGAGCGTGCCAAACATTTCCGCCGTAACTCGCTTCAGCATCGATTTTCGTAGCGTGCATCTCGATGACGTCGTTGAGAAGAACGGGGCGCCGAACCTCGACGCTGGCTGCACCGGTACCGTGATGCGGGATTTCATGCGGGGCACGGATTTTACCCGGCTGCCCGAGGATATCGTCGCCATGTACGACGATGGCACTGCCGTCGACGGCGAGCTGATCTACATGCCCAAAAGCGCCTAGGAGCAGGAATGCGCGAGCCTCTGGACACCCTCCGGGACCCGGCAGGCTTCATTTGTCCCGATCGGCTGAGCCGGACATCCGACGAAACCGAGCTCGGGCCTGGGCGCAAGGCGCTGATAACGGGCGCGAGCTCGGCGATCGGTGGGGCAATTGCGGCCGCAATTGCCTCGACGGGCACAGCAGTGTGTATCGCCGGGCGGAATGCTGAACGACTGGAAGCGGTCGCCGGACAGTTGGGTAAAGCGTCCCGCTGCACGCTGGTCTGCGAATCAGACCTGACGATCGATTCAGAGGTCGAAGGCGTGGCGCGTCGCCTCAAAAAGGAGTTTGGCGCTCTCGATGTGTTGGTGCACTGCGCCGGCGCATTCACCATGGGAAAGATCGAGACGACGCCTGTCGGTCAGCTCGATGCGTTGTACCGGGCCAATTTGCGCCTGCCGTTTGCCTTGACCCAAGCCCTGCTCCCCTTGCTGAAAGTACGGCCAGGTCAGATCGTATTCATCAACTCTTCTCAAGGATTGGTGGCCAAAGCCTCCACCGGCCTGTTCGCTGCAACCCAGCACGCACTGAAGGCCCTCGCCGACAGTTTGCGGCAGGAAATCAACGCCGACGGCATTCGCGTGTTGAGCGTGTATCTCGGGCGCACGGCGACGCCCAGAATGAAGTCGCTCTACGAGGCCGACGACCGGGAATACCAACCCGAGCTTCTGCTGCAGGCCGAAGACATCGCCCAAGTGGTTATGGCGTCGCTGCAAATGCCCCGCACCGCGGAAATCACCAACGTCGAAATCCGTCCTCTGATCAAGTCCTACTGAGACTTGGCCGAGTTCCTGCCCCGGCGGCTCAAGCTGGTTACTTCGGAGTTTCCGGAGGGCCGCATTCATCCCGCGCTTATTCTAGCCCGGCCAGCGCATTCAATCCGTTCGATAACTTCGGTTTTGTGGTCATGAGTATAGCGACCGATTCTGAGACAACGTCCGTCGAGGCCCGGGAAAGGTGGCTTCCTCGGGAGCTTCGGCGCAAGGCGACGAGCCGCTTTGGCAGCTATCGGACTGGAGAAAGACGGCGCGCCATTGTCACCGCGAACCTGCTTTGCTCGGACCTTATTTCCGCTTTCGTCGCACTCTTCACGGTCGACAGCATCTTCGGCCTTTCCTTGACTGAAACGGCGCTCACCGGATTACCGATCTTGATCGGACTGTTCTACGTGTCGGGACTATATAGCCACGATCCGCTGCCTCCGGGCGAGCGTTTGCAGGCAAGACTCCTTGGCACCCTCGCTTTCGTCGGCACGTTTTTCGTCGTCTCCGGCGAATACTTCCAGTCAAACATCTGGATCGCGGTCGCGCTCCAGGCGATTGTGGTGTTTCTGCTCGGTTATTACGCCGAAGCCCTGACGCGCCATGCCCTCATTCGGCGCAAGTTGTGGGGTGCGGCGACGATCTTCGCCGGCAGCGGCGAAGCCATCGAGCAAGCCCGCAGCTTGTTGTCAGCAATTCCGGAACTTGGTCTGCGACCGGTCGGCCGCGTAAGCTCCGTGGAGGATCTCGCCGCCATCGATCGCCAGGATGTCGAGTTCGTGGTCACGGCAACGAAGCGGGATTGCGTCCGCGTAGCATTCGTCCGCGGAGCAAATGCGGCCAAATTTGCCGCCTTTCCCCCGCGCATCCTCCTGCTGCAAGCCGAGCCTCAGCCGGCCGGCACCTTTCTTGGACCTGACACGATCAGCCTCGCTGTAGGCCAGGACATCAACGCGCCGCACAACCGTCGGATGAAGCGCGCGATCGACCTCGCCATCGGCCTCCCGGCGATGCTCGTCGCCTTGCCCCTGATCGGTGTTTTGGCGGTTCTGATCAAGGCGTTCAGCCCGGGACCCGCCTTCTATGCGCAGGCTCGGGTCGGCTTCAACAATCGCTCCTTCCGTGTCATGAAGCTGCGCACCATGCATTGCGATGCCGAGCGGCTGCTCGAGCATTATCTCCAGAGCAACGAGGCCGCGCGTTTAGAATGGGAGCGCTTCTGCAAGCTGTCACGCGATCCGCGCGTCCTGCCCTATATCGGCAATCTCATCCGGCGCATGAGCCTCGACGAGCTGCCCCAGCTTTGGCAGGCGGTGCGCGGTGACATTAGCCTGATCGGCCCGCGGCCCTTCCCCAGCTACCATACTGATCTGTTCGACCCGGAGTTCCAGACGCTGCGTTCGAGCGTGCCCGCAGGCCTTACTGGCTTCTGGCAGGTGTCGTCGCGCAGCAACGGCGATATCGACGCGCAAAGGGCTCAGGATCTTTATTACATCCGCAACTGGTCGATCTGGCTCGACCTCTACATCCTGTTGCAGACCGTTCCCGCCGTGATTGGGGCGCGCGGAGACCGCTAGCAGCTTCGGCCCCGCAGGCGTGGGAAGCTAGGCGAGAGACATTCTTAGCTTCAGCTCCCCCTCGATCTCATCGAGCGGGCGAAAGCTGCGGTCTCGGCCTGAGATGGCCGTCACCGGCAGCGGCCAGGGCAGTCCGAGCCGCGCGTCATCGTAGGGCAGGCCGCCCTCTGCGTTTGGCGTGTAGCATTCACTCATGTCGTAGCTCGCATCGGTATTATCCTGGAGCACCTGGTATCCGTGTGCGAAGCGTTCCGGCACATAGAGCGAGCGCATATTTTCAGCATTGAGCTCGACGGCGACGTGCTCAAGGTAGGTTGGGCTCTCCGGCCGCAGGTCGACGATGATGTCGAGGATGGCGCCGCGCGTGCAGCGCACGATCTTGGCCTCGGCCACTGGCGGGAATTGAAAGTGCATGCCGCGGAGCGTGCCCTTCCTTCGATTCGTGGCGATGCTGGCCTGGACGATGGCCGCCCTCAGGCCGCGTTGCCCGAATTCCCGCTGGCAGAAGGTCCGGGCAAAGGAGCCTCGGTCGTCCTCCCGCCGCTCGAGGTCGATGATGAATGCGCCTTTGAACTTGGTCTCGGTGAAGATCACGTCAGCTGTCTAACCGCCTGGCGAGCTTATGCGGCTACGGCGCGGCGGTGCCTGAGGTCAGCCGCGAGGACGCCATCGGCGATCAGCTTCTGGATATGGCCGATGCGTTGGTAGCGCGGACCTTCGAACTCGTCCAGTGTCAGCCCAGAGCGCCGATAGGCCGCATAAAGCTGCTCGGCGCCACGGCGGGCGTCCCACTTAGGCTTAAAGGCCGGCAGCACACGGGCGATTTTGCCGAAATCGACATGATAGGATCGTTTGTCAGGACCACTGTCGGGTGCCATCTCGACCCGGCAGCCAGGCACCACGCTCGCGACGATCTCGGCGATGTCGCGGATGCGGTAGTTGTGCTCGGTGCAGCCAACGTTGAACGCCTCATTGCGGACGCGTCCCTCAGGCGCTTCAAGGGCGGCGACAAAGGCGCGTGAGATGTCCTCGATGTGTACGATCGGACGCCAAGCCGACCCGTCAGACTTGAGGTAAATAAGGCCTGTGGTGACCGCCCAGGCCACCAGGTTATTGAGCACGATATCGAATCGAATGCGAGGCGACAGGCCGTAGGCGGTTGCGGGGCGCAGATATGTGGGGCAAAAGCCGTTCCCGACCAACTCGGCAATGTCGCGCTCCGCCCGCACCTTGGAAACGCCATACGGCGTAATTGGGTTCAGCATGCTCGTTTCCTCAACCATTGCCTCGCCAGCCAGACCATAGTTGCTACAGGAAGATGCGAGCAAAAAGCGCCTAACTCCGGCGGCCTTGGCGTGCCGGGCCAGTTGCACGCTCGCGCGGTGGTTGATGCTGTAGGTGATATCCGGATTGAGATTGCCGAGGGGATCATTGGACAAGGCGGCGAGGTGAATGACGGCATCGAACCCCTCTAGGTCTCTCGCAGCCGCGTCCCGCACATCTTTACGAATATGCGGCACCTCCGTGATACTGCCGCCCGCGGCAAAGGTGCAACTCGCATAGAGATCGCTGTCAAGGCCGACGACCTCATGGCCTGCCTTGAGCAGCATCGGCACCATAATGGTTCCCACGTAACCCAAATGCCCAGTGACAAGCACGCGCATGACTTATCCTCCTAGGAACAGCCTGGCCGGGGTCATCCCATCTTGCGGCTCACGACCGGCGCGGTGATCTGCGTCAACCTGCCCAGCCGCCAGGGCATGCTGCCCTGCTCGACCATGTCCTCCAGCACCTCCTTGTCCTTCAGGGTGTCCATCGGGCGCCAGAAGCCTTCATGCTTGAAGGCGAGCAGCTGATCGGTTTCGATCAACCTGCGGAAGGGCGCCTCCACCAGCTCCTCTCCCTCCTGCAAATAGTCGAAGATCTGAGAGCGGAAGATGAAGAACCCGCCGTTGATCCACAGGTTCGCGTCCTGGGTCGGGTGCAGGCCGTTGACCTTTCCGCTTCTATCCATGTCGACGAGATGCAGGCTGAAGGAGGGGCGCACCGCCAGGAAACAGGCGACCTTTCCGCTCTCACGGAAGGCGTCGATCATTGCGGGCAGCTCCACATTGGAAAGGCCGTCGCTGTAATTGGCGAGAAACATCTCCTCGCCCCCGACATATTGACGCACGGCAACCAGGCGCTCGCCGATGTTACGCCACAGGCCGGTGTCGATCATGGTGATGCGCCAATCCCGCTGGGGAGCGCCGAGCGTTTCGATGTTGTCGCCGAAACCGGAAACGACGCAATCGGCATAGATATGCGGTCGGTAGTTCAGAAAGAACTCCTTGATAACGTTCGCCTTGTACCCGAGGCACAGCACGAAGTCACTGTGCCCGTACTGGCTGTAGTAGTGCATCAAATGCCAGAGGATCGGCTTGTCGCCGATGGGGATCATCGGCTTCGGCACGTTTTCAGCGTAGTCGCGAATGCGTGTACCAAGGCCTCCGCAAAACAGCACCGTCTTCATTCTTAAAGCCCTTTATCTGGGCGTCGGGGGAACCTGCTCCAGGAGGCATCAAGCCGACGTTTTGCTGTGCTATTAAGCCTTCTTGCCTGCCAGCTCGGAGGCCTATTCTGACGCAAAGCACGGTAGGCATCGCGGTGCAGATGAGCTTATCAAAGGTCACAGTGGGGTTACCTCTCAGGGAGAAGAGGAAAGGGCTTTTAAGCTGCCGAGCCCACCGGCGTTCAGCCTTCCCGCGAGCGAGGTAGTGCTTTGGGTCTATGACAGGCTTGAGGCAGCTCGAGCGGGCTAGCTCTGTCGAGCAGGAGAGAAGAAATAGAGAAAATGTCTCTGCAAGCGGCCTTCAAGGACAGTCACCCCGACTCGCTCCTTTCTGAACCGCACAGGATGGGCTGTGGCCGATCAGGCCATTGTCAGCTTCGGCAGGTTCGCCGCCAGCATCATTCTCGCCCGGCATCTGCCGTCGTCGGAATACGGCGTGTTCGTGCTTCTGCTCACTGTAGGCTTTAGCGCGCAACTTCTCACCCAAGGGCTTTCTGGCTACCCCTCATTCTACGTCTCGCGCATCCGTCGGACGACGAGCGCGCGCGATTGTTGACGAATAGCATCGTGGAAGTAGCGGGACTTTGCCTCCCCCTTTTGGGCATCGTCGCCATCGCGCTGCGGAGCCTTGGCGAAACCGAACTTATCGTGCCTGGTGTGACCTGGTTTGCGTTTTGGCAGACGCAGGACGCCTTGTCTTCCTTCATTGAGCTCGCTCAAGCCATCTCGTGTTTTGCGATCGCCGCTTTGCCCCGCTGAAAATGATGGCTAGCAGCGGCCTCGGAAACTTCTTCGAGCCAGATTTCCCGCCACCACGAATAGATGCTGCGGGGGCAAAACAGTCGCCGCCCGGCATAGAGCGATTTGCAGTACACGCCCTCCAATATGACGGCCGGCGTCCGCAGCCGTTGCATTTTGCCCGTCCTTTCATTGATGAATTTTTCCACGCGCGTCTTTACGCGACAGACCTTGCCGCAATAGGGCAGAAGCTCCGCGTCAAATGAGAGGCCGCGATTGGATCCAGCCTTATCCAAGGTCGCCAGAATCTCTTCGTAGGATTTTATCCGCACCCAATCGCCCGGCCGCAGGTTAAGATCGCATCTAGGCGTTTGCTCTCCAACGCGGACCAGCCCTTCGCGTCGTGCCCGTTCGCCAAGATGCCCTAGTAGTACGCCGAGATAAAGAAAGCCACGAAAGATCTCACCAAGCGAGGCGTTGCCCGAACGATAGGTCTCCACGTACTGCCTGGCGTCCCACCACTTGAGAGGCGCCGTGAAATTCGGCAACTCTGTAGCCTGACAGAAATACCTCGCTTGCTCGCCCGTTGGGCTAAGGTTGGTTGCCCGCCAGACGTCATCTTCTGTGCAGCCGGAACGAGCGCCGACTTTTCCTGAGGGCTTATGGTTAGCAGTCGCGGACCAGCTTCCGTCGCCGGCAATGGGCTTAAGCCATGCGTCTTTCCAAAATATCAAGCAGCCGGCCTGACAGCCGCCATAGGCTTTCCCGTCGCAGCGGTGCTCCAAATGAACTCCGTCCGGCAGGCATCGACTCATGGAGATGCCCACCGTGTCGCAGGTCTTGTGCGTCCGCTTATAGACCTGAAAACGCTGGCCGCAATATTTGAACATTTGCGGCATGAACGGGAGGCCGTCGAGCCGGCCATTCTTGTCGAGCGTTTCAAGGATCTCTTCCTTGCTCCGAACTTCCACCCAGTCGCCAGCACACAGCGTCGTATGTGTCTTCATCGGAGACCCCAATAAATTGCGACAAATTGCGACGAGGTTCACCTCATGTGCCTTATGCGCCCTATAGGCGGTCGCGCCAATACGATCTTTAGGGAGGGGGGCCCCTGGGGGTTACCTCGATTGCGCTTCGAACTGGTTTGGTGGGAGCCCTAGAATTTTGGATGGTTTCAGGCAGTGAGCAGTCCACGTCATCCCGGTTTCAGGAATAGCGATGCTGATTTCAGGCAACCCCTCGCCCCAGCTATCGATCGGGCTACCGGTCTACAATGGAGAGAGGTTCCTGGCAGAAGGCCTCGACTGGTTGCTGTCGCAGACTTTCCGCGACTTTGAGATCATCATCAGCGATAACGCCTCCTCCGACCGCACGCCGCAGATTTGCCAAGCCTACGCGCAACGGGATCATCGCATTCGATACTTCCGCAATCAGCATAATCTTGGTTCGATCGCCAATTTCAACCGTGTCTTCGAGCTATCGAGGGCACCCCTGTTCAAGTGGGCAGCCCACGACGACCTACACCGCGAGACGTATCTCGAGAGTTGCGTGCGGCTGCTCGACGACGAGCCAGATCTCGTCCTTGCTCATAGCAATACCGCTTTCATCGATGAAAACGGTGTTGTTTTTCCCTTCGATCCCGGAACCGGGAGCTATCTCGACCCTAAGACCGGAATTCAGGAGATCGCCGACAGCGCGGAAATTGGCGACCGTGCTGCAGCTGCCGAACGATTCTGGCAAGTGCTGTCGCAGGCCCGATGGGGAACCCACATGTTTGGTGTAATCCGGCGTCAACACCTGAAGCAGACTCGCCTGCACGCGAACTTCTACTCCAGCGATCGCGTGCTGCTCACAGAACTCGCTTTGCTCGGCCGTTTCCGATCCAGCCCAGAGCGCCTTTTTCTCAAGCGATTACATCCCAACGTCTCCTGGACACTCAATCAACAGGAGCTAAAGAGCTATCTATCCGCAAGTGGGAAGGCATACAGCCGACGGACTCGGCAACTTAAGGCGCACTTCTCCGCGCCAAGGGGAAAGCCGATCCGGACAATCGATAAATTCCTCTGCACCATGATGGTCGCCGCACATTGCGTCAGAGTCGCTGCTCGGTTGGTGACAGGTGAGGAGGCACGTAAGACAGCACAAAAATCGGTCTGGCGTCATTCTCTCTGCCGGCGGGGTACTGCCGGAGGTAACTAACATCGGCAAGGACGTCCGCGATTTGGAGGTCGAGGATGTTCTCGGCTACGACGCAATCTTGCATCTGGCAGGTCTTTCTAGGGATCCCCTGTGCTTCTTACGCCCCGAGACGACCTTCGACATCAACTATCAGGCGTCCGTGAGGCTCGCCGAAACTGCCAAGCGTGTGGGAGTTCGACGTTTTCTCTATGCTTCCTCATGCACCAACTACGGCAAGGCTGGTGATGAGCTCATCGACGAGAGAGGGGCCACCAACCCGGTAACCCGTTACGGCTTATCCAAGGGCTTGCTGAAAAGACCTCGCACAGCTTGCTGATGAGAACTTCTGTCCAACTTATCTGCGCTGCCCGACCGCTTATGGCGTTTCCCCAAGGCTCCGCTTCGATCTGGTTCTAAACAATTTGGTCGCCTGGGCGCTGACCACCGGCAGCATTCACCTTAAATCGGACGGCACACCATGGCGGCCAATCGTCCACATTAAGGATATCGCTCGCGCATATATCGCCATACTCCAGGTCGCGTCAGTTGCGACAAAATCAGGATCGTGCTCCCTGAGTACAAACCCGCCTGGGATGCCGGCAAAGGCGCCGAGGAGCTTTACCAAGCCGGTCCGCGCTATCAACGGATCGGCCATATTCAAGAACTCCTCGTTGAAGGTGTCCTCAATTCCTCACTTAGGCACGTTCGGCGCTCGTCCGGAGCCATTGACACTGAGAGACCTTCGCGTGAACGGCGCGAGCGATCTGGCTCGATGCCACTCGTGTGGTCACATTGGCCTTGAGCCAATGAACCTGCGCCGAAGTAGGCCCAGGCCGCGCACAAGCCAGGGATCGATACGTTGAGCGAGTTCTTCATCGCGCGCGAATAAGCGCTCGGCCCTGTCGACCGTCATCGGCCCGGCGGCTGATCACCCTCGCGCGGACAAGCTGTTCAATGTCGAAGCCTTCGATGAAGCCGAGACTGAGGGCGCTTAGCCTTACCATCGATGCTCGGTTTTCTGGCTGGTCCTATGAGCCATGTTCTTTGACAACTTTTCGAGCGGGAGGGTGCAGAGGCGAGAGGTCCAAGGAGTAACCCTTTTGCGCTTCTGTGCTTGCCTGCAAGAATCGGTAAACTCTAGCGTCAGGCCCAGATCAAGGCGATCATTGACCAGATCGCTACCGAGAACAATCGTTTGGACATTGTGAACGAACGTCTCGCCGACCTAGAGAACCTCTTCGGCAAAGGCCTATTGACTAAGCCGGTGCTGATCAACCAGAGGATCGAGCAGGCTCTCGTTCAGGGAGGGCTGTCGAGGCTGGAGGGCCAACTCGCAAATCTACGGCAGGCTATGGGCGATCTCGACGTCAAAATAAGGGAGTTGAAAGCTAGCTATAACCGGCAGGCCTTGAGCAAGTTGCAGGAGTCCCAACAGCGTCTGAGAGAGATCGATGCAACCATCGGTACGGCGCGCAAGCTACGCGATATAAACGCGGCATACGCGAATAATCATAGCGACGAGCCCGATTACACAATCCTCGTCAGTCGTCGCACGAGTGATAGCGGCATGGTCACTTTCAGCGCCACAAACGAAACCGTATTGGCGCCTGACGATGTCATTGAGGTCAAACTTAAACGGCGAGACCCAGGCAACCAAGGCCTCCAGAACGAAGTTGTGGAACGTTTGAGCACACTCAATCTCAGCTCGTCCCTAGCAGACGGTACTATGCCCTCCAGGTGATGCTTCATGTCACTTTACGAAAGCGGCGCCTCGCTCGGGCCCCACTATGAAGACAAGCTACGCGTAGTGCTGACCAATGTGTGGCGGCACAAGTTACTGGTCATAGTAACTGTTGCTGCCGCACTTGTTATAGGTATCGCTCTCGCGATTATGATGCCGAACGGGTATACGGCGGAGGCCTACTTGCGCGAAGGCTTCGGAACTGAGGAGGCCATTTCCCCGAACGACAAGAGCAGCACCGGAAGGATTATCGCCTTAGACGCTGCGATGTTGGTCGAAACGCGAGCGCGCCTGCTGCAATCACAACAGCTTGCGCAGCGGGTCGTGCATCGACTCGGAGGTGCTCATTCCGTGAGCGGAAGTCCGTTTTCATCATGGTTGCGGGCCCAGTTCTATGGAGATGTTACAACGACTCCTGAGTTTCAGGAGGACATGGCTGCCAGGAAGTTGTTGCGCGGCTTATCAGTCAGGACAGAGCCGCGGGTGTATCTAATTGTGCTCCGCTACACGGCCGGAGACCCAGAGCGTGCGGCACTCATAGCAAATGCGTTCGTTGTAGAGTTTTTACAGACCATCACGCTACAGACCTTATACCACCAACGTGAGGCAGCAGAACGCACGTTGTTGGAGAAGCGGGCAACATTCGGTGAAAAACATCCGAAGGTAACAGAAGCACAAATGCGTCTACGAGCTGCGGATGCCCTTCTGAACGCACAGATGGGCAAGACAACCGAGGAGATTGAGCGCACGGGTGACGGAAACGTGACCTTCGCTCAAGCTGATATGGTTCCTTCCAGTCCGAATCCGCCAATCCTGATTGGCCTAGCGCTGCTTATCGGCCTAGGTGGCGGCATTGCCATGGCCGCGTATCGGGGGGCCGTGCCGAAGGGTGGGTCGCGGGGTCAAAGTCCATCGACGAGGATATCGAAGGCTTCAGGCAACAGAAAAACTGCCGTCTGAGACTCCGCAACGGCGATAGCTCTGATTTAAGGACTGTTACCCATCACCTAAGCGGTAATCCCTTTGTACCCGGCGGGTTACTTATGCTTCCGCTCTGCCCGTAGACAACGGAGTAACTTGACCATCTAGCTTGTGGCAAAAAAGCGAAGGCGGTACGCGTTGGCCCGTCGCATCGGATCGTTGTCCGAACCTAGATCTATGAAGGAAGGCCACTCGCAGCTCCATGCGGCGAGCTCGGCTTTTAACGATTACTATTTTATGGGACTTGGCGTACTGCTCGCCGGCTACGCGATTGGCAGCAAGGCTTTTGCTTATATCAGTATTCCCCCATTGTATATAGGGGATATTGTTTTGGCATTCGGGATCATTGCATTTCTGAAATCAAGGTGTGCCGCCGCCACTTTAGCAACACTACCGAGTTTGCTGCTAGTACTTCTGTTCAGTTGGGCTATTTTTGTTTGTGCGCTGCCCAACTTCAGCACATTCGGGATCGACACTTTAAGAGACAGCGCAATCGTTGCCTACAGCGGTTTTGCCTTCATCTTTGTGGCCCTGCTGCTTGAAAGTCCAGAGAGGCTTCCGCGCATAATCCGCTTCCTTTGTGTCCTCTCGAGCATTGTAGTGCTGACAGCGCCAATTGTGATGGCGCTGCTTGTGATCAGCGGAGAGCCACCGGTGTACATTAAAATCGGCACCTTGGGGGCGCATCTCGCTGGTGCGGCGCTCTTGATGCTGTTGGGCTTCAGACGGCCAGGTATTGGCTGGCTCATTGTCCTCTTCATCGGAATAGCCTTAGTTAGTATGAGGACGAGGGGCGGCTTGCTGGCTTTCGTCATTCCCCTCACCATTGCTGTAATTGTCACGGGCAGATGGCGCGAGGGTATTCTCATTGGGGCCAGTGCGGCCGGCATATTCGGTCTCGCCTACATGTTTGATCTATCAATCTCGCTCGCGAGCCGCGACATCAGCGCGAAACAGCTTGTTGAGAATTTTACCAGCATTTTTGGTGCCACCACGAGTGGATCAGGAGGCTCGAGCGGTCTTGAAGGTACAAGGGCCTGGCGCCTCGAATGGTGGAAAGTGATCTTCGACTATACACTTAATGGCCCTTACTTTTGGACCGGCAAGGGTTTTGGGATCAATCTAGCAGATGCCGATGGCTTCATTACTGGCGCTGGTAATCGGAGTCCGCACAACTGCTTCGTCGCCATCCTTGCTCGAACTGGTGTTCCTGGCTTGGCGCTTTGGTTGCTTACCCTGGGTAGTTGGAGCGCTGTGCTTTTCGTGAACATGTTCCGAGCCCGCTTGGCCGGTGAACAGTTTTGGGCTGACGTCTTTCTTCTCATTTTCTGCTATGCCCTCGCGTTTATTATCGACGGGACATTCGACACTGCGTTGGAGGGTCCCGTCTCGAGTATTTGGTTCTGGTCTTTGTTCGGCGTGGGCATCGGAGCGACGATGATTTACCGTGCGTCCTCGCGGGGCATTGAGCAGAAGCCAGCCTGGCAAGCCACTACCCAGCTAGAGCGTGTACTCATAAACTGACAGCCAAATGCTGACTTGGATGCGCCGTCCAAGCCCGCTATCGGGGGTGAAAGCGGACTGACGCGGGTTTGTCACTATGTCCGCTAATGACCCAAGCGGAAATCGGCTGATGGCGATGGCTTGCATCGTCGTCAGCTACAAGAAAATGCTGGCTGGCGGCAAACTCTCTCCGTTGCATACAACAAGATCGGCGATGCGCTCGCCGCAGGAGGCAATCTCACTGAGGCGTTGCAGATTCTTCAGGACAGCCTTGCAATTCGCGAGCGCCTTACCAAGGCTGATGCCAGCAATACCGACCGCCAGCGCGATCTCGCAATGAGCCAAGGCTACGTTGCCGCCGTGCTGGCTGAACAAGGCGATACGTCACGCGCGCTCGACTTGTTACAACAGGCTCGCGTCATCATCGCGCGGCTCGTGGAGCAATCACCGGCTAACCACCAGTTGTCTGAAGACCTGGCAATGTTCGATGACAACATCGCGAAGTTGGAGCAGGCAAACGCGCCTGGGTCCGGGCGGACGCCGCGCAACCGGAACAGGCAGTCGTAAATTTCCACGAAATGTCGGTTAATGGTACTTATCAGACATGCTCAATGCGCCGGAGGTGTCCGCCTTGCGCTTGCGATCAGCTGGGAATTTGATGGGTCGAGCCGAGTTCGCCTGTCTGCCGAACGGTGTTTCCATGCGACGCGGCGAGTATCAAGAACGCTATCCAACATCCTGTCGTCCTGACCACATTGCCTATCAAGGATGCGTAAGCAGCTCCGATCAAACCCCATTCACCTACGAGTAACCAGACGAGAGCCACGGTGAGCGTGCTTGCCAGTACCTCAGCCTGAAAGATCTCGCGGGGATGCTCCATGCTTATCAGTGCGTTGTAAGCCGGGAAGCCTGCGACGTGGGCCAGAACCGAAAAGGTTAGCACCGAAAGGAGGTGGGCATGCCCCGCGTAATCCTCGCTGCCATAAAGCAAATACAGCAGCTCCCCGCCAGCGAGCAAGATCACCAAGCAGTACAAGGCCATCGGCGCGATGCGAAGCAACAGATCCCAAGTGACCTCGCGCTGGAGTCTCGCGATGTTGCCCTCTTTGAAGGCCAAGACAGCCCTCGGCAAGAGGATATTGCCCAGCCCAAGGATTAGAGGGTTACAGAGTGTCGCGATGCTCATGCCGGCGGCATAGATACCTGTTGCTCTTTTGCCGGCCAGCCAGGCCAGCAGCAAATAAGCTAAGTATGCTTGCAGGGCCCAGCTTATATGAACCCCGAAAACCCATTTTCCCAAACTCCAGCTCCGTTTCATCGCCGTTCGTAGTTGGGCCATGCGGATGGTGAAGTCAGAACGAGCGAGGTACAGCCATAGGAGGCTGGGCAAGGCGCATGCCACACCAATGGCGGCATACGCGCTGCTAGAGCTTAACCTCCCGGTTAATCCAAGCCAACTGAGCGCAGCGAGCTGGATCGCCACCACCGCTCCATCCAGCCACAAGGCCCGACCGGTTGCAGGTGTGCGAAAGCGAACTCACGGCCGAAATCCCGCAACAATACGAACGGCGCCACGCCCGCCAATGTCAAGGTTAATACCACCTCTGGTCTCGCGTCGTGCGCGCCCAGGCCGAAAGCAGCCACAGCTAGGATGGCTATGGTCAAAATCGACAGCAAGCCGCACTGCATTAGTGCATTGCCCGCACGTTCGGCAGCGGTTCCGATTGGGGAGCGGCGCTGCACCGTGTATGGAATCGAAATCAGTGTGGCCTGGACCGTGAGAAATGCTTGCAGCGTAGAGACTCCGATTGCGTAAAGTCCAAGTTCAATAGGATTGGTCCAGCGGCCAATCATGATCGTTGTAAGAAAGCTGGCGCCGCTGACCACCGCTTGGTCCAGGACCGCAGATGCGTGTGCCACTGAAACACTGCGTCGAATATTAAGAAATAGGCCTCCTATCTTTGCCAGCCACCAGTTCGCGTGCGCGGATTTAGTCGTGCCCGCTACTTCGGGAACCGCAGACGCTTGTTGCGCGAGCGAGGATGCTGGCAGTTCGACTGCGGTTCTCTCCGCACTCGACAGACTGCTTTTCAGGCGCTGCTCCAATGGTTCATTTCCTTAGTTACTGTTCCGATCTCTCTCCTAGTCTGGTCGGCAGCGTCTTGCTGAACTACTCAGCAAGCGCCTCTTCTCTTCGGGAGAGACCCCGTTTGTGCGCGAATAGACGCGGGGGAAATTTTCCAGAGCTTTCCGCGTCGTCATAAAGCCATGTTGAGCTGGCCCATCGGATTCTTGGAGAGCAGCATGAAGCCAGCGAGTGCCCAAGGAATTGTCGCCGGACGCTAAGAGTCCGCGGCGAAGCGATTGACATCCGCGGCCGGGATAGAGGACGTTTGCGGCGTCTATCATGATGGCGCTTTTCATAATTCGTTGATCGCAGACTGGGTGGAGGGTCCCAGCGAACATCATTCCCAAGGATTATAAGCAGCAGAGAGGATAAAGAAGAGATGATAAGCAGACGATTTTGCAACGAGCGAACGTGAAGGAGTTACTCCATTCGCGTCGCATAGAGGTACCATCGCCTCCTAGAATTTGGTGTGACGCGATTTTTAGCCGGATGGTGGCGAGCTTATTCGGCTGAGCGCGGTGCTGCTCAGGGTTCCGTTTCGTCCTTCTAAAATCCGTCACGGGGCGGCCCTAGCGTCGACGGGAAGCAGGAACTCCGCGCGTGATCATTGGCGATGCAGGCGGAGCCCACATCTATCCGGTCCCTCCGCTCCCTGATCAGCACTGCAGCAGCCTGGGATCTAGGTAAGGTCGGCTTCTGAACCACGCGGACAAGGTGTGGCTGAGGATTTCCAACGCTCGGGGTGCTCATTGTGACTTCATGGAAGCGCCTCCGGCGAAGCTGAGCCAGGTAGCGATGAGACAAGCCGGCGACGCATGAACTTTTCCATCTGCTCCGGCATTTCGCTGTAAATACCATTGCAGATTTGGCTGGCCAACTCTCGGCTCTTCCTTTGAGCTTTGTCTATTAGAGCTTGGTCGGTAGCGGCTTTCTCCTGACCAGCGGCCTTTTCTATCAGCGCGTCGAGTGCATGTTTTTTTAGCAAGCGCGTCATAGATTCCGCCGACAAATCGTTCAAAGTCTTCGTCGAAGAGAAACCGCATGTCCGACATCGCCTGAGCGAAGCGGTCGGTATCGACATTGTAAACCGCGCCGCTCGCGCCCACACGCCGTACGGCGCTTTTTAGCTGTTCGTAGGCCGCAAGCCGTCTCTTAAAGAGATCCCGCTGGCTCAGCTCTAGCCATACGCAATGTTCGCCGACATAATAACCACGGCGCCTAAGACCAGAGCTAGAACTAATAATTCCATATGTTAACTCAAAGGAAGAATTTCTGACCGGGGGGTTCCCCCAGTTCCGACCTGCACGCGCAAGCATGACAAGCATGAATAGTCTAGCCCTCACTGGGCGCATTAGGCGTAGCCCCAAAGAAGTTCGCATCGGCCGATGCGTGGGAACGTCTTTGAGGAAAAATGAAGGGGGCTCAAACGAGAGCCCTTGCGTGCTGTCCATTGCTGATCCGCCGCGTTCGCAGGTCGCGAGACAGCTTGGCGGGCAACCGACGACCCGCGAGAGATGTGCCTGGTGCTAGATTGAAAGACGCGTATTAGCCATTGTTTCGATCACCGCGGGGGCGCCATTGCGTATAGCGCACTACCCAGCTCCAATAAGCCTCGAATCCAGCAACGGCGTCGAGGCCCATATACGTACCCTTGCCTTTGAGCAAGCCCGAAGCGGTCATGCTGTCACCCTTGTGCCGCGGGGCCGTGGAAGTGTCGAAGGTTCATTCGTCGAGACCCTGCGGGCGTCGACCATCGCGGTCGCCTCGACCGAGGACGTTCTCCTTGGCCAACTCCAAATCGATGTCCTACACCTGCACTCCGTCAACATTCCGATGCTGCTTCTGCTGACGGTCGCAGGGCACATCCGCGGTGCAACAGTCGTCGCAACTCCTCACGGCGGGTTCGATATCGCGCGCTTGCGGCGTAGCGGCGTGGTCAAGCGGCTATTCAAGCGGCTATATCAACTGTCTGTCGAACGCCTCCAATTCGCCTTGACGGATCGAGTGGTCGCCGTGTCGAAGGCGGAAGCCGCTGTCCTCGTCGCGAATCCTCGACTTGGCATTAAGGATAAGGTCGAAGTCGTCAATAACTTCATCCAGGCGACGGACGACCCACGCCAGCCAGACTACGTGCAACGTCGCCTTCTCCAGCCAGTTGGCGAGCGATTCCAAATCCTTTTCGTGGGGCGACTGACCCTAGACAAGGAAATCGATCGCTTTCTCGAAATCGCCCGGCACATGCCCGACTGCGAATTCACCGCAGTAGGCCCGCGATGGGACGATGCTTCGTTTCATCTCGACCGCGTTCCTGGAAACGCCGTTCTCACCGGCCCGCTGTTGGGCGATGAGAAGATAGAGGCCTTGAGGAAGGCAGACCTCTTCGTGCTCCCCTCACGGACTGAGGGTTTCTCGATGGCGATGCTCGAAGCCGCCTCGCTGGGGATTCCGATTGCGATTACCGACGGGATCGGAGGCAGCGCCGAGCTGGTCGAGGCGGGTGTGGCGATCCTATTGAGAGGTGATTCGCTCGCGGACGCGCGCCTGCTAATGCGTGTGCTCAACGATCGTTGTCGCCGCAAGGAATTGAGTGAGATGACGCTCCTCTTATTCCAGCGACGCTGGCTTGCGGCGCCGGGGGCGTTAGCTGTCATGAAAGCCTATGAGAGATCAACATCTGCATGAATTGCTAGGGATCGTATCGATGTCAAGCTCGAGGAGGAGAAGACGATCTATTTAAAGCATTTCGCAAGTAAATTCCGCGTCGAAATCCTGGGGGCAGCCGCCCCTTCAACGAGCCAAACCAGTTTATGTAAAACTCGTAGTCCACCGCTGATGCTATCTCCTTCGAAGGAGTTTTGGACTGCCACTGCCAAGTCAAAGGCAGAGGGACACCCCCGACCAATTCGACGAGGCTCCAGGAATTTTCGTTGAGTAAGCAGTCCTTGCACTTGGAACGTTAGTCTTAGCGGATAATTTTAGGACATCATCACGCAAGGAACTCTGATGTCACTTTCTGGAGTATTCGATTACGAGCGATTTTTGTACCCGTTTAACAGTCCTCTCTGAGACGTCTGTCTACGCATTTATTGAGAGGCTTTGCTGGAGATGCGGCTGGTCTATTGGTTCAGCTGCTCTGGACTTCACCTCGGCCGCTTGCATTACGCCCGCCCCTATCTTGATAGCGGTCTTTCCTCCCTGACCGGATCCATTCGCCTGCGTCGATTACCGCGGTTCCCCGCACCAGGGAGAAGAGGTTTCTTAGCTCGGGGAAGCTCGAAAGGGTTACTCCTACCAAGCGATTCCCGGGCTTTGACGGCCCGGCCTTACTTCCAATGCAGTGGCGGTCGGTCCCTGGAATGGTTGTAGAGGTTATGCCCCGGCCGCCTCAGTGTCGGGGCGCCGTTTTGACGGATCGATCACGCGGGGACGCCAATATGAGGACGCGCGTTCTAGTTACTGGTGGCGCACGTTTCCTGGGCTCGCATCTCGTCTACAACCGCGCCTGCCCGGCATCCCCGATCCACTATCAGCACGATCCGGTGGATACGACCAAGACTAGCGTGGTGGGTGCCATCAACACACTCGAACATATGCTGCGAACATTTCATCACACTGCGCAGCATCGAATGACTGATCTTTGCAAAATCGTCACGAAAAACAAAAGTGACAAATTCGGTTCTCGGCACAACTATACAGCTCTCTACGACCACCTATTCCGCGGATCCTGCAAGTCCGTCAAAACACTCCTTGAGATTGGGATTGGATCTCTCAGCGTCAGCGTCGACTCGAATATGCGGTTCCACACCCCGTGGGTCTATCGTATTGCAACACGCTTGATTCCAACGCGATTAGTAAACGAAGTGGTGCACTCATTGTACGGGGAGAAAAACTTTCCCATTTACCAGCCTGGGGCATCCTTGCGAAGTTGGCGTGAATATTTTCCCAACGCTCAGATATTTGGCGCCGATGTGGACCGATCGATTTTATTTAATTCCGATCGGATCAACTGTTGCTGGGTTGATCAGAAAAGTCCAGAAGCAATTCAGAATCTTTTTAGCCAAATCGGGTCGCAAATCGACGTGATCATAGATGATGGACTCCATACACTTGAAGCACACTGCATCACCCTTGAGAATTCGTTACCCCACGTAGCCTCTGGCGGGTGGTTGATCGTTGAAGATATCGAGGAAAAGAACCTCTATGCTCTTCGCAAATGGATCCAAATGCATTCTTCCAGCTTTCGAGACTTTGAATGGGAGCTCGTGCAGCTGCCTCATCCAGCAAACAAGTTAGATAACAACCTTCTTATCGTAAGGCGGGTCGACGCGGCGTCCACCAGCACCCAGCTACTGGTTAACTGCGCCTCACTTCCACGGGTGTCGCGTAGTCGATCGAGGGATGCGCCCCGGTGATGTGTAGTCGTCTTCGATCCAACGGTGGATCGAAGACACCGCCTCGTCGCGCGTCGCAAATTCTCCCAGTAGATGCACTCGGTCATCGGAGCCGAGTCCCAGCAATTGCCGGGACGGCTCATGCTCTGGACCACAAGGTCTCGTCTAAGCAGTGACGCGAATTCGTGGCTGGCGTATTGAGAGCCTTGGTCCGAATGGAAGATCAGCCAATCGCTCGTCGCCGAGACCGGCGCGCTCTGAGGTAGGCCGTGACGACGAGGTCTGTCGTCATCCGCGAACTCGCCGAGTAGAGACGTCCGCCTTCGTCCTTGAAGGGCTCCTCACTGGTCCTTGAAGGCGTCCTGGATGTCACAGGCTCGGCTCAGCGGGCCCCGAGCAACCTACAAGGACCGCGTAAGCCGCAGTGACTCAGCATCGCAGACTTTGATCACGACCGAGGTACTGGTGCACAAGGAGGAGAGGTTGGCCCGTAACCGCTGGGGTAACCCCCGCAGTGTCGAGGCAACCTTGCCGTCTCGTTTTCATAGAGATTCGCGCGATTAAGGATGGGACAGAGGAAAAGAAGGGAAGCGCGAAAGGACTACTCCGGTAAGGGGCGGAGGCGTCGCGCAGACCGCCCCAGTTTTGCTACCCCATGCGCGGGTGTTCCATGGCTAACCATTTTGAGCCATGGTTGTACAGATTTTGGCTATTGCCCGAGGAGCGTCAAGAGGCGCAAGCCAATTAGCGAAACATTATGATCGAAGCGCAATCGATCGTTTAACTCGGGGTGGTCCCGCCATGATAAATTTTTAGGCCATGAAAATTTTGATGAGTGCCTTCTCGTGCGGTCCCGGGTATGGGTCAGAAGGCGATGTTGGTTGGAACATGGCCTTAGAAACGGCTCGACTTGGGCATGAGGTAGTCGTCGTTACGCAAACAGAGTTCCAAATGGACATCAGGCGAGCACTCGCTGCAGGCACGTTGCCGCCAAATCTCCGCTTTGACATCTTTACCCCGGGCTGGCTCGAATGGATACGGGACACGGGCCTGAGATGGGGGTTCCCGCTGACTTGGCACATGGTGAGTATGTTATGGCAATTGTGTGCGCTGTTCCATGCTCGCGGCCGATACAAGCAGGCAGATTTCGATCTCATCCATCACGTTTCGTTTGCTAGCATCCGATTTCCCACGCTGTTGACGCGGTTGGGCTTGCCCACCGTCCTCGGACCGCTTGGAGGCGGGGAAACGGCTCCGATGGCGCTCCGCAAGACTTTTCCCTTCAGATACTGGTGCGCAGAGTTGTTACGCGACGCGCACAACTGGGCACTACGCGCTGATCCGGTAACGCGCTCGGCCTTTCGCGACGCTAAGCTCATCCTTTTACGTACGGAAAAATCATTGGTAGCCGTCCCACGTCATTATCGAAACAAAGTTCACATTAATGTCGGTCTGGGTATTGCTGAGACTCCAGATTGTAAGGCCGTACCTCGAAAATCCGGAGAATTGTTGCGGTTGCTGTATGCTGGCCGACTCTGTGGTGGAAAGGAGTGCACCTGGCGGTCCGAGCGCTTGCTAGAGCACGCGCCCAGAACGTAGATGCCACATTGACGATTGTCGGCGGAGGTCCGGCGCGGCGTGATCTGGAGAAGTTAGCCCGGGAGCTTGGCATTTCTGATCACATCATCTGGCGCGGCGAAATTTCACGCCAGGAATTGCTTGGAATGTACGGCGCTTACCACGCCTTCCTGTTCCCGAGCTTACATGATGCCGGCGGAATGGTGATCCTGGAAGCTTGGGCGCACGGCTTACCAGTTATTTGCCTAGACCTTGGAGGCCCCGGCAAGATGGTCGATCCTACCTGCGGTCGCGTCGTTCCAGTAGCCAACTGTAGCGAAGATGAGTGCGTCGCACGAATCGCGTCGGAGATAGTCGCTTTGGCGGCGAACGAGCGTCGCCGGATGGCGCTCTGTCGCGGCGCAATCAAACGGTGTCGGGACTTTTCATGGTCGAAGATCGTGGCAGCACTCTACACAGAAATCGATAGTCGGCTCCAGCGCAAGGGACCTGGAGCATGATATGAATTGCTAGGCTCCCCCAACCCATTGGGGTCTTTGGCCGTGTAGCCTAGATACACCCGGGGTTCCGTTTTGATGGATAAGTCACGCAATCGCTTCGTCGCTACCAGATCCTCCTGGTATTCGCGAGATGTGGAACCGTCGCCATAAGACGTAGTCTCCAACCAAGATGCGAATGAACTCCCGGTCTCGTCTGGTTGAATCCCCGCTAGTTCGAGTTCTTGACAACCCGCCTCGCCAGCTGACGTGACTCGAACAGGCGCGATCGCGTCTCGACTAGCAGTGACGCATCGAAGTTGATGGAACGGCCGCTACTTTCGCGAGTTGCGGCAGCCGAAATCCGATGCCGCAACCCCCTCCCTTGTAAGCCTCAGCTGTATACTGCTTAGGCATTGCGAGCGTGGCATGACCCCGCACCAGCGCAATGCCGATTATCCCGGTGATGAGCAGCTTTTGTCGCCTCACCTTGCGGAGGGTTTCGCCAAGGGCTTGCTTGTACAGGATGCCCAGGTCGGGGAACCATGATGAACGGGATCCAAGAGACCGCGCATTGGCCAAGCGGTTGAGAGCGCGCATCTTGCAGGCGTCGACCAGCGAGATCTACGGCGATCCCGAAATGCATCCCCAAGGAATCCCGCTCAAGACCGGGTTGGAACGCACCATCGCCTATTTTGAGGGCGTGCTCACAAGAGAACTTCAAGAGGAGCAGAAAAGCGGCGTGAGGGCGGCGTGAGCGTGCAGGAGGCAATTTCGCAAGCGCTCCAAGGGCTCCCCGGCGCGTATCATCATGCCCGGTCCTATTGCGGCAGAATGTCGTTGTGCGCCGAAGCCATGCGCCAAGTCATTTGGCAGCTCCCGCACCTCCGCCAGCAGCCTTTAGCCATCTCGTCATGATGTATCCCAGACCAATTCCGGTGCCCAGCCCTAGCAAATTGACAATCATATCGCTGAGGCGTGCGTGTCGCCCCGGGATCCAAAGTTGCGCCAGCTCGACGCCTACTGTGAAGAGAAGAAAAGCGACGCTCTGGGCCCCGTACCGGGATGGATATGCGAGGCTGAATGTCAATCCGGTGAGCAGAAAGGCTACGAAATGTTCGATAGGTTGTGGGAAAATCGTGACTATTCGATACGAGGGAGCTAAGACTGAGAGCGCCGCAATGGCGAATAGGAGGAGCCACGCCGCAACTTGTAATGTTTTTCTAAATGCCATGTACGACAGGCCAATGAACCTGACTCCCAGCTACGCAGCGAGCGCCGCTGGCTCAAAATACTCTCGCAAACTAGTCTAACGTGTACGGATAATGCGAACCAATCAGCACCACCCGGCGCTCCTGGATCGAGCGATGCGCTGCCAGCAACGCCTGGGTCGCTACGATAAAACTGTCGGTATAGTCGACCGCACCTGGAGCCCGCAAAAATTGGGCGATCATTGCCTCAAGCATTGCCTTCTGGCCAAAATCGGGCTGTAACAGGGAGGAATTACGGACGCGGCGTCCATCATTTAGCGTCAGTTTGCGGAACCCGGAAATACGCGCCGATCGGCCGCCGCCTAGGATATCGATCGTCTCACTTACAAATCCTTGTTGGCTTCCGCAAACGTAGTGCACAGTGCTCAAGCCGCCATTGGCGAAGCGCAGCTGGATCATCCAGCTTTCCTCGCCGTGGGTTTGGTCTGTGGTGGCAAACGCATGCACCTCAGCCGGCAAACTGCGCTGGCACCAGATCGCCAGATCGACGAAATGGCAGACGTCTCCGAAAAGCATGCCACCGCCTTCTACGGGATCCTGATACCAGCTATCGGCGGGCATACTTGCCTTGCGTATGATGCAGCTCACCTGGCGAACTTGAACTCCCTCCATGTGCTCCATTGCTCTCCGACTTAAAGAAGCGAAGCGCCGGTTGTGGCCCACCCATAAAGTCTGACCGGGTCTGCGGTTGACGAGTGCCTCGATGATCGAAGCGAGCTGCTCCTCGTTCATGGCAAGCGGCTTCTCGACGTAGACGGATTTACCCGCCTCGAGGGCCTGCTGCGCGTATCGGGCGTGGCTATCGTGTCGGGTTGTGACCGCGACTGCGTTGACCTCCGGATCACCGAAGATTTCTGCAGTGTCCGTGGTTGCATTGCGGAATCCATAGCGCTGTGCAAGCGCCTCTGCGTTCATTCCCCGAGCGGTGCAGATCGTCACGGGGCTCAAGTCCTTAAGCGAGGGAAAATGAGGGAGAAGCATCGATTTGGCATAGTTTCCAGCTCCGATCATTCCAAGCCGGACCGCCTGAAGGGGGGCATTGCTCGTAAAACGAATAGTCCGCGGTTCACTTTCCGGGGTGCTTCTTTCAGCATTGGGATACTCAAATACGATGCCAACAGCGCCGTTTAACTCGCCATTCGCAATTTTATTGAATACCTCGACGGACTCGTCGAAGGGAAAACAGTGGGTGATCAGATTTAATGGGTCGATCCTGTTTTGGGATAGTAAGTCCAGAAAGGCGACCACATTTCGGTTCGCCGACCAGCGAACGTAGCCAATGGGATAGTCATTACCACGCGTGAAATAATCGGGGTCATAGATGCCGGCGCCCGTCGAGCGGCTGAAAAGGAATTCGATCTCTTTGCTAAACCATCGGCGCCAGTCGAGATTGATCTCGGTATTGCCGAGACATACGACACGGCCTCGATCGCGAACAAGGAGTGCCGCCATTTCAATCGGATCGTTATCCTTCGTGGACGTCGTCAACAGGACCACGTCGACGCCTACCCCGTGACTAATGCGCCGCGCTGCCCGGATCGCCGCCGTCTCATCGGCAGCGCAAGCGATCTCCGCGCCTGAAGCAAGCGCAAGCCGACACTTGCTGGAATCAAGATCGACGCCCATGACGCGGCACCCAGCGGCGCGGCACAATTGAACCAGGAACTGCCCAAGCAGGCCCAGACCAATCACCGCAACACTCATGCCCAGTTCAAGCCGTGCCTGCCGTAGCGCCTGGAGCGCGATGGCGCCGACAGCGCTCGAACTGGCTGCGTCCAGACCTACGTTCAAGGGCACGGGCGCTACCAGGGTGCGCGGTGCAGTGTTGTATTCCGCATGCGTGGCAACGCCCTCTCCAAAGCAGGCGACGCGATCGCCAACGCGAAACTCGTCTATCTGCGAACCGACCGCTGCCACGACTCCGGCGCAGCTGTAGCCGAGAGTCGTCGGCGCCTTGAGCCGTTCCTGAATCTTGCGCACTGTGGGGCCAACACCTTGCTCCTTGAGCGTCTGGATGACCTGCTTAACCTGGTCCGGCCGTTCGCGGGCCTTGGCGGCAAGGTTCATTCGCGCCTGGGTCACCTTCATTTTCTCGGTTCCCATGCTGACGAATGAAAAATGCGTGCGGATAAGGACTTCACAGGGACGCACATCGGGAAGCGGAACTTCGCCGGCCTGCATGGCGCCACTTCGCAGAAATTGTCGAACTTGCTTCATTGTGCAATTGGAATACTCGAGGATTTGCTGACGATCGCGCTTAAGAGGATTACTCATAAAGGCCAATTGATAAGGGTCAACTGATAGCCAGACAATGCCGCGGATCCGCATCCGTCACGGTTGCAAACAAGGGGTATCCCTGAAGGCTAACGGTGCGGAGGTCCAGCGCTTGGGGATCCCAAATTTTCGCAAACTTGCAGAACGAGAGCTCAGCGCGTCCTGCTGACGTGTCTGTATAATGAGCACTTGTAAGGAAGTGTAGGCCGTGGCGAATGGCATTAAGGCTATGAACTTGAAGCGGACAACGCCTTTTCGAGAGCGGCTCGCTTGGTATTGGGCCCGTTGTACCTCAATGGGCAAAAAGGAGATCGTGCACCGGTTAATCGAGGGAGTTACGAAACGGGTCTCGCGTCGGCTTCCCCAGGGCTGGGAGACCTTTAAGCCTATTGGCCCACTAGCGTCGTTACCCGACCTTGCCAACCGTATGCGCAACTGTCAGCCCGAACTTGCCGCCGTGATAGCCCGCGAAGCGGAGGATGTCAGAGCGGGACGGTTCCATCTCCTCGGCAGTCAATGGCCGGAACCGAAAGTCATGCCACCTCGGAGTGAGTTCTGGCATACCGACCCCGTTGACGCCGAGGTCTTTTCGCAAAGGGACGCCTATTGCTTTGACGTGCCCTTCCGTCACGGTGTGAATACGCGAGAGATCAAGCGCATCTGGGAGCTCAACCGCCTCCAGTTCCTGGTTCCGCTTGCATCCTTTGCAATGCTTTCTGGTCACCAAGCGGATTTGAACTTGGTGGGCAACCTTGTGCGGTCGTGGATGGAGGCCAACCCTCCTTTTCGAGGGCTGAACTGGGCTTCCGGCATTGAGCTTGCAGTTCGGCTCATTTCGGTTGCGCTATGCCTCTCCATGATTGGGGTCGCGCGCCTCGACGAAGGGACGCGTCAGGCAGCGCTTCAATTTTTTTTCGCGCATGTCTATTGGATCAAACGATTCCCCTCGCTTCATTCATCGGCGAACAATCATCGAATAGCGGAGCTTGCCGGCCTTATCGTAGGCACGACCATGGCGCCCGGAATTCCGCACGCGGACGACGTGCGCGAACAAAGCTGGCGCGATCTGCTTTTTGAGATTGATCGCCAGATTTATCCGGACGGAGTGGGTGCAGAACAAGCGCCCAACTATACCGCATTCGCGATCGAGTTATTCTTAGTAGCTGCTGCTTTTCGCGGAAAACAAGACTTACCTGCGGCCACCGTAAATCGGCTAGCGGCCTGGGCCGAGCACTCTTTATGGCTCATGGACACCGATTCGAGGGTACCGCTGATCGGCGATTGGGACGATAGCCGCGTCATCGCAACGAGCCAAGCCCACGAGCCGAGATATGTAGCATCGATCGTCTCGGTGGTTGCTGGCTGCGTTGGCCGACCTGACCTTGCTTCCCCGGCGAGGGATCCCAGCATTCGTGATGAGCTTCTCAGATCAGCGGGCGTGTCTTCAATACAGCGCGCGGGTCTGCGCTCGTTTCCGACAGGGGGTTACTCGGTGATCCGGAGCAAAGGAAAGGCCCCTGCCGTCCTGACCTTCGACCACGGACCGGTGGGCTATCTCTCCATCGCGGCCCATGGCCATGCCGACACGCTCGCCGTGTGGCTGTCGATCGGAGATCAGCCTGTCTTTGTCGATGCTGGAACCTATCTCTACCACTCAAGCAGGGCGCTGCGGGATGCCTTTAGGAGTACAGCCGTTCACAACACTCTGACGCTGGGTGGTTTTGCCTCGAGCCGCCCCTCTGGGCCGTTTAATTGGGCCACCAAGGCGAATGCGCGCTGTTTAGGTGTGGACTACGGCCCAATTGCGCGGGTCGTCGCCGAGCACGACGGTTATGTCTCGCGATTTGGTCTGAGGCACCGCCGAACCGTGGAGTTCGACGGCACCAGTCGGATCGCGATTACAGACGAACTTCTTGGTGCGTCGCACTGTAGGGAAGTCACGGTATCTTTTTTGCTCGATCCGGAATGCGAGGCAACTTTCGAGCGAGATGGGAGCGTGCGCATTGCCGTCAACGGACATCCCCTTGCTCGCCTCGCAAGCACTGGCCCGCTGAAGGCGGAAATTATTCGCGGAGGTGCGGATTCAAATCTCGGCTGGGTGGCGCCGTCGTTTGGCGTGCGCGTTCCCGCCAATCAGATTGTTTTCAAAGGCACCCTGGAAAAGCCATCTACTATTACAGTTAACCTCATCTCGCGAGCGCAAGTTCCATCGCGGCCTCTTCCAGTTGCGATGGCTTGAACTCACGCAGGAAGATCTCGAGGTTGATCAGCGACCAAAGGATCCGCTCGTGGTTCTGTCGGCCTTCGAGATGCTCGCTAAGGAGCTTGCTGAGCTTGGCTCGGTTGCAGATGCACGCGATATACGAAGCTTCGCTTTCGAGCATGTCTTGCGCGAAATCGCGGTACGGCCCTCTCAACCATCGGCCGAACGGCACCCTGAATCCGACCTTTTTTCGGTACAGAGTTCCGCTTGGTAGCAGCTTCCGCATGCTCGCGCGCAGAACAGCCTTGCCGCCCATGGCTCCCATTAGAAACCTGTCCGGGAAGCGCGCCACGACATTTGCCAACTCCACATCCATGAATGGCATCCGGCCTTCGATTGACCCTGCCATCATCATGCGATCGCCCCGCTCCAGCAGA
The DNA here is from genome assembly GCA_963744945.1 of uncultured Alphaproteobacteria bacterium. Lineage (GTDB taxonomy): Bacteria > Pseudomonadota > Alphaproteobacteria > Rhizobiales > Methyloligellaceae > Methyloceanibacter. The sequence continues at coordinate 135,611 of CAVUVO010000014.1, read as the reverse complement.
TTGTCGGGAAGCCAGGAGGTTTGGTCGAAGAACAAGATGCGCCGCAAGCTCGAGAGGATCGGCGACGAGAATGGGTGGGGGTCTGGCGGTTTCAGCGATGCGGCCCGACCCAATATGGACTCGCGTTCCTTGACCGAAACACCGCCGAACCAGACACGCATGCGGTTCACGAAATCACGTTCACCGGCGGCTAAGGCCAGAACCTTAATTCGGCGCATGCTACGAGGCAACGCCCGCACCATCGGACCAATCAGCTCTTCGTGCAGTCTGTTAGGCATGAGCCGATGATACAGATTAACCCAGGCTTCAGCCCGATGCTTTGGGTATCCTCCCAGCAGCTCGTCCGATCCCTCACCCGTGAGCACCATCTTCACGCTGGCAGATGCCAACTTTGAAAGCATGAAGATCGGGATATCGGAGGCCTCGCTGACGGGCGCTCCGCGGCGCAGAACAGCAGTGGACCAATGCGCCATGAAGGCGCCAGGTTCAACGACCAGCTCATAATGATCGGTGCCGAACACCTGAGCGACGACGCGTGCATGATCGAGCTCGGAATACTCCGGTTCGCGGAAGCCGACGGAAAAGGTTCGCACTGGCTCGGAACTGTGCCTCACCATGGTAGCGACAACCGCCGAGGAATTGATGCCACCCGAAAGATAGGCACCGAACGGTGCATCGCTGCGCATCCGAATGTGGACCGCCTGGTCGAATGTCGTATCAAAGATCCGAACAGCCTCGTCAAAGGAGGTGACGTCGGGAGCCCTCGTGGCGAGTGGAGGCGTGAAGTAGCGAGTGACGGTGAGGTTGCCGGATCGCCAGACCGCATAGTGCCCGGGCTGCAATTTCCTGACAGCGCGGAAGAAGGTTGAAGGACCTGGAACATAGCGGTTAAGTAGATATTGGCCGAGCGCCTCGGCATCGAAGGTGCGATCGAAACCTGGGAACTGAACGAGCGGCTCGATTTCGGAGCCGAAAAGAAGGGCGCCCGGACGCTCAGCGATAAACAGCGGCTTCTTGCCGAAGGCATCACGGGCAAGCGTTAACCGCTGCGTCTTTGCATCCCAGAGCGCGAAGGCGAACATGCCGCGAAACCGGCATATCGCCTCTAGGTTCCAGGCACGGTACGCTTGAATCAGTACTTCGGTGTCTGAGGCTGTGCGAAAACGATAACCAAGCGATAAAAGTTCATCGCGGAGCTCGATGTAGTTGTAGATTTCGCCATTGAAGATGACCGTCACTTGGCCATCCTCGCTTGACATCGGCTGGCTGCCGCCGCCGATATCGATGATCGAAAGCCGTCGGTGGCCCAAGCCGATCTGGAAATGGCCGTCGGACGTCTCAGAAAGCCAGTGGCCTGCACCATCTGGCCCGCGATGAGCCATCAAGGCCGTAATGCGGGTAAGGGTTGCACAATTTTGGCTATTGGCGGCACTAAGAGCCCAACCGACTATCCCGCACATTATTTCTCAGGCCTTTCGATCGCCCGCGCAAATTAACCCCCATTTTGTGGTCCTAGAGGCCGTTCCTGTTCGTGGCTTAATAATCCTGGAGTGCGCTGCTGCGCCAATCGGCCCAAATACGGCAATTATCACCTTGGGTGGTGGAAGAATAGTGAGGTGCGGTTTCCGCAGTCCATACTCACTCCGAGTTTCAGTTGATCGCGCTGACTGCCAGCCTGCACCACTTCCCGACTACCACCAAGGGGTTGCCCCGGAACTCCACCAGACAATGGCATCATGCGGAGATGGATCGACGGCTCCAAGTGTTAATCATTGTCGAAAATCTTCCGGTTCCATTCGACCGTCGTGTCTGGTCGGAAGCGACGGCCCTTCGTGATGCCGGTCATTCCGTTTACGTGATTTGTCCAAAGGGACGCGGATATGAAGCTGCCGAAGAGATCATCGACGGCATCTACATATACCGCCATTTATTGCCGCTCGAGGCACGTGGCGCAGCAGCGTATCTCCTCGAATATTCAGCTGCCTTGTTTTCGGAGTTCATGCTTTCGATAAAAATCTGGCGTCGTCACGGCTTCGACGTGATCCACGCTTGCAATCCACCCGATTTAATTTTCTTGATCGGTCTGTTCTACAAGTTTTTTGCCGGAAAGAGTTTCGTCTTTGATCATCACGATGCCAATCCAGAGTTTTATGAGGCGAAGTTTGGCCGACGTGACTTGTTATGGAGGTTATTGCTTATTGCCGAAAGATTCACCTTCAAGGCAGCGGATATTTCCATCGCGACAAACGAGTTCTATCGCCGCATCGCGATGGATCGAGGGGGAATGCGGCCAGAACACGTTTTTGTGGTGCGCTCAGGTCCGAACCTCGATCGCGTCAAGAATGTCACACCGGATCCTCGTTGGAGAGGAGGTCGTCGATTCCTCGTCGGTTATGTGGGCGTCATCAGCAGATCTGAGGGGCTCGATTTATTGCTGTCCTCGATCGACCACATCGTTAGCACCCTCAATCGGCAGGATATTCAGTTCGTGGTGGCAGGCAGCGGCCCCGAATTGGAAACCGTCAAAAAGGCATGTGAGAACATGGATCTGGCGGATTACATCACGTTCGCTGGCCGGATCGACGATGCAGAGCTCTGGACAATGCTGTCGACGGCAGACGTTTGCGTGAATCCCGACCGCGTTTCGGCAATGAACGACATTTCCACCATGAATAAAGTCATGGAGTATATGGCGCTGGGCAAACCCATTGTCCAATTCGACGTAAAGGAGGGGCGCGTCTCGGCTCAAGACGCATCTCTATACGCCAGACGTAACGATCCCGTGGATTTCGCGGAGAAGATCCTTGCACTCATCGATCATCCGCAGCGCCGAATCCGTATGGGCGAGTATGGCCGCAAGCGCGTGGAGCAAACTCTCGCCTGGCACCACGAGCAACCGAAGCTGCTGAACGCCTATGCAATGCTGGTTGAACTCCGCCAAAGGGGCTCTGGATTTCTAAAAGGTGTTCATCGCCTTAGGGCAGCATTTAGAGCGGTCGCCCAAGGGCCTACTTCTGAATGCTAGCGATGGACTCGTAAAGATCCATGCGGTGTTAGCCCGTCAAAAATCGGGATTATGAGGTAAACATGCGGATTAGCGTCTTCGGTCTTGGTTACGTGGGCACTGTTTGTGCTGCCTGTCTCGCTCAGCGCGGACACACCGTTATCGGCGTAGACAAAATCGATACCAAGGTCGATTTGATTCGCTCAGGGCGGTCCCCGGTCATTGAGCGCGAAATCGATAGCATCGTCGCGACAATGGTACAAAGCGGACATCTGACAGCCACCGAAGATGCGATCGAGGCAGTCAAATCCACGGACATGTCCATCGTGTGCGTGGGAACTCCAGGCCAACGGAACGGGGCATCGGGCCTCACTGCGGTCGAGGCCGTCTCAACAGAGATTGGTCAGGCACTTCGTTCAAAGGTGACCCGCCATGAGGTTGTGGTTCGCTCTACCATATTGCCTGGTACGACACGTCGCGTAGTCCTGCCTCGCCTGGTCGATGCGTCCGGAAAGGATCCAGATGATGCCTTCGGTGTCGCTTTCAATCCCGAATTCCTACGTGAAGGCTCCTCAGTCGCAGACTTCAACACACCCTCAAGAACAATCGTTGGGGCGCTCGATGGGAGATCGACTGACGCCGTCATGTCGCTTTTTAGCCGCCTCCCAGGCGTCAAGATTGCCACCGACATCGAAACCGCTGAACTAGCCAAGTATGTGGATAATACTTGGCATGCATTGAAAGTGGCATTTACCAACGAGATTTCGGTCCTTGCGAGCGCTTTGGACATCGACAGCCGTGAGGTGATGAATATTTTCTCCGAGGACAACCGGCTTAATATCTCGAAAGCCTACATGCGGCCTGGCTTTGCCTTTGGTGGCTCGTGCTTGCCGAAGGATGTGCGAGCTCTCGTTTTCTTGGCCCGGACTCTCGACCTGTCTCTGCCTGTCATCAATCACATCCTCGATAGCAACCGGATGTTGACGGATAGAGGATTTGACTGGATTTTAGAGGAATCCAAAAAGCGCGTTGCCTTTCTGGGAATCAGCTTCAAAGCCGGAACAGACGATGTACGCGAAAGTCCCTTCGTGGATCTCGTTGAACGCCTTAGCGGCAAGGGGCGTGAAGTGCGAATTTTTGATCCGAATGTCCATCTGGCCCATATTATCGGGGCCAACAAGGATTACCTGATCCGTGTGCTGCCCCATATTGCGGAACTGCTTGTGCCAAAAATTTCTGATGCGATCGCCTGGGCCGATACCATCGTGGTGACGGCGGCGGACCCAGTCTACAAGGCAGCCATTGATAAGTTGGGTTCAGACAAAGTCGTATTGGATTTCGCCCAGTTCTATCGGCAAGGCCCGGGCAATCTTCCTGGGGATAACGCCCGAATGGCCGCAAATGGCTCGAAGCGGACAGTCGCGGCTGCTAATCTCATGTCAGCTTGATAGTAGGCGCGAGTAAAATGCGCTCGCGCATGCCGGACCCATAATGAAGAGGTTCCTGACAGCCAAGCTTCCGCCAGCCTGAGAATGACTTTACGAGAGTACATTCTCGATGTGATGACGGCACCTTGAGCGCCTCAGCGAAAAGCCCCTACCATAGACACCGGAATGCCGGTCGAGGTTACTATCATCACGGGCAAGAGAACTATGCTTGCCTTTGTTCCACAGACAGCTTCGCCCGCGCCTTTCGTGAGGAATAGCGGCGATGACCGATCGTTGTCCACCTCGAAAAAATAAGTGATGCCCGGTGCTGCTGCTTCAGGCCGACGCCAGGCCCACGAAAACTTTTCTTGCGAAGCCAGGGGCGCCGTTTATGCAGGGTCCTTTTCCCACGGAATGATGGGTTCTAACCTGCCGGGAATCGGCTAGCGATCGCCACGCGCCGGAATTGTCTGAAAGAGGATGTAGAGATCAAGCCATATCGACCAGTTGCGTATATAATAGAGATCCTGAGCTTTCTGCGCGTCGATGTCTCCGTTACTCCGCGACGACACTTGCCAAAAGCCGGTTAAACCGGCTGGCACGCTTGAGCGCAGTGCTTGGAATGCAGGGTCGAACCGATCCGTGTGATAGGAGGGGAAGGGCCGCGGCCCGATCAGGCTCAGTTCGCCGCGCACGACTTGCCAAAGCTGGGGTAGCTCATCGAGGCTCATGCGGCGAATGATATTGCCGATATAAGGCACGACCCGCGGATCCCGAGAAAGTTTGCAAAAGCGTTCCCATTCGAGACGCGCAGCCTCGTTGTTGTGGAGGTAATGTTCAAGAAGCCTCTCGGCATCGCAGTGCATCGTGCGCAGCTTTAGGACGCGCAACGAGCGCTTCTTAAAGCCGACCCGTGCCTGGACATAGAACGCAGGTCCTGGGCTGAACACCTTAATCAAAAGTGCTAGTACGCCGATCAGCACACCAGGGCGGCTCGGGAAGGTCGGCAGCGGTAAAGCAACCTCGCCGTTTTCGAAAAAAAGGACGGCAACCGTTTGGAGTAACCCCTTCGCGCCATTTGCTCGCCAAAATCCTCGCGCCGTGGCGCATAGAACACCCGTTATACTTTGGCAAAACCCGCATTTTCAGCGCGGCTAGGACGACGATTTGCAGCCATAAGCGCGCGCATGAGCCGCAGAGGAGTACAAAAATGCACGCTCCGAAATGCAAACCGCGCAGCGACCGGATATCGGATCTTTGTCTTCGCACGAGCCGGTTATTCACATTGTTTCTAGTTGTAAGCATCGTCCCACTTGTGACGATGGATTCAGCGTCAAAGCGTCAGAGGAAGCGGGAGGGGATCGTCCCGGACAACTTCGGTAAAGGCTGATGAGCCGGAAGCGGCTCGGCGGAATCGGCACCCGGAGCTCCAGACGATGCTCTGGGCGACTACCACCTGGCTCCGGGCGATCGTTTAACCATTGCCGTGTTCGACGAGCCACAGCTTTCTGGCGACTTTTTCATCGACGGCGGTGGAGAAGTTTTATTGCCGGTCGCCGGGAGTGTTAAGATCAGCGGGCTAACCCTCGCCGAAGCTCAAGAGCTCATCCAGAAGCAATTTGCTGACGGTGTGCTCGTTCGGCCGGCGGTAAGTGTGCGCATCAAGGAATATAGGCCGATATTCGTCACGGGCGTTGTTAAGAGGCCAGGGAGCTACCGCTTTATATTCGGGGAATCGGTCAAGGCGGCGATTGCAACGGCTGGTGGTGTAGGGCAGGCAATTGAGCAACCATTGACCGTCGCGGTGTCAGACTTCGTAACAGCAGTGGAGCGCGTGCGCGAACTCGAGGCGGATCAGGTAAGTTTGCTCGTGCGTAAAGCGCGCCTTGAAGCCCAACGGGATGAACGCGACAATTTTGTGATGCCCTTGTTTGTCGGTCTCAACGCTCGCAACGCTGATTTCGAGCGCGTTTATTCTGCCGAGAACGACACTTTTTTGAGATTCGAAGAAGCCTATCGCGGTCAACTCGCAACCTTGCAAAAGCAGCGGCCCCGCATTGAAGCGGAAATCAAACACGTGACCGAACAGATTGCTAGCCAAAATGAGCGACTCGATATCGTAAACGGCCGTATAGCCGACCTCGAACCTCTCTTCTCGCAAAGGCTTCTTGCGTAAGGAAATACTCCTCAATCAGCAGATCGAGAAAACGCTCGTACAGTCGCAAGTATCGAGTTTGGAGGCCCAGGTCGCCCGCCTACGGCAGACCATGGGCGACCTCGATGTCAAGCTAGGCGACGTGAAAGCCACCTACGTGCGACAAGTCTTGGGAGAGCTGCAGGAAACCACGCAGCGCCTGCGCGAGATCGAGACGACACTTGGTCCGGCACGCAAGTTACTGGACGTAAAGGCTGAAGGCGCGAGTGAGGTAACTGATGAGGCGGACTATGTCATCTTAATTAGTCGTGTGGAGCAAGGCCGCTTGGTCAATTTCGACGCTACGAGCGAAACAACGCTATTGCCTGGCGATGTCGTTGAGGTCAAACGTAAGGGGCGCGACCCAAGAAACATGGAGTCTCCCTCGACTGAAGCAGAAGCGAGATTTGGGCCTAGACCCGACCTCAGTCCTAGCGGAGGGAAGCGCATCGCCCTCCAGGTAAGGTAAGATCGGGGCAGCCGGGTGCTGAATGCTGAAAGTCGAATCCACGCCTAAGAGTTAGTCGGATCTGTTGATAGCAGATTAGGCGATAAGAAAGTCGGTCAGCGGCCAGCACCATAGTGGCGTGTCCGCTCGGGTCCGCGCCGCAAGCGCTCCTGAGAGTTAACCCGTAATGATCTTAAGCCATAACTTGCGGGGAACTGATTTAAGTGTAGATGGGCGTTATGGACTTACCTGTGGAACCACCTGCTGATGCCATACATCTTCATGTCGGTGACAACATCGCAGCCATCGTGAGCGCAGCCCCGACGGGGGCTACGTTCTTCTTTGAACCTGGCATCTATCGCGGCGTGCTCATCAGGCCGAAAGAGCGTCAGACTTTTATTGGCGCCGAAGGGGCGGTCCTCAACGGCTCGGCTGTGCTGACCAACTGGACTCAGAGCGGCAATCTTTGGGTCATTGGCGGGCAAACTCAACAAGGTCGCGTTAACCCGAACGCAAGCTATCAACAAGGATTTGATCGGGCGGGCTATCCCCAGACTGTGTTCGTTAACAACACCCCGCTAAAGCCGGTTGACGCCCTCTCCAAGGTCGTTCCTGGCACGTTCTACTTCGACTATGGCGCGGACAAGATTTACATCGCCGACAATCCGACCGGTCAAAAGGTCGAGGCCGGTAAGCTCGCTTTCGCCATCGGCGGGAATGCCCAGAACGTCACCGTGCAAAATTTCGTCATCGAGAAGTATGACCCGACGATTCAGGACGGCGCCATACAGGGAGGGCAGGGTTGGACAATTCAGGACAATGAAGTCCGCCTGAATTACGCCGTCGGCATCCACCTGTCGGGAGGGGATGGTAGCAAGATCATCGGCAATTACGTCCATGACAACGGCCAGATGGGCCTAGGCGGCTACGGCGACAACATCCTCGTTCAAGGCAACGAGATTGCAAAGAACGGCTACTGGTCCGGCATCGACGTGCTTTGGGAGGGCGGCGGATTCAAGTACGCAGACACCCAAAAGCTGGTCGTGCGCGGCAACTACTCGCACGACAATCACGGCTCCGGCATGTGGACCGACATTAACAACATCCACACGCTCTATGAGGACAATCTCGTCGTACATAACACTCACATCGGCATTCAGCATGAAATCAGCTATGACGCGGTAATCCGCAACAACACCCTCATTGGCAATGGCTACGGGGACCCGCGGGGCTGGTTGTGGGGGGCTGAGATTCAGATCCAAAACTCCCGGAACGTCGATGTGTATGGCAATCGGATTGACATGACAGGAGGCGGCAACGGCGTTGTGCTTATTCAACAGAATCGAGGTTCGGGCACTTATGGTCCTTGGGTAACGACCGACAACCATATCCACGACAACGTCATCGTCGATCATGACAGCACAGGCAAAATAGGCGGCGTGGCCGATTACAATTGGCCTGGCATGGCCAATGGTGGCAACACGTGGACCAAAAATGACTACTTCATGTCTGACGTAGGAGATCGGTTCTGGTGGGCAGGGCCAAATGGTGCTGCAAATCTACTTGGCGGACACTTCAAAGATTTCCAGGCTGCCAGCGGTGAGAGTGGCACGATTTCACAGGCATATCCCAGCACCGAGGATTGGCTACTGCCACGCAGATAATAATTATCTGCGTGCCCGCGTCGATACTGGCGACGGCAAAACAACACTCGATTTTGCGTGGAGAGTTGCCACGCGTGGCGTTAACCGCGGAATGCTTCGACACCGTCGACGCCGGTCCACGACAAGCATCGGATTGATACAGGTCGGGATCTTTTGCCACGCGTCAAATGACAGGCTCGTCGAGCAAAGCTCAAGCTGGTTACTCCGGATTTTCTCGACAAATTCACTTAGCGCCCGCCTACCCTAAGGCCGCATCAGGTAACTCCACAGCTCCATCGGTCTAATCGTTATGAGCCTAGCGACTGGCTCAGAGACGACCTCTGTTCAAGCGAGAGACAGGTCGAGTCATCAGAAAGAGACCCCATACCCAGAAGATTCCGATCAAGACGGGCAAGGTGGTAACTGCCGCTTCGGTTCGGGGGAAGCTGTAAAAGCTATCGACCAGCGACAATGCTAGGAAAGCTGAAACGAGGTCCGAGCATAGAAGAGTAAGGCTGACGATAATGCGTCGTCGTCGAGCACTAAGGCCGCAGGAACAGCATCTCGACCTTTTTCCGCTGCTGGCGCGGAATGGCTCGGTGCCGGTCAGTGACCTCGCGTGATCACGAGCGGCTTAATGCACATCGCGAGATCTTGCGGCAGGCGTGTTGGGGAGCATCTCGGCTTGGATCGCAGTCGAACTTACCCGCCCGCAAAAGGATCGTCTGCACTTTGCCGGTGTTAAGCTAGCGCGCGTCCCACGGACCGCACGGGTCTGCAGCTTCGGATGAGCTGAGGATGACAGATACACCGCGAAAACTAACCGCTCGTGATGATGCGCTGATCTACCTGAAAGACCGTTCTCGGGCATCGGCGCGAAGCTCGGAAGGGAAACATCTCCAAGATCTTCGGGATCAACCTTTCCACGGCGCCTCAACGCGATAGCGCGCCTCCTCAGAGGTAGCTCCTTTGCGCCTCACCTCATCTTTGTCTGTCTAACGCGTTGATATTGAAGGCAGTCAAGGGGGAAACCAAATGGATCGAGGCCATCTGCTACAGATAATCCAACCGATGTTGGCAGGCTTCAAACTCGAAATAGCGAAGATGCGTTTGGAAGGCGCCACCCAGGCTGAAATTGACCTGATGCTCGATGAGTTCGAAGAGGTCTATGCGGCTGACGACGATGCTGAGGGCAAGCTCGTAATGGCGGTTCTCAGACAAGCTGCTCGGCTCCCCAGCTAGCGGCCAAAAGCTTCCAATAGCTGTGCAGAGAAAGAAGCCCCGGTAACCACACGAGCCGGGGCTTCTTAGGCCCTTGGGGGTGTCGGGCCGACATTCGGAGCGGAGGGATCACGCTACCGAATGCAACTGATTATGCTCCGGGGTGTGACCAGGGAAGAAAGAGAAAGGGAGTATCCCACGGCGCGACGGGCTACCCCCTGAGAGGGACTTGGCCCCTTAGAGAATGAAACGCACACTAGGTAATCACCCTTGGGGCATGGACAGGCACCGGTGACTGCGAGTGTCAAGACTCACGCCTGACACGGGAGGTGAGCGATGACGCTAGATCCAAAAAAAATCCGTGAAATTGCTCGTATGTGCGCGACACTCTCAAAGAGTGCTCCGACCGCTGAAGAACACGACATCTTTGCCAATCTAGCTTCGAAGTGGCTCAGCATTGCTCTTGATAGAGAGACGCGGCTCGCGATTGATCTGGACCGTTTCGACGACGACGGCGGCGCACCAAGTGTCAGCATCGCCGCAGAAGGCCCAAGTTACTAGAAGGTCACCCCTCGGGCATGGCAATCGGCAAACAAAAGGCCCGCGAGAGTGTGAGTTCTAAGGTTCGCATGCTGGCGTGTGTCGCACAGCAGCCAAGCGTGCTTTCTGGTTCGCCGTCCAGCATGATCGAAAATCGGCGGACCGAAAGGCCTCAGGCACATGCGAATGATCGCGAAATGGAATCGCGAGATAAAAAAATGCACGAGAAGACCTAGCCGTTTTGGCCAAACACTTCGTTACCAGGTTGGTGTCTCGACACCGGGCTATAGCGGACGAGCTCGCATGGCGCAGAGCTGTCAATCGGGGTCGGTCGAACCGGGCATGGGAGTGGATCGTCGGAGCGGTGTTCGTGATTGCAATCATTCTCACCGGCTACCGCTTTAGTTCAGACACAACAGCATTTGGAGACAAGGCAGAGCGAACTTGCGAACGTTAAGCAGGCGGCAGATCAGGCAAAAGCGCAGGCCACGGAGCTCGCGAGACGGGCCGTCAGTCTCAACTCTACGCTCGAGAAAGCAGACGCTCAACGCAATGAGCTTCAGACCAAATTGGATCAGGCCACCTCGGAGATCGAATCAGTCCAATCCCAGCTTGAAGACAAGCAGTCTCTGCAGAGCGAACTTGAGAACGCTAAGCAGGCGGCAGATCAGACAAAAGCGCAGGCTACGGAGCTCGCGAAACGGGCCGCCAGTCTCAACTCTGAGCTCGAGAAAGCAAACGCTCAACGCAATGAGCTTCAGACCAAATTGGATCAGGCCACCTCGAAGTTCGAATCAGCCCAATCCCAGCTTGAAGACAAGCAGTCTCGTTTAAGAGGAATGCAGAGCGAACTTGAAAACGCTAAGCAGGGGGCAGATCAGGCGAAAGCGCAGGCTATGGAGCTCGCGAAACAAGTCGCCAGTCTCAACTCTGCGCTCGAAAAAGCAAACGCTCAACGCAATGAGCTTCAGACCAAATTGGATCAGGCCACCTCGGAGATTACATCAGCCCAATCTCAGCTTGAGGACGAGCGGCCTAGGCTAGGAGGCGAGCAGAGCGAGCTTGAGGACGCTAAGCTGGCGGCAGATCAGGCCAAAGCCCAGGGTGCGGATCTCGCGAAACGGGCCGCCAGTCTTAAATCCCAGCTGGAGAAAGCAAACGTTAACGCTATATGGTCGACCCCCGGAAATGCCGGCCGGCAAAGTGATCTAGTCGCCTCTTATGTCAACGTTGGCGACTTCCTGATGGCGCAAGGCAATCTTGCCCAGGCGCTGAAATGGTACCGGGAGGGCCTGGCTGTCGAACTGGCTGGTGCCGACCGCTTGGCTAAGGCCGACCCCGAAAATGCCGTCTGGCAACACAACGTTTCGCTGTCTTACAGCAGGGTTGGCGACGTGCTGATGGCGCAAGGCAATCTCGCCGAGGCCCTGAAATCGTACCAGGACGGTCTGACTGTTGCCGACCGCTTGGCCAAGTCTAACCCCGAAAATGCCAGCTGGCAGCGCGATGTCTCCATTTCATACAAAAAGATCGGCGATGTGATAGCGGCCAGTTGTCCAAGGACCTCGCCGTTTTCGATCACAGTATCGCGAAGCTGGAGCAAGCAAGTGTCTCTGAGCCCATGCCCGTGAAATCGGTACAGGTCGCACTGTGATACGCAGCCTCGGGCTTCTGCATCAAGGTTCTGTCGGCCTTTCGACAAGCCTCATTGGCGCCGATGGCTGATACTCCTGCGCAGGATGCCGGCCAAAAGCGGCGTTGCTTGTCGCAAACGCGCGCGCCTTCAACTCATCTTCAAAGTAGACTTGATCGCCTCGCCTGCACGCAAAATCAGCGGCCATATCTGTAATGTAGCCGTGCCTACTATTTTCTCACCGGATACTCCTTGTGAGCTTTACCGGCGGGTAAGCGGTCAGGCGCAAACTTTGTGGCCCGCCCTCCTGTTCTGCGTAGGCGGTGGAAATTGGGAAGCGGCCTCAAGGATCCTGCTCTCGGGGCCGTTTCTCCCTGCGGAGGTTAAGAGGAAGGCCGCTCGTGACATGCCGAAATTCTGCTCTCTGGAGCGCCCTCGTCGCCGGTGTCGCGACCTTCGCTTTTCCGGCTAACAGCTTCGCTGCACCCGAAGAGAGTATCTCAATCGAGACTCTGCTGAAGGCCGGCTGGCAGATTGCGGGCTACACCAGCACGCTAGATAGCAGGTCGGCGTTCATCCTGTTCCGCCATCCGGATGAGACTTACCTTGTGCAGTGCCGCGCGAGCTATGACGTAACCCGCACACCTGCCGCCCACTCGCACTGCTACAAGTTGCAATAGCGCCGGGCTGGCTGTTTCAGCATTCTTGAACTGGGCCACGGCCTCCACTAGCCTGTAACATTCGCGAGCGGAAAAGCGGAGCGACGTGTTGGTTTTTCCCAGCGAACAGAGTTTCCGGCCAGGTCCGCCGAAACCGTCCGCCATCAAGCGGCCGGGAATCTTCACGCTCGCCCCGGGTGAAGAGCGCTACACCGTGCCTGGCGGCGGCGGCATCGCCGTCCCGATCAATGCGGGGGACCGCCTGCGCCTCGTCGATATCGAAGGCATGCAGCCCTGCGAGGTCGTCACCGCCGATATTAGCGGGGCCATCGATCCCGCCATCATTGGCGTCCCCGCCGCCGACGGCGACGCGGCGCGGGCTCAAGCAGATCCTGAGCGGAGACAGCGAGAGTGCGCGCACCGTGCGCGCCGGGCTGGAGCGGCGGGGCATCGATCTTGCGCACGCTCGCGCCATTACGTTGTTCGGCGGCGAGTCGAGGCCGGGAGCGGCCGCTGAATTCACGGTGTCACGCGATGGAATGCTGATCGTGGCTGCACCAGGTTTGGCGATGGAGGCGGGGGCACAGGATACTGCGACGCCGATCCGCCTGCACATCCAACGAGCGCGCATTCGCCCGCCGAACGAGACGCTGCTGCCAGAGCCTCTTGCCGATCCACTACACGATATCCGCGTCAAGCATTCGACGGCTGAGGCCTATTTCGTGCGTGCCGGCGAGTACATCCAGATCATCGACGTCGCCGGCCGGCAATGCACCGACTTTCAGTGCTTCGCGGCGCGCAAGCTCGACAAGGGCGTCGAGCATCCGCTCGACGTCACCACAACGCGCTCGCTGATGGGGCAGAGCTATCCGCACCCAGGCCTCCGCTCCAAAGGCTTCGATCAGGGCATGGAGCCGCTGGTGGAGGAGGTGCGCGACACCGTCGGCCGCCACGACGCCTTCGGGCTTGCCTGCAACGCGCGCTTTTATGACGACCAGGGTTATCCCGGCCATGTCAATTGCACGGACAATTTCAACAAGCAACTCGCGCCTTACGGCATCGCCGCGCGCAAAGGGTGGATGGCGCTCAACTTCTTCTACAACACCCGCATCGACGCCAGCAACGTACTCTATTTCGACGAGCCGTGGTCGCGCCCCGGCGATTATGTTCTGCTGCGCGCGCTCACCGATCTCGTCTGCGTCTCGTCGTCTTGTCCGGACGATATCGATCCTGCTAATGGATGGAACCCCACCGACATCCATGTGCGCACCTATTCCGACAAACAGAGCTTCTCCAGGGGAGTGGCCTACAGGATGACGCCAGACGCCGAACCCCAGCTCACGCGCGAGACTGCGTTCCATCCGCGCTTCTCGGCGTTGACGCGCAATTACACCGAATATCGCGGCTATTGGTTGCCGAAGTTCTCCAATGACGGGCCGGTCGCCGAATATTGGGCCTGCCGCGAGCGCGCCGCCATCATGGACCTCTCGCCGCTCCGCAAGTTCGAGGTCACCGGCCCCGATGCCGAGTCGTTGCTGCAATACGCGCTCACCCGCAATGTGCGGAAACTCGCCGTCGGCCAAGTGGTATACAGCGCCATGTGCTACGAGCATGGCGGCATGATCGACGACGGGACGCTATTTCGGCTCGGCGACAACAATTTTCGCTGGATCGGCGGAGACGATTACGGCGGCATCTGGCTGCGCGAAATCGCTGAGAAGCTCGGGTTGAAGGCCTGGGTGCGCTCCTCCACCGATCAACTGCACAACGTCGCGCTGCAAGGACCGAAGAGTCGCGACATCCTGCGACAAGTGATCTGGACGCCGCCGACGCAACCCACCCTGGATGAGCTCGGCTGGTTCCGCTTCACCATCGGGCGTATCGGCGGCTTTGACGGCGCGCCGGTCGTTATGTCGCGCACGGGCTATACCGGCGAGCTCGGCTACGAGATCTTCTGCCACCCCAAGGATGCGCTCACCGTGTTCGATGCCATCTGGCAAGCCGGCGAGCCGCATGGTCTGATGCCGCTCGGGCTGCAGGCACTCGACATGCTGCGCATCGAGGCAGGGCTCGCCTTCGCCGGCTATGAGTTCTGCGATCAGACCGATCCGTTCGAGGCCGGCATCGGCTTCACCGTGCCGCTGACCTCCAAGAACGAGGACTTCATCGGCCGCGAGGCGCTTGCTCGCCGCAAGGCCAACCCGCAGAAAATGCTGGTCGGTCTCGAGATGGAAGGCGATGAGCCGATCGGCCACGGCGACTGCGTCCATACCGGGCGCGCGCAGATTGGCGTGATCACGAGCGCGACCCGCTCGCCGATCTTGGGCAAGACCATAGCGCTTGCCCGGGTCGATGTCACGCAAGGCGTGCTCGGTACCGAGGTCGAGGTTGGCAAGCTCGACGGCCACCAGAAGCGCTTGCCGGCGCGCATCGTGCGCTTCCCGCATTACGATCCGGAGAAGACCCGGGTACGCTCCTAGCCTACATGATACGCGCAGTTCTGCTCGATCTTGCTGGCGTCGTTTATCAGGGCGAGCAGCCGCTGCCGGGTGCGGTTCAAGCCATCGCGAGCCTGCGCAATGCCGGCTTTCGCCTGCGCTTCCTCACCAACACCACGCGCATGCCGAGGCGCGCGCTGCTCTCGCGGCTCAACGGCATGGGCATCGCCATCGCCGACGACGAGCTGTTCACGCCGGCGCAAGCCGCTCGCGCCTGGCTCGCTGCGAAGGGGCTATCGGCGCACCTACTGATCCATCCAGCCCTGGAGGAGGACTTCGCGAACCTGCCGGCCTCGGGACTCGAGGCTGTGGTGGTTGGCGACGCCGCTGATGGCTTCACCTATGCCGCGCTCAACGAAGCCTTCCGCAAGCTGCTCGCAGGCGCCGCGTTCCTCGCGCTCGCGCGCAATCGCAGCTTCAAGGACGAGGATGGCGAACTGAGCCTGGACACCGGCGCCTTCGTGGCGGCGCTGGAATACGCCACGCAGCGTGAGGCGGTACTGCTCGGCAAGCCTGCTCCGGATTTCTTCCAAGCCGCGCTTGCCAGCATGGCCTGCGACGGCAAGGAGGCGGTGATGGTTGGCGACGATGCGGAAGCCGACGTTGCCGGCGCGCTTGCGGCAGGTCTCGGCAGCGCCCTCCTCGTCCGCACCGGCAAGTACCGCCCCGGTGACGAGACCAAGGCAAAGCCAGCGCCGAGCGACACGGTCGCCGACCTTGCCGCCGCCGCCCGTTGGATCATGGAGCGCCGCTCCTAGCGAAAAGGCCGCCCAAGCGGGCGGCCTTTCGTGTCTTAAGTCTACGCGACGTCTATTCCGCGGCGGCCTTCCCGCCTTTGACCGCAAGGAACGCCTTCATCGAGTCGTCCATCGCCTCGAGCCAGGGCGTGTGATGAACCGGCGCCATGGTTCCGGTGCAGGGCGATTTGAACGCCTTGTTGCGATAACCGAGGATGGAATGCTCCTTGTCGTGCTCCCACTCCCTGAACTCATCGACCGTCATGTCGATGTCGAACTTCGGGTAGTCGGTCGCCTTGCAGAGCTCACGCACATAGTCGGCCTGGAAGTCGATCTTCTCGAACGCATCCTTCAGAGCTTCCTCGCGCTTCACCCAGGCGTCGTCGTCCTTCTGCATCTCCTCCTTCGACGGCAGCTTGATGCGGCCGAGGATCACGTCGCGCGCGTACCAGGCCTGCGCGTCGAACATGGAGAAGGTGTAGAACTGGTCCTGCATGCCGAGATAGGCGAGCTTCGGATTGTCGAGCCAGAAGATGCCCTTGTAGAGATGCGGCGGATGCATGCGATTGTGCGTGCGCAGCTTCAGCTCATCGTCGAGGAACGGGAAGTGATGCTGATAGCCGGTGCACAGGACAATGGCGTCGAACTCCTTGCTCGAGCCATCCTTGAAGGAAACCTTCTTCCCTTCGATCTTGGTCAATAGCGGCCGTTCATCCATGGTCTGCAGGCCATTTGAAGCCCATGGGTACCGTGCGCCAGCACAGCGTGACGGTCTTGGCTCCGTATTTGTGGCATTGCAGACCGATGTCCTCGGCCGAGTAGCTCGCGCCGACGATCAGTACGTCCTTGCCCTTGAACTCGTCGGCGCTGCGGAAGTCGTGCGCGTGCATGACGCGTCCGGGGAATGACTCGATTCCCGGAAAGTGCGGCACGTTCGGCACGGAGAAATGTCCAGTCGCCACGACCACCCAATCGAAAGTATCGGTGCTGAGCTTGTGGTCCGGCAGGTGCTCGACGGTGACCGAGAACTTGCCTGAGGCCTTGTCGTACGCGACGTGGCGCACCGCGGTGTTGAACTGAATGTATTTCTTCAGGTCGCCATCCTTGGCGCGCCCGGTGATGTAGTCGTATAGCACCTCGCGCGGGGGGAAGGATGGGATCGGCTGCTTGAAATGCTGATCGAAGGTGTAGTCGGCGAACTCCAAAACTTCCTTTGGTCCGTTCGACCACAAATATCGATACATGCTGCCGTGCACCGGCTCGCCATGCTGGTCGAGGCCGGCGCGCCACGTGTAGTTCCACAGGCCGCCCCAATCGCTCTGCTTCTCGAAGCAGACGATGTCGGGGATCTTCGCTCCCTTGATCTCAGCCTGTTGGAACGCCCTCAATTGGCCGAGCCCACATGGGCCCGCTCCGATGACAGCGACACGATCTGTCATGACCATACTCCCTCGCTTGATCGACCTCCGAGCAGCAACATTACATCATTGTTTGCTTGATCGCTTAGTATTGTCCAGAGGTCGAGAACGGGTCTAAGGTCATTCCTTGCTCGTGAAGCGGCGGCGAGTTTTCTCGCGAGCAAGGAGTCCAAAGCGGACTCTTTTCTGATGGTTGCACCGTTCGAGTCGGAGGGACCAATGACGACGAAAGTTAGGTTTAGTGCGATTGACCGCCGCAAATTTCTGACAACCACCGCTGCCGCGGCTCTGTTGGCCGGAGTATCCCGCCCAAAGTGGTTTTCGGCGCCGACAAGGTCGTGAAGATCGGTTTCCTTGCGCCGCTGACCGGCGCTGTCGCCGCCTGGGGCAAGCCCGGCCTCGACGGCCTGCATATCTGGGCCGACCGGATCAACGGCGCCGGCGGCGTTCCGATCGGCGACGATAAATACAAGGTCGAGTTCGTCGCCTATGACGACGAATACGATCCAGGCAAGGCGCGCACCGGCGCGGTCAAGCTGATCAAGGAAGACGGCGTCAAGTTCATCATGATGCTTGGCGGCGATCCTTGGCCTGGCGCTTCTCCGGTCGCGGAAAAGGAGAAGATGCTGGTCTCCACGCTGCTGCCGAGCGATCTCACGCCGGAGACCAAGATGCTGGTCGCGCCTTGCGAGGTGCACCCGATCTACAACGTCACCGGCGTCGAGTGGCTGAAGGAGAACAAGCCCGACGCGAAGACCGCGGTGATCTGCGCCCAGGACGATTCCCTCGGCAAGCCTTCCGTGGCGACCTATCTCGCCGCCTTCGAGGCGGCGGGGATTAAGGTTCTCGGCGATCCGATCTTCTTCGACCCGGCGACCACCGACTTTGCGCCGATCATGTCGAAAATGCTGGCCGAGAAGCCGGACATCCTCTGTCTCGACACCTGCTACGCCGACTATGTGCATCCTCTGACCGAGCAGGCGTTCCAGCAGGGCTTCAAGGGCACGATCATCTCGTGCACGGCCGACTTCTATAAGAAGATGATCGACAAGACCTCCAAGGAGTTCATGGAGGGCTTCATCTTCCAGTTCCCGGACTTCGACGACCCGGCGCTGAACGAGCCGCAGATCAATTTCAAGGACCCCAACGGCTTCTACGAGGAGTTCAAGAAGCGCTTCGGCGAGGGCGAGTGGAGCGCGGTGTCCTGGGAATACGCCTCCATCATGGATCTGTGGTCTGATGCCGCGACGAAGGCCGGCACCGCCGATCCTGAAGCCGTGCTTACCGCCATGCAGGCCGGCGGCAAAGGCAAGCATATCTTCGGCGAAGCCGAGTGGTGGGGCAAAGAGCTGTTCGGCATCGACAACGCCCTTGTCGGCAATTGGCCGGTGGTCGTCATCAAGGACGGCAAGGCGAGGATCCAGCAATACAAGTCGATCCCAGACTGGTGGGCCAAGAACAAGGATCTGATGATCAAGCACATGACGGCGCTCAATCAGATGTATTTCCAGCGCAAGTGAGCTTGTCCGGATTTCCGGCGCCCCGTCCTTGATACAGGGCAAGCGTATCGCGGAGCGTTGGGATGACGCTTGAGCTGTTCTTTCAGACCGTGGTGAACGCGACCTACGCCGCGAGCTACATGGCGCTCATCGCCGTTGGCCTCGTGCTCATCTTCGGCGTCATGGGTGTCATCAACTTTGCCCATGGCGAGCTGTATATGGCCGGCGCCTATGCCGTGGTCGCGCTTTATGCCGGCATGGGCATCAACTTCTTCGTCGCCGTGGCGATCGGTCTCCTGTTTGTCGGGCTGCTTGGGCTTCTCATGGAATATGGGTTGTTCCGGCCCTTACGCGACAATCCGCTCGGCGGCCTGATCGCCTCGATCGGATTCCTGCTCATCCTGCAAACGATCGCGGTGCTCGGCTTCGGCGTGCAGATGGAGCACGTACCGCCCTCGACGCAAGGCAAAATCGTGTTCTCCGACGGCGTGGTGCTCACCTATCAGCGGCTCTACGTCATCCTGACCACCGTGGTCCTGCTCACCGCGCTGTGGCTCTTCTTGCGCAAGAGCAAGTTCGGCTGGGCGTTGCGTGCCTGCGCCCAGGATCGCGAGGCGGCGGTGTTGCAAGGCATGTCGATCAACGCCACCGCCAGGCTCGCCATGTTCATCGGCGCGGCTCTTGCCGGCGTCGCCGGCGCGCTCACCGCTCCCCTCGTCGCGCCGACCCCGCAAATGGGGCACCCGGTCATCATCACCGCCTTCATCATCATCATCGTCGGCGGCGTCGGCTCGCTGGAAGGCGCCGTGCTCGCGGCCATCCTCTATGCCTTCGTGAATACCTTCGTCACCACGATCTATGACGGGACGCTCGCCAACATCGTCGGCCTGTTGCTGATGCTGATCGTGTTGATCGTGAAGCCAACCGGCCTGTTCGGAGCGAAGGAACGTGCCTGAGCGGCCCACGAGCAGACTGACCTTCGCGCTCGGCCTGATCCTGCTTGCGGCGGCGCTGATCGTGCTGCCGCATATCGTTTCGCTTTCGCAGAAGGAAGTCCTCGTCCTTCTCGTGATCAACGTGCTCTTGGTCTCGAGCTACCGGCTGCTGACGCTGACCGGGGAATGGTCGCTGGCCCATGCCGTGATCATGGGTGTTGGCGCCTATGGCTCGGCGCTCGTCTCCAAGGAACTTTCCTGGCCAGTGCCGTTCGCCATGCTGGTCGGCGCAGTCGATCGCGGCCTTCCTCGCCTTTCTGTTGAGCTTTCCCCTGTTCCGCATGAAGGGGTTCTATTTCCTGATCGGCTCCTTCGCCGCAGGCGAAGTCATCAGGCTGGTGTGGAAGTGGAGCGAGCTGACCTGGCTGTTCGGCGGACCCAAGGGCATCAAGCTTATCCCGCCCTTCCCCGACATCCCGGTGCTGTCGATCGATTTCTACGATCCGGTCAACTACTACTATCTCTGCCTTATCGTGGTGACGGTATCGCTGCTCATTCTCTACCGCGTCGAGCGCTCGCGCATCGGCCTCACCTTCCACGCCATTCATTGGCAGGACAAGCTCGCCGAGTTGGTCGGCGTCGACACCTTCCGCTATCGCATGCTGGCCTTCGTCATCTCGTCGTTCTTCGCCGGGCTCTCAGGCGCGCTGTATGCGCATTACATCGGCACGGTGAATCCCAAACCGATTCAGCGTGGAGGAGATGACCTATATTCTGATCTGGGCCATCGTCGGCGGAACCGCGACATTCTACGGCCCGATCCTCGGCGTCGTCGTTCTGACCATCCTCAACGAGGTGGTGTTGCGGGCGATCGGCGTCGATGAGATGCGCCCGATGCTTTACGGCGCGATCCTCATCCTGTTCATCCTGTTCCTGCCAAACGGGCTTGAGAGCTTGGTTCCCAAGGCGAAGGATTGGTTCGCTGGAGGGAAGCGGAAGCCGGCGAAAGCTGAGCAACCTGCGGAAGCGGAGCAGCCGGCGAAATAGGCCTCGCGTTACGCTGGCGGCGCGAGAAGCAGGAAGGCGGCGGCCATCAGCTTGCGCGTATCGTTGAGCATCGCCGGGCGCTCGCGCCGCCAGCGGGCCAACGACTCTGCGGCGCGTGGCATCGAGCGCCTCATGAGGCGCGTCCAACGCCGCAAGCCGTGCCCTCGCCTCGGCCGCGATTTCCTTCCAACGCTCCTGCCATCTCGCCCGGTAGGTATCGCGGTGACGCACCTCCATGCGCATATGAAAGAGCGAGCTCCGCGCCACGCGAGGCGCGTCCATGCGCGCGATCCACGGGTCTGCGCGCCGCCACACCTCTGATGCCTCGCGAAACAGCGGCGCAGGCCCGCTATCGCCGGACAGATGCAGGCAAAGCCCGTAATTGGCGAGGCTGGTGCCGAGGCGAGGATCGATGGTCTCGAACTCGGCGCGTGCGAGCCGTAATGCGCTGCCCGCCGCGTCCTTCGCCCGCGCATAGTCTTGCTGCGCAACCGCGTCGGCCGTTGCCTCCGCTTCGGCTTCCCAGGAGATGTCGGCCTCGCTCCAGCCGGCGCTGAGCAGCTCTTGCACGCTCCAGGTCTCAGCCACCGAGATAGGCCCGCCTGACATGCGCGTTATCGTGCAGCTCGTGCGCCGGGCCTTGCAGAGCGATGCTTCCGGTCTCGAGCACATAGGCGAAGCGCGCGAGCCGGAGCGCAAGCTCGGCATTCTGCTCGACCAGCACCACCGGCACGCCGCGGTGGACGATATCGCGGACGATGCGGGCGATCTCCTGCACCATGACCGGCGAGAGGCCCATCGACGGCTCGTCGAGCACCAGCATCTTCGGCCGCGACATCAGCGCCCTGCCGATGGCGAGCATCTGCTGCTCGCCGCCCGACAGAGACCGCGCCCATTGCTTGCGGCGCTCCTTCAGCCGCGGAAAGTGCAGGAACACCTCGTCGAGATCCTTCTCGATCTCAGCCGTGTCGGAGCGCAGGAAGGCGCCGGTGCGTAAGTTCTCCTCGACGGTCAGGCCTGGAAAGACGCGGCGGCCTTCAGGCACGTGGGCAATGCCGAGCGCAACGATCTTCTCAGGCGCCAGCCCGTCGATGCGCTTGCCGGCAAACACGATCGCGCCCTTGCTGATGCCGACGAGCCCGGAAATGGCGCGCAACGTCGTGCTCTTGCCGGCGCCGTTCGCGCCGATGATGGTGACGATGCCGTCGTCCGGCACTTCCATGTCGATGCCCTTGAGGGCCGCCACCTTGTGGTAGTGGACGTGGACGTCGTCGATCTCAAGCAGCATCGCCGGCGCTTCCCAGATAGGCTTCGATCACGGCGGGATTGGCGCGCACCTGCGCCGGCGTTCCTTCCGCGAGCCGCGTGCCGAAATTCATCACGGTGATGGTGTCGCACAGGCCCATCACCGCCTGCATGTCGTGCTCGATCAGCATGATGGTGACGCCCTGGTCGTCGCGCACGCGACGCACGAGCTTGGCCATGCGCCGCGTCTCTTCCGGATTCATGCCGGTGAACGGCTCATCGAGCATCATGAGCTTCGGACCGGCGGCGAGCGCCACCGCCATGCCGAGCGCGCGCTGATGACCGTGCGGCAGGTTGGAGGCAAGCTCGCCTGAGAGTCCGCGCCAAGCCGAACAGCTCGAGGATGCCGTGCGCCTTATCGTCCGCGGCGTCTTCGGTGGCGCGGTCGCTGCCGAGGACGCGGCGGAAGAGACCGGCCTTGGCGATGCGGTGGCAGCCGAGCCGGACATTGTCGAGCACGGAGAGCTGGTGAAACAGCGTGGTGCCCTGGAAGGTCCTGATCAGCCCGAGCTCGGCAAGCGCGCTCGTCTCGTGACCCGAAACGTCCCTGCCCTGATAAATGACCTTGCCGCTCGACGGCGGATAGAAGCCGCTGATGACGTTGAAGGTCGTGGTCTTGCCGGCGCCGTTCGGACCGATCAGGCCATGGATCGAGCCCGGGTAGACCTCGAGGCTGAAGTCCTTGACGGCGACGATGCCGCCGAACACCCGGCTGAGGTCGTGGATCTGGAGAATTGGCTGCGCGGTGGCCAAGCGAGATATCCCCTACAGCTTGACCATCACGTGGCGTGGCACGGTGTAGTCCTCGAGCGCGTACATCGAGAGGTCTTTGCCATAGCCCGAGGACTTGAGCCCGCCATGCGGCATCTCGTTCACCAGCATGAAATGGGTGTTGACCCAGGTGCAGCCGTAATGGAGCCGTGACGCCGTGGCCATTCCCTTGCCGATGTCCGAGGTCCAGACCGAGGAGGCGAGGCCGTAGTCGCTGTCGTTCGCCCAGGCAACCGCCTGGTCGACGTCATCGAACCGCGTCACCGATACCACCGGACCGAACACCTCTTTGCGCACGATCTCATCGTCCTGTAGCGCGCCGGCGACGACCGTCGGCTCGAAGAAGAAGCCCTTGCCGCCCGGCGACTTCCCGCCGGCGGTTATGGAGATGTGCTTCTGCTTGGCGGCACGCTCGACGAAGCTCTGCACGCGGCCCTTCTGGGCGGACGAGATCAAGGGCCCGATCTCGTTCTCGTCGTCGTCGGGCAGATTGTATTTCAGCTCCTTGGCGGCGCTCGAGAGATCGGCAACCAGATTGTCGTAGATCTTCTTGCCGGCGTAGATGCGGCAGGCCGCGGTGCAATCCTGTCCTGCGTTGTAATAGCCGAACGCCTTGATGCCGGCGACCACCGAAGCCCAGATCGGCATCGTCGAAGACGATCACCGGCGCCTTGCCGCCGAGCTCGAGATGCGTGCGCTTGATCGTGGCCGAGGCGGCTTGCAGCACCTTCTTGCCGGTGTCGATGCTGCCGGTGAGCGACACCATGGCGATCTTCGGGTGACTGATGAGGGCGTTGCCCGTGGTGGCGCCACGCCCGGTGACCACATTCACCACGCCTTCGGGGAAGATGCCGGCGATCACCTTGGCGAGCTTCAGCGTGGTGAGCGGCGTCTGCTCCGACGGCTTGATGACGATGGTATTGCCGCCGGCAAGAGCGGGCGCAAGCTTCCACGCAGCCATCATCAAGGGATAGTTCCACGGCGCGATCGAGCCGATCACGCCGACCGGATCGCGGCGGATCATGGAGGTATGGCCGGCCATGTATTCGCCGGCAACTGGGCCGTGCATGGTGCGCACGGCGCCGGCAAAGAAGCGGAAGCAGTCGGTCACCCCCGGCATCTCGTCCTGGAGAACGCGGATGCGCGGCTTGCCGCAATTCAGCGCTTCGAGCGTGGCGAAGGTTTCAGCCTCGGCATCGATGGCGTCGGCGAGCTTCAACAGAAGCGCCGAACGCTCGGCGGGCGTGGTGCGCGACCAGGTTTGGAAGGCTTTCGTCGCGGCATCCACCGCTTCATCGACCTGAACGGTCGAAGCATCGGGGAGCTTGACGATGGTTTCCTCGGTCTTGGGATTGATCACAGCTTCCGACGCTTCGGTGCCGGCGACGAATTTCGAGCCGATTAACATCTCCGTATCGAGCATGAACTTTCCTCCAACTGCGCGTGGCGTGCCGGCTATTTCGATGAACCGCCCGTGTGCTCGCCCTCGCGCGTCAAATAATAGGCGGCGAGGATCGGCAGCATCGTGACCACAATGACGAACACCGCGACGACGTTGGTCACCGGGCGCTGCCGCGGCCTGATCAGCTCGGACAGCATCCAGATCGGCAAGGTCGATTGCTGACCGGCGGTGAAGGTCGTGACGATGACCTCGTCGAACGAGAGCGCGAAACGCGAGCATGCCGCCGGCAAGAAGCGCGGTGCCGATCTGCGGCAGGATCACATGACGGAAGGTCTGGATGCTGTTGGCGCCGAGATCCATGGACGCTTCGATGAGGTTGCCGGAGAGGCGCCGGAAGCGCGCGATGGCGTTGTTGTAGACGACCACGATGCAGAACGTGGCGTGGCCCAAGACGATGGTCCAGATCGAGAAATCGAGGCCCATGATGTCGAAGGCCGAGCGCAACGATATGCCGGTGATGATGCCGGGAAGCGCGATCGGCAGAATGAACAGCAGCGAGATCGTCTCGCGGCCGAAGAACTTGGAGCGCGACAAAGCCGCGGCGGCGAGCGTGCCGAGGATCAGCGCGAGGAAGGTGGCAATCGCGGCAACCTTCAACGAGAGATAGAGCGGCGGCCAGATATCGGGCCGATCGAACCAGGCGACGGCGAACCATTTCGTGGTGTAGCCGGGCGGCGGGAACTGGAAGCTCCTCTCCTCGGTGGTGAAGGCGTAGAGGAAGATCAGCGCCAAGGGCAGATGCAGGAACAGAAGCCCGGCGATGGCAGAAATGCGCAAGCCGATCGGCGTGGTGCGGTTCGGATCAGAGGACATCGAACGCCCCCATGCGCTTGGCCACATAGAGATAGATGCCCATGATCACCATGGGGACGACGGTGAAGGCGGCGGCGAGCGGAATGTTTCCGGCGGTGCCTTGCAGCGTGTACACCGCCTGCCCGATCATGAGGCGCGAGTTGCCGACGATGGTCGGCACGATGTAGTCGCCGAGCGTGAGCGAGAAGGTGAAGATCGAGCCGGCGATGATGCCGGGAAGCGCGAGCGGGAAGATCACCGTCCAGAAGGTCTGCCGCGGCTCGGCGCCGAGATCGGCGGAGGCTTCGATGTAGTTGACCGGCACACGCTCGAGCGCCGCCTGGATCGGCAGGATCATGTAGGGGATCCAGATATAGACGAAGACCAGGAAGGTGCCGATATAGCTGAACGACAGCGACGGGCCGCCGATGATCGGCACGGCCAGAAGTCCGTCGATCAGCCAGGAAAGATGCAGGCCGTTGGCGAGCCACATCACGATGCCTTCCTTGGCGAGGATGAGCTTCCAGGCATAGACCTTGACGAGATAGCTCGACCACAGCGGCATCATCACCGCGAGATAGAACAGCGCCTTGGTCCAGCCGCGGGCGTAGCGCGCCGCGTAATAGGCGATGGGAAAGGCGATGATGGCGCAGGCGATGGTGACCAGCGCCGACATCGTTATGCTGCGCAGGATGATCTGGAGGTTGGCCTCTTCAAGGAGCTGGGCATAGGTCGAGAGCGTGAACTCGCGGACGATCAGCCCTGAGTAATCGTCGAGCGAATAGAAGCTCTGCAGCAGAAGCGCGAACAGCGATCCGACATAGACGATGCCGATCCACAGGAGCGGCGGCAGCAGAAGCAGGAAGAGTGAGGAGCTTCGGCCGCGCGAAGAAGATGTCGGAGATCCTGTCGAGGACACCGCCTTTCTCTGTCGGCTGATCACCGCATCTCTCGGCTGTCACCGCTTGGCTCACGCGCCGTCCTCCATGGTGACCATGGCCGATTTCGGCCAAATCAGCCGCACCTTGTCCCCCGGCTCGAAGCCCGTTCCGGTGGCCGGCACCTCGGCGGTGATCCGCATATCGCCCGAGGCTCACGCTGAAGCGGGTGACCGCGCCCTGATAGCTGATCATCTTGATCTCGCCGTCGGCATGGCCCTGCGCCTCCGCAACCTGCGCGCCCGACGGGAAGACGCAGACCTTCTCGGGCCTGAGGCTCGTCCATTTCGCCGCTCCGCCATGGCCGGAGGCGAAGGCGGGGGAAAGCACGTTCGACGATCCTACGAAATCGGCGACGAAGCGCGATCGGGGCCGCTCATAAACATCGGCGGGCACGCCGACCTGGACGATCTTGCCATCGTTGAACACGGCGACGCGATCGGCCATCGACAAAGCTTCGCCCTGGTCATGGGTGACGAAGACGAAGGTGATGCCGAGCTGCTTCTGCAGCGCCTTCAGCTCCTCCTGCATCTGCTCCCTGAGCTTCAAGTCGAGCGCGCCGAGCGGTTCGTCGAGGAGCAGAACTTTCGGGTTGTTCACCAGCGCGCGGGCGAGCGCCACGCGCTGACGCTGGCCGCCGGAAAGCTGCGCCGGGCGGCGCCCCTCATAGCCGCCAAGCTTGACCATGGCGAGCGCAGCCTTGGCTTTGGCCTCGCGGTCTTCCTTCGGAACGCCCTTGATCATGAGGCCGTAGGCGACATTCTCGCCGACCGTCATATGCGGAAAGAGGGCGTAGTCCTGGAACACCGTGTTGACGTTGCGTTTGTAGGGCGGAACGCCTTCGGCGGTCTCGCCGAAAATCTCGATATGACCTTCGTCAGGCTGCTCGAAGCCGGCAATGAGGCGCAAGCAAGTGGTCTTGCCCGAGCCGGAAGGGCCGAGCATGGCGAAGAACTCGCCTTCAGCGATGTCGAGAGTGACGCCATCGACGGCGCGGACCGAGCCGAAGTGGCGGCAGCAGTTGACGAACCTAACGGCTGGCGACATGGGCTAGGCCATCGCGGGAGCGGCCCGGCCTTGTTGAGGTCCGGGCCGCTCATGTCGATCGCGTTACTTGCCGAGGATGGCGATATAGTCCTTTGCCCATTGCGAGTAGGGCACGCATGCGCCCTCCTGCTCGCACTTGGCCGTCGGCGTACGCCAGAACCAGATCTTCTCGAAATTGTCGAAGCCGTTGGTGGCGCAGCCCGCATCGGTCAACAGCGCGTTGCCCTTGCAGGCGGCGGGCACCGAAGGCACCGAGCCGAACCAAGACGCGAGGTCGCCCTGCAGCTTCGGGCTCAGCGAATGCTCGAGCCATTTATAGGCGCAGTTCGGGATGCTTGGCTTCGGCGTGCATCATGGTGGTGTCTGCCCACCCCGTCGCCCCTTCTTCCGGAATGGTCGAGGCGACGGGCTTCTTCTCGGCCGACAGGAGATTGACCTGGAACGGCCATGACGAGGAGGCGACGACGCCTTCGTTCTTGAAGTCGTCGACCTGCACCATGGCGTCATGCCAATAGCGGCCGACCAGCGCACGCTGCGCCTGAAGCAGAGCGATCGCCGCGGCATATTGGTCGGCGTTGAGCTCGTAGGGATTCTTGATGCCGAGCTCAGGCTTCTTCTTCATCAGGTAGACGGCGGCATCGGCGACGTAGATCGGGCCGTCATAGGCCTGCACGCGTCCCTTGTTGCTCTTGCCGTCGGGAAGGGTCTGCTCCTCGAACACGACCGCCCAGCTCTTCGGCGCCTCCTTGAAGACATCGGTATTGTAGGCGAGCACGTTCGGTCCCCAATGGAACGGGACGCCGTAATGCACGCCATCGACGGTGTGCCAGGGCGCGTCCTTGAGCCGATCGTCAACGGTCTTCCAGCTCGGGATCAGGTCGACATTGACCGGCTGAACCTTCTTGCCGGCGACCAGACGGAGCGACGCATCGCCAGAGGCGGTGACGAGATCGAAGCCGCCCTGGTTCATGAGCGTGACCATCTCGTCGGAGGTGGCGGCCGTCTTGACGTTGACCTTGCAGCCCGTCTCCTTCTCGAAGGCGGTGACCCAGTCATAATTCTTGTCGGTCTCACCGCGCTCGATGTAGCCGGGCCAAGCGACGATATCGACCTCGCCTTCGCCCTCGCCGACGGCTTGTGGGCATCTCGGCAAGCGCGGTGCCGCCGAGAGCAAGCAGGGCGACGAAAGATGCTGCGACACTTCTTGTGGGTTTCATACTCTTTGACTCCTGAAGAGACGTGAGCCACCGCAACTGATGGGAATCCGGGTGCGGATGAGGGGTGCAACCCCCCGGTAAACAAGAGGAATGTTAGTCTAGGACGGTACTAAGCGCCACAGGAAAGCCACCATCTCGCACCTGCTCAAGCAGGCCCCAGCGGCTGCACACGCTCATTTTTGCAGTGCCATGGCCTCGATGAGCGCGGCGGCGGCGCGGTTTCCGCTTTCGACGCCGCCGTTCATAAAGCCAAGAAAGTCGCTGCTGGTATGCTCGCCGGCAAATTGCAGGCGGCCGTCGAGAGCGGGCTCGGCCGCCACGTCCAACATCGTGGTGTATTGTCCAACTTTGGCGCTCGCATAGCTGCCAAGCGTGAAGGGATAGGTGCCCCAGAACCAGGACGATGACCGCCGCCGGGTCGAGGCTTTCGGCCATCTTCGGCGACATCTTGGGGAGGCCGGCGCGGAAGGCATCGAGCGCGGACTTCGCGTCGGCCAGGCCAGCCTTTGCCGCCGAGGAAGTCGGTGATGATGCCAGCGTCGCCAGGCTGGTCGCGGCTCGCGTCCCACAAGATTCTGGAAGCCGAGATCGGTATAGAAGAGTGCCATTGGATGGCGCGGGAAGGCCCGACTCGGGGCTTCGCCACACGCGCGACGTGGTGCCTTGCAATCACCTTGGCATTCTGGTCCCGTAGCCAAGCTCGCGAATGCTCTTCAGCTTTTCCTCCCCGAGCTCCAGGCTCTCCAAACCCTTGACCTGCCGCAGGCGGGTGAACGGCAGCGCCAGGATCACGGCATCGAAGGTTTCCGAGTTGCGCGCCGCCTGGCGCGTCGAAGCTCGGCGACGATCTTTCCGTCCTTGGCGTCGAGCGCCGTCAGCGCGTACCCCAGCTTCATCTCGATCTTGTTCTCGAGCGCGGCCAACAGCGCCTTGATGAGCGCCGACGAGCCACCCTTGATGCGAAAGACTTCATCGCTCTCGCCGAAGATCTGAAACGGCTCGCTCAGATCGGTGCCGATGAAGTCCACCATATTGAGGCTCGACTGGTCCTCCGTCTCCAGCCCGAATTCGATGTTGTAGGCCACGTCGAGCAGATCGATCGCCCAGTCCTCGGTCTTGCCGCGGAACTGCTCCAGATAGGCCTTCAAGCTCATCTGGTCGAGCTTGCGCGGCGTACTCCGTCCAATTCTCCTCCTCGTCGGTCAGCTTCTCGGCGTCCTCGGCGATCTGCTTGGCGATCGGCACGAAGGCGCCCGTCTGCTTTTCCGGGTCGAGCATGTCCTTCGGCGTGTGGAATTTGCCGCTGAAGAAATAGAGGTCTTCGCCCTCGCCTTCGGCGGCGAGTTTCTGCATCTCCACGCCGAGTTCGCTGCCGAGTTTCTGCAAATCTTCATGATTGGTGTCCACGAACTCGCCGCCGAGTTCGCAGAACATGCCCTTGTAGAAATCGTATTGGGTGAAGATGCGTCCGCCCCAACGATTGCTCGCTTCGAACACAACCGGCTTCGCGCCGGCGGCCTGCAGACGATAGGCAGCGGTCAGCCCGGCAACGCCGCCGCCGATGATGGCGATTGAGCGCGGCGCCTCTTCCTTGGCGTGAGCGCTCCACTTGAAGACAGGCGACAGCGCCGCTGCGCCGGCCGCGGCCGCGGACAACCGCAACAGCCGCCGCCTGGTCAGCGCGGAGGATTGCGGCAAGATCGATACCGGCGTCACGGGCAGATCGGGCCAAGGCTTTCTTGATGGCGGCGAAGAGAGGCGTGCGCGACATGGCTAGGACCCTGACGTTGTGATGAAGGAGGCGTTCTGTGCAGCGGGATCAGCGCGAAGCTCGGCGAGAGGCGCATGTCCGGCGGCGATGGTGAGAGCGGTGCCGCTCAAATAATCGCGGCGTGAGATGTGACGGTCGATACCTGAACGCGCCATACGAAACTCCGCCCGTGTGATGGCAGTCTGTCACACTCGGTCGTCGAGTTGAAGCAACCGCTCGCAACATTTCGTGACAAGACAACCTGCGGGACAGGAACTGCCGAATCTCAGACCCAAAAATTCAACAAAGAGCAGCGCTTAACCGCCCGTCACTTGCGCGACGGCAGCAGACATGACGCTGGCAGCGCCTTGTCGGCGACGTCCCGCAGCACGAAGCTCGATTTCAGCCGCGCCACGCCCGGAAGCCGCGACAGCTGCTCTTTATGGATGCGCTCGAAATCGGCGAGATCGCGCGCCATGACGGTGACGAGGTAGTCGTCCTCGCCCGACATCAGGCGGCAAGCCACGACCGACGGCGCTCTTGCCACCGCCTCCTCGAAGGACTTGAGCAGATCCTCGTTCTGGCTCCTGAGGCCGACGTGAACGATGACCGTCATGGTGAGGCCTAGCGCCTGCCGGTCGATGCGCGCCTGGTAGCCCTGGATGACCCCCCTCTCCTCAAGCGCGCGGATGCGCCTGGCGATGGCCGTGGCCGAAAGCGGGATGCGCTCGGCAAGCTCGACCTGGCTCTGGCGGCCGTCCTCAAGCAGCGCCCCGAGAATCGCGCGATCCAGCGCATCGAGCTCGATTTCTTCCATTTTCCGGCGTCTCTAGGGCATATAAGCGCAGTTTTATTGCAATACTCTAGCTGTTTACTGGATAAAACGCCAATTATCTTTCCCCGTTTTGTGGCAGTCTTAACGCCAAGCTAGGCCGTCCTGAAAGCGGAGGACATCATGCGCATCGGCGTTCCGACTGAGATCAAGAGTAATGAGTTCCGGGTTGGGCTCGTACCTGGCTCGGTGCGTGAGCTGACGGCGCGCGGACATGAAGTGATCGTGCAGTCCGGCGCAGGCGCAGGCATCTTTGCCGACGACGCGGACTATGAGAAGGCCGGCGCGCGCATCGTGCCGACGGCGGAAGCCGTGTTCGCCGAGGCCGAGATGATCGTCAAGGTCAAGGAGCCTCAGGCGGTCGAGTATCGCCGGCTCAAGCCGCACCAGATTCTCTTCACCTATCTTCATCTTGCGCCGGATCCGGAGCAGGCCCGCGGCCTGATGGACTCAGGCGCGACGGCCATCGCCTATGAGACCGTGACCGATGCGAATGGCGGACTTCCGCTGCTCGCGCCGATGAGCGAGGTCGCCGGCCGTTTGGCGATCGAAGCTGCCGCCATTGCGCTTCGCCGCCCGACCGGCGGACGTGGCGTGCTGATGGGCGGCGTCCCCGGCGTTCGCCCGGCCAAGGTCGTGGTGCTCGGCGGCGGTGTCGTCGGCACGCATGCGGCGCGCATGGCCGTCGGCCTCGGCGCCGAAGTTTCCATCATCGACCGTTCGCTGCCGCGGCTCCGTCAGCTCGACGAGCTGTTCGACGGCCGCGTGCGCACGCTTGCCTCGACCATGGATGCGATCGAGACCGAAGTTCTCGGCGCCGACGTCGTGATCGGCGCGGTGCTGGTGGCCGGCGCGAGCGCGCCGAAGCTCGTGACCCGCGACATGCTCCCGCGCATGAAGCGCGGCGCCGTGCTCGTCGACGTGTCGATCGACCAGGGCGGCTGCTTCGAGACCTCGCGGCCGACGACGCACGACGATCCGACCTTCGAGGTCGACGGCATCATTCATTACTGCGTGGCGAACATGCCTGGCGCGGTTCCGGTCACCTCGGCGCAGGCGCTGAACAACGCCACCCTGCCCTTCGTGATCAAGCTCGCCGCACAAAGGCTTGGCTGCCTTCGATGACGACCCGCACCTTGCCGCCGGACTGAACGTGCGCGGCGGGCGCATCATGCATAAGGCGGTCGCCGCCTCGCTCGGCTTCGACGGCGCGCCAGCGGGAAACGTTCGCCTCGTCGCGGCTGAGTAAGCGCGCGACGAACATCTTCTTGGACGCTTCCCCCCGCGTCCATTTCGCCGGTCCGTCTCTCCCCCCGAACGGACCGGCTTCTTTTTTTCAGGGCAGTATCAACTTACCCTTGTATCTGCCGCCAAAGAGGGTGTCCGTCAGGCTCTCGTACATGTAGGTGCCCCCACCGCTGACTCCTTCATATTTGCTGGTGCCCCCAGTTTTCTTGTACGTGTACTCCTTGAGGTGAGAGCCCTCCTCCCAGGTCTCGTAGCTCTTGTCTCCGCTCTTATAGCTGTTCGTGCACGACCCGGCGGCCTTCCAGCTCCCGTCAGGCATGTACTCGTACTTTCCCACGCAGTCCTGCGCGTACTTCTCCAGGGCCGGATCGTCGGGGACGACGACGCAGCGCATGACAGCATCTGCCAGCTTGTGCCCCTTCTCGGGCTCCTTCTCGTCCCACTTGTCGGTCACGCAGGCGAGCGCGCCCGCTTCGTTGATGGTCTGTCCGGCGTTTGCCGCTCCGCTGCCGAGAACGAGGAGCGCTGCGGGCACGGCAACGAACAGCTGTTTGAGTTTCATGGTGATGTCCTCCCTTGCAATTCGGTCGGCTTCAGACGCGATGATCTGTGACGTGGGAGAATTCTTCCTTGTTAGAGCAGTCCTCAGGAGAGCTCCAATCACCGCTATACACAGGAGCAGGAGAATGGGTTCCAAGACCCCCATAGCCCACGGGTCATCGTTCATCCAATTCTTCATCAGTCGCCGCATCGCGGACCTCCATAGTCGAAGGACTGCCAGCCGGCCTCTCCGATTGAGAGACCGGCCGGCGTGCCTATCGCAGCTTACGGCCCACGATTCGTTCCTGACTGTGTCTGCTTCGGTGGGCACACGGCCGCCCCGCACCACTTGTCGGGTCCGCCCCCGCCCGCTACGGCGGTGCTCGAAATCGGCGCCATGGTTGCGGTGCCGATCGTCAGCGCTGCTACTGCGAGCACGATCGCTAGTGACGTTTTCATGTCTGCGCTCCTTTCTGATCGTCGATGACAACGGACGATCCTTCCCTGAAGCGTGACAGGCCGTGCCCGCTCGTCCTAGTATGTAACAGTATGAAACCGCACCCCGATATTGGCGGGGTTGGCGCTTTCTCGGCACGTTTGGAGTTGGAACGTGACGACAATTCCGCACAATTGCTGGAGCGCATCCGACCAGGAGGCCATTCGTCACCAACTGGACCGCATCCTACACAGCGGCCCGTTCCACCAGTCACAGCGCCGGCAACGATTCTTGGAGTACCTCGTCAATGAAACTCTGGCCGGTCGCGGTGAGCGGCTGAAGGGCTACAACGTCGCTTTGGAGGTCTTCGATCGTCCCGAGACCTTTGATCCGGTTGTCGATCCCGTCGTGCGCATCGAGGCTGCGCGTCTGCGCGAAAAGCTGCGCGAATATTATGAGACCGAGGGCCGCAGCGATCGCGTTCGCATCGATCTGCCGAAGGGTGCGTACGCACCGCACATCGAGTTTCGGCAGGGCGAGCAGCAGGTCAACAATATTTCGAAGCCGGTCCGCGTCTACCGCGTGCCTGCCGATCCCAGGCCAATTTCGCAGCGCGCGGCCCTTGCCAAAATCGGCTGGACGCGCCTGGCGATGTTGGCCGCCGCTCTTCTGCTGATCGTCGCGGCAGGTTCCTGGGGATTGCGGGGCTGGAACTCGGGTCCGTCGCTGCCCGATAAGCCGTCTATTGCTGTTTTGCCCTTCGACAACATTGGGGACGATCCCCAATGGGAGCGGTTCGCAGATGGGATCACCGAGGACATTATTACCGATCTTTCCCACTCTAAGGATCTTATCGTCATCGCTCGGAATTCCACCGCGGTCTATGAGGGGAAGCCGGTCGACATCCGCCAAATAGGTGGCGACCTCAGGGTGAAATATGTTCTCGAGGGCAGCATCCAGTCGATGGGCGAGCAAATTCGAGTGACGGCCCAGCTCATTGAGGCCGCCTCCGGCAGCAACATATGGTCTGAGCGTTACGATCGGCCCGTCGATGACCTGTTCGCGGTGCAAAACGATGTCACGCAAAGAATCGCTGCCACGTTAGGCGGCTACGAGGGGGCGGTCGCCGAGGCCGAGCGCAGTCTTCTCAGGCGTAAGCCACCCGCGAACCTAAGCGCCTTCGACACCTACTTGCTGGCTATGGAGGCGAAACACAAGGTGACGAAGGAATCCTTGACTGAAGCAGAAGGCCTATTCCGCAAAGCTCTCGACCTCGATCCGCAATTGGCCCGAGCTTACGTGGGGCTGGTCGATGTCCAATGCTATTTGATTGACCTCGGTCTGGCGCCCTCAGTCGAGGAGGTGCTGTCGAAGATGATGGAGGCGGCCAAGTTGGCTGTGAAGCTCGATCCCAACGATGGCAAAACGCACTTGGCTCTCGGCTTTGCCTACGCCTATCACGGGAAACCGGAGCAAGCTGCCGCCGAGTTTGTCAGGGCTGAGACTCTTGCACCCTCCGATGCGGACGTGCTTCTCTTGATCGCCTGGTTTCTCCCCGGACTTGGTGAAACGGCACAGGCCGTGAGGCTCGCGGAGCGGTCGCTGAAGCTGAACCCTCATTATCCCGACTGGTACAATCAAGGGCTCAGCCTCGTGTTCTTTTTTGGTGAGCAATACGACAAGTCGGTGAAATACAGATTGCTCGTGAAGGAGCCCTTTGCCCTCGATTACGCCTTCCTGGCCATGGCTTATGCGTATTTGGGCCGCGCGGGTGATGCAGAGGCTGCTGCCGCCAACGTCGTTAAGCTGGATCCGACCTGGACTGCGGAACGATATCTCAGTGAGGCGGGTGGCTATGCGGAAAAGGAGGCCGAGCTGTTCGTCACTGGTGCGCGGAAGGCCGGACTGCCGGACTGCGTACCTGCCGACAAGCTGAAGGACATGCCCAATCTGATTCGCGTCAAATCCTGCGACCAGCAACGCGTCAAGATAACTGGGTGACCTATTCGTTGTCCCGGGTGGAGGTGAAGCCGGCTAGTGACACGGCAAGGCCGAGCTACTAGCTACTTCAAACTCGGGAAATTGAACTCGGCGCCGCTGCGGATCCCTGCCGGCCAACGCGCAGTCACGGTCTTGAGGCGGGTGTAGAAGCGCACGCCTTCGGGGCCGTAGATGGAATGATCGCCGAACAGCGACCGCTTCCAGCCGCCGAAGGAGTGATAGGCGACCGGAACCGGGATCGGCACGTTGATGCCGACCATGCCGACCTCGATGCGGTCGGCGAAGGCGCGGGCCGTGTCGCCGTCGCGGGTGAAGATGGCGGTGCCGTTGCCGTATTCGTTGGTGTTGATGAGATCGGCGGCCTCCTCGTAGCTGCCGGTGCGCGCAACGCAGAGGACGGGCCCGAAGATCTCGGTCTTGTAGATGGTCATGTCCTTGGTCACGCGGTCGAACAGCGAACCGCCGAGGAAGAAGCCGCGCTCATAGCCCTGTAGCTCGAGCCCGCGCCCGTCGACGACGAGCTCGGCGCCTTCCTTCACGCCCTGGCCGATAAGGTTGGTGATGCGCTGCTTGGCCTCCGCCGTGATCACCGGCCCCATCTCAGACTCTGGGTCGGTGGCAGGGCCGACCTTCATCATGCGGATCTTTGGCGCGAGCGCCTCGACCAGCCGATCGGCGGTCTTGTCGCCGACCGGCACCGCAACCGAGATCGCCATGCAGCGCTCGCCGGCCGAGCCGAAGCCCGCGCCCATCAGCGCATCGACCGCCTGGTCCATGTCGGCGTCGGGCATGACGATCATGTGGTTCTTGGCGCCGCCGAGCGCCTGCACGCGTTTCCCTGCCGCCGAGCCGCGCGCATAGATATATTCGGCGACCGGCGTCGAGCCGACGAAGCTCACCGCCTTGATGTCTGGATGATCGAGGATCGCGTCGACCGCTTCCTTGTCGCCATGCACGACGTTGAACACGCCGGCCGGAAAGCCTGCCTCCTGGAACAGCTCGAAGACCAGCATCGAGGCGGAAGGATCGCGCTCCGACGGCTTCAGCACGAAGGTGTTGCCGCAGGCGATGGCCACCGGATACATCCACATCGGCACCATGGCCGGGAAGTTGAAGGGCGTGATGCCGGCGACCACGCCGAGCGGCTGGCGATCCGACCAGCTGTCGATCTCCGGGCCGACATTGCGGCTGTACTCGCCCTTCAGGAGATGCGGAATGCCGCAGGCGAAATCGACCACGTCGATGCCGCGGGCGAGCTCGCCCTGCGGCGTCGTCATGGGTCTTGCCGTGCTCTCTCGAGATCGCGTGGACGATCTCGTCGGCGTGGCGATCGAGCAGCTCCTTGAAGCGGAACATGTGCTTGATGCGCTTGAGCGGCGGCGTCGTGCCCCAACCGAGAGCAGCCTTCTTGGCGGCGGCGACGGCGGAATTCACTTCCGCGGCGGTCGAGAGCGGCAGTTCGGCAATCTGCTCTCCGGTCGCGGGATTGTAGACGGGCGCGATCCGCCGCGAGGCGGAGGTGACCTTGCGTCCGTCTATGGCGTTCTGGATAGTGTGCATGGCAGCGATGCCCTGCCTCTCAGTTCGCAGACTTGAGGACGCCGGAAAGGATATCGACGAGCTGATCGATCTCCTTCTTCTCGATGATGAGCGGCGGCGACAGCGCGATGATGTCGCCGGTGGCGCGCACCAGGAGACCGCGATTGAACGCCTCGACGAAGCGGGCATGCGCGCGCTTGCCACGGCTTCGCTCGGGCATCGGGCTCGAACTCGACGGCGCCGATCAGCCCGATATTGCGGATGTCGATGACGTGCGGCAGGCCCTTCAGCGAATGCACCGCCTCCTGCCAATAGGGCGCAAGCTCGGAGGCGCGGGTGAGCAGCCCCTCCTCCTTGTAGACTTCGAGCGTGGCGATGGAGGCGGCGCAGGCAGCGGGGTGGCCCGAATAGGTGTAGCCGTGGAAGAGATCGATCGCCTCCTCCGGCCCGCTCATGAAGGCGTCGTGGATCTTGCCCTTGACGAACACGGCGCCCATGGGAATGGCGCCGTTGGTGATGCCCTTGGCCGTGGTGATGATGTCCGGCGAGACGCCGAAATAATCGGCGCCGAACGGCGTGCCGAGGCGGCCGAAGGCGGTGATGACCTCATCGAGGATGAGCAGGATGTCGTGCTTGGCGCAGATCGCGGCGAGACGCTTGAGATAGCCCTTTGGCGGGACCAGCACGCCGGCTGAGCACGCCACCGGCTCGACGATCACCGCGGCGATGGTCGAGGCGTCGTGCAGCGCGACGAGGCGCTCGAGATCGTCGGCAAGCTCGGCGCCGTGCTCAGGCTCGCCGCGGCTGAAGGCGTTGCGGGAGAGATCGTGGGTGTGGCGGAGGTGGTCGACGCCGGAAAGAAGCGTTCCGAACCATTTGCGGTTGTTGGTGATGCCGCCGACAGAGGTGCCGCCGAAATTGACGCCGTGATAGCCGCGCTCGCGGCCGATCAGCCGAGTCTTCGAAGCGTTGCCCTTCACCCGGTGATAGGCGAGCGCGATCTTGAGCGCGGTCTCGACCAACTCGGAGCCCGAGTTGGTGAAGAACACGTGGTCGAAGCCTGGCGGCGCGATGTTGACGAGCTTCGAGGCGCATTCGAAGGCGCGCGGATGACCCATCTGGAAGGTGCCGGCGAAATCGAGCTCGCCGACCTGCTTGCGGATCGCCTCGACGATCTTCGGCCGGCAATGTCCGGCGTTGACGCACCACAGACCTGAGGTGCCGTCGAGCACCTTGCGTCCATCGTCGGTGGTGAAGTGCATGCGCTCGGCGCTGACGAACAGGCGCGGCGCCCGCTTATATTGCCGGTTCGCCGTGAACGGCATCCAGAATGCTTCGAGGTCGTTGGTCGCGAGTTTCGCGCTCATGTCAGTGGCTCGTAATGCTGGTGCTTGTTGTATTAAAGGCTCACGCGACCCGGGTCACGGCTTCGGTGAGGCTCGTCTCGAAGATGTCCATGCCGTCACGAACGATCTGATCGCTCGCGGTCAGCGGCACGAGGAAGCGGATGACGTTCCCGTAGGTCCCACAGGAGAGAAGAATAAGCCCGTTGTCGTTGGCGACCTTCATCAAAGTCTGAGTCAGTTGCGGCGCCGGCTCCCCGCTCGCAACATCCTTCACCAGCTCGATGGCGCACATGGCGCCGAGGCCGCGCACGTCGCCGACGCAGTTCAGGTTGGAGCGGCTCTTTATCTCGTTGCAGCGGTCGAGGATGATCTTGCCGATGGCGTTGGCGCGCCCGCAGAGATCTTCCTCGGCGATGGCGTCGAGCACGGCGTGGGCGGCGGCACAGGCGACCGGGTTGCCGGCATAGGTGCCGCCGAGACCGCCGGGGTTCGATGCATCCATGATTTCGGCGCGGCCGGTGATGGCGGCAAGCGGCAGGCCGCCGGCCAGCCCCTTTGCCAGGGTCACGACATCGGCCTTGATGCCGGCGTGCTCGAGCCCGAACATCTTACCGGTGCGGGCGAAGCCCGTCTGGATCTCGTCGGCGATGAGCAGGATGCCGTGCTCGTCGCATAGCGTCCGCAAGCTGCGGAGGAAATCGAAGGGCGCGATATAGAAGCCGCCCTCCCCCTGCACAGGCTCGATGATGATGGCGGCGATGCTCGAAGGATCGGCGGTGTATTTGAACAGCGCTTTCAGCGCGTCGAGGCTCTGCTTCGCCGCTCACCCCATGATAAATGTTGGGGAAGGCGACGTTGTAGACATCGGCGGGGAACGGCCCGTAGCCCTTCTTGTAAGGGACGACCTTGCCGGTCAGCGCCATGCCCATGAGGGTGCGGCCGTGAAACCCGCCGCTGAACGAGACGATCCCAGGCCGGCCGGTAAAAGCGCGCGCGACCTTGACCGCGTTCTCGACGGCTTCGGCGCCGGTCGAGATCAGCATGGTCTTGGCCGGGCTCTCGACCGGGGCAAGCGCGTTCAGCCGCTCGGCGAGGCGCACGTAGTTTTCGTACGGCGTGACCTGGAAGCAGACGTGACTGAACGCCTTAAGCTGCTCCTCGATGGCGGCGACGATTTTCGGATGCTGATGGCCGGTATTGACCACGGCGATGCCGGCGGCGAAGTCGATATAGCGCTTGCCGTCCTCGCTCCAGATCTCGGCGTTCTTGGCCCGCTTGGCGTAGATCGACGTCGCATGGCCGACGCCGCGCGGCACGGCAGCCATCCTCCGCTCATGAAGCTCGGCCGAATTTGCCATGTGATTCCGTGTTCTCTTGACTAAAGCCGCGAGGCGTCAGGATTGGAGCACGACCGGGCTCGTTCCGCCCCAGCTTACCCAGACCCTCTCGCCCCAGGTGAACTCGTCCTGGTCCCAGCGGGAGCGGTTGGGTCGCGAGATGCGGATCAGCCGGCCGTTGTCCAGCAACACGTGATAGATCGAGATATCGCCGAGATAGGAGATCTCCTTGATCTCGCCCCTGGCGACATTGTGGGCGGCGGGACACTCCGGCACCGTTGGCGGCGTCTCGGCATTCTTGTGCAGGGTCATTTTCTCCGGGCGGATGGCGACCCAGACCGGCGATTCCTCCTGGCCTGCGACCGAATGAGGAACGTGCACGCGATGCGGCTCGAGCTCGGGGCAGGCAACCGTGGCCTCGTCTGGCTTGTCGTCGATCAGCGTGCCCTCGAACATGTTCACCGAGCCGATGAAGTCGGCGACGAAGCGGGAGGCCGGGAACTCGTAGAGGTCGGACGGCGTGCCGAGCTGGGCGATCGATCCCTTGTTCATGACCGCGATGCGCGAGGCGATGGCCAGCGCTTCGTCCTGGTCGTGGGTGACCATGATGAAGGTGATGCCGACTTTGCGCTGGAGCTGGGACAGCTCGAAGCGCATGGCCTCGCGCAATTTGGCATCGAGGGCGGAGAGCGGCTCGTCGAGCAGGAGCACCTTCGGCTTTTTGATGAGCGCACGCGCGAGCGCAACGCGCTGGCGCTGGCCGCCTGAAAGCTGATCAGGCATGCGCCCGGCAAGGTGGCCGAGCTGGACGAGGTCGAGCGCTTCCTGCACCCGCGTGTCCCGCTCAGGCTGAGGCACGCCGTCGATCTTGAGCCCGTAGGCGACGTTGTCTGCCACCGACATATGCGGGAACACGGCGTAGGACTGGAACACCATATTCACGGCGCGGCGGTTCGGCGGAATTTCGCCCATGTCCTGGCCGTCAATATAGATGTGGCCCTCGGTCGGCACTTCGAGGCCGGCGAGCATGCGCAGCAAGGTCGTCTTGCCGCAGCCCGACGGCCCGAGCAGCGCGAAGAACTCGCCTGGCTCGATGTCGAGGCTGACATTGTCCACGCCGACCGCTTGACCCCACCGCTTCGAAATGTTGCGGAAACTGATGATGGGCTTGACGGTGGCGCTTGTGGCGTTGGCGCCGCTGGCTGCCGCTTGGTCCACGATGCTCATCCTTTCGTCTTTTTCTGGGCTCTGCTCTGCATCGCCATCATCAGGAACATGAGCACGATGGTGAGCAGGATCAGCATGGTCGATGCGGCGTTGACCTCAGGCGTCACCGAGAAGCGCAGCATCGAATAGACCTTTACCGGGAAGGTGATGGTGTCGGGCCCCGAGGTAAAGAAGGTGATCACGAAATCGTCGAGCGACAGGGTGAAGGCAAGCAGACCGCCGGCAATCAGTGCCGGTTTGATATGGGGCACCAGGATATCGCGGAACGCCTGCCAGTCGTTGGCGCCGAGATCGCGGGCCGCCTCCTCCTGCTCCTTGTTGAAGCTTGCGAGCCG
The DNA here is from genome assembly GCA_963744945.1 of uncultured Alphaproteobacteria bacterium. Classification (GTDB taxonomy): domain Bacteria; phylum Pseudomonadota; class Alphaproteobacteria; order Rhizobiales; family Methyloligellaceae; genus Methyloceanibacter. Next base: position 94,585 of record CAVUVO010000014.1, on the reverse strand, counting down.
CGCGCCGACAACGAGCGCGACGAAGGGGAAGCAGAACGACACATGAGCGATGATGATGGAGCCGAGGCTGAACGGCCAGAAGAGATTGTTGGGCCAGGGTATGACGCGGGTGAAGAACAGCAGCATGGCGACGCCCATGCAGATTTCCGGCACGACGAGCGGAAGGGTGAAGGCGCCTTCGACCACCGTCTTGCCGGTAAAGCGATAGCGCCACAGGAGAACCGCGGCAAGCGCGCCGATGACGAGCGAAATGAGCGTGGCGAAGAAGGCGATGGTCAGCGAGTTGGCGAAGGCGATCATCAAGTCCTGGTTGTTGAACAGCTTCCGGTAGTAGTCGAGCGTGAAGCCGCGCCAGACGATGTTGCGCTTGGAGTCGTTGAAGCTGAAGGCGATCAGCGCAACGAGCGGCGCATAAAGGAAAAAGAACACGGCGAACAGCCAAAGGCGCATCTGCCAGGTGCGATTATATTCAAGGGGCGCGCGCCGCAAGGTCATGGCTAGATCCCGTGTCCGTCCGCGGGCTTGCCGCGGGAATAATAGGCGCGAAGCGCAATGGCCGCGAAGGTCGCGTACATCAAGAGGAAGGACAGCGCGGCGCCGAACGGCCAGTCATTGGCCTTCTTGAACTGGCGTTCGATGACATTGGCGATCATCTGACTGTCGGGGCCACCGAGCAGATCCGGCGTCAGATAGGCACCGAGCGCAGGCACGAAGGTGATGATGATGCCGGAGATGATGCCAGGCAGCGCCAGCGGAACCACGATCAGGAACAGCGTGCGAAAATGACCCGCGCCGAGGTCGAGGCTCGCCTCGATCAGAGACTTGTCGAGCCGGTCGAGCGCGGCATAAAGCGGCAGCACCATGAACGGCAGGTGGACGTAGACGAGCCCGACCACCACGGCAAAATTATTGTAGAGCAGCTGCGCCGGCTGGAACTCGCCGAGGGGCTGTAGACCCACCAGGGTCATGAACCAGCTCGCGTTGTTCCACAGCCATTCGAGGGTGAAATTGACGTAGCCCTCGGTGCGCAACACCGCGATCAGCGCGTAGGTGCGGATCAAGAGATTGGTCCAGAACGGCAGCATGACCAACAGCAGCATCCACGGACGCCAGCGCTCGCTGGCGAACACGATGGCGAGCGCCACCGGAAAGCCGACGATGAGACAAAGCAAAGTGGTGAGGCCGGCCACGAAGATCGACTTGAGGAAGATGCCGAGATAGAGCGGCTGGAGAGCGCGCCAATAGTTGGCGAAGGTGCCGTTGATGTCGACCTCGGTCAGGCCGGCATTCTGGCCGAAGCTGTAGGCCCAGACGATCGCCAGCGGCGCGAGGAAGAACACTACCACCCAGACGACGGGTGGTAGTGCCGTTGCCAAGAAGGCGAGCCGCCGCTCTTGTGTCTGGGTTGCCATCGCGGCTCCTGTCGCTCGCTACCTCACATCATTCCGCTTCATCACGCCGCGCGCAGCCGTGTCATCGCCTCGTCAAGGAGGCGGGTAAAGTCGGCGCCAAGGTAATTAGGATATTCGCACTTGGCCATGATTTCGGCCGGCGGGAAGATCACCGGATTGTCCTTGTACGAAGCCGGCATCAGCGCCACGGCGGCGGCGTTCGGAGACGGATACAGGATCGTCTTGGTGATCTCGGCGCCGACTTCCGGTTCGAAAATGAAGTTGATGAATTTGTGTGCGTTCTCCGGATGCGGCGCGCCTTTCGGGATGGCCAGCGTGTCCTGCTGCTTCATGGCGCCTTCCTTCGGTACGATGAAGCTGACGTCATCGTCCTCGCTCATGATCTGCGCGATGTCGCCGTTATACTCCATCACCACGTCGACCTCGCCCGAGAGCAGAAGATCCTGGCCGTTGTCCTCGTGGAAGGATTTGATGTTGGGCTTCTGCTTGATCAGCATCTCTTCGGCCTTCTTGAGCAATTCGGGCGAATCCGAATTGATCGACCCGCCGAGATATTTGAAGCAGTTGCGGAACAGCTCGCTCGCGTCCGACATGACGGCGATGCGGCCCTTGTACTCGTCGGAGTCAAAAAGCACCTTCCAGCTATCCGGGGTCGCGCTGACCTTGGACTTGCGGTAGCCGATGCCGATCACCAGCCAGGTGTAGGGCAGACTGAATTTGCGGCCCGGATCGAAGGGTGCGTCGGTCATGAATTCCGGCGCGATGTTCTTGATGTTGGGAATCTTGGCGTGGTCGAGCGGCTCGAGCAGCTCGGCCTTGATCATGCGCTCGACGAACTCGCTGCCCGGAACGATGACGTCGAAACCCGGGATTGCCGGCGCGCAGCTTGGCGAAGAGCTCGTCGTTGGTGGCGAACAAGCTCATATTGACGTCGATGCCGCTCTTCTCCTTGAAGGTGTCGAGCGTCGTTTCGCCGATATAAGTGTCCCAGTTATAGAAATTGAGCTTCGGCTCTTCGTCGGCCCATGCCGGAGACTTCTTGCCGATCAGGCTGATACCGACCGCGGCGGCGCCGAGACCCTTAAGTAGCGAGCGGCGTGTGGTGCGCGGGGTGAAAGGTTTGGCAGGGACGTCGGTCATACTCACTCTCCAATATGCTTGCTGATGGTGCGGCTAGCTGGGCCTCGCAGCTTGGTGGTGGCAGCGGTTAACGCGCTGCGAGTATGGAGGCTGCCGCCCATGCTCGCCAAGCTCATTCGACAGGCACTTGCCGCCGGGAGGTGACCAATCATGCATCGATGGCCCCCAGGCAGATGTATTTGATCTCGAGATATTCATCCAAACCCTCGGCAGCGCCCTCGCGGCCGAGCCCGGATTCCTTGACGCCGCCGAAGGGCACGACTTCGTTGGAGAAGATGCCTTCGTTAACGCCGACCATGCCGGCGTCGAGCTTCTCGGCGACGCGCCAGGCGCGGCTCAAATTCTGGCTGAACAGATAGGCGGCAAGCCCGAACGGCGTGTCGTTGGCGAGCCTGACCGCATCGTCCTCGGTGTCGAAGCGGACGAGCGCGGCGACGGGGCCGAAGATCTCCTCGCGCACAATCTCCATATCGGGGGTGACGTCGCCAACGACCGAGGGGCGGTAGAAGAGCGGGCCGGCCGCGTCGGGGGCGCCGCCGGTGAGGATCTTCGCGCCCTTGTCGACCGCGTCGCCAACGAGCGTCTCGACCTTGGCGATGGCCTCGCTGTTGATCAGCGGACCGATGGTGGTGCCGGGCTTGATGCCGGCGCCGACGGTCAGCTTGTTCACCGCCTCGACCAACGCAGCGGCGAAGCGGTCGTAGATGCCGGCCTGCACCAGGATGCGGTTGGCGCAGACGCAGGTCTGGCCGGCGTTGCGGTATTTGGAGGCCATGGCGCCTGCGACCGCCTGATCGAGATTGGCGTCGTCGAAGACGAGAAGCGGCGCGTTGCCGCCAAGCTCGAGCGTGAGCTTCTTCACCGTATCGGCGCATTGCCGGTAGAGCATCTTGCCGACCGCGGTCGAGCCGGTGAAGGACAGCTTGCGCACCCGGGGGTCGTCGCAGAAGACCTTGCCGACGGCAGGCGCATCCTTGGTGGTGACGATGTTGAGCACGCCAGGCGGGAGCCCTGCGTCCATGCCGAGCTTGGCGATGGCGAGCGCGCAGAGCGGCGTCTCCGCCGCGGGCTTGACCACGATGGTGCACCCCGAGGCGAGCGCTGGCGCAACCTTCCGCGTGATCATGGCAATCGGGAAGTTCCACGGCGCGATGGCCGCGACGACGCCGATCGGCTGCTTGATGGTGAGGTAGCGCTTGGACGCGACCGTGGTCGGGATCGTCCGCCCGTAGGCCCGCTTCCCTTCTTCCGCGAACCACTCGATGAAGGAGGCGCCATAGCCAACCTCGGCACGCGCCTCGGCAAGAGGCTTGCCCTGCTCGGTCGTCATCAACTGGGCGAGGGTCTCGGTCTCGGCGGTGATGAGATCGAACCAGCGCCTGAGGATGGTGGCGCGCTCTTTCGCCGTCTTGGCGGACCAGGAAGGCAGCGCGCGGGCGGCTGCGTCGATGGCGCGGGCAGCGTCTCCTGCCCCAAGGTCGGGGACCGCGGCAACCTCGGCTCCCGTAGCTGGATCAGTCACAGAGAAGGTCTTGGCCGAGGTGACCCATTCGCCATCGATCAGGGCCGCGGCCGGGAACTTCTTGGAGATCATGGTCATCTGCAATCTCCGTCAAACATAACAAATACCGTCATGGCAGGCCTCAAGCCACTCGCGAATACCAGAGGTAATCGAGCGGGGTGACAATGCGCTCGAAATTGCTGCGCTCGGCATGTTTCAGGCTCGAGAATACATCCTGGAAGGGAGCGCCGAAGGCCTCTTTCACGACCTCCGAGCGCTGGAAGAGATCGAGCGCGTTGACCCAGGCGGTCGGCAGAAGCGGCGCCTCGATCTCATCGGAGTTGCCCACAACCGCGGGTCCGGGATCGATGCTGTTGGTCATGCCATGCCTCATGCCGGCAAGTATGGAGGCTATCACGAGATAGGGATTGGCGTCGGCACCGGCGACGCGATGCTCGATGCGGGTCGCGGTGCCGTTGGAGCGGGGAATGCGCAAGGCGACCGTGCGGTTGTTGAAGCCCCAATGCGCGGCCATGGAGACATAGGATTTCGGCACATAGCGGCGGTAGGCGTTGGCCGACTGCGCCCAAACCGCCATGAAATCCGCCATGGTGTCGCGCATGCCGCCGAGCGCATGGCGGAAGAGTGCCGAGATAGGATCGCCGGCAAAGACGTTCTGCCCGGATTGGTCGAGAAGGCTCAAGTGGATGTGCATGCCGGAGCCGGCCCAGTCGTGATGCGGCTTGGCCATGAAGGTTGCTTCGAGCCCATGCGCTCGCGCCGCGGCCTTCACCGCGCGCTTCAACAGCAAGCCGTTCAGCGCCGCGCCAACCGCATCGGCGCTCTCCTTGAGGTTGATCTCGAACTGGCCTGGACCTGATTCCTGCATGACGGCGTCGACGGGAAGATGCTGCACCTCGCAAATGCGATAGATGTCGTCGATGAAGGGGGACAGCGCGTCCATCTCCTCAAAGCCGAAGGTGAGCGGCCGGCCTGGATCGTCGGAAAGACCTTCGGGCGTGTGCAGCACAAAGGCCCCGTTGGTGGATTTGCGCGTGACGTAGAACTCGAGCTCAACGGCAGCGACCGGCGTCTGGCCGGCGCGGGCAAAGTGTTCGACCTGGCCGAGGAGCACCGTGCGCGGGTCGAGCTCTTCCCTGACATCGACCACCATAACGACTTGCGCGTGCCTGCCGTCGCCGACGGGAATTGGAACCAAGGTGCCGCTCAAGAGGTGGCACTGGTGGTCAGGATCGCCGGTCTCCCACAGCCGCCCGGTTTCCTCCACGCAATTGCCGAGCGGGTCCATGATGAAGACCGACGTCGGCATCATCAGTCCGCCCTTGACGACGCCGAGCAGGTCGGAGCGGCGGATGCGCTTGCCGCGCGGAATACCGTTCATGTCGAACAGGAAGGCGTCGATCCATTGCACCGCGGGGTTTGCGGCGAGAAAGGCATTCGCCTCGTCGATGGTGAGCCGTGTGTTGCTCATGGCGCGACGCCCTTCGCCGCCTCGCCGAAGCGGCGGAATAGCGTTATCGAGGCGGGGTTCGTCTTCGCCCCCCACTCCGGGTGCCACTGCACGCCGAGACAGAACGCGGCGTCGTCAGGCCCGCGCGCGGCCTCGACCAGACCATCCTCGGCGTAAGGCCTCAGGTTTCAGCCCGTTGGCGAGGCGGGCGATGCCCTGAAAATGCAGGGAATTGACCAGCAGCTTGTCGCTTCCGAGCCAGTCCCGCAATCGGCCGCGGAGGGAAACCTCGTGGACAGGACCGTACATCTCATCGAGCGGCAGCTCATAGCGCGGGCGGTGGTCCTCATGCCCGTCGACGGCGTGGACGGCCTGATGCAGGCTGCCGCCGAGCGCGACGTTCAGCTCCTGAAAACCGCGGCAGATGGCGAAGAGCGGTTTCTTACGCTCGACCGCGGCGCGGATCAGCGGCAGCGTCAGCGCGTCGCGCAAAGGGTCGAGCCGGTCGGGCATCAGCGGGGCTTCCTCGCCGTAATGCTCAGGCGCGACGTTCGAGCGGCTGCCGGTGAGAAGGATCGCGTCGGCGACCTCGAGAAGGCTGCCGATGTCGGACATGCCGGGACCGACCGGAATGAGGAGAGGCTGGCATTCCGCGACCTCGGCGACGGCTGCCGTGTATTTGCGGCCCACGGCGTCAAAGACATATCCGTCGATGAGCGTGGTGCAAGCCGGGATGACGACGACCGGACGGCTCATGCGGCGATCTCTCCGGCAACGTCGTTGAGGGTGAGATCGAGGGCGCGGCCGATCACCTCCTCCGCCTCGTCGAACTGGGCTTGCGTCCAGATCAGCGGCGGCGCCATGACCATGGTATCGAACACGGCGCGCATGATGAAGCCTTCGCGGAAGAAATGATCGCGGCAGATGAGGCCGACGCGGCCTGGATCGGCGAAGCGGCGGCGTGCGCGCTTGTCGGCGACGAGCTCGATGGCGCCAAGCAGCCCGACGGAGCGAACCTCGCCGACCAACGGGTGATCCTTGAATTTCGAAAGCATCTTGGCGAGCGCCGGCGCGCCGAACGTCCTCACGCGCGGAACGAGCCCCTCCTCCTCGATGATTTGCAGATTCTTGAGTGCGACGGCGCAGGCCACGGGGTGACCGGAGAAGGTGTAGCCGTGATGGAAGTCGTCGTCGTGGGCCATCAGCTCGCCCGCGATCATGTCGTCGACGAGGAGGCCGGAGAGCGGGATGTAGCCGGAGGTCGCAGCCTTGGCGAAGGTGATGAGGTTGGGGCGAATGCCGTAATACTGCGACGCGAACCAGGTGCCGAGGCGCCCGAAGCCGGTGATCACTTCGTCGGCGAGGAGCAGGATGCCGTATTTGTCGACGATACGCTGCACCTCTGGCCAGTAGGTCTCTGGCGGAATCTTGACGCCGCCGGCGCCTTGCACCGGTTCGCCGGCAAAGGCTGCGACGTTCTCAGGCCCGACGGCCAGGATCTCGTCCTCGAGAGCGCGCGCGGCGCGAAGGCCGAACTCTTCCGGCGACTCGCCTTCGAAGGACTCGCCATACCAATAGGGATCCATGATGTGGCGGAAGCCCTCATAGACGGGGTAGCTATGCGCGTGCATGTGCGCCATGCCGCTCATCGAGCCTGCCGCGATGGTCGAGCCGTGATAGGCGTTCTTGCGCGAGATGATGATGTGCCGCCTGGGCTCGCCCTTGAGCACCCAATAGTGCCGGATCAGGCGGATGGCGGTGTCGTTCGATTCAGACCCTGACGAGCCGTAGAACACCTGGTTGAGGTTGTCCGGCGCAATCTCGGCGAGCTTGCGCGACAGCTCCACCACAGGCGGGTGCGTGGTCTTGAAGAAGGTGTTGTAGAACGGCAGCTTGAGCATCTGCTCGTAGGCCGCCTCGGCAAGCTCGCGGCGGCTATGGCCGACATTCGCCGTCCACAGCCCGGACATGCCGTCGAGGATGCGCTTGCCCTCGCTGTCCCAAAGGTAAGGTCCGTCGCCGCGGACGATGACGCGCACCCCGCCCGCACGCAGCGACTTGTGGCTGGTGAACGGGTGAAGATGGTGAAGAGCGTCGAACTCTTGGTAATGCGCGGTCTGGCTTTGATTCGTCACTGATACAACCTCCAGCAGAGCGTGGCCTAAGGGGCCGTCCGATTAGCGCTGGAAGCTACCGTGCGGCGTATAGCCGATGCGGGCGCAAAGAAGCAGCAGCATCGCCTTGGGGTTCGGTCCGCTGAGCGCTATCGCTGTTCGGGAAGGGAGCACACCGGTAGCCCGTCTTACGTTTTGGGCGATAAATCGCAAACCGGTCACTCAAAGTCCTCCACCGCCTCAGACCCTCGGGCGTCAGCCTTGACAGGGGGTTCGTCAGCGAGTTTGGCTACAAAAAGACCTTATTGGCTACGGTGTAGAATTGTCAACGCAAACGAAGCGCAAGGCCAAGTCCCGCCCGCGCGGACGGCGGGGTCTCGACAAAAATGCCATCCTCGATGCGGCGTTCGACATGCTGTCGCGCGACGGCGAGGCCGGCTTTTCCGTGCGGAAACTTGGAGTGGGGATCGGCGTCGACCCGATGACCGTGCTGCATCATTTCGGCTCGAAGGACGAGTTGTTGCGGCGGATCGCCGATCGCGCTCTGGCCACCGTCGAGCTGCCGCAGCCCTCCGAAGACTGGCGCGGCGACCTGCGCAATGTTGCTGCCGCCTACCGGGATCTCGCCCACCGGCATCCACGCCTGTTCCATCTTCACTTTCGCTTTCACGCGACGGGGCCCGCCGATCATGCGTCGAGCGAGGTGGTGTACCGCGCGCTGCGGAGCGCGGGTCTTATCGATGCCGAGGCGGCCGGGCTCGGGCTCGCCTTCTACGCCTTCATCCTCGGCTATGCCTTGGCTGAGGCCGAGGGGCTGCTCCGCCCGATCAGTGACGACGACGAGGAAGAGCTTCGGGCTCTCGATCCGCTCGACTGTCCGGCGACGCTTGCGCTCATCCCGGCGTTCAAGGCGCTCGACCGCGACGCGGCGTTCGACGCCTCGGTCGATGCCTTCATCGACGGGGTTTCGTGCCGCTGCAAAGGCTAGCTTAAGCTGCCGCAGCCACGTCGCCTTTCAGCGCGGCGTCGAAGATCTTGCGGCTCCCCTCCTTGGTCAAAGGGACGGGATTGCCGCCGGCGGTCGGATCCTCGAGCGACATTTCCACGATGGTATCGACGCGGCTGCCGTCGACGCCGAGCCCTTTCAAATCATGGGGAACGCCGGTCTTCTTGCGCAGATCGAGCACGGCAGCGAGGAAGCCATCGAACCCGCCGGCAATGCCGAGATAGCCGGCGAGCCGCTCGATCTTCGCCTCGATCGCCGGGCGATTGAAGACGAGCACATAGGGCATGAAGGTGCCGTTGGTCGTGCCGTGATGGGTGTTGTAGAGGGCGCCGACCGGATGCGACAGGGCGTGGATCGCGCCGAGGCCCTTCTGGAAGGCGGCGGCACCCATCGCCGCCGCGCTCATCATATGGGCGCGCGCCTCGACATCGTTGCCATTGGCCACGGCCTTGGGCAGGTTCACGAAGATGAGCCGCATGCCCTCCACCGCGATGCCTTCGGCCATGGGGTGGTAGCTCGGGGCGCAATAGGCCTCGAGGCAATGGGCGAGCGCGTCCATGCCGGTGCCCATGGTGATGGAAGGCGGCATGCCGACGGTGAGCTCAGGATCGCAGATCACCACGCGTGGCATCATCTTCGGATGAAAGATCACCTTCTTGGTGTGCGTCGCTTCCTGGGTGACGACGCCGGCGCGGCCGACCTCAGACCCGGTCCCCGCCGTGGTCGGCACGGCGACGACGGGCGCGATCTTGTCCGGATCGGCCCGCGTCCACCAATCGCCGATATCCTCGAAATCCCACAGCGGCCGCGTCTGCCCGGCCATGAAGGCAATGACCTTGCCGGTGTCGAGGCCCGAGCCGCCGCCAAAGGCGACAACCCCGTCATGATCGCCTGAGCGGAACACGGCGAGACCGGCTTCGACATTCGACTCGACCGGGTTCGACTGCACGTCGGAGAAGAGCGCCACGGGGAGCCCCGCCTCCTTCAGCAGGCCAAGAGCCCTCTCGGTGATGGGGAGCTTGGCGAGGCCCGCATCGGTGACGAGCAACGGGCGGGTGATGCCGGCGGCGCGGCAGGCGTCGGCCAGCTCCTTGATGCGGCCTGGGCCAAAGCGGACGGCAGTCGGGTAGCTCCAATTTGCGGTTGGTGCGCTCATGTGTTGTCCCGAAATTGAGAGGCGGTCAGACTTCGCGGAGGTGAAAGCTCTTCGGCTGGGTCAGCGCGTCGAAGCCGTATTTCGACAATGCCGCGCCGCGGCCGGTATCCTTGACGCCGGTCCATGTGAGATGCGGATCGAGATAGTCGCAACGGTTCATGTAGACCGTGCCGGTCTCGACGCGTGCGCCGATCTCGGCGGCGCGGTCCATGTCACGCGTCCAGATCGAGGCCGTCAGTCCATAAGGACTGTCGTTCATCAGCGTGATCGCCTCCTCGTCGTCGCGCACTTTCATGATGCCGACCACGGGCCCGAAGCTCTCCTCCCGCATCACCTCCATCTGGTGATTGACGTTGGTTAGCACCTCCGGCGCGAGATAGGGCGAGCCCTGCCGGTCGCCTTCCACCTTCATGTTGATCAGCGCCGTGGCGCCTTTGCGCAACGCCTCAGCGGTCTGGCCGCGCACCGTATCGGCAAAAGAAGCGCGCGCCATCGGCCCGAGCGTGGTCGACTGGTCGAGCGGATTGCCGACGACATATTTGCGGGTGAGATCGGCAAAGCCCTCGACGAAATCGTCATAGACGCGCGCGTCGACGTAGATGCGCTCGACCCCGCAGCAGCATTGGCCGGAATTATAGAAGGCGCCGTCGACCAGATTCTCGATGGCATGATCGAGCTTGGCGTCGGCGCGCACATAGGCCGGGTCCTTGCCGCCGAGCTCGAGCCCGATCGAGGCGAACGTACCGGCGGTGGCGCGCTCGATGGCGCGGCCGCCGGCGACGGAGCCGGTGAAATTGATGTGGTCGATCTTGCCGGAGCCGATCAGCTTCTCGGTCTGCTCATGCGACATGACGAGATTGTGGAACAGCCCCTTTGGCAGCCCGGCGCGCCGGAAGGCCTCGGCGATACGCTCGCCGACCAGCAGCGTTTGCGCGGCGTGCTTGAGGATGATGGCGTTGCCGGCGAGAAGGCCCGGAACGATGGTGTTGATCGCGGTGAGATAGGGATAGTTCCACGGCGCGATGACCATGACGATGCCGACCGGCTCGCGGGCGATATAGCGGCGGAACCGATCCTTCGCCGGCGGGGTGTAGGGCTTAAGCGCCTCTTCAGCCAGGACCACCATGGCGCGGATGCGCTCCTCGACGCCGCCCTTCTCGCCGCCATAGCGGACGGGCCTGCCCATCTGCCAGGCGAGCTCCATCGCAATGTCGTCGTTCATGGCGAGCAGCGCATCGAGAAAGGCGAGCATGTAACGCCCGCGCTCAGCTACGGAGACCTTCCGCCACGCAGGCAGTGCCCCGCGCGCCGACGAGATGGCCGAGGCGATCTCGGCGTCGCTGGCAATCGGCCGCTCGGCATAGACCGAGCCATCGACAGGAGAGATGATCTTTACAGTTTCTGGCATGGGCTCCTTCCAGATACTTACGAACGCTCGAAACCGCGCTTCAATTCCCAATCGGTGATGCGGCGGTCATACTCGAACTGCTCCCATTCCGCATTATGAACGTAGTGGTCGATGACCTCGTCGCCGAAGGCAGCGCGCAGCATTTTCGAGCCTTTCATCAGCTCGGTCGCCTCGCGCAGCGTCTTCGGCACCTCGCGCAGCGCCTTGCCGTAATAGGCGTCGCCGACAAAGGGCGCCTCCAGCTCCAGCTTCTGCTCGATGCCGGCAAGGCCGGCGGCGATCAGCGCTGAGAACGCAAGATAGGGATTGAGATCGGCGCCGCCAACACGGCACTCGATGCGGATGGCCTTGGTCTCTGCGCCGCAGAGGCGGAAGCCCGCGGTGCGGTTATCCAGCGACCAGATGGTCTTGGTCGGAGCGAAGGTGCCGACCTGGAAGCGCTTATAGGAATTGATGTAGGGGGCGAGGAACCAGGTGATCTCCCGCGCATAAGCGAGCTGGCCTGCAACGTATTGGCGCATCAAGGGCGACATGCCGTATTCGGCCTTGGCATCGAGGAAGAGCGGTTTCTTACCGGCGGAATCCCACAGCGAGGCGTGAATATGGCTCGAGGAGCCAGCGAGGTCGTAGCGCCACTTGGACATGAAGGTCACCGCCTTGCCGAAGCCATAGGCGATTTCCTTGCAGCCGTTCTTGAGGATGACGTGCCAGTCGGCCATAGAGAGCGGATCGGCATAGCGGACGTTGATCTCTTCCTGGCCGGGGCCCCACTCGCCCTTTGAGTTTTCAACGGGAATGCCGGCGGCTTGCAGGCCCTTGCGCATGGCCCGCATCACCTCTTCCTCCTTGGTGGTCTGGAAGACGTGATAGTCCTGGATGTAGGTGCCGGTGGTCTTGAGGTCGCGAAAGCCTTTGGCCTCAGCAGACTCGTAGGTCTCGTCGAACAGATAGAATTCAAGCTCCGAAGCGAAATAGGACGACATGCCGAGCGCGTCGAGCCGCGCGATCTGCTTGCGCAGCATGGTGCGCGGGGCATGCGCGAGCGCCTCGTGGCTATGATGATCGAGGATATCGCAGAGAACGAGCGCGGTCGCAGGCAGCCACGGAATGCGCCGGAGCGTGGCCAGGTCCGGCTTCATGACGAAGTCGCCGTAGCCCTTCTCCCAATTGGCGACGGCGTAGCCCGGCACCGGCTCCATATCGATGTCGTTGGCGAGCAGGTAGTCGCAGCCGTGGGTCTCCTTATAGGCGCCGTCGAGGAAGAATTCGGCCTGGAAGCGTTTGCCGACGAGCCTTCCCTGCATGTCGGGGAAGCAGACCACGATCGTGTCGATCTCGCCGGCGCCGACGGCCTTCTTCAACTCGTCCAGGGTCAGATTTCCACTCATATCCTCGTACTCCGAACCTTGCGGTGAAGAGGCCCGCGGTCAGCCGCGGGCCTCCATATCACCCCATCCGAGGTCTTGCTAATACTCTGCGTCAGCTTTTTTCGCGATGCTCCATTGCGAACTCCTCTTCCGGCGACAGGATCATGCGATGCCGGGCAAAGAGCGCGAAATAGACGATGCCGACCACGAACCAGCAGGCGACCGCGATCACGCCGACCCGATAAACCGGATCGGAGAGCTGGTAGTAGACCGTGACCAGTCCGATGACGATCGTGGCGACCGCACCCGGGATTCCGAGCGGGCTCCGATAGGGCCGCTCGATATTCGGCAGGTTGCGGCGAAGCATGATGAACGACACCGCCTGGAGGATGTAGGAGAACATCGCGCCAAACACCGCCATGTTCAGGAGCGTGCCGCCGATGATGGCCGACCCGCGTTCCGAGCCTACTCCGAACCAGACGATGAACATCACGGCGAGCGCGACCAGCGCACCAACGATCATCGCCACATGCGGCGTCTTGTAGCCGCCATGCGTCACCGACAAGCCCGTCGGGAAATAGCCCGCGCGCGACAGCGAGTAGATCTGCCGCCCCTTGGCGTAGATGATCGTATGGAAGCTCGCGATCAGGCCGACGACCGCAACGAAGGCGAGGATTTTCGCCGCGCTGCCGCCGTAGATGGCGCGGAAGCCGTCGAGCAGAGGCTCGCCGGACTTGCCGAGGGCGAACGATCCAACGCCGATCACCGACGGGTTGAGCCAGACGATCATGCCGGCTGAAATAATCAGCGTGAGCATGCCAAGTAGGATGCCCGGAGGCATGTCGCGCTTGGGATCGATGGACTCCTCGGCCGCGAGCGGAAGTTGCTCGATCGCCAGGAACAGCCACACGGCAAATGGCAGGGTGGCAAGAACGCCGTGGATGCCGAACGGGAAATATGGGCCGTTTCCTTCCGGCAGTTCGGTGCCGTCAGGTGCGATGTTCAGCGCCCAGCGGTTGAAATCGAGATGCGGAAAGGCGCTGATCCAGAAGATGATCAGCACGGCAAGCGCCGCCAGCGTCACCACCAACGTGACCCGGAACGAGAGCTCCACGCCGACGATGTTCAACGCCAGGAACACGGCATACATCAACACCCACCATATGGGCTGGAAACTCGCTGGAGTTTCGAAGATGCCTCCCATGTAGGAGCCTATGAAGAAGACGATCACCGCCGGAGTGAGAACGTATTCGACGTTCTCGCATAGTCCGGTGATGAAGCCGCCCCAAGGTCCCATCGCCGAGCGCGCGAAGGAATACGCCGCGCCTGTATGCGGGAGCGCCGGTGCCATCTCGGCGATACAGAAGACGAGGCCGAGATACATGATCATGATGAGAAGTCCGGCCACCAGCATGCCGCCCCAGCCGCCGGTGGCGAGCCCGAGATTCCAGCCCGAATAGTGACCCGAGATAACGGCGCCTACGCCGAGTGCCCAAAGCGACCAGACACCGGCGTAGCGCCGAAATCCCCGTTTCTCGAAATAGGTCGCGTCCGCCTTGCGGTAGACGACGCCCCCAGCACTTTTTTGTTCTGCCATATGCCCCACTCCTTTTCTTTCGCTAAGCCCGCCTCGTCAAAGATGCACGTCGTAGTGTCCCAGAGTCATCGATTGCAGGAGTTACACCATGGCGTGGCGCGCTCCGCGCAAGACTTGGTTTCCGAAAAGAGAATTTTGGCGAGGCGCTTTGCCCAGCGTCGCTGGCCGGCCTCATCGCCAATCTCGTCGTTGCGAATTTCGATCATCGCCGCCGGCAGGTCCCGCGGCCGGGCATGGCGTGCGACCGTGTAGTAGACATGGTCGGCAGGCGAGTAGGGCTCGTTGATGCCGATGGTCAGGCCCGGATCGGCCTTTAGCGCGCGGATGAGGAGATCAGCCATGCGGCGGTCGTCGTCAAACAAAATGCCCACCTGCCAGGGGCGCGCCTTGCCGAGATAGACCGGCGTATAGGAATGGATCGCGATCAGCGACGTCGGCAGGTGGGCTGCCTGGCGCCGCGCGAGGCAAGCTTCGATCGCCGCATGATAGGCGCCATGGATCGAATCGAGCCGGCGCTTGCGCTCTCCATCGCTCAAGGCGCGGTTGGCCTCGACCTTCCGGCCTTCGCTTTCGGTGACGATAAGGCTCGGGACGTCGGCTGCGCGATTGCAGTCGATAATGAGGCGGGAGACGTCGGGCCAGATCAGTGGCGTATCGAGCTCGGTAGACAGGAGCCGCGCCACGGCGAGCGCGCCGGGGTCCCAGGCGATATGCGTTTGCAGCGCATCTTCTTCGAAGCCGAACGAGGCGTAGTCCGCAGGGATGCGATTGGAGGCGTGATCGCAGACGACTACGATCGGTCCGACACCATCCGGATTCTCAACCACGACCGGCTCGAAAGCCCCGTCGCTCATCCCCTCCCCCATCTGCCCGGCCCAAGTGGCCGTGCTTCCTGCAAGATGGCTCGGCGCGACATATTAGACTGTTGCGTGAGAACGTCCAGAACTGCTGAGGACGCACCCTCGTCATCTGACGAAGGGCGCTGATGTCGCTGCGCGCGGCAGAAGAGGCGCATGCGAGCATGGCATCGGCGCACACCCCCCGTCACAATATCCAAGGGCGCCGCGAACGGCGCCCTTGGATAGATGTACTTGGGGAAGTCTAGCGTTTCTAGAACGTGGCCTTGATGGTCCCTACCGCTCGCGCATCGCAGTTTTCCCGCCCGCCGCTCTGGGCGAAGCACTGGTCTTCATTGTAGTCGGTATCGTAGTAGCGGATGTCAGCAGACCAGCGCTCGTAGAAGCCAAGGGTCAGGCCGGCATTCCAGTACACGTAGTCGTCGGCATTTTCCTCGAACGACTGGAAGCCGACGGTGCCGCTGATGCTGGGCGTGAAGAAATTCCACAGCTTGTTGGTCCAGCCGTACGCAACGGAGCCCTCGATCGCATTAGACTGGCCAAAAAACTGGAAGTTATCCGGCGACCAATAGTCCTTGACGCCAAGGGTCCACGCGCCGGTGGTCCAGCTCGCGCCGCCCAGCGCCTCGAAATAGTCGATCTCGCTGTTATCGCCCGGAAAGGTGTAGTAGAGGCCGGCGAAGTTAAAGGTGACCGGGCCCCATTTCGGCGTGATGCCGAGACCGTAGTCGAGTTCGATGTTCTCCCCGAAATCGGTATTGGATCCCCACACGTATCCGTAGAACATGCCGTAGGTGAGATCGAATTCGACCTGCGCGGCGGGATTCTGGCTGGTGTTGGAAATGCTGCGGAACATATAGTCCGTGGTCAGCCAGGCAGACCCCGATAGCGCCAACTTCGGGGGATCGGCTGCGTAAGCCGGCAGCGCCATCCCCCCTAGAAGGGCCAGCCCCAAAATCCCCGCTTTGATTTTCCCTGCTAAACAGCTTCCCCGAGCCATTTTCATTCTCCTCATTAGTCCCCGGCGAGGCGAGTGTTCTCATGACTCAGAGAAACTGGAGACTCACCGCCCCAACCCATTCGCCCTACACTACTAACCAGCCCCCTGGTAGCAATCGAAAAATCCCGGTTTTTATGAAGTTGCATAGGCACTGTGGTAAGATTGCATCGCCTTTCCCCAATCTGCTAACTCGATAGGCAGGGAGGGGCATAGAGCCGCTATCTTCAGCAATAAGATTAGCATCCCCAGGTTGCCGAGGCGCGCGAATCCTCCGGATTGGGGTGGGCTTAGCCCTCGTTTCGGATAGTCTTGCCCGTCTCGAGGCGCGAAATGCCGGCTGGGCGGCCGAGCCAAGCCCGCCAGCCGCCAAATGCGGTGATGTCTTCAGCCCCAATCGTCGCGTAGGTCTCGCAGAGAAAGCCTTTGACCGTACGCCCGTCGGCGAGGGTCACGGTGCCGATGCCCAAGGGCGCCGGAATCAGGGCCACGAAAGACCCAAACGCCCCCTCCTCCATCTCCCAGACTTCGACCTCGATGCCTCCCGGGCCGGTGCCATCGAACACCAGGCCCGGTTTGGCAGGCGAGGTATCGGCAAGGGCGTAAAGCCGATAGCCAGGGCCGGTGCGGGTGGTTTCGAGGAGCTTCGCCTTGCGCTCGACAAGCTGCCAGTTGAGGGGCTGGCCGCCAAGATGCGCCCCGACCACGGCCACTTTGACCGACGTCGCCGGCTTCGCGGGTCCGGTCACAGGTGGTGTCGATGACAAGGGAATGGACGTGGCTCCGAGCCGGGCGCCTGTGAGCGAGCGGTGCAGGGCGTCGCCTATCGCAGCAAGCATGCCGTCGGACAGCGCAGGGCCGATCAGCGTCACCCCGAAGGGAATGCCGTCGGGGCGGAACCCGGCCGGCACGGCGAGCGCGGCAAGATCCATCAGGTTCACGAAATTGGTGTAGGCCCCGAGATTTGTGTTGAGCGCGACGGGATCGGCAAGCATCCCGGCGATGGTGTAGGTCGTGCCGGCGGTCGGCAGCAGCAGACAGTCGGCCTTGGCCCACTCTCCCCTCGCCTCGCGGATGCACTCGGCAAGATCGTAAAGGGCTTGGAAGGTCTCGGCCGCGCTCTTCTCCTTGGCGCCGAGGATGATGCCGCGCACGACCTCGTGGATTGCCTCAGGGTTTCGCGTGGCAAGATCGCCGACGGCGAGGAGACGTTCGGCGACCCAGGGGCCGGCGTAAAGCATCGACGCCGCCCTGGCGAAGGGCGTGAAGTCTATCGGGACGATGACGGCGCCGAGGGCGGCAAGCCGGTCGATAGAGGCATGATAGAGGGCCTCGTAGTCCTTATCGCCGAAGAACGGGATCGGTCCGATCGGGACACCCACTCTGAGCGGCGCCGGCGCCGCTTCGACCGTGAAGGGCGGCGCGTTGCTTCGGGCGAAGGCGTCCTCCCCGTCGAAGGCGATCGCCGTCATCGCCACCCTGGCCGCATCGGCGACGGTCAGGGCGAAGATCGAGACAGCGTCTTGCGTCCGGCAGGCGGGCACCACGCCGCGCATGCTGATCAGGCCTTTGCTCGGCTTGAGCCCGACGATGTTGTTGAAGGCGGCAGGTATGCGGCCAGAGCCGGCCGTGTCGGTGCCGAGCGCGAAGGACACGAGCCCTGCCGCCACCGCGACCGCCGACCCTGAGCTCGAGCCGCCCGAGATGTATTCGGGGTTGAACGCGCTCGCAGGAATGCCGTAGGGCGAGCGGGTGCCGTTCAGGCCGGTGGCGAATTGATCGAGATTGGTCTTGCCGATCAGGATGGCGCCGGCCTGCTCCAAGAGATCGACGACCGTGGCCGAGCGTTGCGCCACATAGGCAAACTCCGGACAGGCGCAGGTCGTCGGCAGGCCGGCAACGTCGATATTGTCCTTCACCGCGAAGGGGATGCCGTAGAGTGGGCCACGCGGCGCGATGCGCGCCTTGGCAATAGCCGCATCCTCCTCGACCAGCGTGATCCAGTCAGGGCGGACGCCCTTCGCCCCGATGCGCGCATAGACCTCGCGCACGATCGTTCTCCGGCGTCGCCTCGCCTTCAGCATAGAGGCGCTCGAGACTGGCAATGTCGAGCGAGAAGGTCATGTAACGTCCGCCATGATGACGAGCGCCTGGCCGAGTTGCACCGACCGCCCTTCGGCGCAGCGCACCTCGCGCACGCGGCCGCTCGACGGCGCGCAGACCGCGATCTCCATCTTCATCGATTCGACGATGATCAGCGTTTCGCCTTCGGCAACCTCGCGCCCAGGCTCGACCAGAATCTTCCACACGCTGCCGGGGACCGGACTCTCGATCGCGGTGGCTCCTGGCGGCAGCACCCCGTCGGCTTCGAAGTCATCAGCATCGTATCCGCCAGCGCCATTCTCCGTCTCTGGCGTCATTTGCCAACGCGCCCGCTCGGCATCGAATGCGGCTTGCTGGCGCGTCTTGAAGGCGGCGATCTTCTCGGCGTAGGCGTCGACGAAAGCAAGGTAGTCGCGGACCCGGAACCGCGCCGGAATGATCTCGATGTGGCGTTTACCCTCGAGAAACCCGTCGCGAAAGTCGCGAAGCTCCTCGCCCGAGACGGCGTAGAACTTGATCTGATCGAAGAAGCGCAACAGCCACGGCTTGCCGGGCTCGAACGCGCCGGTCACGCGGTAGGTGTTCCACATCTGGCAGGTGCGCCCGAAGAGCTGATAGCCGCCGGGCCCCTCCATGCCGTAGATGCAGAGATAGGCGCCGCCGATGCCGACGACATTGTCAGGCGTCCAGGTGCGCGCAGGATTGTATTTCGTGGTGACCAGGCGGTGACGCGGATCGACCGGGGTTGCCACCGGCGCGCCGAGATAGACGTCGCCGAGACCGAGCACGAGATAGGTCGCGGCAAAGACGATGCGCTTCACCTCGTCGATCGAGTCGAGGCCGTTGATGCGGCGGATGAACTCGATGTTGGACGGACACCAAGGCGCGTCGGCGCGCACGCCCCGCATGTATTTGTCGATGGTCGTCTGCACCGCTTCGTCGTTCCACGACAGCGGCAGACGCACGACGCGCGAGTCCACCGCCATGTCGGAGAGGTCGCCGAGATCGTCTTCGATCGACTGGAGCGCGGCGATCAGATCGGCGAGCGCGAGCAGGCGGGGGTCGTAGTGAATTTGCAGCGAGCGGATGCCTGGAGTCAGATCGACGATGCCGGTCAATGCATTGGATTCGACGGCTTTTCCGACGGCCTGCATCAGCGCGTGAACGCGGAAGCGCAGCGCGAAATCCAGCACGATGGGGCCGTATTCGATCAGCAGATAGGCATCGCCGGCGCGGCGGTAGGTGACGCTCGGCGTGTCGGCTGTCGCAGCGCTGAAACCGACGATGCAATCGTCGGCGCCGAACTTCGCGTGCAACATTTGCGGCGAAGCAACTGACGCGAGCGCGGCGATCTCGGCGTCTTGCTGCGCAAGGCGCAGCGCAGCCTCAGCCGGCGTGAGACGAATGAAGCGAACTTTGTCGCCGGGACGGAGCTGACCCATCTTCCAAAGCTCTGCTTGCGCGATGGTGACAGGGCAGACGAAGCCGCCCAAGGACGGTCCGTCAGGGCCGAGGATCACCGGCATGTCGCCGGTGAAATCGATCGTGCCGATGGCGTAGGCGTTGTCGTGGATGTTGCTCGGATGCAGCCCGGCCTCGCCGCCGTCCTCGCGCGCCCAGCCCGGCTTGGGGCCGATCAGTCGGATGCCGGTAGGATTGGAATTGTAGTGGACCTCCCAATCGGCGGCGAAGAATGTGTCGATGTAGTCGGGCGTGAAAAAATCCGGCGCGCCGTGCGGACCGTAGAGCACGCCGATGTCCCACGCATGGGTCAGTCGCGGCTGCAATTCGCCAGCGAGTGCGCCGTCGTCGCCGCGGCGGCAGGTGCTGCACCGATATGCAGCACGTCGCCGGCGCGGAGCGTTCGGCCGCCATGACCGCCAAACTTGCCGAGCGTGAAGGTCGAGCGGCTGCCGAGATATTTCGGCACATCGATGCCGCCGCGCACGGCGATATAGGCACGCGTGCCGGGTCCAGCCACGCCGCCGAGCTTCAGCACCTGTCCGGCGTTGACGGCAAACGCTTGCCAATACGGCACGGGCTTGCCGTCGAGCGTCGCGGTGAGCTCGGCGCCGGCGAGACAGACGAGCGCGCCGCTGTTGAACTTGAGAGTCGGGCCAGCAAGCGTGGTCTCGATTCCGGCGGCGTCCTCGGCGTTGCCGACGAGCCGGTTGGCGAGCCGGAACGAGAGCGGATCCATGGGACCCGAGGGCGGCACGCCGACCGCCCAATAGCCGACGCGCCCCGGCCAATCCTGGATCGTGGTCTGCGTGCCGGGGGCGACGACCTCAATGGTGTCGGCCTGGTAGACGACATCCTGCAACGTCCGTGTCAGCATCTCGCCGCGTGCGAGGACGTCGAGGCGCGACAGTTGCCGGAGATAATCGAGATTGGTCTCAAGCCCACCGATCTCGGTCGCCTCGAGCGCGGCCTGGAGCTTGCTCAGCGCTTCTTCGCGGGTCGCGCCGGTGACGATGATCTTGGCCAGCATGGGATCGTAGAACGGGGAGATTTCCGACCCGCTCTCCACCCAGGTCTCGATGCGCGTGTCCTTGGGCCACGCTACATGCGTGAGCAGACCTGAGCTCGGGCGGAAGTCGCGGCCTGGATCTTCAGCGTAGAGGCGCACCTGAATCGATGCGCCGCTCGGCTTGATGCTCGCCTGGTCGAGCGGGGGCATTTCACCCGCCGCCTGCCGCACCATCCATTCGACGAGATCGACGCCGTTGACCTCCTCGGTCACGCCGTGCTCGACCTGGAGGCGCGTGTTGACTTCGAGGAAGTAGAACTCGTTCGACGTTGCATCGTAGAGATATTCGACGGTTCCGGCGCTCTCATAATTCACAGTCTCGCCGAGACGGCGCGCCGTCTCCCAAAGTGCTGCGCGAGTCGCGTCAGGCAGATTCGGCGCCGGCGTCTCCTCGACGACCTTCTGATTGCGCCTCTGCGCCGAGCAGTCGCGCTCGCCGAGCGAAACGACGTTGCCCTTGCCGTCTCCGAAGATCTGCACCTCGATGTGCCGCCCGCGCGCCACGTATTTCTCGATGAAGATGCCTGCGTTCTTGAAGTTGTTGCGGGCGAGGCGCTCGACGCGCTCATACATCGGCGCGAGGTCGCGCGCGTCGTTGACGAGCTGCAAGCCGATGCCGCCGCCGCCGGCCGTGCTCTTGATCATCAGCGGATAACCGATGCGCGACGCCTCGCTCATCGCGTGGTGGATGTCGCGGAGGAGAAGCGATCCAGGCGCCACCGGCACCTCGGATTGCAGCGCAAGCTCGCGCGCTCGGTGCTTCAGGCCGAAGGCCCGCATATGCAAAGGCCGAGGCCCGATGAACACGATCCCGGCCTCTTCACACGCCTCGGCAAACCCCGGATTTTCCGAGAGAAATCCGTAGCCTGGATGGATGGCCTCGGCGCCGGTCTGACGCGCCGCATCGAGGATGGCATCGGCCTTGAGATAGCTCTCGGCGGCCGGCGAAGGACCGATGGCGACCGCCTCCCCGGCGCGCATGACATGCATCGCATGGCGGTCGGCGTCCGAGTACACCGCGACGCTGGCGATACCCATGCGATCGAGCGTGCGGATGATGCGGCAGGCGATGGCGCCGCGATTGGCGATGAGGACCTTGCCGAACATGTCAGGGTCCCGCCGCCCAGATCAGGACTTCGATGGGCGTCGGGTTGTAGGCGTTGCAGGGATTGTTCAGCTGCGGGCAGTTCGAGATGAGCGCGATGACATTCATCTCGGCGACCATCTCGACATATTTGCCTGGCGCCGAGAGACCGTCGGCGAATTGCAGCCCGCCGTCCGGCGTCACCGGCACGTTCATGAAGAAATTGATGTTGTGCCCGATGTCGCGCTTGGTGAGCCCGAAATGGTCGTTCTCGGCGACCGCGAGCAGGAAGCTGTCGCGGCAGGCATGCATCGACTTCTTGTCGAGCGCGTAGCGGACGGTGTTGCTCTCGGCCGAGCAGGCGCCGCCGAGCGTGTCGTGGCGGCCCACGGTGTCGGCGGTGATGGTCAGCATCGGGCGGCAGAGGTCGGACCGAAGGACCGTGCCGGTGCTGAGATAGATGTTGCCTTGCTCGCGAATGGTGTCGCACGCCGAATAGCGCTCGGCAGGATCGTCGGCGTTGTAGAACAGCGTGTCGGCGGCCTGATTGCCTTCGAGGTCGAGGATGCGCAGCGTCTCTCCCTTGCGCACGACGTGGATCCAGTATTCTCCGGCCGGCACGACCTTGCGGTAATGCGCGGCGGCAGGATCGAGTGGGCTTTCCGTGATCATCGTTATCCGCCCACGCAGCAGCCGATGTGGAAGATGCGGTTGTTCTCGAAGCCGCGGATGTTCTCCGGCGCCGACAGGCGGTTGGCGTCGTCTTCGGTCGCGGGGGGACCGTCGAGAATCTCGTAGCGCACGGGTTTGCGCGGATAGTCGGGACTCGTGTTCAGCGGATGCGGACAGGTGTGGAAGAGGACGAGCGTGTCCATCTCGAAGCGGAGCTCGACGGACGCGCCTGCCTTGGCGGCGCTCGCATCGAGCGCCATCGCGCCGTCATCGGCAACCACGACCTTGCTGAACCAGTTGACGTTGGCGGCAAGATCGCGCCGGCCGAGGCCGTATTTCGCGGCCTCGATCAGGAAGCTGTCGTGGCCGTTCTGGTACCAGTCGTTGCGGTTTCGCTGATAGCTGCTCTCGCCCCATCTGCTCGCCACCGACGCTTTGGTGGTGTTGCCACAGACCGAGTCATGCCAGCCTGCCGTATCGGAGACGATGGAGCAGAAGATGCGCCCCATGTCCGAGTAGAGGCAGTGTCCTTCAGTGAGCTTGAAGGTGTGCTGGCATTTCAACGTGTCCGGCGCGTTGTAGCGCTCGAGCAGATTGAGCGGGTTGTAGAACAGCATGCCGGCATTGGCGCCGCCCTCGATATCGGTGAGCTTGAGGCGGCTGTTCCGCCACAGCATCATCGACCAATGCTTTCCTCCGGGAAGCGTGTCCGCGGCGATCAGCGTGGTCATGTTTGCCCTCCCAACGCGGGCGCCGCTCGGCGCTGCGCGCTAAGTCCGGGTCGTCCCGGGATCGAGTGAACCGCACGGAGGTCGTCCTCCGTGAGGGGATCGGCACCTGTCAGGACGGCCGTTGCGATGGGCCGTGGCGCGTCCACACCGCGGAACTGCCGGCGACCTTCCTCGGCCAAAGCTCGATGTCCTTGCTGAGGCGCGCGCCGAAGCGTTCGCGTTCCTCGGGCCGGTCGCGGGGACGTTCGAAAGCGATCACGCGCGTGCCGAGCTCGAAGGCTTCGCGGAGGTCGTGGGTGACCATCACCACCGTCAGATCGGTATCGTTCCAGATGCGCTTCATCAGCACGTGGATGTCGGCGCGAATGCCGGGGTCGAGCGCGCCGAACGGCTCGTCGAGCAGCAGAACCTTTGGCTTGCGCATCAGGGCCTGGGCGAGAGCGAGGCGCTGCTGCATGCCGCCGGAGAGCGCGGACGGATATTTGTCCTCGTGGCCGGCGAGCCCGACAGCCGCGAGCAGCTCGCCAGCCTCCTCGCGCGCGGCGCGACGCTTCGCCCCGAACAGGCGGCCGAGGCAGCCGGACATTTCGAACTCGCGGCCGATGATGACATTGTCGATCGCGGTCAGATGCGGGAACACCGAGTAGCGCTGAAAGACGACGCCGCGGTCGAAATCCGGCTCCGGCTTCAGCGGTTTGTTTTCCAGAAGGATGGCGCCGCGCGACGGCTGTTCCTCGCCGAGAAGCATGCGCAGGAACGTCGTCTTGCCGCATCCGGAGGCTCCGACCAGGACCAGGAAGGCGCGCGGCTCGATCTCGAGATCGATCTGCTCGAGCACGATGTGGTCGCCGTACTCCTTCCACACCTTGTCGAAGACGATGGCGCTCATGCCGCCCTCGCCTGCGCAAACCAGGGGTAGGCCCTGCGCTGAAGAAGCCGCAGGCCGAGATCCATGAGGAAGGCGAGCAGCGTGATCCAGGCGACGTAAGGCAGGATCACGTCCATCGACAGATAGCGCCGCACGAGGAAGATGCGGTAGCCGAGGCCTGAGTCTGCCGCGATCGCCTCGGCCGCGATGAGGAACAGCCAGGCCGGGCCGATCTCCAGGCGAACGGAATCGATGAGCCGCGGAAGGATCTGCGGCAGCGCGATGCGCGAGGCGATTTGCGCCGTCGAGGCGCCGAGCGTCTGTGCCTTGATCAGTTGCTCGCGGGGAATGTCGCCGACGCGGAGCGCGATGTCGCGGATGAGCTTCAAGGTCGTGCCGATGACGATCAGCGTGATCTTCGAGGCTTCGCCGAGCCCCATGACGATGAACAGGATCGGCAGGAGCGCGAGCGGCGGCACCATGGACAGCACGGCGACGAACGGCCCGAACGTCGCGCCCATGATGGGCAGCAAACCAATGAGGATGCCGACGACGAGGGCGAACGCCGCCGAGATGGCAAGACCGATCAGAAGCCGCGTCAGGCTCGCCGCCGTGTCGGACCACAGCAAATATTGACCGGTGCGCGGATCGGCCTCGAAGGCATAGGCGTAAATGGTCTCGCCCATGTCGGCGAAGCTCGGCAGGAGCTTGTCGTTCGGATTGTCGGCAAGCCTGATATGCGAGCCGATGATGTAGGCGAGCAGCAGAGCCAGGAAAGGCAGCAGGGCGAGCACCAAGCGCAGCGAGCCACTTGGACGCAGATTGATCGCGCGCATGGACGTCCCGCCTGCCCGCCCCCGCTCTGCCTGCTACTGCGCCGACGCCTGCAGTTTTCCTTCCGCGGCCTCATTCATGAAGGTCGCGTCATAGCGGAACTTCACGTTGCCCTTATCGCCGAACACGGTCTTGTCGGGGAACTCGACGCCAACCGCGCCCTCGGTCTTGGCATCCTTGCCGAGCAGCGACTTCTCGAACAGAAACTTCGAGACGCGCTCGGTCGTGGTCTTCAGATCGCCGCCGTTGGTGAAAGCGACGGCGTCCTTCGGATCGGAAAACAGCTTGGTCGTGGCGAGCTGCTCTTCGAAGCCCTTGAGGTCGGTGCCGGAAGCTTTCGCCATCGACTCCTTCGAACTCGTTGCCCGACTTCATCGTGGCGAGCGTTTCGTACCAGATGCCGGCAAGTGCCTTGGCGAATTTCGGGTTGTCCTTCACCACCTCGGTGTTGACCACCATGAGATCGATGATCTCGCCGGGAATCTTCGAGAAGTTCGAACACCTCTTGGCGTCGGGCGATTCAAGGATGGTCGAGACGATCGGCTTCCAGGTCACCACCGCCGTTACGTCGGGCGTCTTGAAGGCGGCGGCCATGTCTGCGTCGGACGTGTTGACGACCTTGAGGTCCTTTTCTTGTGCCTCGATGCTCTCGAGCGCGCGCGCCAGCAGATAATGCGACACGGAGAACTCGACGAGATTGACCTTCTGGCCGAGAATATCCTTGAGCTCTTTCTTGTCCTTCAGGATCACCGCGTCGTTGCCGTTGGAGAAGTCGCCGACGATGATGGCCGTGGTGTCGACGCCGCCGGCGGCGGGAATTGACAGCGCGTCCATGTTGGTGATGGTCACGGCGTCGAAGGCGCCGGCGGTAAACTGATTGATCGACTCGACGTAGTCGTTGAACTGCTTGACCTCGATATTGATGCCGTATTTGTCGGCCCATTTTTTCACGATGCCCGACTCGGTGGCGTAGCCCCACGGCATCCAGCCGACATAGATCGACCAGGCGACTTTGAAATCTTTCTTCTCAGCGGCGAGCGCCGGCGAGATCAGGACGCTCGCCACCGCGGCGGCGGCGAACAGACCTTGGAAAACCTGTTTGAAGGAACGGCGCATCGACATCCCCTTTGCGCTGGCGTTGACCACATTTCGCGGCCCGCGGCGGGCTTCGATACTTTCGCGGAAAGACCTCGAAGGAGCGTAGCGGAGGCCTGTCCGTTCGAGTGCCGAAGCATCTCGCGGGTCTAGGTCTCCCGGGCTTTTATCCCGCCGTGGCTCCGCCTCGATGGAGACGGGAGAGCCTCTCTCGGACCTGACGCTTTTTGAGCCGGAACCCTAGAGGCGTTATGCGGAGAACTCTGCATAGGCCGTGCCACTCGCTTCGGTTTCGAGATCGCGCGGGGAATTCGTCACGACCGTCGCTGTCGAGCGGTGACTCTGCCGCGTCGCTGTGCAGTACGCCCAAAACGTGAGCAGTGCGCTGCGGGCGGATCGAGATCATCGCCGAGCGCAATTGTTTTTGCCGGTGTGAGTTTTGCCACTGAGCGCCCCGCCGCGGCCATCTACCAACATCCCATCAACGTGCAGCCCGGAATCGAACGGAGCCCCGCGCAGCCGCCCCAAGGAGGCAACAAATGACCAGTGTCGTGACTCTCAAGCGCGAGACCTATCGCTCCGGGCAGGCTGGGGCGGTCTGCGATATCTTGCGCCGAACCGAGAACCGGATGCGCTCGGCGCACGCCACCCATCTCGGCTACCCCTACAATTCTGGTGGGCTATTCGTGGTCGTCGCACTGCGATAGGTCGCCGCTTCATCAAGAGTCAAAACTGCCTTTAGTTTGGTCATGGCCCTTGCGCTTTATCTTCCGTGCCGCCAACGCTCGATAACGTCAAAAGAGATGAAGTCTGCCGGAATACTCTATCATGGCGCTGGAACGAGCGACCATTTCTCCCCCACCTGCCCGAGCGATGCCTATTGCCTGGCAGCTTCAAAGCTTTAGATCCCCGGGCGGATTAGATGGAATTCCTAAGGCCATGAATGCTCTAGGAAAATTCGGTGCCGTCTGCTTCGATTGCGACAGCACCCTGAGCAGGCTCGAAGGGATCGACGAGCTCGCTTCGCGCTATGGCCGCAAGGACGAGGTGGCGCTTCTGACCGAGGCGGCCATGAACGGTGAGCTGTCGATCGATGACGTCTACGCCAAACGCCTCTCGATCGTGCGCCCGGACCGGGAGGCAGTCGCCTGGCTGGGCGAGCGTTACGTGCAAGAGCTGGTGCCTGGCGCGAGAGAGACGATCGAAGCGCTGCGCCGGCTCGGCAAGCCCGTCTATGTGGCGAGCGGCGGCCTGTTGCCTTCGGTCTTGTATCTCGCCCAAGCGCTGGCGATACCCATGTCACATGTCTACGCCGTGCCGATAGAGTTCGATGCGAGTGGCGCCTATCGGGGGTTTGACCAAGGCTCGCCGCTCCCCCGCGCCGACGGCAAGGCCGTGGTGTGCCGGGAGCTCGCCGCGCGACACGGCGCCATTGCCATGGTCGGCGACGGCATGACGGACGTCGCTGCCCGCGCCGGCGGCGCCTACGTCATCGGCTTTGGCGGCGTCGCCTATCGCGAGACGGTGGCGACGGGTGCCGACTGCTATGTCGCGCATGCCGAGCTCACGGCGACGCTCGAGACGCTGCTGAGCGAAGAGGAACGCAAGGCGCTCGCGCTTGCGTGAATCAGGGAGGCTTGGCAAGAGTCATCGGCGCTGGCGAAAGGTCAACTCGACCTTCGGCGCATTGACTCTAGAGTGGCGGACGTATTCTTCGTAAGACGCGCTCCGGCGGCGAAACGCAACGCGCCGCCGTGGACAAGCGCTGCTGCCGGGAGCGGAAGTCGGTCCCATCTCCCCGATCTTCCGCTCCCTCACTTCGCGGGAGCAATGAGGAGACGACAATGATGCTGAGGATTTGTCTCGCGGCGGCAGCCTTGCTGCTCGGCGGTGCTGCGCTTGCCGTGGCAGGCACGGAGGGCGAGTTCGACGGCGAATGCGTCATGGGTCTTGCGCTCGGCAAGGACATCAAGACCGACTGCTCGGTCAACACGACGTTCAACGGCAAGACCTATTGCTTCGGCAACGAGACGGCCAAGGCCGTCTTCCTCAAGCGCCCGGAGGAGTTTCTCACCAAGGCGCAGGTGTACTACTCAAGCAAGAGCCAATAGCCGCCTGCGCGATGAACGCGGTCAGATATAATGGCTGCGATCGCACTTTGAGCGGGGGCGGCCAATCCCCTTGGACAAGGCGAGCGATTTTCGTACCATATACAACCACTAGTAGAAACGCGGCATATCGCAAAGGGAGGGCCAAATGGCGCGTCGAAGTGCCGAGCGGCTGAAGTCTTATCTCGAGTTGATTTCTCGCAAACAAGGTTTGGAGAGCGTACTCGAAGCCACCTCTCCTCAATCCGACGTAGCCTTCGAGTCGGCCGAGTCGCCGATGGCGAGGGAGGCTCGCAGCGGGCTCGAGTCCGTTCTCAGAGGGCGTGACCCGACGCCCGAAGAGGAAGCCTCGCTCGAAGCCCTCATCATTCCGGATCTCAGGCCGGCCATCGATATCGTCGACGGAAAGTTCAACTCAACGCACCGTCTGTGGACCCACCTCACATCGGATGCAGCCGTTCGCGGCAGGATCGAAGCTGCAATTCCGTCGGTAGGACGAATTGAACTTCCGGGAAACCCCCAATACCCCTACGGCGGTACGGGATTCGTCGTTGGCGACGGTCTCCTGATGACCAATCGACACGTCGCAGGGATTTTCGCCACCGGCCTCGGCGATCGCAATCTCGCATTCAAGGCTGGGCACAAAGCCGGAATCGACTTCCAGCGGGAACGAGGCGGGACAGAGGGGACAACCCTCTTGGTGCGGCGGGTGGTGATGATCCACCCCTACTGGGACATGGCAATCCTCGAGGTCGAAGGACTGCCCCCCGATCGCAAGCCGCTCAAACTGTCTGTCGCCAACGTCTTCGATCTCGACGGCCGCGAGATAGCCGTGATCGGCTATCCGGCTTTCGATCCGCGCAACGATGCGACCGAACAGGACAATCTGTTCGATCGGACATACGGCGTGAAGCGGCTGCAACCGGGTCAACTCCACGGCCGGGCCAACACCGAAAGTTTCGGCAAGATCGTGTCGGCCGCGGCCCACGATTGTTCCACGCTCGGCGGAAACTCCGGTTCCGAGGTGGTGGATCTCGCCACTGGGGAAGTCGTGGCGCTGCATTTCGGCGGCCGGTATCAGGAGAAGAACTTTGCCGTACCAACCTTCGAGCTCGCGCGCGATAGCCGCGTGGTTGACGCCGGCGTCGAATTCGCCGGCACCCCTCCCGGAGGCGTGCCTCCTTGGTCGGATTGGTGGGCGAAAGCCGAAATGATGGAGTCCGCCGACGGCACGGCCGCGCCCACTCCCGCCTCTCCATCCTCACAGGACACGGCAGCGAGTTCAGCGATGGTGCAAATTGCGACGGCAGATGGCGGGGTGAACCTTACTATTCCCCTCCACATTACCGTCAGGCTCGGATCACCCGCATCCGCCGGCACGAAGCCCGCTACCGAAAGCGTGGCTGCGATCGGCGGCGATATCTTGGAGGCCCTTGTCGAGCCGTGGCGCGACTCGAATTACGACTCGCGCAAGGGCTATGACGAGAATTTTCTCGACGTGAATTTACCCATGCCGACTGCAGCCGACGTCAAGGTGCTGGCGCCGACGCTCAAGGGCGAGACAGCGCTTCACTACGAGCATTTCTCCATTCAGATGCACGGAGCGCGGCGGCTGGCGTTGCTCACGGCATCCAACGTCACCGCCGACCCGAAGCTCAAGAGGCCGGAAAAGAATCGGGACTACACCCGCAAAGGGCTTACCGGGCTCGGCAAGAACGATCAGGAGAGGTGGTTCGTCGATCCGCGGCTGGACGCAAAATTTCAGCTCCCCGACGTGTTCTTTACCAAGGATCGCAAGGCATTCGACAAGGGCCACATCGTGAGGCGCGACGATGTCGTCTGGGGCAACAGCTATGCCGATGTCAGGCGCGCCAACGGAGACACCTACCACGTTACCAACTGCTCGCCGCAGACGAAGGACTTCAATCAGTCCGCCCAAGGCGTTGAGAACTGGGGCGATCTTGAGAACCACGTGTTGTCGAGCGCTTCGAAGGAAAAGTTGACGGTGTTCGCAGGGCCTGTCCTTGACGCCTCCGACACGGTGTTCGTCGGGGCCGGCGGCGGCGGCAAGAAAATCAGCGCCAAGATTCCGTCGCGGTTCTGGAAGGTCATTGTCGCCCCGATCCAGGATGGGATCGCGGCGTATGGCTTCGTGCTCGAACAGGATTTGTCGGAGGTCCAGTTCGAATATGTCGTATCGGATGAGTTTGTACCGCACATGTATCCGCTGGCCGAGATCCAAGAGATGTCGGGAGTGAAATTTCCAAGCCAGGTCCTGGATGCGGACCAATACGACACGGTGCGAGGCGCCGAGGTGGCGATAAGTGCAGGCGCTCCGCGCAAGCGCCGGAGCTAGAAGCTGGTGGTAGATTGGAGGGCTCAGAGGCTTGATGACCGAAGATAGACTGAGCTCGCTCATCGAAGAACTCAAGAAGACCAAGAGCGCCGAGGAGATGTCCAAGGCGTGCCAGAAATTGGTCGACTACCTCTATAGGGACCAGCAGGCGGTTTTCCGAACAGACTGGCGGGAGCCGCTTAAGGCTATGCGCGCGGTACGGGCCTTTCAGCCGATGGCCAAGCTTGCTGAATGTCTGATTGGCCTCGGCTGCGAACAAGACATCGTGCGCCGGCAGTACGGACAGGCCCTCATCGAACTCGGAATGCCGTCGGCGGCGATCGGAGTATTGCAGCCCCTGGCAGAACGCGGGGACGTTGAACGTCTCGAAGCGAAGGGACTAATCGGCCGAGCCTACAAGGATCTCTACGTCAAAGGGCGGCTGGGCAACACCGCGATTGGCAATAGCACGTTGCGAAAGGCGCTGGCCGCCTACGGCGAAGCCTATAAATCGGATAAACCGATCTGGCACGGCATCAACATCGCTGCTCTGCTGCATCGGGCAAAGACCGACGGTTTTGACGTCTCCTACGATCGAACCTCCGAGCAGATGACTTCGGAGGTTCTCGGCAGCATCGATGAAAAGGCGAGGACGGGCACGCCTTTGGACGCCTGGGACTGGGCGACGAGAGCCGAGGCCCTTATCGCCAACAAGAATTGGGAAGAAGCGGATCGGGCGATCAAGAATTATGTCGCGGCCCCCGATCGCGACGCCTTCCAGCTTTGGGGAACCATTCGCCAACTCGAAAAGGTCTGGAACGTCGACTCCGACGACTCGGCGAGGGGACGGGAGATCGTGAACGTGCTGAAGGGAGAACTCGCGCGGCAGGGCAACGGACAGTTCAACTTCTCCTCTTCGGATCTGGTTCAGGCGGCCGACGTCAAGCAGGAGACCTATGAGCGGATCCTCGGCCATGAGGGAGCCAAAGCGCATGAGTGGATCCAGCAAATGTTGAAATGCGGCCGATCGGTCGGGCAGGTGCGGCGCAAGTTCGACCCGGGCGGATTTGGCACCTGCTTCGTGGTGAAGGGCGAGCAATTCAACCCTCGTTGGCAAGGTCAACGGTTGCTTCTGACCAACGAGCACGTGGTAACGGCCGACCCCTCGCTCAACACCGACGGCAAAACGCTGCTCAAGGAGATCGCGGTCATCAGCTTCCAGATCTACGAGGAAGAGCACAAGGTGAAGTCGCCAGTCACAGTCAAAGAAGTTCTTTGGTGCTCGAAGCGCCAGTCCCATGACGCCACGCTGCTGCAGCCCGAAGGCCTTCCGGAGGACGTACCCGCACTCGATTTGGGGTCCGCGCTGCCGGCTCTGTCGGACGACGATCCGCAGAGCATTTACGTTATCGGCCATCCGGGCGGACGCGGCCTCGCATACTCCATTCAGGAGAATAGGCTGGAGGACTATGAGACCCTGGGCGATGGTCCGCAGCCGAGTCGCGTGCACTACATGTCGCCGACGGAAGGTGGCAGTTCGGGAAGCCCAGCCTTCGATTCAGTCTGGCAGGTCATCGCGCTGCATCACGCCGGCGGCACGCACATGTCCAAGCTCAACGGCAAAGGCGGAACCTACCCGGCCAATGAGGGCATCTGGATTCAGAGCATCTGCCGGGCGGCGCGCGCGAGCGCAAAGGATGGCGAAGTCTGGCGGAGCGCTTAACGCGACTATGCCCCACTGAGTTTCTATTTCGCAGCCCGGGAAAGAATTTCATAGCTGCATTCGAAAGAGATCGCGGCGACGCGGTACGTATCCGATGGGTCATCCACGTCCTGCACGATGGCATCGCCTGGCCGCGCGATCATTTTTTCCCCCCAAGGTGCCGTGAAGCGGAAGGTTCCCTCTTCGCTGCTAACAATGAAGTACCGCATCTTGCGCCCCTGCGGACGAAAGGCCAGCCAGCCATCCGCGTCCGGCTCGCTCAAGGGTCCCTCATAGCGCTCGGGGAATTTCGCGGCCTTCACCAGATATTGCTCGTTGCCGGTTTCCTGACAGCGATTGCGCACGACCCAATCGCCCGCTTCAGCAGGTTTGCTTCGCGTTTCCTCGCCCTCGCCGGCAATGACGGTAACCACGACTTCCCCGATGCGCGCCGCCCGGGCATCCACAAGCCTGCTCTTGCGCGCGAGGCCAATGCGCCCCTCTGATTCGGCCTTGGTAAAAAGGGCCGGCGCATCACGTTCGGGTAATTGCTCTTGTGGCATCACGCTTCGAATGCCGAGGGCAAGAAATGCAACGCAGAGCAGGCAGGGCGAGAGGTGCTTGAGCGGCATCAATTGCTGAACCAAGGCGGCTTTCCGGCTCGCATATTAGGGCATTCTAAAGCCCTTGAACGGCGGCTCAAGTCCTGCTCTTGGGCTTCCTCCCACAACTGTCGCGGCCATATATCAAGCCTCGTTGCGTGACAAATCTCCGGTCTTGCTACGCTTCACCGGACCGGTGGCGAGCGGCGGAAAGGTGGCAGGCTGACGCGCGCCGAGCAGACGGTTCTTGGCGACACGCGCGACGTTGACCTGGTCCGATTGGTTTCCACCGAGCACATGGTACGCCACGTCGTCCTCGCCGTGATAGAAACCAACATGTCCAAAAGCTCCATTCTTGCTGCCCCGCCAGAAGACGAGCACGGACCCCAGCACCGGCTTGCATTTTGTCCCGAACTTGCCCCAGTTCCGCGCCCCGAGCGGATTGGTCGGGAGGGTTTCCCCAGGCAATGTGGCGCCAACACAATGGGCGACGAACAATCCGCACCAGGGGATGTCGTCACCTTTGTAAGGGATGCCGAGCTTTCCCGCCCATTGCAAAATCTTGGGATTGGAGGGCGAGCCCTTCACCTCGCGGGTGCCGATCAGCCGGCGCGCCTCTTCGTACCAGACGATGGGCAAAGTGGAGGCGGCTGGCAGGTCGGCGGCAGGGCCTTCCAATGAGCCTGCGGACGACTTTGTCCCGTCGCCGAGCAGAACGCCGACGGTTTCGACGTCCAAGACTCCATCCGCTCTCAGGCCGTGTGACTGCTGAAAGTCTTTTAGGGCATTGATGCTCGGCCGCCCCCATGCGCCGTCGAGGGCGCCGGGGTTGTAGCCCTGTTTCTTCAATGCCTTCTGAATCACAATGATCTTCATGTGCCGCCTCCCACGCCTTGCGATCAACTCATTGCGAGTATGCCCAAACTCCTGCACGTTAGAAAGAAATCGCGCAGAGTTTCCATGGACTAGGCTTGTCAAACTGGGGCTGGTCAATGGACAGTGGCCATGACTGAGCCGGCGGTGTTCAAATACCGGGCGTTCCTGTCCTACAGCCACGCCGACACCAAGCGGGCGAAGTGGCTGCACGGGCGGCTCGAGAGCTTCCCCATCGACAAGGAGCTGGTCGGGCGCGAGACCGGTGCGGGGCCGATCCCCAAGAGCTTGCGGCCAATCTTCCGCGACCGCGACGAGTTCACCGCCGGGCATGGCTTGGCCGAACAGACCATCGCAGCACTCGATGCCTCCGCGGCGCTGATCGTGCTGTGCTCGCCGGCCTCGGCCAAGAGCCGGTACGTCAACGAGGAGGTGCGGCTCTTCAAGTCGCGCCATCCCGATCGCCCGGTGATCCCGGTCATCGCCGAAGGACAGCCGGGGAATCCGGAGACCGAACCCTTCCCGCTGGCGGTGCGCTTCGCGATCGCTGCGGATGGCTCGATCACCGCCGATCCGGTCGAGGTGCTTGCCGCCGACATCGCCGCCGACGGCGAGGAAGTCGCCCTTGCCAAGGTGGTGGCGCCGCTGATCGGGCTTGGCACCGACGAGGTGTTCCAGCGGGCGCAGCGGGCGCAGCGCCGGCGGCAAAGGTTCTGGATCGCCGGGCTTTCTGGCGTTGCCATCGTGCTTGCCGGACTTGCGGTATGGGCCGAGATCAACCGGCGCGAGGCGGTGACGCAGCGCGAAGAGGCCGAGCGCAATTTCGCCGTGGCCAAGCAAGGGGCCGATGCGCTCGTGTTCGACATCGCCCAAGGCCTGCGCAATGTAGAAGGCATGCGCGCCGAGACCGTGCGCAAGATCCTCGGCCGCGCCGAGGAAGCCTTCGCCAAGCTGGTCGAGCGCTCCGGCGACAACAAGGAGCTTCTCCTGAGCCAGGCGGCGATGCTGAGCGAGTTTGCCGATACCTACGCAGCCCAAGGCGACACGACGAATCGGGATGAGTCGGCACGGAAGTCGCTTCAGATCGTCGAGCGGCTGAGCAAGGACGATCCCGGCAATCTCGTCTTCATGGCGAACCTCGCCATCGCCAATGAAAAGCTCGGCAGCACTCTGTGGGCCGTCGGCGATCTCAAGAAGGCGTTGGACTACTACCTTGCGTCGCAGGCGATCTTCGAGCGCGCGGCGAGGGCGGAACCCAAGAATCTCGCCTGGCAACGCTCCATCAGCACGACCCATGAACGGGTCGGCGACGTGCTCATGGCCAGCGGCAGCGTGGCGCAAGCGCTGACGAGCTACGAGACATCATTTGATATAGCCGAAAAAGTTGCAACAGCCGTACCAGACAACGACGGCCTGCAACGCGACCTCGCCTACGCGCATGCCAAGATCGGCGATGCGCACCGCGCGGCGGGCGACCTGAAATCTGCGATCGAAAGGCATCGGGCGGCCAACACCATCTTTGCCCGCCTAACGAAAGCCAATCCGTCCGACACCAGTCAGGCGCGCGACCTCAGCGTGTCGCATGAGAGGATCGGCGATCTCAATCTTGCTCGAGGCGATTTGCCCGCGACGCTCGAGGCCTACAAAGCCTCCGAGATCATTCTCGAACGCATGACCAAATTGGATCCCGGCAATGCCGTCTGGCAGAGCGACCTTAGCGTCGCTCATGAGCGGATTGGCGATGTGCAGCTTGACCAGAAGGACGTTCCGGCGGCGCTCGAGAGCTACCGCAAGGCGCTGGCCATCGGCGAGCGCGTCGCCAAGGCCGACGCCAGAAACAATCGCTGGCAGCGCAACCTTGCGATCTCGCACACCAAGATTGGCGACGCGCTCCTTAAGGATGGCAAATCTTCGGATGCGCTTGCAAGCTATAGGGCGGCGACGGCGATCCTCGGACCTCTGGTAAAGTCGGATCCATCCAATACGCAGTGGCAGCGGGACCTCGCCAGCGCGCTCGAAAGAGAAGGTGTCGCGCTCGCCGCCCAGGACAATCTTCCCGCGGCGCTTGAGACGTATCAGGCCTCGCTCCAGATCAAGGATCGTTTGGCAAAATCAGACCCGCAAAACGCCATCTGGCAGAACGATCTCGCTTTTACCTACGCCAAGCTCGCGGATGCTTTCAGCCGCCAAGGGCGAGCGAGCGAAGCGAGCCAGGCGCTCGCCGCAGGCCGGGACATCCTCGCAAATCTCACCGAGAAATATCCGGACTGGGAAGAGTGGAAGAGGAACCTCGCGTGGTTCGACGCACAGCTCGCGGCGAAGGCGCCCCCAGGGCCATGACTGAGCCGGCGGTGTTCAAATACCGGGCGTTCCTGTCCTACAGCCACGCCGACACCAAGCGGGCGAAGTGGCTGCACGGGCGGCTCGAGAGCTTCCCCATCGACAAGGAGCTGGTCGGGCGCGAGACCGGTGCGGGGCCGATCCCCAAGAGCTTGCGGCCAATCTTCCGCGACCGCGACGAGTTCACCGCCGGGCATGGCTTGGCCGAACAGACCATCGCAGCACTCGATGCCTCCGCGGCGCTGATCGTGCTGTGCTCGCCGGCCTCGGCCAAGAGCCGGTACGTCAACGAGGAGGTGCGGCTCTTCAAGTCGCGCCATCCCGATCGCCCGGTGATCCCGGTCATCGCCGAAGGACAGCCGGGGAATCCGGAGACCGAACCCTTCCCGCTGGCGGTGCGCTTCGCGATCGCTGCGGATGGCTCGATCACCGCCGATCCGGTCGAGGTGCTTGCCGCCGACATCGCCGCCGACGGCGAGGAAGTCGCCCTTGCCAAGGTGGTGGCGCCGCTGATCGGGCTTGGCACCGACGAGGTGTTCCAGCGGGCGCAGCGGGCGCAGCGCCGGCGGCAAAGGTTCTGGATCGCCGGGCTTTCTGGCGTTGCCATCGTGCTTGCCGGACTTGCGGTATGGGCCGAGATCAACCGGCGCGAGGCGGTGACGCAGCGCGAAGAGGCCGAGCGCAATTTCGCCGTGGCCAAGCAAGGGGCCGATGCGCTCGTGTTCGACATCGCCCAAGGCCTGCGCAATGTAGAAGGCATGCGCGCCGAGACCGTGCGCAAGATCCTCGGCCGCGCCGAGGAAGCCTTCGCCAAGCTGGTCGAGCGCTCCGGCGACAACAGGGAGCTGCTGGCGAGCCAGGCCGCCATGCTGCTGGAGTTCGCCGATACCTATGCGGCGCAGGGAGACACGGCGAAGCAGATCGAGTCTGCCAGGGCCTCGCTTGCGACTTTCGACCGCTTGGCGCAATCCGATTCGGGACGGCCCGGGTACCAGATGGGTCGAGCGGCAGCCTATTCGCGGATCGGCGATAGCTTGACGGCGCAAGGGTCCCTTCCCGAAGCGCTCACGGCCTACAGCCAAAGCCTTTCGATCGCCGACGGTCTGCTCAAATCCGATCCGGGCAATAAGAGGACGCAACAAAATCGCGCCACGTTCCAGGACAAGGTGGCGAACACGCTGCTCGAACAGGGCGATCTCGCCGGAGCGCTGAAAGGCTACCGCGAAAGCCTGAGCTTGCGCGAGAAACTGGCCAGGACACCGCCCGAAGACCCCAACGCCAAGCGCGCACTCTCCATCTCCTATATCAAGGTCGGCGAAGTTCACCGGGCGCAGGGCCAGCTGCCGGAAGCGCTCAAGGCCTATTCCGAGAGCGCTGCCATCTTCTCTGAACTCGCGCGTGCCGACACCACCAGCGTCCAGTGGCAACGCGACCTGTCGGTCGCCAAAGAGAGGATCGGCGACACATTGTCGGCACAAGGCAATCGGTCAGCGGCGCTCGCGGCATACCGGGAAAGTCTCGCTATCGGCGAGCGCTTGGCCATGCTCGATCCCAGCAGCGCGAGCGCTCAAGACGATCTCGCCTGGTCGCACGACAAGGTCGGCAACGCCGAGATCGCCCAGGGACATCTCGCCGAAGCGTTGAAAGCCTACCAGGCGAGCCTCGCCATCAGGGAGCGCATCGCCGGAGCTGATCCAGGCAATGCCGATTGGCAGCGTGTGTTGGCCGTCGCCCACGACAATATCGGCGACGTCCGCAAGGCCGAGGGCGATCCATCCGCCGCGCTCAAATCCTTTCAGGCAGCACGTGACATCTTCGAGCGATTGGCGAAGGCAGACCCCGGCAACACTCAGTGGCAGCGCGATTTCTCCGTCTCTGACGAGCGCCTCGGCCATGTGTTGCTTGCCGACGGCAAGCCGGTGGAAGCGCTTGCCCGCTATCGCAGCAGCTTGGAGCGCATGAGGAAGATCGTCGCCCGCGATCCGTCGAACATGGAGGTTTTGCGCTTCACCTCGAACACGCTCATCATGGCCGGCGACGCGCTGCTGGCGGCCTCGAACCCGAGCGAGGCGGCCGACGCCTATCGCGAAAGCCTCGGCATTCGCCGGCGTCTTGCTGGCGACGACCCGAGCAACGCTGCGTGGCAGGCAAATCTCTCCGAGGCGAACATCAAGCTTGGCGATGCCTTCCTCGCCCAAGGCAAATCGGCGGACGCCGTGGCGGCTTATCGCGATGGTCAGGCCGTCGCCGCGCGGCTGGCCGGCAGCGATCGAGAGAACACCGAATGGCAGCAGGATCTGGCGGCGAGCCACATGAAGCTCGCCGCCGCCTATCTGGGCGCCGGAGACACCGCCGCGGCCCATGCCGAGCTCGTCGCGGCGCGCGACATCAATGCCAAGCTCGTCCAGCTATCGCCCGACAATGCGGACTGGCGGAACGATCTCGCCTCGGTCGAAAAAGCCCTTACCGAGCTCGGCGATTAGAGATCTGCATAAGCGCAACTACGGCGCGGTGACGATGCCGACGCCGCGGTCGTCGGCGCCTATGCCGCTGCCTCGAATGGCCCTGCGCTCCAATCCCAGTTCTTGGATTCGGCTTGGCCAGGCGCGCGTTTCGAGTCCACAGCAAGATTGCGAAGGACGATGTACTCGGCCATTTGCTCCTCCTCTGTGTTGCGTACTCAGTTCGTGTCTGACGATCCAACTTCGATGACGAGGCAGGCGTCCGTCACCGGGCTCACGCTCTCATCGCCCCCTACCGTCACGCGGTAGGCGCCGGGCGGCAGGTTGACGTGAGCGCGCGCATATCCGTCCTCGCTTGCCGCAAGCCGTTCCCGCGCGACCAATTTGTTGGTCGGCGCATCGAAGACCTGCACCTCAAGGGGCACCGGTCTCGACGGCTTGGCGGCAATCTCAACCGGACCCGCGCCATAGACGTCCTGTAGATCGAGCCCAAGCGTCACTTGAACCGGGGTTTCGAAGGCGCTGGGATCGAATTCGCTGCTGGTGAGCACGCCTCCCACCTGCGTGAGCACCGGCGAGAAATTCTGCAAGGAGGCGTGCGCCTCCGCCGCATAGACCTCGCGGTGCTGATCGCTGAGCTCGAGA
Organism: uncultured Alphaproteobacteria bacterium; assembly: GCA_963744945.1. Taxonomy (GTDB): domain Bacteria; phylum Pseudomonadota; class Alphaproteobacteria; order Rhizobiales; family Methyloligellaceae; genus Methyloceanibacter. Next base: position 55,575 of record CAVUVO010000014.1, on the reverse strand, counting down.
GGCGTGGCGGACACCCGGGGGACGACGCTGTCGCCGCCCATCACCTTGCCCTTGAGACTTTGGCTGAGTTCAAGCTTGCCGTTGCGCAGCACCGCCGACACAAAGGTCGGCTGCTCGATGCCGACGATCGGAAAGATCTTGTAGCCGTCCTTTCGATAGGCTTCGTCCGCCGCGTTGCGCTTCTGGGCGTCGCGAATTTCGTGATGAAAGGCGAGGGCCTTTGCGGCGCGGGCCGCATCAATGTTGGGAAGCCCCGACGTTTCCCCCACTCTGACGAGCTGGCCACTGCCGCTGTCGATGCATTCGAAGGTCGGCAGCAACTGGTAGATGGACGTGAAGCTTCTCACCGTCTCCGACAGATCGACCTTCAGGGGACCGATCCCCTTGGCGTAGCCGTTGGCGAGATAGCCCACGGCATTGAGCGACCCACGATAGGGCGTGCCAAACGTGATCAGGGAGCGGGTATCGCGCCAGCCGCCGAGCGCCTCGAGAAAATAGCGCGCTACGATGCCGCCCATCGAATGGCCGATGAGGACGAGCTTTGCCTCTTCGTTGCCTGATGAGGTTCGCCAGGCCTGCAGCCAACGTTGCGCCTTCTCGGCAAGACGCCGAGCCGACGCTCTGTTGTCGCGGCGCCAATCATAGGGGAACTCGAAATAGTTCCGGTTCGCCTTCAAACCGCGCTGAAGCAAGCTTGCACTGGTTGCCGTATAGCCGTCGATCTTCCATAGACCTGGGATGATGTGCAGGTCGGGAATGACCCGCGTCGCGGTGATGCCGTCGCCAAGATCGTCGACCGACGGGTCGTCGTCCTCAAGCTTGAGCTGCCCTATCGACTTGCCGATCGAGGTCGCCGCACCCCACAACGCTCCGGTTGAGAGGCCCCAGATTTCCTTGCCGTCCTTCGCCAGCGCGCTGCCGCTCACGCCAGGCAGAAGAACGACGACGTCAGAGAACTCCGCCACGCTTCACTCCCACGCAAGACAAGCTGCGCCGCTCAGGTCAGCCTCGAGGGTCGCAGGCCTTCACCGTGACCACCAGCGTCGCACGCTGAACTCTTCGCTCTTCGCCACTCCCTCCTCAATGGGCCTGGCGGGCTGCTCGGCGACGATCCTTGAGAAAAACTCCGGCGCGGCATAGCCAAGCGCGAGCGCCTGCATGGTGGTCGTCGGCTCGCCGAGGGCGGCCGCGATCCCGCCAAGAGCGACCAGCACCACCAATCCGAGCCAAAAGTTCCAATGCTTGAAATAGTCCGCGATGGTGGCGTCATAACGCGCCTTGGCGAAGCGGATGAGATCGGGAATGACGCCGCCCGCGCATCCTATTGCGATGAGTTTCAATTCTGGTGACATCTCCCGCCTCCCCCACTTCAGCGTGTGCAAAGCACGCGCGACCCGATCGATTCTATTGATCACGCCGACGGCAACGCTGCGAGACCCCGCTCAAACAGCCTCGCCTCGCGCTCCCGCCGCTTCTGCAAGCCTGTCATATCCGGCCATAAGCGCTTCATGGAGCGGAACTCATCCGGGATGTCGCCGAACGCCTTTGCCGCCATATGCGCCTTGATATTCCGCATCTCCCGATAGCGGGCGCCGGCCTTGCCGAATGAGGCGCCCCGGTTATAGGTGAGCGACACGAGCGCCCCGAGGCAATCCGGTCCGATCGCACCGGTGTTTGGCAGGCTGCGCTCGACCAGTCCGACCCAGCGCGGCAACACCTTCTCGCGGTGAACGTCGATCGCGCTCGTCCACGGAACGTCGACCTTTGCCTGTAGCCGTTTGGCGACGGCGTTCGCAGGGGTGCCGGTCACCCCCAGGGCGCTTTCGAGCGCCGTGATCATGGCGTCGGCAATTGACCCGCCCCAGTCGGCCCGGAGTTGCGGTTTGGAGGCATAGCCAACGTCGTAGCCGATACCGATGGTCACGCCGGAATGTCCCTTGGGCCATACCGGCTTGCGATATTTCTTGGTGTAGGTCTGCTCGCCGGTGACTTCGAACTCTACGATGAGATCGAAGGCCTCGCCCGAGATCGGGGTAGCGGACGGCGCTCCGCCAGGCTGAACCGTTTCGAGGACGTCCTCGGAGACCAGAAGCTCGTGCAGCCATTCGAGCCCCTCGCGGTCTGAGCGGACCTGCTCGAGTTCCGCCTCGCTGAGGGTGAGATCAGCCGCACTTTTACTCATAGCCATGCATCCGCCCTTGATGCCATGAGCAACCAACCCGCGAGGCACTCAATCGCGATCTCTTACTTCTTATCACACTTCCTGAGGGCATATTAAACAGAGTTCTAGCTTTAGGTGTGGACGCGGATCCAAGGCGCGTGCTGTCTCGCTGTGCTTTGCCGTGCGAACAAGAATTTCCGACTTGATGAACCTTACAAGTTCCTCGGACAGCGGTTCCTGTTTGCAACCGGGCTGCAAGCAGCGGCAGCGGCACGTTCGTCCTTTTGAGTTTCACGGCCATGTCAGCGTCTCCCGCGCTGCCGGCCCTTCGTGACTTTGCCGGGCTTCGTCTAACCCGGTGACGCGGATCGCAAGCGGTCGAGGCGCCAACTTCGTGAAATCATTTCTCGATGGCCGGTAAATTAAGCATAGCATGCCTTTTCTAATCTCGACTATTTCGATAGGTTTTATATGGTTGAGAATCGCACACGGGGTACTTTGCATGTTTGCTTCCGCGCCGTCGTCAATTGCGAGCACCGAGAGCCAGGAACGTCCGGTTTTGGACTCCAATTTGAGGCGGATGCTGGCACTTATCGACAACGTCACCGATGCATCCGAGATCGCGCGCGAGATAGCGGTATGGGTGCTCGCCGGCGATGATCGTGACGACCCTCTCGATGCGGACTTGTCATCCGCCATGAACGATGAGGACGATGTCGCCTATCTAAAGGCGCTAGTCCGGCGGTGGCCTGACGCTACAGGTGACGACGTCAGTTGCGGTTACGATCTCGCCATTGCCGTCGCAAAGGTGAGCCAAAGCTGGGGAAGCGCTTCCTGGTATGCCCGCGCGACCCGGTGATCCTAGAACCGATCTCCTAGGCAGCCCGCTCCGGATAGGGATGCCATTCCCCGTCGTCCGGATTACGCAGCAGGCGGCGAACTATGTGAGGCTGATCGCTTGGCTGCTTCTCAGCATTTTCAAACCGCACAAGCTCAAGCTGATCAGCTCGATCGCGCTCGCAGTGCTTTGTCTGTCCGGGCAGGCGGCAGCGATTTTCGCCATCTATTGGTATGCGCGGACCATGGAAAGGACCGGCGCGGCTTCGTTGCGCGTGCCCTCGCTCGATTTTGCCCTGACTGACGCGACCTCGGTCTTGGCGGCTGTCGTGATCTTTAGCGTCTCGAGCTTGGCGCTCAGCGCCCTCTTTCTTTTCTACTCGCGGATGCTCGTCTTGAGAATCGTGGAGGACTACTGCGCTCAGGCCGTGCAGTCCGTCGTCGTTGCTGCTGACGCTCTACCTGATCCCCGGGCGCCCACGGCCAGCCGCATCCTCAATCAATGTGGCGTTAGCGGATTGATCTCGGGTTGCAAGCAGGCGGCCGTGACCGCCGTCATTCTCGCTAGCACTATTCCCTCGACCATTGGCGGGGTGGCCGCCGCCGCCGCGCTCATCCATGTCGACATGCCGCTGACGTTTTCGATCCTCGCGGCGTCTTGTCTTGTGGCGATCATGCTGTACCCCTGCGCGCTTCGCGGGTCGTCCATGGCAAAATTCCAGGAAAAGTCGCAGGCCGCCTTTCAGCAACAGATGCGCGGCTTGCAGTGGTCGCCATCGGTCTCAGCGATGGCCAACCCGGCAACCTCAAGAGACATGGCACGCGGCTATTTTGTAAGGAGGCGTGTCACGAACGAGTTCGCGCTTGCGACCAGCATCGCAACAACGGCGCTTCTCGGCCTCGTACTCTACTACCTGGCCGGCAACGCGTTGGCGGGAAGAGCGGAGTGGGCAATCGTTATCGTCTACATCGGCGCATTGCGGCTCACCTTAGGCAGCGTCGCCGCCTTGATGCGCGCATTTGCGAACGTAAGCAGTTGCTACCCGCAGCTCGTCCGCTACTACCTGTTCGCAAACGGTAGCCAAGATCTTGCTAGGAACGATCTCGGCACACTGCAATGCGGCGAGAAGCTGGCGCTTGGCACGCTTCCGGATGGTCAAAGCATTATTGTTCCCGCGGGGACGCGTCTCGCATTGCTCACCACGCAATCGGTGCGCGAGGTACGCTATGCACTGCTACAGGCAAGCTGCACGAGCAAGGGGATGCCGCTCGGCTCGACCGTCATCGGTCCCGCGACCGGAACTCGGCACGAAGCGTCAATCGCGATTTTCCATTGCGAGTCTATTGGAGAGCCATGCGAGGAAACGCAGGGACTCGACACCTTGCTCACCGACCGAGTGGGTGTGTTTCTTCACCATAGCCCGAGCATGATAGGCGCGTTTGGGGAGCGGTATCTTTTGACGCTGAAGGCCGGCACGTTTCGAAGCTTTCAGGTTCTCGGCACGAACGCTAGCGATGCCGAACTTGCTCGCTTTGAACGCCACGCTTCCACGACTCGTCGAAGCGAGCAGGTGGATGAGTTCGAGTATGCAGATTGAGCGGTCGGGCGCACCAATGCTGAGCGTCGATCAGATTTGGAAGGCGCCCTTGCGATGAACGGCAAGCTGTCGCCTCTGTTCCCACCTCCCGCGGGCAACGCCGTCAACACGACGTCGCGACGTAGAAGGGGGCACGTCATAGGATTGACCGCGCTCTTCACCAATGGGCCACGCCTAAAGCGTGGCTACTTCGATGCGCTCAAGGACGACACGCATGGCTTGATGCCAGGCGCCGTCTATTCTGAACTTTACAAGCTCGCCCTTGCCGGCAAATGCGACGTGATCGACGTGGGAGTAGGCCGGGGCGCCACGTCGATAGCGTTCGCGCTCGGAATACAGGAATCGGGCCGAGCTTCGGTTGTGCACGCCATCGACCAATTCAGTCAGCATTCGCGGGGGCCGCATCGCTATAGCCGAGCGACCAATCCGCACGACTGCGATGCGCTCAATCTTGTCGAGTTCCGCGCGAATGTAGACCAATACGGCGTGTCGCATCTCGTGCGACCCCGGCTTGGCACCACCGACGCCATAGCGCCCAAGCTCTCCCCAGATCTTCGGGCTGATCTGCTCTCGATAGACGTAGACGGCATGATTGACCGCGACTTGGCCTATTTCTATGACTTCGTTGAGCCGGGGGGCATCATCGTCTTGGATGATTATTCCGACTTTATTGATGGCCCGAGCGCCTCGCGTGCCGCACACATACGCGTACAGTCGGAAGCCGAAATTCGCGCTTGGATCGATAAGGATCGAGCTTTTAATGCGCGGCGCCTGCTGGGCAAGAAGCTTTTGACTTATCGCCTCGCCAACTACTTCGCGTTTGTCGGCGCTATGACTTTCGAACGCACGATCGGCCCGCACGGGACGACCGCTGTATTTCGCAAGGCTACGGACCGGCCGTTCTCTTCCTTTAGCCTATCCGGCATCCCGCGCATCGAGCAGGGTATCATCGAGGATTTCATAGCGGATTGCCGGATGGCTCGATTGAGACTTCCGACGTCCGCTTGATCGAGGCGTCGTTTTGCGACGCTACAGATAACAAGCCACTGTCAGAACGGGATGGTTGCTCAGGAGCCGACCCGCGTGCGCTGCCCGCTCAGAACTCCATGTCGAGATGATCCTCGTGATCATGGTGACCCGGAAGCTCGGGCGGCGGCGGTCCTGGCACTTCGGCGACCATGGCTTCCGTCGTGATGAGGAGGCCGGCGATCGAGGCCGCGCCCTGAAGGGCCGAGCGCACGACCTTGGCGGGGTCGATAATCCCCCTCGCGATCAGATCGCCGAACTCGCAAGTCTGCGCATCGAAGCCAAAGCCATTGTCGTTGGTGTCGAGAATCTTGGCGACGACGACCGAGCCGTCTGCTCCGGCATTGGCGGCAATCTGCCGGGCGGGCCAGGTGATCGCCTCCCTGACGATGGCAATGCCGGCTTTCTGATCGTCATTCTCGGTCTTGAGATTGCCGGCGAGCTTGCTCGCCCGCAACAAGGCGACGCCGCCGCCTGGCAAGATGCCTTCTTCGATCGCCGCGCGCGTCGCATGCATGGCGTTTTGAATGCGATCCTTCTTTTCCCTGATCTCGCTTTCGGTCGCGCCGCCCACCCTGATCACGGCGATGCCGCCGGTAAGGCTCGCCAGCCGTTCCTGCAGCTTTTCGCGGTCGTAATCGGAGGTGGTCCGCTCGAGCTGCGCCTTGATCGCGGCGATGCGGGCGTCGATGTCTGCCCTGGTGCCGGCGCCCTCGGCGATCGTGGTGTTTTGCTTGTCGATGACGACTTTCCTTGCGCGTCCAAGCAGATCAAGAGACGCGGCTTCGAGCTTGAGACCGAGGTCGTCCGAGTTCACCGTTCCGCCGGTCATCACCGCAACATCCTGAAGGATCGCCTTGCGGAGCTCGCCATAGGCAGGGCCCTTCACGGCGGCAACTTTGAGACTACCGCGCAGCTTGTTGACCACGAGCGCCGCCATGACCTCGCCTTCGACGTCGTCGGCAATGATGAGCAGCGGCTTGCCGGCCTGAACGACCTTCTCCAACAGGGGCAGCAATTCGTTGAGGCTGGAAAGCTTCTTCTCGCTGATCAGAATGTAGGCATCCTCCATCTCCACCAGACCCTTGTTGCGGTTGGTGACGAAATGGGGGGAGATATAGCTGCGATCGAACTGGATGCCGGTGACGACGTCGAGCTCGGTCTTGAGCGACGTCCCCTCCTCGATGGTGACGACACCGGTGTTGCCGACCTTTTGCATCGCTTCAGCGATGGTGCCGCCGATCTCGGTGTCGCCGTTCGCCGATATGGTGCCGATTTGCGCGATCTCGGCATTCGAGGTGACGCTCTTGGCGGCCTTCTTCAGCTCACCAACGAGGGCTTCCACCGCGCGATCGATGCCGCGCTTCAGATCCATGGGGTTCATGCCGGCGGCCACCGCCTTGGCGCCGCTCCTGGCGATCGCGTGCGCGAGCACCACCGCGGTGGTGGTGCCGTCGCCAGTGCGATAGGAGGTCTTGTTGGCGACCTGCTGAACGAGCTGGACGCCCATATTCTCGAACTTATCGCCGAGCTCGATTTCCTTGGCGACGCTCACGCCGTCCTTGGTGATCTTCGCCCCAAACGACCGATCGATTGCGACGTTCCGCCCTCTCGGTCCAAGCGTGACGCGCACGGCGCTTGCGAGAACGTCGATGCCGTGCAGCAACCGGTCGCGAGCCTCGAACGAGAATTTGAGATCCTTGGCGGTCATGTGCTTCCTCCTCGCACGCGCAACTGTTCGTCAGCCTGGCACACGCGTTCACTCGGCTGCGTAGGGGAGATTGCCCCTGGGCAAAGCAAGCTCGTCCCACACCTCGACCAGCGCCGCGGCAAGCTCGGCGATCATATGGTCCTCGTGGCAAGGCGTGGGCGTGATGCGTAAGCGCTCGGTTCCCTTCGCCACGGTCGGATAGTTGATCGGCTGGATATAGACGCCGTGTTTGCTCAGCAGAAGGTCGCTCGCCGCTTTGCACTTCGCCGGATCGCCGATCGCCACGGGAACGACGTGGGTGTTGCTCAGCATGACCGGTAACTCCGCTGCTGCCAGCGCCGACTTGACCCGCCTGGCGCGATCTTGCTGGCGCTTGCGCTCCCACTCGGAGGTTTTCAGATGCCGGATCGCTGCCGTGGCCGCGGCACAGATCGCCGGCGGCAGAGCGGTGGTGAAGATGAATCCCGGAGCATAGGAACGCACGGCATCGATCAGCGCAGCGCTTCCCGTGATGTAGCCGCCGAGGCAGCCGAACGCCTTGGCGAGCGTACCTTCGATCACGTCGACGCGGTGCAAGGCGCCGTCGCGCGCGGCGATGCCGGCGCCGCGAGGGCCGTACATGCCGACCGCATGCACCTCGTCGAGATACGTCATGGCGCCGTAGCGGTCGGCCACATCGCAAATGCGGCTGATCGGGGCTACGTCGCCCCCCATTGAATAGAGACTCTCAAAGACGATGAGCTTCGGCCGATCCGGACCCGCCGCGTTCAACAAGTCTTCGAGATGATTGATGTCGTTGTGGCGAAAGATCCTCTTCTCCATTCCGGATTGGCGAATGCCCTCGATCATCGAATTATGATTGAGGGCATCGGACAGGATCAGACAATCGGGGATCAGCTTGGCGATGGTCGAGATGCTCGCCTGATTGGAGACATAGCCAGAGGTGAAGACCAGCGCCGCCTCCTTGCCGTGGAGATCGGCGAGCTCGTCCTCGAGCTCGATCAGTGGATGATTGGTGCCGGCAATGTTGCGCGTCCCGCCTGCCCCGGTGCCAAACCGGGTGGCGGCTTCGATCATCGCTCCGACGACCTTCGGGTGCTGTCCCATGCCGAGATAGTCGTTGGAGCACCAGATGACGACCTCCTTCGGTCCTTGCGGAGAGTGCCACATGGCATGGGGAAAGCGGCCGGCCATCCGCTCGAGGTCCGCGAAGATCCGGTAGCGCCGTTCGATATGCAGCCGCGCGACGGCGTCGGCAAAGAAACCGTCATAGCCCGCAGCGTTAGCGTCCCGACAACTTCGCTGAGGATTGGTCATGATCCCCCTATCGGAGGTCACATCGACCCATCGCAAATGACCGCGCAAACTTTAACGCCGTTCCGAGCGCACGTGTGATCATTTTTTCTTATCGGTCGATCAGGATCGCTGATTGGACTCCGATTAGGATTAGCCCAATTCTAAGTTTTGAAGTGGCATGTTCCCCAACGGGTCGGAAAGGGGAGTGGCCGTGAAGATGAGCCTTAAGCGTCTATCGGGTCTGCTCACGGTCATCGCGGCGGCGATCGCAACTACGCCTGCGCAAACTTACGAAGTCGCTGCCGTTTCTGGCGGCGGGAGCATTGAGGGCATCGTCCGCTATCGCGGCGACGTGCCGATGAAAAAGATCATTCCCTCCAAGAATGTGGAGACCTGTGGAGGCCCCCGCGAGGAGCCGCTGATCAGGGTTGGCGCCGATCAGGCTGTCGAGAGCGCGGTCGTATACCTCGTCGACGTGGCCAAGGGAAAGGCTTGGCCTGAGCAGGGCAAGCCGCCCGAGCTTGACAATGTCAAATGTCGTTTCGAACCCGAAGTTCAGGTCATTCCTCCAGGTCGGCTGGACGTCGTCAACGGCGACCCGGTGCTCCACAACACGCATGGATATTACGGCAAGCGGACCGCCTTCAATTTGGCCTTGCCGAATGAGGGACAGCGAATCCCCGTCGAGCTGAAGCGCGGCGGAACGGTCCGCGTCGACTGCGACGCGCATGGCTGGATGGAGGGTTGGATATACGTGGTGGACAACCCCTACTACGCGATCACCGGCGCCGACGGCAAATTCACTATCAGCGACGTTCCGCCAGGCGATTACAAGCTCGTGGCAATTCAATCTTATACCGGGCCCTTAGAGATGCCCGTAACTGTGACTGGAGGTCAGGCCTCCAAATTGGAAATCGAACTGAAGAAATAAAAAATAGAAGAGACAAAAAATAACAGACGCGGCAGAAAGTTCCGCGTCCGCCTCCATCAGGACCAACGCTTTGTAAACGGTCCCAGGGTAAGGAGGAACGACATGTCTGACGAACTTGAACGCGCTCGGCGCGAGATACACTCTGTGCTGCAACAGCCTGGAGTGCGCCCCGACGACTCGGTGCAGATCACCCGCCGTACGTTCGTGCACCGATCGCTGCTGTTCGGGGCCGCCACTGTCGGCCAGACCTTTGCCTGGTGGCCGCTGATCAACACCATCGATATTGCTCACGCGGCGGAAGCGCCATTTAAGTTCGCCTGGATTTCGGACACCCATCTCTATCCCAAGTCTCTCAACACGCGTTTCGTCGAAAAAACGGTGCGGGCGGCCAAAGACGTCCAGGCCATGGATCCGCCCGCCGACTTTCTGATCTTCGGCGGCGACCTTGCCCAGCTTGGCACGATCGAGGAGCTCGAGCTCGGCAATGAGATTCTCAAGGAAGTGAAGATCCCGAAACATTTCATCCCGGGCGAGCACGACTGGTATCTCGACATGGGCAAGAAGTGGGGCGAGCTGTTCGGCAAGCCCACTTGGACTTTCGACCATAAGGGCGTGCGCTTCATCGGCATCGACACGGTTAGCCGGGGACCGGACTACTGGACGGCGAAGAACATGACCCCCGAAGAGCGCATGGGCCACATGGCGACCCTCGACGGCACCGTTGCCGGCCCGTGGGCCGGCGTTGGCCGCGACCAGCTCGACTGGCTGCAGAAAACGCTCGCCGACTGGGACAAGAACAAGCCGGTCGTCATCGCCACCCATAATCCGCTCTACGAATACTACCCACCTTGGAACTTCTGGGTGCGCGACTGGCGCGATGTGCACGAGGTGCTGAAGCCTTACACCAAGGTCACCAATATTCATGGGCACGTCCATCAGGTGCTCTATAACGAGATTGGTACCATGCGCTCGATCGGCATGCTGGCGACCTCCTGGCCGTGGCCTTATGCCCCGGAGGGCGTGCCGAAACTCACCAAGCCGATGATCCGCGTCGATCCCGGCGATCACTTCGATGGCGTCGGCTGGGAAAAAATCAGCGTGAACCCCGGCAATCAGGTCGGCAAAGACGACGTCGAGTACGTCATGTGGGGCCGCAAGGAGGTCTTCATTCAATCGGAAGCCGACTACGGAGAAAATACTCCGGAGATCCTGCGGGCACGCGTCGCCGACAATATGTATCCCTACTGAGGGAGGGATCGCTATGACAACCAAATCGACATTCCTCTTGATCTTGCGGCGTTCTTGCGTGGTCGGAGCGCTTGTGGGAGCCGCCCTCTTGATCGGACCCGCCAATGCCCACAAGGACCCGGTAACGCCTGAGCAGCTGAAAGCCTACCAAGACGCATTCATGGAGGAGGTCAGGAAGGGCGACCTCTTGTTCCATGGCGATGCGGCGACGGCCAAAAAGATGGGCGTCAATCTATCCGACACGGGAATGGCCTGTGCAATGTGCCATCCCATGGGCGCCGATACCCACCCGCACTCGTTCCCGAAGTGGCAGGTGCAGGTCGACAAATTCTCGACGCTCCGCGACATGATCAACTGGTGCATCGAAAAACCCAACCAAGGCGAGAAGATCGAATCCGATTCGGACGCGATGAAAGCCTTGGAGGCTTACATCTATTGGTCGAATACCGGCTCAGTGCTTGTGCCTGGCCGATACTGATCCCCGATTGGGGAAAGTCTAGAGCCCGCGCCGGCGGCCTCCGAAACCTTTGCCCAAGGTGAGGAGGGGTTGGGTCAGGGAGGTTTGCGCCGCTAGAAACCGCTTGGGGGAGGGGACGCTTTGTCTGAGACAGGGACAGTGCTGCGTGGCAAATTCGCCGGTGTCGACCTCGACGAGCTGGTCGATTGGCCGGTGGTGCGGGTCTGGCTCTATTGGGGCATGTTCTGGCTCCTGGTCGCACCGTCAGTTGGTGTCTTGCTTTCGGGCCTCTTCAACTATCCTGACTATCTCGGCACCTCCCTCCAATTGACTTTCGGCAGGCTGCGGCCGGTGCACGTCAACGGCGTCATCTTTGGCGCCTTCTCCGCCCTCTTCATCGGCGAATGTTATTACCTGGTGCCGCGCCTTTGCGGCGTGCGGGTGCCGTGGCCGCAATTGGGTGTGCCGCTCGCCTGGGTATGGAACATCGTTACGGCGGCGGCGCTCATTTCGTTGCCGTTCGGCGACAACAACGGCCTCGAAGCTGGCGAGTTTCCGCTGTTCGCCAAGATCCCGCTGTTCCTCGCGGTGGCGGTGATAACCGCACAATTCCTGATCACCATCGGCCGGCGTCTCGAGCCACCGCTCTATGTCGCGCTCTGGTATCTGATCGGGGCTTTCGTGTGGACGACGATGAATCTCGTGCTGGGCATCATCCTCCCCTACATGATCTCAGGCATCAACAGCGCCGCCTTTCACGGACTCTATATCCACTACATCGTCGGGCTGTGGCTCACGCCGGCGGGCTACGTGCTGATCTATTATTTCCTGCCGATCAGCGCGCGCAATCCGATCTATGCGCACAAGCTCTCGCTCGTCGGCTTCTGGTCGCTCGCCCTGTTCTATCCCTTCGTCGGCATCCATCACTACCTCTATAGCCCGATCGCCGACTGGGCCGAGACCATCGCGATCGTCACCTCCATGCTGCTGATCATTCCGGTATGGACGGTGTTGGTGAACTTTTTCGGCACCATGATGGGACGCTGGGACACCTTTGGGACGAACCTCCCGGCAAAGTTTCTGATCATGGGATCGATCATGTATCTGGTGGGATGTTTCCAAGGATCGACCGAGGCCCTGCGCTCGATCCAGCAGCCTACTCACTTCACGGATTTTGTCATCTCGCACTCGCACCTTACCGTGTTCGGGACCTTTGTGGTCTGGGCAATGGGTGGCTTGGTCTATGTCTGGCCGCGGCTCTGCGGACGTGAGCTCTGGTCGTTCAGATTGGGCAATTGGGCATTTTGGCTGATCACCGTCGGCATCTCCACCATGGGGCTGGTGCTGACCGCCGGTGGACTGCAACAGGGCTTCCAATGGATGGCCGGCACCGAATGGCTCGATACGGTGATCTCGATGAGACCCTATTGGCTCGTTCGCACCGTTGGCGGCATCAGCATGGATATCGGGATGTCGCTCCTCGTCATTAATCTGATGATGACGGCATTGACGAGCCCGGCCAGAGAGGCGGAACGGCCGGCATTCGGCACGGCTCCGGTTCCGGCTGGTGGAGCGGCCTGATGAGCGCGCGATTTGTTACCTTGGTCGCGGGCGTTTTCTTTTTCTTCCTGGCACTCGTCACCCAAGGCTTCCTGCCCTTTTTCGAGCCCTCGGCGCGCACCACTAAGGTAACCGCTGTGGTCCGCACCGATCTCGGTCAGCTCAAATGGATCATGACGAACGCTACCGCGTACACGCCGCTGGAACAGCGCGGCCGAGATGTGTATCTGCGCGAGGGTTGCTGGTATTGCCATTCGCAATTCGTCCGCCCGGTCACCGGAGAGACGCGCCGTTGGGGCCCGGTGACGGAGTTGGGCGAATTCGCCTATGACATACCGCACCTTTTCGGCACGCGGCGCATCGGGCCGGATTTGATGCGTGTCGGGCTCAAATTTAGCAATGAATGGCATTTTGCCCATTTCTGGAATCCGCGCATGCTCTCCCCGGACTCGATCATGGCGCCGTACCGGGGACTCTTCGAGAGGCCAGCGCAGGCGGTGGCCATCGTCGACGGGTCAGACGGCAATCGTACGTTGGAAAAGACGCCGCTCACCGAAAAGCTGTTCGACTTTGCAAGCAAGGAGCCGATCAGGCTCACGCCGAATTCCGAAGGTCTCCTGTTCGTGCCGATGCAGGCGCGCGGAAGGGCTCCCATCATCCTGACGCCGCAGGAGCAATACAAAGGCAACACGGTCAAGATCGCCGCCGAAACGCCTGACCTGCAAGCTCTCGTCGCTTATATCCAGAAGCTCGGGATGAACCGCGGCAAGTGGCGCGACCTGTTCGAGCCGCAGAGTCTTGAGGTCATGGACGTCACGCTGCCGCGTTCGGAGGAATGGATCGCCCATGGCAAGGAGGTCTATGAGCGTCGGTGCCTCGGTTGCCACGGGGCGAATGGCGACGGCAATGGGCCGGCTGCGACCTTCCTCTACAACCAGCGCCCGCGGAACTTCAACAATGCCGTGTTCAAGTTCAGGCTGACCAAGGAATTGATACCGACTGACGGCGATCTGTTGCGGACGATCAGCCGCGGGGTGCGCGGCACGGCGATGCCGGCCTGGTATGAGCTGCCGATCAACGATCGTCTCGCCGTCATCCAATACATCAAATATGTGCTGGCGGTGGACCGCTCCGATCCCGGCAAGCCCTATGCCTTTTTCACCGAAGAGCCGCCGAGTGCTCCGCTTTACATCGGCAAGCCGCCCCCTCCGTCGCAACAACTTCTCGATCGCGGCAAGGAGGTCTGGGAGCAAGCGAAATGCTGGGAGTGCCACGGCAAGACCGGCAAGGGAGATGGCGAGAAAGCCGCCGGGTTGAAGGATGATGAAGAGTTCACCATGGTGCCGGCAGACCTCACCAGCGGCCAGTTCAAGTCGGGCCCGGCGGTCGAAGACATCTTCCGCACGATCACGACCGGACTGAGCGGCACACCCATGCCCTCCTATCGGGACTCGTTTTCCGATGAAGACCGGTGGGCGTTGTCCTACTACATTCTCGCGCTTTCCGCCTACAAGGACCCGCTCACCGGACAGCCACTTAAAATCACTGACAAGGATCGCGCGACGCTGAACGATCTCAATCTCAAGGCCGATGCGCCCGCCAAGGCTTATGTTCCGAGCCAGGATTCGCCGCAAAGGGCTGCGGCGCTCGGCGCCGCTGAGGCTCCGACCACGAAGGGAGACTAAGCCATGGAAGGATTTCGAGATCACCGGGCCCTACGCAAGCGCCCTATTGATGAGTCTTGGTGCGCTCTGCCTCTTCGTTTGGGGTGTGCTCTCGGGCGCCTTCCACAATGCCGACGACGCATCTGTCCGATTCTACGAGATGGAGATGGAAAGTGACGCAAACAGGGACCACGCCCAGCACTCCGAGCAAACCGAGAAGTGAAGTCGACCTCCACGAGCACGAAATGGAGGAATATGGCGGCGGCGCCATCGAAGCGCGGCACGGCTATATCCCGGTATGGCTCCTGATAGTCTATGCGGTGCTTTTCCTCTGGGGACTCTATTATGCCTACCATTATTGGGGTGGCCTCGGGCCGGGACGGATCACCTAAAACTGAGACCCCGCCTAAGAAAGGTTAGGAAATGCTAGCAGCGAAAATTATTATGGGTTTCGCAATTTTGAATTTGATCCTTCTGTTATCCGCGCTGGCCTTGAACGTTGCCCGGGTTTATTTGGGTTGAACAGGAGGAGCGCATGCTTCCACATACAGCTTTCTCATTTGCAACCGCGGATGTTTACCAAACGATCGCCTTCATCGGCGGCGCGATAGCGCATGTCGGCTTCTTCGCTTGGGTCATTTACCTTGTGCGCGCCTAGCGGCGCGGAGCGAGGCCTGAACCGGCGCGACTGGGCAGGGTAATCTGCCAGTGACCTACTATTTGCTGATATTCGCTGCCGGCTTCGCGGGCAGCTTTCACTGCATCGGGATGTGCGGCGGCTTTGCCTGCGCGCTAGGCCGCGATCCACGCGGGCGGACCGCGACCGTCGAGCGTCACCTGCTCTATAATACTGGCCGGCTGACGACCTACTGCTTCCTGGGCGGAATCGCCGGCGCGCTCGGTGCGGTGTGGTGTACCTCGCAAGGTATGGCGGTCCCTATCCTGGACGGTCCACTCGACACCGCCCAGCGAGTTCTGGCGATTGCCGCCGGGCTCCTCATGATCGCCATGGCCCTTCAGTTTTTCGGTTTCCTCCAGGGCTTTCACCGGGTGGCGATCGGGTTTGGCGGCAGCACCCTCGCCGCGTCCTTGCGCAGCCTGCAGACGTCGCAGAGCCCCGCCGCCCCTGTTGCCTTCGGCGTGTTCAACGGCTTCCTACCCTGTCCGCTGGTCTATGCGTTCGCCGCCCAGGCGGCGAGCACCGCCGCACCGCTCTCCGGCTTGCTCGTCATGCTCTCGTTCGGCTTGGGCACCTTTCCGGCCATGCTGATGATGGGTGGCGTCGGACGGGTGCTCGCACCTGCATGGCGGCAGCGCGGCGTATGGCTCGCCGGCAGCTTCATCCTGCTGCTTGGCCTGATCACGCTCGGCCGCGGCGTCTTGCCCCACGCAGCCCATGTCGGACACGCTTGGGCAATAGGATCTCCCGGATGAGCGAACGCGGCGATCATTTGTGCGGCCATTGCTTGCTGCCCGTTGGCTTGCGCGCGATGCAGCGTACGGTGAACGGCGAAGCATATTCGTTCTGCTGTTATGGCTGCTGCATCGCCTTTCTGGTGAAGCACGGCCAGAACGAGGAGTGGGACGCCGCCAGGTTGCTCATCCGGCTCGGCGTGGGCGCATTCCTCACCATGAACATCATGCTGATCAGTCTCCTGCTCTATGTGGGAACTTTCAGCGGCGCCGATGCATGGCTGGTGCCTTGGATTCACCTGCTCTTGTGGATCTTCGCGACGCCGGCGCTGGTGATCCTCGGCGAGCCGTACCTGCGCGAAACCTGGACTCAGGCGGCACAGGGCCGCGTGACCTCCTCGGCCCTCGTCGTGCTTGGCGTCGGTGCCGCCTACGCATATTCCGTTTTCGCCACGATCGAGGGCAGCGAGCAGGTGTATTTCGACACCGCCACCATGGTGCTGATGCTGTTTACCGTCGGCAGCTACATCGAGGCGGCTGGCCGCGCCAAGGCGGCGCGCGACCTCGAACCTCTCCTGGCGGCCGAAAGCGAGTGCGCCACCGTAGTCGATGAGGGGTCAGAGACCCGCCGCCCGGTGCGTGACATCGGTGCCGGCATGAGGGTGCGCGTCCGACCGGGCGAGCGCATTCCGGTCGACGGTGTCGTTGTCGAAGGCTTGTCCCACGCGGATGAAGCCGTGATCACCGGGGAGAGCCGCCAAGTCGCCAAACGCGCCGGCTCCTCGGTGATCGCCGGCAGCATCAATATCGACGGACCGCTGTTGATCCAAAGCAGTGGCGCCGGGTCCGCCACGCGCTGGGCGCAGATTTGCCGGTCGGTTCGCGACGCGCTGTCCCGCCGCAGCCCGATGCAACGCATTGCCGATCGCGTGGTTGGCATCTCTGTACCTGTCGTTCTCATCCTCGGCGGGTTGACGGTCGCTTATTGGGCGCAACTGGTTCCGTTCGATCGCGCCCTGCTGATTGGGCTCGCGGTGCTGGTGGTTGCCTGTCCATGCGCGGTGGGCCTTGCCGCGCCGCTGGCGACCTCGCTCGGCATCGGTCGGTTGGCGCGCTGCGGCTGCCTCGTCCGCGACCCCGCCACTCTAGAGGCTCTCGCCCGCACGCACTTGCTCGCCTTCGATAAGACCGGCACGCTGACCTCGGGAAACTCGCGAGTTGTCGGCATCGAGTGCGACGGGGCGGCGACCGACGAGGTGCTTGCCCGGGGCGCCGGCCTTGAGCGCCACTCCGAACATGGACTGGCGCGCGCCGTCACCGTGGCGGCCGCGGCGCGGGGGCTCGAGCCGGTGGTGACGACCGATGTTCGCGCCGTGCCCGGTCGAGGCATCCGGGGCAATGCCGACGGCCAACCGACTGCCGCCGGCAACAGCGCCTTCATGCGCGACCTCGGCTGGTCGGTGGCGCCTTCTCTCGGCGAGCAGGCGCGGTCGCAGGAGGCGAGCGGTCATTCGCTGATCTATGTCGGGTGGTGCGACCAAGTCCATGGCGTGCTGTCCCTCGACGACACGCCGCTTCCCGAAGCGCGTTTGACCATCGAGGAACTGCGCAGCCTCGGGCTGCACATCGTGCTCCTGACCGGCGATCTCGCGCCCGCGGCGCGGCGGGTTGCCGACATGGTCGGGATCGAGGACCTGCAAGCGGGGCTGTCCCCGGAAGCGAAGCGGGCTGCGCTCGATCGGTACCGGCAGCGCTACGACATGGTGGCCATGGTCGGCGACGGCCTTAACGATGGGCCGGTCCTGGCCGACGCCGATGTCGGTATCGCCGTGGGCTCCGCCACCGACCTCGCGCGCGAGACGGCTTCTCTGGTGCTGCCCAAGGACGGCCTGTGGATGCTGCCCTGGGTCATCGCCGTGGCCCGCATGGTGCGGCGAACCATCCTCACCAACCTCATCTGGGCGTTCGGCTACAACCTTGTCGCCCTGACGCTTGCCGTGCTCGGGATCCTGCAGCCGGTGCTGGCGGCTGCGGTCATGGCGAGTTCGAGCCTTCTGCTCGTCGTGAATTCCCTGCGGCTGTCACGGCTGCCTGACCCTGCCCCGCTGGCGACCCCCGAGCGGCCGACGAGCGTTGAGCCTGACAATTTGCGCCTCAGTCTCGGCCCTCCAGTGATGGCTGGCCCTGCGGTCGAGCGGGGTTGAGCAGCGCAAGATCAGCCGAACACATCGTGGGTGAATGCGGTGTACCAGCCGTTTGCCGCCTTCACCACTTGCCGGCGCATCTCGGCGTCCTCACCCACCTCACTGATCAGGATCTCGCTGATCTTGATCGTCCCGCCGTCAGGCTCCAAGGCGATCGCGTCACTCACCGCATCGTCGGCGGCAAGAAACGTGAAGCAGGTATTGAACAAATGCGGGGCAGAACGCTCCGCACCGGTGAGCGCCGCGGCGATGGCGAAGGCGCAGACTTTGGCCTGGCTGTTGGCGAGAAAGGCGGACTTCGGCATGTCGCCACCGCTGGTGGAATCGCCGACGATGTGGATTCCGGGCTGTAGCTTCGACTTCGAACGTCGTGGGCTCGACCGGACACCAGCCAGACTGATCGGCAAGACCGGCCTGCTGGGCGAGCTCGCCCGCGGCTTGCGGTGGGATGAAATTGACCACCGCGGCCTTGAAGGTCTCGGCTTCGGTCTTCACCGACAGGTCCTTGACGTTGACCGACTTGACGCCTCCGGTGAATTGGCCGGGCAGCCACTCGATCATTCCCGGATAGTGGCGCACCCAAGCATCCTGGAACAGATCCTGCTCGAAGAAGCTGTCCTTGGCGTCGAGGATCAGGATCTTGGACTTCGGCTTGAACTGCTTGAAATAATACGCGACCAGGGACGCGCGCTCGTACGGGCCCGGTGGACAACGGAACGGGTTCGGAGGGGAGACGATCAGGAAAACTCCGCCATCATCCATGCTTTCGAGTTGCCGCCGCAAAAGCTCGGTCTGCGGGCCGGCGTTCCAGGCATGCGGCATGATCTCGGTCGCGGCCTGATCGTAGCCCTCGACGGTGCCGAATTTGAAGGCGATGCCCGGGGCAAGCACAAGCCGGTCGTAGGGGAGCTTGCCACCGCCCTTGAGGGCGACCGTCTTTGCCACCGGATCGATGGTCACCGCGGTATCGTGGATGACGTTGATGCCGTATCGCTGCGCCAGCCTCTCATAACCATGCGTGAGGGATTCGAACGAGCGCATCCCGGCTAGATAGAGGCTGCTGAAAAAGCAGGTCGCATAACGCAGCTTTGGCTCGACCAGCGTCACCTCGATGGTTCCGGCGCTCGCCGCCAGATATTTTGCCACCGTCGCGCCGCCGATGCCGCCGCCTATGACGACCACTCGCGACTTCGCTTGACCGCGCACGACGCGCGGGACGAGTGCCGCGAGGCAGGCCGCTCCCGCAAGGCAACCGAATTGGCGCCGTGTCCAGCAGTTCATGGTCGCTCCGATCTCTTTTGTCGCGCCCCGAGATAGCGCGCGAGGTCGGCGATCTCGGCATCGCTCAGCGAACGCGCGACCACGCCCATGATCTGGCTCTTGCGCGCGTCCGATTTGAATTCGGCCATGATGCCGGCGAACTTGCTCTCGTCGAGGCCGATGATCGAGGGGATGCCCTGGTCGAGGCCGTCGAGGCGGTGGCAGGCGGCACACATGGCGGCGAGCTGAGCGCCCTGATCGTTCTCCGCCGCGAGGCTCGGCAGAGCGACCAACACCAATGGGCTTGCTGCGAGCGACAGCACCATCATCAGGCGCGTAGCGTTCGCTTGCCGCGCCATGGTCAAGAGACCGCGAGTTGGTGTTCCAATCGATAGGCGCTGCCGCCGTCCTCCTCCCAGAGGAACTCGAGCGGTCCGCTCTCCGTCGCCCGCAAATAGAATTCGATGAAGGGATTGGCCGAAACCGCCTCATGGAGATCGACACTGAACACCTCAACACCTCCGTATCGGCAGACGAACCTGTTGATGATCTTGCGCGGGATGACCCGGTCTTGAGCATCGTGGCGCAAGCCGGTCTCCATTTGATGGCTGATGATGGTCCTGACCTGGAAGACTTCGCCCTTCGTTGCGCCGCTTGGAACGAGCACGCGTGGCGTTGGAGCGGTCACTGTTAGCCTCCCTTGCGAGCCGTCAGATGCAGCCATTGGTGGCCACGTCGACCCATGCCTTGGTCATCAACAGCGTGCCGCCACTCATTTCGGCGACGGCCACGACGAATTGCGGTTTGGCGAGACGGACGCGCGTCGACACGCGGGCCACGCTGCGCTGCGGGACAAAATTGAAGCTGGCGACGTCGATGAGCGGGTTTTCCGGCGCGAACACGCGGATGCGCTTCACGTGATCGTCCTCGGTCATGGGACTGTCGATTCTGACGTCCATGGGCACCGTGTAGCCGGTTGGGAACACTGCCGGCATGATCAGCTGCAAGCGCTCCAACTCGGTCGCCGGCCGTCCCATTTGCCGCTCGACGAATTCAGCCGTTTCGTCCTGCGCGCCGGCGCGCGCCGGCGAAAAAAGGGCGCCGGCAAGCACCGCAGTTCCAACTCCGCCGACCATCACTATTTCGCGGCGCGTCAAGCCCATTTTCGGGGCCTTCCTGATAGGACGTCCAGGCTTTCCCTCGACGCCCCCGAACCTCCCTAACGCCTTTATTTCCAACAGCTTCCAGACTACACGGAGGCCTTCTCCAGGTAAAGATTTCGTTGCTTTGCGGTTAGCCTTTCCCCCCTCGCGCAGCTCTACTTGAGCCATCTGCTAAAGCTGCGGACTTAAGGCCTGCTATTGGCACAAGGCCGACGATTGGGCGGCGGCGGAGTCCCCGTGGAATCCTTCGATCATGGGATGCGGAGCTACCAGCCAGCCTCGGTTACGACGACCCGGTGCGGACGATCGACCAAATAAGACCGATCAGTGTGCCAGCGACGGCAAGCGTCACGGGCAGCATGGTGATGTGGATGAGGACATCCCGGCCGCGCATCATGCCCCGGTCGATCGGAACGCAATCCTCGAGGAATTTTCTGAAACTTGCCTTGGGCAGCTGCCAGCGCTGGTCGTTCACCGCCATGGAGGCGGTGACCAGGAACAAGGTGAAGAACATGACGAAGAACCCAGTCACCACGGCAAGCGAAAGGTCGACCTCCGCGCCTCCGGAGAAATCTAGCAGGAGCGATATGGCTATACAAAAGAGCGCGTCAGGAAAGAGCTCGATGATCGGTATCGTTCCGTCGTGAGCGATCTGAGAGAAAGCGGCGGGGACCCATCTGGCGAAATCGACGCCATTCGCGCTGATCTTCAAAATCTAACTTCCACGGTTGCCCGGGTGGCGAACAAGCAAATCGAGCGAGCTCAAGACACAGCCGTAGGGGCAGTCCAGCAAGCTGACGAAGCGATACGTCGCAATCCTCTTACTTCAATAGCCCTCGCCGTGGGCTTGGGCTTCTTGTTCGGCGTTTTCACACGGCGATGATTTTCGAAGGAGGTGATGCCACCTGCCTAACCCGAGCCAACCCGAAAAGCCGGAGATGCAACGAAGCACTGAGAGGAACTCATTTTTCCCCAGAGGGTTAGCCAAAGAGGCGGAACAACCTGCCATCGAGGCGAGGGACAATGAACAACAAAGTCGTTACAGTTTCCGTCGCGTTACTCGCCCTTTGGCCA
Organism: uncultured Alphaproteobacteria bacterium; assembly: GCA_963744945.1. GTDB lineage: Bacteria > Pseudomonadota > Alphaproteobacteria > Rhizobiales > Methyloligellaceae > Methyloceanibacter. The sequence continues at coordinate 33,972 of CAVUVO010000014.1, read as the reverse complement.
TTCGCCAATCCGATTACCGCCGACGCCAAACCAATCACGGAAGCCGAGAAGAGGCATTGCGAGCAGGCGTATCATAAATATTGCGGCGAGTATGGGTTAGAGAGTAACGCTCTGCGTAACTGCATGAGCCGAAACGGCCGCGCGTTGCCACATGCGTGCGTCGAAGCTCTCATCGATGCTGGAGAGGTCTCGCGGAGCGAGGTCGAGCGTCGAAAAAAGAGCGGCAAATAAATTCGCCCCTAGATACTTTAGCCGCCTTGTGCCTTGTTCCCGAGGTGGGCGGCATTTGGAATTCCTCACCTCGCGCAAAAATTGGGTGGGTACGCCTCGTTGGGTACACCTTAGGACATTTCGCCGCCGAGGTCGGCTGCCGCCCTTTCTCGCACTGCAGGAGAGACTTGTTGCGCCGCACGTCTAGTATCTTGAAACGATTTTGTAATGGGGGTTTGCTAGTCGCCTACCTGAGCGTGATGTAGCGGCGTATCCAAGTTCAGGAGGCCACCATGGGCACCTTGGTTTTCGTGTGCCCGACCACCGGGCACGAAGTTTCGACCGGCGTTGAAGTAGACAGATCCGATTACAAAAGACTGTCGAGAACGAAAACGGCGATCTTTTGTCCGCGCTGTCGCAAGAACCATATGCTGTCAGTGGTTTGGGCTTGGTTGGTCAGCGAGGTTCCAGCAGTGCCGGACGAAAGCAAGTCCACGACCTCGGCGGCGTAGCGCCTCGCGTCTAAACGATCCAATCCAATTCGCGAGCCTTTTCGTTTGCCAAGCGCCACGCTCTTGCTAGGAACTCCGCCTGCGTAAGCTTGGTCCGAGGATCGTCTTCACCAGGCAAGTAGGCAGCGAGAAGCTGGGGAGAAACGACTGGCCTGTGATAGGTCACGGTGTAACGGGTGCCAGGAAGGTCAACGATGATATCGCTGCCGCTTACATCGAGGTGGATATCTGCTAGTCCCCGCATCCACGAATCATAGCACAAAACGTCTGTTTATTGCGTTGCAGCAAAGGCACAACGAGGCTGTTTGATGGGTGGCTTTAACCGTGAGCCCGAAATGAAGCGGCTCGACTATTGGTCATAAATAGCTCCACCACCACTCTCTGTCTCTCTTTTTCAGATCCGCAAACCAGCGACAGAACGGGTAGAGCAGAACAAAGACCAAGAGCCAGACAAAGTAGACGCTCGGAAGGCTCAAGCCGATTGCAGGCGCGCTCGCAAGGGTGCCGGTCAGGGCGAACCCGGTGGCGACGGCGAACGCGTGAATCAAATAAATGTGGACGACGTAAAAGAAGAACGGAACTTGTCCATAGGTGGCAAGGAAGCGGGCGAACGCCCCTCTCGCGTTCTCGAAGGATGCGAGCAGCATCAGCGCGGGCCCCAGTGTCATCATCAAATAGAGCAGCGATGGCGGATATTTTTCGCAGTTCAAGAAGGATAGGACGGTTGAAAGCCACGTTTCCTGAAGCGTCCACGGAGCTGGATCGCCATATAGGTTAGTGGCGCGCAGAATGATGAAGGCAAGAGTGATGGCAGCGCCGAGCCTGAACAAAAGGCGCTGCCTGGCGCCCGGCTCAAGCTGCATCAATGGGCCAAGCAAATAGCCCGCGGCCATCACCCCAATCCACGGGATAAGCGGATAAAGAACGTAGAACTTCGCAGCGCCATCGCCGAGAGGTACGGGGCCCGGCTGATGTAGCACGTGCCAAGCCCAAGATGCTTCACCGAGTTCTTCAGCTCTGACGCCGTCGAGAAGGTTGTGGCCGCCAATCATAGCGAAGGCCACGCACGCAATGGCCCAGCGCTGCAGCCAGATTAGAGCCGCGAGCATGACCATCGACGCTCCGATCACGAAAATCACGCCAGCGGTAAAGTGATAGAGATCAAAATCGAACCGCCAGCCAAACTTGATCAGCGTGAACTCAATCAAGATCAGCCAAAGGCCGCGGATGAGCAGGAAGTGGCTAAGCTCTTTGGTGGTTTTGCCCCGGCCATAGAGGAAAGCCGAAAGGCCCGCGAGCAAGATGAATGTAGGCGCGCAAAGGTGCGTTACCCAGCGAGTGAGAAAAAGTGCGGGCTCAGCCACATCGCGGGGATTGAAGCCGCTGGCGCCGAAGAAGTCACGGGTATGGTCTAAGGCCATAACCGCCATGACCAGCCCACGCAGAACGTCAATCGAAACTATCCGTGCCGAATCACAACCGCCGGCGGCTATGGGCCTTCCCGAAGAAGTTGGCGGGGCTTCAATTCGCTCCAGGGTCTTTTCCTGATGCATCGTGCCGTATCTTCCCGTGAACTAAGGGATTCCGGCCGCACCGGAAGCGCCTTCTCTAGACAGAGGCGAGGTCCTCAAGCCGCTTTGCTAGCTGCGTGAGTCTCCACTCTTGCGCCAGAGCTGCCGCCTTATTCCAAGTCGGATTTTGTTTGCGGAGGCTTGGCAATGGGGCCTTTCGGTTCATGGTTGCGACAGATCGGAATAGCCGGAGATCGTCCGCCTGTTTCGCGAAGCGGCCATCCAGCAGGGCTACTTCAAGACTACCGTACTTCCTGAGTAGTGAGGCAGCTCCGGTGGCGCCTACACCCTGCGCGCCGGGCATTCTGTCAGATGGATCCCCTCGTAGCGCAATGAAGTCAGGAACTTGATGAGGATCGACGCCATATCGCTCGCGCACCTCTGCAGGTCCGATGCGCGCGATTTCCCCTGCGCGCACGGGAAAAAGGATTGTGGTCCGATTGGAGGCGAGCTGGAAGGTATCACGGTCTCCACTGGCAATGAGAACGGTTCCGCGCCGCTTTTCTTCCGCGGCGGCAGCGGCGGCCAGAAAATCATCCGCCTCGAAGCCAGGCGCCTTTGCATTCTGAAAACCGCATGCCGCAACAAACTCGGGCAATACATGGAGCTGTTCGACCAGCGCATCGTCGAATTCGCGGGCACTTTGGTATTCAGAAAACTCTTCATGCCGATAGGTGGGAACCTCAAGCGTGTCCCACGCAACCAGCACCGCACGAGGTTCTTCTTCGCGGTGTAGCCGTAACAGCATGTTCGCGAAGCCTACGATGGCACCCGCTTGCTTTCGACCACGCCTCAGGATTGTTTTCGGCAGGGCGTGATAGGCCCGATGGGCGAATAAGTCACCGTCTATAACTAGCAGGGGCCGGCGGGAAACCGGTGGCAACCGTTCCTGCGTTGACCGCGTAACTTTCTTTGCTGCGACTAATCGCGCCGCTTTGATTTTCATCTCCAGCCATTAAATGACTGCCGAAGGACGAAGGCAGCCATGGCGGTACGTTACCCAATCCCAGCTTTGCCGCAAACCTTCAATGGTCGCGAGTCCATGCGCTCGATAGCCGACGCTTGCGAAAGGCTGCGCGAAGAGGACCAGTCGCCTTCTGGCTCCCTGACTCAGGTAAGGACGTTTCCTTTCACTCTACCGAGTTCCGCGCTTCTTCGGGAGCCTTCGGTGAGTGTAGAGAGAGCCAGAAACTCCGCGACTAGGTGGCTGTGCTGGCAGTCTCCAGCGAACCCCTCTCCGTCTGCAAGATTTCCCTGATCATCGGGAAAATAGAGGGAATTTCATCGGAAGTGACCCCATAGGGCGCGCTGGGCCCCCTGGAAAACCAACCGATTGGCGGCGAAATTCCCTACTGACCAGAACAGGGAATTCTTTCTCGGAAACAAGGAGGCCAAGTGAGACAACAGGGAGCCTCATGTTCTGAATCACCGCATCGAGGCGCCACTCGCCCGCTCTCAGGAGTTCCTGGTTGCCATGCGAGCGGTGGCACATCGCGGCGTGCCCACTCCGGCTGACGAATGTCTGCTTTGGGGGGAAGAAAGGACGTGGCGCGGACTTGTCAGTATGTCCGCTAATGACCCAAACCGGACATTGGGTGGGCAACGATCAAGGCCATCGCTTACTATCGAAAGGCGTTTGAGATCGACGCTTTTGGAGGCAGCCAGAGACAACCTCAAGCTTTTGGGCGCACACCGCTTAAGCGCCAGCCTTTTGATCGGCAGACAAAGCCCAAGAATTGAAACGGCTCATAGCCGGTATTTTCCATAGCGCCGGTCCGCTGCCGCTAGGCCGCATTGACCGGCGGTGTGGAACTCATGAACAACCGAATAAGCTCGGTCTGCTTCGACGTGCCGGTCTTAGAGTAAATATGTTGCAGGTGGGTTTTGGCCGTGTTCTCGCCAATCGCCAACATCTCAGCCGCTTCCTTCACGCAAAGCCCTGGCGCCATCGCGAGGAGCACACGTAGCTCGCTCCTCGTGAGACCGTAGAGTTCGGCGAAGGCCTGGCCCGAGAAGGACGGAATCACGATCGGGTCTTGCACGAAGATTGCCGCCATTCCCGGGAAGGCTCCGCTTTGGGGTTCGCCGCTCGCGAGCGGGAGGATGGTGGCGATTAGACCCGCATTGTCTCCCGCGGGGAGAGCGATGGTAAAGCCGCTGGTTGGCAGATCGGCCCCGTCGCCAGTTGCCTCGTTTATGGCACTATCGAGCGCAAGGCGTGCCTTGCGGTCGATAGGAGAAAGATGCCTATTCGCAACACGGATTGCATTGCTGGTGTCGACTTGGCGCTTAGCGGCACGGTTCATGAAAACGATCCGACCGAGGCGGTCCGTGAGATAGACACCAGAGGTGAGTCCATTCAGTGTGGCCTCTAACGCGTTCGAGCGAATGGTCGTGAGATTGAGAGCATCTGAAATCGCCACCGCCTGGCGCTGTTGCTCATGGCCCTGTCGGCGCTCGAGAGCCCGCCCAAGCTGCTCTCCGATGCTTACCACGATATACAGAAGATGCTTGTCAGGCAGTTGACACGTAATCGAGAAGAACTCCAGTACGGCCTGAAGCCTTCCCTCTGCGTAGAGAGGAAAATCGAAGGCAGCGTGGAGTCCATGTTTCAGAAGGATTGGCGACCTAGGTTTCAGCACGATTGGCTTGCTAGGTTGGTTAGCGCTGTGCGAAATGTTTGGCAGCCCTTCGAACCATCTAGTCTCCCATTTCTTACCGTGAAGTCTCTCATCAAACAGCAATACACCTCCTGCTGTTTCATGAGCGAGTGGGGCTAGCTCTTCGCGCTCAAAATGCCAAACCGGGCTAGGAAGCAAGCGGCGGGGGTCATTGATGTTGTCGGGAACGTAAACATGTCCAGCGGGCCAGCCCGTCACTCGGCAGATCCTCTCCAGGCAACCGCGAAGGAGATCTTCAAAAGAGCCGCCAAAGGCGACTTGAACAGTGGCTTGCCATAACACCTCGGTTTCCAAGGAGCGCTGTCTTTGCTGATTCTCAATGCAGCGTCTCATCGCTACATCGGCGCTCAAAGCGAGGGAGAGTACGGCAGTGCTGATCGTGAAGGCCAGCAACAGTATGAATGAGTCGTTCTGGTTTGGCTTGGCGAAGGGCCCGCACTGCAACAGCGTACACCCTACCGCGAATGCGGAAATGATAAGCGCCACGGTAGCGGTATCTCGTGGGCCCTGACGGAGGGACGCCCACAGCAACGGCAGAACGACGAGAAAACCCAGCGCTTCGTGAACGGGTATGTGATGCATCACGGGGCAGCCAAAAACCATCACTCCGACCGCAACCGCGGCAAGATAAGTCAATCCTGTTCCGGTAATTTGAGGTGGCGTGAGTGATGCTGGTTCGCTTTTGGCCCAGAGCACCACAACTGGGGCAACAACAAGCGCCCCAGCCAAATCGCCGAGCCACCAGGTGAGCCAGACTGAAATGAAACTGCCCATTTCAGCATAGCCAGCGAGCGTCAGACTGCTCACTCCCATCGTGGCACTGACCAGCGTCGCGGCAAGGCTAATTAGCGTGAATTTGGCTATGCCAGTAGGCGTGTCGAAAACCTGCTCACCCTTTGCCCAGCGCCCGACGAGATAGCCCGCAATCACCGCCTCAAGAGTATTGCCCCCTGCAATGGCTAATGAGGTGAAAATCGAGCCTGCGGTAAGCTGATTGATCAGAAAGGCCCCAATAAAGATGGCGGGAGCAATCCGTGGGCCCCACAACAAAATGGCTGCAATGGCCAAACCCGTCGGAGGCCAGATGGGTGTGGCGCTCGGATTAATCGAGGCAAGCCGCAGTCCGAGATAGGCAAGCGTGAAATACGCAAACCCTACAAGGATCAGCTCGACGACGTCAGATCCTAGTGGGTGGGCTCGTGGAGGATCACGCCCATTGCCCGACGATTTGGTCGGATACCTCATAACGTCTCTCCAGATCTTCATCGACGCCTTGCACAAGTCGGGCAGAGTGTCGGCGCGAGGCCGCAAGCCTAAGCTCGTGGGCCACGTGAGAGGATCATGCCGGTCGGATTTGCGCTGTAGCATTTCGCACACCGAAAATAAGCATTTGAGTTATGATGATGATCCTCAGCTCACCCGCTTCGTCAACTCGTAGAAATGCGGGAAGTGAACCCGTGAAGGTTCTAAAAACTCATCTCCCGAAGGTCATCAACGAGCTGCTGTGTGAGCCCACAGTCGATGACGTTCTCGACCACATGCACCGGGACTTGCGAGAGATTGGCGTCGAAGACTTCGGCGTATTCCGCTTTACCTACGAGGGCCTGCCACTCGAAAAGTGGTTATTGGGGGCAAGAGTTGAGAAAGGGAAGGTTGCACGGCATGTGCGTAAAGGCGAGCTTCAAGCCAGCCCGGTGTACCGGCACTGTAAGAAGGTCCTAGAACCCTTCTTCTGGTACGACACTCCTCACGAGCCCGACGACGACGAGAGGTTTAAGCGGGCTAGGGAGGATGGTGTTCCAGAGGCGCTCGTCGTTCCCGTTCCAGGCCCGAAAGGCGCGATTGGGGTGGGCTGGTTTGGCAGCGCCACGAACAGCCGCTCCGAGCTGCACAAGCATCGCTTCACCATTCAGGTCATCTGCATGGCAGGCTTCTATCGCCTGAAAGACCTCGTTGCTCCTCCTGAAGAGCCTACTCAATCGCGATTGAGCAAAAGAGAGCGGGAGATTTTGGTTGGAGTTGCCAAAGGCATGTCGTCTGAAGAGATCGGAGACATGCTCCATCTCTCAGACCGAACTGTCGATTGGCACATCGAGCAAGTGATGAAAAGGCTCGACGCTAAGAATAGGGTTCAGGCTGTCGTCCTCGCCATGCAGAAGGGTGCTCTCACTATTTGATCGGCAGCGCCAACTGCAGCTGTGCGCCTCAAGACCCCCGCAGTTCGGCCTCCGCAACGTCCCGTGTAGGCGCGCGCGGTCTGAAAGGTTTTCTACCGAGACTTCGCCAGCGTCGCCGAGGAAGCCCGTCGCAAAGCTGCCATGGCGGCGGCGGCGGGGGGCATGGCGCCGCCCTTAACAGGTCCTGTCGTATCTACGGTGACGACGACGACACACTTTTCCGGCTGATCGCGATTGGCAACGCCAAAGTTTGGGTCAGATTTGCCCAGCCATTCCTCATCCAAATGGGTGATGCCAAAACACACAAATGGATGATGCCAAAGCACGGGTAACATGGGTTAACTGAGGCCAGAAGAATCCGATGTGAAGGAGGATTCATGATCATCCGCTTGGCTCAAGAGAGTCTTAAGCAGGCAAATCTCAAGGAGATTCCCGATGTTGAGTCGTATTCAGCTGTTGAAGTTCGCTGCGGCCGGGCGTGCGTCGTCGTGTGCACTCTGGGAACCCCCGCACGGGCCGATGAACTGGCCCAGAATTTGGGACCGGTCGGGCCTCACGAGCCCATTCTCACCGAGGTTGGCAGTGAACGTGTCATAGCGTTTTATGAGCCGGACAACGGTCGCTGCGCTGTCCATGCGGTGGTCTTTGACAAAACGGACGCCTACACCGGCATGACCACGGCGGCGCGCGTTCGGGTCAGTCTAAATCCGCGCGAGATGGTTCATATCGATAGCGCCGACAACGAGTTGGTCAAGTCGCTCAATTTGCAGTGCGGTGAAAATGCTGAAAAGCTTACGATCATCGACACCGATAGCTTGGTTGCCTCCGGCATCACGATCCAGCCACCCAGCCAACCCATCAAAGCCAGTGCATCGGGCTTTTGACGGGAGGACGGGTAAACCCAGAAACTGCTCGTTTCATTCCTTGCCTCTCTCACTGGGCCTTGGACGCGCAATCGTTTGAGGCCCAACTTTCTACGACATGATGCACATCGTATGCCCGGGAGGCCGAAGTGCCATGTATCGGACAGTCGGTGGGATTCTAGTTGTTCTGACGCTAGCTGCTCCGACCGGAGGCGGTGAGGTCACGGCAGCGGAAACCATGACGCCTTTGGAGCGGTCAGCAAGCACGCCTAAAGGTCAGCTGAATAGTCCCTACCAAGACTTCGCCAGCGTCGTTGAGGAAGGCCATCGCAAGTACATGGCGGCAGGCTGCAATGGCTGCCATGGCGGGCGGCGGGGGCATGGCAGCACCTTTAACCAATCCTGTTTGGATTTACGGTGATGATGATGACACACTGTTCCGGCTGATCGCACTTGGCACAGGTAAGTTGAGTCCCGGCGGTGCGTTTGGAAAGCTAGGCTACCGGCGAAAGGGCTCCGAGGCTGTCGTCGGGCCGATGCCGCCGTTCGGCGAGATCATCAGGACCGATGACGACCTCTGGAAGATCATCGCGTGGATGAGGTCCGTGTATTGCGGGCGGCGAGCGGCCGGATGTTGACGCCGGTACCCGCGGAGCGCATGGCCTTGGCGCGAAGTAACGAACCAGAAATTGAGGGGTTCCAGGCGTAGCACTTAAGCCCCGACGCATCTTCTCTTCTCCCTGCGGCGGAACTCTCTTTTGTATCGGCTTCTAGCCCTACTAGGCCTGTCAATCACAGCCGAGCCAATGTCGGTTAATGACACTTTGCAGACATTGATGCCGAGTTTGAGCATGTCCGCTTTTTAGGGGTGAAGCGGACACGCTTTGGTTTCCGCTGTTGACCCGAAGCCGACCTGTTTGATCGCGGAGGATACCACCCCTCTCCCACGCGGCGTACTTGTCGAAGAAGCAGCGATAGTCCAGTCTGGGAGCGGTTCCGCGCTATCCATACTTGGTCGCCGCTCTGGAGGGCTACAGAATGTCGATTTGGGGGAGGCTCTCAGCGGCTACTCACGACCTCTCGCTCGGAGGGCAGATCAGCTCCCTGCTTGGTTTCGGGCCGACGAGTCAAGAGCGCAAACTGTATGCTGAACCAGACAACGAGGTGCCCTTCACCGTGGGTGTGATCGTCCTGAGTGCCAAGATGGCCAAGGCCGATGGCAGCGTTGCCGCCGACGAAGTTAAAGCCTTCAAAGAGGCGTTTAAGGTGTCTGCCGCATTGATGAAGCAGGTCGCCCCTGCGTTCAATTCGGCCAAACGGGACGCAGTCAACTTTGAGGCCTGTGCTGAACAACTCGTCACCTTGTTTAAGGGCAACCGCAAGTTGCTTGAGGATGTGCTTGACGGTCTCTTCCACATCGCAAAAGCCGACGGGGAAGTCCATCGGCAAGAGGAGCAGTTCCTTGGGGAGGTCGCCAAGCTCTTTGGCTTTACCGTCAGCGAGTTCAACTCAATCAAGGCCCGTCACTTGGTTGCCGCCAAGCGCAATCCTTATGACGTGCTCGGCGTAAAGCCTTCTATCAGCGATGAGGACCTCAAGAGCCACTACCGCATGCTTCTTGCGGACAGCCATTCGGAACAGCTCATCGCACGTGGTGTGCCGAAGGAGTTTACTGTCATCGCCATCGAGAAGCGGGCCGCGCTCAGCGAAGCCTATGAAGCGATCATGAAAGAACGCTCTATTTGAAAGTGAGGCGCCCCGGATTCTCCTCCTCCACGTCCGTTTGTGGCACAAAGCAGACATGCTCAATCCGCTTATTAATGTCTGCTGTTGGGGTAAAGCGGACATGGCGCGGACTTGTCGGTATGTCCGCTAATGACCCATAACGGACAACCCTTTCGTGTTTCTTCTTGTGTGACCAGAGCTCCCCTCGCAGCGAGTTCAACGGTGCGAGGCTTGGCGGCGTTGCTGCTCGTCGCTTAGTGTCGATACAGCATGGTCAACCCTCAGCCGGGTTCCCGCGTCCAAACCGGACTGTTGCAAATGCGCGCAGGCTTGTCGTGCGACAGTCAATTCCTTGTCGGAAACATCTCCTCCCGCATCGAGCTTTGTGGACGGGTCTAGGCATGAGGACAAATCGCTTCCTGCGATTGCGCCACTTATGGCGAGAGCGAAAAGGAAGATAGCTAAACCGAGGTGCCTCATAGCTTCCTCATGCAAAATGATCCGATCCCAAAATCGCGCCAGAAAAGAGACATGAAAACGCTCCGAGTGTCGCAGCTCGGCTGCTTGCCCGACGGCCATTCTGTTGTTCGCTCAACATGAAAGCATACCAAGCTTCAAGGGGATTTTGCGTCGACTAGCAGCATGGAGCAAAGGGCCTCACCCAGTCACCCACCGCGACCATAATGACATCAGTGATCTCGTTGGATGAACTCCTCGAGCGTCCTAGCTCATCACCTTCGCCGTCGTTCGCCGTAGGCGGCTTTCAAGGCGGCCTGGCCCCAACTGCTCTTCGAGGACATCCCAAAGACACCCCTTGAGCTTAGGCAGTTGAAGCAAAAACTTGCCCACCACATCCTTGCTTCCGCTAGCACCGGCGTATTCGATCCGGAGAAGTTAAAGGAGGCAGCCCTGCGAGCGCTAATGAAGCAAGCGAGAAGCTCTTCGAACGACGGCAGAGTGGGCGGAGCTGACGGCGTCGGCAGCGTGCCTTGAGAAGGTCAAACGAATAGCGCGTTAGCGGCTGCGCTAAAGCGCCAACAAATATCGATGCACTTTTTTGCGGCCCTCGACCAGTCAACCAGACTGGTTCGATGTATATAGGATGCCTGGTCCCCAGTGCACGGGTTTGCAATCGAAATTGATGTACAGACGAAAGAACCTGCGGCAGTGGGGCTGAATGTTGGCGTCGCTGCGGCTCACACGCCGCCGCTAGTGGTTGGTCACTGCCGCCACTGCACCGGCGAGGGTGTGACGAAAGACCGGCTTTGATAGTACTGGTGCCCCTGGCACCTGCTCGTGTATGCGCTCGACGGTAGCCGCGTCACGTTGCGCCGTTACGAACACAATCGGAACCTGACACACTTCTCGAAGCCAGCGGGCAATTTCAATGCCTTCACGGCCTCCTTCAAGACAAACATCGACGAGGGCTACATCGGGTGGATTGTGCATGGCGAGCGAACGGGCTTTGCGTGCACTTGGGGCCAAGGCGCAAACGTCGAAGCCAAGCTTGAACATTGTTTCTTCAAGGTCGAGTGCAATTAAAAACTCGTCCTCGATGATCAGTACGCGGCGAATTTGCGGGGATGGAAGTTGGGTCATTTTCACTCCGGCAGCATACGGCTCATTTGGTTCTGAGGGTCACATCCAGTCTGATGGCGCCAGCCTCAATCCATGGGCAGGCCAGTGCAACGCGGACAAGCTCAGCCCTCATGGCTTCCGACGCTCAACGAGCCTTGATGAGGGCGAGTTTCTTTAGGAGCAGGGCTAAGGCGATTGAGCTTAGCTTGAAGATGCAGCCGCCTCTCGGCCCCATCGATGAGGCAAAGTAGAAGCTTGATTCTTTCAGGCAATGGTTGCTGCAAACAGTCCCATTCTTCCCATCCTCGCAGTCCAAAGATAAACACTTGGTTGGGAGGGATTTGCATGTGCTTCCTCCGTCCTCTCGAACACGCAATTGGTACGAGGTGTTTGGTTTGATTTCGGCCGGTTTTCGACCGGGTCATCTAAAGCGCTAAGGCGCGAATTATCCGCTCATTACGAGCTATCAGAGTCCAACTTTCGGTGCTTTGGTACGTTCCTGTACAAAATAAATAAATAAGCGCTAGGAGCTCCTCTTAATCGGGCCTACCTTTGATTATCGTCTGCCACAGCCCGGCTGCAGACGGCTGAGAGAGACTGGTGTGCTCTTGCCCTCAAAGTGGTAAGAGCCATGGTTCCCTCCTCTCCAAACTTCCTTAAAAATCGACTGCTTCGAGCATTGTCCAACGCGGACCTCGCCTTGCTCCAACCGCACCTTGAGCCTGTGGAACTCGAGGTTCGCAAAGTTCTTGAATTGCCGAACAAGCCCATCAAGCACAGCTATTTTATCGAGCGTGGGCTCGCCTCAATTGTCGCGGGCAATAGCCACAAACGTCTCGAAGTCGGCCTCATCGGCCCCGAAGGCATGACCGGCCTTCCCATTGTGTTAGGCAACGACCGCTCGCCCCATGAGAACTTTATTCAAGTGGCTGGAGAGGGCTCGCGCATTCCTGCCGACAAATTGCGTGAAGCTATGGCTAAGAGTCGCTCGCTCGAAAAGGCGTTTCTCAAATTTGTGCATTCATTCATGAACCAGACGGCAAATACCGCTTTCTCCAATGGCACCGCCACTCTTGAGGAGCGCTTGGCAAGGTGGCTGCTCATGGCCAATGACCGCCTGGATGGTGACGAGGTTCCGCTCACCCACGAGTTCCTCTCCTTAATGCTTGGGGTGCGGCGTGCGGGCGTAACAGTTGCCCTAAACTATTTGGAGAGCAGAGGGGTCATCCAGATGTCGCGAGGCCATATCGTTATTTCTGATCGGGATGGTCTCAAGGCAAGTGCCAACGGCACTTATCACGAGCCTGAGGACCGTTGATCCGTGCGCAAACGTACAGAGTTCCAGGTTGACGCGCCATTCGGTGCTCGTGATCAATTTTGAGTTCGGAACTTCCTTGCCCGGGAAAACGCCCAGCAGAAGCTTTGGACAGAGCTTCAATGAAGGGCCTCAAATCCTGCTTTACGTTGAATTTTTGAGCGAACGCGTTCGAACTCGCATGACGCGGATTTGCACTCACCGCTGAAGCCGTTTATTGCGCAACGCCAGCGGCAACTAACTTGTTGGTGTCGACAAGCGTCAGCGTCTCGGCATCGTCGCCGCATTGGAGATTGATCGACTTATTGTCGGCGCTGTCGATGTGCACCGTTTGATGCGCGATCAAGCTGACGCGGACGCGGGCCGGGGAATCACCGTTTTCGTCGGCGCTGTCCCACATCACGACATTGAGACCGCAATTCGCGCCGTCTGGCTCGTAGAAAGCAATAAGGCGCTTGCTGCCAACCGTCGTGAGGATGGCCTCGTGAGGACCGACCGGCCCAACGTTCTGGAATAATTCATCGGCACGAACTGAAATACTTGCCGTGGAGAGGGTAAGAGCGCCCGCAGCGGCGAAACATAAAAATCGAGTGCGCGGATACATCGTGGATCTCCTTCCGAGTCAGCTCAAGAACAACTCGAGCTTGGAGGAGATCATGGATCATATCTTGGATGCGCGCTGTGGCATTTGCCACATTGCAGAAATTCCTTAACCGCCTGCCTCGGCGCCAATGAGCCGGAAACTGATTTGTCCAAGTAGGAAGTCTGCGATGTCCGCTATGGGTCACTAGCAGACACGGGGTGGTGTTGAAGCGAGGGCCCGGACAGGGTGATGACGTCCCACCGGGCGCCATTGGCTCACACGCATGGTGTGATGGCTGCCTTCTACAAACTTGTCCGCAAGCCTTTGAGACAGAAAGGGGTTTGGCGGGAGTGACGGGCGTGACCCGAGCAAGCAAGATCAATGGCTTGCGCTTACAAACCTAGCTAACGGCCGCCATTGATACGAATGGCGTTTTTAGCGCTCTTACAAACCTCTTCAGAGCAGATCGCCCGAAGCGCCCACGCCGCCAATGCCTCACGCTCCCAAGCGGGAAAAAAGACTTGAGGCTGCCCGCAGGTCTTTCGTTGAATTAGGCGCTGCGAAGCCGATTGGGTGAACCAGCCTTGGCGGCGGCTTGCTCCACTGGCTTGTAGGCGGTGCGTGTCAGACCAGCGTACATCTCACCGAGCTTCGACAACTCGGCCACATGGGCTTCATAAGCCATCCTTGCATACTGAGACTGGATTTCAAATACCTGCTCGAATGACTTTGCACTGAGGAGCTGCTCGAAGGCGCGAGTACCGTCCTCGAACGTCTTTTTCGAGTAGGCGGTGCACTCAGCAGCAATGGCCTGTAGGCCCTTATTCACTTCACCAAAAGAGCTGACAGCGGCATCGAAGCCGTCCTTGCCCACTCGCTGAAAATCTTCACCGAACTTTTGAATGTCTGACATATCACTTCCTCTCAAATGGGGGCCGTCGGGGACGGAGGGGTGCCTTATACACGCTTTATGCTGCATAAAATACCAACTGCGGTTTGTCACACTGCGTGGATGGGGGCACGCTTCGACAAGCTCATCGCAATAAGCTGACCGACGGTCAATTTGAATAGCTCATGGGGGATCGTTGGTTACGCCCTGCGCGCCGCGTCTTCAACCTACTCTGTTACACGCCGGAACTGTACGCTGACGTACCATCAGTAAGGTATTTGGCACTGTGGCTGAGAGAGTAGGTCGCGCTCCCGCCTGCAAAAGCGGAAGGAGTCCAATGCCCTCTCCAAATTTCCGAACGGACATTTACGATCCCAAGACGCTTCCAGCGATTGCCGCTATTTGGCACGTACTGAGGGCCGATGATCCCTTGCATTGGAGGGTGAAGGCGTCACTCGAAGCAAACACTGCCACATCTGCGGCTGACAATTCTTCGACCAACGTGCGTCCCAATTAGCCTCAAACAGGAGGCTCACATGACCAGACTTATTGGCATCACCAGCTCTCTTTTTCTTGGCATCGCCTTGTTGCTCCCATCTTCCATGGCGTCGGCAGAATTAGCAGGCGCTTGCTTGAAGGATGCCAAGGCGATGTGCCCCGGGGTGGTACCTGGCGGAGGCAAGATCAGGGATTGCCTCAAGACGAACCTCAAGGGCCTGTCGGACGAGTGCAAGGACGTCTTGGTCAAGGCCGTAAACGTCAAGGCATGTGCGGCTGACGTGAAACAGCATTGCGCGGATGTGAAAGCTGGCGAGGGCCGCCTTGAAGCCTGCATGAAGTCTCACGTCGCCAATCTTAGTGATGCCTGCAAAGTAGCGATGGCGAACGCAGCAGCTGGCGACGATTAAGAGTTCAAAAGGAGGTACACATGGGTATCCTTGACGAGTTACTCGGCGGTGGACAACGTCAGAAAGACTACAAGGATTTCGTTGATCGATACGAACAAGGAGATCCGTCCGAGGGCTACTCCGACCAAGAGGTTCTGAAGCGATATAGTGAAGTGTCACACTCCGTGCCGCCCGATCAGTACGCTCAGGCGGCGCGAGAGGCGCTAGGCAAGCTGTCGCCGGAAGAGCGGGCGGAGTTCGTGAAGATGCTGCAGGAGCGAGCCGCGGCGCGCGGCATGAAGCTGCCGCGAAAGGTGGCGTCCGACCCGAAGGATCTGGGCCAGGTGCTCACCGATCTGCATAAGCAGCCCGGTCAGCTCCGGGATATCCTCGGCGCTGGCCAGCCTCAGGGGCAAGCGCCAGGGTCGAACCCGATCATCGACATGCTATCGTCCCCACAGGCCAAGGCCGTGCTCGCGGGCATCGCGGCCATGGTGGTCAAGCGCGTCACGCAGGGTTCGTCCCGAACGGCGTGAGGCAGCGGCGGAGTGGTCGTTTGGTTCACTTAGGAGAAAACCAATGATTAGATTGATCGCTGTTGCCTTTACCTTAATCGTCTCAGCTTCCGCGCAGGCCATGTCGCCTCGCGCCGCTTCATCAGCCGGACGGCATGGTCACGCAAGTCCGCGAGGCATGCGGTGCGGGTATGCACATGGTCAATGGTCAGTGCATACGTACTTCCGCCCGCCGGAACGCCGCCAGGTGTGCGGTTGGGATGCGTTCAGTGGGTGGCCGCTGCGTTAAATGAAACGCCGAGACTTGCTAAATCCAAGAACTTTAAACAAGGAGAATGTGAATGCGTTATCTCTTCACGATATTAGTCGCTGGCCTACTCCTGAGCGTCGGATTGCTTGCGGGTTCCGGACCGGCCCACTCCGCCATGCCCACGCTCGCATTGGATCGTTCCGCTGTCGCGGACACGGCAGTTGAAAAGGTTGCCTACTATCACCGATACGCCCGGCGACATTATCGCCGTAACTACGGTTATGGCTATAACTACCACCGGCCCTACTACGGCTACGGCTACCGACGGTCCTATGGTTACGGTTATGGGCGTCGCTGGCGCTACTAAGATACCCATCGTATCGCGGCGTTGAACCGATCTCGTGGCGAAACCTCGGCAAGGTCGTATTCCGCCGCCAGATCAGCCGGGGAACCCGGCTCGCGTCCTCCGCGTGGCCGGGTTTCTTGCGTTAGGCAATCCACCCCAGCTCGCGCGCCTTGGTGCTTGCTGCCTGCCAAACTTGGACGAGCAACACATTGTCTCCAGTATCGGTGCGGCGTTTGAGAACAATCTCCGACCCATCGTTCGCCTTCGCATAGACGGCAAAAAACTGGGTGGCCGGATGGGCAATTATGATGAGATCGCCACGACTTGCTATGTGAAGTTCAGGGTTGGTCATTGTCAGGCCGTCTTCAGCAAAAGCATCTTTTAAGAAGGAGTACCTCCACTGCCAGCTGAGCACTGTGACCCTATTGCAACTCCCGGTATTATTGTACGCGAAAGGACAAATTTGCGATGAAGAAGGCGCCTGGTCCAATCGCTAAACCCTGCGCTAGAGGGTAAACTAACCTTCAAGCCCACCAGTCGGGCTCAAAACGGGGGAAACATGCAGCTCGATCTATCAGCACCCAAGGTCATCACTTTTGGTATTGCGGTCGTCATTGCCCTGATCGCCTCCATCATTCACTACGCCCACATCAGCGTCCCCTACATCACCACCGGGTTCACGCTCCTGTTGGTCGGCTTTTTGATCCTGGCAGCCGGCAACGTATTTCGCGGATTGTAAGCAAAGCCCAGCAGATAAGTAAAAGGCGCCGGGCCGAAGCCGACCCTCTCAACGCCGGGAGCAATTTAGTTCGGGGGTACGGGAGGCGAGGCATGCTGAGGTGCCCTTATGGAAAGTGGGGCGCCGCTCGCTTCACCGCTTGAAGTGCGCAAGTCAGGATCAGCACGGTAAGCGGTCACTCTCAGCCGGAATATCTTTCGTGTAGCAATAGACGCTCTGATTGCCTGGTTTGTCGTAGGCGCTGTGACCTTGGCAATTCGATGCGCTGTAGGGGCACGGGCAGAGCCCTTGATAGCTCCTTATGGACTGCTGAACGATGGCTGTCCTGATTTCGACATCGGACGGTTCCGCGGAGGGTGGGGGCGAATAATTGACGGGCATAAGGGTCTCATGGCGCGAGCAACTGGCAAGCGAGAAAAGCAAAAGGACGGCGAGTGCACTAAGTCTGTTCATGACCGTAGTAGCCCGGCATCGAAGGAGACCAGCTTAGGCGCTTGACGCGCGCAGAACCACCTAAGACGAAGCTCACCGAGGTTGACAAAGGAGGGCGCCGGAGTGGGCAACCGGGCGTCTGCAAACTTCGCTATCGGGGCAGACTGACTGCAAAGGCTTTTTCGGCGCACTTACAAACCTGAGACACAGGTTGCTTGGACGGGATTACGGGCCATGTCGCGAGTGTGACTAAGTGCAACCCGACACCACCACCATCAAAGTAGCGATACCAACTATCAGCCAACAGCAGTGGGCGAGCGTAGCTCCGGCAAGCGGAGTAATGGCGATTGATAGCGATGCGCTCAGCGATAAAGAGGATGCGAAGCCCACGATCACCGGAATGGATAATTGGAACCAATTAGCTGCAACGCAACTCATCGCACGATTGCATCGTGTGGCATCTCTTACAGGAAGCCCGGCGCTGTGAGCGCCGGGGCTTCCCTCAGAGAAGGCGCTGGCCAAGAGCCAGCATGCGGATGCTAACGCAGGTCATGTCTCACTATTGTGACGCCGACCCTAGGCGATCCAGCCCAGCTCACGGGCCTTGGCATTAAGGCCTTGCGGACAAGCTCCTGCTCAATTGTTCCGGTCTGCGGAAAAATTAGTAGCCTTTGTACAACGTGCTTCTGAAGGCATTCGGCACCGCTGAAATAAGCGACTGGTACCGCTCGGCTAGGTAATCAAAATCAGTCAAGCGCGAGCCCGCCACCAACAGCATGAGTAACCCGAAAATACAGACCACTTCGGCGACGAGAATTGCATCGAGGGTGGCTCGCTTCATCCGTTAGCCATACCACTAAGACCCCCAATTTTTAGCACAAACGCACATGTCAGGGCCGTCACGCCAGCGGCGTTCAAGCAGTCTTTCCAAAGGGACGAGCAGCGTTGTTTTGCAAAGCAGATCGAGCCGAGCCCCCTCCGATTTCGACGACACGCCGCTCGAAGTCCGCCAAGTGCCAGAAGCGGACATGGCAGTAGCTCGCCACGTATTCGCTACCGAGGAGTGCCTTTCGCCCACGCCCAAGCCGCTATGCGCCACTCTTCGGTGAGTTTGCGGAGCGCCACTGTAAAGACCGCGCCAGATTGCGTAATCTGCTGCCCGCCCACTTTGAACGTCATGGTCGCAGGGAAAACCACGTAGGCGCTGTCCCCCGTAACGTTGTTGTGCAACGGCTCGCCCAGAGTAACGAAATAATCTGAGGCACCGTGCTGCTTGCCTTCAGCCAACACGTCCCGATACCAGTCTTGAGCGGCTGTTGGCCCCAGCCAGACATGTGGTGCCATGCCGTCTAGGATTGATCCGGTTTCAGCGAAAGTGGCCGCCATCCCTTTTGCGTCACCATTATTAAAGCCATCGATGTACTGGCGCACCGCCGCCATCGGACCTTGCGTGCTCATCTCTGTCCCTCGGTTTGGTCCTGTCGCCGGGTATCTGACATAGCTACGTCCTTTCCCATAGTTTGGACGGCATCCAAGTCCGGGCAACGGTGAGGCCGCCAATAGTTGAACCCCGAATTGTCCGCTTTGGGTCATTAGCAGACACTGGCAGTTCTGAATTTTGGAGCGCTACGGTCTCGACAGTCATAAGTTGCGGATTGAAATTGCCTCACACGCATAGTGTGAGTTCCGGCTTTACAAACTTCTCCGCAAGCCATTGAAACAAATACGAGTATGCGAGGTGTTTGGCGGGAGTGACGGGCGTGCCCCGAACAAGCAAGATCAATGGCTTGCGCTTACAAACCTGGCCAACGGCGCTTATTGATACGAATGGCGCTTTTAGCGCTCTTACAAACCTCTTCAGAGCAGATCGCCCTCAGCGCCCCCAACGTCTGGCGAGATGGCTTCCCGGTACTCATCAATCACCAGGAAGGCCTGGTGCACTGCCTGGGGATGCATGCCGTCCCTCACTACAAGGGCATGGAACTCTGTCAGCACCAGCGCCTTGAGCTGTTCCGACGACCTGTGCCTCCAATCGGTCAAACTCGCGCCCGTGTCCCGCTTGTACCGAGCGGCCTCTTTCCGGTCGCCGTCGCTGAGGAAGGGAAGCACCTTCACAGAGCCCGGCGGATGATCTCCTCGCCGCAGCAATCTCCTGTTGCAATCGCCGGGCGTCCAGAGGATATGAGCGTCCCTTGCTTTCATGCTGCCTTCCTCTCCAACTAAACGGTCCGAGGCCGCAGCTTAGAACGATCAATTTGCCAAGAGCGTGGCCTCCGGCGGTGGGGCAGCCAGGCTCAACGCCTCTCAAGGCTTCATATAAAGAGTTACCAAAGCAACCGCCGCTGCGGAGATGGCTGCTGCCGCCGCCACGCTCGCTATGGTGATGGCGAGGTTCGCCGTCCGCTGCGCCGCCTTAGCCGCATCCACGGCAGCCCACGCAGCGTCTTTGGCGCTACGCGCCGCCTCAAGCTCAGCTACTTGGGCCTGCTTCTTCCGGCCCAGCTTCTTCTCTTCGAGGTAGCGTAGGACAGCAGCACGCTTGTCATCGACCCAAACCGCAGCAGCTAGTCGCTTCTCGATTTCTTCGTCGGCGAGCTGGTCCAGTTCGTCCTCTAGTTTCTTCTGCATTTCAATCCCGGGGCCTGGCTAGCTATTCAAGCAGTGCAATCACGCACGCCCCCGCCGCTATCGCCATTATCCAGAGAGCGACGCCCGCCTCCTGCCCGGCATAACGCTCCCTAAGGATGCGGTTTGCTACATTCCTTCGGTCTTGATCGAAGCCGAGAGATGATGCGAGGCCACGCTCAAGCTCCCAATCGGACATTGCTACCAGCTCGCGGCTGACCGCTAAATGTGTCCCGTCGGAGCACATCTTCGGTCGTGAAGCATTGAAGCGGGCAGGCTGCAAAGGCAACCTCCAACAGAGAGATCATGCTGCGCGTCGGGTGGTGAAAGCTCGCAGTGCAGTCTGCACCAATTTTTCTGGCTCGAACTCTCCCCGACATGCACACGCAACGATGAAATTGCCTAGGCGCTGCCGTAGCTGCTCTAGTTGAAGGTCGGTAGCCGGACCATAAACGAGCAGGACCTGGGGCCAAACCAAATCGAAGGCCTCAGTTAGCTTGTTAAGTTGTTCGGGGTGATAGCTATCTTTGACGTGTCGGAACGGCATTGGCGTACTCCCTACGAGCAGGCGGGAGCATCACATCTCACCGATCACCGGAGGCCTGAACCTCCCCTCGAAGCCGGTGATGGTCATTTTTTGCAGAGAATGAGCATTTCTTAAAGTGAAAACTCTGTACGTTTTCAAACACTTCCGCAATTAAGTCATTACTTTGCCGAAATGTGGCGTGAGCCTTCTAATGCGCTGATGTGGAACCGCTCCTCGTACTAGGCGGGCCAGCGCCGGACAAGGCGGCTCCTCCTATCAAGCCCGTCTGCAAGCCGCCTTGTCCCCCTTAGACAGGAGGGAAGGGCGATGCTTACATCAAAAATCTGCACCGAACATGCAATCAAATGTATTCAGGCGGCGGAGGCATTTCCACCGGGAGCGAAGCGCGAGATGTTTTTCGATATGGCGAAGCAATGGACCGACCTTGCAACTAGCATCGAGAGTTCTGAGACTCTAGCCGATCCGTCATCGCCGCCTGCAATTGATCCTGGCGAGCTTTATCGGTTCGGTTCGCTGCCAGCGGAGCGGCGTACCCGATAAGCGAGCAGTCTAGGTATCGTGTGCATCGGCCAAGTCGATCTCGCCTTCGACCACATGCCTCAGGTTAGTTCCTTCGCTGGTCAGGACCATTTTGACCTTGAGTTTTCCTTTTCCCGCCAGCTTCTCCTCACGCACCACCCGCTCGATCGCTTGTTGCGCGGTGACTCCTACCTCCTTGAGATACTTTCGCATCGTTATGTTGAACTGTTCCATGTGCGAACCTCCTAGCCTCAGGTAAATTAAGTTTGTCGAACAGCACCAACATAAGCGTTGCCAACTTAATGTAACATCCATTGGCTTGTTGATGAGGCATCGCGGATGCTTCCTGTTCAATGCCGGATGGCACGCGCCGCGCTAGGTTTGAGCGTAAAAAAGTTAGCGGTTGCCGCCAGGGTGGCTCCCCAAACAATCGTTCGCTTCGAGCGAGGCGATAAAATACGAGCCAGTACCGTCACCAGCCTGTGTCAAGTTCTCGAAGCCGCTGGCGTGGAGTTCACCGACGGACGTAAGCCTGGGGTTTGCGTGAGCTTGAGGTGACGGGTAAGGGCGGTCGGCATGATGCAGGGGAAATGCAAGCGCTGTAGCGGCACTTTGATCGAGATCGAAGACAGCGGCACGCGGCTCATCGGCTGTCTCGACTGTAATGACTGGCGCTCGATAGACGGGCTGCGGCGCGTCAAGCTCGCCGACAACGATGTGGATGCGCTGCGCAAATTGCGCGGTGAACAGACCGTCGAAACTCCATACCGGCCCGCGCCACTAACGCGGGGGTTCGTTTGCTGAAGCGTTAGGCACCTTCGGACTTTTTCTG
The DNA here is from genome assembly GCA_963744945.1 of uncultured Alphaproteobacteria bacterium. GTDB lineage: Bacteria > Pseudomonadota > Alphaproteobacteria > Rhizobiales > Methyloligellaceae > Methyloceanibacter. Next base: position 12,176 of record CAVUVO010000014.1, on the reverse strand, counting down.
CCTCTTCGCGGCTTGGTTACGTGCCTAACAGCGATTGCCTAACGTCACCGCGCAGCGGAGTCCTCTCGCGGTTCCTCTCACTGCCGTACTCGTGCCGCGCACGATGCCGACGCCAGCTTGGCCTGCGCCCCTAGCGACACCGGTAGCAGCCGTAGCTGTCCCTTGAACTGCGCCCTTGACGGGCCGAGCGGCTTCCGCCGGAAAGGCCCATACAGCGACTAGAAGCACCGCAAGAAGTGATAGATGCATCTCGCTTCCTTTCAGACCTAAAACCAAAAAACTACTCCCATCGGCAAGGGTTCCCGCTAACCCCAAGCAGGCAGGCAATTCAAACTAGAGAAAGTAGAGAAGGAGGGCGCCACCGAAGCCGACGCCCTTTGGTCATCCCATTGCTTCTGTTGTGCCTTTACTTTGTGCTGATGCTGGCTAGAGGAACAGTCGCCTGATGATCGCGTTTGTTTGTTGTGAAAATTATTTTGGTAATCGTCAGCCTGCTCACGTTGTTCGGCGTCACGGTCGCTTGGGCAATTTGGGGATGGGAGCAAACGGCCAGTACCGAGATGGGCTTTCATGGCTGGCTGGCGATGATCCTAGGCATCGTGGTCACGTCGCTTGTCGGGTTCGGACTTTTAGGTCTCATGTTCTACAGCAGCCGTCACGGCTACGACGAAGGGGTGAACGATCTAAGTGATAAGCATAAGCGGTAGACAGCGCAGGAAGAGCTGCCATCGCCTTTCGATTTTTTCATGCTGCTTGCTGCCAGCTTAAGAAGCGCGAGTTGTGCTGGATCGTATGGCATCCGACGATGCTTTCCGGAGAGCAAAAGATCAGGCGTGGATTTCACTGGGTCGCGGCCATACTAGCCGCACTCCTGTTAGCGTTCGGCTTGGTATTGATTACTTTCGACGTGCGCGATCTCTGGCACCCTGATGCAGAAGACATCCCGCCGACCAGCGTTGGTGACCTTTTCCTCGGCGTGTTGGGGCTCGTGATAGCTTGCGGGACGGTGTGGGCCGCAGCGCGCGCTTTGGGGTGGATCGTGGTTAGGCTCTACCGTCGATATGAGAACCAACAACAGGCGGATTAACGTCGCGCGCCTTCCCCAAAGAGGCTCATTCTTTTTGTCTGAGATTTTCGTTGGAGTTGAGCTCTTTCGCTCGGGGGCGAACCCAAGGGCATTACACCGGTCCAGCTTTAATGTCGCTGAAGTGACGCAACGAAATAAGGAATTGGGCTTGGCTAAAATCTAGCGGGGGCGAGAGCCGAAGCGGCGTTGAACCAGCACAAGCCCGATTTGTGGCTTCACACTGCCCTGCTGGCATGTTGGCATCAAACCCTGGACTTCCGCCAAAGGGTCGCGACCGAGAACGCGAACGCAATCTTTATAGGCCGACAAGACTTGTTCGGCGGCACTGTCTGCCGTCTCGGGATCGACGCCGCTAATATAGACGTCAGCGCGAGCTTGATGCCGACGCCCTCCATGTCGTCAGCGGGTGTTTCGGCAATTAAGTCTTCCATACTGGTGACGCGCGCATGAGCGCGGTGGCGTGCGGCTCGGGTTGTTTGCTTGGCCTGATCAACAAGCGCACCTTTCCACCGGCCAAACGCGTCACGCATCGTGGTGTTGACCATTTGTCCCTCCCTGACCCGTCAGGAACACCCCGATCTGATCGCTCCTTTCAACGACTGTCTTAACTCCACCTTCACGGCAGGAAGGCCACCATACCCTTGCGCTCCATTTTGAGGGAGGAGCCAAGAGATGACGAGAAAGGAACTGCGGGCAGCGGCTTATGAGAAGCTGATAGAAGCGATGAAGCTGCTGGCCTCAGCGGGTCTCCCGCTGTTGGCCGAAGAGGTTGAGGAGTTGGCCTTACAGGTTGATCTCCAGACCACCGACTAGTTCACAGCTAACCGGTCGGCTTCGCGGATGGCAAGACCATGGGCCCCCACTCAAAAGGGTGATGGCCTGAAACGAATTTGAAAGAGGTCTTCGCCAATCCTGTAGCGACGGGGGAACCTCATGGAAAAGTTCGAGAACTATCATCGTCCTGAGCGTCATCACACGCATGGCCCGGGCGCCAAGTGGATTGAAAAGCCCGTCGTTGGCTTTGGCTGTCCCTACGGCGACCGTAAAGCTAAATCGCCGCGATACACACTATGCCACCGTGGATACGATTTAGAGGTGTCGCAGGATGTTTCTGTTTGGCAAGTAGGTATCTACCCTACGCGACCCGACTTGCCGATCCTTCGTCGTTGTGAGGTTTATAGCCAGAACCCAGACGATGCCGTAGTCGAAGCCAAGCGACGAGTGGATGACGTTTTGCGTTAGCTACTAAGGCCTCACTCTCGGATGGCAGCGCTGTTGCTGAAGGCCATCGAAGCCGACGTTTCCGGGGCAAGCCATATCTTCGCCCCATGGAAGTGCCCACAGACCGGGCAAAATACTTCGAGCCATGTTTTAGAAATTCGGCAGAAGCTGATGGGCTCGGTTTCAACTCCAGTCGAGATTGGGCGTCCCGTCATAGGACATTCAAATAAGATCGTGCCCATGTCCTTCTCCTGTCCAATGAAGTCTCGTGATCGTGATGCCGGGATGGTTAACGAATGGTTACGCTGTCGCCCAACCTTGACCCCCAGGGGGAACCAGAGAGGTCCCGGTTTGAGGTTCACAGGCCCGTCCCATTCGGAGCTTCTCCATTCGTGGAGACCAGCCTTTGTACGGGAACGTACAAACACCTCGCGAGTTTACTAAGAGGCAACAGACTGAACGATGGTTCAGGGTCATTTCCCTGCACAGCTGTTGTCAATCAGCTCTGATCCGGCTGAGAGAAACCCGACTGCATAAGCGCGGACGGGTTTCTCACCGTGGGCATGCAAACCACACGGAACAAGGCTGTCGCGCCATAGCTCATCTGCGCATACTCAACGGCCCTGCGTAAAACCGGTTTACCGCTTCCACGTTGTCCGGGGTTTTTTCCATGGAACAGTACAGTTTAGTATCGAAAAACGACTGGCCATCGTCGTGCTTGCAGCCCAGGCTAGGTGCGAGGAGGACCGGACCATGTTTCGTAAGGTTCGGGACGTAAGCGCTTTCGTCGGACTGGTCATTTATGTCGTCGTAGCCAGCCTGTTCAAGGTTGGCAAAGTTGAGGACGGCCACACCATGTCTGATGATGCAAGCCAGCCGAACTGACAGTACCTTCGCAAAAGGCGTCACAGCATGCTGGTGACCCAAAGCAATGCCGTTACCACGCACGAAATTGCCAGCAACTTGCTGAAGAGGCGCGCTCTGCCAATGTCGCTAGAACCTTTGTCGATTTAGCACATGGCTGGACGAAACTCGCTATCGAGCTAGAAAGTGCCCAAGCACTTTTGGCCGAGCTCGATGAAGAACCAACCAACTCGGTCGAAACGGCAAGGGTTACGTCTACAATCCTGCGCCGGTTCTGATGAGCGGTTGCGGCGAGGGGCCGCCGCGACGGGGTAGCGAAAGGGCGCCGGCCGAAGCCGACGATATACCCAGAAGCTTCCGCGCTGCTCTGCTCTGTCCTGGCGTCAAGAATTTTTCTTGATGTGTTGTAGGCTGTTAAGTGAACGCACCGGCCGGGAGGGGTTACGCGGCCTCCCAGCCGGCACTTGCCAAAGCAACCCGATGGAGTGGGCTGCCCTGACCGAAACCCCGATAGCACTTTGTCTCGCGACGCACGCGCGGCTCTCCGGGAGGTACTCTTCCCTGACCATCATCATTTCTCCTTTGCATGAGCTTCTTCTATTACGGGCTTCTTCTATTGGGTGAAAAGCCCTTGATAGCCTGCTATTCTCGGCAACCACCCCTTGGCTATCGCCTTCATCACCGCCGTTGATGGTCCTATTTGCCCACGCTTAACCCCGAGCATTGGGGGGGTGTGGATAAGTCTGGTTCCCCAAAGCCTCCAATTTCACTCGGTTGTCGCGATTGTTAATCTGATTTTTGGCGCGGCTAAAATTGCGGGGGGGCCATGCGTGACATTCGGAGCGATTTACAAGAGCGTGCAACGCTGATCGACGAACAGCTCAGAGGCGCATACGACCACTTTGAAAGGTCGATCCGGCAACTCCAAAATGAGCGAGATGCTAGAATAGGCGAACTGCAGTCTGCCCTCTCTATGATTACAAAATTCATCGAGTTTGAGGATCGGAGTATGCCCATGACGCAAACGGTCCCTTCCTCCCCGCTGGTCGCATTCGCGGATCGCGTTATGGAGGCACTCAATGATGCTGGGCAATTGACGAGGCAGGAACTTATCGACATCGCGGTCAAAGAGGGCTTCTTCTCCGACGCAGAATCCGCCACGCAAGGGATGCATCCGATGCTGACAAACCTGGTTCGAAGTAAACTCATTCGCGAATTGCCGAATGGCGCTTTTGCCCCCCCTGCTATGTCTCAGGCAATCAAGCTTCGCTGGGTAGGATAGATCGGCCTTACCTTATCGCCCTCCCCCCGGAAGGCTATGCGCCTACTTCTTCAAACGACGGCGTGCATGATGCTCCTCGTTGCCACGCCGACCATGGCGCAGGATTGCAGGGCCATTCAACGAGCTTGCGTGGCTAGTTGCATAGGCGGTTCGGGTGCGACCGGTGATCTGAACCAAGTAATGCGCGTTGTACCGGAGCGGGTGAAGGCTTGCATCACTCGATGTGCAATTGCGCCTTGCGAACAGAGGCCGCTTGCGTCCCGTCTTTGTGATGAAACCGCTCAACGTATTTGCAACAATGGGTTTCAAGCTTGTGGCGATGCTTGCTTACCCTCGACCGCCGCGAATGCCGCTGAGGTCCAATCTCAGGCGGCGTGTTCGACCTTCTGCTGCAGCCAATTGAAGGCATGTCTGGCGCAGCGCCAATGCGACCTAGCCACCATCACTGTCATCAATTGCGTGTCTCCTTAAGGTGACGGACAAAACGCCGGCCTGAAAATAACTCCGAGGCAATTAGACGGGGAGGGCTAGCGCGGCTCTCCCCGTTTCCTTTTTGGAGCTGCTGTTATATCCTAGCGTTCGCTGACCAGTGCGTCGGCGTTACTCCTAGCCTAGCCCCCGCGCTCCAGTCCGGGGGCTTCTTTTTTGGGGACAGGGTAAGCGTAAGCCCCGGTGTGCTGGCCGGGGCTTCGCAGGGGAGTTGCGGTTCTCCCTGTAGGCCGGAGCGTGAGGGGTGCACGCTTGGGATCGGGTCGGCCTACTTGGCTACTGAAACTTGGAGGAAGGGGAGAAGTTCCTTTGCGAGAAACCCGGCTGCGGCTAGGGCGCAAGGCCGGGTTTCCCTTCAGCGGAGTGTTCGACGCTGAACGGTGGCTGTTCGGTTCCACATCGGCGCGTCGGGCCAGTTAAGGCCGCGCCGGGCCACCACGTCGATCACACTCTGCCAAAATGGCAGTTCCTAGGCAGAACCATCTATTCGATAAGGATTTTTTGATACAAAAATTGCTCTCGGGCGAAACCTTGCTGTTTTTCATTTGCCATTGCAAACCGGTTACACCGCCGGACGCCATGCAATGATAGATTGATGAGGTTGGTGCCCCCAAGCAGGAACCAACACCAAACCTCTGGACTAATTGGAAGCCTCGGGCGGGCCTCGCAACTCCCCGAGGCTTCTTGTTACTCAGCGCGATGACCAACCGCCGCTTCCCGCCGCCATGGACCGTCGAACGCTTGCCAGGTGGCTTCAAGGTAATCGACGCCAATGGGCAGTCACTCGCGTACTTCTATGCCCGGGAAAACGATAACGACGCGCACGCCGCGAGCGTTCTGACCATGGACGAGGCAAGGCGGTTGGCGAGCAACTTCGCCAAGCTGCCTGAGCTACTAAGCCGAGGCTAGTTTTGAACGCGACAAGTCAGCCTCAACGCAAGCCAAATTGGAAGAGGCTGGGATGGAAGGTGGGTCTAGCTGCTGCGTTAATTGCGGCTGGTTACGGCGCGTGGCTTCTTATACCCCTTGTCGTCGGGTCTGATCTTGCTCCCCACACTAAAACTATGCTGATCGCCACCTTGGGAGCTACCCCTCTGCTCACCAAATTCGCTGCCGTTGCTCTCTTTGGCAAAGAGGCAATCAACTTTCTCAGACGTTACCTAGTGAGAGTGTGGCGCTAGCAACGAGAAGAAGCCCGACTGCATGGCAAACACCACAGCCGGGCCTCTCTCAGCCTGGGGGCTGATTGCCGGACAGGCAGGTTTCGTCCAGCACCGTTACAACACGCAAAGGAATTGGGTGTTCCTCTGTGGCGGGCTTGCCGATCATTGGATAGCCCATCCTAGAGACCGCAGCGCGTTGTGTATGTTTATTGGCACTCATACAGCCAACGGCCGTAGTCGTAGTAGTAGAGCCGCGAGCAATAACTGCCGGCGCCGTAGCCGATGATGCCGGTCGTGATCCAAACACCGCCGCGCCAATAACCATAACCGTGGCCGCTACGATAATAACGGTGACCGTGACCGTGACCGTGATGCTTGGCACTGGAGTGCTTACCGCCGCCATAATGGCGAGCACCGCCTCCATAATGGCGACTACCGCCATAATGGCGACCACCGCCCCCATAATGGCGACCACCGCGATAACCACCGCCGTAGTGACGACCTCCACCACCACCATAGTGACGACCGCCGCCGCCGCCTCGCATACCATGATGACCTCCGCCGCCATGGCCACGCATTCCGCCCCCACCTCGCCCGCCACCGCGACCGGCGTCCGCATACTCTACAAGCGCGGGGGTAACGGCGATCGCTAATGCGAACGTTAGTGCCGCTAGACGGAGTATTTTACCTATGCGCATTGAAACCTCGCTGACGCGTATGGTTGGAGAGAGACAACTCGGTTTGATGCGACTAAGTTCGACTAATATTGCAAATAAAATGACTCGTTATCCGTTGCCGAAACGCAGCCATGCGATCCTACGCAAGATTCAGTGGCCGCGGTAACGCCTTCGGCAATTTCTGGTGCTATGCGCAATCGCATCCCTGTGACCATTCTCATTTCGACGCTTTGGCTTATGACGCCGCCGCCACAGTCCTATGTGGTGATTGCTGCTACTGTGCTTAGCAGGGAGAACCAGAAATGGCGTGTCCCGATAAGAAGCTGGCTAACGCTTTCGGCTATCGCAAGCATCTAAGCTTGCCCTGAAACAGTCCGGGGTAATCCACCTGCACCTCAATCCCGAGCGCATACCTAGCCGAGGCAACTCCTTCCACATGGTCGTGACGGCCCAATTCTGGACCCAGGATGTCTGCTAATGGCACAAAGCAGACGTACAAGATTCGCGACCTTGATGTTCGCTAATGACCCATAGCGGACATTAGACCGCGACCGAGCAGCGCCGGAGCTACGGGGTGGCCTCGCCTGAGACGGTTCCCGCCACTTCCCCCGGAGGAAACCGAGAAGTCCCGTGCGCCCCCGTTCGCGGGGCTTCTCTTGTGCCCTTATGCTATGGCTAGTTTCATGAGCGAACGATCCAAGAAAACGGCATCCGATTTAAAGCTGATGATCGAGGAGAGGTTACGCTCCGGACATCCTGAGTGTGAAAGGGCGGAGGTGATTATCAATCCTCCCGCCAAAGGCCTTCCCTGGTCAGCCTCCCTATTCGGTGAAGGGCCGACGATCGATCAAGAGTGTCGTCGCAGGGTCGAAGCGATTGTCGCTGAGCTGCGCGAGCGCTTCGACCTAGCAAGCTCTTGATGACGGAGTTGATGCCTGGTTTTCAGGCAAAATCGGCCATCTCGTACAGAGGCCGGATTTCGATCTCGCTCGGTCCCGGCATGGGATTTGGGCAGCGCTTCACCCAGGCAATCGCCTCATCCATATCTTTGACTTCCCACAGCCAGAAGCCTGCGACCAACTCGTGGGTTTCGGCGAAAGGCCCGTCGATGACCGTGCGTGCGGGACCATCGAACGTAATACGCTTCCCCTGCGAAGAGGGCTTGAGGCCGTCGCCGGCGCGCATGATACCGGCATTGATCAGCTCCTCGCTATATTTGCCCATCGCCTCGAACATTTCTGTCGTGGGGAGAATGCCCTTTTCGCTGTCGTCGGTCGCCTTCACGAGCACCATCACTCGCATCGTCTTTCTCCTTGTTCGAGTGACGCCTGGTTAAGCGGCTTTTCGCTTAGCCTTCTTTCCTCGACTGCGGCTTCGAGGTTTTGACGAACGGCTTGATCGACCTGAGCTAGATGCCTTCTTGCGTTTCATACTGTCGCGAAGTGCATCCATGAGATTGATCACGTTAGTGGGTGCAGGCTGTTCTTCCGGCGCTTCAATGGTGTGGCCAGCAGCCTTGCGCTTTACGAGTTTACGTAAGGCCAGCTCGTACTCGTCTTTGAACTCTTCTGGATCGAAGTGACCGGCTTTGCGGTCGAGGATGTGACCCGCCAACTCCACCATGTCCTTCTTTAGTCGCAGGCTCGGTATGCCCTTGAAGAACTTTTTTTCGTCGCGGATCTCGTAGTCGTAGCGAAGGGTGGTGCCGAGCATCCCCTTGCCCCAAGGTTCGACTGCAAGAATATGCTCGCGGTTTGCGAAAACAATCCGAGCAAGGGCCGCCCTGCCTTTGTCCTTCATCGCATCGCGGATCACCGCGAAGGCTTCCTCACCGCTTTTGGCGTCGGGAACGATATAGTAGGGGCGTTCGTAATAGCGCTTGTCGATCTCCTCGTCAGGCACGAACTTATCGATGTCGATCGCGCGCGTGCTCTCGACTTCAACGGCCTCCAGTTCCTCCGGCTCAATCTCAACATAAGTGCCACGTTTGAGTTCGTAGCCGCGGCCCTTGTTGTCTCCCTCCACCACGCGACCCGTCTTTTCATCGACCATCTGTTGGCGTAGACGGTTGCCCGTTTTGCGATTGATCTGGTGAAATCGCGTCTTCTCCGACTGACTTGAAGCAGGATAAAGAGCGACGGGACACGTCACTAGCGAGAGTTTGAGATATCCCTTCCAGTAAGCCCGGGGTGCAGCCATCGGATTTCCTCCCAAGCGCAGAAAACTGAAAGAAGCAGGATATGTTCCAACCGGAGATCGTTGGATATGCTAATGAGGCTTAGGCACTTCCGGACCTCCAACTGACGGCTCGCACTCACTCCCGCTGTCCGCTTGTGGCACCAAAGCGGACGAATACGTCTTGGTGTCGTGATGTCTGCCAATGACCCAAAGCAGACGTAGCGATTCCGGCCACAATTCGATCCGTTATTTGCGGTTTCCACGGTCCGCTTCCCTGGCGCGCTTCGCTCTTCCCTAGAAGAAAGCCTTGCAGGTCAAACGGGGTTTTGCCATCCCTGCCCCAGAAGCTCTCACACAGGCCATGGTAAACAAAGATATTCAGAAAATGCTTGAGCAGCGACGTGGGCCTTATGCGAGACAGCGCCTCGAGATCGAGAAGGAGGCGCAGGGTTTCGGCCAAGGCATAGGCTTCGTTTCCATCGAGGATCTGGCGCGGTCATCATCTATCCTGATACGCGCGGTACTCATGGCGACGGGCCTCTATTGGCGAGGAATTCGCAATGCGGCAAAGGTCGCCATACGGCACAATCGCATTAAATCGCCGCACCTCCCGAACGCTTTCGATGGGCTCATCATCGTTCAGCTCAGTGACCTTCATGTCGAAATGAGTGAAGGCGCAATTGAGCGCGCTATCGATCTCCTCCGTGGGGCCCGCTATGACTTTTGCATTCTAACCGGCGATTACCGGGGCGGCACCTACGGTCCGTATGACACAACGCTTGCCGGAATGGCGCGCGTGCGTGATGCCCTCAAGGGGCCGATCTACGGCGTGCTTGGCGATCACGATACGGTTTGCATGGTGCCGGGATTAGAGGAGATGGGAATAAGAGTGTTGCTCAACGAGAGCGTCGTTATCGAGCGCGGTGACCAGCGTCTCTATCTCGGCGGGATCAACGATGCCCGTTCCTACGGAGTGGATAACATCGAGAAGGCTGCTGCGGCGATCCCTCGCGACGAGTTTTCTATTCTGCTCTCGCACACGCCGGAGGTGTATCGGCAGGCTGCCGCTGCCGGCTTCAATGTCCTGTTGAGCGGCCATACCCATGGCGGCCAGATCTGCCTACCGGGCGGTATTCCAATCACGCTTCTTTCAGTCTTGCCGCGGTCCATGGGCGCCGGAGCTTGGAAATACCATGATATGATGGGCTACACATCGGTAGGCACGGGATCTTCTATCGTCCCTGTGCGCTTTAACTGTCCTCCGGAGGTCACGCTGCATCACCTCCACCTTTCAAGCTGACGATTCGTCGGTCAGTGGGGCTCGTCGCGAAGATTTAACTTAAAAAGGAGAGGCGACAGGATCAAAGCGCCCACAACGAAGATCGTTACCCCCAACACAATGTCGAGAATGTTCAGCGGCAGTAACCACCGGCTGGCGAGGAGGGGGAAAAGGGACTCCGGGATGTGGTCGAGACCTATCGCCATGCTGCTTGAGGGCAGATGCAGCCTACGTTTCACAAAGCTAGAGAAAAGATCGCCGGCCATCGCAAAGGTTGCGACCAGAATACCGACCCCCCATCCAAGTCCCATCACCGCTGCGCACATGGACGTTGCCAATAGCGACACAACGATGCCGCGGATAGTTTTTGAGGGTCCGAATATGGGCTGACCGTCGCCAAGGAGAGCGCCGCCGTCCAGCGGACGCGCCAACGTAGCTCCAAAGAGCTTCTTGGCGACGACAGCCGTCCCATTGGCTACCACCAGCAAGATCAGCAGCTGAAGCAACAATGAGCCCTGCATAACAGCGCCCCATGGCTACCACTGGACCTGAAGAGTTTATAGGGCCCTTGTCCCGAGGCCACGGCTTCCTGTTGGACTATGTCTGCTATTGGTGCTTAGCGGACATTGCGCCGCTAGGTTCAATCGTCCGCTAACGGCCAGGGCGGCGGATTTACCCGCCGAGCCTAATTACGAGCCCGTCGGTGTATGGGTGTGGCCGAGCTGCTCATCGGCACGGTCTAGCACTTTCTTGATAGCAGCCAGCTTTTCGGAATCGCTCATTTTTCGGGGTTCGAGGAGGAGGATTATTCCGCCGCAAAGGAATATGGCGCCTAGCATGATCGCAGAGGCTGCAATGAGATAGGCGGCCAATGGTGACAAATTGGAAAGCCACTGATCCATATCGCTATCCAAACCCGTTATAGGATTGCATGTTCCCCGGTCGTGCCGCACCCGGGTATGCGGCATCTTCCGCCCTTCCCACCTCAGCATCTCTACGAACCAGGCCGCGCGGCCGAAGCGGCCGACATTTTCCGTGGGATGGTCGGGAAACCGAATGGACTCTTCCGCGTTTTGGCGAAACCAAACGCGGAGAACTAGCCATGCTGAATAATGAGGCGGAGCCCTTGGTGATAGCATTTAAGCGTGAAGTCGCCAAGATGCGCGACCGCGACGCCAGCGATCTTGAGATTCAAGCCATGCTCGAATTTGTTGAGCAGTCAATCCGTTGGCGGGAAGAACTAACCAATCGGGAGCCACTAGTTTGCGCTTTGAGGGAGGCAGCAGGCATTCCCCACTAAGCCGCGAAATGGAGCCGCTGGTACTGATGGTCCGCAGGTGTTAGCCGCACGCTAACGCCGGCGGACGGGGCGGCCGCTGCCTATCGACACGAGTTCGCTCGCACACTGGAGCGGATCGCTCGGCAAACCACGCAGCGAATAAAAAAGGGCGCCCGGCCTGAAGCCCGACGCCCACTGGGTCAAAGCCCGCCGCTATTTCTTTCCGTACTCATCAGCATGAGCTTTGGCCGCCTCACCTGAGTGTGCTCTAGACTGACGCTCGTGCCCCCCAGCCGTGTGAGCATGATGGGCCGCCTTTTCGTGATGCCCGGCCTCATGTTGCTTGGCGGCTTCCTCGTGATGGCGTGCGGCATGTGAACTGTGCTCCGATGCCTTCCTGTGATGTTCGGCAGCTTTCTTGGACATAACGCTCTCCTTTTGGGTTTCGCCCGATTGATTGGGCTCCATGGGTTCGAACCACGGCTGAGCGCGCTTTGTTGCCTCGCCAGCACGGACATAACGCCGCAAGAACATGCGGTCCCGCCGACGACAAGAAGCCCCGGCGCTGGGGAAAAAGCACCGGGGCCAATCGGGGGATCAGGAAAGACCACCAGCTCGGTAGAGCCAGCTTCATTAGCTTAGCGGCGGGGCCAAGAT